>CAVXPE010000015.1:0-498970 GCA_963763545.1 Bryobacterales bacterium
GGTTGTCCATGCCGTCGACGGATATAACCACAAGCGGCTGTGCCGCGAAAATCGAGCCTGAAAAAAGCAACACCGAAGATAAAGCGATTCGGATCATCGGAACCTTTAGAACATGAGGCGCACGCCGAAGCGGAAATATCTCGGGTCGATCAACCGCCCGAGCGGGTTTACGCTCGTAATCGTATCGTATCCATTGAGGCTCTTGACGGAGCCATCGCCGTTCGTCTGCAGGTTCGATACGTTGGAGGCCGGATTACTGAAGTGCGGCGTGTTGCTCAGGTTGAACGCTTCCGCGCGAATCTGCGCCTTTAACCGTTCGGTAATCCGGAAGTCGCGAAAGATGTTCAGATCGAGATCGGTGCTGCCGGGACCGCGAAGCGTGTCGAAACCTGGCATTTCCAAACGAAGCCGCGGTAAGGACAGGGGTGAATGCCAGAGGATTGAAGTAAGGCGGCCACGCCGAGGCCGCTGCCCACATCGAAGCGTTGGGAAGAACTTGGTTTGCCGTTTGCGTTTCGCCGGGGCAGTTGCAGGAAGTCGCGGAGGAAGTGATGCTGAACGGGATTCCCGAATAGTGGGTGAACAACCCGCACCAATGCTTCCAGCCGCCCGCGACCTGCGCCAACACACCCTGCTGAAGGAACTGTTGTCCCTCTTCCGAAAGGCAGTTCATAACGTTGCCGACCATACCAATGCGTCGGGACGGTCCAGCGCGGACGTGTAGCGGTCGTAGTTCCGGTATTGAGGGATCAGAATCGATGTATTCATCGAGATATCGTGCGAGAAGGTATATGCGAACCGCGTGGTCAGGCCATAAGCGAATCGTTTCGTCAGGGTGGTCTGCCAGGAATGATATATATCTGAACCCAGACGGGTCGGAGAGCGTAACGGTGCCCGTGATGCCATATTGATAGAGAGGTTCGCTGGCTGTCCTGGCCCAGCTGGCCGTAGTTCGAGTTGTATTCGGTGTATTGGTGGACAACGTGGGTCCCCACGTATCCGGTTTGCAGAGTCCATCCGCCGTCAAATTCTTTTTGCAACGTTACAGATTGATAGGATTCGGCGTAGCCCCGTATGAAGTTCGGTGGATCCGTAAAAAGATTACCCGTGCCCGCCGGTACAAGTGTCGCGCCATTCGTGAGAGCAGGCGGGACAATCGCCGGGATGCCGTTGCTGATATTGCCAAAGGCCGAATAGGAATTGGCGCCAGAGTAGCTTACATTTACCTCGTCGGGATACCCCATTAGTCCGTCGCTCGACATATTGTTCTGTACCGGCGAAAGCGAAAAACCGGCGCGGAGCACGAAGCTACCGTTCAGCACGATAGGCCAGTCCTACGCTCGGCGCAAAGAGGCAGGCTAGAAACCTTAATGCCGCAATCGGAAGCACGCCTCCTACCCCGCACTCCTGCACAATATCGGTAGCTAGGATTGTAAAAGCTGATGCCCTTGTTCGCCTGCCTAGGAACCGGGTAGTGCTCCCACCGGACGCCATAATTTACGGTGAGCTTTCGGTTCAGCCTGCCACTGGTCCCGCACATAGAGCGCGAATTCCCCATGTCCGTAGCGTTAGAAACGGCTGCTGGATCTGCAGGGAGTTAGTTACGGATTGGGCAGGCCGAGCAGGAAATCCGCGATCTGGTTGTATTGGTTGGCGCTGGGACCGCCGTTTAGGGACGTCACTCCGCCCGTGAAAGTAAAATTGGTCGGGCGCGGTTCTCGATGTGGTTCTCATGTTGGCGGCTGAGGTCGAAGCCGAACCGTAGGGTGTGCGATCCCTTGATCTTCGTGGCGTTCGCCATGTATTCAAAGATTGGATCTTTATTCGAGCGCCGTGTAGGAATCGCCCATGCCACGTAGTTCGACATCGTGAACTTCGGCACTCCGCCCGCCCAGGAAAGATTCCCGGTATTGGTGCCGGGAATGCCGAGAACATCCAAACCATACTTGGCGTCGGCCTCGGTTGGAAGCAGGTACTGATGCGCCTGAGTCACCCCGAAGGTGGCATCGACGACAAAAGAAGGACTGAACACGTAGCTGCCGGACGACGAGATGGCGAGGGTATCGCCATGCTGTTGATAGTTGCAGGCGCCGCAAGCGAGAAACGGATGCGAGCCCCCGAGAATCGGTCCATAGATGGGAGCGAATACCGCGTTATACGGCTGGTCGCCGTAACGAAAGGAGATGTCGTAGCTTCTCGGTCGGCGTGTAATCGAACTTGGTGTCGATCTTGTGTAGATTGTAGCTGGAAGGCTCGTTCTCGTAAATTATTCAGGCTTCCGGGACATTGGTGGGGGAATCAGGGCACCACCTTAGCGATAATCGGGTTGAACATGCTGGCTGGAATGATATTCCCCGGGAACGGCGTTCTACCCGTGCCGTTAGCGGTCCGGTGCTGGATTATAGATAGGAGTCGACGAGGCTGATTCATTGCCCGAGAGCTGTGTCGCCGCGGGAATCGAAAGCAGACCCGAGTTCGCCTGCCGCAGATAGTCCCCCTCGTAACTGCCGAAGTAGAAGAGCTTATTCTTGATGATATGGCCGCCGACAAAGGCGCCGTCGTTATTATCGACTAAGTGTCCGGGCTTTGAAACTCCGCTGGCATTCGAGAAGAAGTTATTGGCCTGAAAGAAGCTATCGATGTTATAGGCGAAAACCGCCCCGTGTGTCTGGTTGCCTCCGCTCTTGAGCATGACGTTCACCGATGCGCCGCCGGAGAAGCCCTGCTCCGCATCTGTTGCGTTGGTGGCCACATTGACGTTCTGAATGGCTTCGATGGAAGGCACGAAAGTCGTCTGATACTGTTCCACGGATTCATGGCGCTCACGCCTTCGATGCGCACGGCCGCTCCGCTGATGCCCGTTCCGTTGAAGGCAAATTCCATTGATTTAGATGGATTGTTCGTTCCGCCGCCGAGTTGCCCATTGGGAGGAGTAGAGCCGGGAACCAGTTGCATCAAGCCTTCGTACGATCGCGTCGGTTGAGGAAGGCTTTCCAGAGCCTGCGTTCCGACTTCGGCGTGTACGTCGGCCCGATCGGTCTGCAACGCGGCGGCTTCGGCTTTCACTTCTACGGTTTGGCTCTGTACGCCTACCTGGAGTTGCGCATCGACGCGGACAACGTTGTTCTGATTTACCACGACATCGGATGCCATAAAGCCGCTGAAACCGGTCTTCGCAATTTCTATCCGGTATGTACCGGCCGCGACCGTGGTTACGGTGTATACCCCCGCGTCGTTAGTCCGAACGGAGCGCGACTCGTTGGTCGAGGTCTCGGTAATCTTAACCGTCGCTCCCGGCACGGCGGCGCCGCTCGCGTCAACGACGTTCCCTACCACCGAACCGAAGAGAACCTGTGCGGATAATCCCTGACTGCATATGAAAAGCAAGATGACGCACGCGAGTAAGTTAGTGAAACAACGAAAGAAACGACCAGAGGCTCTTAAAGTTACAGCGGCTGTCATAAGACGTACCTCTATTGGATTAAATGGGGAAGGTTGGATACTTAGCGTAGCAATCGGGCGATATGCAGTCAAGAAACGATTAAGCGTCAATTAGGTTTCAAATTGGATACAGTGGGGCTGTGCCTTCGCGCTACGTAGCTGGCTTACTAACTGAGGAGCACACTCCCCCGAAAGCTTTAGAGACCTTCAACCGTGGCGGCTATCTCAGTGGGTGGGCGAAGACCTCAAACTGACCGGGCGCCCGACGCGCGCCGCGACGTTTTGCGCACCCGTGATATCTTGGCAAGCATGAATCTTCGCCGATGGGCCGTTTTCGCGATTGCCGGCGTGCTTTTCGCTACCGAACCCAATAGCGCGACACGCCGCTGGTGGGCGCATGTCACGGCGCTGTCCAACGATTCGCTGCAGGGCCGCGACACGGGAAGCGAGGGCTATCGCAAAGCCGCGGCCTATGTGGTGACCCAGTTCGAACGCAACGGGCTGAAGCCCGCTGGAGAGCACGGGTTCTACCAGACGGTTCCGTTGCACGAGTTCGCTTTCGCGCCGACCGATCGACCGTGGAGCTGGCGCGCGCCAATGGATCGGAAAAGCTGGAATGGCTGCGCCAGATTTCCATTCCGGCGCGGCTCGGAACCCCGGAATCGATGGATGCGCCGCTGGTCTTCGCGGGGAGTGGCGAGGCGCCCGAAGGGCTCGACCTGAAGGGCAAGATCGTCGTTCAGTGGAACGGCGGCGCAGGCGCGGGCGGGGGGGCCGTGGCGGTGCCAACGCGCACCCTGGAATCGCCGGAACGCTTTCCATCGAACCATCGCCGGCCCCGAGCCGCCGCGCTGGCCGGTGCAGTATGCCGTGCAGATGACGATCGCCGATGGCGCTACGCCGGCCGGACGCGGCGGCGGCGCGGCGGCACGGCGTGGCTTTGCGGTTCAACCCCGAGTTTGCGGAGAAGCTGTTTGAAGGCTCGGGGCACACTTTCAAGGAACTGATGGCTCTCCGCGACGAACAGAAACCGCTGCCATGGTTCCCCATTGGAGCCACGCTGAAGGCTCACGTGGTTTTCGAAAGTCGCGATCTGCAATCGGACAACATCATCGCCACGCTCCCCGGCGCGGACCCCGCCTTATCGAAGGAATACGTAGTAGTATCGGCTCACCTTGATGGCTACGGAATCGGCTAGCCCTGGGGGGAGCGACAACATTTACAACGGCGCGTTCGACGATGCGGCCTACGTTGCCACGCTGATCGATATGGCGGAGCGGCTGCATGAATCGGGCAAGAAGCTGAAACGCTCGATTCTGTTCTGCGTGGTCACGGGCGAGGAGAAGGGGCTGCTGGGGTCGAAGTACTTCACGGCGCATCCCACCGTTCCGAAAGAACAAATGGTGGCCGACATCAATCTCGATCAGTTGCGGCCCATCTTCCCATTGCATATGCTGACCATGCTCGCGATTGACGAATCCACTCTGGGCGATACGGTGAAGAGCGTGGCGGCGTCAATGGACATTCAAATTCAGCCCGACCCCGAGCCCGGCCGCAACCTGCTGCGGCGCTCCGATCACTATAGCTTTATGCAGATTGGCGTGCCTTCCACGGGATTCATCTTCGGCTACGTGCCCGGGACGCCGGACGAAGCAGCCTATCGCGAATGGTACGCCAAGCGCTATCACACGCCGCTCGACGATCTGAATCAGCCTTGGGTCCCGGATGCCGCCGCCAAGTTCAACGACTTCTTCAATAAGCTGGTGGAGACGCTGGCGAATACGGACGAGCGCCCGCACTGGAAGCCCGGCAGCTCATTCGCAAAGTAAGTGGCGCAGGCCTCCTGGCCTGCGCGGGGCGACCGACCCTCGACATTTCGGGCTAACTCTGTGGTCACACCGACTTGACGCGGATCCACGTCTCGGCCGCCGCAAGGCTCAGGGTAAGCCGAGCCCGAAGGCGATCCCAAAAAAATCGTGAGGGGTGAGGTGAGTGATACGGCTGGTAGCGAAGAAGACGCCAACGATGGGACGGACCGTCGCAACGCCGAGGCCGATGGCGTACGCGCGAATCATCCATCTCCGGTGTTCGGCGATGCGGCGGGCGCGGATGGCGGCGAAAGCCCGGCCGAGACTTGCTAGAAAGAGAACGCCGAAGACGAATGTAGCCGCGCTCTCCAGAGAGCCTCCAATCGCCATTTGCGGACTCATGATCAGGGCGGTGACGCCGATCAAGGACCGAATCGGCGAGAAAGATGCGGCCCATCCAGCGGTGCAAGGCCGGACGGCGCCGCCGCAGCCCGGCCATGAACTGAAAGGGCCCGAGCGCCACGAAGAGAATCCCGGGAAGGATGTGCGCCAGCGTGAGGGTCGGGTGGCGCGCGAAGCCGGCCTCGAAGTCCATGGCGGGCCGGGATAGATGAAGGATTCGGCGCGTCGCCACCACGATCATGATCAGGGATAGGAACGCGACGCAAACCCAGAGCGCACGGACCATCAGACCTGCCTTAGCGCGGCGAGCGGATCCACGCGCGTAGCTCCGTGCGCCGGGAGGTAGCAGGCCACCAGCGCTACGAGCGTGAGCACAACGGTGGCGGCCCCAAGGCTGAGCGGATCGGTCCCGCTGACGCCGTAAAGCAACTGGCCCAAGACACGTCCGGCGGCAACCGACGCGGCGAGGCCGACGGCGATCCCGGCGAATACCGGGGACATGCCCTGTACAAGCATCAGACGGAGGACGCTCACACGGCTGGCGCCCAGGGCCATCCGGAGGCCGATCTCGCGCCGCCGCTGGTTGGCCGCATAGGCTAGGATTCCATAGAGCCCGATGCTGGCGAGCCCCAACGCCAACAGGCCGAAAACGCTCAACATCGCTACGCCCATGCGCGCTGAGAACAAACCTCCGTCGACGATCTGGCGGCCGGTGCGCGGGTTCGTGACGACCACCTGCGGCGCGACGGCGTGGATTTCACGCTCGACCGGCGTGATCTGATCGAGCGGATCTCCCTTGGTTCGGATGTAGAGGGCCATCGTGTCGGAATAGTTCTGCTCGAGCGGAAGGTAGATGCAGAATTGCGGGGTCTCGCCCCATGCGGTGTAGTTCGCAGTGCGGGCGATGCCGATAATCTGGCGGAGCTGCGTCTCGCCGGGAAGTTGGATCCGGCGGCCCAAGGCTCCTTCGGGCCACAACGCGCGGGACATAGCCTGGTTGACGATGACCACTGGAGTGGAGGTGTCGCGATCGATATCGGTGAACTCCCGGCCCGCGCGCATTTCAATACCGGCAGTCTCGAAATACAAGGGCTCGATGGTATTGATGACGGCCCGAATAGTGTCGCTCTTCGATCGCCGCGCGCGGCCCTCGATCTGGATGCCGTTGACGGCGCGGGCCCACAGCGGCATATTGGACGACCAGGCGGCAAAGGTGATGCCAGGCATGTGGGCCACGCGGTCCCGCGCCTCTTTGTAGAAGGACTTAGTTTGGGCTTTGGTGTAGCCCGCCTGGCCGGCATTCGTAGAGAAGACGGCAAGATGGGCGGTCTGGAAGCCGGGGTCCATGTCGTACGCGCGGCCGATGCTCCGCAAGAACAGTGCGGCAGCAGCCAACAGCAGAAAAGAGAATGCCACTTGGCCCGCCAGCAGCACATGGCCGAGGCTTATCGCGCTGCGGTTTCGTCCCAGGGGCCGGCCGGTTTCCTTGAGCGCCTCGGCGAGGCCGGCGCGGGAGGCGCGGAGCGCCGGCGCGGCGCCGAATAGGAAACCCGTGGCAAGCGAAAGCAGGCAGGTGTACGCGAATACCGAACCGTCGAACTTCGGGGTGGCGAAATTGGCCGAGCCGGGGAGCGCGCTGAACAGCAGACGAAGTCCACCGTAGCCCAGCAGCAGCCCGCAGGCGCCGCCGAGCAGACTTAGCAGGATAGCCTCGGTGAGAAGTTGGCGCACAATGCGGGTGCGGCTGGCGCCCATTGCGAGGCGGATCGTGATCTCATGGCGCCGCGCGGCGGAACGGGCGAGCAGCAGATTGGCTACGTTCGAACATGCGATCAGAAGAACGATGCCCACTACCACCAGGAGCGCTGCGCCCGCGAAGACGATCTGTCCGGACGTGCCACCGCCCGCATTCGCCAGCACCGCATCCCGGATCGGACGCACTATGGCGGTATGGCCCTCGTCGGTCTCTGAATATGCGCGCGCAAGGGCTGAGGCGATGGCGGCGATGTTAGCCTTCGCCTGCGCCTCCGTCACCCGTGTCCGGCGCCTTCCCACGCCCAGAAATGCCACCTGTCCGCGGTCATGGAGCGCACTGCGCATTTGCGCAGGCCAGACGCGCTCGGCGGTAGTGGCGGGCAGCCAGAAGTCCGGGCCGAAAATCGCATTGACTCCAATGAAGCCACGGGGCGCGACCCCAATCACGGTGAAGACGATATTATTCAGCCGCACAGTCCGCCCGATGATATCCGAAGCGCCGCCGAACCGGGTCTGCCAGGTGGCGAAGTTGATGACAGCGACGGCCGGACCCGAGGGAGTGTCTTCCTCTGGCAGGAAAAAACGGCCGGCGGATGGGGCGAGGCCGAGCGTCGCGAAATAATTTCCGGTCACCAGCTCGGCAAACAGCACGCCCGAACCGTTCGCTTCCTGCCATGTCAGTTGGCGCGGGGAGGTGTAGCCCGCGAGCGAATCGAAAACGGCGTTTTGCGCGCGATAGTCTTCGAGGTCCGGATAGGAAATCGCGAAGAGCGTGCCGCCCTTGGAGGAGTCCCCCTCGGCGCCCGCGATTCCGCTGAGCCCGCCGGGGTCGCGCGCAGGTAAGGGGTTCAGGATCAGGGTATTCAGGACCGTGAAAACGGTCGTGTTGGCGCCGATGCCGAGG
Source organism: Bryobacterales bacterium (assembly GCA_963763545.1). Classification (GTDB taxonomy): domain Bacteria; phylum Acidobacteriota; class Terriglobia; order Bryobacterales; family Bryobacteraceae; genus PALSA-243. Next base: position 8,311 of record CAVXPE010000015.1, read on the forward strand.
GCGAGGGTCAGGACGACGAATACCGCGAAGACAGGACTCTTCCGCATGGAGCGCACAGCGTAGCGGAAATCGCGCCAGAGGCCATCCAGGAGCCTGCTGAAACGGGCGTCCCCCATGGGCACGGCGTCGCGACGCGGCAGGCGGTGTTGGGAACGGATGGCGGCTTGAAGTGGACCGACGCTCTCGAGCTCGGCGACCACTTGCCGGTAAGCATCATCCGGAGCGCCGCCCGCAGCGGTCAGGTCGCGGTAGCGGTCTTCGAGGTGTTGCGCAACTTCCTCGGCGAGGTCGGATTCGGCGGGAGCGGTGAGGTTCAGGGCAGTCAGACGATGGCGAACGAGATTCTTCCAATCAGGCATGTTCAATTCCCGTGACGCGGCCGATGGCGGCCACGAAGTCTTTCCAACTCTGTTGCTTCGAGCGGAGCACTCGGCGTCCCTCGGGGGTGAGGCGGTAATAGCGGCGGCGGCGCTGGTCGGCTTTTTCGACCCACGTGCTGTCAATCCAGCCCTGGCTTTCGAGGCGGTGGAGCATGGGGTACAACGAGGTGACGTGAAAGCTCAGTACGCCGCCGGAGCGGACCTCGATCAGCTTCGAAATGTCGTAGCCGTGACGCGGCTGGGCCTCGAGCAGCGAGAGGACGAGGATCTCGGCGCTTCCTTTTTTCCATTCCGCGTCGGGTTTTATATTGCTCTTATCCATATATGGGCTTCCCCTATATGGACGCCGTCCGCCGCTAATTGTTAGCAGGTGTTCTGTGAAGAGAGGTGGAGGGATTCTGAGGGTCGGGCACGCCAGCGATGCTGAGATTCCGGCGCCCGATCCGCTTCAAAACCCTTCCCACGCGTAGGCCGAAAACCGCCGTATCGTGTGAAACCCGACGCGCTCGTAAAGCTCCACTGCGTTACGATTCTCCGAGGTCACCGTGAGGCTGGCTGATAGGCATCCCGCCTCCTTGAAAGTTTCCAGCGAGCGGCGCAGCAACTCGTGCCCCAAGCCCGTGCCACGCATTTCCGGAGAAACACAGATCTGCGTGATGTGTCCGCTCTCGGGAGCCACCAGGCTCGCGAGCGAGATGCCGCACAGCCGGCCTGTATCCTCCGCGAATGCCGAAAACGAGGCGGGGCGGAAGAAGACGCCGCAGCCCGGAAACTGAACGATGTTGAAAAGGAAACGCCGCGCCCCCATCACGCTTCGGTATTGATCGTTGATGCGGCTATCGATGTGCTTTTCATACGCCGCGGCGATCAAATGCGCCGCCGCCTCATGGTTCTGATCGTTCCACCGTTCGATGCGCACGCGGCGGCGCTGCCGGCCCTCGGTCAAATCGGCATCCTTCACCGCCGCGCGCATGAAGTTGCGATCGAAAGTGGTGGAATACTCGGCCAGAGGAAGGCGTCGTTCAGGAGCGTGCGCCAGCATGAGCAACTGCGATTCGATGCGATTGATTTGCCGGTTTTGCACAATCGCTTCCAACGCCGAACGCAGTAGCTGATCCTCCCGCTCCACCGTGCGGTAGCCGCGTCGCAGGTACAAATCGCCAATCAACGCCTTGTTGTCTTCCAGCACGTAATAGAGATAACCCGTGGGATGCCCGTGATCGAGCAGGGCGCTTCCATTGAGCGCTCGCAGATCGACGAAGCGCCGCACCAGGCTGGCAGATTGATCGAACTGCCACTCCAGCTCGTCGCGCCATGCCGCGATCTCCTCCGTGAGCAGAGGCTCTAGGTCGCGCGCGTTGAGCGTGCGTAGATCGACCAGATCGGGAGGCCGCAGGTCGGCAAAATGAAGCCTGGACGCCATTCGAGGCGATTAGTATTGTAACGCGGTTGGGTTCCTTCGGGCGCGAACAGCGCGCCGCCGTGTCGCACACCCTCGGTCCGTTGCAGCGGCTGTGCGGCATGGCCTCAGTCGCGTCCGTGCGTCGCCGATCAGATCACAAACCGGCCGTGGGCGCTGAAGACCGGATCGGCGCTAAAGAACCGAAGAATCAAGGCAAGAATCTTTCGAGCTCTTCGCATGGCGTTTTTCGCCTCCACAGTAAACGGCTGATGCGAAGGGTTCAGCAGGGATTTATTTTTTGCGCTGGTGCGGCTAGAACCTTCCTATTCGCACGTCTGGCCCGCGCGGCGCCCAGACTGCCGGATCGCTTGGCCCGAACAGGGCAAGCACCGGCGTACCCACCGCGGCCGCAAGGTGCGTGATGCCCGAATCGTTGCCCACGAACAGGCTCGCCTTTGCCAGCCAGCACGCCAATTCGTAGAGATTCTCGATGCGCACGGCCTCATCGCCCGGCGGGTCGTTCGGGCCGTAGCACCAATACACGGGCATCGCCATTTCCAGGCGGCGCGCCAGTTGTCCGAAGTTCTCGAGCGGCCAGTTCTTGCGAGGGCTGCCGGAAAAGGGATGAATTACCGCGAAGTTTTCGGGCTCGCCTTCTTCATCGCGCGGGCAGGGGATGCGCGGTACGCCATCGCTCTCGCAAGGGCCGAGCGTGCGCGCCTGGTCGAGGTAGAAATCCACGGCATGAACTCCGGTCCCTTCCAGCTGGGAGTGCTGGGAAGAAAGTGAACGGCAGGCCGAGCCTCTCAGTTTCCGCGCGGAACTCGGGGCGGTTGGCGCCGTACCAGGAAATGATCGAATCGAACCCTCTCAGTTCCTCGATGAGCCGCCCAGGCGGATCAGTGACCGCCAGCAAATCGAGGCCGGTGGACGCGATCGACCGCACGCGATCCGCGAACCGCACCAGTGGCGCAGTTTCCGAACGCGTCCAAACTTCGAAATAATCGGTTTTCAGGCACTCCAGCGCCGGCAGGGAAACGATGAAATCGCCGATTCCGCCCGGCCGTATTGCCAGCCTTCGCATCTGCCCCAGTATCGCAAAACAGAAGGGCGAATCCACGTTTTATCCACAGGAGATGCACTTCTTACACCCTATAACTGCTTGGAAATACGAGAGAAATAAGCTGTTGAAAACGTATTGTAACAATCACAGACCCATTGACCTCAAACGAGGAAAGGCGCATATTGTGGTTGAGGTTCCAAGAGGTTTGAGGAACAGCAAGTCTCCGGAAACATAGCGGATCGTGGACGATGATCCGAAGCCCATACTAGCAATAGACAGGGCATGCGGGGAGCGAACGAAGATCGGGTGGATTCGGAAGACGAACCGAACGGCGGCAACGCCTGTTGAACGCTTTGATCCCGAGGGAGCAAAAAACTCCTGGAGGGGAGTGGAGGCAGGGAGAGCAGCTGTATAAGTTGACCGGTGAACGCGCAACGGGCATGAAGCTGGGAAGCTGCGGGGATTGGGGCTAACCGATTCCGGCAGTGGAGCTGAAAAGCCGAACGGGCGTGGGAACCGGACAGCGAGAGAGCGAAGGAGCAGGCCGGGACCATTGACCCCGGAATGGAGTCCGCGAAAGCGGAAGCCGTTGCGGGCGAGGGAAAGGCCGTTACGAGCGAACGGTTCCGTTACGAAGAAATAGACTGCGGCGCGCCGGAACGTGAAGAAGTGGAAGCCGAAAAGCGGTTTTCGTGGAGTGGATCGGTAGGGCGCCCGGCACTTCGTAATGCAATGTTCAGTGCGGTAGCATGCCCGCGGTGAACAAGGCTGGAAATCGGGTCACTTGGGACCTTTTTCTTTTTTGTGGGCGCAGGCTCGGCCTGCGCCCACTTACCTCACTTACTGATCTTTCATCAGCTTTCCGACGCGCTTCAGGTTTGCCTTCATCTCTTCCGTCGCTTCCGTGATCTGGTTCGTATCGTAGATCACGCGCGGCGTCAGGAAAATGATCAGCTCCGTGCGCGAGGTGGTCGTGTTCTTGGCTCCAAAGAGCATCCCGATGAGAGGAATTCGGCTCAAACCCGGAACGCCCGCGGTGCTATCCGTATGCTGCTCGAGAATCGCGCCGCCGATCGCGATGGTGTCGCCATCGTTTACCGTGACCTGAGTGCTAACGGAACGGTTGGAGAACGAGGGCGATTGAATCGCGGCGCTCGCCGCCGGGGCGATCGGAGCGCTCACCTGCTGGTTGACCATTATGGTGACGATGCCGCTCGAATTGACATGCGCCACAATCTGCAGCGTCACGCCAGAGCTTTCATTGCTTACCGTGTTGGCGAAGACCGAACTGCCGCTGGATTGCACTCCCGGAACCACTGCCTGCGACGAAAGCGTTGGCACCTGCGTGCCGACGTTCATCGTGGCGGGAATGCTGTCGGTGGCGATGATGCTGGGAGCGGAGATGACGCGCGATTTTCCGCGGCTTTCCGCCGTATTCAAGAGACCGATCAGTTGGTTGTTCTTGGATACCAACGCCCCAATGGTGAGGGCTAAGCCGCCGGGTCCGCCCGCGTAGGTCAACGCGGTACTTGGCGTAAGCCCCGTGATGGTGCTCGAGCCATTATTATTGCCGGTCACGCCGGTGGCCGATGTCGAGCCCACTTTCTGCAGATAGCTCTCGACGCCGCCGGCGAATTCGTTGTCTAGATCCACTTCGTAGATCTTGGCGTCGATCAGCACCTGGCGCGGCGCCACATCCAACTGCGTGACCAGCGTCTTGATCTGTTCGATATCCTGCGGCGTCCCCATCACCAGTATGGTGTTGTCGAGTGGGTTCGGAATGATGTGCGGAGCATTGGGAGGAAGCTGCCCGATACCCTGGCTCAAATAAGACCCCGTCTGACCAGCGCCGCCGGCGGCTTGTGGGGTTTGCATGAATGGCGTGGACGCCGCGACGCCGGTAGCGGAAACCTGAGGTGCATAACCCGATCCGCCTCCGTATCCCCCGCCCCCATAACCGCCGCCTCCATAGCCACCCCCTCCGTAGCCGCCCGCTCCGTAGCCACCGCCGCCGAAGCCACCGCCTCCATAGCCTCCGCCATATCCGCCGCCGCCCATCATTCCCATTCCGGCCTGCATCATGCCGTTAGTCATGTTCGCCGCCAAATTCATCAGGGCTGTCGGGTTTCCGGAATAAAGCGCCATGATCGCCGTGGCCACGATTTCCGCGCGCCCGTACTTCATGCGATAGGTCCACACCTGGGTCGCGCCTGCCGACACCTTCACGGGAATATCGAGCTTGTCGATCCATTCCTTCACCTGCGGAAAAATTCCGGGGTTCGGCGCCACCGCTATCAGCGTGTTAATGCGGTCCAGGCCGATGAAATGAACGGCCGAGTTCTTCTCGGAAAAGGCGTAGGCCTTGAACACCGCCTCCAGATCTTTCACCAGATCGCTGGGGCGGCTGTTGGCCACGTCGAAGAGTTTGACGCGCTGCCCGGCGAAGGTATCGCTGTCGAACATCGCCACCAGTTCCATGGTCCGTTTCATGCTGCGGCTGTTGTCTTCAATGATCAGCAGATTGGCCGGGGCGTAAGTGGAGTGCGTGGCTCCTTCGCCGAAGAATGGGGCGAGAAGCTTATCCATTTCGTCCGCCATGGTGTACTTGAGGAAGATCAGGTTGAGCACCATGCGCTCGTCGTCGGGCAGCGTCTTGGGATCGGCATTGGTAATAGGATCGGTCGGCAGGTTCGCAACGGTGTTGATGGGCACAATGTGGTACAGGTTGCCCACCTGCACGATGGCGGCGCCATTCACGCGCAAAATGGTCTGCAGCAGCGGCATGAGATCCATATCCGGCATGGCCCCGTAGGTGTGGATGGTTACGGCGCCTGCTACGCGTTTGTCGAGAATGTAATTGATCTTCAGCCGCTTGGCCAGCACGTCGATCATCTCGGTGAGCGAGACGTTGTCCATGGAAAAAGGATCGGTTGCGCTGAGGCGCGCCGGCATGGGCTGGCCAACGCCCTGTGTCGATTGCGTCGCGGCGGCGAGGCTGTTGTTGCTGCGGCGGAGGCTTGGCGGAACGTACTGAACGGATGGAGCGACGCCCGTGGGGCTGATGATTTTGGGCGGGGCCTGCTGCTGTTGTTGGGCGGGCGGAGTCTGTGCGGGCGGGGTCTGTGGGGGCGTCTGAGCGGGCGGCGTCTGCGCAGCGGCGAACAGGCACACTGCCAGCGATATCGCGATCGAAAAAGGCATGAAGTGGCGCATCATGCTTATCGATCCTGCTTCGCGGCGGCGGTCTTGGAAGCGGCCGTTCCGTCGGATGTCTTAGCCTTGTCGCCCGATTCTTTTTGGGCTTCCCACGCGGCCTTCTCCTGATCCGTGAGCTCGGTCTTCTTCTTGGACCACTTATACATGCCGAAGGGCCCTTCGCGCTCGAACTTCAGGCTATCGCCATCCTCAGTAATCTTCACGCCCTGCATGGCTCTGGTTTCCTGCAGCTTCTTGCGCAGCGGTTCGCCGGTGTCTTCCTTCTTCGCGATGCCGAACGGGGTCTGGAAGAGAATCCACTTCTTGCCCTTGGCGTCGGTGTAGCGATAGGCGCCGGGCTCAATCTGCACGGCGCTGGCCGGGATCTCCGTGAACGGCTTCTCCGGCGCCTCAGCCTTGGCGCTCTTATCCGCCGGTTTGGCGTCCTGCGTGGCGGCAGGGCTTGAATATGATAACGCCGCGGCCGAAAAACACAATGCAATCAATAGCTTCATAGTGGCTCCAAATCTCGTTATTTGCCTACCGGATCCCAAACGCAGGATTTACCAAACGGCGTGGTGATCGATACTTTCTTGAAGCCATCCACTACCGTGCCGTCCGGCGTGCTGTCGTTGGACTGGCACGTCTTGAAACCGAATGTGGTGGCTTCGCCCGGACCCTTTTCGCGAGGCGTCTCCGCTGGCTTCGGTGGAGGCGGGGCCTGCTCCGTGCGCGCCATGTTCGCCGCTGCATCCGGCGTTGGCAACGACCGGTTCTGCAATTCCCATAGCTGCTTGCGGACTCGTTGGCCGTTCCATTCGAGCGTCAAATCGTCGCGCGTGATATCGATCAGTTTGAACGGCCCGATCGTCTCGCCCGGCTTAATCGCCTCGTGCCGCGAGGTCGCGGTCACACTCATGATGACGAGAGGGCCATCGCCGAAATTCATAACGCCGTGATACGACGGCAATGGCGGCATCGGCGGTGGCGGCGGAGGCGGAGGCGGAGGCGGAGGCGACTTCCACCGGCACATCCGGATTGCGCGAGGGATCGAACAGATCCTTTTGCGCCACATTGAGATAGTTCGCCGGCGGCACCGCCGGCGGCGCCAGGTCCGGCGTAAAGGGAGGGGCGGGAATGCGTGGCGGCCGGTTTGTGCAGCCGCGCCGCCGCGCGAGCCTTATCCGCCAGCCAGCGGCTGCGCAGTTGCACGCCGGCAAATACCGCCAACGCCACCAGCGCCAAATTCAAAACCCAAAGTTTGCGGTTCAAAACGAGGCCGCTCCTTTCTTCGGAATCAATTTGCGCTCTACAATCGCCGAAACGCTCAAACGCACCTGAATCCCCTTCTTCTTATCGCGGCCGCCGCTCACGTGGATATCGTAAGTCGCCAGAATCTGCGGCTGGTTTCCCAACGCGGTCAGGAAATTGACCAGTTGTTCGATGCTGGACCCGAACTGGACGGTGGTCCAAATTTCGCCATAATCGTCGCCGATCGGTTTGCCTTGAAGCTCCTGCATGCCGCGCGCATCGATGCCGTTGGCCTGCGCGATGGCCTGCACCAACTCGAGTAACTGCGTCTGCGCCTGCGCTTCGGTATCGGCTTTCAGCACGCCCTTTTCGCGCTCCGCCAATTCGACCTTCGCCTGCTTGAGCAGTTCCTCTTTGCCGGGAACGGTTGCCGCGATCTGCCGCACCTTTTCCAATCGCCTTTCGGCGGCTGGAATGGTATCGGTGGCGGCGATCGCCGCGGGAGTGGCATCGGCGAAGAAGACGAAGCGCACGATCAGAATCACCGCCACTCCGCCTGCCAGTGCGAAGACCGAGCGCCGGTCGAGGGAGCCTGTCTGCATCAGCGCTTCCTCCGCGATGCGTGAATCTGGAAGACTTCGCCCGCGCCGCCCTGATTCGGGTTCTCGGAATCCGGCACGCTGTTCTCGAAGAAGGGCGACGAATCGAGAATCTTGACCAAACCAGCGGCCTGCGGCGCTTCGCCCATCATGCGCACGGTATCGCGGCTCAGATCGAGATTGGTGGTCCAGATGGGCGGCGTAAGCAGCTTGGTGACTTCGTTGAGCGCGTCGAGATCGGCGTGCGTCTGTCCGCGGTACTGGTCGAGCAAGCGCACCTGCGCTTCGACGTGATCGAACTCGCGGTCGAGCCTGGACGCGCGCTCCGCCCTCGGCTGGAATCTGCGCGATCTCGGCCTTGAGCGCGGCCAGATACTTGCGGTCGGCGTAAACCGAGTAGCCCCAGAATCCGCCCACCAGCAACAGAACGATCGCCGCCAGCGCGATGGAGGGAATCAGCATGGCGCGCGAGTTCAGCCGCCGATGCTCGCGCGGCAGAACGTTGGCCGCAGGCGCGAGCCGGGGACATGCGCCCGCCAGCGCCGTCGCGTAAGGCAGGGCGTTGCGTGAAAGATCGTTCTCAACCGGATTCACCGCCGGCTTCGGCAGCACTTCCTCGAGTTGTGCGGCGGGGCGTGTCCGGCGGAAGCCGCAATTCGGCAAGCGCCAGCAGCGCGGCGCGCTGCGGCGCGAGATCGAATTCGGCCGAAAACACCGGCCGCGCGACGCTTTCGCCATAAACCTCGACGCTGCCCGAGGCGGTGCGGCTGAGCGCGATGAACCCCTGTCCCTCACTGTGCCCGTTCAGCCGGATGGCGGCATGGATCGCCGCGGCCGGGAACGTGAAGCTCGCGACCGCGATGCCGGCCTTCGCGAACATCTCGATGTAGCGATCGATCGCCGACTTTCGCGCCATTCCCACCAGCGCCGCGCCCTTGCCCAATGGCGACCAGCCCCAACAAATCTCCTCGTCGCCGTAGGGATGCAGCGAATCGAGATCGAAGCGGATGGCGTTTTCCATATCGCCCGGCGCCACGCCCGGCAGCGCCACATGCCGCGCGATGATGTCGCGCCGCGGCAGCAGCACGGTGGCGCTGACATGCTGCAGGCCCAGCGATTTCAGGAAGCGCGCATACTCCATGCCCCACTCGGCGGCCGGCCGCGAGGCGAAGTTCGCGAGCGTAGTGCGCCCGAGCACGTGGATGCTCGAAGGCCGCACGCGCGCGGCGGCGATCTCCAGATCGGTTGCGCCGATCTGTATGCCAACGCCCGCGCCGAACGCGAGCAGTTTACGAATGTCCTTGGGAAGCGAGGCGACCGGCATCGGTTAGTTGCTCCCGGCGGCCGGCGGCGCGAAGCCCCGAAGGGAATCGGGTCGGGCGCGAGAGTCCAGCGCGTATCGGAAAAGGCCGTGTCGTACCAGCGCAGCACGTGAATCGGCGAATCGTAGCCCGCGGCATGTATTTCACCATGGCCGCGACGGTGCGCTTGACGTCGGAGAATCCGCCGTTCGGCAACCGAACCTGCGCCGTGGCGCGAATGGTCACGATGGAATTGCCTTCCGCTACGAACCGAATGCCGCTCGGCGCTGGGACTGACCCGATGTCCTTCGGCGTGAAGGGCATCTGCCGCCGCCGTTCGACGATCGCCTCGATGGTCGCCGGAGGAACGCCCAGAGCCGCCAGCACGGCCGGTTGCGCAGTGTTGACGTCCACCGCGTCCTTCGACGCCGAAGACCGAGAGGCAATCCACCAGCCCCGGCCGCGCTTCGAGACGCGGTGCGCCGGCGGGCGCGCCTTCCGGCGCCGGCAAATAGGTTCCGTAGAAGATCTCGGGCGTAACTCCCTGTACGTTCAACATTTCCTCGATACCTTGAAAAGACGCGTGGGGGGTCTCAAAAGTCGGAACCGCCGAGGTTCATGGGCGCCGATAAAGTGGAGATTCCCGGCTTGCGCCATGCGATCGTGGCGGCGGTGATGACCGAGGCGCGCTGCGGCTCGACTCCGAGGGCAAGCAGCAAGCGGTTTAACTCCTCGCCGGTGATGGTGTTAGCGTTCAATTTGCCGGCCTCGGGCAGGAACTCGACATGGGCCACGCCGGTTTCGAAGGCGTAATCGATCGAGGTGGAAGCCTGCGGGATCAAGCGCTGAGTGGGGGCATCGTGACCGACCACAGGAGCTCCAGCGAAGCGCGTTCGACCGCGCCGCTGGCGATGTAGTAGGCGCGGAGACTGTCGAGATCGGTGGAGGCGCGCTCGATTTCGCCGCGAACGGTGGAGGCGAGGGAGAAGCCGAAAGCGGCTAGCGCGGCGGAGAGCCACATGACGGCGAGCAGAGCGCTGCCGCGGGAACGGGGGGCGGGGGCCGGAGGTCGGGGGCCCGAATGGGGGTCAGGGGTCAGGGGCCGGGGGTCGGGGTAAGCGAGCGCTGGCCGACGCGCGCGATCGAGACGAGCGGCGCACCGGTGCGCTGCGTGAGGTCGAAACGAGGGTCTACGGGGTTGGGGCGGAGCAGGTTCGCCTTGACGTTCGCGGCCCATGCGCGTGCCGGACCTGTTTGCCGCGTGAGGAGAAGGAAAGGGGGCCAAGCGCGGCGTTTGCGCGGCCGCCCCGGCCCCCTAACCGTGGCCCCCGAACCCCTGTCTTAGAAGTCGCCATAGGGGATCGTGGGTGACAGGTGCAAGTGCAGCGCTGCCGTTACCGTGAGCGGCTGCAAGTTCCAGGATCGGCTTCGAGCGGCGCCATCTCCACGCGAATGGCCAACGGCCAGCCATCATTGATCGGTGTGGGGCTCCAAACCGCTGGAGTTGCCGGATCGACCTTTGGCGGCTGCCACAGATAGTTGAAGCGGCAGTAAGCCAGCTTGTCGGCCAAGCACGAACGATTGCGGGCCCGCGTTGACGGGCAGAAACTGCGGCATGATTGAACCGGACGCAGGGTCGGGAATCAGCTTCGTACATAACCGGCCCGGCCGCCAGCGGCCCGTAGTACGGTAGTTCGTTCACCACCAGCCGCACACCCGGGCCGTCGTCCCGCGGAATAACGAACAGCTCCAGAATCTGCGGGCTGCCGCGCCATGCCTGCTGCAAAGAAAACGTGGACACCAGGCGCATCTGGGAGGGCGCCGCTTGAAAGAAGGCAAACCAGTTCGGATTTGGTTGCTCGCCAGGCGACGTGTGCGGCCCACACGGCAGCAACCGAGGGCACGATGCCTTCGAGTTCCTCTTCCAAAATGCGCTGCGCGCCCGCCACGCGGCGGTTCTCCATCAGCTTGCCGCTGGTCTTCTGATAAGCGTTGATGCCGATGCGCAGCGCGAACGCCATCGCCACCGATAGCAGGCTAAGCAGAGTCACCGCGATCAAGACCTCGATCAGCGTGGTTCCCGCCTGCCAGCGATTTCGTCTTGTCAGGGGCTTCATTGCGCGCTCCGCCTTCGCCTCTCAGGAGGAAGGCGCTTGCGGAAGCCTTCGAGCTCGATGCGTGCGCCGGTTGCCGCTGCGATTCCACCAGACTTCGAGATGAATGCGGTCGAGCGCCAATTGTCCCGCGCCGCGACGGAGGCTTCTCGGCTGTGGAGAGCTGCGCGCGCCATCCCGCTTCGATGCCGCCCAGCAATGCCGGGTCGAACGTCGCCGCTCACCGGCGTATCGCGCGGCAGTGAGTAATCCGCCAGCAGTTCGTTCATCCGTTCGCGCGCGGCCATGCACGATGCGGTCGGAATCGCGCAGCCGCGCGGCGTTGCGCGTGGAGCCCGTAATGCCCGACATCAGGCCCACCACCGCGACGCCGAGAATCGATGGTGGCGACGATGAGTTCCAGCAGCGTGAATCCGCGGCGTCCCATTATCTACTCGGCACGCTTTCCACCCTCGGATAGCCGGTCATAGGGTCCAGGCGCACGATGCGGCGAGTGCCGTGCTCATTGGCGAGCACAATGCCGATCGCCGGCGCCGTCCCGCCCGGCATGAGGATCAATTGCCGCGGCTGGTCCGGCGTTTCGCCTTCAAGCGCCGGGAGGACCGCTTGGATGGAGACGCCGTCGGGCAGTTTGAGTTTGCGTTCCGAGCCGGGCTCGTTACCGTACATGGCGATCAGGTTGTCCTTTACCGAAATAGACAACGCAACCGGCTGCTGCCGCCGCTCGGCGCGATTGACCGCCGAATTCAGAAACGCGGATACGGAGCCGGTGGCCGAGGACATGCGGACGCTATCCAGCCCGGCGGTCACGGAGGGAAACGAGATGGCGATCATCAGGCCGATGATGGCGACCACCACCAGCATTTCGATGAGCGTGACGCCGGAACGCGGGGGTCGGCGCGGGTCAGCGGGTCGGGGGTCGGGGATAAGCGAGCGCTGGCCGACGCGCGCGACCGATACTAGCGGCGCACCTGTACGCTGCGTGAGGACGATACGAGAGTCTCGGGGATGGGAGGCGGCCTCTTCGCCCCGACCCTCGACCCCTAACCCCCGACCCCTTCTCCTATGCTTCCAACTGACGATGTCGGCATTAATTCCTTCGCCGCCGGGTTGTCCGTCGGCGCCGAAGCTGATGATGTCGGGCACATCGCTGTGTTCGCCGGGGAATTTGTAGACGTAATCGTGGCCCCACGGATCTTTCGGGATTTCCTTATCCGTGTACGGGCCGCCCCACTGAACCGCGTCCGCCGGCTTCACGCGCAGCGCCTGCAGGCCCTGCTCGGTGGTCGGGAAGTTGCCGTTGTCGAGCTTGTAGGTGCCCAGCGCGGTCATGCAATCCTTCGATCTCGGCGCGCGCTTTCGTGATCTTCGCCTTGTCGACGTTCGACCAAAGCTTGGGCCCCACCAAGGCGACGAACAGCCCGATGATGGTCACCACCACCAGCATTTCGATCAGGGTGACGCCGGCCTGAGAGTTTCTTCGATGGTTGACGTTTTCGCTTCATGTTATACCGCCACATCGTTAATGCTCGTAATCGCGAGCAGCATGCTCAGAATCAGCGCGCCTACCACGATGCCCATCACCAGGATCACGACCGGCTCGAAGATCGCCGTGAACCGCCTGATGGCGGCGCGCGTATCGTTTTCGTAAATGTCGGCCATGCGGGTGAACATCTGTCCAGCCGGCCGGTCTCTTCGCCTACGGTCAGCAGGTGCGCGGCCAGCGGCGGAAACACTGCCGCCTTGCGCATCGGGCCGGCGATGCCTTCGCCGCGCTTCACGCCCTGCGCCACGCCCACGAGCGCGTCGAGATACTGCGGTTGTTGAGCGTGGCCGCCGCGATGCCGAGCGATTGCACCAGCGGCACCGTAGTTGCCGACCAGGGTGGACATGGCGCGCGCGAAGCGCGAGGTCTCGGCTTTCAGCAGCGCGTCGCCGAGCAGGGGAATGTGCAGCCGCGAGCGGTCCCACCAGAGCCGGCCGGCGACGGTGCCGGTGTACATGCGCAAGGCGATGAAGGCCGCGATCAATCCGCGACGCAACCATCCAGCCGTAGGTTTGCACCATGTTGCTGGCCTCGAGCATGATCTGCGTCGGCGTGGGAATCTTCATGCTCGATCCGGTCGAAGATGGTGGCGAAGCGCGGCACCACGAATTCCAGCAGGATGATGATCGAGCCCGCGCCCACGCAGGCCAGCAGCGCCGGATAGATCATCGACGAGATGATGTAGTTGCGCAGATCGTCGCGCGATCGCTCGAATTCCGCCAGGCGCTCGAAGATGATGGCGAGCGATCCGGAGGCTTCGCCGGCGCGCACCATGTTGAGTACAGGTCGGAGAAGTAATCGGGATGCGTGGCCAGGCTGTCGGCCAGCGATCTGCCGCCTTTGAGGACGCGCAGGACATCCGAGCACGACGACGCGGAAGCTGGCGCGCTCGCGTCAGTTCGGCGGTGATGCTGAGGGCGCGGTCGAGCGGGACGCCGGCATTCAGCAGCGTGGAAAGTTCCTGGGTGAAGAACAGGACGTCGCTTGCGCTTGCCGGCCGCTGAAGACCGGCAGTTTGATCTCGACAGACGTTCCCTTGGGCGGCGTGCCGACGTAGACCGGCGTCAGGCCTTGCTTGCGCAGTTCTCGCGGCGACGGTTTTTTCGTCGTCGCCCGCGAGGCTGCCGGTGCGGACTTTGCCGTCGGAGGCGACGGCTCTGAAGAAGAAGGTGGTCATCTATTTCGGGCCACGGATGAACACAAATGCACACGGATAAAACCGAAAACTAAATACTGTTTTATCTGTGTGCATCTGTGTCCATCCGTGGCTAATTAAAATTCCTGGGTGACGCGCATCACTTCTTCGACAGTCGTCACGCCTTCGCGGATCTTCCGCCAGCCGTCTTCGCGCAGACTTGCGCATGCCGTTGCGGCGGGCGGCCTGGGTCAGCACGCCGGCGTCGGCGTTGGTCATGATCAGGCTTGCGGATCTCCTCGTTCACGTCCATCATTTCGAAGATGCCGACGCGCGACGTGTAGCCGCGGCCGTTGCATTGGTCGCAGCCGGCGCCGCTGTAGACGTCGATGTATTCGCCGTCGGGCGAGAGCGCCGGTACCGTTGGGCTGCTTGCAATGCACGCAGATCACGCGCACCAGGCGCTGCGCCAGCACCGCTACCAGCGACGAGGTGATCAGGTAGTTCTCGACGCCCATGTCCGTCAGGCGGGTGATGGCGCTGGGCGCGTCGTTGGTGTGCAAGCGTGGAGAAAACCAGGTGGCCGGTGAGGGCGGCGCGGATGGCGATGTCCGCCGTTTCGCGGTCGCGGATTTCGCCCACCATGATGACGTCCGGGTCCTGGCGCACGATGTGGCGCAGGCCGGAGGCGAAGGTCAGGCCGATCTGCGGATTCACGTGGATCTGGTTGATGCCGTCCATCTGGTATTCCACCGGGTCTTCGATGGTGATGATCTTTTTGTCCGGCAGGTTGATGCGCTTCAGCGCCGAATAGAGCGTGGTCGATTTGCCGCTGCCGGTGGGGCCGGTGACCAGGAAGATGCCGTGCGGCAGGCTGGTGAAATGCTCCATGCGGGCGAGCATGCGCGTCGTCGAAACCGAGGCGGCGCAGGTCGTAGAAATCGCCCGCCGAGCGGTCGAGCAGGCGCATGACGACGCTTTCGCCGTAGAGCGTGGGCAGAGTGGAAACGCGGAGGTCGACTTCGCGGCCGAGGACTTTGATCTTGATGCGGCCGTCCTGCGGCAGGCGGCGCTCGGCGATGTTGAGCTTGGCCATCAGCTTCAGGCGCGAAATGATGGCGGCCTTCAGTTCGCGCGGCGGCGTTTCCTGGTTGAAGAGCACGCCATCCACGCGGAAGCGGATGCGGAATTCCTTCTCGAACGGCTCGATGTGGATGTCGCTGGCGCGCTTCTCGATGGCGTCGGCGATCATGGCGTTGACCAGGCGGATGACCGGCGCTTCGCTGGCCATGTCGCGCAGGTGTTCGAGGTCGGCCGAAGCCTCGCCGTCGTCGCCGATCGCGCCGAGCGATTCGCGTTCGGTTTCGCCGTAATAGCGCTCGATGGCGTCGAGGATTTCCTGCTCGGCGGCCAGGGCGATGGAAAGCTGGAAACCCGAAAAAGCGCGGACGGCGGCGATGGTTTCGAAATCCAGCGGGTCGGCCATGGCGACGGTGAGCGTCGATTCGGCCAGAGCGACGGGATACGCGCGGCACTGGCGCAGGAAGCGATGCGAGAGGCCTTCGATTTCGGGCGCGGAGGGCGGCGGGCCGTCGACGGTCACGAGCGGGATGCCCAGCTGGTCGGAGAGGGCGGCCAGCATGTCGCGCTGGGCGATGAGGCCCATATCGACCAGGATCTTGCCGAGCTTGTCGCCGCGCTCGCGCTGCAGTTCGAGCGCGCGGTCGAGGTCTTCGGGTTCGATCTTCTTGCGCTCGATCAGGATTTCGCCGAGGCGCTGGTAGGTTGAGGTAGACTCACCGGCGACAAGATCCGGTACGGACGCGGCGTCGCCGGCGGTACCTAGGTCAGGTGGGATGACGGTAGCCACTACTCGATTTCCGTCTTGATGTCGCCCAATTTGGCGGATTTCTTATCGGCGCTCATCACGATCTTCTCCGGAAGCCCGGTGGTGTCTTCCTCGGAAAGGTAGCGCAAACGTACCGCCAGCACAATCCTCTGATCGTCGGGCATCGGCGCCAGAGTCAACGCCGTCATCTTCACCATCTCTTTCATCGCTTCTTCCAGCTTGGGCAGGCGAGCTAATTTGCGCTGGCGTACTTGCGCCTTGAACTCCGGCGTGTACCTCGACGTTGCAATCGGGAAATTGCCGGGCGTCACGATGAGGCTGAGCTCCGTGGTGAAGACCGTCCCATAACCCGGGAGGTAGAGCGCGCGCGTTCCACCTAACATGTCGATCGGGTCCATCGGATCGAGCGCTACTAAGCGACCGTCGATGCCTTTTTCGAGGCTGGTCAGCATACCCTCTGGGATGTGCGTTGCAGCTATCGGCGCAGCGGCGATTCCGGCGCGCTGCGCCGTGGTCTGCGAACCGAGCGGCGTGCACGCCAGAACCAGGAGGAGGACGGCCGGTCTCATTGCCGATCCTCCGGGCGCACGGGCGGTCCGAAGTTCGACGCGTGCTCCATCATCAGCCGCTTCGTGCTCATGTCGTAGCGGTCGGATACCACCTGTAGAGTTCGCTCCGCCTCGCGCAGCTCTTTGGCCATCGCGGCAGTCTTCACATCCACGGCCTTTTGGACAGCCACCTGAATGCGGCGTTGGATTTCGTCTTCCGATACCGGCGTCACAGCCGATGTCTGCGTCTGGCTTGCGGGAGCCGGAGCAGCCACAGTGCGAACGATGGTAACCGGCGCTGGGCGGAAGGCGAATACCAACAGCGACGCCGAGAGCATAGCCGCGCCCGCGAACCCGAGGCGAGCCCCGGAGTTCCAGAACGCGGCCAGCCAGCGACGCCAAGGAGAAGGTTCGAAGATTTTGTCGGAAACGAAGGCGATGCGCTGCGGGATCTCCTCATCGGGAACCGAACGCAACGCAGCGCCCAGGATGCGCAGCCGGTCGAGCTCTTCGGCGCACGGCCGGCAGGTTTTGACGTGGGCTTCCACCTGCCGCATGCTTGCGGGCCGGGCAGTTCTTCGAGGAAGTAATCCGTTCAAATCGAATGGCGAGCAACTCATGATACGCCCCTTCTTACCGGAGCCAGATCCGCTTTCATCAATTCCAAAGCGGTATATAAACGGGATTTGACGGTGGAAACCGGGCAGGACAGAATCTCGGCCATTTCCTCGAACTTGAATCCCTGATAGATCTTGAGCACGACAGCTTCACGCTGTTCGGGGGATAGCCGTTCCAGCGCGGTTGCGACGGCAAGGCTCAGTTCCACGGGAAAAACCGAGCTGCCGCCTACCGTGATGCCGTGATCCGTGCTCTCCGGCTCGATCTCATCCACATCGGTTTCGGGCCTTCTCTTGCGGAACATCGAGTAGGCTTCGTTGTGCGCGATGCGGTAAATCCAGGGCGCAAACCGCCCCGGGTCGTCGAGCTTGCGAAGGTTTTGATAGGCCTTCAAGAACACGTCCTGCGTCAAATCCAGAGCGTCTTCACGGTGGCCGGTGATGCGCAGGAGATAGTTATAGACCCTTTTCTCCCAACGAGACACAAGGAGGTTGTAGGCCTCCACGGCGCCTTTCGCGGCTTGGCGGATCAGGTCGGCATCTTCGACCGCCCGAAAGATCAATCTCTGGCTCCTTGCATAAAGACGTAGCGGGTTCGGGAAAAAGTTGGACGGGTAAATCACTATTCTATCTGCCTTTGGATAGGGCCATTTGTGGGCGGCCCGGGCCTGCCCTCTTTTCGACGCACTACGGGCCTAAGCGCCGGCACGAGGGTTCAAATTTCCAAGATTTGTCGCCTCCGAAGCGACCACGCAGGCAGCCGCCTGCGCTGGACCGGCCGGAGGCCCGTCCTACGCAGCAGCGAAGAGGATTTTGGCGTCCCCAAGGCGGCTGGCGCGGGCGATCAGACGAGCGATTTCGGGTGCTGAATAAACAAACTCCCCGGCGGTTCCGGTAGCGGGGAAATCGGGCGCGGGGTTGTAGGTTTCGCCGTTGGCTTCGGCGAGTTGGGTCAGAAGGATGGCTTCTTCTTGCGCTTGGGCGTGAGCGGCTTTGCGTTTGGCTTGCAGGGCTTCCAGATACGCAGTGTTCTTTTCGACGGCGCGCTGCAGGCGATTGGCATACGTGGCGACGCTTTTCAGGCCTTTGGAAGGGTCGAGCCAGGCGTCGGCCAGAACCGCGACGGGATCGAGCGGGTCGGGTTGCTCTTTCGCGATACGGGAAAAAAGAGCGTTTTCCATGGCGCGGGCGCGCGTCAGGCGCCAGCGGTCTCCGGCTATGTCTTCAGCAACGGACTCCTCGACGATGCCGATGGGTGCGAGGGCTGCGATGAATTCGCGGCAGAACTGCTCGAAGGGGCCTTCTTCGCCGGGAAGGCAGGCGTGAGTGCGACCGCTCAAGCCGTGAACTAATGCATTTTTGCTGACGGTTACCTTACCGGCGGCGCTAGTGGGGCCGGTGGATTTCTTGGTTTCGAAATGGCGTGGGGCCATCATGGGCGTTTTCTCCCTTTACTCGCTCTGAAAATGGAAAAGGCCGCTTCACGGTTGCCCGCGAGCGGCCTTCTCGATTTCAGAGTAGCAGGCGGTGTTATAGAGTTCGGGGTGTCGGAGGATGGGTTGTCACCTGTAAGCGATTGAAAGGATTAGGGAAACATGGGGCAAAAAATATATTTTGTTTTCTTGTGACCCAAATTTTCGGCCCAATTGGATCTTGCCCGGGTAGAGCGCCGAGAAGTTGCAACACCGCGGCCATCTGGCGTCGCGCGAACTCGCACTATATGCCGGGGCCGGCTGGACGATGGTAAGCCTCGCTTCGGCACCGGCAGACTGCGGCTGACCGCTGACGCGGATGACATGCCGAAGGATTCATCGATCGATTTCAGCAAGCGGTGGGTAGCGAACTGCGGAGAATTACCGATCGCTTTCGTGGCATTCTCCGTCATCGCGGCTTTCTATGGTCTCTCGCCAAGACGCAAAGACGCAAAGAACGCTGAATCCCCCCGTTAGAGCTCTTAGCCTTACTGCCCTTTAGGGCATATCTTTCAGACAGAGCTTTTAGCTATGACTCCGCGCCCCGAGGTTAGTACTGGGTGGTGCATCTTATTAAAGTTGATTAATCAAACTCGCGACATAGCCGGCGCCGAAGCCGTTATCAATATTGACCACTGTTACGTTACTCGCGCAGCTATTCAACATGCCGAGCAATGCGGCTAGACCATGAAAGCTGGCGCCGTAACCGATACTGGTTGGTACGGCGATGACTGGGCAGGACACCAACCCGCCGACCACACTGGGAAGCGCTCCTTCCATTCCGGCGCAGACCACGACGACGCGCGCTTGGGCGAAGCGCTCGCGATTCTGCATCAGGCGGTGAATGCCGGCGACGCCGATATCATAAATGGCCTCGACTTCGTTGCCCATGGTTTGCGCCGTCAATTGGGCTTCCTCGGCGACGGGAATATCGCTGGTTCCGGCTGAAATCACCGCGATCTTTCCCTTGCCGCGAATGGTCTTGTCGCGCCAGAAACGAATGATGCCGGAAAGCGGATGATACTCGGCATCGTTAAATCGGGTACAGACGACGCGCGCACACTCGGCATCTGCGCGAGTGATCAGAACATTCCCTGCATTTTCGATAAGGGCACCCGCAATTGCGGCGACTTGATCGGGCGTCTTACCCTTGGCCAGGATCACTTCGGGTATACCGTGGCGGAGGGCGCGGTGATGATCGACCTTGGCGAACCCTAGATCTTCAAAGGGAAGCTGCCGGACGCGCTCCATCGCGGTTTCTATATCTGCCGCGCCGCTACGTACGTCCTCAAACAGTCGCCGCAGATGTTCGCGATCCATGACGCAAGCATAACAAACGGGCAAAGAAGGTTTTTTTTCGATAAAGCTTCGAGTGGATTTCCATATGGCAGGGTTAATTTCGAGGTAAGTATGGTGAACTGTACCAAGGTACCAGTGATATTTCCAGTAGATTTAAACCTTCGGACTATTGTCGCGACCACAACTGACACTGCACAATGGACAAGCTATGCAACTGAGTGAGTACGACGCGCATGTAGTACACGGAGGCGCGACCGATCGAAGACGCACCACCAGATTCCCCGTTAACGAGGATTTGAAGTATCGGGTATTGCACAAATCTTCGAGAGTCAGTGGATCGGGGAAAACTCTTAACGTAGGCAGCGGTGGCTTGCTGTTCACCACGGAAGAAAGACTACCCATTGGCCGCCAGGTCGAGATCTCGATGAACTGGCCGGCCCGACTGGGCGGCACCTGTCCGCTGAAATTCGTCGCATCCGGACGAGTGGTCCGGGCGGAGGCGGGAAGGGCAGCAGTCCGCATCGAGCGCTACGAATTCCGGACGCGCTCGACGGCGGGAGAGGCTGCGGCGAGGGCGATCGCTTCCTAAGAGGGAGGATCCGGGCGGCGGCGCGATCAATTGTCGCGGTGGACCGTATCCATGGAGAAAGCCGGCAGGCAAACCGCAATGTATTCGGCGCCCTCGGGCTCAGGAGTGCCGTAGCGGACCCATTCACCCCGGTGCGCGATCACGGCCTGTCCCGCACGCACATCCATCGATCCTCCGGCATGCTCCACGCGGAGGGTTCCTTTCAGAACAATCGTGAACTCGTCGAACTCGGGCGTTTGTCCGGGCTCTTGCCAGCCTTCCGGGCTGCGCATGTGGGCTACGCTGGCGGCGGCAGTTCCGGAGTTTACGCGGCCGACGTATTCGTCGATCAGTTTGGGCTTGTTGCCCGCCGCTTCGACGCGGGTGGGCGCGGTGATAAGTGTCGGCATAGATTTTCAGGTGACGTAGAGACTTCCGGCCTACGCGCCGGCTTTCGTACATCTATTATTTATTGAACTTTGCGTTATAGGGTGACGCCGACGCCCCCGATTGTGTGATGGATCGCAAGCGTTTTCTGCGCTTGCGGAGCGCCGGGCGAAAGCCCGGCGGCAGCCCGGAAGGGCTGCCCCACATCTTCGACTCCCAGCCGCCACTCTATTAAACCAAGTCCTCTGGACGCATTGGCAGACGCCGAAGGCGCTTCCCGGTGGCTGCGAAGATCGCATTGCCGACCGCGGCGGCGACGGGCGGCACGCTGGCTTCCCCGATCCCTCCCGGGGTAGCGTGGCTCGCTACGAGGTGGACTTCCACTACTGGCATCTCGTCGATGCGCAGCACGTCGTACTGATGGAAATTGGTCTGCTGCACGCGGCCGCGATCGATGGTGATCGCGCCTTTCAACGCCGCGCTCAATCCGTATACGATCCCGCCTTGGATCTGCTGTTCGACTCCGGCGGGGTTCACGACCTGGCCGCAATCCACCGCGCAGACCACGCGGTGCACGCGGAGCTTGCCGTTGTCCACCGAAGCCTCGGCGACCTGGGCGGTGAAGCTGCCGATATTGTTGACCAGTGCAATACCGCGTCCGCGGCCTTTGGGTAGCGGCTTGCCCCATCCCGCCTTTTCGGCAACGAGTTCCAGCACGGCGAGCGGGCGCGCGGATTCCGGTTTTGCCAACAGCCTGCGACGGAACTCGAAGGGATCTTTGCCCGCGGCAGCGGCGAGCTCGTCGATGAAGCTCTCCGCGAAGAACGTGTTCTGCGAATAGCCCACCGAGCGCCAATAGCTAACCGGAATTCCGGGATCGGCCGCGTGATAATCCACCAAGAAGTTGGGGATTTCGTAGGGCGTATCGACGATGCCTTCAATGCCAGTGCGCGCAATGCCGTTGCGCACGCCTCCGAAGGGCGGGCAGATCACGCGGCTGTGGAATGCCACGGGCGAGCCGGCGGCGTCCAGGCCTGCGAAGAAGCGCGTGTAGGATGCGGGCCGATAGGCGTCCTGCTGCGTATCGTCTTCGCGGGTCCAGGTGACCTGCACAGGCGTGGCGAGCGCTTTCGAGATCTCGACCGAATCGGCGATGTAATCGGAGCGCGCGCGGCGTCCGAAGCCGCCGCCCATGTATTCGGTGTGGATCTTCACTTGATCGGGGCGCAGACCGGTGATGCGGATGGCCTCCTGGTGCGCGGTGCTCTGTCCTTGCGTGGAGGCCCAAACTTCGCAGCTATCGGCCCGCACGTCGGCCACGCTGTTGAGCGGCTCCATGGGCGCGTGTGCGAGATAGGGCGCTTCATAGACGGCCTCGATCTTCTTCGCGGCGCCGGCCAGCGCAGCGGCCGTGTCGCCATCCTGGCGGCCTACGGCGCCGGGCTGTTGCGAGAGCGCTTCCCAGTCCTTGCGAATGCCGGCGCTGTTGACATTGGCATGCGGACCTTCGTCCCATTGGATGACGAGAGCGTTTCGCGCTTGTATGGCGTTCCACGTGTTGTCGGCCACGACCGCGATGCCGGACGAAATCTGGAGCACGTGTCTTCACGCCGGGCATGGCATTCGTTTTTGCGGCGTCGAAACTTGCGACCTTGCCGCCGAACACGGGGCAGCGCGTCACCACCGCGTGCAGCATATTGGGCACGCGCACATCGATTCCGAACGTCGCCTTGCCGATGACCTTATCCGGCGTATCCAGGCGCTTGCGGGACGTACCGATGATCTTGTACTGGCTCGGGTTTTTGAGCGGAACGCCGGTTGGCGGTGGTACCAGTGCTGCGGCATCGGCCAGTTCGCCATACGTCGCAGCGCGCCCGGCGTCGTCGTCGAATACCGTGCTGTTCTGGGCGCGAAGCCGGGAGCGATCGACGCCCCACTTTTGCGCGGCGGCCTGAATCAGCATTTCGCGCGCGGAGGCCCCGGCTTGGCGCAGGGGTTGCCACGAGCTGCGGATGCTCTGGCTGCCGACTACGCCCTGGTTGCCGAAGGCGCGGTCGATGCCCGGAAACTCGGTGCGAATTTTCTTCCAATCGCATTCCAGCTCTTCGGCCAGCAGCATGGAAAGCGAGGTCACGGTCCCCTGCCCCATTTCGGCTTTGTGGATGAACAGCGTGACGCTGTCGTCGGAGCCGATGTGGATCCACGCGTTGAGTTTGGAATCCGTGGCGGCGAGGGCCGGCCGGGCGCCGCGCGTGAGGCGGAACCCGAGCAGCAATCCGCCGGCGGCCGATTGCAGGAAACCCCGGCGACCGATACTCAAGGCGCTCATTTCTCGCCTCCGCGGACCGGCTTGGCGGCAGCGGCCTGATATTGCGCCGCCAGATGCACGGCGCGGCGGATGGATTGATAGGTTCCACAGCGGCAGATGTTGTTGCGCAGGGCTTCGTCGATATCGGCGTCGGTGGGCGCCGGGGCTTTGGCCAGCAGTGCGGCGGCGGTCATGATCTGGCCCGATTGGCAATAGCCGCATTGAGGGACGTCTTCATCGGTCCAAGCGCGTTGCACGGGATGGCTGCCATCGGGCGAAAGGCCTTCGATTGTAGTCACGCGTTTGCCGGCGACGCTCGATATGGGCATGGAGCAGGCGCGCATCGCTTGCCCGTTGATGTGCACCGTGCAGGCGCCGCAAAGCGCCATGCCGCATCCGTATTTGGTTCCGGTGAGGCCGAGCGTGTCGCGCAAAACCCAAAGCAAGGGCATCGCGGGAACCACGTCGGCGGATTGAGGCTTACCGTTCAGGGTGAATTGAATCGCGGGCATGGGACTTCTCGGGGACAAGTAGAGTATACCGCTAGCGAGAAGGGCTATCTTGGCCTGTGGGCTGGCGGCGCAGGCCGGGAGGCCTGCGGCCACGCAAAAAGGGCGGCGGTTCCCGCGTCGCACACGGGAACCTGCCGCCCAATTTCGAAGGCCGGCTCTCTGGCCGGTTTGCCCAACCTTAGGTGGTGGCGCGCTTTGCGGTGGCCGTTCTCTTCGTCGGCTCGGCGCCGCCGCGTCCCGGTTGCATCCACTCCAGCTTCAGCGAATCACCCTCGAGGGTTCCGGTATACTTCGTGGTGACTTCGTTCCCGCCCATGCTGCGGGTGACCGAGAAAGTGACGGTGCTTCCATCCACTTTGCCTTCCGAAATGTCGGTCGCGCCGCGGCCGCCATCCAGACTGCCGGTGAGCGTAGAGCCGTCGGCCTTCAAGGTCAAGGTCGAGGTCGTGTTACCGTTCCGGCCCTGTTGTTCCCAGGTCCACTTGCCGCTGACGTCCGCCGCCATAACGGCGAGAGTCAGGGCGCACAAAATCGCAACTACAAAAAGCAGCTTTTTGGTCATAGTACTAGTTTAGGCGTAACCTCCACGATGGATGTTACCACCGAGCTACACTGTGGTCTATCCCCACGGACGACAAATGTCCGATTTCCGCCAGCCGGAAGATTGGGGAACTAAGCGGAACGCGCACGGTCGCGCTTCCGCAATGTAAAATAAGCATAAAATAAGCCTTTGCCGGACATTCTCGTCTCCGTGATCATTCCCACTCTTGCTGCGGATGCGAGACTCCTGGAGTGCGTCGAAGCGCTCGAGTTGCAGACTCGCAGGGATTTCGAAGTGATCATCGTCGATAACAGCGGCCGTGGATTAGCGAAACTTAATCGAATGGTAGGGAACATTCGTATCATTGAGAACCTGCGTAACGCCGGTTTCGGGGAAGCGATCAATCAAGGCATTCAAGCTTCGACAGCGCCGTATATCGCCTGCCTGAACGACGACGCGGCGCCGGTTCCGGGATGGCTCGACGCGCTAGTCTCCGCGATAGAATCGCGGCCCGAGATCGGCATGTGCGCGTCGCAGGTGCGCCTCTTCGGCGAAGACCGGATCGATTCCGCCGGGATGCTGGTCTGCCGCGACGCCAGCAGCAAGCAGCGCGGCAACGGACGTCCGCCAGAGGATTTTCCGGTAACCGAGGAAGCGCTTCTGCCAAGTGGATCGGCCGCGCTATATCGGCGCGCCATGCTCGAAGAGACTGGCGGCTTCGACGGCAGCTTTTTTCTTTATTGCGAGGATACCGACCTGGGTTTGCGCGCGCGATGGGCAGGGTGGAAATGCCTCTATGTTCCGCAAGCCGTGGTTGAGCATCATTATTCGCATTCGGCGGGGCGAGCCTCGCCGCTGAAGGCCTACTACGTGGAGCGCAACCGGCTCTTCGTGCTGGCCAAGAATTTTCCGTTGGGAATGCTGGTCGCGGCGCCATGGGTTTCGCTGGCGCGCTATTTGTGGCACGCCTGGTATATTCTCGAAGGACGCGGCGCGGCGGCGCGATTTCGCGCGGAAGGAAACGCCGGCCCGAAGATGCTTTGGTATCTGGCGCGGGCGCATGTCGCCTTTCTGGGGGCGCTGCCGCGGTTATGGCGCGAGCGGCGGCGGATCCGCGCCGGCGCGCGCATTACGCCCACGGTATTTCGCCATCTAGTGCGCACGCACTCCATTAGCGCGCGGAGGGTGGCGGCGCTTTGACCCGGCCTCCGGTCATCCCCGTTGCACAGGGTGGCGGCGCGGGGGCGCTGCTGGTGATTATCCCGGCGTTCAATGAACAAGGCGCCATTGGGAACGTAGTCGCCGACGTGCATCGGAACATATCGGGCACGCCGGTGCTGGTGATCGACGATTGCTCCACCGATGGCACGATTATGGCCGCGCGATCGGCCGGCGGCGATGTGCTTCCGCTGCCGCATCATCTTGGCTTGGGCGGCGCGGTGCAGGCTGGGTACAAGCTGGCGTTCGAACTCGGATATGAGTACGTCATCCGCGTGGATGGCGATGGGCAGCACAACGCCGCGGACATCCCGCGCATTCTGGATGCGCTGAAGAGCTCCGGGTGCGAAATGGTGATCGGGTCGCGTTTCGTGGAGGCCAACGGATGGAGTTCGAGCTTCATGCGTAAACTCGGGAGCCGTTTTTTTCGCGCCGTGCTGCGGCCGATTTTGGGTCAGACCGTACACGACCCCACGTCCGGCTTCGTGGGGGTGAACCGAAGCGCGCTGCAGGTTTTTGCCAGCAGTTTCCCGCTGGAGTATCCCGAAATCGAGGCGTTGGTGGTGTTGCAGCGCCGCCGCTTTCGCTTCATGGAGGTTCCGTGCAAGATGCGGCCGCGAACGACGGGCCGCTCGAGCATTACCGCCATGAAATCGTTCTACTATATTGCGCATGTGCTGCTGGGCGTGTTCGTCAACGTTTTGAAATACGAGCGCCGGCGGCGCCAGACTCGCGCCGGAAAATAGACTCGAGCGAGAGAGAATAGATAAGCGCAAATGCGCAGGAGGAGAGATGGAGCGCCTCTTAAACGTAACAACCGTTGTCGCCATAATTCTGCTGATATTAGTTCTGTTTTCCCTTCGCCGCGCGCATATCCGCGTGGAATATTCGGTGAGCTGGCTGGCCGCGGCCGTGGGGTTGATCGTGCTATCGCGGCTGCCTTTCGTCATGCAGTATGCCGCCGAGCACGTCGGATTAGGCAACGACCCGCCGCTGGCGCTGTTTCTGACCGGGGCCTCGGTCTTCCTGATCATGTTCTTCCGGTACTCGGTGATTGTGTCCCATCTGCGCGACGATAACATCGCGCTGGCGCAGCGGCTGGCGATTCTCGAATTCCATATCGGGCACTTGCGCAACCAGATTTCGGAGAGACATGAAGGCTAAGAAAACCGAAGCGGCGCGCGTAACTCGCAAACCGGCGGTTTCCCAGAAACCGCAGCATTGGCCGCTGTTCGCGGCGATTGCGGGCGCGCTGATTGCCGTGCTTTGGGCTTACGGGCCATCGATGCACGGGCCCTTTCTCTTCGACGACACCACGTTGCAATTCGCTCTGCCCGGGTTCGCCGAACCGCTGCGCGCCTGGGTGGGAAACCTCCGCCCGCTGCTGATGTTCACCTATTGGGTGAATGTGCAGATCTCCGGCAGCGATCCATTCTCCTATCATGTGATGAATGTTTTGATTCACCTCGCGGCGGCCATCTTGATTTACTTCATCGTGCGGCGCCTGGTGGAATGGGGCGGCGTGGAGCCCGCAGTCCGCACACCGCTCGCGGGATTCTGCGCGCTGTTGTTCCTTTTGCATCCGGTGGAAACGGAAGCGGTGGCGTATCTTGCCGGGCGATCGGAGTCTTTGAGTTCGACGATGGTGTTCGCGGCCTTCGCGGTGTTTCTTTACGCCAGGCAAGGGGGCATCACATGGGCCAGGTCGGCGGCGGTGATCGTGCTGTTTCTGGCAGCGCTTGCGTCGAAGGAGCAGACCATCGTCCTTCCCGCGCTGTTGTTGCTGACGGACTACTGGTGGAATCCGGGCTTTTCCTTCAAGGGCATTCGTGAGAACTGGAGGCTGTACGTGCCGTCTGGCCTTGGGCGCCGTGGCCGGCGTGGTGCGCTTCGCGCCGCTCATTTTCAACGCGCAAACGGCTGGCTTCGGCATGAAGGATCTGACCTGGTATCAGTATCTGTTCACCGAATTCCGCGCCATTTTTGTCTACATCCGCGAGTTCTTTCTGCCCTTCGGACTCAACGCCGATTGGGATTTTCCGATTTCGCATTCTATCTTCGATCGCGGCGCGATCTTTGGATTAATAGCGCTCCTGGCGCTGATGGGCGCGGCGTGGCATTACCGGAAGCGCTTTCCATTGGCGTCGTATGGGTTCTTCGCGTTTCTGGTGTTGATGCTGCCGACGTCATCTATTCTGCCGATCCGCGACCCGATCGCGGATCGCCGCTTGTACTTCGCCAGCGTCGGATTGCTGTTGGTTGCGGCGGATCTGGTACGACGCGTAAAACTGCCGCGCGCTACGCTGACTGCGGCGTGCGCGGCGCTTCTCCTTTTGGCCGCTGTGGTGACTCATGCGCGCGCCGAGGCGTGGTCATCGGAGTTGGCGTTGTGGGAGGATACGTTGGCGAAATCTCCGGATAAGGCGCGCGACCATTTCCAACTCGCGAGCGCCTATCTCGACGCGGGCGATTGCGCGCGCGCCGTGTCCGAATTTGACAAGACCGCGCGGTATCCATCCGACAGCTACCCGCGCTATAACCTGCTGGTGGATTGGGGGCTGGCGCTCAATTGCGCCAACCAGCCGGATCAGGCGCTTGCCAAATTTCACGAAGCGGCCGGACTTGAGGCGACGGCGCACGTTTACACGCAGATGGCCAAGGTTTACGGGGATCGCGGGCAGTGGAGCGAATTCGACGACGCGTTGAACAGGGCGCAAGCCATCGACCCTTCGTTCGCCAGCATCTACGCTTACCGTGGAATCGAATATGTGAAGCTGCAGCGTTGGGCGGACGCGGTCCGCGAATATCAGCACGCATTACAACTCGATCCATCGCTCGAACCAACTATCCAGCCGGGACTCATCGCCGCGCGGCAGCAACTTGCCAGGCAACCGGTGCTGCAGCCCGCCGGCGGACGCTGACGAGAATGCGCATCGGGGTCAACGCGCTTTATCTGATTCCCGGCGGCGTGGGCGGAACGGAAATCTACCTGCGCGCGCTCTTGCAGGCGCTGGCGGCGATCGACCCGGTCAATCGCTATTTCGTCTTCACCAATCGCGAGACTGGCGCGGATTTGGTACCTAAGGCGCCGAACTTCACGCGAATGCCACAGGGTGTGCCAGCGTCCTTTCGCCCGGCTCGGCTTCTCTGGGAACAGACGGTGTTGCCACTGGCGGCGGCGCACTTGCGGCTCGACACGCTGCTGAACCCCGGCTTTACCGCGCCGTTTTTCTGCGCGTGTTCGCAGACGACCGTTTTCCACGATATGCAGCATAAGCGGCATCCGGAGTATTTTCGCTGGTTCGATCTGCCATTTTGGCGATTCTGCCTATATTGGTCGGCGAGGCGGTCGCAGCGGCTGATCGCGATTTCGGACGCCACGGCGGCAGACGTGTTGCGGTTCTATCCACGCACGCCGAAAGCGAAGATTCGCGTGATTCCGCACGGCGTCGATCCGGAATTTGCGCGTGTTCGGGAGCGGCGGCGGCCAGAGAAGTTTCTGCTGGCCGCTTCGACGCTGCACCCGCACAAGAATCTGGATGGCTTGCTGCGGGCGTTTGCGATCTTTCGGCGCGCGCATCCCGAATTCCGATTGATTGTGTGCGGCATGCACGGGTTTTTCACGGGGCCGCTGCATGAGTTGCGCCGGCAGTTGGGCCTGGAGAAAGCGGTGGAATTTCCGGGCTGGATTCCGCGCGAGCAAGTGTACGATTTTTTCGCGCGCGCGTGGGCGTTCGTGTATCCATCGCGGTTTGAGGGCTTTGGCCTGCCGATACTGGAGGCGCTGGCGGCTGGGGTTCCGGTGGCGTGCTCGGACATTGAGCCGCTTGCGGGCCTGGCGGGCGAGGCAGCGGTAAAATTCGACCCCGCGAATTCTGAAGGAATCGCGGCGGCGATGGAGCGCATTGCCACTGACGAGGATTTGCGGACCCGCCTGGCGGCGGCCGGGCCGGAACAGGCGGCGAAGTACTCCTGGGAGAGGGCCGCGCGCGCTACTCTTGAGGCGCTGGCCCAGGCTGGCGCGTAAGCAGCCCCCGCCTTCGGCGGGTCGACAGGTCAGGAGGCCTATCGCACTAGCGGCGCACGAAGAATTGTTACTCTAGGAACAAATGCGACTGCTGGTTGTCGAGGACGAGAAACGCATCGCCGATTTTCTTTGCCGCGGACTGCAAGGCGCGGGCTACGCTGTGGATGCCGCCGCCACGG
This sequence comes from Bryobacterales bacterium, assembly GCA_963763545.1. Taxonomy (GTDB): domain Bacteria; phylum Acidobacteriota; class Terriglobia; order Bryobacterales; family Bryobacteraceae; genus PALSA-243. Next base: position 37,822 of record CAVXPE010000015.1, read on the forward strand.
GTGGGGCCGCGCTGGAGCAAATTCATGGAACCGATTACGATCTCGTGATCCTCGACATGATGCTGCCCGATATGGATGGGCTGCAGGTGCTCGAAAAGGTGCGCAATCGCAAAGTCGGCCCCCCCGTGCTGATTCTGAGCGCGCGCGGCGGGCTGGACGACCGCGTCAAGGGTCTCGAGACCGGCGCCGACGATTACCTGACGAAGCCGTTCGCCTTCGTCGAACTGTTGGCGCGCGTGCGCGCGCTGTTGCGGCGCGGCCAGCCGGCGCCGGAGAAACTGCAGGTGTCCGACCTGGCGCTCGACGCGCATTCGCCGCAAGGTCACGCGCGGCGGCGAGACCATCGAACTCGCGCCGAAGGAATTCGGCATTCTGGAATACATGATGCGGAATCGCAGGGCGTCCGCTGAGCCGCACGATGATCGTCGAGCACGTTTGGGATATGGATTACGACGGGCTCACGAATATCGTCGATGTCTATATCCGCCACCTGCGCAGCAAGATCGACGACCGCTTTCCGCAGAAACTCATCCAGACCGTGCGCGGCATCGGGTACATGATCGAGGCGCCGGAAAAGCCGGCCGGCATTCCGGCGGAGCCGGTGGCGGATCGGCTGGGGTAGCATGTTTCGCCGGACCGATCTGCGGCGGATTGCGCGCGGGTTGCGTTTCCAGCTCACGGCGAGCTACGCGCTCTTTTTCGCCGTCATGCTGATCGCCTTCACCGGCTTCTTCGGAGAGCGGCTGCGCAAGACGCTGAACGACCAGTCGCAGGAACTGCTCAACGGCGATTGGGCGACCATGAAGGGCTACCTGCACATCGACCGCGCCACGTACTCCGCGCCGTTTAAGGCCAACTGGAATTACGATCCGGACGATCTGGACGAGAGCGCCAGCGTGTCGAATCTCCAAAAGGTTTACCTGATCGCCGATGCGCAGGGCCACCCCTAGACGAAGTGATTAACGGTGCGGACTCGAAACTGCCTGCCGAATCTTCGGTCTACGAGGATCTGGGCGTCGATGCGCCGCAGGTGATCGCGAAACGCGTCCACGATGCTCTCGCGTCGGGCAAACCGAATGCGCCTGTTTTCGTGACGCGCATCTAGCAAGCACGGCGAGCCCTTCCTGATCCGCTATGGCGTGGTTTACGACGAGCCGCATTTCACAACGCAGCGCACGCCGTTTTACGTGGCGATAGGTACGTCTCTCGAGCCGAACGCGAAGATACTCGCGGGCTTTACGTGGATCTACGCCGGAGTCTTCCCGGCGTCCGTGATCCTCGGATTGGTGATGGGATGGATCGTTGCGGGCCGCTCGTTACGTCCAGTACGCGACGTGGCGCAGACGGCGCAGCGGATTTCGGGATCGAACCTGAGCCTGCGTATTCCGTCGCGGCAGGCGGGCGATGAACTCGATTACCTGATCCTCACGTTCAACCGAATGATCGAGCGACTCGAAGCGTCGTTCCAACAGATCAAGCAGTTCTCCACCGACGTTTCGCATGAGCTCCGCACGCCCATCACCGCGATTCGCGGCCAGCTTGAAGTGGCGCTCTTTACCGCGAAGACGACGGAGCACTACCGCGAGGCGATTTTCAACGCGCTGCAGGATATCGATAGGCTCTCGCAGATTGTGCGCGCGCTGCTGCTGCTCTCGCAGGCGGAATCGGGCCAACTGGCGTTGCAGAAATCGCGCCTGAATCTGTGCGAGGCACTGGAGGATCTGGTGGAGCAGTTCCAGATCCCGGCGGAAGCCGCGGGCATCCGCCTCTCAGCCGACCTGCCGGGCGATTGCTTTGCCGATGTGGATCGCGTGCAGATCGAACGTATGGTGACGAACCTGCTTTCGAACGCGATTAAGTTCACGCCGGAGAAGGGTAGCGTCCGCGTCCACCTGCGGTCTTACGAAGATCGGGTGGAGATCGTGGTGGAGGATACCGGGCGCGGCATCCCTACCGAGCACTTGCCGCACATCTTCGACCGGTTCTATCGGGTGCCCGGCTCGGGCACGGCGCCGAGTCCGGAGCAGGGCCTTGGGCTGGGACTGAGTTTCGTGGCATGGATCGTGAAAGCGCACGACGGCAAGATCGAGGTGGAAAGCACGCCGGGCAAAGGCACGCGATTCGCGATTACGTTGCCGGGCGCGGACGTAACCAGCGGCGACCATGGAAGAGGTTGTGGGGCACGCATAAGGGCGTCGTTACTATTTCGGGAGGGGCAGGTACTCCGAGAGTACGCTAAGGATTTGCAACTCTTCCGGTGAGAATCGCTCCTGAAACTGAGGCCGCGCCAGACGAGCCGCGCGATCTTCGGGCGTCATCTTGCTGAGGTTGGCGTAGGCGGCCCGGACGGCGATCTTACGGTCATCGGGCAAGGCATTGAAGGCCTTCCTCTGCTGCCTGACCAGCTGTTGTTTATCTGAGGGAAGCTTGTAGAACTCGTCAAGCTCCTGCAACTGGCGCTGTTTTTGGGCCTCGTTCTGCTTGTCGAAATTCTCGAGCCCTTTGCGGATTTGCGCCTGGCGGTCGGGTGGGAATTTCTCGAGCGCACGTTCGCGCTGTTCGGGAGTCATAGCGCGCAACAGCTCGATGGGGTTGCCGGGAACAGGCAGATTGCGCGCCTTGGGCGCTCCGCCACCCGCTGCTCCGCGTCCTCCGGCGGGGCCGCCTCCGCCTTTCCACGCTTCGACCTTCGCCGCGGCCGGTGGCGGGGCTGGTTTAGGCGGCGGTGGATTCTTGGGCTTGTTTTGATCGGCAGATACACCGACGGCGGTGAATAGCCACACGACTCCGGCGAGTTGGATGGCGCGTTTCATGCTAAACACCAAAGCAATACACTACTACATTTTCGATTGGGCGGGTTGAGCAACCACTGGGTGGTTGAACTCGCGCAGCATTTCCATGTCGTCTAGCGCACGCTGCACCTGATCGGGCTGTAAGGTTTGATCGGCTTCAGCGGAAAGGCCAGACGGTTGCGGAGGGGGGGCGGGGGTAGGACGCTCCCAAACGATCACGGCGGCCGTTAACACTGCGACCGCAGCCACCAGCGGAAGGCCTTGGCGAAGAAATGCGGGGGCACGGAACGGAACGCTCACCGATGCTGCCAAACGGTCCCACCAGGAGGTCTGCGAGATGCGCTCGTAGAGACGGCGATCGAAGGCGGGCGAGACGGGCGCGGGCTCGAAAAGATCAAGCGCTTCCCAAACCGACTTCTGACCCGACACGAATTCGCTGCAAGCGGCGCAGGTTCCCAGGTGCTTTTCAAACAGCGCGGCATCTCGCGTATCGAGCGACCCCGAAACGTAATCCAGCAGCTGTTCTTCCCGGTTTTCGATTGAACAACTCATATTCAGCCTCTTCCCAAAAACGCCGGCGGCAAGCGCCGCGGCGTCACTTCACGCCATATGGGCCAAACGGGCGCGCAGAGTTTCGTACGCCCTAAACAGCAGAGATTTTACCGCCGATTCCGAGCAATTCAGCGCCCGGGCGATCTGCGAGTATTCCATCTCTTCGTATTTGTGCATCAGGACCGCTGCTCTTTGTTTTTCCGGCAGCGTTTGGATGGCCTTTTTCACCTCGCCCAGCCTCGCCTGATACAGCATAGCCTGTTCGATCGTCGGCCGGTTATCGGAGACCTGACGTACCGGCTGATCGTCGATCATGTCATCAAGGCTTTCCTGCTTTCGCATCGTTCTTCCCATCGCGCAGCGAATTCAGCGCCAGATGGGTTGCGATACGGAACAGCCACGTCGTGAACTTCGCCGTCGGTTCATACGAAGCGCGCGAACGGTACACCCGCAGGAAAACCTCTTGCGCGAGTTCTTCCGCCACCGCCTGGTTCTGCACCATGCGATAGAGAAAGTGAATCACGGGATTGCGATGCTTTTCGAGCAGCACGCCAAAGCTGGCATCGTCGCCACCCTTGACGCGGAGCATCAACTCGGCATCGTAATCTATGGCAGCCGCAAGTCCCGCCATATCTTTCTTAACCCGTTCTTCCATCCGAGGTTGCGCTCTCCGAGGCCTTTTTGGTGTCTTTGGCCTGCGCTTTACTCCCCTTTGAGCGACCGCTCCATCAGGCGACGGATCGCTTCCCGAGGAGTTATGCCGAAGTGTAGCATCTGAAACATCTGTTCCGAAATGGGCATTTCCACGGAGTGGCGGCGCGCCAGATCGACGGCTGCGTTGGTGGTTTTGATGCCTTCGGCTACCATTTTCATGGAGTTAACGATCTCATCCAGCTTACGGCCATGAGCCAGTTCGATGCCTACCTGACGGTTGCGGCTGAGTTCGCCTGTACAGGTTAAGACCAAATCTCCTAGCCCGGCTAATCCGCTCAGCGTCTGGGGTTTACCGCCCATGGCGACGGCCAGGCGGGTCATTTCGGCCAAGCCCCGGGTGATCAGGGCGGCAGCTGCATTATGGCCCAGCCCCATTCCATGTAACACTCCGGCGCCGATGGCGACGACATTTTTAATGGAACCGCCGACTTCGACTCCGATGGGATCGGTACTGGTGTAGAGCCGGAATGCCGGTCCGGAGAACGCGGCTTGGACGGATTGGGCCAGAGCGGCGTCTTCGGAGGCGACGACCAAGGCGGTAGGTTCGAACCCGGCGACTTCGCGGGCGAAAGTGGGACCGGAGATGACGGCGACGCGGGGAGCGAAAAGTGGTTCGAGCAGACTGGCGGATTACTTGGGACATCCGCAAGAGGGTTTCGTTCTCCAAGCCCTTGGTTGCGCTGACGAAGAGCATTCCTTCGTGCAGGAACGGCGTCATCTGGCCGAAGAGACTTCTCACCAGGTGTGAGGGCATCACGCTCAGAACGATCTCGGCGCCATCCAGCGCGGTCGCGAGGTTGCTGGTGGGTTCGACATGGGTGGGAATCTCGAAGCCGGGAAGGTAGACGTCGTTGACGCGCGTCTGGCGGATGCGCTCGGCAGAGATCGGCTTCGTAGACCCAGAGGCGGATGCGCGCGAATCGCGGACCGAGCGCGATGGCGAGAGCCGTGCCCCAACTTCCCGCGCCGATGATGGCCAGGTTTTTCACCGCGCCGTTCCCGAATGGGAGCCAAACGTGAAGCGGTGTTCCGTGCCCGTGTTCAGGCGCTGGATGTTCTCGCGATGCCGGTAGACTACGAAGGCGCCCGCGATCAGCGAAGCAAAGAACACGGGCAGTTGAGGATGCTGCACGATCCAGACGGCCAGCGGGAAGGTTGCCGCGGCACAGATGGAGCCGAGCGAAATGTGACGGCTCCAAGCCACCACAACCAGGAAGACGACCAGGACGCACACGAGCGCGAGCGGCGTCAGACACAGGAACGCGCCGATGAAGCTGGCCACGGCCTTGCCGCCTTTGAATCCGAGGAAAACGGGAAACGCATGGCCGGCCATCACGGCGAGGGCGGCGAGCGACATCCAGATCGGCTCTTCGCCCGTCAGGCGTCCGGCGATCCACACGGCGGCGTAGCCCTTGGCGATATCGAGCAGCAGCGTCGCGATGCCGGCGGCGCGGCCGGTAGTGCGCAGGACGTTGGTCGCGCCGATATTGCCGCTGCCGGAAGAGCGCACGTCGGCGCCGGTGGTCGAGGCGGACCAGGAGATAGCCGAACGGGATCGCGCCGAGCAGGTAGGCGATGAGCAAAGCGAGGAGCGGGGTCATGTATGGGTGAGCGGAAATTCCGCAAGTTTAGTGTACACGGAACCGGTGGGCTTCAATTGGCTGCGATAGAGAAAGAAGGCGCCGACTTCGAAGCGGCCGAAATCGAGAGCTTCCTCGGAGATTCGATGGTGCAGCGGCCGAAGATCGAGCCGCTCCTTGATGCGCGCCAGCGTGAGGTGCGGTGAGTAGGCGCGCTTCTCGTTGGCGATGCCGAGCAGCGGTCGTGGCGGCATCGGTATCGGCTGCCAGTTCGGCGAGGCCGGGCGCGTCAACGCCGCACCAGAAATTGCGCGGCGATTTCGGGTTGGGAAAGAAACCCAGACCGTGCGATATTGACGGCGATCGGCTGGCGCGAGGGGATGGACCGCGAGCGCAGTCTTCAGTTCGTCGAGGCGCTCTTCCGGCCATTCGCCGATGAACTTGGTGGTGACGTGCAGATTGGCGGGCGGGCTCCAGTTGATGCGCGCCGCGGGTTTGAGGCGAGCGATCAGTTGATCGAGGCGGGTTGCGATTTCAGGCGGCAGATCGAGCGCGGTGAAAAGGCGCATATACGTGGCGTGGCCTCGCGGCCCAATGACATATAGTATTCCCGGGCGGGGAGTCTGCGAAAGTGCGAGGCCGCAACCGCTGCCCGCAGCCAGCCTTCCGGCCGGCTGGACCCGCTGGAAAGCGGGTCCGCGGCCTAAAAGGGCCGCCCCACAATTCTTGTTCAGCGCGGCGTAATGAGGCCGCCCAGCTTATCCTGCTCACCCGCGGCGAGTCGCGGGAATCGCGTGGAATAGGCTTCGGGATATTTGAGGCCCGAGCCGGTGTTGTAGATCACGATGCGGTCGCTAGCTTTCAGGAATCCCGAGGCCAGCAACTTCTCGAGCGCCGCGACGCAGGCCGCGCCTTCCGGCGCGGCGTAGATGCCTTCTTCGGATGCGAGGCGGATTCCGGCGTCGAGCATCTCGTCGTCGCTCACGGCGATGGCCGTGCCGCCCGCTGCGCGCACGGCTTCGAGCACCAGGAAATCGCCCAGCGGCCTTGGGCACGCGCAGGCCGCTGGCGACGGTGTGGGCGTTCTCGAAGAACGGCTGCGCGGCTTCGCCGGCTTCGAAGGCGCGCACAATCGGCGCGCATCCTTCGGCCTGCACGGCGATCATCTTGGGACGCCGCGCGCCGATCCAGCCGAGCTTCTCCATTTCGTCGAAGGCCTTCCACATGCCGATCATGCCCACGCCGCCGCCGGTGGGATAGAAGATGGCGTCGGGCAGTTCCCAATCCATCTGCTCGGCCACTTCGTAGCCCATCGTCTTCTTGCCTTCGATGCGGTAAGGCTCTTTGAGCGTGCTGACGTCGAACCAGCCTTCGCGCGGGACCGCGCTCGGCGACGATCTTGCCGCAATCGCTGATCAGCCCATCCACCAGCGTGACGTGCGCGCCATAGGCTTTGCACTCGAGGTAGTTGGCCTGCGGGACGTCGCGCGGCATGAAGATATGCGATTCGATGCCGGCCGCGGCGGCATAAGCCGCCAGCGCGCTGGCGGCGTTTCCGGCCGAGGGGATCGCGACCTTCTTGACGCCCAGTTCGACGCACATGGAGATGGCGCAGGAAAGCCCGCGCGCTTTGAACGAGCCGGTGGGGTTCAGGCCTTCGTCTTTGACCCACAGCGGATTGCGCGCCGATGCGGGCGCCGAGACGATGCGTGCGGATGAGCGGCGTCCAGCCTTCGCCGAGCGAAACGATGGCACTCTCGCGCGGCGGGCAGAACCGGCGCGTAACGCCACATGGTGGCCGGGCCGTTGGCGACATCGCGGCGCCGCCAGCGCACGCGGATGGTATCGAGATCGTAGCGGACCAGCAGCGGCCCGCCGCAGGCGCACAGATTTTGCACGGTTCCGGCCTCGAACCGCTGCTTACACAGGCTGCATTCCAGATGCGTGGCTTTGGACATGGGAAATACGAGTCTAGCACCCGCCATCTCGCGAAATGGCAATGCGCTAGACTGCGGAGGAATGCTGACGGATGAGGAACTGACCGGGCTGCTGACGGATTTGGAATCGGATCGGGTGGAGAGGAAACAATCGCTTTCCGATCGCGAGAAGATTCGTGAAGCAATCTGCGCTTTCGCGAACGATCTGCCTGGACACCGTGCCCCCGGCGTCGTTTTCCTTGGGGCCAAAGACGATGGAGCCTGTGCTGGTCTGGCAGTCACGGACGCGCTACTGCTGACTCTGTCCGACATGCGAACCGATGGCAACATTTTGCCGATTCCGTCGATAACGGTGCAAAAGAAAGATCTCAATGGCTGCCACTTGGCCGTTGTTATCGTTGAACCAACGGACGCTCCGCCGGTTCGTTTGCGGGGACGGGTTTGGGTTAGGGTGGGGCCGCGACGAGCGCTGGCAACGCCCGAGGAGGAGCGGCGTTTGTCTGAGAGGCGCCGGTCGCGGGACTTGCCTTTCGACATCCAGCCCGTTGCTGCGTGCGGACTCGAGGCGCTGGATCTCGATCTCTTTGAGCGTACTTACTTGCCGGCGAGCGTAGCCCCGGACATTTTGGATGCGAATCGCCGTAGCAGGGAGCAACAACTCACCTCGCTGCGAATGACACGTGGCGCAACACCCACCGTGCTCGGTTTGCTGACGCTTGGTAAAGATCCTGCGGGCTTCATTCCGTGCGCCTATGTCCAATTTCGGAGAGTCGATGGCTTCCAATTGACGGACCCCGACCGCGACGCGGTCGCCCTTAGCGGACCGCTGCCGGAGTTGATACGAATTCTCGAGGAACGAATCGAATCGCATATCGAAATCGCGCGAGATTATCGCTCGGGTCCGATAGAAGCCGCGCATCCCTCCTATCCACTGATCGCATTGCAACAGTTGGTTCGTAACGCCATCCTCCACCGGACTTACGAAGGCACCAATGCGCCAGTTCGAGTAACCTGGTATTCCGACCGGATGGAGATCGTGAATCCAGGCGGACCGTACGGGCACGTCAACAAATCGAACTTTGGACAGCCGGATATTTCCGATTACCGTAATCCGTTTCTGGCGGAGGCGATGCGCAACCTTGGATACATTCAGCGGTTCGGAGTTGGAATTGCGATGGCGAAAGACGTGATGGAGAGGAACGGCAATCCCCCGATTGAGTTTAGGGTGGAAGACACACACGTTGTGGCGATCCTGCGGAGGCGCCTGTGAGCGTGCCCGTCATTGCCTTCTTCAATAACAGGGCTGGTGTAGGCAAGACATCGCTTGTCTATCATGTTGCTCATATGTTTTCGGATCTGGGCATGACGGTGCTAGCCGCCGATCTCGATCCGCAGGCGAACCTGACCGCGCTGAGCCTGGATGAAGCCGCACAGCAGATTCTTTGGGGCGAAGACTCCCGCGAACATACGCTTTACAAGTACGCAAAACCTGCGATTCAAGGCACAGGCGACGCGGAGAACCCGGCGCCTCTGGGTATCGGGGAGGGATTCTGGCTGGTCCCGGGCGACTTACTTCTCTCCGGCTTTGAAGACGAGTTGACGGCTGCCTGGCGGGACGCATTGAACGGGAACGAACGCCCGTTTCGCGTGCTGTCCGCCTTCTGGCGGGTGCTGGAGCAAGGCGCGGTGGAGTGTCGCGCGTCGGCGATTTTGTTGGATCTGGGGCCGAACCTCGGATCAATCAACCGCGCGGCACTGATCGGAGCGGATTTCGTGGTGGTTCCTCTAACGCCCGAGCTGCGCTCGCTGCGAGGTCTGCGAGATCTTGGCCGCGCTCTCACTCGTTGGCGAAGCGAATGGCGCGATCGGCTAGAGGCGCGTCCGGTAGTCGAATTGCCGCTGGGGCAGTTGGAGCCTCTCGGGTATATCGTGCGGCAGCACAGCGTTCGCCTTGACCGGTCCGCCAACTCTTACGATGCGTGGATCAATCGCCTTCCTGGCGACTATCATAAGTACGTCTTGAACGAAAGCGGGAATAACGAGACATCCGTGTTGGACGATCCCCATAACATAGCCCTGTTGCGTAACTATCGCAGCCTCATGCCCATGGCGCAGGAATCACGCAAGCCGATGTTTCACCTGAAACCAGCCGATGGGGCGCTCGGCGCGCATCTGCAATCCGTTCACGACGCATATCGCGACTTCAAATCTTTGGCGGAGAAGATTGCAAGCCGGGCGCATCTCGATCTCCCGCAGAAGTAACCATTACGTTTCCGTCCAAATCCTTTCTTCGTAGATTCGTGTTCGGTTAGTCTGTCCGGCGGGACCTACGATAATCGTCGGCCGATACACTTCCGTCAGGAGTTGTAGCGAGTCCAGGACGCTTGTCGCGGTGCCGAGCGTATTGCGAGGCAGCCTTTCGAGCACGTGAAAAGCACCCTGAGTTTTGAATGACGCCAACCTTTGCGCCAAGAATCTTCAGGATTTGGGAAAAGGAGCCAGCTACTCTGGATTCGGGCCCTCGGTTACTTGGACGAAGTCATGTGGTCGAATCCACTTGGCGAACGCAGCTTGCACCTGCTGGGGGGTGAGCTTAGCGTACATATGTGCAGCCACTCATCGGCTCGTTCAGCGGAAGGTCGTTCGTCGCGCGGAGATCAGACCTGCCGCGATCTTGTCAACACTGGATTCTGAAAGCGGAATTTGCTGGAGAAGCAGGACCTTGGCCTGTTTCAGCGTCTCTTCGGATACCGACGAACTCTGCATCTCCTCTCAAATCGCGCTCTACGATCGCGCGGGCCTTGGATACATTGCGAGGGTCACAGCCGTAGTTAAGGGTGTAGAACGCGCCGGTCGGACCCGCCTCGAGCGTCGAGGAAACAGCGTATACAAGTCCGGTATTCTCGCGAAGATCACGAGACAGCCGGCTTGCGTAGAATGCTCCACCCAACACCTGGCTTCCGAGATTCAAAGTGTAGTAGTCCGGATTGGACCGGGTCACCGGCAACGTTTCCGCGAGAGTAACCTCAGCCTGCTCGCGGCTGGCGTTTGGCACTTCCGTGCTCGATGGTTGGTTCGTCGGCACCGGAGGCAGCAAGAGTGCTGGGTTTCGGCCCATGAGATTTCCAAGTTCCGAAGTTGCGTTCAATCACCGAGCGGGCCCGTTCGGGTGTGATGTTGCCGATAACGACTATCGTAGTCAGGTCGGGCCGAAACACGCGCTTGTAGTAATTGCGGACGTCGGCAAGAGAGAGCGAAGAGACGCTTTCGGACGTGGCGTGTCGGAGATCAGGATCGTTTTTCGGAAGGAGCGCCGATTGCAAGGCGTGTTGCCTAAGGTACGACTGGGCTCTGAAGTTCTCCCGCCATGAGGTCGGCAAGCTGGCGCTTGAAATTTTGAACGCGCTGGCGGGCAGAGCCGGATGTAGTTCATTCTCCGCCAGCAGCGCGACGCCGCGGTCAAAATCGCTGGCAAGCACTTCAAGCGAAAAATCCGTGCCGGCCGATTCATTGGCGCCGATATTATCCAGCGCTCTTTGAAACGCGACCCGGTCTAACGATACAGTGCCACAGGAAAGCAATTCATCCAGTACTTGGTCGACGCCTTCTTGACCATTGGAGATCTCCAGATCAGAATTATTCCGGACATGGCCGAAGACGCTGACCGTGTCGCTGACTGTCTCCGGCTGCACGATCAGCTTAATCCATTCGATAGCGTCGTGACTTGCGGATGCACATTCGAAACTGGTATGGAGAGCTGATTCACCTTTTGCGCCCAAACAGGAAGCGGAACGGGCGCGTTCTCGGTAGTCGCAAAGGATTCGGTTTGCCGAATGACGACGATGAGATCGGCTGACCGAAGGCCTGGGGCGTCAGAATGGCCGAGATCGATTGCTGTCGGATTCAGAAGCCGGCGCGCAACACGCTCTACGTCTTCCACCGTGACCTTCTGAATCGCCTCAATGTCGTCGCTTGGGGAGCGCCGGTTCTCTCAACGCCAGGGCCTCCGACCAAAGCATGGCGAGATCCGATATGGAATTCTTTTTGAACTCCGCGTCGGCGACCTCGTGCCGCTTTGCAGCGTTGACCAAATCTGCTGGGACTCCGTTCTTGGCGATGTCTTCGAGAATCTCCCGAACTTGATCGAGGAGCGCCGTGCCATCCCCACCCGCGGGAAACGCGGCCTGAGCGTATGCCAGGCTCGCTTCGGGGAAGCTATCAAGCGAGAACCCGGCGCTCAATGCCTTGCCCTCGCGCACGGAAGATCGCGAAGGCTGCTGCGCTGGCTGCCGAGGACATCGGCCAGAACCTGCGCGGCTGCGAAGTCGGGACTATTCGAGCCGGGCCAACGGAATGCAGCCACGGCAAGCCCGTACGGCAGGTCTGTGCCGAGACGTAAGGTCTCGGGCTTCACCGGTTCGAGTGCAATCTGCGGGCGCGCGGGCAGCGTCTTAGCGGGGATGGCGCCGAACAGATCTTTCACTGCGGCCATGGTCGTCGGCGGGATCGACGTCACCGGCGATTACCAGGATCGCGTTGTTCGGCGCGTACCAGGTGTCGTGGAATTTCTTGAGCATGGCTCCCGTGGTCGCATCGAAGGAGGGTCGCGTGCCCAATGCATCGTGCTCGTAAGGAGTTCCCCGGAACATGGCGGACAGCAGTTGGTGTGAAAGACATACTCGGGATCGGAAAGATCGCCGTGCGACCTCCTGCTCGATGGCGCCGCGCTCATGATCCCAAAGGGCGTCCGTAGCAAGTACATCCCGCATCCGGATCGATTCGATATGCAGGGCCACGTCCAAGTCTTGCTTCGGTACGGTGAAAAAATAGCGCGTGACGGATTGCTGCGTGTCGGCATTAAAATCGCCTCCCATGGCCGCAGCGATGTTGGCCAGCTGATCGGCGGACAGGTCCGGGCTGCCGCGGAACATCATGTGCTCTAGAGCATGAGCCGTGCCCGGGAAGCCCTGTGGCGCTTCGTTCGATCCAACCAGGTAGTTCATTACCGTCGTTACCACGGGAGCCAGAGGGCTGTGAACGATCGACCACTCGAAGACCGTTGTCCAGCGTGGCTCTCGACACATCGTCGACCGGCTTCGGGGCTGCCGCCAGAATGAGTCCGGGTAGAACGACGGCAGCTAGAAAAGCGCGGGGAATCGGGTTCGCCGCCAAGCGCGGAGTCCCGAACACGTTGGACCAAAAACATCTGGCCGTGGCAATCATATGCTTCAGATTCGATTGATAATAAAGGTCTTCTGGACTACCTCGCTGAAAGGACGGAATAGAGGTAGAGCGCTGTGAGCGCGTAGTGGAATCATGTCGCGAAATTAAATGGACGCAAACGGCCGGCATACCGTGTACATACCCGAGGATAACTGTCCCCTACGGGATGTCGGAGACGCATCGAGCGGCGTGTCAGCCACTGCCTCTTTGGCGGCGCCGGACTGCGGTTCAGTAAAGCTGCGGATAAGCTTGGCGCATCTCTTCAGCCTGCGCATGCGCCGTTTCGATTTGAATCAGCGGGCCTTTGCCGATGCCGGGACAATATTGTGCGGTTTTCTTCCACTCGCTCTTGCTCTCGAGTAACTCCGGCCAATAGGGAAAGATACGGCATTGCGTCGGCTTGGCTGGATGAATCGTGCATCCGCCATCGCGCAGAAAGAAGCAGCGTGTCTCTTGTGAGATCCGCAGCCGGCGTAGATGCTTGCTGCGGAAGACGTACTTCTGCTCGAAAGCGCCGGGCGTCATGTTGAGAAAAGCGGCGGCGCGCTCGACATCGGCTTCGGTGAGGTAGACAAAGCCGCGTTGCGTGCAGCATTCAGTGCAGCCGGGCTGGCATTCGAAGCGTAATCCCACGGCCATTCGTCAATCCTAGCAGCCTGGCAGCAGGTGTTTCTGCACTTTGCCGAGCGCATTGCGCGGCAGCTTTTCGAGCACGTGAAAGGCGCGCGGGGTTTTGAATGAGGCGAGTTTTTCGCGGCATCGGCGTTCGAGTTCCGCGGAATCGACCGGCGAGTGCAACACCACGTAGGCCACCGGCGCTTCGCCGCGGACGGGATCGTGGCGCGCGGCCACGGCGGCTTCCGCCACTTCCGGCTGCTCCATGAGGAACTCTTCGATCTCGCGCGGATAAATATTGAATCCGCCGGAAATGATGAGATCGCTGCGGCGTCCGCAGAGCGTGTAGTAACCGTCGGGCGAGCGCTCGGCGATATCGCCGGTGCGGAACCAGCCATCCACGAAGGCATCGCGCGTGGCCTGCTCGCGGCGCCAGTAGCCCGCGAAGACGTTGGGACCGCGCAGGTAGATCTCGCCATCGCGCAATTGCGCTTGCGACGCCCGGCAAGGGGCAGGCCTACGCTGCCGGGACGCCGCTCGCCGATGTAGGGATTGCTCATGTTCATCAGCGTCTCGCTCATGCCGTAGCGTTCGAGGATCGTGTGGCCGAACAATGCGCGGAAATCTTCGAGCACTTGCGGGGGCAGGGGGGCCGAGCCGGAAACGAACAGGCGCATCGATCGGCCGATTTCGCGCGCTGTGTCCGGCGGCGTTTCGAGCAGGCGGACGTACATGGTGGGCACGCCGAAGAACACGGTGGGACGGAAATCGAGAAACTCGGCGGCGGCCTTTTCGTGCTCGAAGCGCTCCAGCAGGCGCATGCGGAATCCGCCGATAAGCCAGCAGTGCAGTCCGTTGCCCAGCGCGTGGACGTGGAAGAGCGGCAGCGCAAGCAGCAGCCGGTCGGCCGGATCATCTGCCAGCATGTGAGCAGATTGATGGCGTTGGCGGCGAAATTGTTGTGCGTGAGAATGGCGCCCTTCGAAGCGCCGGTGGTTCCGGATGTGTAGACCAACGCGGCCGGCGCGTCGCCATCGAGCGCGGCCCGGATGTCGAGCGGCGGCGCATCGCCCGGAAGTTCCGAGACCTGCCACACGGGCGCGGCGGCTTCGAGCGCGCCGCGAGTCACCACCGCTTTGGGCTCGGCATCGGCTACGATGTGCGCGATCTCGCGATCGCGATAGAGAATATTGATGGGCACGAAGATTGCGCCGAGCTTCAGACACGCCAGGTAGAGATCGATCATCTCGACGCAATTGGCGAGATAGACGCACAGCCGGTCGCCTGTGTGGATGCCGCGCTGGCGCAAAGCTTCCGCCATGCGGCTGGAGCGGCTGTCGATTTCGCCGAACGTAAAGGCGGCGCTTTCGAATTCGAGAGCCGGTTCGTCGCGGCGGCCGATCAGCGAGAGGTCGAAGAGGTCGAGAAGGTTCATGGCAGCGGCTGCCCCTTGGTTTCGACGCCGAATGGGATCAGCGCCAACCCGGCGATGAATGCGATGGACGTGAGCGCAATCGGGATGCCGATGGAATGGAAGCGCTCGACGCCCGCGCCTACTAGAAATGTTACGCCCGCGGCGGCGAAGCGTCCCAGGGATGTAGTGAACGCAAACGCGCTGGCGCGGCAGCCGGTGCGATATTGCTCCGGCAGCCATAAAGTATAAATTGCGAAATTCGCGCCGCCTACTCCCAGCGCGAACAGGCAGACCATGAACCAGCGTAAGGCGTGGTCGCGCAGGTAAAACGCGTAGCCGAAGCCGAGCGAGATGGATGCCGCCATGAGAGCGAAATAGAGCGCGAGGGCGGCGCGGCGGCCGAAGCGTTCGGCCAGAGGCGAGGCGGCGAGGCATCCGAGGATGGTGCCCGCCGCGAGCAACATGCCGCCCCACGAAGCGAACTGCGCGGCCTGCGTGACCGAGCGGCCGGATGCAATGGCGAGCTGAGTGACCGACGCGGGGACATACACCGAGCCCGCCCAAAGACCGACGATCGAAATGAAGAGATAGATGGAATTCAGCACCGTGCGTCCGCGATATTCGGGCGAGAAGATCTGCGCGTAGAGGCGCGAGCAGCGGAGCCCGCTGTTCGCGTCTTGCTCCAGCGCTCCGGTTCGGCGACGCCGTGGCGGATCAAACCCACAATCAGCGCGGGCGCGCCGCCCAAGAGGAACATGGCGCGCCATCCGAAGCGCGCGCCAATCGCATAATTCGCTACTGCGGCCAGGAAGAAGCCGAAGTAGTAGCCGGTGTGCATGTACCCGGCGCCGCGCGAGCGCCGATCCTCGGGCCATGCTTCGGCGACATAGACGCCGCCCAACCCCCACTCGCCGCCGATGCCGATCCCCGCCAGCAGGCGGAACGCCGCCAGCCACCACACGTTCTGCGCCAGCGCGCCGCAGAACGTGAACACGGAGTAGCAGAGCACCGTGAGCATGAGCGCGCGCAGGCGGCCAATGCGATCGCCAATCGGCCCCCAAACGAACGACAGACCCCCAACCCGCCAGGAATACGGCGAAGAGCAATCCGCCGTAGTAGCCGATGGCGCCGGAGGTGGCGGCGATGCCCGAGTGCGGCAGCAGTTCGCGCAGCGCGGGAACCATCACCAGCGCATAGATGAACGAATCCATGCCGTCGAGCGTCCAGCCGGCCCATGCCGCCCAGAAGCCGCGGATCTGATTGCGAGTCAGCGGGGTTGGCGCGCGCGAAGCCACGAATTACTTCGGCTGGCGCGCGATCCGCAGATACGGTTTCGGCGTCTTCCAGCCCTCAGGCCAGAGCCCCTTCGCCTCGTCGTCCGATATGGCCGCCCCAATTACAACATCTTCGCCGGGCTTCCAATTCACGGGCGTCGAGACTCTGTGCTTGGCAGTGAGTTGAATGGAATCGAGAGCGCGCAGAATTTCGTCGAAGTTGCGGCCCGTGCTCATGGGATAGCTCAACATCAGTTTGATCTTCTTGTCAGGTCCCACGATGAACACGGTGCGAACGGTGGCGTTGGTGGCGGCGCGTGCGGCCTTCGGAGGTCTCGCCCGCGTCGGCCGGGAGCATGTCGTAGAGTTTCGCGATCTCAAGCTTCGGATCGCCGATCATCGGATAGTTCACCTTGTGGCCCTGCGTCTCCTCGATATCCGCGGCCCATTTACTGTGGCTGGTCACGGGGTCAACGCTCAGGCCGATGATCTTGGTATTCCGGCGCTCGAATTCGGGCTGCAGGCCGGCCATATAGCCAAGCTCCGTAGTGCAGACCGGTGTGAAGTCCTTGGGGTGGGAAAACAGAATTGCGTATCCGTTGCCGATCCATTCATGGAAATGGATGGGGCCCTGCGTTGTCTCGGCTGTGAAGTCAGGTGCGGTGTCGTTGATACGTAACGGCATGGTTATTCTCCTGTGAGTTTGTATAGATGATGGGCCTGTGATCTTCGATTCTACCGTGACGAGCGAGGGAAACCGGTCGCGCTAACTGTCAGAGCTTGCCACCAATGATTTTCGCTGCCTCGCCGATCGTGGTCATGACGGTCATTGAATCCACCGGCGATGCGACGAATCCATACTTCTCATAGAATCGTTTCGCGGATTCAGAAATCGCATGCACCAAAATTGCGCGGATGCCCGCAATTTCCGCCGCTTGGAGAGTGCGCAGCACGGCGTCTCGCAGGAGGCCCGTTCCCACGCCCCTGCCGTGAAAGGCTTTGTCCACGGCAAGCCTTCCCAAGACGACGACCGGAATCGGGTCTGGCATGTTGCGCTTGATCCGCCCCGGCGCATGTGTATGAGCGATCGCGCCGGCCGACAGGGCGTAATAGCCAACCACTCTCCTGCCAGCGCAGACGACGTAGGTTCGTGATGCCCCGGTGGCCTCATTTTGCAGCGCGCGGCGGCGTAGCCAATCATCCAGGGGAGGCTCCCCGGAATCAAATTCACCAATATCGTGTCCGGCCGAGAGTTTCTCTGGTGGGCCGATCCGGCCGGCATCTACCGTCATCGATCCCACGGCGCCTTCGTTTGAAGGAGCCGCCGCAGCTTTGGATTATCCTTGGGCGACCTGTCGAGCATGGCGGCGAATTTCTTAAATTCATTTTCGGAGAGCGAGAAATAGCGCTGATCGAGCAGTACCGATTCCGCTTCCCGGCAGGCCGTATCGAGCATGAAATCCGATCGGCTCCGGCCGAGCGCTTCCGAGGCGCGGTCGATGAGGAGCTTCTGCCTTTGGCTGGCGCGCAGGTTAATGGTTTCGCCCCGGTTTTTTAGCTTGGCATTTGTTGTCGGCATTTTCTTCCTCTGTGTATACAACGACGATACCAGATTGTGCGTACGTTGTAAATACAGAGTAAAAAAATGGAAGATTGATTTATTGCCCATACAGTCGGCGGTACATCTCGCCGTTTCGTATCACCGCCTGCACATAATCGCGCGTCTCCGTAAACGGAATCGACTCCACGAATTCGGCGGGCTCGCGATAGTTGTTCCACGAGAACCATTCGGCGGCATGGCGCGGACCGGCGTTGTAACCCGCTAGCGTCCGCTCCAGGCTGCCGCCGTTTTGATCGAGCATGGAGCGGAAGACGGCCGTCCCGATCTTCAGATTCGGAGCGGGCTGCAGAAGCATGTTCACGGTGAGGCGGGGAATCCCAACCGCGCGCGAGAAATCGCGGCCGGTGCCCAAACGAACCTGCATCAGGCCATTGGCATTGGCGGAGGAGATGGCGCCGGGGTTGAATTCCGATTCCTGGCGAATGAGACCCGCCACTAAGTAAGGATCGAGATTGTGGGCCTTCGCGTCGGTGGTGAGCTCCGCGCGATACGGCAGCGGGAAGAGATATTCCCAGAATTGGCGCGGCCCGTCGTTCAGAGAGCGGCTGAGGTAATCGGGCGCAAGCGACTTCATGGCTCTCATGCCGAGATACGGCGCGTCGGCCGCGCCGGCGATCTCCATGGCGGCGAGCGCGGGCTGCGCATCGGTTCGCGCGCCGAAGCGGAGTTCGGCATCGGCGAGATCGGAGAGGCCGGCGGAGCGCAACAGACGTGAACGGTCGATACGCAACGTGGTCGCGGCCGTGGCCTGGGTGGGAATCGCGGCGAGAGCAGGGAAGTGAAGGCCGCCGAGAAACGCGATTGTGTTGGCCGCTTGCGTGCCCGCGGTTGCTGCGCACCATCTCTGGCGCGTTCAGACGGCCGCGCGCGAGCATGGCGTAATAGCCGTTCGGCAGGCGTTCAGAGATCTTTTGATAGCAGGCGCGCGCCGCGGCCGGCTCGCCTTTGCGCTCGTAAAGCCGGCCTAGAAAATAGAGGGCGGCGCCGGTAGTTCCGTTTGACGTATATGTTTGCAAATGCGCACGCAGCAGGCCTTCGGCGTCTCCCGAATCGCGCAGATAGGCGTGGAAGGCGACTTTCCAATGGCTGGCCGCGGCGTTGGAATCGGCTGGGAAATCGGAGTAGAGAGCCTTGTAGAGCGGCAGGTAGTCTTCGGCGCGGTTCGCCACCAGATAGCGGTTGGCGAGCGAAAGCAGCGCTCGCGCGCGCCAGCCGGATTTGCCGTATTTCTCGCCGAGGCGGCGGACGGCTGCTACGGCGCCATCGTCATTGTTCAGACGGCGCGCGCATTCTTCCAGGTAGTAGAGGCGTTCGGCATCGGCGTCGGATTCCCCGAGGGTCAATCCGTTCAAATAGGAATACGCCGCCGCGGCGTTATTATTGGCGAAATCGGACGCGCCCACGCGCACACGGGCTTCGTCGCGTTGGAAGCCCGTGAGTTTATCGATCGCGGCCTGATACTCGGCGCGCGCCTGCGTGTAGGCGTGCAGTTCGAAGAGGCGATCGGCGCGATGTAGCAATTGTTCCGGTAGCGGCTGCGGGTAACCCGCACCCATAAGCGCCTCGATCGACGCGAGCGCCGCGGACGCCTTGTCCGCCGCGGGTCCCAATGGATATTGCGCGTAGATGCGCTGATAGAAATCGGCCGCGTTGGGCAGGTCGTTGGCGGCCTGGTAGGACTCAGCGAGAGTAAGATCGCCATCGGGCTGCGGCAAATCCTTGTAGTGATCGCGCAGGGTTTGAATGGCTTGCGGGGCGGCGGAAGATTCCAGCGCGCGCGCTTCGACGATCCACGCTTTTCCGGCGAGAGGCGATACCGTGCCTGCGTGTACGGGAGCGAGGTTCTGCGGAACGCCATCGAACGTGCCCGATTCCACGCGCGAACGCCCAGGTAATAGGCTGGATAATCGGCAATCAGCGGAAGTTTTTCGGGCAGCGCCGCGAGCGCGGAAATCGCCGCGGCGTAGTCCTTCTGTTCGTAGGCCGTGACTCCCAATGCCAGACGCGCGAGCGGTTCCTCGGCTGGGATGCGTCTTGGCGTAGGATTCGATAGCGTCGCGGCGCGCGGCGTCGGGCGCGGCCCGATAGGCGCGAACCAGCGTGGCGAGTCCCGACGGCGCGGCGGCCGGGAGGAGCGCGAAGGCGATAAGACCGGCGGCGGCCGCTTACACCATCGGGCCCGGATATTCCTTGCCAAGTAAATCCGCGTCATCGTTGGCCAGCGTTCGCATCAGTTCCAAGGTGCAGGTAATCGACCATGCTGGGGCACTTCGCGAAGAACTCTTTACGAAATGCGTTGCGCGCGGCGTCGATGGAATCGCGCAGTGAGTGGTATAAATTGCGACGCAAACGTCCCGATTGCACCGCGGCGGCGTTTCGCAACCGCATCTCCGCCACCTGCACGCGGGCGTAGCGCTGGGCGCGCAGGTGGGTCTGCTGTTCCTCGGCGCCGAGGGCTTCCCACGGGTTGGCGGGTTTGGCCGCGGGAGCAATACTCACCAACGGCGGAGGCGGCGGGGGTGGGGGCTCGAGAGCCTGCCATGCCGCGGAGGCTACTTGCGCGAGAAGTTCGAGTGCGGAAGTCTGCGCGGCGTGCTGCTTGTCGGCCCAGGCATAGAGCAGCGCGGGAGCTTTCTCGCCAGCGAGAATGGGATAGACGAACGAGCGGCTCTCGGCAGTGTGCATGAAGCGTTCCACCAATTGCGGCGAAACCTCGGCGCTGCTTGTAAGCGCAATGACGGGCTCGCGGGTTTCCACCGCGCCGGTCAGCGCCGCGGCTTCGGCAAGCGGGATCGTCAGTTCGAGCTTTTCCGAACGTGCGACGCTATCTTCGATGCGAAGCCACACAGCCCCGGCGGCGAAAGCGGCGGCGGTATCGGCTAGGGTTTCGCCAAGCTCTTCGCGGGTTGCCGCTTGGCGAATGCGCCGCACGGCTTGGTTCAACCGGGCGGCAAGTTCATCGCATGCGCGGGCGCGCATCTCCGAGCAGACATTCTCCACTTCCGCGGCGAACTTTTCCAGAATGGTGTGGAGCGCGGACGAGGAGGAGCTCACGGCGATGTTATTCATATTCTAGCAAGCCGGGTTACTCAAAGTAGCGTGCGATTGTGAGATACACCAGCGTTCCGCCGGCAATGATGGCGCCATGTGGCAAACGAAGACCCTTCGAACTGCGCACATCCAGCTCTTCGTTGCCGAGATAAGCCGGGCGGCCTTTCCTCATTTCGGAAAGCACGAATCCAACGTTCCATAACGTCTTCTTCAAGCGGCCGCGCGAAGTGGATAGCACCAGAGCCGCGATGCCGCCGAGGACCGCCGTGATCAGAAAAATTCCAATCCAGCTTTTCCAACCGGCCAGCGATCCTAGCGCGGCCATGAGCTTTCCGTCGCCCGCGCCGGTGGCGTGCAGCGCGTAAAGGACGAGGTAAATAGCTAGAGCTATGCCGAGCCCCGCAAGTGAGAAACGCAGGCCAGGCCAAATGCCGCGCTCGAAGACATTTACCGCAAGGCCGGACACGATGCCCGATGCCGTAAGCCAGTTGGGAATGCGGCGAAAACGTAGGTCGTACGCCGCGGCGGCGAGCACGAGGAATAACAAGACGCAGATGACAGGTGTCGATAGTGGACTGACGCTTGGCACGGCCGACTCCGATTCTATCGGGATCGCAACGAGACGGGCGCTACACTGGGAACCGGGAGCCGGCGCGTCGGGCAACCCCCCGGCCGCTCCCCAGGAAGAATTGTGCATACCAGCCTCTTCGATCTTTTCAAAATCGGCATCGGCCCTTCGAGCTCGCACACGGTCGGACCGATGCGCGCCGCATATCATTTTGCTGAGCGCCTGGCGCAAACCAACGCGCTTGAAAGTACCGCGCAGGGTGCGCGTCGAACTTTACGGATCGCTCGCGCTCACTGGCAAAGGGCATGGTACCGACCGCGGTATTCTGCTTGGGCTGATGGGCGAACGCCCCGATTCAGTGGACCCGGCGTCGGTGGGGTCGCGCATCGCCGAGGTCACGCAACGCGCTGAACTGCCTCTATTCGCGCGTCACATCGTGCCGTTCCACGCCGCTCAGGATTTGCTGTTCCTCGTTACCGAGACGCTCGCCGCGCACCCCAACGGCATGCGCTTCACGGCGTTCGACGCAAGCGGCGAAATCATAGACCAGCGCATCTACTATTCCATCGGCGGCGGTTTCATTCGCGAGGAAGGGCAGGCGCAATCGACCGATGACCGCAGCGGCGTGCCGTATTCGTATACTTCCTCGGCGGAACTTCTCGAAATCGGCGAGCAGCGAGGCCTCAAAATTCATGAGATCGTCTTCGCCAACGAGCTTACCTGGCGCAGCGCGGAAGCCATTCGCGCCGGCATCCACAAGATCTGGAGTGTCATGTGCGCCTGTATCGCGCGCGGCCTTGAGACCGAAGGCATCCTGCCCGGCGGGTTGAAAGTGCGGCGCCGCGCTCCGGGACTTGCGCGCAGGCTGCAGGCGAAGTCGGCCGCCGATCCGCTCAGCGGCATGGATTGGCTGAATGTTTTCGCCATCGCGGTCAACGAAGAGAACGCGGCCGGCGGACGCGTGGTGACGGCGCCCACCAACGGCGCGTCCGGCGTCATTCCGTCGGTGGCGCAGTACTACTTGAAATTTCTGGGGGGCGATGCGGCGGGCATCGAGCGGTTTTTTCTTAGCGCGGCCGCCATCGGCACGCTGTACAAGGAGAACGCGTCCATCTCGGGCGCGGAGGTTGGATGCCAGGGCGAGGTGGGCGTGGCTTGTTCTATGGCCGCCGGCGGATTGGTGGCCGCGCTCGAAGGCGCCAACGCGCAGGTAGAGCACGCCGCCGAAATCGGCATGGAACATAATCTTGGCATGACGTGCGACCCCATCGGCGGGCTGGTGCAGATTCCGTGCATCGAGCGCAACGCATTCGGCGCCGTAAAGGCCGTCAACGCAGCCCGCATGGCGATGCAGGACACTGCGGAACACAAGGTTTCGCTCGACCAGGTGATTCGCACTATGTATCAAACCGGGCTCGATATGCAGTCGCGGTATAAAGAGACGTCGCTGGCCGGACTGGCCGTCAATGTGATCGAGTGTTGAGGCGGTGCAGCGGGGGACCGCTCCGAACGGCGGTACCATAGACGTTCGCTCATGCTCTGGAAGAAATTGCGCCTAACGCTCGATATGATCAAGTTCGAGCACTCGGTATTCGCGCTTCCATTCGCGCTCACCGGGCGCGCTGCTGGCGTTGCGGGAGAGCGGTTTCGACGCGGCGCAACTGGGCTGGAAGCTGGCGTGGATCGTGGTGGCGATGGTGGCGGCGCGGTCGGCCGCCATGGCCTTCAACCGTCTGGTGGATCAAAATATCGACGCGCGCAATCCGCGCACCAAGATGCGGCATCTGCCCGCCGGCACGCTGACGCGCGGTTTCGCCTGGGCCTTCGTTCTCACGGCAAGCGGGCTCTTTCTGTTGGCGGCGGCCGAGTTGAATCCGTTGTGCTTGAAACTCGCGCCGCTGGCGCTGGGCATCGTGTTCTTCTATTCCTTCACCAAGCGGTTTACGTCGTTTTCGCATCTCGTTCTAGGATTCAGTTTGGGCATCGCGCCGGCGGCGGCTTGGATCGCGGTGCGCGGATCGCTCGACCCCCGCATTCTCTGGCTCACCGCGGCCGTTACCTGTTGGACGGCCGGCTTCGACGTCATCTACGCGTGCCAGGATTACGAGTTCGATTCGGCCGAGGCGCTGCATAGCATCCCGCGCGCCTTGGGGATCGCCCGCGCATTGCGCGTCGCGCAGGCGCTGCATGCCGCGATGGTGGCATCGCTTGCTGGCGCTGGTCTATTCGCTGCATTTGGGAGGCTTCGCGCTGGCCGGCGTGGCGGCGGTGACGGCGCTGCTGATTTATGAGCATAGCCTGGTGAAGCCCAACGATTTCTCCCGCGTCAACGCGGCCTTCTTCACCATGAACGGCTACGTCAGCGTGTTATTCTTCTTGTTCTGGACTGCCGATATCTTCCTGCTGCGTCCATCTATCTGATATGCCGGTTGTAATCGAAGATCGCCGTTTGATTCCTATTCGCGAAAAGGTCGAAGCGGGCGAGCGGCTCTCGCTCGAAGATGGCGTCGCGCTTTATCGCACCACCGATATTCTGGCGCTGGGCTACATGGCTAACCTGGTGCGCGAGCGTTTGCACGGCGACACCACATATTTCAACGTCAACCGGCACATCAATCCGACCGACGTATGCGTAGCTAGCTGCCGGTTGTGCGCGTTCGGCAAAGCGCGTGCGCGATCCCAAGGCTTACACCATGTCGCTCGAAGAAGTGTGGCATCGCGCGGGGGAAGGGTGGAGCGAAGCGGTCACCGAATTCCATATTGTTGGCGGATTGCATCCCGAATTGACGCTCGATTGGTTTTGCGAGATGCTGCGCGGGCTTAAGCAGCGCTTCCCGCAGGTGCATCTGAAAGCGTTCACTATGGTGGAGATCGCGTTTTTGGCGCGGCGCGCCAAAATGAGCGTGCGCGAAACGCTCAGCGGCTACGCGACGCGGGCATGGATTCGCTGCCCGGCGGAGGCGCGGAGATTTTCCACGAGCGGGTGCGGCGTATCATTTGCGATCACAAGATCGACGGCAACGAGTGGCTGGAGACGGCGCGCACCGCGCATCAGTTGGGGCTGCGGTCGAACTGCACGATGCTCTACGGCCATATCGAGAACGAAGAGGACCGCGCGGACCACTTAGTCCGCCTGCGCGAGTTACAGGACGAGACTCACGGCTTTGTAACGTTTATTCCGCTGGCGTTTCACCCGGATAACACGGCGCTCCATCATATCTCGAAAACTACGGGTTTCGACGATATTAAGAATATCGCTGTGGCCCGCTTGATGCTGGATAACATCCCTCACATCAAGGCTTATTGGGTGATGATGACACCGCGGATCGCGCAGATCGCGCTACGCTTCGGCGCGGACGATATCGATGGGACCATCGTCGAAGAACGCATCTACCACGACGCGGGCGCAACCACGACGCAGAACCTACGGCGCGGCGAGTTATTACAGTTGATCCGCCGCGCAGGGCGTACGCCCGTGGAGCGGGATACGTTGTACCGAGCCGTGGAGCGTAGTGAATCGGCGTTCACGGTATTGGTGTAGCTTCTCAATCGAGCCAAGCCCCTGCCCTGGGGCGCGGCGATTCAGGCACTCCGCCAAACCGGCGCTGCCGGCCGCGGAACTCGCGCACGGCGGAGGCTAGGTCTGCGGCGCCGAATTCGGGCCACATACGGCGCGAGAATACGAATTCGGCATAAGCGCATTCCCACAAGAGAAAGTCGCTCAGGCGCTGCTCGCCGCCGGTTCTGATCAGCAGATCCACCGGCGGACCGAGCGTCTCTCCAAGAGACTTGAGGGAGAGACTTGGCGTTTCGGAGGCAGCCGTCAGGATGGCGTCGCGGGCGGAATAATCGATTGCCATCCGCAGGCGCAGACGCGCGCCATGCGCCGTTGCGGCCTCCGTGCGCGCGATGGCGGCGCGGACGGAAGGCTCGAGGCGGTCGCGGCGGCCAATGGCTTCGAGGCGGATTCCATTCGCGATGCAGCGCGGGGTTTCGCGCTCCAGATAATGCGCCAGGAGCAGCATCAGAGCTTGTACTTCGGCGGCCGGCCGGCGCCAGTTGTCGGCGGAGAACGCGAAGAGCGTAAGCACTCCGATTCCGAGCGCCGGCGCCGCCTCGACGATGCGCGTCACTGTTTCCACGCCTGCCCGATGACCGGCCACCCGTGGCATGCCGCGGGCGAGAGCCCACCGGCCGTTGCCATCCATGATGATCGCTGTGTGTAGAGTACTTTGAATAGCAAAGTTATCGGGCATAAAAAAAGAAGCCTACTTTTCCCTCATCGCTTGAATCAGCGCTTCCATGTGATCGAGATAGCGCTCCAGCGCGCGCCTTCCGGATGCAGTCAACTTGTATTCCGTCTTGGGCATACGCCCCTCGAACGATTTGGAACACGCTATGTAGCCGGCCTCCTCGAGTTTGCGCGCGTGGACGCTCAGGTTGCCGTCGGTGGACTCGAGCAACTTCTTCAATTCGTTGAAGGTAAGGGAATCGCTTACGGAAAGAGCGCTGAGGATGCCCAGGCGGAGCCGTTCATGGATCAAGCGGTCGAGTTTCTGGGCACCGCCTACCGCCGGGATGACCGCCGGCGCGGGGCGGCGCGGGGCCGAATCCCGCCTGGCTGCTCCGGGTTTACCCGCCATATTTCACCGCGATAATCGTCCCAAACACAATGTGCAATCCCCCAAAACCGCCCGCAAGCAGGATATAGCCGGGCGATGCGTCCGTCAGCAACCCGGCGGCGCCGGCCGCCATGAAACACGCCCCCATCAGAGGCACAATCCGCACCGAAGCCCATCCACCGGCCACCACGCCCGCGCCATAAAGCAGCAGCCAGGCGCCGGGCAGCAAATCGCTCATCCCGGCGCGAAACAGGGCAGCGCTCAACACTGCGCCCGCGATCATCGCCGGCGCGAATCCCGCCACAAACTTCCTTCCCGGGCCCGACAGCAACGGCAAGCGCGCGCGCCGCGATTTCACGGCAGCTCCTACAATTCCAATCAATAACGCCAAGGCCGCTTCCGCCAGCCAGACGGTGAGCCAATATCGGCTGGAGGTACCACGTCCGGCGATCCAAGCCGCCGCCAGGGCGGTCGATCCCATCAGCACGCCGCCCAAGCCTGGCACGGCGGTGAACGAACCGGCGCGTTCGATGGTCCGGCGGATGTACCGCAGGTTGTCCATCGCACGCGCGTGAATTTCGACGGGTTCGGGCCGGAGCGCCGCCATCGAATCCAGCATAGCTGTCTTCTCGCTGAATTTCAAGTACTTTCCTCTGCAAAGTGACCGCCCTAAAACGCATGCGACAGCATTCTTCCTTCTTTGTCGGCGGCTTGCGCCTCGGATGTGGAAAGGGAGCCTTCTGGAGGCGCATTCCGCTAAAATGTCTGCGTGGCCCCGAAGGAGCAGTACACGCGTGCGGACGTCCGGCGGAAATTCGGCGTCACCGAGCGCCAACTGCAAAGCTGGGAGAAGCAGGATCTGCTCACAGCGGCCACGACCTATTCTTTTTCCGAGCTGGTGGCAATTCAGACGCTGATCAAATTGCGGGAGAACCGCATCGCGCCGCGGCGCATCGGCGAAGCGTTGGCCGCGCTGCGTCGCAAGCTCGATTGGGTGAAGGAGCCGCTCTCGGAATTACGCATCGTCTCGGACGGAAGGCGGATCGCGGTCCATCTGCCGGGCGAGAAGATGGAGGCCATTAGCGGGCAGATCCTATTCGATTTCGACGCCGCGGGATTGGCGAATGTGAAGAGCCTTCCAGAGAAGAAGCGGTCGCCGAACGTCTTGCGGGAATCCGAAACCTGGTTCCAGAAAGGTCTCGATCTGGAGGAAATCGGCGCGCCGGTGGACGCTGCGGTGGACGCGTACCGCAAAGCGCTCGAGTTGAATCCGGTAGCGGCGGGAGCGTTGGTGAACCTCGGGACCATCTGCTACCGCCAGCGTAAGTTCGGGGAGGCGGAAACGTACTATCGCGATGCAGTGGCGGCCGATCCGGATTATCCGCTGGCGCAATTCAATCTCGGCAATCTGTACGACGAACAGGGGCGGATTGGCGAAGCCTTCGCGCACTACCGCCGGGCGCTGCAGTTGAATCCCGGGTATGCCGACGCCCACTTCAATATCGCGCTGCTGTGCGAGCGCACTGGAGATGCGCTCAAAGCCGTGCATCACTGGAAAACGTATCTGAAGCTGGATCATTCCGGCCAGTGGGCTGAGATTGCGCGGCGGCAGTTGGCGCGCTTGCGCGAAGCAGTGATCCGCTAGCCCACGGCTACCCCTTCGACTTCAGCTTTGACCTATCCCATATAGCTGAACAGGCTGGTAGTCGGCATTTTGGCCTGCGCTTCGAAAGCAGCTTGAAGTTGCGTGTTGGCTTCCGTCAGTTCGGTTGCCGCGCTGGCTACATCGGCATCTTCGATGCCGCCGATCTGCGTCTGCAATTGCGTCGAATAGGTGGTGGCGTATGTAGACGCGCTCTGAATCTGGTTCTCGACGTTTCCATAGAACGATTGCGAGTCGTTGAGATGAGTTGAGGCTTGCTGCACCATGGTTTGGGCAGCCGTGATGCCCGCCGTATCGTTGTTGAGCAACGCGGTGCTAAGGCTGTTCAATGCCGCGAAGACGTTGTCCGGGGCGGCGCTGCCATCGGGGTTCTGATCGTCGAAAATCTGCTGGGCGGTCAGCGAAGCCGGGAACGTGCCGCCTTCAGGATTTTGGATCTGGCGGGTGGAGGCCGCAGTCGAAAGCTGGTCCACGCCATTGGGCGCGCTGAGATCGAGTTGATAGCTGGGGCTCTGGTCGTCGTCGCCGCTGAAAATGAAGCGGCCCTGCACCTGCGTCTGGCTGAGATCCACCATCTGCGAAAGCAGGCCCTGCACCTGTTGTCCCAGCGTCGTGCGCGTATCGGCGGTTTGCGTCGAACTCGCTCCCTCGGCGGCGATCTGGGTGACGCTATCCATCAACTGAATGGCGGAGCTGAGAGCGTTGTCGGCGCTCTGCGCGTTGGTCTGCTCCAGACCCAGATTGCTCTGGATCTGAGTGTCTTGAGCTTCGTTGGCGCGAAGTTGCAACAGGTCGCCGATTTGATCGGGCGCATCCGATGCCACAGAGATCTTCAGGCCGGAGGTGACCTGCTGGTTTGCTTGCGAGATGCGCTGCTGGATCTGATCCACTCCGGCGAGGAAAATTTGGCTGGCCGGGCTGATGCTGGAAATCATGAATTCTCCTATATGGCCACGGTTATGTCGCGGTAGTGGCGACCATGTTGATGAGGTCGCTGGTGATCGTATCGATCACCGTGACAAAACGCGAATTGGCGTCATACGCTTTTTGGAACTGCACCAGGCTCACGGCTTCCTGATCGAGATTTACGCCCGACGCCTGTTGGCGCAGATTCTCGGCCTGCGCGACAGCCGATTGCTGCGCGGTCTGTTGATCGGTGGCCTGGTTCAACGCGGTCCCCACGCTGGACGCGATGCCGGCATAGTAAGCCGTAAAACTCTGGCCATTGATTTCATCCGCGGGATCTTGCGGGTTAGAAAGACCGGCCAGTGCAAGCGGGATGCCGTTCGCCACTTCGGGCGGCCCCGGCTGTATCGCGGCCAGTTGCGCGCCGGTGATCGCGGGATTCACCGCCAGCGACTGCGGCGACATTAGTGGGGTTGGCCGTGTCGTACGTGAACAGCGCCGTACCGGCCTGCGCGGGAGGACCATCCGTCACGTTGCCCGACGTCAGCAGGTTGTTGACGCTATCGGCAAACTGTTGCGCGAGGGTATTGACGCTGCCACTCTGATACGCGTCGCCAATATAAGTGGGCAGAACCGTATTCCGTAGATTGACAAGCGAGCCGAGTTGGCCGCCGGTGACTTGCGAGGTAATATCCGAACCATCCGCGCCAAGAATCACGGCGTGCGGCGGCCCGTTGGCGTTGACGGGCGGAGGGTTCGTCGGCTGCGCCATCTGGAAGCCCAGGCTGAATTGCTGTCCGCCCATGACAAGCGGCGTCTGCCCATCCACCAGGATCGAGTACGTGCCGTCCGACTGTTGCGTGGCCGTGAAGTTTACATATTGCGAGAGCTGGTCGAGCGTGTTGTGAATGTTGGCGTCAAGCCCGGCATCGGCGCCGTTCCCCTGCTGAATTTCTTGATTATCGGCGGTCAATTGCGCCGCCAGTTGATTGATGTCGGTGACCGTCCCCTGGATCTGCCCCTCCGTGGTTTGCGTGAACTGACTCAACCCCTGCGCGGTTTGCTGAAAAGCAGAAGCCACCGTGGCGGCGTTTTGCATCACGCTCTGCCGCGCGCTTGGATCGTTGGGGTTTTCGGACCATCCAGAGAAACTCGAAAACAGGCCATTCAGCGCATTAGCGATTCCCGAGGTCTGCGAGACCGGGAACAGGTTCTGCAATTGGGTCAGGCTGTTCACATCTTGCGTCGCGGAGCCAAGCAGCATGTTCTGGTTGTGAACGTTCTGTTCGGCGAATTGGTCGCGGGCGCTCGTCACCGGCCCCGCGCTGACGCCTCCGATTTCGCCTGCCTGCAAGTTAAACGCCAGCGAATCCAGCGTTTGAGTTTGCGCAACATAGCCCGGCGTCTGCGCGTTGGCCACATTGTTTTGGGTGGTTTCGAGCGCAAGATCGAACGCGTTTAGAGCGCTGGCCGTGACATTGAGCGATGCAAGTATGTTGGCCATGGTTTTTCCGGGAACCTCATCCGGAAACGGACACTCTTCCGCGCAAGGAGAGCGCTGCCGGCGCGCCTTTCGCAGTGTAGCCGCCGCTCATCCCGGCCAGGATATCCCAGCATCGGGCGTGGAACCGCGAAGCGAGTTCCAATAGCAAGCGCGCCTTCCGCGCCCCAGCGCGCAGCCGCTGCGCTTCTTCGACGCTTATTGACTCACGCTTCCCGGCATTGAAGAGAACGCCAAGTTCGCGCGCGACGCCTTCCAACGTTGCGGCGCTGGCATCCATAGCTTCGGGCGTAGCCGATTCCAAAAGCTTGCATGCGCGTTCCAACTCGGCTTCGAGTACGGAAGACATTTGCGTTCTACTGCCCGAGCGCTTCAGATATCAGCCCGCGGCCGATGGCGCCGGAATCGGCGGAATAGCTGCCGGATTGATATTGCGCCGTTAACGACTGTATCTTGGCCTGCCTGGTTGAGCCGTCGGAACTCATCGCACGCGAGAGGCTGCCGAGCGTGGAGGAGAAATCGACGCGGTCGCTTCCCCCGCCACTGCTACTGGCGCCCTTGCCGCCACTGCCCGGCTTCTGGGCTTCCTGGGCTCCCGAGGCGCCGGCTGCGCCGAGCCCCGATAGATCTTGACTGGTTACTTTCATGGCTGCCATCCACTCCCGGCTACATCACATATCGGCGGCGAACAAGAATTACTTTAGCGGCATCGTGGGCTGTGGGCGGTGCGAGCATCTTGATACAATTCGGCTGCAAGTGAATCCCCCAGCCGAACAACAGAGCCCCTGGCTCATGCGCGCCATGTTCCACACCGTGGCCCCGCGCTACGACTTCATCACCCGCGCCTTTTCCTACGGCATGGACGGTCATTGGAAGCGCACGGCGCTCGATAAAATCGACCTGCCGCCCGAAGCCCGGGTGCTCGATCTCGCCTGCGGCACCGGCGATTTTTCATTTCTGGTGCGAGCCGATACCCCGGATCACGACCGGTCGCCGCCGATATCACCGAGCGCATGCTGCAGCTGGCGCGCGAGCGCGGGCTCAACGACGCAGTGTGCGGCGACGCTTCCCGCTTGCCCTTTGCCGATGGCGCTTTCGACGCCGTCTTCATCGGCTACGGCCTGCGCAATTTTCCCGACCTGAAGGGGGCCGTCGAGGAAATCCGCCGCGTGACGCGGCCGGGCGGCCTGCTGGTCAGCCTGGACTTCTTCCTTCCCGCCAATCCGCTGTTGCGCTATGCCTACCTCGCTTATCTATATGCGCAGGGCACGTTCTGGGGCTTCGTACTGCACGGCCGTCCCCGCGTTTACACCTACATTCCCGATTCGCTGCGCGCCTTCGTCTCCATCGACGAATTCTCGGCTTTGCTGCGCGGCACAGGCTACACCCGCGTCCAGCAACGCAGCTATATTCTGGGCGGCATCGGACTTCACTGGGCAGCCAAAACCATGATGGACCACGCGCCGCTCGAAAAACTGGGAGCCAAAGACTACCGCTTCATCGTCATTTGCCTCCTGTTGCTGGCCGGCACGGCGTGGTATACCAGCGGCAACTTTTACCGCGCCTTCCCGGAAGCCTCCATCGATTTCCGCGTGAATCGCGACCAGGCGCGCGAAATTGCCGGCGCTTTCTGGTGGCGCAGGAAGCGCAGACCACGGGATATCGCGACGCCGCCAGCTTCACCTACGACGACGACGCCAAGACTTTTCTGGAGCGCGAATTGGGACTGGAAAAGGCCAACAAGTCTCAGCTCGCGCGTGCGCTTGTGGCGCTGGTCTTATCGCTGGTTCCGGCCGCAACAGAAAGAGGAGTTCCGCGCCAGCGTCACTCCCACCGGCGAAGTCGCCGGCTTCACGCATGATCTGGCGGAAGATGCCGCGCGGCCGCCGATATCCGACGCCGATGCCCTCGCCGCCGCGCAACGATTCCTCGGCGAACGCATGCACCGCGATTTCGCCGCCCTCGAGTTCGTCGAACAATCCACCGAAACCCGGCCTCATCGCGTCGACCGCTCCTACACCTGGAAGGATCACGACTTCGACGTACAAGACGCCACCTATCGCGTAGAAGTGGATCTTGCCGGCAATGAGATCTCCGGTTACCACGAATACCTCAAGATCCCCGAGCAGTGGACGCGCGATTACAAGGCATTGCGCTCGAAGAACGAACTGGCATCGACTATCGACACTGCCGTGATGGGCGTGCTGCTGCTCGGACTGCTGATCACCATCGTGATCCGCGTGCGCTGGCAAGATGTGCGCTGGCGGCGCGCGGCGATAATCGGCCTCGCGGGCATGATTCTCTCGTTCTTCTCCAGCATGAATTCGTTTCCGCAGGAGGAATTCAACTACCCCACCACCGACGCTTACGCCAGTTTCGTGACGGGCATATTCTTGCAGGCTGTATTGAGCGCGCTCGCGCTGGGCGGCCTGCTGTTTCTATTTACCGCCGGCGCAGAGCCGGTCTACCGCGAAGCTTTTCCGGACAAGGTCTCGCTTGGCAATCTGTTCCGCGGCCGCGGCCTGCGCACCAAGCGCTTCTTCCTGGGCGCGATTCTGGGCATCACGCTCACCTCGATCTTCATCTGCTATCAGACGGCGTTTTACATCACGGCGTACAAGTTCGGCGCATGGTCGCCCGCCGACGTGCCCTACGACGATCTGCTGAACACGCAATTTCCCTGGCTCTTCGTGCTGTTCGGCGGATTCTTCCCGGCGATCTCGGAAGAGTTTCTGTTCCGCATGTTCGCCATTCCGTTTCTGCGCAAGCTGACGCGTTCGACGGTGGTTGCTGCTTATCGCGGCCGGGTACATCTGGGGATTCGGCCACGCCGGTTACCCGCAGCAGCCGTTCTTCATTCGCGGCGTGGAAGTGGGAACCGGCGGCGTGGCGCTGGGCATCATCATGCTGCGCTGGGGCATTCTGCCGACGCTGGTCTGGCACTATTCGGTGGACGCGATGTACAGCGCGATGCTGCTGTTGCGTTCGCACAATCTGTACTTTCGTCTCTCGGGCGCGGCCAGCGCGGGTATTATCGTGCTGCCGGTGATGGTGGCGCTGATGGCCTACTGGCGCCGCGGCGGATTCGAGCCGGTTGCCGGCTTGCTGAATGGCGATGAGCCTGGCCCGGTGGAACCGGTGGAGAGCGCCGCGGAAGCGCCCGCGACGCTATCCTACGCGCCACCGGATCGCCGCCTTTGGACGCGCGCTTGCACGGTTCTGGCGGTTGGCCTAATCGCCTTGATGCGGCTCCCGGTATCGTACTTCGGCGAATCGCCGAAATACAAATTGACGGCGGCGGAAGCGCTGGCAAAGTCCGACGAGTTCGTGCGGGGTCCCACGCTCGCGATGGACCCCGCTCAATTCCGGCATGTGACTTTTACCGACGCGCACTTCAGCGGCGGCGACTCGTTGGCCGGGCAGTATTTTCTGGAACGCAAGCCGGTAAGTTTCGTGGCATCCCTATTCGAGAAATATCGCCCCATCCAGCATTGGGAGACTCGCTACTTCAAGCCGCTCGATCAGGAAGAAGTCACGGTTTCCGTCCATCCCGAAACCGGCGCTGTGATGGGCTTCCACCACACGCTACCCGAAGATCGCCCCGGCGCCACGGTGGACGATGATGCTGCGCGTTCTCTTGCCACGGCCTTCGCGCAAGCGCGGGGACAGGATGTCGCCACGATGGACATCAAGCAACAGACCACGGAAAAGCGCAAGGCGCGGGCCGATCATTCGCTCGCCTGGGAAGCACGACCGGGTGACCCGCGCAATCTGGATCAAGCCCACTACCGCGTGGAAGTAAACGTTGCCGGCGACCGCGTTTCGGAGTGGCGTGCATTCTGGAAGCCGCCGGAGTGGTTCATGCGGGCGCGCGAGGCGCAAAGTTTCTGGTCTATCTTCACTACCATTGCGCGCATCGCCGCATCCGCCGGCATCGCCGTGTTCGGATTGGTGCTCCTCATTCGCAATATCCGAAGCGGCGTGGTGCGATGGAAGGCCGCCATGGCGATCGGTGGCGCGGCCGCAGTATTGCTGACCGTCAGCCAGATCCTGGAAAGCGATCTGGCGCTCAAAAACTATTCGACCTCTATCCCGTTCCAGACATTCCAAGTAGGCCAGTATGCCGCTGTCGCCATGGCCGCGCTCTTCGGCTTCATCTTTTTCGCGGGCGCGGCGGCGTTGGTGATTTCCACGTTCCCCGGCGCCCTGACCGTGTGGCGCGCCTCTAACCGGCGCGTGCTGGGCAAGGATGCGGCGGCGGCGTTGATCGCCGCGCTCGGCTTCGGCCTGATCGCGCATCGCTTCGAGGCGTTTCTGCAGGATCGATTCCCCGCGCTGGCGCTCTATTCCGTCGATAGCCCGGATGCCATTGCCACGCATGTCCCGGCCGTCTCCGCGGTCGCGGGCGCAATGATGGCTATTGTGTTGTGGTCCGCCATCGCGGTGACGGTGGCATTCGTTTTGCAAAGATGGAGACCGCGCGTGACCGTGCCGATGGCGTTGATCGGGCTCGCAATTCTGGTTCCGGGCGATGCGCGAACGGCGGCGGAGTTTGCGCTGCACTACGGATTCGCGCTCGTCGCCGCAGTGTTTCTCGTCATTTGGTGCTGGCGATTCGCACGCAACAACTATTTAGCCTACGCGCTGGCGTTTTGGGCGATGGGGATTGAGAGCCACGCATCCGGATTGCTGGGTACGGCCATCCCGGCCTTGCAGATTCAGGGATGGGCTGTGGTCGCGACCGGCGTGATCGTCGCCATTTGGGTAGTGTCGCCGTGGTTGATGAAGGGCAGTGATACCCGCTCCGCCGCCGCGGCATAGACCGTATTCTACAAGCCTGAGCTTACGTGCTTCGTGCGACACTCGGAGTTTAATTTAATCGAGGACGCATTGCGCAACCATCACAGAATCGGATACGCACCGGAACGAAAGGGACCGGTCGGCCAATACAGCGAGATCCAACTCTCCGTGAAACGGCCGGGGATTATCGGGCAGACTCGGAACGGATCTTACTCCCGGTGAGCGCTCAACCGGCTTCCCAACCCAGCGCCGGAGACCAACGCGCCGCGCTCGCCGCCGGATATCTTGGCTGGACGCTCGACGCCTTCGATTACTTCCTGGTGGTGATGTGCCTCACCGCCATCGGACGCGAGTTTCACAAGAGCGACGAACAGATTGCCCTCGCCACCTGGGTGACGCTGGCGTTCCGGCCCGTCGGCGCATTCTTCTTTGGTCTGATGGCCGACCGCTACGGCCGCCGCCTGCCGTTGATGATCGACCTGGTCTTCTATTCGGTCGTGCAAGTGCTCTCCGGCCTCGCGCCCACATTCACCGCGTTTCTCGTGTTGCGCGCGCTGTTCGGCATCGGCATGGGCGGCGAATGGGGCGTCGGCGCGTCCTGGCGCTGGAGAAGGCGCCGCCGAAATGGCGCGGCATGCTCAGCGGATTTTTGCAGCAGGGGTATGCCATGGGTTTTCTGCTGGCGTCGCGTGGCTTATAACTTCGTTTTTCCGAAGTATGGCTGGCGCCCGCTGTTCTTCATCGGCGGGCTGCCGCCCTTCTTGTGCTCTTCGTTCGCATGCGCGTGAAGGAATCGGAAGTGTGGCAACGCAAACGCCACGCAACGTGGGGCGAATTGCGCACGGCGATTTTCTCTCACTGGAAGTTGATGCTCTATCTGATGGTGTTCATGATGGCGATGAACCTGGCGGCGCACGGCACGCAGGATATGTACCCGACGTTTCTGCTGCGGCAGCGGGGATTCACCGTTTCCCAGCGCTCGCTGGCAACGGCGATCTCGATGATCGGCGCGATCGTTGGTGGCACGCTTTTTCGGATTACTCTCCGACCGGTTCGGCAGGCGGCGCTCGATGATCGTCGCGTTGAGCGGCGCGATTGTGGCGATTCCGCTGTGGGCGTTTCGGTACCGATGGCGTGGGTGGTATTCGGCGCCTTCGTGATGCAGTTCATGGTACAAGGCGCTTGGGGAGTGGTGCCGGCGCACTTGACGGAGCTTTCTCCCGATTCGGTGCGCGGATTTCTGCCAGGCTTCGGGTATCAGATGGGCGTGCTTGCTGGCAAGCCCGGTAAACTATGCCGAGGCCGCCGTGGCCCGGCATACCGGCTATGCGGCCGCGATGTCAGTAATGGCGGCGGCGTTCTTCGCCATGGGAATCATAGCGGCGGCGCTTGGAAAGGAACGCCGCGGAGTGCGCTTCGGCGAATGATGGATTGATCTAGTCCGCATTTCTCATACACTTTCTGCTGCGGCGTTATCACGCGCCTCGCGACGAAACTGTGTGAGAAATGCGGACTAGCCTCCACCCGCATTCGGTACAATCCCAGTCATGCACGTTCCCCTCACGCCGGTACGATGTCTGTACCGCGCGATCGATCTCTACGGCCGGAAGACCGGCGTCGTCTGCGGAGAGAACCGCTTTACTTATGCACAGTTCGGCGAGCGTTGCGAGCGCCTCGCGGCCGGCTTGCTTTCGGAAGGCATCGCGAAAGGAGATCGCGTAGCTTATCTCAGCTTCAATACCCATCAGCTTCTGGAAGGCTATTTCGGCGTTCTGCTGGCCGGCGCTGTCATGATGCCGCTGAATGTCCGGCTCACGCCCGTTCGAACTCACGGCGATTCTTAACCATGCCGCGCCTCGCTTTCTGATCTACGAGGCCGATTTCGCGCCGCTCGTCGAGCATCTGCGCCAAGCCTGCACCGCGATTCACAGCTTCATAGAAACGGGTCCCGCCTACGAGGAACTCCTGACGCGCGGCCGCATTGAGCGGTCCGATATTATGGCCTTCGATGAGAACGCCCTCGGCGAACTCTTTTACACCAGCGGTTCGACGGGGACACCCAAAGGCGTGATGCTGTCGCACCGCACGCTTTAC
The DNA here is from genome assembly GCA_963763545.1 of Bryobacterales bacterium. Lineage (GTDB taxonomy): Bacteria > Acidobacteriota > Terriglobia > Bryobacterales > Bryobacteraceae > PALSA-243. Next base: position 74,749 of record CAVXPE010000015.1, read on the forward strand.
CTGCACGCCTTTTCCGTGGCCGCGAGTTTTGCAAAGGAAGATGACGGCGTGGAACTGCACACCATTCCGCTTTTCCATGCCAATGGTTGGGGGCGGGCGCACTCCTCCACCATGTATGGCCTCAAGCAGGTGATGGTGCGGCGCTTCGATCCCGCGCACGTGCTCGAGTTGATTCAGCAGGAACGGTGCCACCGGCATGTCGCTTGTGCCTACGATGGCGAATGCGCTGATCAACTGTCCGGAGATCGGAAAGTACGATCTTTCGAGCATGCGCGAAATCAATCTGGGGGGCGCGGCGTCCTCGCCCGAATTGATCGCGCGCGTGGAGAAGGTTTTTCCGTGCCGCGTGCAGGCGGGCTATGGCTTGACGGAGACCAGTCCGGTGGCGTCCTCCGCGCGTCTCAAGAGCACTGTGGCGTACGCCGATGAGGACGACCGCTTGCGTCGGCTTGCCAGCACCGGCTGGCCGATTCCCGGCTGCGAAATGCGCGTAGTGGACGCCCAGATGTTCGACGTGCCGCGCGACATGCAGACGATCGGCGAGATCGTGATTCGCGGCGACAACGTGATGGATGGCTATTACAAGGAGCCCGAAGCGACCGCCGCCGTGATGAGCGGAGCGTGGCTGCACACCGGCGATATGGCGGTGTGGGACGACGAAACATACGTGCAGATTGTCGACCGCAAGAAAGACATCATCATCAGCGGCGGCGAAAACATTTCGTCCATCGAGGTGGAACGCGCTATAGCCGCGCACCCCGCCGTGCTCGAATGCGCGGTAGTCTCCGTGCCCGATCCGCAATGGGGCGAAGTGCCCGGCGCCTTTGTAGTTGTGAAGCCGAGCGGAAGCCTCACCGATCACGAGCTGACGGAATTTCTACGGGGCCGCCTGGCCAAATTCAAGATTCCTCATCGCTTTGAAATGCGCACGGAACCGCTGCCTAAAACCGGCACCGGCAAGATCTTGAAGCGTGAACTAAGAGAACTATTTTGGGAGGGGAAAGAGCGGCGGATACAGGGGTAATAAGGTAAGGCAGGCCCTTGGCTTAACCTCCGGCCTGCCTGCGTTATCGCAGCGGTAAACCACTGCATGAATTGTTGGGTTAGCTCGCTTAGTAGCGTCCGCCGCCGCCGCGACGTCCGCCGCCACCACCACCGCCGCCGGAGCGTTCGGTTTTCGGGCGCGCTTCATTGACGTTCAGCGCTCTGCCGTCTAATTCCCTGCCATTCAAACCCGCGATGGCGCGATCTGCTTCCGCGTTGACGCTCATCTCGACGAATCCAAAGCCTCTCGCCTGACCGGTGTCCCGATCGGTAACGACGCTCACGCGGTCGACGGTTCCATATGCCTCGAACAGGGAGCGAATTGCATCTTCGGTTGCCCCGAAGGAGAGGTTCCCTACAAAAATATTCTTCATTTCTTTTCCTTTTTGAACTACGGTTTACGAATCGGGCAGGATCGGACGAGAGGCGGTGAAGGCCGGACGAATGCGAAGATGCCAAAATCCTTAATACAACCCCATACTACCACGGGACCGTCAACCCGCAAGAGTTTTCGTAGGTAAAACCCGCGCGAGGGACAATCATCCCATGGAGTTGCGCGTGTTCGCACAGTTTGCTCTTTTTGCAGCTATCTTTGGGGGGCGAATTTCCTACTGATGCCCGGGAACCGCAACTCCATAGGTCCGGCACGAAGTAATCGCGTCCCTCTCGCTGCGCACGGTACAATCGACGCAATATGTGGCAGCAAAACTACGCCCCCGTCGCCGGAAGCTTGCCTCTTTCCACTCTCGTCGCGGCCGTGCCCATTGTTGTATTGCTTCTGCTACTGGCGGTTGCGCGCCGTCCTGCCTGGGTGGCATCGCTGGCCGGATTGGGCGCCGCGGGCATATTGGCCGGCGCGGTCTATGGCATGCCGCTCGGCCACCTCTTCGCGTCCATCGCCTATGGCGCCGCGTTCGGCCTCTTCCCCATCGGATGGGTGGTCTTCACCGCAATCCTGCTCTACCGCGTCACGGTAGAAAGCGGCAAATTCGAAATCCTGAAGGATTCCATCGCCAACCTCACTACCGATCGGCGCTTGCAAGCGTTGCTGATCGCCTTCGCGTTCGGCGCATTCATCGAAGGCGCGGCGGGGTTCGGCACGCCGGTAGCTGTTGCTGGGGCGATGCTCGCGGGCCTCGGATTCACGCCGTTCTACGCGGCCGCCATCTGCCTTCTCGCCAACACGGCGCCCGTGGCGTTCGGTTCGATCGCCATCCCCATCACCACTCTCGCCCTTACCACCGGATTGCCGGTCGATCGCCTGAGCGCGGGCGTGGGCCGCATCTGCGCGCCGGTGTCGCTTTTCGTGCCCGCGTATCTCGTACTTGTGATGTCGGGCTGGAAAGGCCTGCGTGCCGTATTCCCTGCGGCGGCAGTGTGCGGTATTGCGTTCGCAGGCACGCAGTTCGTAGTGTCGAATTTCGTGGGGCCGCAACTCACCGATATCCTCGCCTCGATGGCCGCGATGGGTTCCCTGGTCGCTCTCATCCGCCTGTGGCGCCCCGAGGCCGCGCAACGCGGCACAAAGACGGCGCGCGAAGTCCTGCTGGCGTGGACGCCCTATATCCTGCTGGTCATCTTTGTGCTCACCTGGGGCGAACTGCAGCCGCAATTGAACAAGACAAATATCGCGATTCCATGGCCGATGCTGCATAACGCGATCCTCCGCGTGCCGCCCGCCGTCGCAAAGCCCGCGCCATACGCCGCGGTTTATACGTTCGGCTGGCTTTCGGCCTCGGGGACGGCGTGCCTGATCGCAGCCATCCTCAGCGCCATTGTTGTCGGCCTGAAGCCGCGGCAGTTCGCGAGCGTCATCGGACAGACTTCGCGCCAGTTGGCCAAGGCGGAACTCACGCTTGCCGCCGTGCTAGCTCTGGCATTCCTGATGAATTACTCCGGCGCCACGGCAACGCTCGGGCTCGCGTTCGCCGCCACGGGCGTCATGTTTCCCTTCTTCAGCGCGCTGCTCGGATGGTTGGGCGTTTTCCTCACCGGCAGCGACACATCGGCCAACGCGCTTTTCGGCACGCTGCAGGTGGTGACGGCTCACAAGCTTTCGATGAACCCCGTGCTCATGGCCGCCGCCAATTCGAGCGGCGGCGTGATGGGAAAGATGATCAGCCTGACAAGCATTTGCGTAGCCGCCGCGGCAACATCGATGAAGAAGGGCGAGGAGGCGCTGCTGTTCCGGTTCACGCTGCGGCACAGCATGTTTCTGGCTTCGGTGATTGGCCTGATTGCGATGTTTTACGCATATGTGATGCCCGCGTGGGCACCCTAGGTTCCAGCGCGGGAGTTCAAAATTGGTTCGGCGATGCGCCCTGTTAGAATGTTGCCAATGGCCGAAAACCAGCCCGGCGCGCCTCCGGCCGCATCGTTTGAAACCTGTCTCGACGAACTGGAAAAGGTGGTCAAAGAACTCGAAGGCGGCGATCTTTCGCTCGATCGCTCACTCGAACTCTTCGAGCGCGGCATGGGCCTCAGCGATGCATGCCGCAAGCAGTTGGAAGAGGCCGAAACGCGCGTCGAAATGCTGATCCGCAGCGATGGCAAGATGGTCGCCGAGCCGTTCCGCCCCGAGAAATCCGGCACATGAATCTGCGCGAATACCTGGCGCGGCAGCAGGAGACGATCGATGCCGAACTCGACGCGCCTGGTTCCTCCCGAATCCGCGGCGCCCGCAGACCATCCACCGCGCCATGCGCTACAGCCTGTTCGCGGGCGGCAAGCGCATCCGTCCCATTCTCTGCATCGAAGCCGCGCGCGCACTCGGCGACGATTCCACTGGCGTCGATCGCCGCGGCCTGCTCGCTCGAGCTGATCCACACCTACTCGCTGATCCACGACGATCTGCCCGCGCTCGATAACGACGATTACCGCCGCGGCAAGCTCACCAACCACAAAGTCTTCGGCGACGCCATGGCCATTCTCGCGGGCGATTCGCTGCTCACGCTCGCCTTCCAGGTGCTCGCGCAACTCGAACGCGCCCGACGCCGCGCAAGACACGCATGATCGCGGAACTCGCGACCGCCGCCGGCACCGTCGGTGGCATGATCGGCGGACAGGTGGCCGATCTCGAAGGCGAAGGCCAGCCGCCCACCGCGGAGCTTCTGGAATCGATCCATCGCGCGAAGACCGGCGCCTTGCTGCGCGCCAGCCTGCGCCTCGGCGCGATCTATGCCGGCGCGGATGACGGGCAATACGATGCGCTCTCCTGTTATGGCGAACACATCGGCCTGGCATTCCAGATCGTCGACGACATTCTCGACGTGGAGGAATCCTCCGAGGCCCTCGGCAAGACGGCCGGCAAGGACGCGCAGCAGCAGAAGATCACGTTCCCCGCGGTTTACGGCCTGGACGAATCGCGGCGCATGGCGGCCGAGCAGTGCGAACGCGCGCACGGGACTCTGGCACTCTTTCGGCGAACGCGCCGCGCGCCTGCACGAACTCGCCGATCAGATCGTCAAGCGCAAGTCATGATGGGGGTCGGGAGTCAGGGGCCGGGGGTCGGGGTCGATGAAAACGAGACTCGATCGCCTGCTGGTAGAACGCGGACTCGCCGAATCGCGCGAAAAGGCGCAGGCCCTCATCATGGCCGGCGAAGTGCTGCTCAACGGCCAGAAGGCGGCAAAGCCGGGCCAATCCGTGGATAACGATGCCGCCCTCGAAGTGCTTGCGCGGCCTCCCTACGTCAGCCGCGGCGGTTTCAAACTGGCCGCCGCGCTGCGCGAATTCGCCATCGATGTGACGGGTCAGATCTGTCTCGATATCGGCTCCTCCACCGGCGGCTTCACCGACGCGCTGCTGCAGGCCGGCGCCGCGCGCGTCCATGCCGTGGATGTCGGCGCGGGCCAGCTCGATTGGAAGCTGCGCACCGACCCGCGCGTGGCCGTGCATGAAGGCATCAACGCGCGCGAGTTGCGCTTCGAGCAGATCGGCGAACCGGCGGCGCTCATCGTATGCGACGTCAGCTTCATTTCCGTCACGCTGATTCTGCCCGCGCTGGTTCCGCTGTTACAGAACGGCGGGCAAATGGTTATACTGATCAAACCGCAGTTCGAGGTAGGAAAGGGCCAGGTGGGAAAGGGCGGCATTGTTCGCGATCCGGCGCTGCATCAGGCCGCCTGCGAACGCGTGGAGCGCGCGGTGAGGGAGTTTGGGTTTCAAACGAACGTGATGGATAGCCCGATCCTAGGCGCGGAAGGGAACAAGGAGTTTCTGCTCCATGCCCGCCATTAGCACAGTCGGAATCTTCTCCAAACCGAATTCTACGCCGGCCGGCGCGGTTGTGCCCCAGCTTGTGGAGTGGCTGCGCGCGCGCGGCATCGCCATCCGCGCCGACGAAGAGACCGCGGCCTATTTCAACCACGGCCTCAAAGGCTTCCCGCGCGAGGACGTTCCCGAGGGCTGCGATCTGGTCGTCGTGCTGGGCGGCGACGGCACGCTGCTTTCCGCCGCCCGCGCCATCGGCGGCCGCGAGATTCCGCTGTTCCCCGTCAATCTCGGCGGCCTGGGTTTTCTCACCGCCATCAGCGTGGCCGAACTGTTCCCCGAACTGGAGCGCGCCTTCCGCGGCGAGCATCGCATTGAGCGGAGCAAGCTGCTGAACACGCAGGTGCTGCGCGACGGGAAAGTCGTGGCCAACTACGAAGCGCTCAACGACGCCGTGCTCGCCAAATCCGTCCATCGCGCGCATGATCGATCTCGACACCTACGTGGACGATCAATTCGTCTGCGCTTACAAGGCCGATGGCCTGATCATCGCCACGCCCACGGGCTCCACGGCCTATTCGCTCTCCGCCGGCGGGCCGATCATTTATCCCTCCGTTCCCGCCATTTGTCTCACGCCGATTTGCCCGCACATGCTGACCAACCGGCCCGTGCTGGTGCCCGAGACCAGCGTGATCAAATCCCTGTCGCGCGGCCCGGATGAATCGATCTACCTCACCATCGACGGACAGGTGGGCAATCCGCTCCACGAAGGCGACGCGGTGGTCTGCCGCAGTTCCGAGTACTCGCTGCTGCTCATCCGCCCGCCGCAACTGATGTTCTTCGACGTGCTGCGCCAGAAATTGAAATGGGGTGAACGATGAAACGCGTTTCTCTCACCGCTTGGATCTTCATCGGCATGGCCGCCGGCGTGTTGCTGGGCATATTTGCGCCCGCGTTCGCGAAGCAGCTTGGCCCGCTCAGCGCGATCTTTCTGCGCCTCATCCGCTCGATTGTCGCGCTGCTGATTTTCGCCACCCTGGTCGCGGGCATCGCCGGCAGCGGCGGCGCGAAGAACATGGGACGCATCGGCGCCAAGGCGATCCTCTATTTCGAAATCGTCACCACGCTCGCGCTGTTTCTGGGATTAGCCGCGGTGAATTTGGTCCGCCCGGGCGTCGGCGTTCCCCTCGCGCGCACCGCCGCGGATGCGGCCGTGCCGCAAGCGCAGACCACGGCCGCGGTCGTTCGTCGAGCATATCGTTCCCACCAGCCTGATCGACGCCATGGCGCGCAATGACGTGCTGCAGATCGTCGTCTTCGCGTTTCTGTTCGGCGCAGCGTGCGCGGCGATCGGCGCGAAAGCCGCGCCGGTGGTTGCGTTCTGCCAATCGCTGGCCGAAGTGATGTTTCAGTTCACCAAGTATGTGATGTATATGGCGCCGCTGGGCGTCGGCGCGGCCATTGCGGTGACCGTGGGTTCGAAGGGCATCGGCGTGTTGTTCGGGCTCAGCAAGCTGATTGCTCACAATGTACGTCGCCGCGGCGCTATGCATTCTGCTGGTGCTGTGGCCGGCTATTCCGCTGTTTCGCATCCCGGCGGCGAAGTTCTATCGCGCGGTTCGCGAGCCGGTCATGATCGCGTTTTCCACCGCGTCGAGCGAAGCCGCACTGCCGTTGGCGCTGGAAAATATGGAAGCCTTCGGCGTGCCGAAGCACATCGTCGGCTTCGTGCTTCCCACGGGATACAGTTTCAATCTGGTGGGCAGCACGCTGTATCTATCGCTGGCATCGGTCTTCGTGGCGCAAGCCGCGGGCGTTCATCTCTCGCTCGGCGAGCAGTTGCTGATGATGCTGACCTTGATGCTGACCAGCAAGGGCGTAGCCGGCATTCCGCGCGCGGCGCTGGTGATTCTCTCGGGGACGCTGGTCACATTCCACCTGCCGCTCGAAGGCGCGGCCGTGTTGCTCGGAGTGGATGCCGTACTCGACATGGCGCGCACGGCGATCAACGTGATCGGCAATTGCCTGGCCTGCGCGGTGGTGGCGCGTTGGGAAGGATTCAAGCTGACTGGCGCGGTTTAAGCTCAATGCGGTTCACTTGAGGAGTCGAGTAGTTGGAAGAATCCGTCGCCGCAGGAGAACTTGGGGATGGCTCTTCGGAGCGGATCTTCCCGAACTTCTTAGGCAGCATTTGTACGGAGTGGGCAGACCGTGCAGTTGACCTGAGCGGGACTTCACGAAGTAAATGCCTAACGACGCTTAAAAACCGTTGTCCGAGTGGCCGCTCGCCCAGAACAGATCGGCGGGTCGGGTGTTTTCCAGCCAAGTGAGTGCCTGCACGACGCTGATCAGGAAATTGCGACGTCAATCGAATGAATCCCGTTCAGAGTCCGTAAATCTCTCCAACGAGGAGGCGGTGATCCGGGGAGACCGCCGCCAATAGCGCATCAAGATAATCGGCAAACTCTTCCTTATTGCGAAGTGAGAAGATGCGAGCATCGTACGAGAGCCTGCCAGACCGCTTCAACTCGGACAGATAGCTCCAACATTCAACATCGAGAAACATGGCATCGCAGTATGGAAGCAGGCACGAGATCACATCTACATCTATGGAGAACCCTTTTGTAGGTAACTTGTTCTGGTGCGGGGCCTTCTTTGCTACCGTGGCATAGAGTGCTGCAGCGATCCGGTTGAATGGCACTAGTTTGATACTAGGCGAATGCAGAAACGCTAGGAGTTTCGAACGTATCTGCTCCTCGGCGACCCCCGCATCCCGGATTTCCTGCATCAATACGCTAACCAGAATTTGGCTTTGCGTCGGAAAGACTTCCTGGTCCAATAGCTCTCGCCTGCCTTCACGTATGTCACGGAACTTCTTTAGGTCTCGCCTGTAAGCCTTGAGAACTGATGGCCCGTAATCCAGAGCCTCCTCTTCAATCCATTGCTCCAATTTGACGTCGGCATTCTCCTTCCAGTGCTGGAACACGCCGCTGAGCGATTCGTGTATCGCCTCCCTCTCAGCCCTAACTGCCTCTATGTAGCCATGAACTTGCCCGAGGTTTACCATGATCAAGAAACGATCGGTCCATACGTGAGGATCGCGGCGCAGGACTTGTATGGGCTTGATTTCTGACGTGCGCTCGGGTTGATCTTTAAGCCAGTACTCCAGATGTTCGCCCAGTTGGAGCCGTTTTATAGTTTCGAAGTCGTCGAAAGATACGCCAAGTGACAGGCTTTCGAACATCCCCTTCAGCGCCGCGTGATGACGGACAGGACGGATTCACGGTCGTGCGCCGATGACTGTGGGCACACCACCAACTGCAAGCCGAGTAGGCACTTGAGCCTGGCAAAGAGCAGGCTCCAAAACGGATCGACGGTCTTGCTCAACCCGTGCTCAGCCGGCGGGCGCGGGTCCGCAAACATCAAGTTGCTGATAGCGAATTGGTCTAGGTAGATTAGGGTCTTTCGAATTGGAGGCAGACCAGCACGTACGGTAAACCAGCACGCCCGACATCTGCGCGAGAACCCATCGTTGTAGATCGACAAAATGCCGAAGCCATTCTTGCCGCATTTCGGGCATAGTATGAATGGTGGGCTGACAAAGTCACCAGGGTCTATTCGAACGTACAGTTCGTCGGCTTTTGGCACATTCCTATTCTCGCGCTTCGGCGTTCCCGTGATCCTAGGAGTCTCGGGTAACCACCGGCCATGAGGTAGTTTTTGCACGGCGTAGCACGGAGCCACTGCGGCCGCCCCCGGCCATCGGAAGGCTCACGTGTCCGTATGGTCGCCATCTCGTCGAAGTGGCACTAATTCCGCCGCTCCGGCGATCGACGCGCTATCCGGAGAGTCCCAAGAGTCGTGACTTGCCGTCCGGGATCCCTTATTAGAAGATCCCACTGCCCGTCGGTTAGCGGCACGCCTCCGGCTCCCCTAACGACCTTAATCAATCAGGCTAGAATCAACCGGCGTCCCTTTGGTTCGGGAACCAGATCGCCAAACTCCTTCGCAGTGTCGACCCACAGACGGATGGCGTCCTGCGCGTTGCCTAGGGCGGTTTCCTGCGTGGCGCCGTGCGCCGAGCATCCGGGAAGCTCAGGCACTTCGGCTATGAAAGCCTCGTCTTCTTCGCTCCAGTAGATAATCACTTCGTATTTGATCATTGTTTGGAACCCAGCTTCCACTTCAGGATAACCGCCCGAACTTGTTTGGCTTGATACGGCTTCGCATTCGTACCGGCGCGTTGCAAGTTAATTCGCTCCTCTACGCCATCCTTCCGGAACAGGTGGTGGCTACCGCGCACGCGCTTTTCGAAACCCAGACTCTCGAGCAATTGACATAGATCGTCAAAACGGATGGCCGCATCGGCGGCGCCGCTGAGAAGGCGTGCGAGCGTTTTCTCAGCGCCCATGACGAACATTGTACAAGTTGTTTCGCCCGCCCATGCGCGTTGTCGCTCCAGTCGTATGACGCCACCCGCACATTGATCCAGCCCGAAGCGCGGGCTGAAGTAGAGCAAGACGGGTTCGCCTGTGAAACGCCGTTCCCGCAGCCTGTACGTTTGCCCTATCGAGACATGGACTCGGAACCGCCCATGGTCAAACCTAGAGTGAACAGCATTGGGTTTAGACAGCCGTTCTACGCCTGTCCCCGCTTGGAACAACCGCCTGCCGAACTGCGTATCATGGAACGGCCATGCTGGAAGTCATCGGATTGCGCAAGAGCTACGGGAGCTGGTCGCGGTGGACGGAGTCTCGCTGCGCGCGGGCAAGGGCGAGACCATCGGCCTGCTCGGTCCGAACGGCGCAGGCAAGACCACCACCGTGTCGATAATCGCGGGCCTGGTGCGGCCGGATGCGGGCGAAGTGCGCATCGCCGGACGGACCCTGCGCGGCGATACCGATCCGGTCAAGCGCGACATCGGCCTGGTGCCGCAGGACATCGGTCTGTACGAGGAGACTGTCCGCGCACGAGAACCTGCACTTGTTCGGCGCGCTCTACAGCCTGACCGGCGCGCCACTGAAGCGCGCCATGGACGAAGCGCTCGACGCTGGTGGGCCTGCGCGAGCGCGCGAAAGACAAGGTGAAGGATTTCAGCGGCGGCATGAAGCGGCGGCTGAACCTGGCCGCGGCGCTGCTGCACGATCCGCAACTGCTGCTGCTCGACGAGCCCACCGTGGGCGTCGATCCGCAAAGCCGCAACGCCATCTTCGACAATCTCGAAGCCCTGAAGCAAGCGCGGCAAGACGCTGCTCTACACCACGCACTACATGGAAGAGGCCGAGCGCCTGTGCGACCGCCTGGTGATCATCGATCACGGGAAGGTGATCGCCGATGACATCTGCAAGGCCTGCATCGCATGGTGCCCGTCGCCAATCTGCTCACCGTCGAACTGGCGGACGGCGAAGATGAACGGCCTGCGACGCCGACGACCTGCAGCTCGTGTCCGGGCGTGGAATCGGTGGAGCTGCGCGGCGCGACTCTGCGAATCGGCGTGCGCGACCTGTCCGCGGATTCCGCCGGCGTCCTGCAATGGCTGGCGGAGCGCGGCCATCCGTTCCAGCACCTGGCGAGCGAGCGCGCCAGCCTGGAAACCGTGTTTCTCACATCTCACCGGAAGGAGCCTGCGCGACTGATGCTGATCCCGTTTCTGGCCCTCATGCGCAAGGACCTGCGGCTGTTCTTTGCCGACCGGCGCGCCGTGATGATGAGCGTGGTGGCGCCGATCGCCATCGCCTCGTTCTTCGGCTACATCTTCGGCGGCGGCGCGGGCAACGGGGACACCAGCCGCATCGCCGTTCTGGTGGCGATCAGGATGGAAGCGCGTTCATCGCGCGACTTGTGAGCCGGCTGCAGGCCGATGCGTCCCTCGACGTCAAGCCGGCCACCGCCCGAAGCGGCTCGCGATGCCGTGCGCACAGAGGCAAAGCCGACGGCGGCGATCGTGATTCCCGAAGAATTTCTGCGTCGATCGCGGCGACGGGCGCTTCTGCTCGGCGGAGGCAAGAAGCCGCGAAATCGGACATGGCTCTACGACCCATCGCACTCGATCGAAATGCGAATGATCCAAGGGATGATGACGGGCGCCGTGATGGAGGCGGCCGGCAAGCAGATGTGCTGGTCCTGCGACCGGCCGGAGGGCTTCAACACTGCCGTTCAGCGTGAACTCCGAAGCCGTAACTTCGAGCCGCGGCGTCAAATACAACGGCTACGCGCATTCTTTCGGCGGCATGGGCATCCAATTCCTGCTGATGGTGGGCGTCGAGATCGGGGTCGAGATCTGCTGCTCGGCGGCAGCAGGGCGTGTGGAAGCGAATGCGCGCGGCGCCCGCTCTCGCGCGCCGTTCTGTTGGGCAGCCGGGCCGCCAGTTCGGCGGTCACCTCCATGGGGACTCTCATCATCCTGTTTGCCTTCGCGCGGGTGGTATTCGGCGTGAGGATTCAGGGCAGCATGTTGGGATTCCTGGGCGTGTGCGCGGCGTTCTCTCTCATGACCGCGGCCTTCGGCCTTCTGATCGCCGCGGTGGGCAAAACCGCCGAAGCCACGCGCGGCGCTGGCGATTCTCGCCACGTTATTGATGGTGATGCTGGGCGGCGCGTGGGTTCCGACGTTCATCTTCCCGAAGATGGCTGCGGCCCTCACGGTGGTCATCCCGACGCGCTGGGCGATGGATGGCCTTGACGCCGTCACTTGGCGCGGCCTCGGCTTTTCCGGCGTCGCGCTTCCCATCGCGCTGCTTCTGGCTTGCGCCCTGGCGTTCGGAGCCGTGGCGGTGATGCGCTTCCGCTGGGAAGCGGATTAGGCGGGCTAAGAAGCCCCGGCGGTCTCGCGTGAATCTACGCTCTTCTGTTTCGCCGCCTTCGCCTTCAGATACCGCTGCTTTTCCGTGCCGTACTTCCAGCGCCAGATCGAAGCCGCTACCACTACCAGGAAGCACAACTCCACCAGCACCTTCTCGCCATCGAGGAAGTCGGTCGGAAGATCTTTCAAGTTCGGATCGATCAGCGTCCCATGAACAAACATCACCGCGGCTGCGGCATACGCTGTGTAGTGCAGTTTCTTCCATGGCCGGTAACGAAGCTGGGGACGGAAAGTAAGACGTCACCACCACGAACAGAAACAGATAAAACGTGAGCGCGCCCAAATTGTTGTAGAACGTTTGATGCGGCGAATTGACCGGAAACAAAACATCGACCAGCCGGAATGGCGTACCCTTCGTGGGCGCGAGCAGCAGAATCGTGGGATGCAACACCGCCATGCTCAAGGCGAGATAAGCGTTCCAGTTATGCAGCTTCCAAAACGGAAACGGCAGCTTGCGATGTGGCCACCAGGTCTGTGGGTTGTAATTCACCGAAATCAGCAGTCCCATCAGAATATTCAGCGTAAACAGCACCATCGCAATCAAGCCAACGGTGCTGGAAAAATCGACAGAGAGAATATCGTCCATACTTCACCTGGGGTCCTAAAGCGGAGGCGAGGTCTTCATTGCCTTGCGCAATTCCGCGATCGTTGCTTCGACGTCTTCCAGCTTCGAAGGAATGCTCGCCGAAAGCATCTTCGGTTTGCCGTCGGTGATCAGCACGTCGTCTTCGATGCGCACGCCGATGCCCTTATATTTCTCAAATGCCGGCTTCACTGCGGCGATGAACTTTTCGTTCTCCGGCGTTTTCGGCAGATTGTCGAGCACGTCCGGGCGGATGTAGATGCCGGGCTCGATGGTCACGGTCATGCCCGGCTGCAATTCCTGGCCGCTTGCAGAGATCGTGCACGTTGAGTCCGATGCCATGGCCCACGCCGTGATTGAACCAGATGCGCACTTGCTGGTCGCTGTTGGGATCGGTGATGAGGCCCAGCTTGTAGAGTCCCTTCTTGAACACGTCGGTGACCGCGCCGTTGATCGTGTCCGGCTTGTTGCCGCCTTCGGTATGTCCGGGCAGGGCCTGCGCAAAGCCGGCCTGCTGCGCTTCCCACACCAGCCGGTAAATATCCGCCTGCTTCTCGCTGAACTTACCGCTTACCGGAATGGTTCGCGTCACGTCGGCGCTGTAGCCATCGAATTCCGCCGCGTCGTCCATCAGCAGCAGATCGCCGGCATGCATGCTGTCTTTGTTGGATTCGTAATGCAGCGTGGTGGCGTTTACGCCCGAAGCGACGATGCACGGATAGCCCCAGTGCGCATCGCGGCGCAGGAATGTGAACTCGAACTGCGCCTGGATCTCGAACTCCGGCGTACCCGGCACGCCCAACGCATAAGCGCGCTGGAAACCCTCGGCGGTGATATCCACCGCCTGCTGCACCAAATCGATCTCGCGCGGCGATTTCACCTTGCGTAGCGCGCCGAAGATGGGCGTAGGCATTCTTCACCGCGATCGGCGGATTCAGCGCCGCGAGTTTCCCCGCAATCTCGACCTCCCGCGAGTACTCCGCCGAGCGTCCCTGCGAGATCATGTAGACCTGCGCCTCGCGTTTTGCGATCAGATCGATCGCCTGGCTTGAACTGCGTTGCTCCAATCTTCCACGGGAGCCGCGGGCGGCGGGGCCATGCCGCGGCCTCCGCCGCCTCCTCTGCCGCCGCGTCCACCGCGCCCCGTGTTTTCCGGCATGAAGACGCTCTTCGCATCGGGCATCAGCGTCGCGAGGAACTGCGGCAGCAAGCGCGCGTCCCAAACGGTTTCGATTCCCGAGATCTTGCGCGCCTCATCGGGCAAGAGAATGTGGCCGGTCCAACTCTCTTGCGAGGGATTCGACGGCGCCATGAAGAGGATCTCTTTGTACTGCGCCGCGCCGGGAATCATCACCAGTGCGTTGCCGGTCTGCGCAATGCCCGTGAGGTAGAAGAAATTGTTTTCCTGCCGGAACGGCCAATCGACGTCGCCCGCATAGTTGCGCGGCTCGGCGGCGTAGAGAATCAGAATGCCTTTATCGCCGATCTGTTCGGCCATCGCTTTGCGGCGCGCGGCGAGATCGGCCACCCGGCCGGCATCGCGCGAAGCTGGCGGCGGCGGCGCGACCTTCCAAAGGTTCGCATCGGCCGCGAACAATACAAGCCGCGCCGAACGCCGCGAACATCGCAGCCCGCGCGGCAGCGCGGAAATCAGAACCCGTTCATCTTTTACTCTCCAGAAGGGATTCTTTCATTATAATGGCTGCGATATGGAACTCTTCACCTGGGACGAGATGCCCAAAGAGCGGATGAACGATTTGATCGGGCGCAAGATGATCGTCGGCGAGAAATGCATGATCGCCCAGATCTTCATCGCCAAGGGCGGCGTGGTGCCCGAGCACCATCACGATGCCGAACAGATCACTTACATTCTGGAAGGCGCGCTGCAATTTCACATCGAAGGCAAAGACGTCGTGGTGCGCAAGGGCCAGGTGCTGTTGATTCCGTCCAACGTGCCGCATTCGGCGGTCGCGCTCGAAGACACGCTCGATCTCGATGTCTTCAGCCCGCTCCGTTACGACTGGATCAACAAGACTGACGATTACCTGCGAAAGAAATAACTCGAAACTATGGACCTTGGATTGAAAGATCGCGTCGCCATCGTGGCGGCATCGAGCACCGGTTTGGGCAAGGCCGTCGCGCTGGGCTTGGCGCGCGAGGGCGCGAAATTGGCGCTGTGCGCGCGCACGGCGCAGACGCTCGACGAGACGGCGGCTGAAATCCGCGGCGAAACCGGCGTCGATGTCTTCGCGCGCGCCACGGACGTCACATCGGCGGCGGAAGTCGACGCTTTCGTCGCGGCGGCGCACGAACATTTCGGCCGCATCGATATCTGCGTGGCGAACGCCGGCGGACCGCCGTCGAAGAGCTTCGCCGAAACCACCGTCGAAGATTGGCGCAAGTCGGCGGACCTGAACCTGATGAGCACGGTGCTATCTTGCGAAGGAGACTCTGCCGCTCATGCAGGCGCGGCAATGGGGCCGATTCATCGCCATCACTTCGGTCTCGGTGAAACAGCCGATCGATGGCCTGATTCTTTCCAACTCGATCCGCGCCGGCGTGAGCGGCCTGGTGAAGACCCTCGCCAACGAATACGGGCCGTACAACATGTTGGTGAACAACGTTTGTCCCGGGTTCACCGCCACGGCGCGCTTGCTGGATCTTTCGTCGGCGCTGGCGGCAAAGCAGGGCGTGACTTCGAAGGATATCGAGGCGCGCTGGGCGTCACAGGCGCCATTGGGCCGCGTGGGCCAGCCGGAGGAATTCGCGAACGTGGTGGTGTTTCTCGCGTCGGAGCGATCGAGCTATGTAACGGGAACGTCCATCGCGGTAGATGGCGGAATCGTGAAGGGGATTTACTAACTACGGGAGGACAATGTCCTCTCTCAAAACTCAGCTTAAGGTAGTTCCGTGCGCTCAACCCTCGCAATTCGCTGCGGGGAGAGGATCTGAATCGTGAGCGCAACGGCTGGCACTAAATAAGCGATGGTTACCCAGACCCACATCAGTGCGCCCGCCCATTGCTGATCCGGCAGGGCGGACATCCCGAAGAGCCGATGGGTGGAGAAGTGTGACGGATAAACTACCCGGTCGCAGAACGTCAGAAATCCGGACAGCGCGTCGCAGGGAAGCGTAGCCAGGAACAGATACAAGGGAAGCGGTCCATTGAGGCTGCTTACTGGCGTGCTGCCAGGGCTGGACGACGGGCCACCAGAAAAGAAGACCTGCCAGGAAGAAGCTTGAGTACTCGATAACATGCCACCAATTCGACTGGAGACACAGTTCGAACAGCGCGGGGATATGCCATCCAATGACAACAGCCGTCGCTGCCAGCCAACAAAACGCGGGATGGGCGATCGCTTGCGCTAGCCACTGCAGCGGCGGCCAACGCAGCACGGGTCCGAGGCCGTCGCGAACAAAGCGCTGCGGGAGGCCATGCATTAATGCGACGGCCGGCGCACCCAACAGGATCAGAGGAGCGGCTACCGTCATCAAGAGCAGATGCTGCAGCATATGAACGATGAGCGATTGGTGATCGAGAACGGATAGAGGGGACCCGATTGCGATCCAGAGGGAAAACAATCCGCCCACAAAGCAGGCAAGACGCCAGGCATGCGTCACCCTGGGAAGAGTTCGCCGAAGGCGAACCCAACCTCGCACGTACGCGCATGCCATTACGAATAGGATGAGCGTAATTGGAACTGGCAGGGACCACGCATGCATCCCGGACGGCATACCGGGACCTACTGGCCTTCGCGGGAAGCGTCTCGCGCCGGAGCTTGGCCGGCGGGATGCAGAGTTTCGAGAAACCCGACCAGCGCGCTGGTCTCGGCGGGATTCAAGTTCTTTCCGTATGCAGGCATGTTGCCGCCGCCCTGTATGACTTGGCGGACCAGTTGATCTGGCGTGAGATCTAGAGCGACTCTATCGAGCGCAGGGCCCCGCTGCCCGCCAACGCCCCCAAGCGCATGGCAGTTGTGGCATTGCTTGGCTTGAAAAACGAGG
Organism: Bryobacterales bacterium; assembly: GCA_963763545.1. Taxonomy (GTDB): domain Bacteria; phylum Acidobacteriota; class Terriglobia; order Bryobacterales; family Bryobacteraceae; genus PALSA-243. Next base: position 91,455 of record CAVXPE010000015.1, read on the forward strand.
GCGCCTTGCCGCTCCACGGCGGTGCGTCCTTTGAGGTATTGCGCCGGGGTCGGATCTTTGCTCCAGGCGTTCATCACGGGACTCCACGGCGCAACTTCGGCCAGGTGCGTGAAGGAACCCAGCGCGACCGCCGCTAGCAGAAATCGTCAGCACCGCGATCGGCCGGCGCCTCCAGCTCTTCTCCCCTTCGCCCGCCACAAAGGGAAGCGCCAGGAGCACGGCCAAGGCAATCACGGGGCCGATCAGCAGCGCGGGGGTTTCGAGCGACGGGGGAAGCAGCGACAGCACGGCATAGAGCCACAGGAAAAAATAATCGGGGCGGGGCACGGTCTGAATGATGGTCGGGTCAGGTTGCCCGCTCGGCCCAAACGGGCCGAAGAAGACGGCGCACGCGGCGATGGCGAGAAGAATGAACGCCGGAAAAGACCAGATCCTTGCCCACGGCGCCCGGTACAAACGGCACGCCGTCCTTTTGCGTCAGCTCGTGATATTCCTTCAGATAAGTCGAGCGGCGGACGATGCGGCCGGGCATCGGCCATTCATTGATTCCGAGTTTCAGCACCAGCAGCAAATGGAGACCCACGAAGGCAATCAATAGTCCTGGAATCGCAAATACGTGCAGCGCGAAGAATCTGGAGAGCGTCGAGCCTGCGATGATGGGACCTCCCAGCAAAAGGTCCACAATCCAAGGACCGAGGATCGGGACCCGGCTCGCAATAGACGCCCCGATTCCCAATCCCCAATAGGCGTCCTGATCGAAACGAAGCACCTGGCCCGTGAACGCCATACCCAGCGTCAAGAGCAGAAGCAGAATGCCGATGAGCCAAGTCAGTTCGCGGGGGAATTTGTAGGCGCCGAAGAGGAACACCTGCGCCATGTGGATCAGAACAATGGCGACCATGAAATTCGATCCCCAGCCGTGCAGGCGCGCGAATGAACCAGCCGAGGCTCACGTGATGATTGAGAACTTGCAGGCTGTTCCAGGCTTCGCGCGCCGGAGGGTACGTAAATCAAGCGCAAGGAGAATGCCGGTGACAACCTGAAGCACAAAGACGGTCAGAGCGGCGCTTCCAAAAACGTAGAACCAGCTTGCTGTTTCGCGTGGGACGCGGATGCTCCATCGTCTCTTTGACGGGCGCGGCGAGTTGAACACGCGCGTCGAGCCAGTCGCCGATCTTTTTGAGAGTTAAGCGCACGGTGTTCTTCGTAGGGGTTATGTTCGTGAGACTCGCCGTCGGGCTTCCCGGGGTGGGCAGCCTGCCCGCCTTGATCGACAGCATTCCTTGCTCGACCTTATAGGGATATTCGAATAATCCGCGCTCGGGAGGGCCCGATGCGCGAGAACCGTCCTCGATAGTACACGCCCCCGTGGCACGGGACACATGAACAGGCCGGATTGCGGAAACCAACGGACCGGGCAGCCCAAATGCGCGCAATTGATGGCAAACACCTGGAATTTGTCGCCATCCACGCGACGCACCCAGCAGGGGATGTTCGCGGTCTCTCCGTCCGATGGAGACGTGATCGGATTTCGATACGTCGCAAGGCGCGTCTCGCCTGCAGGAAACTGATCGACTGCGCCGAGCGAGAGCCATGACTCGTCCCCCGACGTACCCACGCGAATCGCCGGGGAGAGCAGATAGCGCACGATGGGCACCGCCAGAATTGCGCCCACAACGGTCATTCAAAACGATTCCGAGCGTCGCTAACATTCCACGCCTGGAAACTCCGTCTGGTTGGCTCATCGAATTCCTCCCGCGAGCTTGGTTGGGGTTTGCTGGGGACGCTGCGCCGCCAGCCATGCCACAACATCGGAGACATCCTCCGCCGTCATCGGCTTGCCCGGCACGTTGCTGCGCCAATCCGGACCGCCCAGTTCGGGGCGTCCGGCGATTACGATCGTGCGAAGATACTGGTCGCTCACCAGGGCGAGATATGTGGCATCCACGATAGAACTGGCGCGGGCTCCGCCGCGGCCGCCCGGCCCATGACAGGAAGAGCAGAAGGTCTCATAGACGCTCACTCCACGGCTCGCATCCCCCGGGGTCCGCGGCGTGTAGGGCGGAGGACTTGCGTCGCGCAGAAGATCCGGCTTGGCCCAGCGGGATCGCATTCCGGAGACAATGACGCCGGTCTGTTCGCTGGTCAGCGTTCCGCCGGACTTCTGTGCGAAAGCCGGCATCGCGGTCCCCGCAATACCATTCTCGACCGTCGCATGAATCATTGTGTCATCGGCAATAGCCAGGAAAACGGGATCGCCCAGTGCGATGGCCGCCCCGCCTTTGCCGTCAGCACCGTGGCAGCCGGCGCAATTTTCGGAATACAGAAGGTTGAAATCGAGAAGCTGCCTGGGAGGGATCGCGGGCGATTCCACCGGCGTGCGGCCGCAGGCCGGCATAAGCATCAGGACAGCCAATACAACCCGCCTGCCTTTCACGGCTGTTCATCCTTCCCGCCCTGGTCCTCCCTCATTCCGGAGCCTTCCATGCCCATTCGAATGGCAAAAGGAACCGATTGAGAGGTGAATACGCGCTGCTGCCGGGATACCACGATGCCCGCGACAATTCCGAAGCCGAACTGGGAGATTACAAACCAGACCCAGTGGATGCGTTGGTCTAGTACTGGATTGACGATCCCCAGAACGCTGTAAATCAGGCCCGACCACATGATCGGCGCAATGAAGCCTCCAAGTAAAACCGGATGTCGCGGCAACATCGGCAGCATCGCGCCATACAACAGCCCGACCATCAGCGACATGATCAGGTGAACCGGAATCGCTAGCAGCAAGGCATTCAAATGAAATGCGGCGATTTGAGCCGTACTCGCGGTAACGGCTGCGGGGAAAAAGCCGGCGACCAGGAGATTGATCGGATACCAGATGCTGGTCTGGCTCACGAGGCCGTACGTCATTGCGAGCAAAGCCATTGCCACGCTTCCAGCCAGGCCGCCTTTGATTCCCGCCGATATCGGGTAGATTTGGATGGGCAACCATGCCCGGCGGGCTTCCGCCCCGATCTCGATTCGGCCGACCTCGCGGCGCGTGGTCACGACGGCAACAGCTTCCGGCGTCACCGGGACGGATTCATGCGCTTCATGCGGCAGAACCGCGCGAAACCAGCCAACGGCGGCGGCAACTGAGACGATCGCTCCAAGCACGCTAACGGATTCGTCGGTAACCAACCCCGCGACCAACATCGTAATTCCGAACGCGAAGACCATTGGCCATGCCGTCCGCGCCGGTATCCGCACAGTGCCGGGAGTCTTCGCCGTCGATTCGTTAGCCACGGGTAAACTCCTGGAGTCCAATCACGTAGACCACCGTGAAAACCACGACCCACACGGCATCCACGAAGTGCCAATAGAGAGACAGAACCTCTAAGCGGTAGGTGTGTTCCTCTTTTACATATCCAAGTAGCGTGAAAATAGCGACCGTTGTTAGCGCGATAAGACCGAATGTCACGTGGAACGCGTGCAATCCGACAAGCGAATAGTAAGTCGTCCCGAACAGGTTAGTTTGTATGGTGAGACCTTCGTCATAAATCAGATGACGCCACTCCAGCGCCGTACCGCCGAGGAAAATGGCGCCCAAGAAGATGGTCAGGAGCCACGACAGCGCGAAAGCGCGCCTTCTCCCGCTCTCCAGGAACTTCACCGCGAAATGAATGGTCAGGCTGCTGGAAAGCAAACAAATGGTGAGGAAGACGGGGACGTGGAGGACGTTCCGCGGTTGCGGACCGGTGAGGCTCTTGCCGAGGTAGAAGAGATAGGCAACGACAAAGATGGTAAAGATCGCCGATTCGGCGGCGATCAGGCAATACATGCCCACGTGACCGCGCGACGGAAGGCGCCAGCGGGGTTCGGGATGAGGCAGAGGGAGGGACGGCGCGCTCATGACGTTACTCGTAATGCCAATCGGGATCTTCGGGATGTTTGAGGTCCCAAAGCGGGCGGCGGCTTCTTACTTCTGGCTCAACCGCGAAATTATACGCGGGGGGCGGCGAACTGGTAGTCCACTCCAGCGTCCACGCATCCCACGGATCGTTCCCCGCGGCCTCGCCGTGAAAATACGACCAGATTAGGTTGCCGACGAAGAACAGTATTCCGGCTGCCTGAAAAATTGCGCCGATGGATACGATGAGATTCCAGATTTCCCAGCCGCGCCCGGGTTCGTAAGTGTAGATGCGGCGGGGCATGCCGAGGATGCCCGGAACATGCATGAAGTCGAATGTAAGATGGAACCCAATGAGGAAGAGCCAGAAGTGCAGCCGCGCGAGTTGCTCGTTGTATCTTTTGCCGGATACCTTGGGGAACCAGTAGTAGAACGCCCCAAAGGCTGTGAACAGAATACCGCCCACGATGACGTAATGAAAATGGGCCACCACAAAGTAGGAAGCGCTCAACTGCCAATTGAACGGCGCCGAGCCCAGCATGATGCCCGTCAGGCCGGCGATCAGGAACTGAAAGAGGAAGGCAATGCAAAAGAGCATTGGGGCCCGGAAGATGATCTTGCCTCCCCACATGGTTCCGAGCCAGTTAAAAATCTTGATTCCCGTTGGAACGGCAATAGCCATGGTCGTTAGAACAAAGAAAGTGTTGCCGTTCGATGTCATTCCCACCGTGAACATGTGGTGCGCCCATACGCTCATGCTGATAAAACCAATGGCAACTGTTGCCGCCACCATTACGGGATACCCGAAGATTGCTTTGCGGGAAAATACGGGGATAATTTCGGAGGCAAACCCAAACGCAGGGAGGATCAGAACGTAGACCTCCGGGTGTCCGAAGATCCAGAAGAAGTGCATCCACAGCACCGCCGAGCCTCCGGCCTGCGTGTCGAAGAAGTGGCCGCCCAGATACCGGTCGATCATCAACATAATCTGCGCGGCTGAGAGCGGGCTGACCGCAAGAATGACCAGGCCGGACATGACGAGATCCATCCAAGCCAGCAGCGGCATTTTCCCAAGCGTCATTCCCGGGCTCCGCATGCAGACGATGGTGGTGATAAAGTTAACGGCGGCTCCGATGCTTCCAATTCCGGAAACCAGCAGCGACAAGGTCCAGAAGTCAGTACTGTGTCCCGGCGAAAATGTCTTCGCAGTCAGCGGCGCATACGCAAACCACCCGACATCGGGAGCGTTTCCGGCGCCATATAGGCCATCGCCTCCGACAAAGCTGAAGTAGAGCAGAAATCCCCCGAATGCGGTCATCCAGAAGCTAAACGCATTCAGTCGGGGGAATGCCATGTCACGCGCGCCGATCATTAATGGAACCAGATAGTTGCCGAACCCGAACACCAATGGCATGGCCACGAAGAAAATCATGGTTGTGCCGTGCATGGTGAACATCCGGTTGAACACTTCCGGCGAAACGAAATCGTTCAGCGGGCGGATGAGCTGAATCCGCATGATGACGGCTTCGATTCCGCCGATCACGAGAAACACCAGCGCATAAAGCACGTAAAGAATGCCGAGCTTCTTGTGATCGACCGTGGTGACCCATTCGTGAAGGGTGTCTACAAACGTGGGCCGTGCTGCGCCGGCCTCGCTCAACGCGATGGCTTCCGTGGACATTAGCGGAGGCTCTCCATATATGCCGTCACCGCGCCGAGATCCGAATCGCTCAACCCCATCGCAGGCATCAGGCATCCGGGCTTCATCAAATTGGGATCGCGAATCCAACGGCGAAGATTCTCCGGCGTGTTCGGCGCCGCGCCGGAGGCGATTGTGTCCCGGCTCATGAGGTGCGTCAGATCGGGACCAAAGCGGCCTTTTGCCACGCTGCCCGCGACCGTGTGGCAGTTGACGCAGGCTGTGGCTTCGAAGATCCGGCGTCCGCTCGACGCCGCTTCGCTCATGGCCGTCGGCTGCGCTTGCGCTTTGATCCAGCGGTCGAACTCGTCGCGCGGTTGAACATAGATGCGCAGCAGCATCTTGGCATGCTGCACGCCGCAATACTGCGAGCATTGCCCAAGGTAAAGCCCGGGTTCGTGAGGATCGATCCACATGTGATTCGGGTGGTTCGGAATCAGATCCGTTTTGCCGGCTAGGCGAGGGACCCAGAAGCTGTGGTCCGTATCCGCTGAAAGGAGCGTAAGAAACGTGGGCGCGGGCCGCGCGACATCGCTTACCGGAACGTGCAGTTCATTCGCGGTCACCACTCCGAGATTCGGGTAGCGATACTCCCACCAATACTGGTGGCCGATTACAGTAACTTCGATGGCGCCGCTTGGCGGCATGGCGTTCTGCACGCTGGCGATGACCCGCGCCGTCGCCAGGAAGAGAACCAGGACAATCAGTACGGGAATCACGGTCCAGGCCAGCTCGACTTGAGTGCTTCCGTAAACCTGGGCGGGCTCGCTTCCATCGTCTCCGTCCCTCTTCCGGAATTTGACAACCGCGTAAGCCAGCAGGCTGAAAACGGTCGCGAAGATCATTCCAGTGACCGAGAGTACGAAGATGGACAGTCCGAAGATCGTATCGGCGGGAGTCGATAGGGGCGCGAAGATATTGGTGGGGCTTAGGCTCGGTCGAGCCGCAAACGCGGCAACTGCTGTCCCCAGGAGAATAAGGGACGCCCTCCAGGCACTCCGCGCTCGCGCTTTCACGAAACGTCACTCTCCTCGGAAAGGGGATTCGGTAGCCGGGGTTCGAGTTGCTATATTATCACGGACGTCGAGAATCGAAAGGTAAAGAAGCGCTCAGTTTCGCGGCCCAATGGTCTCGGTATGTCCCGCAAGCGGTTCCACCGCGCCCGCGCCGCATACCGCCACGCCGATTTCAGTGAGAGCGCGCAAGAACGTTTGCAGCAACATGTAGAACACCTGCTCGTTCAGCGCCTGTTTTCCCGGCAGCCGAAAATTGGCGGGTAGTTCTTTCGCGATCACCAGCCGCACGGCATTGCGCGCGGCGCGGCCTGCCCGGTCGCGCTTGTTTGCCAGGAGGATCGGCGTCTGCATGACGGAGCCGGAACGGCCATCCACATAAAACTGGCAGCGCGAGAACCAACCTAGATTGGCGGGGTCGGCGGCGTCGAACAGCAACAGGGGCGCCTGGCGGCCGGGCGCGCTGAGATCGAGTTGAATCGAGCGCTGGCTGTCCTTCGCCTTGATATCGAAACCCGCCTGCCGCGCCAGCGTGGAAAGCGCGTCGGCATCGAGCTCCAGATAGATCAGTTTGTGCGGACCAGCCTGCAGCACTTGCATGGTGAAGGCGTATTGTAGCAGGCGGGTTCAACAGCCTATCGTGCGGCTGGCGATTACGGCTTGGCCGAGAGCGAGTCCGCCGTCGTTGGCGGGAACCCGGCGGTGAACGAACACCTCAAAACCGCCCGAGCGCAGCAAGGCCGCGGCATCAGTCAGCAGGCGGAGATTTTGAAAGACGCCGCCGCTCAGACAGACGCGGCGCAAGCCATCCGTCGTGCGCAGACGCTCGCAGCATTCGACGATGACCTTGGCCATGGTGAAGTGGAATCGGGCGGAGATCTCGCCCGGCGCCGCGCCGCCGATCAAATCGCCAACGATGGCCTCGATCGCCCGCCGCATATCGATTTGAAACGGCTCGCCCGCATCGATATCGAAAGGGTACGCGCCCGAAGCATCGATTGCGGCCATTTCCAGCTCGATCGCCGCCTGGCCCTCATAGGTGGTCTCGTGGCGGATGCCGATCAGCGCGGACACAGCGTCGAAGAGGCGTCCGCAAGAAGACGTGTCGATGGTCTGGATCTTCTTCGCGATCATCGAATCCACCGCGCGCAGGTGTTTGGCGGCGACGTCGCGGAACATTGGCAGCGGCAGCGAAAGCGCGCGGTCGCCGAATGCATCGCGCAGATACGCTAGCGCGCTCCGCCACGGCTGCCGGACTGCCCGGTCTCCACCGGCCAGGGGAATGTATCTCAGATGGCCGCGGCGCTCGAAATGGAGAAAATCGCAGACCAGGAATTCGCCGCCCCAGATCTTGCCATCCGTGCCGAAGCCCGTGCCGTCGAGCGCCACGCCGATCACTAAGCCATCGATGCCGTTGTCCGCCATGCAACTGGCGATGTGCGCATGATGGTGCTGCACGCCGATGGGAAGCAGGCCCGATTCCTCCAGCGCGAAACGCGTGCCGAGATAGTTTGGATGCAGATCATGCGCCACGGCCACGGGCGTCACGCGGAAGAAGCGCCGCAAATGCTCCAGCGTTTCCCGGAAGAACTCCATGGTTTCAACGTTTTCCAGATCGCCGATATGCTGGCTAAGAATGGCGTACCTGTCCTTGGTGAGGCAGAATGTGTTCTTCAACTCGCCCCCGGAAGCGAGCACTTCGGCCAGAGGCATGGCGAGCACGATAGGATCGGGCGCGTAACCGCGCGAACGCCGCACGGGATACTCGCGCCCCTCGAAAATCTGGAAGACCGAATCGTCGACCCGCGTGCGGATATCGCGATTGTGCAGCAGGAAAGCGTCCGCGAGCGTATGCAGCCGCGGCCAGGCGTCTTCGTTACGGCTGACGATGGGCTCCTCGCTCATGTTGCCGCTGGTCATCACCAGCGCGTCGAGCGACTCATCGAAGAGCAGACGATGCAGCGGCGTGTAAGGTAGCATCAGCCCCAGCCGTGCATTTCCGGGCGCGACGCTGGTGGCGATGGCCGAATCTTCGCGGCGCGGCAGAAGCACGATCGGCCGCCGGTCTCCTGCCAGCAGCGCGCGTTCGGCCTCGCCAAGGATGCACAACCGTTCGGCGACGGCCATCGAAGCGACCATCACGGCAAAAGCCTTGCCGTTGCGGCGCTTGCGCTCGCGCAGCAGGCTCACCGCGCGTTCGTTCCCGGCATCGCAAGCCAGATGAAACCCGCCGAGACCTTTAATCGCGAGAATATTTCCTTCGCGCAACAGTTGGCGTGCGCGAGAGAGAATCGCCGCGCTTTCATGCCCGGATGGGAACTGCGGGGCGACACACGACGACAGCTCCTCATCCGAAAGCAGCGCCAGCGAAGGACCGCAATCCGGACACGCATTGGGCTCTGCGTGAAAGCGCCGGTCGAGCGGATCTTCATACTCCCTCTGGCAACTCGCGCACATCTGGAACTCCGCCATCGTTGTGAGCGGGCGGTCGTACGGCACATCCCGGATGATCGTGTAGCGCGGTCCGCAATTGGTGCAGTTGGTGAAAGGATATCCGAAGCGGCGGTTGCCGGGAGTGGTGAAATCGGCGGCGCAGTCCGGGCACGTTGCCACGTCGGGAGGAACCAACGCGAAGCGGCCGAGCACGGGCACGCTGTGTTGGATGACGAACTCCCCGTCTCCGCGCGGGGCCGCTTCCGAGATCGTCAGCCCATCGACGCGCGCCAGCGGCGGCAGTTCCGTCTCCAACGCGTGAAGGAACCGCGCGACCTCGCGTTCGCCCCCTTCCGCTTCGATCACTACGCCATCCGAAGAGTTGAGCACCCAGCCGCGGATATCGAAACGTCTGGCGATGCGATAGACGAAGGGACGAAAGCCGACGCCCTGCACCACCCCCTGGACTTCGATTTTTTTGCGAACTCCCGCTTCTGCCTTTTCGCCCGTCACGCCGCGCCTGATTTCCCTCTTCAGGATTTCAGTTGAGCGAACGTCTAGTCAAATGCGGCAATAAAAAAGGGCAGGCCATGAAGGCCTGCCCGAAGGAGCTGCGGAGGATAAACGTTATTGCTGCGCGGTAACCGTGGTCGTAGCGTTAGTGGCGATAGCCGGAGCCTGATAATGCAGGACGTAATGCTGCATTGCGACCTCCATCCAACTCATGCCATTGGCCTTAGCTTCATTCAACGCCTTCGTGTTTTCCCAGCCATCGTGAGCTATGCGGTAGCACGCTACAAGCGTTCCGGTACGGTCGGCTCCGCGCCTGCAGTGAACGAAAACCGGTCCGGTGGAAGCATCGTTAAACAACGCCATGACCTTTTCCACAGCGGCGGATGGGGGCGCCGACATTCCTTGCAGCGGCACATTGATATAGCGCATTCCGTTGGCTTCGACCGTTTTCTTCTCGAGCGCCGAGCGGCCATCGGTTTCCCGTAGATCGATCACCGTCTTCACACCCATTTTTGCGAGGCTTTGAAAACCGGCAGTAGTCGGCTGTGCGCCGCGATAGATATGTTCATTTACCTGATGGAAGTTCTCCACACCCGCAACTTGTGCGGAGGCTGAGGTTGCAAACACCACCGCGCCGGCAAACACGGCGACAGCCAGTAAATTTCCTTGAAAGAAGCGAGCCCTGGAATTTTGCATAGCTAATCGATTAGATGTTTCACCCCCCAAAGACGTTTCACCCCGGCAAAGATTGCGGCCAGCGGCTATGCGGGAACCGGCTTTTTCGCCGGTTTTCGCACAATGAACCGATATGTGAGTTCAAGCGCCACCAGACAGCCGTAAAAAACCGGAAGACGGATGTCTGATTTCACCAACCAATAGTAGTGGATAACGCCGGCTATCGCGGTAATGTAAATCAGCCGGTGTAATTGCTGCCAGCGCCTGCCACCCAGGCGCCGGATCCAACCGGTGGTTGAGGTAACGGCTAGCGGGATCAAAAGCACAAAACCGGTGAACCCGGCGGTGACGTAAGGGCGCTTCGCGATATCTTTCCAGATGGCGGAGAAATCGAAGAACTGATCGAGCCCGACGTAGGCCATGAAGTGCAGGCAGGCGTAAAAGAACGCAAATAGACCGATGAGGCGCCGGAAGCGGATGAGTTCCGGCCTGCGCAGAAGCCTGCGCAACGGGCTGATGGCGAGCGTAGCGATGATCAGCCGTAGCGTCCAGTCGCCGGTGAAGTGCTCCACGCGCTCGATGGGGTTCGCGCCCAGATCGCTCTTCCATGTGAGCCAGCCGAGGTACGCCAAGGGAGCAAGACACATCGCCCAGACAAGGGGCTTTACCCACTTCGCTTTCAGCATGGAATCGGTTCGCGAGGACTAATAAAATTTGCGCAGATCCATGCCGTTGTAGAGGCTGGCGACCTGGTCGCCGTATCCGTTGAACATAAGCGTGGGACGGCGGCGGAACTCGCCCAGGCGCCTCTCGGTGGCTTGGCTCCAGCGCGGGTGGTCTACCTGCGGGTTTACGTTCGAGTAGAAGCCGTACTCTCGCGAATTGGTGATATTCCAGGTGGTGGGCGGCTCCTTGGCGACAAAGCGGATCTTGACGATGGATTTGATGCTCTTGAATCCGTATTTCCATGGCACGGTGATCCGCACCGGCGCGCCATCCTGCGGAGGCAGGGTTTCGCCATACATGCCCACGGAGACGAATGCCAGCGGATGCATCGCTTCGTCGAGCCGCAGGCCCTCCACGTACGGAAGGTCTATGCCTGCCTGCGAGGGACCCCACATCACGCTCGAATCGTATTTGCTTTCGAATGCCACATATTTGGCTTTGGGGGTCGGGTTTACCTTCTTCAGAAGTGCGCTCAGCGAGTAGCCAGCCCACGGAACCACAATGGACCACGCCTCCACGCAGCGGTGGCGGTAGATCCGCTCCTCAATTGGAGCAACCTTCATGATGTCGTCCATCGAAAGCTTGACGGGCTTGTCGACCTCGCCTTCGATCGATACGGTCCACGGCGAGGTCTTGAATTTCTGCGCCAATGTGGCTGGCTGTTCCTTGCCGGTACCGAACTCGTAGAAATTGTTGTAGTGGGTAACGTCCTGCTTGGGGGTTACCGCCTCGCCGGTGGTGCTTAAGGTTCCCTTCACCAGGTTGGGGATGGCCATTTCGGAGGCAAGCGCGCGGGCCGAAGGCGACAGCAGCTCCCGTCCCGCCAGAAACGCGGCCGGAAGGCCCGCCAGGAAGCTCCGGCGGTTGAAATACAAACTCTTAGGAGTGATATCGGAATAACGGAGATCTGCGCCCTTGCGGATCAGCATGTCTGCCCCTCTATCTATTTATACGATGGACGGCGAAAAAGCGGATGTAAAGGCGTAGAGCCCGATTGTTCGAGGCAACAATCGGGCTCTAAAGGGTGCACCGGTTAGAAATTCAAGCGGAACACAAATTCCAAAGTCCGCGACCCTGGGTCGTTCGTGTTATTCAGGTCGCGGAAAGCCGACGTCGTCTGGCCGAACGAACTACCAACAGTCGACGTGCCGCCGCCGCTGGTGGCTGAAGTGATATCGAAATTGGCGAAGTTGAAAACGTTGAGCGCCTGGACGCGCAATTCCGCGGTGAATCGCTCGTGAATGCGCGTCACCTTCACCAGGCTGACATCCCACTTCGATAGCCACGGCCCATAGAGGAATATGCGGTCGCATTCCTGGCCTGCCGTGGTGCATGGCCCGACGTAAGGCGCGCTGGGATTCAGCGTCGACGTTCCGAGCTGGAACGCCGCCAGCGAGTTCTGTACGAGCGATTGCGGCAAATACCAAACCGTACCGGTCGCCACCCCGCTGGCATTGATCTGGCTGGTTTTGTAAATGCTCATCTCGCTTTGCAGCTGCGAAGCGGTCATGTTGTGCAGCACCACGCCCGAATCGTTCTGATTGAATGTGTCGCGCCCGCTATTGAGTTGCACCGCCGAACCGCTCTGCAAGCGGCCTACGCCCGAGATCTGCCATCCTTCGACCACCTTACCCAGCACCCCATGAGCGCTCGAAAGGTAGGATCTTCCCGCGCCGAAGGGAAGCTGGTAGATCCACGTAAACTTGAAAGCGTTACGAAAATCGAACGGCGAGGGTCCTTTCTCGCCCCCGATATCGCGCAGCGTGAAGTTCGTATCGTTGGTCAGCGACTTGGCGAAGGTATAGCTTCCCTGAATCTGCAGACCATGCGACAGCCGGCGATGTACTTCCACCTGCAACGCATTGTAGGTGCTCATGTTCCCGTTCGTCATCTCGGTCGCGTTGCCGCCGCCAAGCGGATTCACCTGGAAGTAATTGACGGGAACCAGGCCGGCTTTGGTCAGGCTAGCCATGCGCGTGGCATTGGTGGCGATGCCGTTGGCCGTCATCCCGGCTTGGCCTTGCACAAGCTGGGTCGCCGTGGTGGTGTCGGTCGTGCTGCCGATAGCCGTCTGAATGATCGGAATCGCCACCTGTCCCGGCAGGCCCGAATTTCCGTAGTTGGTGTTCAGTTTGAAAGCGGGATTCGTGAAAACCGCGTTCTGAAGCGCCGCGATATTCGTAAATCCGTTGGCGATCGCCAGGTTGTTCTGCGCCGCCTGGAATTGCTGGCCGAAGCCGTTTTCCACGGTGTTCACTTCGTTCAGATTGATTGCGCGCCACAGACCGACGCCGTGAGTGCCCACGTAGCGGATATCGATACCGGTATTGTTGTCGAGTTGCCGCTGGAAACCGAAGGTCCAGCTCTGGACATATTCCGGCTTGATGTTCGGGTTGTAATCTTCAACGCTCTGTCCGCTCTGGACTGCCAATGGGAACGACGGATTGGGGAAGTTCGGATCGATGGCGGTTGGAGCGCGCGTGGGATAAGGTCCGCCAAAGGACACGCTTCCGATCGGCCCGAAGTTAGACGGGAAGTTGATAGGATCCACGCTGGTTGAGAGGCTGCGCCCCTGGTTCGGAGTCAATACCCCCGCCAGAAATCCCATGCCCTCACGGATCGTGGCGATGGAAAATCCGCCGCGCAATACGGCATCGCCCTTGCCCGTCAGCCAGGAAAGCGGGCCGTCCTTATGTGCGATTCGATAAGCCAGACCGATATTCGGATTGAAGTTTCCGAAGCGGCTTTGATAGCTGTCTGCGCCCGGTTGTAGGGGAGTAAAAACCGGGGAAGTTCCACTCAGCACGCCGGGTTTAAATAAGTTGCCGACTCCCGATACCCCATAGAGGCCCGCTAACCCCACGCTGGTATACAGGCCATCCAGATTTTCGAACGGATTCTGCTTGTCCCAGCGGACGCCAAGCGTCAAAGTCAGATTCGAATTCACTTTCCAGGTATCCTGCGCGAAGAGCGAAAACTCCCGCATGCGGTCCCGGTCCACTGTATAATTCGGCCCGTACGTTTTCGTGGTCTCGTTGAGAACCTGGGAAGTCGCGATTGACGAAACCCTGCCCGTGAGAATCGCATAAAGGTTGGCGGCGTCGGATAACTGAGTGGAGCTGGCGCCCGGGAAATTGCCCGTCGTAAATAGCGAAGTGGCGCCGGTGTTGACTGGGTCGCCCGATGCGTTGCCCAGAGTCACCTGCGGAATGAGGGAGTTATTCGCAGTCCCCGACCAGTAATTTACTTGCGTGAACCCGCCACCGAAGGTAAGCAGATGGCTCCCTTTCAGGTAGGACAGGTTGTCGCTGAGCTGATAGACCGGCGCATTGCGAGGGGCATAACTGAGATAACCGCCCGAGATAGGGATTCGTCATGTAGGGCGCGCTGGACGAAACGAAGATCGGCTGCACGTTGCCGAACAAAGAGTACTCGTTGGACGCCGTGCCGGATCCAAGAATATCGGTCCCGGCCTGGATTCCGAACGTCGCTTCGTTGGTCAACGTTGGCGTCAAGGTGGAGCGCATGGAAATAGATCCCGTCCAGTTGATGCCATACTGCCCTTGCAAGTTCGGCGTTCCTAGAACAGTGCCGGTTCCAGGCAGGATCGCCTCCGTTCCGTTCAAACCGTCCGGATTCCGCGAATTAACCTGGTAATTCCAGACGCCGCTTAGATGGTGCTTGTCCGACAGGTTATAGTCGATTCGCGTCGTTTCGAACTTGCGGTTATTGGTCGCCTTGTTGGGAAATGCGAAGTTATTGCGATTGTAGTCGTTGTTGGTTGCGATCCGGTTCGATAAGGTTCCGCCGGAACTCGTGAGCTGCTGGATCAGCGAGTAAGTCTTGGCCAATGTAGCATTGGGTGCGCTCGGGAATCCGGCCGCGGCCGCCAGGGCGTAAAGGTTCACCATTTTGACAGCCCCGCTGGCATTGTAGGTGAAGACGCCGGTCGACGCCGTCGGCGTAAGCCACGTCTGGCCCGAGGTCAGAAACGATTGCGGCAGGAAAAAGAACTCGAATGTCGTGAAGAAGAACAGCTTGTTCTTCTTTACCGGGCCGCCCAATCGGTATCCCCATTCGTTCAAGTTCAAATAGTCGCGTTTCAGCCCGTTGACGCTGTTGAAATAATAATTGGCTTCGAAGAAATCGTTTCGGTTGGTTTCGAACACGCCGCCATGCCACTGATTGGTGCCTGAGCGCGTGACGAACTTGACCTGCGCGGCGCCTTCGCCGCTACTATCGGCGGTGGCATTGGCCGTCGATACGGTCAGTTCCTCGATGGCCTCGGTGCGCGCCTGAACGTTGTTGAACACGCCATCCGTGCTCTTGTTGGTGTTGTCTTGAATATTGATGCCGTCCAGCGTGATATTGATGGTGGATTGCGGCAAGCCGTTGATTACCGAGTAGCGCGGTCCCTGCGCCGTCTGCGTGCCCGGTTGCGTTGCGATCAGGTCGGTTGCGTTGTGGCTGGTAAACGGCAGGTCATGGATTTGCGCCCCCTGCAAAGTGGAGGCAACCGTGACCGAATCGGTTTGCAGAACCTCGGCGCCCGCGGTCACTTCAATCGTTTCGGTTGTGGCGCCAACCGCAAGCGTGAAATTGACGGTTGCCGGCACTCCCGCATCGAGGGTGACGTTTTCATTGGTTACCGATTTGAATCCTTCGCGCGTCACTGTAACCTTATAAACGCCGTTCTGTAGGCTGGGCAGCGCCCAGTAGCCCTTTTCATCGGTTGTGACATGAAACTTCTGGCCGGTGGCGGTTTGCACCACCTCCACTTTCGCGCCGGGTACTGAAGCGCCTTGCGGATCGATGACGGTCCCATCGAGACGGGACGTGGTTGCAACCTGAGAAACGCCGGAAAACGCCGCCAGAAAAAGTGCGGCGGTTGTTAGAACAACACGCATGTTAACCCCCCCAAAAGAGAATGGATGCACAAATAATATTACATTTTGACGACCGCGTCGCGCTCGGTTTGAAAAACAGATGCAAACTTTTTGATGGGGACGAACGGAATCTTTGATTAGGCCCGATAGTACCATCATCTGATTCGTCAGGCGGTTCGGTTGGTTTGCGCTCGCTCTCTGACGACAAAAGGGTTTAGAATCGAAACGACAGTAGTTCTACCTGTCGCAGAGTACTGGTAAATCTATCGGCCCAGGAGGGTCTATGTCCCAGAGGATGGACCAGGAGATTAGGGAGTTGCGAAGGGCCGGACAACGTCTCGAGAGCGCTTCGAAGGAGTGGAACGCGGCCTATCGTCAGTACTTGGGAGCTATGCGGGCATTGAGCCGCAAGACGAAGCCCGGCAAGACCAAGCCCGATCACGCCCTCAAGCATCGCTAGCCGAAAGGCTCCCCGGCGAAGTAGAGTAGGCGGCGCCTCGCACCGGCGTGAAGCGCCGATTCCTACCGTTGTACGCGGCCTGAGCCGCCTTCCCTCAATAGGCCGAATACTTCGGTCGCGCTCGTGCGGCTGAAGTCGCCCGGCATCGAATGCTTCAGGCAACTCGCGGCGGTCGCGAAATCGAGCGCCTCCTGGCGAGTGGGTAGTTCCAGCAGGCCGTAGATCAACCCTGCGGCGAAGCTGTCGCCGCCGCCCACGCGGTCCACAATGTGCGTGATCTCGTATCGGCGGCTGAGCACGAACTGGTCGCGATCGTTCAAGCAGGCCGACCACCCGTTGTGCGAAGCATTATGCGATTCGCGCAGTGTAATCGCCACGGCGCGCACGTTCGGATACGCCGTCAGAACCTTTGCCGTGAGCGCCTCGTAATGCGCCGGATCGAGCTGGCCCGCGTGGACGTCCGCATCGGACTGGATGCCAAGCGCCATCTGCACGTCCTCTTCGTTGGCGATCACGATATCGGCGTGCCCGATGAGAGCGGACATCGTCTCTTTGGCGGGACCCCACTTCCACAGGTTTTTACGATAGTTGAGGTCGCAGGATACCATCACGCCCGCCGCCTGCGCGCTACGTACGCTCTCGAGCGCCACCGCTGCCAGCGATTCGCTAATCGCGGGAGTGATTCCTGAGATGTGAAACCAACTCGCGCCGGCGAAGACGGCGCCCCAAGCGATCAAACCCGGGCTGGCAGCCGAAATGGCGCTATGTTCGCGATCGTAGAAAACCTTGGAGGGCCGCTGGTTGGAGCCTTGCTCGAGAAAGTAAATGCCCATCCGGCCCGGCCCGCGGAGGATGTGCGAGACGCCCACGCCGAAGCGGCGCAATTCCCCAATGGCTGCGTCGGCGATCGGGTTATCGCGCGGCAGAACCGTGACAAAGGTTGAGGGCATGCCGAGATTCGCCAGGGCGACGGCCACATTGGCCTCGCCGCCGCCGAAAGTCGCCACGAAATTGGGCGATTGCAGAAAGCGCTCGGAGCCAGGAGGGGTCAGGCGAAGCATAAGCTCGCCGAAGGTGACGATCATGCGCGATTCGCCTTGCGCGCGTGCCTACGGAACGGGCGATTGTTCATTTGCGGATTTTACGATAGTAGCAAACCGGGGATCAAACCCTTACCGTGCTCGACCAGCCCGGCGCTTTGCGCTGCAGATTAACTGCTGCTCCCTTCGGCTTCCATCAAGCTTTCCAACTCTGGGATGAGGTTTAGATCTTTCGCGCGCCCCGCTGCGCGCTTGGCTTGAATCAAACTGCGGATGTCGAGAACCGCTACGCGGCGCCCAAACGCGTCCGCGGTTTTGGAACGAGCCTCGATCTCTTCGAAAGGCCCTAATCCCGCTACCTCTGCCAAGAGATCGACATTGCCAATGTCGGTTTGCAACGTGAGAACCGAGCTGCTCCGCAAAGTCGCTTCGTCCCAAACGAACGGAAGCTCAGGCGGAAATCCGCGAGGGCGTGGATGAAAAGACTCCAGCGCTTCCTTCAATCGCTTCAGATTAGGCGCGGCTCGCGCTGCCGTGAAACGTCGCGGCAACGCCGCCGATGATAGATTACGAAATCCGCTCCCGCGTCGCAAAGGGCGTGCAACGCTTTTTCCAGATTCATAGCGGCGGCTTATGGAGGATTCCACGCAGGCGTTCGAGCGAATTCGCCGAGTTCTCAAGGTCGCGCAAGCGTTCTTCTGGAGTGCGGCGCAATTGCTCGATCAGCAGAGTCAGATCGATGCCATAGTCGCGGGCCGCGGCGGCCCGGCTACCCGGCGGCGTATTGAGCAGCCAAGCCTCGGCGCGCGCCAAACGGTCCGGACTCAAACGGCGCAATTCCTCCACAGTTCAATCTTACTGCGGACCTTCATCTATTGCTTGAGAGGAAGCCAGTTCAGGACCGATTGTTCCGGCCGCCGCGGATCGTAACGAAGCATCACGTTCTGGCCGCGCAGTGCCCGGCTTACTTCCTCCGCTTCCGATTCATGGCTAAATCGCCGCCTGTCGAAGCCGGAATACCAATCGCCATTCGCTCGGCAAGAGTGCGCGATTCTCAGTTCGGACGGCGAGCGAAGTCCGCCCTCGCGTTGGTCTTCCTTTACCTCCGCGGTTTCGACCGTCCCAGTCGTCGCCGCCCACGATTCGCTGGCGCGCCGTCTATAAGCCCGGAAAACCGATTGGCCCGCCCAGATCGCCAGCGAAATGCCGAACGCTATGGGATACGATGCGAACTCCGTCCATAAGCGCGGCTTGAATGCCACAATCAGCAGGGGAACTAGTATTGCGATTGCGCCGAAAATCCTATTCCACACCCACGGCCCCGCTATTTCGGTTTATACGCGATCGCGTCGATCTCCACCTTGATCCCCGGCAACGCGAACGCCACGGCCACCGTCGTCCTAGCCGGCTTACACTCGCCGAAGAACTCGATGTACACTTCGTTCATCGCCGCGAAATCCTTGCCGTCCGCGAGATACACGTGGCACTTGACCACGTCGTGCATCGTCGCTCCGCAGCCTTCTATCACGCTCTTGATATTGTTCAACACCTGGCGGGTCTCGGTGGCGACATCGCCGCAGATCATCTTCTGCGTCGCGGGGTCCACGGGAACCTGCCCCGATACGTAAATGAAATCGCCGGCGCGAACCGCGGGTGAGTAGGGCCCACGCGGGGCGGGTACGCCAGGAGGAGTAATGCGCTCGATCATGTGTGGCTCCGTTAGGTGAATCAGTGTCCTTCCGCTTCCAGAAAACGTTCCGCTTCGATCGCCGCCATGCATCCCGCGCCGGAGGCGGTGATTGCCTGGCGATACACGCGGTCCTGCACGTCGCCCGCATAAAACACGCCGGGGATGTTGGTGCGCGCGCCGCCCTTCGAAAGAATGTAACCGTCGGGGTCGGTATCGATCTGTCCCTTGAACACGCGCGTATTCGGAATATGGCCGATAGCCACGAAGAAACCATCCACGGGCTCGTCCCAGGCCTCGTTCGTGACGCGGTTCCGCAATCGCACGCCGGTTACCAGGTTGGCCGAGACATCGTACACGTCCTCCACCAGCGTATTTGGCAGGAACCGGATCTTCGAATTGTTGCGCGCCCGGTCGAGCATGATCTTCGACGCGCGGAACTCGTCGCGGCGATGCACCAGCGTCACCTGGCGGCCGAAGCGCGTCAGAAAGTTCGCCTCTTCCATGGCGGAATCGCCGCCGCCGATCACCATGATGTCCTTGCCACGGTAGAAGAAGCCGTCGCAGGTGGCGCACGAACTGACGCCTTTGCCGATTAGCCGTTGCTCGTTTTCTAAACCCAGCCAGCGGGCCGACGCGCCGGACGCGATAATCACCGTGCGCGTGTCGACCATTTCGCCCTCCACATCGATGCGAAAAGGCCGCGTGGAGAAATCCGTATCCGTCACCGCCGCGTGGATGTACTCGGCGCCGAAGTGCTGCGCCTGCAGCTTCATGTTCTCCACCAGATCCGGCCCGTTGATGCCTTCGGGAAATCCAGGGAAATTTTCCACCAGCGTAGTGAGCGAGAGCTGGCCGCCGCCTTCGTGCCCGCTTACCACCAGCGGTTTGAGGTTGGCGCGGGCTGCATAAATCGCTGCGGTGTTGCCGGCGCAGCCGGACCCGATGATTACCACATTGCGCATGGGAAAGATCAATGTAGCATAGGAGTTATCTGGCCACCTTACGATTCGTGGTCAGCGGCCGTGGCTTACTTGCGCACCAGGCCCGCGCCCAGCCAAACGGCGCCGTAGCCCAACGCTACGCTGCCCACCACGTTCGCGGCGCCGATCCAGAATCCGCCATGCCGCACCGCTGCGTAGGTTTCCCATTCGAAGCTGGAAAACGTCGTGTATCCGCCAAGGAATCCCGTCACCAGCAGCGGGCGCCAGGTCAAATCGCCCGGGAAACGCTCGGTGATGAGCGTCATCACCAATCCGATCAGGAACGACCCCGTCACGTTGATCGCCATTGTGCCCACGGGAAAGCGCGAGCCGAAGCGTTCCACGATAGCCATACCCGCCGTGTACCGCGCCAGCGAACCTACGCCGCCGCCGAGCAGCACCAGCAGGAAGCGCACGCTACTGCGAAGCCCTCAGCGCCGGCACGAAGACCACGCGCGGTCCGGACGCGCCAGCATCCACCAGCCACAGCGGATCGGCCGTAAGCTCGTTCAAGCGAAATGAACTGCCCATCGGCGTCAACTCAGCTGGTGAACAACTGCACGTCATGTCGGAGCGATTGCCCGAAAGGTCCAAAGCCAGCGCGGATTTCTGTGAGGCGCTGGCCACGAACACGTGTGATCCATCGCCGGAAAAAGCGATTCCCACCGCGGCGTTGAAGGAAGGTCCATCGCCCGCGAGCGGCTGTTGCGTAGCCGAGCCTGGGACGTCGCGAATCAGAACTGCCCCGGTTCCGCGCGCCGCAATTGCCGCATCGTGTCCACCCGGCGCGAACGCCATCACCGCGTCCGAGCCCGTTTGAATCACCGGACGCACCACGCCGTTTTGGCTGGCCAACTGGATGGACCCGTTCAATGCGACAAGCAGATAGGAGCCGTCGTCGCTAACCGCAAGCGCCGGCGCCACGCGCCGGCCGTGCGCCGCGTTGGTCCCGCTTAAGGAGATGCTGCCGGCTGTTACGGGAGACGCGTGCAATCCCGTGACGATCTGTGCCTGCCCATTCGCATAGAGCGCCGCTGCCGTTCCCGAAGGACTGAAAACCACACGCTCCGGCGATTGCATCACGCCATTGATGGCGCTTTCCTTGACCGCGCCTGCCGCAATCGCGAACCAGTGCGTTGAGCCGTCGGATGCGATACCGAAGAATGAATCTTGCCCCGGGGCCACATAGGCCGCCGTCAACGAATACCCCACGTCGATTGGCGCGCCCACCGTGGCAGCGCCCGGAATCCCGAGCACGGGCCGCAGCGAGTGCGCGTTGCCGTCGAATACGTATCCGGCCACGGGGCCTGTGAAAGTCCCGGTCTGTGCGCAGGCGACGCCGGCAAAAATCGCAAATACTAGCAAATATCGTTGTTTCATAATGTTCACTTGGGCGGTCCTACAAGGCCGGAACCCGGCGTAATCGTGACAGCGGAATTCGCCGGCGTGGCTGAATTCCCGCCGCCGCTATGCGTAGCGGCATAGGCGCCGCCGGCCGCGCCCGCCGCAGCTATGACCACGATTACCGCGATCAGTTTCCCCGAAATTCCGGCCGCAGCGGCCGTAGTCGCCGCGCCAGCCGCCGCCACTACGTTCGATTCCGCAATGTTCGTGTTCGCCGTCAGGCCGTTGTGCGAAGCCGTGACATGGATTTGATACTGTCCCTGCACATGGTTTGGATGAAAGCCGCGAGCCACCGCCCGGCCTTGGCTATCCGTTACCACGCTCACACTGTGAGTGCCCCCGGCGAACGTTCCGCCCGCTCCCTGATCGGAAAGCGCGAAGATGACCGCCGCCCCGGCAACAGGCTTATGATTCTCGTCTTCCACTTGGACGACGGGCTCGCGCGCTGTGCGCTGCTTGATATTGTTGATCGCGCCCTCGCCTTCTATAATCACGATGTTCAACATCGGCGCCGCGTTCTGGGCCCGCGCCGCGGGCGCGAATGGAATCGAAATCGATAAGGCAACTACCGGGGCTAACCAACGCATCTGCGTCCTCCGATGGTCTTCATTATCACAAATTTGTCGCGCTATTTCCCTTTTACTTTTGGCGTCGAGCCGCGCCCGGTAATCTGGCGGATGAAATCGATCTCCTCTTGTGAGTAGGGTGATCCGTTGTCGCGGAAAATATCGTGATGCCAGATCGCCGGCTGCCGATCGACGTACGGATGCTGCCAGGAATCCCACGGCAGGTAAGTTTGCGTTTTCCCAGCGACCAGGCCCCAACTGAATGCCGCCACGTTGTACTTCTTCGCAATGGGCAGAATGCTCTGGAACGTCGAATCGCGTTCGCGCGCCATGTACTCAGTGCACAGAATGGGCCTGTGGTATTGCTGCAGCCACTGGATGCGCTTCTCGAAATCGGCTGCCTTGTCGTAGTTATGGAAGCTGATAATATCCGATTCCTCGAGCTGAATCTTTTCGATGGGCGAGAGTTTATCCGAGCTTGACCAATCGCCGTGCCATAGCCCGCTGGTGAGCGGCTGCGATGGCAGCGCGGCTCGCGCGTATTTAAAAACCAGCGGCATCATACGCGTCACCAAATCCACCTTATTGACGGGTTCGGACGAGCGGTAGCTGCCATCGTTCATGTTGTCGGGCTCGTTCCACAGGTCCCAGGCGAGCACGCGCTTGTCGGTGATGAACTCGTGGATGACGTCTTCGACATATTGTAGATACCGCGACCAATGCTGTTCGTCCACCAGCGCGGCCGCGCCTGGATCCTGCACCCATCCGGAATTGTGGACGCCCTGGCGGACATCGCGCTGAATCCCCGGTTCGGGGAACGGGCTCCACACCGAATCGAACAGAACGAAAATGACCTTGATCTTATGCTTGTCGGCGATGCGCAGAAAAGTATTCATGCGCTTGGCGCAACCGCCCGGGTCTTTGTTCCAAGGAATCTCGTGCAGGAAGACGCGTATGGCGTTCATGCCGATGGCCTGCGCCCACCCCAGCTCGGTATCGATCACCACCGGGTCGAACGATTCGGCGTTCCACATCTCGATCTGATTGATGGCGCTGGCGGGGATGTAATCGGCGCCGACGTACCAGGGCTGTTTGGAATACCAGAGGTTGGCGGCTTCCGGGGTCCACTTGACCGGTTCGACGGCGAAGGCGGAGAGAGCCAGGAGCAGACAGAGCGCGATGCGGGAAGGCTTCATGCGGTTGAACACGATTTTAACAATGATCGCGAGAAAGATTACAGGCTGCAACCCGCGGACATGCGGAGGGCCCCTCAATAGGATATTTCGCGGGCGGAAGCTTCTTCTTACTAGAGCAATTCCTACATCCGGCCGCTCGGCGAAAAGGGCGCCCGGAACTCGCTACGCGCGATTCCCGCGCTATCGCCTGGTATGGCGGCCGCGTCAAAATCACGCGTTCTGGCGGCGGCCAATTTCAGCGTGCATTAGGACGTTTGCCTATCCCTTAAAAAGGCTGTTCTCACAACTTTAAGCGCTGTACGTATGCAGGCAACGGAGATCGAACTGCCCGAAACAAGTGCGATTTAGCCACGGGAAATATATGACCGCCGAACAGCCGCTTCAATCCTCCGCCACACCTTATAGAGACGCGGAAAACCGTCCGCGCAATGGCGTAGGCCGGGGGGCAACGCCCTCGCTTGCACGATTTCTCGGATGGTTCAGCCTCGGCTTAGGAGCGGCTGAGCTGGCGATGCCGCGCGTCGTCGCGAAGATTTCGGGCACGAAGAAAAACTGCAACTTGATCCGCATGTATGGGCTCCGCGAAATCATTGCGGGCGTAGGCATTCTCACGCGGAGGGACCCAGGGCTGTGGCTCTGGATGCGCGTCGGCGGTGACATCGTCGATCTCGCGTCCCTGATCGCCGGTGCGCGTAAAGGAAAAACGCTGGCATCGGCTAGCTCGGTGGCCGCGGTTGCCGGCGTAACCGCGCTCGACGTAATGTGCGCACAAAATTGTGCCACGTCAGCCGGCCCCCGGGGAGTACGCGCCGAGGCGAATGTGCTGATCGCGCGGCCGCCCGACGAATGCTACCGCTTCTGGCGGGATCTGCGCAACCTTGCTCGCTGCGCAACCGCCGATGTTTCGGTGCGCGACACCGGCGAGCGCGCCGCTCATTGGACTATGCGCCTCCCTGGCGGCCGCCAACTCGAATGGGACGTGGAGATTGTGGAGGATGAGCCGTACAAGCGCATTTCATGGCGGCATCTTCCGGGCGGACTGATAGCCGCTGCCGGTTCGGTGACATTTGAGGCCGCTCCCGGCGGCCGCGGGACGCTGGTGCGTGTGCAGATCGACTACCACCATCCGGGGGCGGCAGCGATCGCGCCGCTGACGCGATTCTTCGGCAAGCATCCGGAACAAGTGCTTTACAAATCGCTGCGCCGGATGAAGCAGCTTCTCGAAGTCGGCGAAATCCTCACCACCGAAGGACAACCGGCGGGCCGCCGCGGCAGCGCGACGTGGCTCGACAGCATCGCTCAATAAAGGGAGCAATCATGAAGGCCAACTGCTGGTATGGAAAACGCAAGCTGCGGGTCGAAGACGTGCCCGAGCCCAAGATTCTCAATTCGCGCGACGCGATCGTGCGCGTCACCTCAACCGCAATCTGCGGATCGGAGCTGCATCTTTACAACGGCTATGTGCCGAGCATGATGCAGGGGGATATTCTGGGGCACGAATTTATGGGCGAGGTAATGGAGGCCGGTCCCGCAGTCAGGAATCTAAGGCCGGGCGACCGCGTGGTCGTGCCGTTCGCCATCTCGTGCGGCCAGTGCTTCTTCTGCACGCAGGGAATGTTCTCACTGTGCGAGAACTCGAATCCGAACGTTTGGCTGGCGGAGAAAATGTGGGGCCATTCGCCGGCCGGACTGTTCGGCTATTCTCATCTGCTCGGCGGATTCGCGGGCGGACAAGCGGACTACGTACGCGTACCGTTCGCCGATGTCGGTCCAATCAAGATCGAAAACGGATTGACCGATGAACAGGTGCTGTTCCTCTCCGACATCTTCCCTACGGGCTACATGGCGGCGGAAGCATGCGACATCAAACCCGGCGACACCATAGCAGTATGGGGCTGCGGACCCGTGGGTCAGTTCGCGATGAAGAGCGCGTTTATGTTAGGAGCCGAGCGCGTGATCGGCATCGACCGTTTCCCCGAGCGGTTGCGCATGGCGCGTGAAAAAGTGGGCGCGCAGACGCTCAATTACCAGGACGTCGACGTACTCGACGCGCTGCAACAGATTACGGGGGGACGCGGACCCGACGCTTGCATCGACGCGGTGGGGATGGAGGCGCACGCTCCCGGTCTGTATGGCGCCTACGATCGCGCCAAGCAGGCGGTAATGCTCGAAAGCGACCGGCCAATCGCGCTGCGGCAGGCGATCATGGCCTGCAGGAACGGCGGCGTGCTATCGATTCCCGGAGTCTACGGGGGAGTGGTCGATAAAATTCCGTTCGGGTCGTTGATGAATCGCGCCATTACTGTGCGCACCGGCCAAACGCACGTGCAGCGTTATCTCCGCCCGCTGCTTGAAAGAATTCAGAACGGCGAAATCGACCCCAGCTTCGTCATTACGCACACCGGCGGCCTCGATAGCGCGCCCGAAGCCTTCCAAATGTTTTGCGACAAGCAGGATGAATGCATCAAGGTCGTGTTGAAGCCAGGCGCTTCCGGCTTGCACAAAATGGCGGCATAAAAAGGAGAATATATGGTCCCTAATCGGTAATCGTCAATTTGCGGTCGTAACCGGCGCATCGAGCGGCATCGGTTATGAGCTGGCCCGCCAGTTCGGCGAGCACGGCTTCGACTTATTAATCGTCTCGGAGCAGGAACATATAAAGGATGCGGCGCGCGCCATCGAGGAAACCGGCGCCGCGGTTGAAAGCCTGCAGGCGGACCTTGCGACCTATGAAGGCGTGGAGAAGCTCTACGATGCGATCCAGAAGTCTGGCCGCCGCCTGGATGCGATAGCGATCAATGCGGGCGTCGGAATCGGCGGCGACTTCGCACGCGAGACGGAATTACGAGATGAGTTGCGCCTGATCTACTTGAACGTCGTTTCGCCGGTGCACCTCTCGAAGCGCATCCTGAACGATATGATCGAGGCGGGCGGCGGACGCGTTCTCTTCACGTCGTCGATCGCGGGGACTATGCCTGGGCCATTCGAGGCGGTCTATAACGCGTCGAAGGCGTTCCTGACTTCGTTTGCGCAAGCCGTCCGCAATGAGTTGAAAGACACGGGCGTCACCATCACGGTGCTGATGCCCGGCGCGACCGAAACAGAGTTCTTCCGCCGTGCGGGCCTGGAGGACACTCAGCTTGGCGCGGGCGAGAAGGACGACCCGCGGAGGTGGCGCGGCAGGGATTTGAGGCGCTCATGGCGGGGAAAGACCACATCGTGGCGGGATCGTTCAAGAACAAACTTCAGGCGTTTGCGGGACACATTCTCCCCGACCCGGTGATGGCGGATATTCACCGTAAAAAATCAGAGCCGGGTTCGGCGCAAAACCGGGAACATTCGCACGAGGAGATCTGATTGGAGGACGCATGCCACAGGACTTCAAACGGAATTCCCACGCGCAAGTTCGGGCGCCATGACGTGCGCATCTCGGCGCTCGGCTTCGGCGGACACCATCTGGGCGATGCTTCGGATGAGGACACGCGCAGTTCGGCTGATTCGCGACGCGGTGGATGGCGGGATCACGTTCTTCGACAATTGCTTGGGAATACCACCGGGGAAAGTCTGAAGATTGGATGGGCAAGGGGCTGAAGGGTCCGCGACAAGAGTCTTCCTGATGACCAAGGTCTGCACGCACGGCCGCGATCAACGATCTCGCGCATGCAGATGCTCGAAGCAGTCGCTTGCGGCGCCTGCAGACGGATCATCTGGATCTCTGGCAGATTCATGGCGTGTCGTTTGAAAACGATCCCGACCTCTTCATCCGCCCCGACGGCGCGGCGGAGGCGCTGGCTCAAGCCAAGAAGCAGAGGGAAAGTGCGCTTCGTCGGATTCACCGGCCACAAAGATCCAGCAATTCACCTGAAGATGCTGGCGACGGGCTTTCCGTTCGATTCGGTGCAAATGCCGCTCAATGCTTTCGACGCGCAATTTCGACAGTTTCGAAAAGCGAGGTGCTTCCGGAGTTGAACCGGCGCGGCATCGCCGCTCTGGGGATGAAGCCGCTGCAGGGGCACGGCGACGCCATCCAGAAGGGCGCGATCAGCGGCTGAGGAAGCTCTGCGCTATGCGATGAGCCTGCCGGTGACAACGACGATTACCGGCATCGATAAGCCCGAGATTCTGCAACAGAATCTTGAGGATCGCTCAGAACTTCAAGCCGATGTCGCCGGCCGAGATGCAGACGCGTGCGCGACAGCGTGAAGGAATACGCCGCCGATGGGCGCTTCGAGTTATACAAGCTATCGCTGAAGTTCGACAATCCCGAGGCGCGCCTTGCGCACGATTTCCCGCTCGATATGCAGTCCGTGGAAGTGAAGGAGATGCTGCAAGCGACAGAGAATACCGGGCAGTCCCTACCCGAAAATGAGCCAATGAGGTGACACCATGAATTCGAAGCCACAGCGGCGCCGGAATTTCTGAGCGGCGGCGGGGCTATGGTCCGCAGCCGCACTTTCGGCACCGGGAGCCAGTGCGGACTCGGGCAGCGACAGTGCCGCGCCGGCCGCTTGGGGAAGACGGGGGTTGAAGTTTCGGCGCTGGGCGTCGGCGGTTTTCATCTCGGCTCGGCGAAGAGATATCGACGAGGCAACGCCGCATCGTGGATACGCGCGCTCGATGCTGGGATCAATTTCTTCGATAATGCGTGGGAATATCACGAGGGCCGGAGCGAAGATTGGCTGGGCTGCGGCGCTTGAAGGGCAAGCGCGATCGCGCGTTCCTGATGACCAAGGTTTGCACGCATGGCCGCGTCGAAAGATCGTCGCGATGCGCATGCTGGAAGAATCGCTGCGCCGCCTGCAAACCGATCACCTCGATGTCTGGCAGATCCACGAAGTGATTTACGACGAACGACCCCGATCTGATATTCGCGCCCAACGGCGCGGCCGAAGCCCTGGCGCAGGCGAAGAAGGAAGGCAAGGTTCGCTTTGT
This sequence comes from Bryobacterales bacterium, assembly GCA_963763545.1. Lineage (GTDB taxonomy): Bacteria > Acidobacteriota > Terriglobia > Bryobacterales > Bryobacteraceae > PALSA-243. The sequence goes on from CAVXPE010000015.1 coordinate 119,557, forward strand.
AGGATTCACGGGGCACAAAGATCCTGCAATTCACCTGAAGATGCTCGGCGCACGATTTCCCTTTCGATACGGTGCAGATGCCGCTGAACTGCTTCGATGCGACATTCCGTAGTTTCGAGAAGCAGGTGCTGCCGGAAGCCAACCGGCGGGGTATCGCGCCGCTCGGGATGAAGAGCATGGGCGGAAGCGGCGAGATGGTGCGCAATGGCGGCGTCACCGCCGCTGAAGCGTTGCGTTACGCGATGAGCCTGCCGGTGGCGGTGACCGATCAGCGGTATGGAGTCGATGGAACGTGCTGCAGCAAAACCTGGAAGTAGCGAGAGGATTTCAGCCGCTGAGCGCGGCCGAGATGCAGCAGTTGCGCGATCGCTCACGCCCGCTGGCGGCCGATGGCAGGCTGGAACTTTTCAAGACTACAAAGAAGTATGACGGCGATCTTGGCCGCCAGCAGCATGAGTTTCCCCTCGCAACGGAGCTCCACGGCCCGAGCCGGCCAGCAACCGCCGCCGGTGTTACACTTTTCAAATACGGTTGCGCCGCGGAAAGATCCGTGCATTTCCGCCGCCCCTGCCTTGTTGCGGAACGCGCCGTCTAAAGAATCAAGAAGCGAAGCTTGATGAGATTCGCTATACCTCTCGCTCCAATTGCGCTCCTCGCTGCGCTCTCAGCTGGACCCAACCCGTCACGGCCGCACACTCCCTTTGTCTTCAACTACGAAAACGTGCTCGGCACGTCGCTCGAACTGAAAATCGATGCGCGTAACCAGGCCGAGGCCGATGAGGCTGACGCGGCTGCGCGCCACGAGATTGATCGTGAAGCTGAAATTCTCAGCGCGTGGGATAGCTCCAGCGAATTCACTCATTGGGCGACAACCCTTAACCGGCCCGTGCGCGTTTCACCCGAGCTGTTCGAGATGCTCTCGTTATTCGACCAGTGGCGCGACCGCACTGGCGGCGCGCTGGATGCCTCCGCCGAGACCGTGGTCCGCGTCTGGAAGAACGCCGAGAGCGAAAACCGCGAGCCTTCGCCCGCCGAAATCGCCGCCGCCGTGAATCAGGTCCGCCAGCCGCACTGGCGTCTCGACCGCGCCGCGCAGTCCGCAATCCACCTCGACCGCGCCCCCATCGCCCTGAACAGTTTCGCCAAGAGCTACATCGCGGGACACGCGGCCGATGCCGCGCTCGCCATCCCCGGCGTCAACTCGGTGGTGGTAAATATCGGCGGCGATCTCGTGGTCCGCGGCCCGCGCCCCGAGATCGTCGATATCGCCGACCCGCGCTGCGACGCCGAGAATTGCCCTCCACTGGGCCAGGTCGAAATTCGCGGACGCGCCATTGCCACCAGCGGCAACTACCGCCGCGGCGTCGATATCGCCGGTCATCACTTCTCGCATATTGTCGATCCGCGCACCGGCCTCACAGCCGATAGCGTCATCAGCTCTACAGTGGCCGCGCCCACGCCGGCGGACGCCGGCGCTATGGCCACCGCCTTTTCGGTGCTCACCCCCGCCGAATCGCAGCGCATAGCCGCCTCCATTCCCGGCGTGGATTATCTGCTCGTCACCAACACCGGCCAACGCTTCGCCAGCGCCGCGTGGGCCCGGCTCGGACTGGCTCTCGTGCCGGCAGCCGCGGCCCCACCCGCGCCTGCGCCCGCCGCCTGGGACCCTTCGCTCGAACTCACCGTCACCGTTGAGCTGGCCCAATTCGCTCGTAACGTCCATCGTCCTTATCTCGCCATATGGATAGAGGACGAAAGCATGAGGCCCGTTCGCACCCTCGCTCTCTGGTACGACAAGGACCGCTACCTCGTCGAAATGAAAGCCTGGTATCGCGTAGCGGAAGCTTTCCAAAACGCCGGAACCTACGCCCACTCTATCGCCAGCGCCACCCGGTCGCCGGGAAAGTACACCTTCAACTGGAACGGCAAGGACGATACCGGCAAGTTGGTCCCGCCCGGCAAATATACCGTCTTCATAGAAGCCGCGCGCGAACACGGAACCTATCAGCTCATGCATGAGGAAGTGGATTGTAACGGCCAGCCCGCGAAGGTCGATCTCAAGGGCAACATCGAAATCGCGGGAGCATCGCTTGATTACCACAAAATCGCCGCTCGATAACGCGCCGGCAGCGACATCGGCCAAACCGCACGCCCATCGGATCCCCCACTGGAAGCGGAAGCTCGCATCCCTGTCGCGCTGGCTTCACATCTATCTCTCGATGGCCAGCTTCGCCATCCTCTTCTTCTTCGCCGCCACCGGCTTCACCCTCAACCATCAGGATTGGTTCACCGCGCAGCAAAGAACCGTTCAAACGCGCGGCTCGCTCGACGCCCAATGGCTGAAAGGCGGAGTCGATAAGCTGCAGGTAGTGGAATACCTGCGCCGCAAGGACGGCGTCCACGGCGCCGTCGACGATTTCCGCATCGAGGATTCTCAGTGCACGGTGTCGTTCAAGGGTCCCGGCTACGAGGCCGATATCGTAATCAATCGAGGAACAGGCGCCTACGACGTCACCGAAACCCGCGCCGGTTTCGTCGCCATCGTGAACGACCTGCACAAAGGCCGCGACACGGGCAAGATCTGGAGCAAAATCATCGACATCGCCGCGCTATTGATGACGGCCGTCTCGCTCACCGGCCTGATCCTGCTGTTCTTCCTTCACAAGCGCCGCCTGTCCGGACTGTTGCTGCTCGCCGCGGGAGGCTCGTTGGCATACTTGATCTACGTCATTTGGGTGCCATAGCCGTCATCAGGAAGCGCTGCGCGGGGTGCGATGTCTCCACCCGTGTTTGACCGCACCCGCCTCGCCGCCGCGCGGCGACGAGTTCGACCAGCGGCCGAGGGTGTACTCGCGCTGATAAGCGGCCGAGCGGTTGCGGATCGTCACCTTGACGATTCCGCTGGAATCGCACGAGTATTCCTCTTCCACTTCGCAGTACGGCGCCGTCTCGCATCCGGCTCACGTCGACCAGCGTCAGGTCGCTCGCGCCGCGCAGAGCCGGGTCGAAGGGAAACTGGATATCGTCCCACATCGTGAGGTCGCCCGAGGGCTGGCCGTCCTCGCCGATGCGTGCCGCCTCCACGTAACGGAAGTGGCCGATGTTGTGGACCGGCCGGTAGGAGCGCACCACACGCAGCGGCGGCGCGCCGCGCCGCGGCAATTCCAGGCCGCGCGGGAAGAGCAGATCGAACGTCGCACGGCGCGGCCGTGGTCGGCCTCGCGCCACACCCCGAAGTGGCGCGCGAAGCGGTCGCGCAGCACATAGCCGGAGCGCGCATCGGCGCTGATGGCGAGGCCGATCGCGGTGGCCGAGCGCATGTAGGCGGAGCGCCGCACGGCCCGTCCGAACGTCTCCTTGAGCACGCGCGCCACGGCGGGAAGTTCGGAGCCGCCGCCGGTCACATAGAGCGTTTCGATGGACCGCTCGGGATGCGCCGCAAGCAGCTCCTCCACTACCTCCGCCGTGCGTTCCACCAGCGGCCGGCAGCGCTCGTAGTAAGGCGCCACGGCGATCGAAACCTCGCCCCACCCTTCGCGCACACGCTCCAGGTCCACTACGATGCGGCGGGTATTGGGATTGAGCGACTCCTTGCGCTCGCGGCACTCCTCCAGCAGGCGGAAAGACTCGGCATCGGAGAGCGATTCGCGTTCGCGCCGCGGCCCGCGGTCTCCAGCGCGAGATTGGCGAGGATTTCGTCGAAGTCGTCGCCGCCCAGATCCGCCAGGCCCGCGCTCGCCACCACGGTGTGGGTGTCGTCGTCCATTTCGACCAGCGACGCGTCGAAGGTGCCGCCGCCGAGGTCATAGACCAGCAGCCGCCGCGGTGCCTGTCCCTTGCGTCTGGGCCCGCTCGCGATGGCCGAACTCCACGCTCGCCGCCGACGGCTCGTTGAGCATGCCCAGCACCTGGAAGCCGGCCGCGCGAAAGGCTTCCGCCGTCAGAAATCGCTGATTGCTGTTGGCATTGGCCGGCACGCCGATCATGGCTTCGAGCGGCTCGGCGCGATCGAGCGACAGCGTGGAAGCATGGCGCAACTGCTGGCGGAATGCCGACAGCAGCTCGGTTGCCAGTTCGATCACCGGCACGTCGCAGCCGGCGAGATCCACGCATCGTGGTGGGGCCGGCGCGTTTCAGCAGCCGCTTGAGCGAGCGCAGCACGGTCCACTCGCGATCGCCCTGCACGGCCCACGCGTTCCAGCCGAAGCGGCGTTCGTCGCCGCGTATCGCCACCAGCGGCGGGAACCACTCCCGCATCTGCCCATCGGGCGATTCAAAGCCGACCAGCGGATAGTTCCCACGATCCGCCGCCGCGGCCACGATACGGGTAGTGCCAAAATCGATTCCCAGTTTCACCGTTGCGCCAAGTATGCATCTTAGCGCGCTTGCGCTGTTGGCCTGCCCGGACGCGTGAAGGAGTTGTAGGAATGGTTGGAATCGCGGCCGGTCGATCGCGATGAACACGGAAAAGGCCGGAATGTTCCGAAGCCTGCGCAGTTCCCGTTGCGGCGGCCAGTCTCCGGCTATGGGCGCAACCGCTTGCTTGCGCGCGCGGCTCGGTTCGGACCGCGCAATCCCGGGAATGTGCGAGTGCGGGTGGCTGGCGCAGAGAGACACCGCGGACGCCCAGGGAATGTAAATTCTATAGGTTGTCAAAGAGCTGTGGGCCGTGGCTCCGAACACCTTGCGGCGAGGGATAGCGGCGCCCGTTTTCGATTTCAGAATAACAAGCGGGCGTCAAATTTCGGGGATCTGGAGAGGTCCAAAACTGATGTAAGTCAGTGGAGGGATTGAGTCGAAGGTTTATTTTGAAAATCTGTGACCAAGTTTCAGATTGTGGTGAAGCTAGCGCATATAGAAGAGACTCAGCCGGGGCAGGCGGGCTTTTTCGAGTAAGTTGCGTTCGAGGAATTGCTTTTCGAGCATGGACAATTGATCGGCCGTCATTTTGCCGCGGTAGGGGCGAAGTTGGCGATCGAGTTCGGCGCGCGCGGCGAGCAGCGATTCTTCGCTCTGGCGCGACGCGGGCGGCCGCGATCATCTTCTCTTCGAGAACGGTGAGGCGGCGTTCGAGCGATTCCAGGTCGGTGTAGTGCTGCTCCACTTCGGCGGCGAGTTGCCGCAGGGCGACAGCGGTTTGGGCGTATTCGGAGGGGAGCGCATCGGCGTTGCGTTCGAGATAGGCGCGCAACTCTTCGAGCGCGAACGGAGCGGCCACTTCGCGGCGCGAGCGCGGCTGCGCGGTTCCGGCCATGATCTGCGCTTCGCTAAGGACCGCTTGCGCGCAGAAGGCGAGCGAGTTGACCATCTGCGTCTTGACGCGGCGGCCGCGCCATTTTTCGAAAGCCAGGTCGATGCCGCGCAGGACAGCTTCCAGCGGCACCTCGGCGTTCTTCCACGATTCGATCAGCGCCCAATCGAGCGGCGAAAGCAGGAACAGGCCGGTGCCGCGCGCGCGCTGGAAATGCTCTTCGATTTCGGTGAAGTAGTTGAAGTAGTTGACGACCCAGGCGCTCTCATCGCTCACTTGCGGTTGCGCTCCCATATCATGGCGAGGCCTTCCAGCGTCAGATGCTCGTCAACGATTTTGAGATAGCGCGAGCCATCGACGATCATGCGGGCCTGCCCGCCGGTGGCGATGGCTTTGGTTTCGGGGCCGAGCTTGGCGATGATGCGCTCGATGATGCCGTCGATCACGCCGATCGCGCCGAAGTACAGGCCGGATTGCATGCTGGCGACGGTGTTGGTGCCGACCACGTCCTTGGGCGGGCGGAAATCGACCATGGGCAGGCGCGCGGTCTTGCTGAAGAGCGCATCGATGGCGATGCCGATGCCGACGGCGATGGCGCCGCCAAGGTATTCGGCGTCGCGCGAGATGACGTCGAAGTTGATGGTGGTGCCGAGATCGCACGACCACGCACGGGCCGCCATATTTGTTGAACGCCGCGACGCCGTTGACCAGGCGGTCGGCGCCGACCTCGTTGGGGTTGTCGTAGCGGATGGCGAGGCCGAGATCGGTGCGCGGCGTGACGAACATGGCCGCGGTGTGGAAGTAGCGCTCGGTCATCGCGGCGAGCGTGGCGTCGATAGGGGGGACGACGCTGGAGATGATGATGCCGTCGATCTTTTCGATATCGAGGCCGGCGGGGGAGAAGAGGTTGCGCAGCAGGATGCCCCATTCGTCGGCGGTCTGTTCGCGGATGGTGCGCAGGCGCCAGTTGGAGAGGAGACGGTTGCCCTCGAATGCGCCGATGGTGATATTGCTGTTGCCTGCGTCAAGAGCTAGCAGCACGGGGAGTCTCCCGGGAGGGCGGCGGGGACCGCTCCCTTGCGGTCGCGGCTCGGAATGGGGGCGAACTCGGATGTGAGTCGCATCGTATCGGCGTCGCAGTTCGTATGGGAGTCGCGTCGGATGCGGGCGGCGGGCGTGAGCGAGCGGTTTTTCGAGGGGTTGGCGCTAGGCTGCACGGACGCCTCCTGCAAGGATTAGGGTAACGGTTCCATCGTCCTGGCGCACCTTGAGGAAACCGGCGGGGTCGAGGCCGGCGGTGACGCCTTGGATCTTCAGTTTACGACTACGCGGCGGCCGGACACGTAACTCGAGGCATGCGCAAAGAGATCGAGGATTTGTTCGAGTTCAATGGCGGCGTAGCGGTCAACGGCTGGGAGGAGGGACGTCAGGATGGCTTCGCGTGGGACATCCGCGCCCGCACACGATACGCAGCGAGGTGGCCTCTGCCGCTAGATCGGGCGGAAACTCGGTGTGGTTCACGTTGATGCCGATGCCGGCGATGGCTTTGCCGTCGACCAATTGGACCAGGATGCCGGCGCACTTTTTGCCGTCGAGCATGACGTCGTTGGGCCAGCGGAGGTCGCAGGCGATGCCGGTGGCTTCGGCGATGGCTTCGACGGTCGCGAGTCCGAGGGCCAGGGTGAGCGCGGGCGCGGGATCGAGCACGATGGAGCAGTAGATGCCGGCGCCCGGGGCGGAGTGCCAGGAGTGGCCGTGGCGGCCTTGTCCGGCGGTCTGTTCATCGGCGATTACTACCGAGCCGCGCGGAAGGGCTGCGGCGGCGCGCATGGTGGAATCGATGGACGGGTAGTAATCGATGCGGCGATCGGGCAGCGGCGCGGCGAAGGGAATCGAGGTTCACAGGAGTTCCAGCCGGAAGCTGATATCCACGGCGCGGGCGGAGTGGGTGATGGCGCCGGCGGAAACGAAGTCGGCGCCGGTTTCGGCGTAGGCGCGGACGTTGCGAGCGTGATGCCGCCGGAGAGTTCGACCGTTGGCGCGGCCGGCGATCTCGCGGATCCACTCGGCGGCTTCGCCGGGAGTGAGGTTGTCGAGCAGGAGGTGGTTGGCGCCGGCGTGCGAGAGCTTCGTGCAGTTCGGCGAGGGTGCGGACTTCGATCTCGATGGGCAGCGCCTTTCCGACGGGATGCGTAGCCGTGGGAGCGGATTGGTAGGTGGCCGTTAAGGCCGCTCTCATTGCCGCCTCCACACCGCCGGCGGCGACGATGTGGTTGTTCTTGATCAGGATGGCGTCGAAGAGGCCCATGCGGTGGTTGGTGACGCCGCCGGCGGCGGCGGCGCGCTTTTCGAGGACGCGCATGCCGGGCGTGGTTTTGCGCGTATCGAGGACGCGGCAACCCGTGCCGGCTACGGCATCGGCAAATTGGCGGGCGAGCGTGGCGACGCCGCTGAGGCGCTGCAGGAAGTTGAGCGCTACGCGTTCGCGCTCAAGCAGGCTGCGGGCGTTGCCATCGACCGTGGCGATGGCTTCGCCGGCGCTGCAGAGATCGCCATCGCGCTTCAGCAGCGCGACGCGATCGAAGATTTCACCGAGCACTTCGGTTCCGGCGAGGACGAGCGGCTCGCGCGCGATGAATGTGCCGCGCGCGCGGCGGTCTTCGGGAACGCAGGCGCGGGTGGTGACGTCGCCCGGGCCGATGTCTTCCTCGAGCGCGATGCGGACGATTTTGCTCATAGGCAGCCGAGTTTCTCGAGCTGCGCTTTGTAATCGGCCAGCTTCTGGCGGATGGAATCGACTACGTGACCCGGCGCGCGGCCGAGAAACGTTTCGTCGGACAACTGGCGCTCGCTGTTCGCGATGTTCTTCATCAGTTGCGCGCACTCTTTTCGTGACGCTTGCGCTGGGTCTCCTCGTGCGAGGCAGGGACTTCGAGCATCAGATCGAACTGCGGCGGTGGAACGGCATGGCGGCGGCCTTGGGCGCGGCTTCGCCTTTGAATTCCAGCTTCACGTTGGCGAGCTTCTGAATCGCCTCGGCGTGGCGTTGGGCGACATCGAGCGCGGCGTTGCGCGAGTAGAGCGCGCCCGCGAGTTGCTGCTTGGGGTCGAGCTTGGCCTCCGTGCGCAGAGTGCGCGCCATGGTGACGATCTCCTGCAGGATGCCGATTTCGCGCTCGGCTTCGAAATCGGTGAGCCTGCGCGGTATTGCGGATATGGGGCGATGGAGATCGAAACGGGGCGCCTTGCGCGTTGCGCCGGTCAAGCGCTGCCAGAGCTCCTCGGTGAGGAACGGCATCGCGGGATGCAGCAGGCGCAGAGCGGTTTCGAAGGCGGCGAGCGTGTTGCGCCATCCGTTATCGAGGCCGGAGCCTTCACGGAAGCGGAGCTTCTTCAGCTCGATGTACCAGTCGCAGAATTCGTGCCAGAAGAAGTGCCAGAGCAACTGCGCGGCTTCGTGATAGCGGTACGTCTCGATGGCGCGGTTGACCTGGTCGGCGCAATTGTTCAGGCGGCTGAAGATCCAGCGATCCTCGATGGGCACCGACATGGTGGCGACATCGGGCTCGGGCCGGAACTCTTCGAGGCTGTCGGGCACCCACGGCTCGACGCCCGAGCGCTCCATGTTCATGAAGAGGAAGCGCGCGGCGTTCCAGATCTTGTTGGCGAAGGCGCGGCGAGCTTTCCATGCGCTGCTCGGTGAGCACGATGTCGGTGCCGGGCGCGGCGCCTTGCAGCAGCGCCATGCGGACGGCGTCGGTGCCGTACTTTTCGGTGACCACCAGCGGGTCGATGACGTTGCCGCGGGTCTTCGACATCTTCTGCTTCTCGGCGTCGCGCACCAGGCCGTGAATGTAGACCTGGCGGAACGGCACGTCGCCCATGAATTCGATGCCGAGCATGGCCATGCGCGCCACCCAGAAGAAGAGAATGTCGAAGCCGGTGATGAGCAGCGACGTGGGATAGAAGGCGGCGAGGTCCTCGGTCTGATCGGGCCAGCCGAGCGTGGAAAACGGCCACAGGCCGGAGCTGAACCAGGTGTCGAGCACGTCGGTGATCCTGCTTGAGCTGCGGACGATCCGCAACGCGGGCAGGCGGTGGGAGTCTTCGCGCGCGACGATGATCTTCGCGGCACTCATCGCAATGCCAGGCGGGAATGCGATGGCCCCACCAGAGCTGGCGGGAGATGCACCAATCGCGGATGTTGTACATCCACTCGTCGTAGGTCTTGGTCCAGTTGGCGGGGATGAATTCGATGCGGCCGGATTCGACGGCTTCGATGGCCTTTTCGGCCAGCGGCTTGGTTTTGACGAACCACTGCGTGGAAATGAGCGGCTCGACCACGGTCTTGCAGCGGTCGCACTTGCCGAGGTTGAGTTTGTAGGGCTCGATCTTCGACCAGCGCGCCGGCTTTTTCGAGATCGGCGACCACGCGTTTGCGGGCTTCGAAGCGGTCGAGGCCGGCGTAGGGGCCGGCGTGCGGCGGTCATGACGCCGTGTTCGTCGATGACTTGGATCTTCGGCAGGTTGTGGCGGCGGCCGGCTTCGAAATCGTTGAGATCGTGCGCGGGGGTGACTTTGACGACGCCGGTGCCGAATTCGGGGTCGGCCAGATCGTCGAGGATGATGGGGATTTCGCGATCCATCAGCGGAAGTTGCACGGTCTTGCCGTGGAGATCGAGATAGCGCTCGTCCTTGGGGTTGATGGCGACGGCGGTATCGCCGAGCATGGTCTCGGGGCGCGTGGTGGCGACGGTGAGGAAGCGGCCGGGCAGGCCGTTGACGGGATAGCGCAGGTGCCAGAGGATGGCCATCGGTTTCGGCGTGGGCGACTTCGAGATCGGAGAGCGCGGTGTGGCAGCGCGGGCACCAGTTGACCATGTACTCGCCGCGGTAGATGAGGCCCTTTTCGTAGAGGCGGACGAAGACTTCGCGGACGGCGCGGGAGAGGCCGGGGTCGAGCGTGAAGCGCTCGCGGCTCCAATCGCAGCTTGCGCCGAGGCGGATCATCTGGCGCTTGATGGTGTCGCCGTATTGCGCCTTCCACTCCCAGACGCGCTTTTCGAACTCTTCGCGGCCGAGGTCGAGGCGCTTGATGCCTTCTTCGGCGAGCTTGCGCTCCACCACCATTTGGGTGGCGATGCCGGCGTGATCGGTGCCGGGCAGCCAGAGAGTGTTCTTCGCCGAGCATGCGATGCCAGCGGACGGTGACATCGATCTCGGTGTGCTCGAGCATGTGGCCGATGTGGAGCACGCCGGTGACATTGGGCGGCGGGATGACCAGCGAGAAGACCTTGGCGCCGAGGTTTGGCCGAGGCGCGAAAGATGCCGGAATCGATCCACCACTGCGCCCAGTGCGGCTCGAAACGGTGCGGTTCGTAAGTTTCTCTAGTTGCATGGGTGTGTGGAGACAGGGAGATGCTGGAATTTCTAGGGAAATATTAGTGTAGCAGGGGGTGTAGATGGTGAGGGCTTCCTTTTGACTTAGAGACGCGGAGGCGCAAAGATAAGCGCGGAGTTTTTGAGGCGGGGGAGCGGTGGGAGGAGAGGCATCTTTGTGGTTTTTGGGCTCAAGTGTTGGGTTCCTGCTCTGATCGTCCGGCAGGCGCTTGTTGCAATATCCGGCCGCTTCAGCGCCGAACTTGACGCGCGGCGAATAGGGATTCGCTTTAACAGCCCGTTTTTCCGGTGAGGGTGAGTAAATTCGGCTTGACAAGGGAACAAAGCGCCTTCATAATCGTTTATCGATATATCGTTATTCGTTATGCCAAAACGAAAGCTCGATCCATTGCCCTCGGCGGCCTTTAACATCCTTCTGGCCTTGGCAGGTGAAGATCTTCATGGTTACGCCATCATGCGGCAGGTTGAGCAGCAGACATGTGGACGTGTGCGATTGGGGCCGGGGACGTTGTACGGGTCGCTCCGAACACTGCTGGAAGCGAGTCTTATCGAGGAACTCGATGATAGCTCCGGCTCGGAGGACAGTTCGGAGCGCCGTCGTTATTATCGCCTGACGTCCGCGGGTCTCAAGCTGGTTCGATCGGAGGTGGAAGGGCTCGCCCAGACTCTCCGAGTTGCCCGGGCAAAACGCATATTGCGAGGGGCAGATGTCTGAAAAGCTCTACGAGTTTCTGCTAAAGCTTTATCCGGACCATTTCCGCCGGACATACGGCGACGAAGCGCTGCGCCTGGTCCGCGATCGCGCCCGTAGTGAAAAAGGATTTCTTTCCGGTCTTCGTCTTTGGCTGGATTTGTTGGTGGATCTCGCAATATCGCTGCCCCGCGAATACAGCAACGCGCCAACAACGCCAATCGTAGCGGCGCAGCCCCTCAACGGCGAACGTTCGTTTCAGCTTCTGGCCGAACGATCGCTGAATCCGGCTCTTCTGTGTTTGGGCGGCACGTTATCAGCGGTGTTGTTTTGGGCTATGCGTCTTTGCAGTTGCACACAGCGGGGGATTCCCGGCATTATTTCCGGCTCCGCATTCGCTGCAAGGCTCGTGCAGAGCACTCTGGCACGAGCGATCTGGCGGCCGGCGACTCATCCGGGCCTTCGCCGCCGCGTACAGCTTCTGCATGACCGCGCAACGGGACATTCCGAGCAACTCAGTGCAGCCACTCTTTGCGTTTCACTTTGCGCGTCCCGGCGCGTCCGGGGTTGCACTAATCGATGGAAAAGTCGTGAAGATATTCAAGAACGAACAGCGTCTCTCGATTCGTGCGCATGTGTTCGCTGGGGATCACCAGTTCGTCTTGCATCTGGATAGACCTGCCGAGAATACCTTGATATCCAGTAACGACGATTTCGAGATATTGCCAGCCAAAATAGGAGGAGGCCGCATCATGACGGACTGTCGAGTTCGCGTACGATCCAAGGTGAAACCTTACTTTCGCGGGGTTTTGCGGTTGGCGACTGCGGCTACTCTTTTGTACGCGGGGGTGGCTGGAATGGCTCAGGCCGGCTTGGCTCAGGTCTCCGCGGCGCCTGCTTCCGCCGGAGGCGCCAGCGCCAGCGAAAAACATCCGAAGTTTGAGGTGATTTCGATCAGGCGACACACTGCGGAGAGTGGGCCGGTACAGCACTGGGCCGACGCCGGACGGGTTTCGTTCGATCGGTCTGCCCATGTTCGGCATTTTTCAGTGGGCGTATGCGCTTCCGAACCAGCCTGGGTTGCTACGTGGAGACCTGATTGAGGGAGATCCGCGCTGGTTGAGTGACGAACTCTATGACGTGGTGGCGAAGGTTGACCAGGCAGACCTTGCCGACTGGCAGAAGCCGGCGATGAGGCAGACAATGCTCCGCGCGATGCTGCAGGCGATGTTGGCCGAACGGTGCAAAGTAGTGGTGCACTATGGGAGCAAAGAGGCGCCGGTCTATGACTTGGTGATAGCGAAGGGCGGGCCGAAGTTCAAACAGGCGGAGACTGTGGATATGGCCGAACTGAGGCGGAAGCACCCCGAAGGAGGGATGATGAGGGGGAGCGGCACGATGGCTGTGCAAGGCCCAAATGGGACACAGTTCTACGCCATCTCGATGGCGATCCTGACGAACACGATACTACCGAGCATTGTGGACAGACCAGTGGTAGACAAGACGGGCTTGACCGGGTATTACGACCTTGCGCTGCCATCGTCGGCCCTGCGGCGACCGCCGCCGCCCCCTCCTCCCGGGGCGTCGCAGCCGCTCGATGCGCCATCCCCACCACTAGAAGATGAATCGATCTTCGCGGCGCTGGAGGCGTTGGGGTTGCGGCTGGAGCCGGCGAAGGGCCAGGTGGAGACGTTGGTGATCGATCACGTGGAACGGCCGTCCGAGAATTGACCGGGCAAACGGATTAGGAATCTTATTAGCGAGTCAGGCGCGTTTTCCTTGCGGCACGAAGAGCCGCGCCGAGTTGCACAGATGTAAAGGGTTTCTGGATGAAGCCCGCGACCTTTCCCTCGAAACGTGACGATACATCGCGCTCCTGGAAGCCGCTACCTACGACGACTACTCGGGGTTGATCTTCCTGAGCCGCGCAGCGTTTCCTCGCCCCATCACCGGCATAGTTAGGTCGAGAAGCACGCGTCCAGCGTCGGGCGCTTGCGAATAGATGGAAGCGCTCCTTCCCGTTATTCGCAGTGAGGATGCGATATCCAATCTGGCTAAGCAGCCTGCGCAACCGTACGAACGATTTCTTCGTCGTCGGTCACCAGGACCGTACCCTTGCAGTTAGCACTGTCAACCACGACCGGTTGGCGGCCGGAGTCGGTGTTGCGCAATTGGAAAAAACACACAAAACGTCGTTCCCGCGCCGGCGCGCTTTCACGGTCAACAAGCTCTTGTGCCGCGTACAATACCCAGCACGGAAGACAGGCCGCGGCCTGTAATTTGGTCGTGCACAAAGGGTCAAAAATCCGTGCGCACGTCGCCTCATTCATGCCGCAACCGTTATCTTCCACCTTCAAGACAACATACTCGCCGGCGAAAACGGTCTGCCTGATCACGTTTCCCTTCGACGGTAGCCCTCTCTTGCACGTTCCACTGTACGGGATAAAATTCTCAGCTCCAAACAGCAAAGTCGATTGGTAAGCCGCTTGCTCATACGGGGATGGGGTTTCGGAGATGCTGAAAGGCGTCGTCGCTTTAACTGGACTACTATTGCTCTTCCCGCCGGTTACCCGAGCGGATATGACGTTGTTAGTCGAAGAGCCGTACGGCGCGTTCGGAGGCATGACCCCAACCGGGCACGCGGCCGTGTATTTTTCACGTGTGTGCGCGGATACGCCCGTTACTTTGCGGCGCTGCCTTCCCGGCGAGACAGGCGTTGTGATCAGCCGCTATCATCGCATCGACCGTTACGATTGGGTTGCGATTCCCCTCATAGCGTACTTATATGCCGTTGAGCGGCCCGATGAAGTTCCCGACGCGATCAGCCCCGAGCAAGTGAACGCGCTTCAAGACCGCTATCGCCGCGCGCATTTGGAGGAGATCGTTCCAGACGAGTCCGACGGCAGCACGCCGAAAGGCGACTGGGTCCAACTGGTAGGCGAAGGTTATTACCGCACGATGTATGCCTTCCGGATGGAGACCAGCGAATCGAGGGACGATCAGTTGATTCGCGAATTCAATGAGCGGCCCAATCGCAATCGCTTCTCACTGCTATTTCGCAATTGCGCCGATTTTAGCCGCCAGACGATTAACTTCTACTTTCCCCATGCAATCCACCGCAGCGTTATCTCCGATATCGGCATCATGACGCCCAAGGAAGCCGCGGAAAGTTTGGTGCGCTACGGAAAGAAGCATTCCGAACTGGAACTCACCAGCTTCATCGTGCCGCAGATTCCCGGCACGATGCCTCGCAGCCATCCGGTCCGCGGAGTGTTGGAGTCGTTCGCCAGGTCGAAACGTTACCTGGTTCCACTGGCGCCGCTGGCCGTGTTGCATCCAGGCCTGGGCGCAGGTCTCGTGTACGCGTACTTTGAGGGATCGCATTTCTCGCCAGGGCGCGTGGCCGAAAAGACTAGTCCGCCGCTGACTCCTGAAGACGTCGGCAGTTCCTTGGACGTTGACACGCGCCCCGCGATCGCCCAGGCGCGCGCCAGCAATGCGACCGTTCGTTGAAATCCGTCAATAAAGCGCTGGCCGATTCGCTATTCGATTCGGACCGCGCGCCGGCGAGTGATAGAATCAGCCTTTGGGGCTAGGCCCCACCTTCAGGTTTTCTATCATGCATCTCCGTATTCCGCGGCTCGCGATTCCGGCGGCCGCTGCCCTTTTATTCGCCTCCACAAACTTGAACAGAGTATCGGCGGCTTCCGCACGCCCAGACGGCAAGTCGCAGGGGCTGATTGTCATAGGATTCCTCGGCGGGTTTGTGAGCCGCGACAATCCAATTCACCTCGAAGTCCAACTCGCCAAACGGCTCAATCAGGACGCCGGTTCGGGTTTCCTGGTCAAAATGTTCGAGAACCGGCGCGGCGCCGATGCCTATCGCGAGATCGTGCATCTGCTCGACATCAATGAGGATGGGAAGCTCTCGGCCGAAGAGAAGAAGGACGGGCGGATCGCCATCTTCGGGCATAGTTGGGGGGCGTCGGAGACCGTCACGCTGGCCAGAACTTTGGCGCGCGTTGGCATCCCAGTGCTGCTCACGGTCCAGGTAGACAGCGTGCGGAAGCCTGGCGAAGATGACACAGTGATACCGGCGAACGTGGCGCAGGCCGTTAACTTTTATCAGCGCGAGGGATTTCTGCACGGCCGCGCCGAGATTCGCGCGGCTGACAGTTCGCGCACGCAGATCCTCGGCAATTTCCAATCCGACTACAAGACCACGCCAGTGGCTTTGGATGGCTTCTCGTGGTTCGCCCGCGCGTTTATGGGGCCGCATCTCGAGATCGAATCCGATCCCAGGGTTTGGAGCCGGGTGGAATCACTGATACGGTCAAAGCTTCCGAGTGACGCGCCGCCGCGGTAAGTCTTCCGAGCGGAGGACGCCGGCTGCGCGGCTGGCAGTACCCGTCTGCTATCCGCTCTATTGGAAATTACGCACCAACATCAGCCGCACATCGGAGCGTACCGGAACAGCTAGCAGGATAGAGCGATCGTCGGGCGAGACACCAAACACATTGGTCGCTTCTGCTCCGAGTTCCAGGCCGGGAAGCGCAATCGTATTCGGCCGCATGGTTGATAGATCGAGAAATCCTACGCTGGCCGGAGTAGCCAGGTAATAAAGGTTTCGATATCCCAAGCCCCATTTTCCCTGCACGCCGGCCTCGACGACCTTTTGCGCAGCGCCATTTCCGGCGGTCCGCAATGGCATACGCCAGATCCCTTCGATTGGCGATCGCTTGGTGTAATAGAGGAACTGTCCGCCGGCATCTTCGAAGCCCTCTCTGCCCCCATCTCGCGTCACCTGGATCGACTGTCCGCCGTCCGGCCTGGTTTTCCAAATCTGCCATTCGCCGCTTTGGGCGGACCCGAAATAGATCCACTGGCCGTCGCGCGACCACGACGGGCGGACGCAGCTGTTGCCGGGCGGCGTTACTCTGCGCAGCGCCCTGCCATCCGCTCCAATGACGTAGATAGCAGCGCGCCCATCCAAAGTAGAATCGAACGCGATCCGGTTCCCATCGGGCGACCAGCGAGGCGAGCCAACGCTGTGCCCTCCGAAACTCGTAATCTGCCGCGTTCCCTGTCCTTCGCTATCCGCTACCCAGATCTCTTCGGGGCCAGTGCGATTGGAGACGAACACAATTTTCCGCCCGTCGGACGAATATTGCGCGGCGAACTCCTCGCGGGTGGAGGAAATCAACCGGGTGATTTCGGCCGGCCATCCTGGTCCGCCGACGCGGAAAATATCCGTGTCGCGAGAAGTTTGCAGGTACACCATGCGGTTCGAACGGGGAGCAACGGACAGTTGCCGCCCATCCGGAAACGGAAGCGGCTCGGGATCGCCGCCCGACTTGCGCACCCGGACCACTCCGGAACGTGTGGCGGCGATCAAAGAGCGCCCGTCGGCGCTCCAATCGAAATCGATGAAGCCCGTGAAATGCGTTTCGATCCGTTCAGGCTTGCCAATAGGAATTCCGCGGGGATCTACCGGAACAACGAAGAGCGGCGACAACTGCTGGCTGCCGGTGTTGTGGAGAAAAGCCAGCGTTCGCCCATCCGGGGAATAGGCCGGACACCAATCGCCGGTGGCGGTGAATTCGGTCCGAGTGATCCGTCGCTTTTGGCCGGAATCGATCGACACGCGAAACAGGCCGGGCGGCGTTCGAGCATCCTCGGAATCCATGATCACGATCGCGGCGCCATCGGGCGACCACGCGGGTCGGTAATTGGCCGGCCCTCGGGCGCCAGCGATCCGGGCCGCATCACCGCCGGAAACGCGAATGACGTACAGGCCGAAAACGGCGCCGGACTCATTGCGAAGGAAGGCGATGGAGCGTCCGTCGCGTGGACGGGCGGCTCGCTCCTGAAACGGACCGACGCCCCGTCCTCCGAGAGCGAGTCCCGCGCGGTCGCACATCTTTCACATAAATGTGGGAGCAGGAGTCCGTCGCGCTGGTCCAACCGAAAGCCACCCGCGTGCCGTCAGGTGAAAACGCCGGCCACGATTGGGGACCCGGAAGGGCGGTAAAGGGAACGATTGTGAACGGCCCGGGTTTGGGGAGCGTGAACCCGTAGAGTATGGCCACCACAACTCCCGTCGCGAGAGGCGCTGCAAGGGCCGCCCGGCCGGCGAACAGGCTCGGGCGCTTAGGCGAGCTTACCGGCATTTCCGTGGGCATCGCGGGCACGCGAGCTTCGACGGGGAGCGCGGTATCGATAACCGGCGTCCGGGTCGAGACCTCTGCAATGAATCGGTAGCCTTTGCCCACCACGGTTTCGATGAATTTGGGCTCTTCCCCGCCATCGCCGAGCGCCTGGCGGATTTTCCGGATGGCGGTGTTGATGCCGCTCTGCGTATCTACTTGCGCATCCACCCAGAGGCGCGTGGCGATTTCTTCTCGCGTTATCAACGCGCCGTGACGTTCCACCAGCAGGATGAGGAGATCCATGGGCACCCGCTGCAGCCGGACTTTCCGGCCGGAGCGGCGCAGTTCGTAACCGCCGAGGTCCAACTCGAACCGATCGAACTCGAAAGAACTGACGGGCATACCGACTCCCAGGCAATCAGTATATGCGCAACTCGGCGTTTCGAATAAGCATGATAGCTGTTCATATGAAATTCACGGAGAGTTCAGACGCAGTCCATTGACGGGAGGCGCCGGACCGGACCAGTATATCCGTCACGAGCGCAAACGCCGGAGCGCTCCCTGGCAACCGCCGCGACTCTCAGGAGGCGGATCGGGGGAGGCCAGAAGGGCCAAAATGGAAATCCCGGCTAAAGATGTTGCAGAGCGGTTATACAAGTTCAATTTCAAGTTCAATCAGGAGAAGAAAATGGCAAATCGGATTACGTCTGTGGTAAACACAACCCCTGTTACATTCCAGCTCAACAACTGGATCAAAGGTTCAACAACGCCTGCGGATGACGTGGTGATAAAGCCGAATGGCACGACTATCACCGGAGGGAAAGACAATAACTTTATCAACATTCCGGACGCGACCCCACCGCTTCAGTATTTTTGTTTAGACAACATGGCTTTCACAAGCACCACCGTGAATCTGTTTCTGTACGAATCTCAAGGTACGGTGTACTGGACTCAGAATGGGCCGCCAAACCCGAACAATCAGGGAAACGCAATTGCGAATAGCGCGTCCCTGGGCACCGTCACGCTGACCATTGGCCAGCAGGCGGGCGGCGCGTGGACGATGATCATGAATGCATCCTAGTTGGCTAGGTGAGCTCTTCGCCGAGCGCCTGTCGGATTTTCCGGAGGGCGGTGTGGATGCCGCTCTCTGTATCTACTTTCGCATCCACCCAGAGGCGCGCGGCGATTTCTTCTCGCGTTACCTGCGCGCCATGATGCTCCACCCACATGAGGAGATCCATGGGTGCGTAACCGTTTTAGGGAATTCCGAAGGAATCATTTAGCCACGGATGGACGCGGATTTACACCGATTTCAAAACAAAACAGTTATCCGTGTGTATCCGTGTGCATCCGTGGCTAAAACGGCCTTTTCCCCAAAACGGTTAAGCACCCGAGATCCATGGGCTCCCGCCGCAGCCGGACTTTCCGGGCCGGAGCGGCGCAGTTCGTAATGGCCGAGGTCCAACTCGAACCGATCAAATTCGAAAGCCCTGACGGGCATACCGTCTTTCAGGCAATCAGCGGGAACTTCACGGAGAGTTTCAGGCGCAGTCCAATTGACGGGAGGCGCCGGGTCCGTCTGGAGCGCAAACGCCGGAGCGCTCCCTGGCCACCACGGCGACTCACAGGAGGCTTATGAGCCGAATTCGAGATGCTGTATACGCAATCGCACTGTTTAGCTTGGCGGGTCCCGCAGCCCGAGCAGATCTTCAGTTCCAGTTCAGTGGCGTCACCAATTTTGCCCAAGAGTTCACGGACATCCCGGTCGGGACGCCGTTTTCCGGAACGTTCTCGTACGATCCTGGCGCTGCCTTCATCGAGGGGTCTACAAATTCCGCAGTCTACGACACGGGATTAATGGGAGCATCTTTCCCTGGACTCGAGCTCACGCCGATTCCTGGTGGGTTCGTACAAGTAGTAACCGCCGACCAGGCTACGCCGAGCGATTTCCTCGATATCGACAGCGCATTTGCCATAAACGGTGATCCTTCCCTGACCCCTTATGACCTCAGCATCTTCATTTATTTCCCCGCCGGCACGTTCAGTTCGCTGGAATTGCCGACTACGCTGCCCCTTGCCGACAACTTGGGGGCCCAACTAACGGTTATCGCGGTCGACCAGCAGTTCTTTTGTTGCTCCGGCGATGCGTCCGTGGCGGAGGGTTCCATCCAGGCCGGCGATATCGAGCCCGTCCCGGAGCCGACGACCGTTCTGCTCCTCGCAAGCGCGATCGCGGCCATCGGGGTTCGGCTTAAGCGTTCTTGAAGTTTTCGCGCGTAAGCCAGCCAAACATATTTGAAAATTAACTGTTTGTGTCAGCCGAGGGCGCAAGCGCAGTCGACTCATGACTCAGACCAAGGAAAGATGAAAGGAAACAAAAATGAATCGAGTCGCCAAATCTCTCGCAATCGCCCTCTTTTCCGCTGGTTGTCTCACTCCTCTGGTAACTAGAGCGCAGACTTCTCCGGACGCCGCAACCAAGATCGCGACGGCCGTCCTTCCTCTGCCCAAAGAGATGAGGGACTCCGCCACGGTAATTGATCTGGTAAGCGGTGGCAAGATCGATACGCTCCGTAAGGGAACAAGTGACATGGTTTGCGCTTATCACACACCCAGCGTCCCGCAGAGCTCCAAGACCGGCGAGAAAGTACTAGTCCTCGGTTGTTATCACGAAGCCGTTTCCAAGCTAATGATCCGCGCCAATGCCATTCAGCGCGAACTAATTGCCGCCGGCAAGGCCGCCGACAACAAGGCCGTGGATGTCCAAGTGGATGCGGAAATCAAGTCCGGCAAATTAAAGCTCGCGACAGTCCCAACTATAGGATTCCGGATGGCCGGGCCGGTTGACGCCTTCAACCCTGCAGTCGGCGCAATATCCCCGGCCGTCCACACTTGGCAGATGCTAATCATCCCATATGCCACCGGCGCCAGCCTATCCCTCCCCGAAAAGGAGAGCGACGGCATGCCTTGGGTCATGGCAGCAGGCACCTTCATGGCTCACGTCATGATAGACCCGAAGCCCACGGCCTCGATGCAATAATACCCTCGAAGTTTCGCGCGTAAAGCTAGCCAAACACATTTGAAACTTAACTGTTTGTGTTAGCCGCCCACTGGCGAGTTGCTGCGATGGTACTACTATGTTGCAGGTATTGAGCCGACAGGGATTAAGCAGCTCGGATAACCCGAAGGAGTGATGAGGGGTTCAGGAGCCCGGGCAAATGCAAGGCCTGCTCGTGCGATGGCTTCAACGTTAGGATAAACTCGCTGAATGATCCAGCCAGACCTTGCCCGATTATGGGAAGAACACACCCGTCATGAATTCTCGACGCGCGACACGGAATCGACGCTGGCCACAATGCAGGAAGATGCATACGTCAATCATGTTCCGGTGCTCACGGGCGGCGCGGGAAAGGACGCCTTGCGCATCTTCTACTCCGTCGATTTCATTCCCACGATGCCACCCGATACGAAACTCACGCCGGTTTCACGGACGGTGGGAGACGAACAGCTTGTCGACGAAATGATCTTTTCGTTCACACACACGCAGGAGATGCCATGGATGCTCCCGGGAGTTCCTCCTACCAATCGCCATGTGGAAGTGGCGCTGGTTGCGATCGTTCGTTTCCGCGACGGGAAGCTTGCGCATGAGCATATTTATTGGGATCAGGCTTCGGTGCTGAAGCAGATTGGACTGCTCACAGACCCCGGGCTGCCCGTTTTCGGAGCGGAGTCCGCCGACAAGGTGCGGGGCGGCGCCTAAGAGATAGGCGAACCGCACGGTGGATCTGGCGTGGGCAAGAGCTGTTCAGGCCGGAATAGCGTTCAGAGCCAACTGCGACACACGACCCCGCGAGAGCCGCACCGCCGCATTTGATAGAATTCGCTTCATGCGTTTTTTTGTTCCCTTCCTGCTTGCCGCCGCGGCCTATGCCGGCCCGTGCATTACCGCCGATCAGACCTGCACGGAATGGATCTCATTCCCCGGCGGCCACTCGCGCTCGATGATCTACCGCACCTATTCGCTCGACGAAAAAAACGAGAAGATCACACGCGCGCTGGTGGTGATTCACGGTACAAATCGCGACGCGGATAATTATTTCCGTAACGCGCTCGCGGCGGCGTTCCTGGGCAACGCGCTCGAAGACACGGTGGTGATTGTTCCACATATCGCTTCCAACAATGGGCGCGGATGCAGCGACAAGCTTGCGCCCAATGAAGTGAGCTATAGCTGCAATGGCGATAGCTGGCGCTCCGGTGGTACGTCGGAGAGCGACGCCAAAATTACCTCGTTCGATTTCGTCGATGAGATTCTGCGCAAACTGGCGAAGCGGCAGGCGTTCCCCAATCTCAAGGAGGTTGTGTTGGCGGGACATTCGGCAGGCGGCCAGTTCGTGACGCGCTACGAGATGGCGAACCACATTCACGAAACGCTGGGTCTGCCGTTGACCTATGTAGTGGCGAACCCTTCGAGCTATGCGTATCTCGACAATACCCGTCCGGCGGGCGAGAAGGCCGACACGTTCCGGCCGTTCGGCGATGGCCGCAACTGCACTACCTACAACCATTGGCCGTATGGCTTGGAGGGGCGCACTGGCGGGTACACGGCGAAAGAGAGCGACGACCAACTGAGGAAGCAACTGGCATCGCGACCGACAACTTACATACTGGGCGAAATCGATATCCTGCCCCTTGGCGGGTTCGACAGCTCATGTCCGGCGATGGCGCAAGGCCCCACGCGGCGCGCGCGCGGCGAAGCGTTCGCCAAGTTCGTGAACGAAAAATACAAGGCGCAGCATAAGGTGCAGATTATTTCCGAATGCGGCCACAACGCGCGCTGCATGTTCACGTCCGAAGAGGCGCTGGCGATTCTGTTCCCGAAGCAGTAGGCTGGACGCGCGGTATCATAAAATCCACCGATGCTTTCCCCAGGCACGCAGCTTGGCCCTTATGAAGTGCAGTCTTTGGTTGGGGCCGGCGGCATGGGCGAAGTTTACAGGGCGCGGGATGCGCGGCTCAATCGCACGGTCGCACTGAAGATTCTTTCCTCGCAGGTGGCGGCCGATCCAGGGCGGCGGCAGCGCTTCGAACAAGAGGCGCGGGCGGCCAGCGCGCTCAATCATCCGAATATCGTTTCGGTTTACGATATCGGCGAACAGGATGGCCTCGCCTACATTGTCTCGGAGTTGATTGAGGGCGAATCGCTGCGGGATGTCATCAAGCGCGGGCCCCTGCCGCTCAGCCGACTGCTGGATCTCGCCGGGCAAACCGCGGCCGCTCTCGCGGCGGCGCACGCGGCGGGCATCGTGCATCGCGATTTGAAGCCGGAAAACATCATGGTGACTCGCGACGGGCGTGCGAAGATCCTCGATTTCGGATTGGCGAAGCAAACCGCGGCCGCGGTGGCCGGCGGCGCCGAAACCCGTACGGTTACGCAAACATCGGCAGGCTCGGTGATCGGCACCGCCGCGTACATGTCGCCCGAGCAGATCCGCGGCGAACCCGTGGACCACCGTTCCGATATCTTCAGCTTTGGGTTAGTGCTCTTCGAATGCATCACGGGCAAGGGCGCGTTCGAGCGGCCCACCGGGGTCGAAATCATGGCAGCCATTTTGCGCGAGGACCCGGCGGAGTTGCCCGAAACCGTCTCCCCGGCGCTCCGTCAGATCGTTTGGCACTGCCTCGAAAAGGATCCGGACCATCGCTTCCATTCGGCGCGCGACTTGGGGTTCGCGCTGCGCACGGTCAGCGTTAGCCCGGCGCGGAGCACCGGCAGCGTACCTGCGATTCACGAAAAACGCGCGTCCAAATCGATCTGGCGCGCCGCCGCGTGTGTCTTGGCCGCGCTGCTGATTGGCCTCGCCATTCCGCATCTTCTCGAGTTGGAGCCGATCGAACTTGCCAATTACCGGTTGACGCCTTTCGCCACCGATCAGGAGCCGGAATTTGAGGCCGCATGGTCGCCCGATGGCAAGAGCATCGCTTATTTGAAAACCATCGACGGCATTCCGCAGTTAATGGTGCGCGCGCTCGATGCGTCCTCGCCTATTCAATTGACGCGCGATCGGGTGGAAGTTACGCAGGCGTTCTGGTCCCCGGATTCGACCCTGCTGTACTACGTTTCAAACTACATCGAAGGGAACTCAGAAGGAGCGGTTTGGGAAATCAGTCCGGCGGGAGGACGGGCGAAACGCATTTTCCAGGGCCTCGGCGCGGCTGCGATTTCACCGGACGGCAAGACGCTCGCCATCTGGCAGGGACACTCGGAAGATGGCGTGAAAATCCTGGGATCGGTCGTGCTCTCTTCGCCGCCCGGCGCCGCGCCCAAGCCATACTCGCCGGAACCGTATGGCAAGGCCGACCTTTCATCCGCGAACCGGCTGTGGTTTTCGCCCGATGGCAAGTCGATTCTGCTGGCGGTGGGAGGCAACTCCACGCAACTGTGGCTGCTGCCGCTTCCCGCGGGCGGCGCGCCGCCGCGCCAGCTTTTTGCCCACACCGATCTTGGCATCGGCGCGCGCGCGAGTTGGATGCCGGATAGCGGCCGCACCGTCCTTTCGTTCGGCGCCGGCCTAGACGCCCCTCACTCCCTGTGGATGGCCGACCTGAAGAGCGAAACCATGCGCCGGCTCACTGCAAGCACGCTGGGGTACGATCAACCGTCGCTCTCGCCCGACGGCAGGCGGATGGCCTTCACTACCGTCGCCGACGACTACGATCTCCTGACGCTGCCCCTTGACGGCCGCGCGCCCGGCAACCTGACGGCGAACAGCCGCAACGAGCTTTCGCCCTCCTGGTCGCCGGACGGAGAGCAGATCATCTACTCCACCGACCGCACCGGCGAGCTCCAGATCTGGATACGGAACCTGAAGGCCGGATTCGACCGCCCGATAGTTACCGCGCGCGATTTTCCACCCGGCACGACAACCGCGCTGGCCGACCCCGTTTTTTCACCCGACGGCAGCCGCTTCGCATTCGTGCGCTACTCCACCGACGAGCCGGTGGAAGTCTGGTTCGAGCCTTCGGTGGGCGGCGCGCCCATCCGGCTCGCGCCGGAACATATTCAGTCGCAGGTCTGGTCTCCCGACGGGAGTTCAATCGCCGGTCTGGTCCGCCGGGATAATCCGTGGCAGCCGGCCATCGTAGGCGTGGGCGCGGATATGACGGCGCATTTGATCCCGAAAGCCCCGTTCTGCTGGACCCCGCTCGATTGGTCGCCCACCGGCGAGTGGCTGGCCTGCGAAACGTATGACCGGATTGCGTTGTTCAGTCCGGATGGCGCCAAAACGAAGGCGCTGCCCAAAGTGGGCGCGGCGACTCTGGCGTTTTCGCAGGACGGCAAGACGGTATATGCCGTCGGTAAGCAGAATGGCAGGTCGTTTTTGAAAGCCATCGATGTAAACACGAGCGAGGTCCGGACCCTGGCGGACTATGGGCCGGCCTTGACCATCAGCGGAGGCCTGGATTTCCAGACCCGGTTGAGCCGCTCCCCGGACGGGAAGAGCCTCGCCACCTCGGCAGTGACCAGAAAATCAGACATTTGGCTACTAGAGGGGTTCCCGCTGCCGCGTCCCTGGTGGCGAATTTGGCGGTAGACGAAACGCTTTGCAGGCCGCGTGCATCTTCCTATCCGTAGCGCAACCGATATGAACATCACAAGGCGAAGCCTGCTTTCCACGCTGCCCCTTCTCTCGGCGGCAGGTTTCTTGCGGGCCCAACAGCAAGGGGCGCAGCAGACTGGATCAACCCAAGCTGGATCGACCCAAGCCGGATCGGGGCAGACCGGAGCTGGCCAGACGGCGGCGCCGCCCGCCGAAGGGCAGCCGCAGACGTCATTCGCCACCGATGTCAAATTGGTGAACGTGTACGTGACGGTACGGGACAAAAAGGGCGCAATCGTCAAAGACCTGAACCAGTCCGATTTTGCAATCGCCGAAGATGAGCATCCCCAGGTCATCAAGTTTTTCTCGCGCGAGAGCAATCTGCCGCTTTCGCTCGGACTGCTGGTCGATACCAGCGGCAGCCAGCGCAACGTCTTGGATAGCGAGCGGACAGCGAGTGAGCAGTTCCTTCGGCAGGTGATGCGCCCGGATCGCGACCTGGCGTTCGTGATCCACTTTGACAGCGAGATCGAGTTACTGCAAGACCTCACTTCGGATAAGGTCAAACTGGCGAAGGCTATCGAACTGTGCCAGCCAAGCGCAAGGCCGCAGTTCCAGCAACAGGGCGGACAGCAGGGCGGCCAATATCCAAATGGCGGAGGCTATCCAAACGGCGGCGGGTATCCGAACGGTGGAGGCTATCCCAACGGCGGTGGCGGCCAGGGGCGCGGCGGCCAAATGGGCACCACGCTTTACGATTCCATCTATCTCGCGTGTGACGAAGTGATTAAGAAACAGCAAGGGCGGAAGGCCCTGATCCTGCTTACCGATGGTGTGGACCACGGCAGCAAGTACACGCTTTCGATGGCTATAGAATCGGCGCAACGTGCGGACACGATGGTCTATTCGGTGCTATTCGCCGATCCGCACGGATATGGCAATAATAATTACGGCCCCATGATGGGTCCCGGTATGGGACGCCGGCGTGGCATGGGTTATCCGGGCGGGGGCTATCCTGGCGGCGGGTATCCAAACGGCGGCAACGGCGGAGGCGGCGCGAACGGCAAAAAGGTGCTGCAGCAGATTGCCAACGAGACCGGCGGGCGCTTCTTCGAAGTTACGAAGAAGGAGCCTCTTGACAAGATATACGACGAAATCGAGGAAGAACTGCGCAATCAGTACAGCCTCGGATACACGTCTTCTACGGCAGCCGACGCCGGCCGGATGTACCGCAAGATTGTCGTGACCGTTCCCAAGCAGAAGACATACGTGGTGCGGGCGCGCGACGGGTACTACGCAACCTAAGGGCAACTGCGGCGCTACCCGATAATAGTGGGATGCTGCATCTCTACCTCAAGCCCACTTGAACCACCTGCCGCAAAGCGAAGAGTTTGCTTCGCGAAAAAGGCGTCGCGTTCGAAGAGACCGATCTCAACAAGAAACTCACTGTCGCGCAGCTGGATCAACTGATCGGCGAGCGCGATTACAAAGCGTTTCTGAACTCTCGTAACGATCTTTACCGCGAGCGCGGAATGAAAGACAATCCGCCGCCGCGCGCCGAGGCGTTGCAGCTCATGTCCGAAAATCCGAATCTGATCAAGCGGCCGATTCTCGTGAGCGGATCGCGAGTCGTCCTGGGTTTCGACGAGGCCGCGATTGCGGATTTGAAGTAGTGACGCGCCATAAGCGCCGCTGACGTAGAATCTTTACGAGAGCCCGGAATACGGGAGAGGAAAGCTTATGGCTGGGCCTGACAGGAAAAATCAGAAGCCAAAGACGCTGAATAAGGCGTTTACGGCTAAGTTAACAAAGAGCGCCTCAAAGGGTGGTTGGACCTATCTGGTCTGGCCGGAATCAGCCGTGTTTTTTGGAACGCGCGGTCTGGTAAAGGTCCGCGGCAAAATAGATGGGCATCCATTTCGAAGCTCGTTTATGGCAATGGGTAACGGCGCACATATGTTGCCAGTGAAGACGGAGATTCGCCAAACAATCGGGAAAGAGGCAGGCGACACAGTGAAGGTGCTATTAGAAGAGCGGGTATAGATGATGCCTGTTCCGCCCCGCGCCACGGTGACTTCGACGCCGACTTGGGAATAAAATGCATCAATGACGACGCTGTGGCAAGACTTGGTCTACGCGATCCGTCTGGTCCGCAAATCGCCCGGCTTCGCCGCCATCGCCATCCTTACGCTCGCGCTCGGCATCGGCGCGAACACGGCGCTCTTTTCCGTCGTCAATGGGGTCTTGCTAAACCCGCTGCCGTATCCGCATTCCGAGCGGCTCGTAGCGGTTTATCAAAAAGCATCTGGATTCGATCTCGGCCCCATAGCCTATCTGAACTTCCTGGATTGGCGCCGCGACGCGCACGCATTCTCATTGATGGCCATCTACCGCAATCAAGACTACAATTTCACCGGCGCGACACAAGCGGAACGCCTGAGCGGCTACATGATTTCCGCGGACTTCTTTTCCACCCTCGGGGTGAATCCTGTTCTTGGCCGGACATTTCGCTCCGATGACGATCGCGTCGGCGCCGGGCCGGTCGTGATTCTCGGCGGGGGTTTCTGGAGCCGAGAATTCGGCTCTTCCCCGGACGTCCTGGGGAGATTGCTGACCCTCAACGGAGCAGCCTACACCGTCGTCGGCGTGGTTCCCGCGAGTTTTTCCTTCTACGGCCATGACCGCGACGTCTACACTCCCATCGGCCAGTGGAACGATCCGTCGTTTCTCGATCGCCGCATATCGGTCAGTGCCCACGCCGTCGGGCGCCTGAAGCCGGGCGTTACGCTCGCGCAGGCCAAAGCCGACGCGGACATCGTTGCGCGCAATCTTGCGGCCGCCTTCCCGGTCGCCGATAAAGACGTGGGGATCAGCCTCGTTTCCATGAAGGAAGACATTGTCGGCAACGTCCAGCCGTTTCTACTGGTGCTTCTCGCCGCGGTTGGCTTTCTGCTGCTGATTGCGTGTGCGAACGTCGCGAATCTTCTTCTGGCGCGCTCCATGCGCCGCTCGCGCGAGTTTGCGGTTCGCGCAGCCCTGGGCGCCGGACACCTGCGTATCGTCCGCCAGCTTCTCACCGAGAGCCTTTTCCTGGCGGCTTTAGGCGGGACGCTCGGTTTTCTGTTCGCTGTCGGAGCCACCAAAGCAGTTCTCAACACTTTGCCCGGCGCATTGCCGCGCACCGAAGAAATATCCCTCGATGGGCGCGTCTTGCTCTTCACCACGGCGCTATCGTTGTTTGCCGCAATTGTTTTCGGACTTGCCCCCGCGCTCGGAAGTTCACCGATAAATTTGCAGGATGTCCTAAGGGAAAGCGGCCGCGGCTCGAGCGGCGCCCGTCACCGGCTGCAACGTGTCTTTGTGGCGGTCGAGGTCGCGATGGCTGTGGTTCTAATGATCGGCGCGGGGCTCATGCTTCGCAGCCTCTCCGCGCTTTGGCGCGTGAATCAGGGATTCAACCCCAGCCACGCCATCACCTTCAGTCTGTCGATGCCCTCTTCCTCCTCAACTACCTCCGCCGAAACCCGCGCCCGCCTGCGCCAGTTTGACGATAAGATGCGATCGATTCCAGGCGTGCAGGCTGTTTCCGTCACGCTCGGCTCCCGCCCAATGATTCACGACTCGTCGCTGCCATTCTGGGTCGAAGGACAGCCGAAGCCTGCTAACGATAACGAGATGCCCCAGGCGATGTTTTACCTGGTCGAAGCGGGTTTCGAGCAAGCCATGGGAATCACTCTCGAGCGGGGCCGCTTCGTCGCTCCGCAAGATAACGAGAATGCCCCATTAGTAATCGACATCGACGATGTTTTTGCGCAGACCTATTTCCCGCGTGAGAATCCTATCGGGAAACGCGTCAATTTAACGCAGTTCAACGTGCAGGCCGAAATCGTCGGCGTGGTGGGCCACATCAAGCAGTGGGGGCCTGGCGAGGACGCCAAATCGGCCGTCGAAGCCCAGTTCTTCTATCCCTTCATGCAGCTTCCCGAGAAGCTCATGAAGATGGCGGCCGGCGGCGTCGCCGTCGTGCTGCGAACCGCGGGCGATCCCGCGGCCATCATGAAACAAATCCGCCGCGGCGTGGCGGAGAACGACCCGCACGAGGTGATCTACAACGTTCAAACCTTGAACGAAGTAGTCGCCGGCTCGCTCGCCGCACGCCGGCTCTCCATGATTCTTCTCGGCGTATTCGCGGCGCTCGCGCTGGTCCTTTCCTGCGTCGGAATTTACGGCGTAATTTCCTATGTGGTCGGTCAGCGCACCCATGAGATCGGCGTGCGGATGGCGCTGGGCGCGCAGAGCGCGGACGTAATGCGTCTGGTGGTAGGCGAAGGTGCAAAGATGGCGCTCCTTGGGGTGGCCGCGGGCATCGCCGGCGCATTCGGATTGACGCGCCTCATGGCCAACGAGCTTTTCGGCGTCACCGCGCATGACCCGTTGACCTTCGCCGCCGTCGCCACCCTATTGACGCTGGTGGCGCTACTCGCTTGCTATCTTCCCGCCCGCCGCGCAGTGCGCGTCGATCCAGGGGTAGCGCTCCGGTGCGAGTAGCTTCCGGCCGGACGCCCCGCGAAAAGCCGGAAGCGCCGCGGCCTCTAATGCCGCGGGGCCTCGCCAATCTGACGGCGTTCGCGAAGTTGTACGGCTACGTGCGCTTCTTCCATCCGAGCGACCAGGCCGCCGCGGCGGATTGGGAAACCATCGCAATAGAGGGCGCTCGCAAGGTGGAAAGGGCGAAGACGCCGGCCGGACTCATTGCGCGCCTGCGAGAGATATTCCAACCGATCGCCCCGTCGCTTCGCATCTTTCCTACCGCCGGTCGGCCGCGGCCCTCGGCGGTCGTAAAAGCTCCCGAGATCATCCGCTATGAGCATTATGGCGTCGGCCTTGCATCCGCCACCACCCCCGGGAGTGTCTATAAGAGCGAACGCCGCCGGAAACGTGCCGCGGGCGCGACCAAGCTTAAGCCATTCGAGGCGGAATTGGTTCCCGGCGTCACCGCGTCCGTGCCATTGACCCTCTACGTGGATTCCCTTGGCACTCTGCCGCACGGCCCACTGCCCGATTCAACCAACCCTCGCGAACGGACAGCCGCTGACCGCGGAACCAGGCTTGGCGGAGTAATCATTGCCTGGAACGTCTTCCAGCACTTTTATCCATATTTCGATGTTGTCGAGACCGATTGGCGCGTTGAGTTACCCAAGGCGCTTCAGAACGCTGCGACCGATGCAACACCGGCCGAATTTCACAATACGCTTCGGAGCCTGGTCGCCGCCTTGAAGGATGGACACGGAAACGTGTTCTCCCCCTACGCGACGCCAACCCTCTGTCCGCCGCTGACAATGGATTGGATCGAGGGCCAGCTCGTAGTGACGCGCGTCTCACCGCATAAGTCGCGCGGCGTGGCGCTGGGCGACCGGATACTGAAGTTAGACGGAAAATCCACAGAGCAGGCTGCGGCGAAGGCGCGCGCCCTCGTGTCCGGCGCTACGGAGCAATGGATGCGCTATCGCTTGGCGAACCAGCTCTCGATCTGTAACCCCAAGACCCGCCGGATGACGCTCGAGATCGAGCCGTTCGCCCGCCCTGGCACAAGCAGGACGGTCGCGTTTAGCTGCGCGCCGCCCAGGTACAAGAACATGGACACCTATACCGAACCTCGGCCCCAGACCGCCATGGAGATCAAGCCGGGAATCGTGTATGTGGACTTCGACCGGCTTACCGAGCCGGAATGGAAGGCGCTAATCCCACGCCTCAAGAAGGCCAAGGGCATCGTTTTCGATATGCGCGGCTACCCCGGCGAAGTAGGAATCACGGCCCTGGCGCATCTAACCCGCAGCCCGATCCGCAGCGCCAAGTGGTGTATCGCCTCGGCGGCAATGCCCGACCGACTCGATTCCCGCCTTATCGAAAGCGGCTGGGATGTACAGCCGAAGAAACCGTATTTCCCCGCTAAACGTGTCTTCCTTACCGACGGCCGCGCCATCAGTTATGCCGAAACGCTGATGGGAATTGTGGAGCATTACAAGCTCGGCGAGATTGTGGGCGGTCCTACGGCCGGGACCAACGGCAATATAAATCCATTCAAACTGCCGGGTGGCTACACAATCACGTGGACGGGAATGAAAGTGCTCAAGCACGATGAGTCGCAACATCACGGAATTGGCATTCTGCCCACCGTTCCCGCCGTTCGCACCAGAAAGGGAGTTGCAGAGGGAAAGGATGAAATCTTGTTGCGCGGCGTGGAAGTGGTGAAAAGGCGGCGCCCGCCAAAGGGGTCGTGCCACAAGAGTGGCTGAACAACCCGCTCTTTTCGTGGCGAAGTTTCTTTCGTATCGATATTCCAGGCGCCATACCGCGGTCTTACAGACACGTGTCATATACAAATCCGGAGTACGTTGCCAAACGCGACCGAGGCAGTATCTAAAGCGCTCCACCCTCCGGCTTACCGGCCATCCGCTTGGATTCGATCAGCTTGCGGCCGATTTTCCAGTGCGCAATTGAATCTCGTATGGGTGTGCTTCATCTCTTAGCTGATTTTCCCGGCTTTTTTTGGCTGATTTTCCTGGCGTTTCCGAATGTCTGGTTGGAGGTAATTCAAAATGATCCCTTACATTACGAAAAGCAACGGGCGCCGAAATCGCTGGAGGGACGCGTGCGCCCTCGTTCTAATCGCGACGGCTGCGTGCGTCGCGTCGGCACAACCATCCGTCGCGTCGGCACAAGCGTCCTTCGTCGACCTTAACGTGGTTGCCCACGCGGATGACGATAGCTTCTTCATGAATCCCGACGTGTTCAACGCGATCCTCAACCAGCACACGATAGTCACTGTGTACCTGACGAGCGGTAACGTCGAGGTGGACGATTATTACTATATGCACCAGAGGGAACAGGGCTCGATGCACGAGTACTCTGCGATGGCGCAGGCGGCTCAGTACATGAACCAACACGGGCTTGCTCCTGGGACTCCAGGGGCGGCCACTGCGGCTGACATCGATACGATCTTCGATCCCAAGAATGGAAATGTGAATCCGGACCATGTTCATTGGAACATTTCGTTGAAAACCTATGGCCCGGGTCCTTTCAGGGTCACCCAAGCCGACTGCGTCGAATATCCGAACATACATCTCATCTTTATGCGTTTCCCATCTGCGATGCTAATCGACGGGACGGCCCCACATTATTCTGTTGTCCAGTCGGGGGTTCTCCCGCTGCAAGATCAGCCGGCCACTCTCAATACGATGTACAACAACAGTGCGATCACCCAACAGTCTGTAGATGGACTCACGACGTATAGTAAAGAGTCCATGACAACCGCTCTGTTGGAAATCATGACAAGGTTTTCGCCGACCGTGATCCGCAGCCAGGATTTCGTCGATAACGTAGTCAGCACAGATGACCAGAGTTCCGGAAATATCTATTACGACCACAGCGATCACTACTGGGGAGCGCACTTTGCCTCCGATGCCGCCAACCTCTACAACCAGTATGTTCAGTTGCTGTACCCTGTTCCGGTGGTTGGGGCAGGTGTTCCAAGCCCACCGAAGCCGCAGCTGTGGTTTTATAGGGGTTACGGTATGTACACGGGGCCCGACCCGACGACGTACCTCTCCGTCCTGTACCCGACGCTCTATCAATCCTTCATGGAGATTAAATTTTGGACGATTTACTTCTACTCGTATTACGACTATCAGATGCAGTGGAGCCTTTACTTCGGGCCTAGCGACTCCCAATACATCTTCCCCCAGTCTCCCACCCTACCGCCTACGGTATACGGCCTCGACGCTTTTAAAGCCTCCGAGCGTTCGGACGGCCCAGAGCTGCACCAATTTGCGAAACGGGTCTTTTGAGGGAGTACGCGGCTGGACGCCGGGCAGGAGTCCGATTTTGGGACTTCTGCTCGATGTCCGGCCGTTTCTTGCTGCGCTGGCAGGCGCTGCGGCCGATGGCAGCCTGCCGAACACGCGGACCACGGTCACCAGTTCCTTGGAGCAGCGTTCGTCAGGTTCGTTCACCACGCGCGCTAGCGGCTCCTGCCGCTCCATGGAAACCAGAAGCGATTTCGAGCGTAAACGGGTTGAGGCATCACGCGCACGGTTATCCCCACGCCAAGCCCCCGCGCGCCGCGCGATAAGCTATCCTTTAATCTCACTGGAGGAAGCATGGAGGCCCTTGGCCTGATCGAGACAAAAGGATTGGTGGGCGCGATCGAAGCTGCCGACGCCATGGTCAAAACCGCAAACGTGGTGTTGACCGGGAAAGAGTATGTCGGCGCGGGCTTGGTCTGCATCACCGTGCGCGGCGACGTGGGAGCGGTGAAGGCCGCCACGGACGCCGGGGCCGCGGCCGCGCGGCGCGTGGGAGAGCTGGTCAGCGTCCACGTGATTCCGCGGCCGCACGAAGAAGTGGAGAAGGCCCTCCCCACTGGCGGCCTCAAGAAGTAGGGGCGGCCGATGCTCCCGGCAACGCTCCAGGATAAGGACCTCCTCTCCATCCAGGAGGCTCGCACCAAGGTCGACAAGGCCTACGCCGCGTGGCGTAAGTACCGCTCGTTCTCCCAGGAACAGGTGGACGCCGTCGTGGAGCGAATGGCCGCTGCGGCCCGCGCCAATGCGCGCCATCTGGCGGAGCTTGCCGTCGAAGAGACCGGCTACGGCAACGCAAAGAGCAAGTACATCAAGAACCTGCTGGCCTGCGATTGGCTGCCGCGCAAGCTGCGCGGCATGAAGACCGTCGGCATTGTGCGCGAACTGGCCGACGAAAAAGTGGTCGAGATCGCCGAGCCCGTGGGCGTAGTTGCGGCGATTCTTCCCACTACCAATCCCACTTCCACGGCGATCTACAAGACGCTGATCTCGCTCAAAGCGGGCAACGCGATCGTCATCAGCCCGCATCCGCGCGCGTTCAATTGCACTTGCTCCACGGCGGCGATTCTTTACCAGGCTGCGATCGAGGCGGGCGCTCCCGAAGACATCATCCAGTGCATCGAGACCGCGACCATGGAGGCCACCAACGCGCTGATGAAGCATCCGCGCACCAGCGTGATCCTCTCCACCGGCGGCGCTGGCATGGTCAAGGCGGCATATTCGAGCGGCAAGCCGGCGTACGGCGTTGGGCCGGGCAACGTGCCCGCGCTGGTCGACACTTCGGCCGACGTGGAAGACGCCGTGGCGCGCGTTGTCGAGGGCAAATCGTTCGATTACGGCACCGTCTGTTCCAGCGAGCAGGCGATCGTGGCCGAAAGCGGCCTGCGCGATCGCATCCTCAGCGCTGCTGAAGGCCAATGGCGCATTTCTCGCGAACGAATCGCAGAAAGAAGCGCTTGCGCAAGTTGCTGATCACGCCGAACTGGACGGTAAATCCGCAGTGCGTGGGCCAGGCGCCAACCAAGATCGCGCGCATGGCGGGCTTCGAAGTTCCGCCAAACACTTCGATCATCTGCGTGGAAGTGTGCGGCGTGGGAAAAGAGCATCCGCTCTCGGCGGAGAAGCTTTCGCCAGTGCTCTCGCTCTATTTCGTGGCGGATTTCGCTGCAGCTCTCGAGACATGCCACGCGCTGCTGCGTTTCGGCGGCACGGGCCACACCGCGGTGATTCATGCAAAGAACGATGCGCGCATTCGCGAATACGGCCTGCGCATGCCCGCTATGCGCGTGCTGGTGAATACGCCCTCGCCGCAAGGCTCAACCGGCATCACCACCAATGTTTTTCCGGCGATGACGCTGGGATGCGGCGCGGTGGCGGGCAACGCCACGTCGGACAACATCGGCCCGCAGCATCTGTTCAACATCAAGCGGCTGGCATATGCAGTGCGCAAGCCCGAAGAGGCGTTCGAAATGCCGATCGATATCGATGCCGCGCCGACCGCATCCGCGTTCGCATGCGCGGCGCCGGTGGACCGCGCTACGGTTGTCGCCGCGGTGGAGCGCTATCTCGCCGCACGCGGATTCACGCCCGGAGCGGCGAACATGGCCGCGCCCGTAGTCGGCTCGGTGAGCAACGTCGCTGCCGAAGTGGTGGACCGCTTCCTCGCCAAGAAGACCAGCCCTGAGCGCTGCCGGCCGGCGGCTACGGTTGACTGGAATCATGCCGCGCCGCCAGAAACGGCTCCAGCTCCATCGGTTACACCCCCGCCGCAGACGGTGGATTTCGTCTGCGAAGCCGACGTGCGCGCGGCGATTTCCGAGGGCCGCAAGATCTTCATTCGGCTCGAAGAGCATCGTCACGCCTTCCGCCCGCGATGCCGCTGCGCCCTCTGATATTCTAGGTGTTGGCTTAAGGCACACACGTGGATCTCAACCTCGACACGCTCAAGAGCGAAATTTTGAAATATCTGGAAGCCTCGGACTTCGCCGTCTTCCACAGCAGCCCGGGCGGCTTGGAGGGCCAGCCGCTGATTCTCTGGGACGCCGAGCGCCATCCCGATTACCGCATGTTTCTCGACGTGGCGCGCCAGGCCGGCTGCAAGCTGGTCTGCTTCGCCTCGCGCGAGTTTCAGCCCGAGGAGATCGACGACCTGCTGCTGCAACTGGAGGATTCCGATATGGACCGCGACGAGCAGCGCGAATACCAGAAGACGCTTGCGGCGACTGCGCGAACACGAAGGCGTCACCTGCACGCTCGAGCTGGCCTTCGATTACGATTCGCGGCTTTACGTCTACGAGATGCAGCCCGATTGGTTTACCGAGTTCCTCAACATCGAAGACGAGATTCTGTCGCACTTCGGCATGGGAGAAGACGAAGACGTTGACGACGACGACGGCTCACTCGGCGGCTACTATCTCCAAGAATTAAGCTGTTGGCTGCTGCCTGCGGACCAGTCTCGCGCTGCTGGCGGAGAACCTGCAATCGTCCCTGGGCATTGGCGCGCCGGCCGCGCGCGTGCTGGTGGCGCGCGGGCTAGCCGAACGTGGATGCCGCGCGGCGCTTTCTCGCGCCGTCGCTCGACGATCTGCACGATCCGCTCGCTGATGCGCGACATGCCGCGCGCCGTCGAACGGCTTGCTCGCGCCATCCGCGCCAGCGAAAAAATCCTGATCTATGGCGATTACGACGTGGATGGCACAAGCTCGGTCGTGCTGCTGACCAAAGCCATCGAACTGGCCGGCGGCGCGGCCAATTACCACGTGCCGCACCGGCTGAAAGACGGCTACGGCATGCGCGCCGAAGTGGTGGAAGCCGCCGCGGCGCAGGGCGTGAAGCTGATCGTCAGCGTGGATACCGGCATTCGCGCGGCCGAGGTGGTGGCGCGCGCCAACGAGCTGGGCATCGACGTGATCGTCACCGATCATCACCTGCCCGAAGCGGAACTGCCGCCCGCGGTCGCCGTGCTCAATCCCGAACCGGCCCGATTGCGCATATCCCGGAAAAGATCTCTGCGGCGCGGGCGTGGCGTTCAAGCTGGCGCAGGCGCTGTTGGGCGCGCTCGATTGGCCTTTGGCGGAAAGCTGCGGCGTATCGCGGAATCGCTGCTGAAGATGGTGGCCATCGCGACCGTGGCCGACGTGGTTCCGCTCACCGGCGAGAATCGCGTCATGGTGAAGCACGGACTCGATGGCCTGCGCGCCGTGCGCAATCCGGGCCTGCGCGCGCTGCTCGATGTCGCCGGGTTCGCCGACGGCACGGCGCCTTCATCGCGCCAGGTGGGGTTCCAGATCGCGCCGCGCCTGAACGCCGCCGGCCGCATGGATACCGCGCAGCACGGTGATCGAGATGTTCCTCACCAACGATCCGGAGCGCGCCCGCGACGCTCGCGCGGCAGCTTCACGATCAAAACGCCGAGCGGCAGCAAGTGGAAGCGGAAATCCGCGACCTCTGCGAGCAGATCGACGTGCCCGAGAGCGCCGCCGCGCTGGTGTATTACGCCGAAAACTGGCATCGCGGCGTGCTGGGCATCGTCGCCAGCCGCCTGGTGGAGCGGTCTGCATCGCCCGGTGTTCGTGCTGGGCCGCAATCAGGAGGATGGCCTGGCGCAAGGCTCCGGCCGCAGCATCCCGGCGTTCCATCTGCTGGATGCGCTGGAATCGATGCCGGACCTGTTCGTGCAAATTCGGCGGCCACAGCCACGCCGCCGGCGTGACGCTCGAAGCCGCGCGCGTGGAGGAATTCCGCGAGCGCTTCAACGCCTACGCGCTGGCGCGATTAGCGCCCGAAGATTTGCGGCCGCGCCTGCGAGATCGACGCGGTGCTGGAATTGCGTGAGATCGACGGATGCGGCGGTAGACGAGATCTTCACCCTCGCGCCCTTCGGCCACGGCAATCCGCCGCCGCTCTTCGCCGCGCTGGACGTGGAGATCGCCGCGGCCGCCTGCGATTCTGAAGGAGAAGCACCTGCGCCTGATCGCACGGCAGAACGGCCGCTCGCTCACGCTGAAAGCCTGGAACTTCGCGGAGCGCGCGGCGGAACTCGCGCCGGGCGCGCGCGTGGATATCGCATTTTCCATTGAAGAGGATGCGTACTCCGCGGCGCGCGGATATCCGGGCTGGTGCGCGACGCTGCGCGATGTGCGGCCGGCGGTGGGTTGAACGCGGGAGCGACATGTATATACGTTTGTCTAGCATCGCGATATAATGAGTTTGCCGGTTAGCGGATTCGATTGGGATGATGGCAACCGCACGAAATGCCAAAAG
Source organism: Bryobacterales bacterium (assembly GCA_963763545.1). Taxonomy (GTDB): domain Bacteria; phylum Acidobacteriota; class Terriglobia; order Bryobacterales; family Bryobacteraceae; genus PALSA-243. The sequence goes on from CAVXPE010000015.1 coordinate 157,272, forward strand.
CATGGAGTTTCAATTGCGGAGATTGAAGCCGTCTTTGGGCACGGCGCCCGCATTGCGCCCGACCCAATGCACTCGACGGAAGACGACCGCTTGATCGCAGTCGGAAGAACAAGCGCAGGGCGTCCCGTATTTGTGGCTTTCACCATGCGTTTAGTAAACAAACGCAGGCTTATCCGGCCCGTGTCGGCGCGGTACATGCACGCAAAGGAAATTGCAGCGTATGAAAAAGAAAGTGCCACGACTTAAAACAGATAAGCAAGCCGAGGAGTTTCTTGCCCAAGATTTGTCCAACCTCGATTTTTCGCAGTTCGCGCCGGCCCGTTTCGAATTCGAGAAGAAGAGCGACCAGATCAACATGCGTGTTCCGAGGCCATTACTGCTGGCAGTTAAGGCCCGTGCAAAGGCGCGCGGGATTCCCTACACGCGTTTCATTCGGGAAACTCTCGAACGAGCGATCGCGGCGCCGAAGTAATTGCGATCTCACGCCGTACACATCAGATTGGCAAACCTCAGACGGCGTCAGCCGAAACTCACGCGGCGAGTCCGCTTCAAAGGTCACTGCGGGCCCGCTCCTGGCGTCAGATTCTCAAAGCGCCTATGCGACTTCGGACTGCACCGCGCCTTCGATGGCTGCGATCAGCCGATTGCCGCCGGACGGCATGAGCAAAATCCGGCATTACGTCCGTGCCGTTCCAGACACCTTCTTGCCAGCGCGGCGTAGAGGCAGCCCACATTAGCCCCAATATTAGAGGACATTTCTGAAGTCGACCCCGTAACATGGATTTCGCAAACGCTTGTCTGGTGGGAAACCTTCGGGTGGCCGAGTTGAGGTTGGAATGCGGGCGGACCAGATCTTCCCGATTGCTATTGATCTCCCATCGCAGGTTCTCTCCGCGCGAAAGACCCCCGCGATAGAAGGCGGACGCAATGGCGCCGCCGAGCAGCGTTGCGGCAATCGCAATCGGATCCGGCGTGTTAGCGGGGCTTTCCGTTCCGTCTTCCGCGATTCGAACTGTCTTGCGCGGCAAGCCCCCGCTGCAGACTCCGCGGAATCTCGCCGTGTGCTTGCCATGGCGCGGAGCTCAAACTCCTGTGTAGCTGAATTGCAGGGGTGTGAGCTGCCGCCGCCCACCTCTGCTCACGGGCGCCAATAATCCCGACTCCCACAATCGCTCATCTTGACCGCGCCCGACCTCACGCACTTCAAGGTCCGATGGCTGGCCTACCCGATAACCCAACTCGCCCCAGTAAACGGATCCGAATTGGCGGGACTCGGATTTGATTGGTGCGCCGTTCCGCGACAGAAGGGGTCCACCTTAGTGTCAAAGGTGTCGAGCCTCCTCCACTCCGAGACCGCCTTCCGTCGCGCCACCCGGGCTGAACTCCAGTAGTCGCCAGATTAAGCCTCTTGTTTGCACAGCCGGGAGACACCCAGCCGACACCCGGGGCAGATGGAATCAAGAACGCATAAATGCCGATTCGTAAGACACTCGCACAGCTATCGTGAAGATAGGGGAGGAAGGACTCATGACCACAACGACCACAAGCGAGATCGAAGCGGGAGGCATTCGTAAGGAAACAGACAGCCTTGGCGTAGTCGAAGTGCCTGCCGATAAGCTCTGGGGTGCTCAGACCCAACGTTCACTCGAGCATTTCAGCATCGGAAAGGATCTAATTCCCCGCGAGATGATACGCGTCCTATGCCATTTTGAAAAAGGCCGCCGCGACAGCCAACCATAACAGTAAGCGGTTGGACGATCAGCGGTACAAGCTGATCGTCCAGACCTGCGACGAAATCCTCGCCGGCCAGCATCACGACATGTTCCCGCTGCATGTATGGATGACAGGCAGTGGTACTCAGTTCAACATGAACGTGAACGAAGTCATCTCGAATCGCTGCTGCCAGTTGGCCGGCACGCCACTCGGAAGCAAGACGCCAGTGCATCCGAACGATCACGTAAACATGGCTCAGTCCTCGAACGACACGTTTCCGTCGGCCATGTATATCGCGGCCGCGGTGAATGTGAAGCAGCGCCTGATTCCCGCGGTGACAAGCCCTACACGACGCTATCAATGACAAGGCGCTGGAGTGGAACGACATCGTAAAGATTGGCCGTACCCACATGCAGGATGCGACGCCGCTGACGTTGGGCCAGGAATGGTCGGGTTACGTGGGCATGTTGGCGGACGATCTGGAAAGGATCGAGTCGGCGCTTCCGGGAGTGTACCGCTTAGCGTTGGGCGGCACGGCCGTGGGAACTGGTCTCAATTCGGCGCCAGGTTTCGCCGAGGCGGCGGCGGCCGAGATCGCGAAGCTCACGGGGCTGCCGTTCGTGACGGCGCCCAACAAGTTCACTGTGCAAGGCGCGCACGATGCTCTGGTTCATCTGTCCGGCACTCTTCGAACTCTGGCGGTTTCGTTATACAAGATTGCCAATGACATTCGCCTGATGTCGTGCGGACCTCGCGCTGGATTCGCCGAATTGGCGATCCCGGAAAATGAGCCTGGTTCCTCGATCATGCCGGGCAAGGTCAATCCCACCAGTGCGAAGCGCTCACCATGATCGCCGTTCAGGTAATGGCCAACGACGTGGCGGTAGGGTTTGGCGGCGCCGGCGGCTATCTGGAGATGAACGTTTACAAGCCGCTGATGATCTTCAATATCACCCATTCCATCGCGATCATGACCGACGGCGTCACCAACTTCCGGAAATTCCTGATCGAGGGCACCAAACCAAATCTGAAGAAGATCAACGAGTATGTGGAGCGTTCGTTGATGCTGGTGACGGCGCTCTCGCCTGTCATCGGCTATGACAAGGCATCGAAGATCGCTCACTACGCTCTGGATAACGACCTCACGCTCAAAGCCGCCGCGCTGAAACTGGGCTTTGTCACCGAGCAGGAATTTGACCGGATTGTCGACCCTGGCAAGATGGTGAAACCCTATGTTGCAACCCCTGTCTGATACCTCGATGGCCAGGGATGATTGCGGAATGCCTGCGATTACAACTCACTCTATTCCGGAGCGGTCCGCCTTAGTGCTTGCGTCCGCGCGAGTCTTGCATGTCAATGGGCAGTCGACGCAGCAGACCCTGGCAGCAGCCGCGCGGCTGAGCAAGAATCTTGAACTCGATGCCACGATCATTCCTCATTGGGGAGACCTTCAGCTTCAGGTAGTAGAAGAGGGCACTCGAATTCTCTCCGTGGTGGTCGCAGTTCCCATCGGCATCAACATGGGTCGTGTCGCGTCTGCGATGGCAGCGATCGATGAAACCGATGCTCGCGAAGTTCAGGTAGCGGCTGCGATACGGAAGATCGACGCGATTGCCCGCGCCCCGGCGGCTCCGACCTGGCTGTTCACACTAGCTGCAGCCGCGGGCGCTGCCGCGCTATCAGTAATCTTCGGAGTGCAGCATTTCGCGGCGGTAGCGCTCATCGTCGCCAGTTCGGCGGCCGGCGCCGTACTTCGTCGCTTTGTCTCGCGGTACAGTACGAATGGGCTGCTCCAACCTTTTAGCGCCGCGTTGCTGGCCGGTATTATTGGCGCACTGGCGGTGCGCTATCAACTCAGTTCTTCGCTACGCCTCGTAGCGGTCTGCCCCTGCATGATCCTCGTTCCCGGCCCGCACGTGCTCAACGGAATGATGGATCTCGTGGCGGCGCGAGTCAGTCTAGGTCTCGCTCGCCTGGTCTACGCCGGCTTGGAGATTCTTGCCATCTCAGGCGGCCTACTCTTTGGGTTGGGCATTCTCGGCGTCTCTCTGCCCGTTGGCGAGCCAGGGCGAACCGTGCCGCTCTTGTTTGACGTCCTTGCAGCCGGAGTAGCCGTTGCCGCTTACAGCATCTTCTTTTCGACGCCCCTGCGTATGCTGGCGTGGCCAGTCGCTGTCGGGATGCTGGCTCATGCTCTGCGGTGGTTGACTCTGTCGGCTGGCGCCCGGGTTGCGACCGGCGGTTTTGTCGCCTGCTTTCTGGTCGGGCTGATTCTAACTCCAATCGCGCGCCGCTCTCACATGCCATTTGCGGCCATAGGCTTTGCGTCGGTGGTCTCGATGATTCCCGGCGTATATCTGTTCAGGATGGCCAGCGGCCTGGTACAACTTGCAAACAATTCCAACACGAGTTTAGATCTGTTGGGCGCCACGACGGCCGACGGCATGACCGCAATCGCGATTATTCTGGCGATGAGCTTCGGCTTGATTGTTCCGAAGATGGCTCTCGACTGGCTACAGTAACGACGTGAAAATTCGCTATGCGTCAAATGATGATTCTATGCCCGGTTGGGATTTTGACGCTTGCGTTGGCTTTACATGCTCAGCCACAAGAGGAAACGCTGGGCGGGCCGGACAGTCATGAGACCGGTCCAGGTCCCCACGATCATCTTCTTGGGGATTGGGGCGGCGAACGATCGCGCCTGCTGGAACACGGTGCCCGCTTTGATTTTCAGTACATCTCTGACACTCTTTGGAACATCGAGGGTGACAAGAAGGAGCGATCCGCGGTTTGGGATCGCATCCGAGGTACAGTCGACATCGACCTTGGCGCTCTGATCGAGCAGCATGGTCTGTACTTCCATGCCACCGCACTCTGGCAAGCGGGAGGCAATCTGGGAGCCTATCTGGGATTGCTGACGAACCCGAGCGGGATAGCCAGCGCCAATACGTTCCGGCTCGATTCGTGGTGGATCGAGAAACGATGGCTGGATGAACGCCTTACGGTACGCGCGGGGCAGTTCGCCGGCCAAGATTTTTATGGGGCGCAACATGACGCGGCATCGTTCATCTTTGAGCCAATGGGATATGCGTTAGGCAATCTGTTCACTGATTTCGAATCTTTCGATCCGCCATCAACACCAGCGTTGGAAGTCCGAATCGCGCCTCTTCCGCACTTGTATGTGAAATCGATGGTAGAGGCTGAAGATCGAAATCCCTTCGCTCATAACCCGACCGGGTTAGTTCCACAGTTTCGCGGGGGGCCGGTTAGCATTTCAGAGATCGGATTCACTCCAGGGCAAAAGGCGTCGTCGGTGAGAGCTTTCGACAATGTCGAAACCCGGAAGGGGTACTCCGGGCTTTATCAATTCGGCGCATCCTACAATCCCGAAACATTCACAGCGCCTGGAAATACAAAACCGCAGCCCGGGAATTACCTCTTGTATTGGATGGCAAGCCAGGCTCTCTGGCGCGTCGACCCGAGAGGGGCCAAGGGGTTAGACGCAACTGTTGCCTATGACTGGAGTCCAGCAAACATTAACCGCAACAACACCATGTTCACAGCGGGAATTCGCTTTAATGAACCGCTCCCGCTGCGAATTCACAATACGATGTCGGTGGGCTACGTACAAAACCGCCTGAGTAACCAGTTCGTTCCGCCGGGCGCGCCAGTGTGGAAGCCCGAGCATGCCGTTGAATTCAACACGCTTGTGAACGTTGCGTGGATGCTCTTCCAGCCGGTCGTTCAATATTACGCCAACGCAGGTGGAAGATTGGGGCGCGCAGTGGTTCTTGGATTCCGAGTCAAGGTGGAACTATAAGTGTTGATGCGGTTCCCAACAGCCGCAGTGAAGTGTCCGGTTCTCGCTCCTCCGGGATTACTATTGGTCAAGGACTCGATCATGCGTGGGGCGGCTATTCTAACGATGGCAAACTCGGCAAAGCGTGTCTCGGACGCACTCGATGAAGCCTCGAAGGGCGTAACTTACGAAAGGTGCAGAGAATGTCTTCCCGCTTATATCACGCAAAGATTGCGCTCATCCACGGCGTTACCCTCTCTGGCGCATGCGTGACCAGTTATTGGCTGATCACGCATATCCTCGGTCAATCGACTAGCGTGTCGCTCGACGATGAGTTATTAGGAGGCATGTGGGCGACAATTGCCACGTTGTTTGTGTATCGCTTCAGCTACGAGCAAAGCATTGGCGCCGCGTTGTCGCGTATGACCTCGACAGCAGTCAGTTTCATCCTCTGTTTAGTCTACCTGCTGATGTTTCCATTCCATTTGTGGGGGCTAGCCGCGCTGATCGGAGTCGGGACCGTCACGATGTCGCTGATCGGGCGTCCCGACGACGCCGTTACCACCGGAATTACAACGACCGTGGTTATGGTCGTCGCCGCCATCAGTCCCCGGCACGCATGGATACAACCTCTCCTGCGCATGGTCGATACCATCGTCGGGGTTGGCGTCGGGGTCTTGGCCGCGTGGTTGAGTCTGCGCGCCATAGGATATCCTGCTTTGTCCTCTCCCAGTTCCGATCTAGTGGTCTCAGATGGGCGAACGAACTCACCGTCCCGCATCTAATAGCTGCGAATCGGTAACAACGCGATCTCACGCCGTACACACCAGATTTACAACCTCAAACGGCGCCAGCTTGAACTCATGCGCCGTCCCCGCTTCCAATGTCACCGCGCCCTTTCCCGCATCGCTCTTCCACGGACTAACCGCGCGATAGCGGTGCGGCGCGCCCGTCGGCAACTCGAACGCGGCCGCGATGTCCACCTTCAGCGCCTGCTCCTTCTCGTTCGGGTTGCGCAGCGTCAGGATGCCCGCCGCGGGCGACCATGCCGCCCACCCATACGCCCCCAATTGCGCCGGATCGCCGCCGATCCAGTGATTATCGATCAACGTTTGCGCGTGGCTGCGCGACCACCGCGCCGCCTCCGCCAAGTCGTCCCAATTCTCCGTGGTCAGCAGTTCCGGCGTGACATACATCTCCTGCAACTGAGTGCCGGTCCCAAAGTAGTCGCGGACTTCGCTACGGAAATCGCCGCCGGGGTCGGTATCCAGGTTCTTGGCCTTTTGCGCATAGATGAGGCCGTGCAGCATGAGCGAGTTGATCGGATACAACGGACCCGCTGTCACCACGCGGCGAAACGTATTGGCGTCGCGGTAGGTGATCCACTTTTGCCGCCAAGGACCCACGCCAGCGAAATCGTGGTCCGACCCGCCGCGCCAGATCGAATCCGCATACTTCAACCAGAACGGCGAGGGATAAGTTCCGGTGGTCAGGTTCACGTAAAGATTCGGACTAGTCTTCCGCAAGTCTCCGATCAGGGAGATCGCCGCATCGAAATCGCTGTCGAACAGGCTGCCGGGCGCTACCGTGTTGGCATTGCCGGTGCCATCGATCTTGAACTGGTTGACCTTATAATCCGCGATCATGCGCTCGCACACTTCGCGAAAGCGCGCATAATACTTGGGACCCGAGAGCGCGAACCCGTTGCGCACAATCTCGAATCCCTGCGCGCTGCCATACTTTACGCGCGCCTCCTTCGGCGCGCCGTAGCCGCCCCATGGAGACATCCACACGCCAATGCCGGCACCGTAGGAAGCCGCGGCCTTAGCGGCGTTCGCAAATCCGTTGGGAAACCCCGAGTGGAAATTCCAGAGGCTCGCGGGATCGTCCCAGCCGTCGTCGAAGAGAAACGAATCGAGCGTCACGCCGCGCTTCACCTTCAACTCCGTGCCGAAAGCTTTGATCCGGTCGAGCACGCCGGCCTCGTCGTAGTGGTTAAAATATCCCAGGTCGTACCAACTGTTGTAGTGGAGGAAAGTGCGAAACGGGTGCGCCCGCTGGTCCTCCACATAATCGAGAAACTCGCGCCTCAGTTGCCCCTCCGCCGTCACCCCAATCACGGAGGAGCACGCCATCGCCTGCCCCGCGCGCACCGGCAATTGCCGCGGCAATGAGCAGCGCACGTGCGAATCGGCCACGTTGGTCGTGGAGAGAGGATGCTCAAAGCCCAGGAAGAACGTGCGGACCGCGACGGGCGATCCCTTCACTGTGCCGACAGCTTTAGCGCCGGGAGCGTCGAAGTCCCATAGCGCGATATCGCGTAGCGGAACATCGCGATCGCCGGCCATAACTGCGACTTCCTGCCGCAGGTAGCGCGAATCGTCGAGCAGGATGGCGCGCCATGTGATCGTCGCTCCGGTTTCCGCATCGCGAAAGCCCGCCGTCAGTTGCCTACCCGCGCGCCGACCGGCCCTTTGGATGGACGCCGGATTTCCCGCCACCCGTTTGGCCTCTGGTTTAGCCACCAGGTCCATTTCGCTCGATCGCAAGACCCGTCCGCCATCGAGTTGCAGCCGGAATAGATCCGGACTCAGCGCGATCTTCTGCGCGCCGCGATGGTCCACAAATTCCACCGCCGCCAGTCGTTCCGCTGTGAGCTTCCACGACATCGAGACGCGCGAATTTCCGAGCGTGAGCGCCGAGCCTTGCGTGTGGTACTCGGCAGTTCCGCCCCGCGCCGTTTGCGCGCCGGCCAATCTTCCGCCAACCGGAAGCGCGGCGGCTAACTGCACTAACTGCCGCCGGGTAAGTGTTCTCATTTGGTTGCCCTCTGCGAGTACTTCTTCCACATAGCCGGGTCGGACAGCATCTTGATAAAGATTCCGCCCACCACGCTGCGCGCCTGGAATCCCTGCTGTTTTCCGGTCTCCGTGTCGTACCAATCGGTCAGCGGCACGCGCGAAGGCGTTTCATTGAGCCACTGATAAGCCGGCGCGATGAGCTTCTCGAAATCGGCCTGATCGGGCGCCAGCGTCGCGGTCCAGACCAGCCAATCGAGCTTCGTGTAGGCCTTGCGATTGTCGAGCGGAAGGCCGTACTTGTTCTGCGTCTTCTCGTAAAACGCGATTTCCTTCTGCTCGATCGTCGGCGGGAAACAGGTTCAGCCCGAGAAGCTGGTCCCAAACCAGGTTGTACTTCTGGCTCCACGTGCCTTCCTTGTCGAACGCCAGCCGGTAATGGTCGCCGTTCGCCGCAAGGTCCTGCCACTTCCTGGCGAACTCCTCGGCCGTCGCGCGGTATTCGCGCCGCATCCTGTTTGTGGCCGGTCATCTCGGCCAGCATGCTGTAAGAGCCCAGCGCCAGAATGGCCTTGATGGATAGGTTGGCGTTGTGCGCCAGATGGCCGGCGAAATCGTCGGTGGAAAGCTGGTTCTCCGGATCGAGCCCCTTCTCTTTCAGATACGTCCGCCCATCTCTGAAGCAGCGGCCAATACTTCGCGGCGAACGCCGCATTGCCTTCGGCCTTGGCGATCGCGCCCATGTAGATGAGCATATTGCCGCTCTCTTCTACCGGCATCTGATTCACTTCCGTCCGCTCCCCGCCGCCATAAACTTGGCCATTGGCAAGCGGATACGTGCCCAGATCGTGCGGCGCGAACGGCCATTTCCAGCGGCCCATCGCGGCGTATTGCATCACCGGCTCGAGCTGCGCCCGCACCAGCGTCGGGTTGAAGAGCAGCGGGAAGGGCGAACTGGGATAGATCACGTCGACCGTCGAGATGCAGCCGTTGCTGAAGTTCTCCTTGGGGAAGAACATCGGGCGTGCCGTCGAAATCCGCCACCAGCTTGTGCGCGGCGAGCGTCTGCCGATAAGCGAGCGCCGCCAGGCGGGCGTACTTCTCGCCGCCAACTTTGGTCATATCGGCCATCAGTTCCGCGTCGAACGCCTTCGCCCGGGCAAGCAGCGAATCGTGGTCGCGCCGCGCCGCAGTCAACAGCGTCGCCGCGTCGTCGCCGTTACGACGCCACCACGCGCGCTGCTTCCGGTTGAACAATTCGATCGAGTAGAGGTCGTCGTACGCGATCATCAGGTAGCGCGAGACTGCTGCCGGACCTACCTTACCGAAACTCAGCGCGAGCGAGAGCACTGTCGATCCGCCGCGTCGGCGCCGGACCGCCGTCGGGAAGCTGGTCCGAAGATGGCAGCACGCCGCCGTTCTCGAATGCGCCGCGCAGGCGCTGACGCGTGCCGATGGCGCTGGTGAGCCCATCCGCGCGATCCGCCGCAAGATAGAGATAGCCCCAGTCGATGCGCAGATCGTCGCCGCGTTTTCCAAGAATGGGCTGCTCCTTCGAGCCCATGCGTAGCGCGGTCTGCCCATCGATCTGGACGCGCGCGGTCTCCACTGCCTGCTCGGGCACGTTCACCACCATGTCGGGACCGGCATCGAAGTAAACAGCGGCTTCGTGATCTTTGCCGTCGGCGGAGGCCATGCTCCATTCGAGGTAAGTGAGCGGGCGGGAGAGAACGTCGAGGTCGTCGGGCAGCGCCGGGGTGAAGAAGGTAAGCCCAACCTTCACGCCCGCGCCAGTGAATTCGTAAATGGTGCGGGTGGGCAACACCTCGAGCCGCGTCTGATCGAGCGCTGCCGATTGGCGCTGCTCGCGTCCCATCACGCGATACAGCTTGCCGTCCACGCGAACTGCCGCCGACAGGCTGTTCGGCTTGCTGGTCCAGTGCGTAGGAACGCTATCGGTGAGCTTGTCAGTGGTAGACCAGACGCTGAAGTACGGATCGTGCGCGATCAAGGGAACCGCGGGCGGGCGTAGGGGTGCGAGATCTTGTGCCGCGAGGCCGGTTGCCAACGCAATCGGAAGCAAGGTTGCCAAAAATTTCATCGCGTCTCCGATTGTATTCCGGCACGGCATGCGGCCGCAGTCTATCTCAGCCGGCCATTCAGGCCGCCGCGTTGCGCGGCTTGACCTGGTCCCGGATTAGCCGAAGCTTCTGCTGATTAGCGACGCGCAATTCATAATCAAGCTGCAGACCCATCCAGAACTGCGGTGTTGTGCCGAGGTAGATGGCAAGCCGCAGCGCGGTATCCGCGCTGATTCCGCGCCGCCCGCGTACGATATCGTTGAGGCGCGCCGCATCGACGGATAATGCCTTCGCGAGTTGGTTTACGCTCATGCCGAGCGGTTCAAGGACGTCTAGCTTGATCGTCTCGCCGGGATGAATGGGCGTCAATGATTTCGCCATGGTCGTTTACTCCTTTGGGATGCGCTAATGATAATCCACAATTTCCACGTTTTCCGCGTTGCCATCTTCGGTCCAGACGAAGCAGACGCGGAATTGATCGTTAATTCGGAGGCTATGCTGGCCGCGCCGATTCCCTTTGAGGGCTTCCAACCGGTTACCGGGAATCGCGGAAAGATCGGTGAGCGCCCGCGCTTGATCGAGATGCAAGAGCTTGCGCCGAGCGGTCTGTTCGATTGCCTGATAGGCCTTCGAGAACTCATCCCGGAAAAGTTTCTCCGCCTCTCTATCCCGGAATGTCCGAATCACGTTTTTAGTGTATATCGTTAAACGTTAAAACACAAGCCGCACTTACTCCTCCAGCATTTTCCTCAGAAACATCAACTGCCCCAAATGATAAGCATTGTGATCCGCCACCAGCAGCACCTCCCGCAACAGCGTCTGACCCTTGGCGTGTGGGATGGCGGCCAGCAGATCGTGCTTCGTATCCGCAACTAATGCCTGTATTTCCTTCAAGTCATGCTGAAACTGTCGAACGCTCTTGTCCCAAGCCTCTTCATCGGGAGGCGCATCCTCCGCCGGCCAATAATCGTCGGGCCACTTTTTCTCCTTGTATTCCGGATTGCGGCTGAAATCCAGAATATCTTCCTGCGCGAAGCGCATGTGCTCAAGCAATTGCCACGGCGAATGCGGCGCGCCCTTCGGCTTCGTCCCACGCAGGTGGGCCGGGAAATCGGTTACGGTTTCGTGGAACGTGACATGCGCGCCCTTCATGCGCAGAAGATTCGCCAGGTGCTCACGCAAAGAAGTCGTTGGCTGCTTGGGCATAGCCCCAGTATCGCGCCGCGGGCTACGCCTTGGCCGGCCGGGTGAAGTTCACGATGTTCTCCCACTCACTCGCGTCCGAGCGCGCCACCACCGCGACCACCGGTTCGGTCTCGCTCATGTTGAACACTTCGTGTGGAACGCCGGGCTCGATGAAGATGAAATCGCCGGCTTCGTTTTCGAGCGTATGCTCCAGCGCGGGCCCGTACTCATGCCGCACGCGGCCGGCCAGGATGTAGAGCATCACTTCGAAATCCACGTGGATGTGCGCGTATGCTACGCCCCCTGGCGGAATGGTCGCCACATTCATCGAGAGCTTCTTCGACCGCACATTCTTCGCCGAAAGGCCCGACTTGTAGCGAATGCCGTTCCATCCGCGCGCGTCGCCGCCGCCGCCGCGAATCGTCAGGATGCCGTCAGCGCCTTCCACATTGCCGAACTCTGCCTTATCAAACTGGGCGCCGCTTTCCATGAGCCTATCTTCACACGGCCGATTTCGCCATGGCGTTGGCCGCCCGCAGCGGCGCACAGCCCTCGAATGCCTCTCGCGCTTCGCGAGCCGTCTGATAGCGCTTCCGGACGTCGGACGCCATCAGTTTGACCACGACGGGTCCCAACCTCGCCGGCAAGGCCGCCATGTTCTCTGCGCCGCGGATCGGCAGTACGCCCGTAGCCAATTCGTAGAGCGTCACGCCGAGCGAATAAAGGTCGGCGCGCCCATCCAACGGCTCGCAACAGAGCTGTTCCGGCGACATATACGCCAGCGTTCCCAAAACCGTGCCTTGCCGCGTGGCGAACATCACCATAGTGGGGGCGTCGGCGCTAACCGGCGCGGCGGGCAGCCTTCGCTTCGCCAAACCGAAATCGAGGACCTTTACCTCGCCGGCCGTCGTAAGAAAAAGATTAGCCGGTTTGATATCGCGATGCACTACGCCGATGGCGTGCGCGGCTTCGAGCGCGCTCGCCGCGCCGATAGCGATCTCGATCAGTTGCGTAGCCGGGATGGGCCCCCGTTTCAGCCGTTCGTCAAGCGCCTGACCGTTGAGCAACTCCATCGCGAAGTATGGCCGGCCTTTCCAATTTCCGCTTTCGAAGACGTTGCAGATGTTGGGATGGCGCAGCGCCGAAGCCGCCCCGCCCTCGCGCTCGAAGCGGTAGAGCATCTCGGGATCGTTCGCCAGCTTTTCCGCCAGGATCTTGAGCGCCACGAACCGTCCCAGAACCGTATCCTGCGCCTTGAAAACGAGCCCCATGGCACCGCGGCCGATCTCCGCCTCAATGCGATATTTCCCAACCAACAGGCCAATCATCGAATCCTTCATGATAACCGCCCTCGCGTCTGCGCGATCATTATCGTATGGCCTCTCTCTTCGATCACGAGCCCACACTTCCGGCCCGCGAGCCGCTCGAAGAAGGCGCCGTTCTCTTACGCGGTTTCGCGGCGCCGGATGCCCGGCAGTTGCTTGCGGAGGTGGCGCGCGTTGCGGAAACCGCGCCCTTCCGCCATCTGATTACGCCCGGCGGCTACGCCATGTCCGTGGCGATGACCAACTGTGGACGCGTCGGCTGGGTCTCCGACCGCTCCGGCTACCGCTACGATCCCACCGACCCCGATACCCATGCGCCCTGGCCCGCGATGCCGGCGACGTTCCGTGACTTAGCCCTGCGCGCCGCTGCCGAGGGAGGTTTCGCGGCCTACGATCCTGACGCTTGCCTGATCAACCGTTACGTCCCGGGTTCCAAGCTCAGCCTCCATCAGGACCGCGACGAGGAGGATGCCTGGTCGCCCATCGTATCCGTTTCGCTCGGCCTGCCCGCCGTGTTTCTGTGGGGCGGCAAGCGGCGCGCGGACCTCCTGCGACGGCTTCGCGTTGAAAGCGGGGATGTGGTGGTCTGGGGCGGCCCAGCGCGGTTCGTCTATCACGGCGTGTCTCCGTTGAAGGATGGCGAGCATCCGCTCACGGGCGCTTTGCGGATAAATCTGACGTTCCGAAAGGTGTTCGGCTCCGGCGGGGACGCCGGGCCAAAGTCCGGCGGGCGCCCAAAAGGGGCCTCTGCACAAGGCGTTAAGATGAAAGAACACCCTTGATCGAAACCGTTCCAGACATTCTGGCCCGAATTGTCGCCACTAAGCGCGAAGAAGTGTCGCGCTGCCGAAGCCTCGCTTTCCGCGTGGGCATCGGCCGCCGAAACGCAGCTCGCCGGACGCCGCGATTTTTGCGCCGCCTTGCGCGCGAAGGCCCCCGCTATCATCGCGGAAGTCAAGAAAGCATCCCCAAGCCGGGGCGTTCTCGCCGCCGATTTCGACCCCGTCCGCATCGCGAGCGCCTATCAATCGGGAGGCGCGGCGGCCATCTCCGTTCTCACGGACTCCGCCGTACTTCCAGGGCGCGCTCTGCCGATCTCGAAGCGGCCCGCGCGGCCATCCAGCTTCCCGTGCTGCGCAAGGATTTTACAATCGCGCCCTCGCAGATCGTCGAGGCCGCCGCGCATGGCGGCCGATGCGATTCTGTTGATCGCCGCCATCCTCACCGAACGCGAACTACGCGATTTCCGCGAACTCGCCGCGCGGTATCGCATGGCCGCACTGGTCGAGGTCCACAACCGAGCCGAACTCGATATCGCCATCGCCTCCGGCGCCGATCTCATCGGCGTCAACAATCGCGATCTCACCACCTTCGAGGTCACGCTCGAAACCTCGCTGCGGCTGGCGGAGTACATGCCCTCGGGCGCGTTGCTCGTCAGCGAGAGCGGGATTCATGACGCGCGCGATATCGCTATTCTTCGCGCCGCCGGCTTCCACGCGTTCCTGGTCGGCGAGCATCTGATGAAATCGGGCGATCCGGCCGGCGCTCTGCGAAAGCTGGTCGCGGCATGATCGTCAAAGTCTGCGGCATCACCAACGCGGAGGATGCGGCGGCCGCCATCGATGAGGGCGCGAACGCGATCGGCTTCAATTTCTATCCGCGCAGTCCGCGCTACATCGCGCCGGAACAGGCCGCGCGAAATTCCCACTCCCGGCGCGCGCCGCGTGGGCGTGTTTGTCAACGAATCCCCTGACGCGTATTGCCGAAATCGCGCGCATCGCCGGGCTCGATACCGCGCAGCTCCACGGCAAAGCCATCGCCAGTTATCCCGCGCACCTCGCCATCTGGAAAGCGCGTCAGCGTCACCGCCGCCTTCGAACTTTCCCCCGACGCCGCCGCGAACGCCGAGGCCATGCTCCTCGATGGACCCGCTGGCGAACTCTATGGCGGTTCAGGTCGAACGTTCGATTGGGCCCTCGCGCGCGCCGCCGGCATCCGCATCGTCGTTGCGGGGGGCCTCGATGCTGCCAACGTTGCCGAAGCGATCGCAGTCGCGCATCCCTGGGGAATCGACGCCTGCTCGCGCATCGAAGCCGCGCCGGGAAAAAAGGACCACGCAAAAATGCAAGCATTCATTCAAGCCGCGCTTCAGGCGGTCCTCAAAGCGACGCCCGAGGCCATCGCAATATGACCCCGCAGCCCGATTCCGCCGGACACTTCGGACCCTACGGCGGCCGATTCGTCCCCGAAGTCCTGATGGCGCCGGTGGAGGAACTCGAACAGGCTTACCTGGAAGCCCGCGCCGACGCGGCTTTCCAGGCCGAGCTCGCCGATCTGCTCCACAACTATGCCGGACGCCCCACGCCTCTGTATTACGCCAAGCGGCTCAGCGAAAGGATCGGCGGCGCCCGGCTTTGGCTGAAGCGCGAAGATCTGCTGCACACCGGCGCGCACAAGATCAACAACGCGCTCGGCCAGGCGTTGCTCGCCCGGCGCATGGGCAAGCGCCGCATCATCGCCGAGACCGGGGCCGGGCAGCACGGCGTCGCGACCGCAACCGTGTGCGCGCTGCTCGGGCTCGATTGCGTCGTCTACATGGGCGAAGAGGACATGCGCCGCCAGCGGCTCAACGTCTTCCGCATGCGCCTGCTGGGCGCCAAAGTGGAAGGCGTGCCCACCGGCAGCCGTACGCTCAAGGACGCCATCAGCGAAGCGATGCGCGATTGGGTCACGAACGTCGCCGACACTTACTATCTGCTCGGCTCCGCGCTGGGCGCGCACCCTTACCCGATGATGGTGCGCGATTTTCATAAATGCATCGGCGAAGAGGCGCGGCGCCAGATTCTGGAATCGGAAGGCCGTCTGCCCGATTCGATCTTCGCCTGCGTGGGCGGCGGATCGAACGCCATCGGGATCTTCCACGCCTTCCTGCCCGATGCGGCTGTGAAACTGATCGGCATCGAAGCCGGCGGACGCAGCGAGAAGATCGGCGATCACGCCGCGCGCTTCCGCGGCGGCGCTCCCGGCGTGCTGCAAGGGTCGCACAGCTACCTCCTGCAGGACGATCACGGGCAGGTTTCGCTGACCCATTCCGTTTCCGCCGGGCTGGATTACCCCATGATCGGCCCCGAGCACGCGTGGCTGCACGATCAGAATCGCGCCGAATACGTGGCCGCGTCCGACGCCGAAGCGCTCGCGGCGGCCGTCCAGCTCTCGCGAACCGAGGGCATCATTCCCGCGCTCGAATCGGCGCATGCGCTCGCCGAAGCCTTCCGCCGCGCGCGCGGCGCCAAGGGCCAGGTCTTCATCGTCAACGTCTCGGGCCGCGGCGATAAGGACATCGATATCTACCGCGAAAACTTCCCGGAACTCGACCTCGCATGACGCGCATCGGCAAGCTGTTCGAAAATTTGAAGCGCGACGGACGCAAAGGCCTCATCGCCTATCTCACCGCCGGCGACCCGACGCCCGCGCAAACGCCGGAACTGGTGGAAGCGCTGGTGCGCGGCGGCGCCGATCTCGTCGAACTGGGCGTTCCGTTCTCCGACCCCATCGCCGATGGGCCCGTCATCCAACGCGCGGGCGAGCGCGCGCTGAGCTGCCGGAACCACGCTTAAGGGCGTGCTCGAGATCGCGCGCCAGATTCGCCAACGATCGGAAGTGCCGTTGCTGCTCTTCACATATCTGAACCCGGTGGTACGCTACGGGCTCGACCGCCTGGCGAAGGACGCCGCTGATGCCGGCATCGATGGCTGCCTGCTTACGGACGCGTAGCGTGGAAGAGGCTCACGAGTATATCGGCGCCATGCACCAACACGGCCTCGACACGGTGTTCCTCGCCGCGCCCACCAGCACCGAACGGCGCCTCAAGCTGGTGGCGCAATATTCGACCGGTTTCGTCTACCTGGTCTCGCGGACCGGCGTCACTGGCGAGCGAGATTCGCTATCCGGCGCCGTCGCGCCACTGGTCAATGCCATGCGCGCGATTACCGATCTGCCGCTCGCCGTCGGCTTTGGCATCTCGCGTCCGGAGCACGTCGCGCAAGTCGCCGCGCAGGCCGATGCCGTGGTCGTCGGCAGCGCGCTGGTCCGCGTGATCGAAAAGCACGCGGGCAGCCCGCACCTGGCGCAGCGAACTGGAATCTTTCGTCCGCCAGTTGCGTATCGGATTCGGAGCGCACGCATGACGCCCGAAGAAGCGCGCACACAGCTTGAGGAATACCGCGTGGCCATCGATGAGATCGACCGCCGGCTGGTCGCGTTGTTGAACGAGCGAACGGAGATCGTGGAATGCATCGGTCGCGTAAAGCGCGAGAGCGCGGCTGCCCGTATATGAACCGCGCCGCGAAGATCAGGTCTTCGCCAACATCGCCACGGCCAACCAGGGCCCCATCAGCCATGAGGCCGTGCGCCGGATCTTCGAGCGCATCATCGACGAAATGCGCGGCATACAGCGCGACCGCATGCAAAACAGCGAGGGGAAATAGATGTTGATCGTAATGCAGCAGGGCGCGAGCGAGCCGCAGATTGAAGCGGTAGTCGCGTCGGCTGGTCGAGCTCGGATTCAACGTACACCGCTCCACCGGCGTAATCCACACTTTGCTCGGAGGGGTGGGCGGGCGCGACGATTTCGACCTCGCCGCGTTCGAAGTGATGGAAGGCGTCAAAGAGGCGCATCGTATTGTCTCGCCGTATAAGTTGGCGAGCCGCAGCTTCCGGCCCGATGGCACTGTAGTGAAGATCGGCGGCGTGGAAATCGGCGGCGAACGCGTAGTCGTGATGGCGGGCCCGTGCAGCGTGGAGAGCCGCGAGCAGATCGAACGCTGCGCCGAGATTGTGGCGAATGCCGGCGCTCAGGTGATTCGCGGCGGCGCGTTCAAGCCGCGCAGCTCGCCTTACAGCTTTCAGGGGATGGGCGAAGTGGGGCTCGCGTTGATCCGCGCCGCGGCCGATCGGTACGGCCTGCTGGTGGTCAGCGAGGTGATGGAGATCGCGCAGATTCCGCTGCTGGCGAAATATGCCGATATCCTGCAGGTGGGTGCCCGCAACATGCAGAACTTCAACCTGCTGCGCGAACTCGGGATGCAGCGGAAGCCGGTGCTGCTGAAGCGCGGCATCGCGGCCACCATCGAGGAGTTACTGTTATCCGCCGAGTACGTGCTGGCAGGCGGCAATTACAACGTCATCTTATGCGAGCGCGGCATTCGCACTTTCGAGACTTACACGCGCAACACGATGGATATCTCGGCAATCCCCGTGGTGAAGAAGCTCTCGCACCTGCCGATGATCGCCGACCCTTCGCACGGAACGGGACGCCGCGATAAGGTTGCCCCCATGGCGCGCGCGGCCGTGGCGGCAGGTGCGGACGGATTGCTGATCGAAGTACACCCGGACCCTGACCACGCGTTGAGCGACGGTGCGCAATCGCTTCGGCCGGAGCAGTTCAATGAGTTGATGGGGCAACTGCGGATGATCGCGCCGGCGGTGGGGCGGACGATTTAGGGGAACGGGACGTCTGTCTTGGGCTCATGTTCCCCACGCTGTTCTCGACTCGTGGCCGCGACCCGCTTCCTTGCTCTTCGTGCTCTACACCCCCGTGTAACGATCCGCGACGAAATCAAGAAGGCGATGATCAAGAAGCTAGACTCGGTCGGGCGCGTAGATCGTCAACGGCCCGCCTTCGGGAGATCGGCGGGCCCGTATGCGGTCTGACTCATGTAAGGCGCGTCGCGATTCTCCTGACGCAGCCTTCCCCGAAAGCCTTTCGTAAACCGTCGCATCCAATCAAAGCTCAGGAGAATCAGGAAACGCAGCCCTCGAAAAAGGTATCTGCCAAGCCACAGCATGCCGAAACCGCCGGCAAGCCAGACGCCGCCGAACAGGATGATCAGGAGATTCTGTTCGGAGCGCGAGAAGTGATCCAGGAACTCAGCCGTTGGCGCGCTGATGCGGACATAGTCCAGCATGATCAGGCGGTCAAAGAACTGAGGCAAGAGCATTCGCGTGAGCCCCAGCAGGGTGAACAATGCGCCGGTCAGAACGATGCTTGCCGCGGTTGCATAGAATGCGACCACGAGGCCTGCAAGTCCTGCCAGGATGCCTGCCAGAACCCCGAAGGCTCCAAAACCCAAAGGGATCGCGAACATCGCGAGAAGGAACCCACCCAGAATGTACAGCGGCGCATTGCGCCTGGCGCCGGAACGCGCCATCGTACCCGGCAGGCGGTCGGCCACCACTTCTGCTGGTTCACCGAAACCCCGCAACACGGCCAGGATTCGAGCGACCTCGTCTTCCTCCGGCCTCTGCTGGTAGGCCTCATAAAGGTGCGACTCGATCTCCGCCAGGAACTCATTCCGCTCGCGGACTGGCGCCAGCCGGAGCTGTAGCTTTACGCGATCCAAATAATCATCGGCGATCTTCGCCACCACTGCCGGATAGCTGTTCATTGGTCTTACCCCTTTCGAACCACAAGTTTCTTCCCGAGATGTTCCGGTTGCTCCGGGGCCCTTCGCTTCTGCTGCACCAGGGAAGCTAGCAGAGCAAAATCCTCGCTCAGCTCATCGAAGAGCTGCCGCCCCGACTCCGTCAGGATGTAGTACTTGCGTGGAGGTCCCTGGTCGGATTCCACCCATTCCGAGCCTACCAAGCCGTCCCTATCCAGCCGCGCCAGAATGGGATAGATCGTGCCGTCTTTCAGCGAGATCGAGCCGCGCTCGCACAGGACCCTCACCAACGAATACCCGTAATGCTTCTCGTGGTAGAGGACGCCCATGACCGCCAATTCCAGGATGCCCTTCCGCAATTGCGTGATTCGCCGATCTCTGCTTTCGCCCGAGTACTCCACAATGTCTAGTATACGGTAATGCTAGGTACCTGGCTCCGTCGAGTTCTGGCTTCGATCCCCGTGGTGAGGGAGCTCTCGCACTGCCGATGATCGCCGACCCTTCACACGGCACGGGACTCGCGCGATAAGGTTGCGCCGATGGCGCGCGCGGCCGTGGCCGCGGGAGCGGACGGATTGCTGATCGAAGTACACCCGGACCCCGACCACGCGTTGAGCGACGGTGCGCAATCGCTGCGGCCGGAGCAGTTCAATGAGTTGAAGGGGCAACTGCGGATGATCGCGCCGGCGGTGAGGCGGACGATTTAAGGCGGGGGTTACCCGGCTACCGAAGCGGCCGACAAATGACGCTGCCGCCTACTTAAGTTCAGTCTCCAGGATCAATGCGAGGCGAGCGCCGGCAAGGGCAACTTGCTGCTTCGCTACCTTCTGAGTCGCGGTAGTATATTTCGCCGTCGCACGAAACGGAGGCTGCCCTTTGTCTATAGGCGGATTCACATAAGCGGATTTCTTGGCGAGATTAAGACTATCGTCCAGCCACGGCTGGACATTGGCGATGTCCGACGTTGTTACCGCCGGCGCCGTGAGGGTTGCGGCGAAGCTATCGGCGCTTTTGACCAACTTGCTCGTTCCAAGTGCGTTGTCCCAAAAGGCATGAAGCTCACCGGTGCATTTTTTCGCAGTGGACGTACAAAAGAGCACGTCATTGCCGCCGATGTCACCGTGCGGAAATGCAGACGAAACTCTCGTGGATGCGTGCAACAGCTGATGTACGTCGCCAACTATATGAAGGAGCCATACCAGATCGTAGGACTTAAGCCCATCTGCTGAGTCGGAAGCCAGCGTCGTTCGAAACGCCACTATCTGGGTCTTTGCATCTGGGGCTGGAATGGTTAGTGAGGAGACATCAGTCCCGTCCTGGCTGAATGGCGTGTCAACGAAATGCCAGTATTTGTGCCGATTGAAATCGTCATAGCCTGTATTCCTGTCCGCCTCGGGCCGTCAGGAACATCCCCATTTTCTGACCCGTCATTGTGATATTTGCTATCGCTCTTGATCTCGTCCGGCCAAGTCGCGGCGAGCATGAAGATGTAACGGGAGCGATCAGCCGCGGTCGTGCCGCTCGGGATTAGCTTTGGCCACTTAGCGGGATCGGTAAAATAGGGATTCATCTTCAGCAATGCGTCGACGCGCGCTCGGGTAGTTGGGTCGAGTTTCCGATAAGCAATTGACGCGACGGTCATGTGGCCGAAACCGTCCCAACCCATGACCGGTTGCGCGAGTAATGCAACGGTAGTCGCCGCCGATACGAATCGTAATGCTCTATGCATAAATCCTCCCAAGAACTTCGAGGCTCATCCGTTCCTATTCAGATAAGCGCAAATTCCCCGCAAGAAGGGACGCATCATCTAGTGCAATAGGGACGCGTTCCGTTACACCGCGCCGCAGCAACAAGGTGCAGCGGCGCGGGAATGCATTGGGACAACGGCTGGAGTTGCGCGTTGTCCGCGTAAATCTGAGTCCGCGAAACCGCAGGGCGCCCCTTCGCCGCGTTAAGGTGTTGATGGCTTGATGTTCTCCCGGGGCGGGAGCGATTCTGCGAATGAGTTGAGCACGTCTCTCGCCCATTCGGCTTGGAAGTTCCGTACCTGCAACTCATCGCGGCGGCGCCCGGCAACGCGCAGCGCGATGGCCATGATCATGAGGCGCGCCACAATTTCATCTTCGTCCATGCTGTTCTTCAAGGCCTGAGCATTGTCGTCGGTGACGAGGGCGAACAGGAAGGCGCCGACTCTGTTCAAGGAATCCGGGTCGGCGAGAGCGCCGTATGCGTCAACGTCCCAGGTTCCAGCAGCGATGCCGTAAATGAATTTGTCGTAGATGCGGTAGGAATCGTCGCCTTTGCGAAGCTGGATCGAGGTTCCCAGCACCGCCTCGGCCGCTGGCAGGGCCGGCAGAGCGTCCATCATCTTGCGTCCATACGCGAGGGCTTCTCCGGGTCGGCTGGCGCCGAGCGCAGCAAGCATTGGCGCGTATGCATTATGTGGATCGGTATAGCAAAGCGCGAGGGCGGCCGCGGGCAACAGAAGCTCCATCGTCCGCGTACCGGCCCGCGCCTGGGTCAGCGCATAGAGCTCACGATAGATGGGCGTCAAGATCTCCAGTTCCGCCTCCATCTTCGCTTGAGCGCCAATACCCGGATACATTAATTGATTAGCGAAAGCCACGGCCGAACCTTCGAGCAAACCAGAAATGGAAAGGCCATCGGCGTTGCGGGCTGCTTCACGCTCCGCCAGGTTCGCCTGATAGCGGAAGAAGCCGGGATGGAGCGCGCCCCAAAGAGAATAGTCTCCCGGCTCCGCCGCGTTTCCAACATCTCGATGGCGCGATGCGACAGCAGCACGGCTTCCGCCCGATCTGCGCGGCGTTTGAGATCGGGGTCGTCACCCGCCTCGGCGCGTAATGTGGCGAGCAAAGATTGGGTTTCGGCATCGGCGGCCGGGTCGGGCAACTCTTCGAGAGAGTTCAATACCGCGAACCGCCGGCGCTGCTGGTCGAAGCAGTAACCGGACACCGCCGCCTGCATGGCGTGGTAAGTCTCATGGTTGATCGTGCCGATGAGCGCGACGTCCTCGATCGTGGAGGCATTGGCGGCGTAGCGTTCGAACGCCGCTTGGTATTCGGACTGTGGCATGCCGATCCGCATGATCCCCGAGAGAGGCTCGAACACGCCTCGCACATCCGGATCGAGCGATTTGATGAATTGTCTGATATTGATTGTTTCGGACATCGCCGGTCAATCCGCGCGTACGCGCCACTGGCCGGCGGCATCCTTGCGGATCAGGGCGACCACGTCGCCATCGCGCGTCTCGACTTCCTGAAGAGTGAGGACGGCGTTATCGATGTCGGCCGTAGTCAGACCCAGGGCGCCGGTCGCCTTCGTCTCGAGGTCTGGAAGAGCGATGGGGCCGTGAACTTGGACGAAGCCGAGTACCGCGATTTCGGCCTTCGAAAGCGGGGCTCCTTTGCGCCACGTCTTCCAGCACAAGCCGGCGAAGCTCGATAGGCCCGTCACCACGGCGCCAGCCGCGATGGCCTCCGGCGCAAGCAACGCGGTAGCCGCGGCGGCGGCCATGCCGATCAGTTCGAGGACAGGCATGTCCTGCGTACGAAGAACCCAATTACCAATGCGCAGATTAAGCGCGCCACCGGTAGAGCTCGGTTCGCCGCGGTGTTCCGTTTCGCCGCGATCGACGCCCGCAACCAGCGCGGCGCGTACGCTATCCGAGGCGCCGGCCGAAGCTAGCGCGGCGTCAATCGCGGTCTTGAATTCCTCGTTTGTGGCGAAATCTGGCATGGCAATCAGGCTTTATCTGGGGGCCTGACGGCTCGACGATAGTTGTACATTAGCATGCCGGGCCTCACATCAATCGCGCCCGCCTCGAATTTGCGACAGACGATCAAGTACGCCGGCGATTTCAGGAACTTCAGCGTTCGTAGTAGCAGATCTCCCGTCAAAGTCACGTCCCAAACGACTACAACCCGCCACGGTAGAATAAATAGGTTTTGCTTCCAATGAAAAACGTCATCATTCTGGGGTCGCAGTGGGGCGACGAAGGCAAGGGAAAGATCGTCGATCTCTTCTCGGAAAACTTCGATATCGTAGTGCGTTATCAGGGCGGCAACAACGCCGGCCACACCATCTTCATCGGCGAAAAGAAGTTTGTATTGAAGCTGATCCCGAGCGGCATTCTTCGCCCCGGAAAACAGGCGGTGATCGGCAACGGCCTCGTGCTCGATCCGGTCGCGCTGCTCGCCGAGATCGATTCGCTGGAATCCGCCGGCATCGACGTGCGCAATCATCTCTTCATCAGCAACCGCGCCCATGTGCTGTTCCCCACGCACCGCATGATGGAGAAGATGTCGGAAGGGCGGCCTGGACGCATCTCCATCGGCACCACTTCGCGCGGCATTGGCCCCTGCTACGAGGACAAGATCGGCCGCCGCGGCGTGCGCATCGCCGATCTTCTGAACACGGAGGCGTTTCGCGCTCACTACGATTCGGTGATGGAAGAGAAAGCGGCCATCGCCCGCCTTTTCGGCATTTCGGAAGATATCGATTTCGCCCGCGTGCGCGAGGAGTATCTCCAATATGCCGAGCGCATCCGCCCGATGGTGCGCGATACGGCACTCTTGCTGAACGATGCCATCCGCGCGGGCAAGGCCCTGATGTTCGAAGGCGCACAGGGCAGCATGTTGGATATCGATCATGGGACGTATCCGTTCGTTACCTCGTCGAATGCGACGGCGGGCGGCGCGTGTACGGGGACCGGCGTGGCGCCAAACCGGATCACGGGCGTTATCGGGGTAGCCAAGGCCTATGTGACGCGCGTGGGCGGCGGCCCTTTCCCCACCGAGGCTCTGGACGGCGCGGGCGAGCGCATTCGGGAGCGCGGCAAGGAATTCGGAGCGGTTACCGGGCGTCCGCGCCGCTGCGGCTGGTTCGATGCTCCGCTGATGAAATACACCGCGGCGATTAACGGGTTCGACAGCATCGTCGTCACGAAACTCGACGTGCTAGACGAATTCGATAAGATTCCGGTCTGCGTCGGTTATCGCATCGGCGGGCGCGAGTTAACGGAAATGCCGCCCACGGTTGCGGAGGTTGAGAAGATCGAACCGGTGTACGAGTGCATGCCGGGCTGGAGCGAATCCACCTTTGGAATCTCGTCCTACGATGAGTTGCCCGTGAAGGCGAAAGACTATCTTGCGTTTCTCGAAGAACGCTCCGGCGTCGAGGCGGGTTGCATCTCCACAGGACCGGAGCGCAATCAGACAATCGTGCGTAAAGGTTCGCGCCTGGAGAGGCTGCTCGGCTTAGTGCGATAGGCCTCCTGGCCTGTCGAGCGCGCGAAGCGCGCCGATCGCTACAGCATCAACTGTCCGCCGTTAACCTCCACCGTTTCGCCCACCACGTAGCTGGCCGCGTCGGAAACAAGAAAAGCGATGACTTTAGCGCATTCCATCGACGTGCCGGTGCGTCCCAGCGGGATGCCCTTGACGAAGCCGGCGATCATTTCCGGCGTCGAGAAGACCTCGTGAAACGGAGTATCGATTACGCCGGGCGAGATCGCGTTAACGCGAACGCCGTTCGGCGCCAGCTCCTTCGCCATCGATTTGGTGAAGGCGATCAACCCGGCCTTCGCCGCGGAGTAGGCGCCGGCGCCGGGTCCGCCGCCATTGCGTCCCGCGATGGATACCACGTTGACGATGGCGCCCGATTTCCGCTCTACCATCGCGGGCGCGACGGCCTGCGAGCACAACACGGCGCTCTTGAGGTTGAGGTCCATGATCTCGTCCCAGCCCGCTTCGGTAATCTTCGCGAGAGGCAGGCGCGCTACCAGCGAGCCCGCATTGTTGATCAGAATGTCCAAGTGGCCGAGCGCCTCGGCCGCGCGCGCCACCAGCGGCGCCACCTCGGCGGATTGGCGCATGTCCGCCTTGAAGGTGAACGCCTTGCCTGCCGCCGGATGCGATCTTGGCGGCGATCTCGTCGGCGCCCTTCTGGTTGTTGTGATAACCGATGGCGACGGCCGCGCCCAAGTCAGCTAGTACCAATGCCGTGGCGGCGCCGATGCCCGAAGAAGCGCCGGTAACTAGCGCGGTCTTGCCAGTCAAATCGAGGTAATTATGCATGAGTGCTCACTATGTTTTGCATTTTCCAGTTAGCGTCGGTCGAGCCCCTTACGATAAGGCGGCATTCGAGACAGATTTCCGGCAAGGCCGGGGCGGCAGACCGGTTTTCGATCCGGTCAAGCAGCATCCTCGCCGCGGCGCGGCCCTGTTCCGCTGTGGATTGCGCCACCGTGGTAAGCGGCGGCGTGGTGAAGGCGGACTGCGGAACGTTATCGAATCCCGCTATAGCCATCTCCTGCGGCACGGAAATGCCGCGGTCGCGCGCGGCGCTCATCGCGCCCATGGCGGTAAAATCGTTGCGCGCGAAGACGGCGGTAGGCGGGCGCGGCAGCGCGAGCAGGCGCTCCATGGCGGCGTAGCCGTCGGCCTGTTTCGAGTAGCCCGGGCCGATTTCGGCTTCGGGGCCGGCGATCAAATCTTCGTGGACTTCCAGGCGGTGCGCTCGCATGGCTTCCACGTACCCGTGAAAGCGGCGCAGGCGTCCGGCGGTCTGCGGTGATCCGCCGATGTAGCCGATCCGCGTATGTGGCCCAGCGAGATCAGGTGGTCCACTGCGTCGTAAGCGCCCTTCCAGTGGTCGGCGGTGACGCGCGCGATGTTGTCCGGTCCGCTGGAGCGGCCCACCAACACGATCGGCAATCCGCGCCGGGTGAAGCGGTCAAGCGCCTCGTTGCCGGCTTCGGTCTCCACCGTGGCTACCACGATGCCGGCCACGCGATGATCGAAGAACGCCGCCAGCGCGGCCAGTTCGCGCTTGGAGCTCTGCTCGGTGGTGGAGAGAAACGCGGTATAGCCGCTCTGGAGCATCACGTCCTGGATGCTTCCGGCGAGTTCGGCGGAAAAGGGGTTCTGGATATCAGGCGCCAGGATGCCGATGACGTGCGAGCGCTGGCTCTTAAGGCCGCGGGCGAGCGCGTTGGGGTGGTATTCGAGCTTGTCGATGACACGCTGCACCTTTTCGCGAAGTTTGGCGCTGACGTAGCCCGATTGGTTGATCACTCGCGAGACGGTCATGGGCGCGACGCCGGCGAGCTTCGCGATATCCACCACCGTGGGGTGGCGATGTTTGGACCGTGCGCGCTTGGGCATGTTATTTCCCCGGCGCGAAGGTAACGGCCACCGTGCGAATTTCGTAGGGCTTGGCGTCGAGCGTCAGGCTGCGGCCGTCGGCGGCAAGTTGGATGGGGCGCTCGCGCTTCTCCATCAGGTTGGCTTCGGTTGCGCTCGCGGCCTTCTCAGGCAGTTCCAGCTTCACCTGCGCGGGCTTGCCTTCGAATTCGTAGAAGCGGAAGATCAGCGCGGCATCGTCCTCGGCCTTCTTCATCACGGTGAGGATGACGTTGCCGGGTTCGATGCGGGCGAAAGCGTGTTTCGCGGGAAGCGCGCCGGCGTGCGCTTCGGTCTTGACCGCGATCAGCGGGTAGTTGAGCTCGTAGCCCTGGCGCATGGTGTTGCCCGCGCGCCAATCGCCGGTGTGAGCGTAGAGCGCGTAAGTCATATCGTGGATCGCCTTGATCGGCGACGCGGTTATCGGGCGCGGGCATGTTGGGCGAACGCAGCAGGGAGAGGCGGATCACATTGTCTTTGGCATCGTACCCATACTTGCTGGCATTGAGCAAGCTGACGCCGTGTGACTCGTTCGAGATATCGCCCCAACGCAGCGCGGGCACTTCGAACTTGGCCTGCTCGATCGGAGTTGCGGCGCGTGGTGGGCCGCTCGATCGTGCCATAGGGGATCTCGAAGGTCGCCTTCTCGCTCTGCGCGGCGGAAGGGAAACCGACTTTGAGCAGGATGTGGTTCTCGTGCCAATCGGCGTGCAGGTTCACTTCGACGCGCGGCACGCCGGCGCGTACGATCACGTCCCGTTGAAAGGTGGAGTTTTGGAATTTATCGTTGATGCGAACCACGGCGCGCTCGGGGCCGCTCTCGATCACCTTGACGGATTCGGGCTGCTTGAGGTCCCAGCTCTTCTCGTCGAACTTGATCTCCCACGCGTCCTGCTGCGCGGGGCGATCGACAAAAGTTTGCAGCAGTCCGCCGCAGCCGCCGGGAGCGACGGATTCCTTGCTGTCCGCCTTGGTGACGAGACTGGTGACGCAGCCGGTTTGGGGATCGATCTTCATGCGGAGGAATTCGTTCTCGATGGCCGTGCCGGCCACTTTGAGAGGGATGCTCTCCGCGCGCGCGGCCGGGACTGTGACAATGTGGATCGTCTCGTAGCCCACAGGCGGAACGTTCTTGGCCATCACTTCAAGAGTGACGTCCTGCGTCGCCGGAACGTTGGGCGGCGACTTGTGAGAGCAGCGGCTGGCCGGCGGAATCGCGCGCCTCGTAGCGCTGGCCGGCGGGCGGCGTGTGGAGATCGATGGCAATCGGCGCCGTTGCGTTCCCAGGAGAGCGGATTGTAAACCACCACCGGGACGCCCGCGCCTTGCGTATCGACGCGCGCGGCGATATCCGCGAGAGCGCCGTCGAGGATCGCGCCGCTGTCGCGCGCGCGCGTCGTTGAGGTTGTTCACGGCATCGACGTAGTTGATGCCGATTCCCGAGCCGGGCATGATGTCGTGGAACATGATCGAACAGCACGCGCTTCCAGATGTCTTCGAAGCGCGCGTTGGGGTAGGAGCCGGTGCGGAGATAATCGACAGCGGCGAACTTTTCGGCGTTCTGTAGCTGCTCTTCGTTGTGGCGGATCTGCTTCTTGGTTTCGGATTGCGTGGTGTAGCAGCCGCGATGATATTCGCAGGTAGAGTTCGTTGTCCCAGGTCGGGCGGCTTGAGATCGCCGCGTCGATGATTTTCGTTCCAGGTCGTCGAAGAAGCCGCGCGCGGTTCCGAATTCGAGTTTGGGGAAAACGGCGGAGGGTTCTTTCAGGCGCACGCGCTTCATCGAGCATCTGGCGCGTGGGTCCGCCGCCATGATCGCCCACGCCGTAGAGGTGCATGATCTCGGGGAAATGGTCTTCGGGGACGTAATCGGCGACGTCCTGCGCGAGCTGCGTCGTGGCTGATGCCGCCGCTGTAGCCGTGGGGGAAATAAGTGAGGACTTTGCTGCCATCGGGGGCTTGCCACCAGAAGAACTTGTACGGGAAGTAAGTTGGTCTCATTCCATGACATCTTCTGAGTGACGAAGCTATCGAAACCGGAGCGCTTATAGATTTGCGGGAGCTGCCAGTTATAGCCGAAAGAATCGGGATTCCAGCCGATGGTAGTCGTCCTTGTCGAACTCCTTCTCGAAGAAGCGCGTGCCTACGAGCAACTGGCGCACGAGCGATTCGCCATCGGGCATGTTGAGATCGGGCTCGACCCACATGCCGCCCACCAGCTCCCAGCGGCCCTCCTTCACGCGCTGCTGGATCTGCTGGAAGAGCGCCGGGTATTTGTCGCGCAGCCAGGCGTAATCCTGCACGCTCGATTGCGCGTAGGTGAAGCCGGGATACTCGCGCATCAATTGCAGGGCGGTGGTGAAGGTGTCGCGCACCACTTCCACGGTTTCGGTCCACGGCCATAGCCAAGCCATATCGATGTGGGAGTTGCCGACGGCTTTGACGGTGAACTGCTGCATCCAATCGCGGAGCGGCTGCAGGTCGCGCGAGGCGGCTTCGAGGGAGCGGGTGAAAGCCGGCTGATCGCCGCGATCGAGCGCGGCGAAATCGATGGCTTTCACGGCCGCGTCGAGTTGGCGCTCGATGATCGTCCTTGCCATTGGGGAATGCCGCCGACTGTCTCTTCGGCGGCAATGAATATCGCCGCGGAGGTCGCCTGGATCGGGCTGGCCAGGGTAGTCGATGAGGAGTTGGGCGCCGGTAAGGCGTCCGTTTTCGGCGTGGTAAGGAGTGCGGATGGCAACGTGAATCTTCTCGCCCGGAGCGGCGTGTTCGGTGAGGAGGATCGGATCGAGCGTGCGACTCTCGCCCTGCGCGACGAGGGCGCCGTTGAAGAAGATGCGGCCATCGTTCGAGAAGCGAACGGCAGCCGTACGCTCGAGCCGCGGATATCGTGGCCGCCGGCAGTGGCGGGAATTTCGATGGTCGTGCGATACCAGGCGTGGCCGTTGCCCGGGACCGGGCCGCCTGCGGCCCCCCGGTCCGCCGGTGAGAGTGATGGCCGTCCATTGGGAATCGTCGAGCGTCGGGATCTTCGCCGTGGGGAACGCCATCGGCGGCGTGGGCGCGCCAACTAGTGACGGGGGTCGAAGTCATGGCCGCCAGGCGGGCGAGGGCGCTGGCATATCGCTCGGGTGGGCGCGTAGGTTGCGGTGGACGGGCGCGAGGCTGAGCGTGCAGGGCGAGGGCGCAGAAGATTACGGCGCCGGCGAGGGATTTGATTCGGGGCATGATGACCTCTCTGATAACGTTACCGCATTTCGGCTGGGGATGATCGTGGGGCGACAAAGTCTGCAGGCTATAGGAAATCGGCGAAAGGGATCTCGATCTCGGGCAGGAGACGGTTACAAAAGGCGGTTTCCTCACGGCGTTCGCCGGACCCGGTATAGACCATCGCATGACGCGTCTTTGGATAGAACACCCAAACTTCGGCGGCGCCGCATTCGAGATACTTTTTTTTCTTGCGCGCAATATAGGCGGGGTTGTTCGATTCGGAGACGATTTCGAAAGCGATCATAGGGGCGCCTTCGTAATACTTGTCGCCGGGTTGATCGGCCCACGTAAGACTGACGTCGGGGATGAGCCAGGAGCCCGGGTTCCGCCCGAGAAGATAACCCATCTCCTGAAAAGCTTCGCCGGCCAGACAGCCGGGATTCGCTTTTCTATATTCTTCGACTTGGCGATCGAGGGGAAGGAAGAGCCGCTTTCCGGCGCGATTATGCTTTCTTTCAGGCGGCGGCAACCGGGTCAGTTCTCCTTCCAGCAACTCGGTCTTTCCAGGTTCTTCGTCCTCCATTTGCTCCAAGTCTTCGAAAGTGACCAGGGTCTTGATCGCGCCCATAAGTTGATTCTACATGCCGGTTGCGCGCACTACCAGCGCCGCGGCGGCTGCGCCGATGAGCGGGCCCAGGATGGGAATGGGCGCATAGCTCCACTCTGAGTCCCCTTTGCCGGCGATGGGCAAAAAGGCGTGCGCGAGGCGCGGGCCCAGATCGCGGGCGGGGTTGATGGCATAGCCCGTGGTCGCGCCGAGGCTGAGGCCGATGCCCCACACCAGGCAGCCGACTAAGTAGGGCGAGAGGCCGGGAGCAGGCCCCAAGGGTGCACCGGCTTTCGAGCCGATTGCGCTGGCTACGAGAATGAGGACGAACGTACCGATGATTTCACTGAGGAGGTTGGCCAGAGTGTTGCGAATCGCGGGCGAGGTGCAAAAGCAGGCGCGTTTGAGATCGGTTTCGGGAGTGACGCCCCAGTGCGGGCCAAAGTGCGCCCACACCAGCGCGGCGCCGGCGATGGCGCCGAGTAACTGCGCGATCCAGAAAGGACCAAGATTGGAGAAGTCGCCGCTGGTGATGGCCGAGGCGAGCGTCACGGCGGGGTTCAAGTGGCCGGGCGCGCCGCAGGCTACGGCGGTGAAGACGCCGGCCATCACTGCGAATCCCCATCCGGTGGTGATCACCATCCAGCCGGCGCCTTCGGCCTTCGATTTGCGCAGCAGGACGCTGGCGACTACGCCGTTGCCGAGCAGGATCAGGATGAGAGTTCCGAGGAACTCGCCGAGCATCTGTTTTTCCATTTGCGTTTTATTCCTCGAGCCAATCGAACGACCGGGTGACTGCCTTCTTCCAGAAGCGGTACATCTTGTCGCGGCGCGCGCGTCCATGGCGGGCTTCCAGGCAGCGATCGATGGACCATTGGGCGCGCAGGTCGTCGATGTTGGCGAAGAAGCCGGTGGCGAGTCCGGCGGCGTAGGCGGCGCCGAGCGCGGTGGTCTCCTTGACGGCGGGCCGGACCACTTCGCGGTCGAGAATATCGGCCTGGAACTGCATCAGCAATTCGTTTTCGACCATGCCGCCATCGGTGCGGAGAACGCTGAGGGGGATGCCCGAATCCTGCTCCATGGCTTCGACTACCTCGCGCGTTTGAAACGCGGTGGCTTCGAGCACGGCGCGCGCCAGGTGGCCTTTGTTGGAGTAGCGGGTCAGCCCGGCGATGACGCCGCGGGCGTCGTGCTTCCAGTAGGGCGCGTAGAGCCCGGAGAAGGCCGGCACGAAGTAGACGCCGCCGTTGTCCTCTACCGTGCGGGCGAGCGCTTCGATTTCGGGGCTGTACGAGATGAGCCCGAAGTTGTCGCGGATCCACTGCACCAAGGCGCCGGTGATGGCGACGCTGCCTTCAAGGGCGTAGTTCGCAGGCTTGCCCTTCCGTTGGAACGCGGCGGTGGTGAGAAGACCGTGCTTGGAGTGAACGATTTCGTCGCCGGTGTTCATCAGCAGGAAGCATCCGGTGCCGTAGGTGTTCTTGGCCTCGCCGGGGCGGAAGCAGGTCTGGCCGACGAGGGCGGCTTGTTGATCGCCGAGGATGCCGGCGATGGGCACGCCTTTCACCGGTGCGAGAGTGGCTTCTCCGTAGACTTCGCTGCTGGAGCGGATAGCGGGGAGCATGGCGCGCGGGATGCCGAAGGCGCGCAGGAGGTCGTCATCCCAATCGAGGGTTTCGAGATTCATCAATTGGGTGCGGCTGGCGTTGGTGCAATCGGTGATGTGCAGGCCGCCGGTGAGATGCCAGACGAGGAAAGAGTCGATGGTGCCGAAGAGGAGGTCGCCCGCTTCGGCGCGCGCGCGGGCTTGGGGCACGTGATCGAGCAGCCAGCGGATTTTGAGGCTGCTGAAGTAGGTCGAGATCGGCAGGCCGGTCTTGTGGCGGAATCGGTCGGGTCCGGCGGCGCGGGAGAACTCGGTGACCGAGTCGGAGGCGCGCATATCCTGCCAGACGAGGGCATGGTGCGCGGGGAGGCCGGTGTGGCGGTCCCAAAGGACGGTGGTTTCGCGCTGATTGGTGATGCCGATGGCGGCGAGGTCGCGAGGGGCGATGGCGCGCGAGCCATGGCTTCCGCGATCACTTCTTGAGTGCGGCGCCAGATTTCGTCGGGGTCGTGCTCGACCCATCCGGGTTGCGGATAGATCTGCTCGTGCTCCTTCTGAGCGGAGGCGGCGATGCGGCCCGCGCGAGTGAAGACGATGAATCGCGTGCTGGTGGTGCCTTGATCGAGGGCGGCGATGTAATCCGGCATGGATTTCCAATCTTACGACGCGGAGTATTCTTCGAAATCGGCGACGACGGCCTTTTCCATTTTGCGCGCTGCGCGATACAGCCAGCCGCGGGTGCGCGACTGGAGATCCTTGGCGAGATCGCGGGCTTTGACCGTGCCGAGGTGGATATTGGCAGTCTCGTATCCCATGACGTAGAGAAGGCGGCGCTCGTCGCGCTCTTTGGGGAGGGCGGCAAGCTCGATGCGCGAGCAATCAGGCGCGAGGCGGCGGACGATCCAGCGCTTTACGAAGTGCACGAAGGGGTCTTTGGCGCGCACGGAATGATCGAGGATTTCCTGGTAGCGGATGGGCGCAGTGCCTTTGCCCTGCTCGGCCCAGACGCAGGCGGAAGGGGCGAGAGCTTTGGCTTCGCGCGCTATGGACCCACCGTTCCATTCGGCGATGGCGACGTAGCGTTCGCGGCCCAGGCTGCCAAGTCCTGCGATGCGGTGGACTACGTGCCAATGCAGGCCCTTTTCGGGCATGAGACGGGCGATGGCGCTGAGAGCGCCGGCGGGCGGCTCGTCGGCGACTTCGGGGAGAGCATGTAGCTTTTCCCAGAAGGCCTCGGGCTGATGTAGGCGCTGCGTAGCCATCTCGCGCAAGACAGGGTGATGCTCGGCGAGGGCGAAGGGCCGTCCGCCTTCGTCGAGGGCGTTGCGGTAGCCTTTGACGATCTGGTCGATGCCTTCGCGTTCTGGGCAGGCCATTTTTGCGAGCAGGGCGCTGGTGGCGAGGCGGATGAGATCGTTGGTATAGGGGAGGGTGGTAGCTTCGTCGAAATCGTTGATGCCCCAGATGAGGCGGCCTTCGATGTCGCGCCAGGTACCGAAGTTTTCGACGTGAAGGTCGCCCACGGCAAGAGCTTTGGGCGCGAGGCCTTCTTCGGGGCAGTGAGCGGCCCAGACTTGCGCCCAACGATAATAGGTGGCGCGGAGGAAGGGGAAGACTCCCGAGCGCATGGCTTCGTGCTTCTTGTTGAGGTCGTCTTCCAGGAGGCGCAGGTGGCGACTGAGCCAGGCTTCGTAACGTTCGGTGGCTTTGACGATTTTCATTCTTGGGACTCGGCTTCTTCCTCTGCTTCCGCGAGCAGGGCTGCGGCTTCGGATTGGGCAGCGAGGTCTTCGTCGGAGATTTCGTGATCGAGAACCTCGTTGGCTTGGTCGACAAACTCGGGGGGAACATAGAGTCTGACGTCCGTGGCGACGTTGAGAATGGAGCCTGTAAGCGGCAGATCGGTGCTGAGCATACAAGGGATGTCGGCGATGCGGAGCAGGGATCGCGCAACGCTGGCCTCCGAAGGGTTATCGAAGGCTGCGATCTCCACCAGATTTTCTCCGAACGCATTTTGGGTGGGGATGGGCTCTTCCTCTTCAGCCAGCGCGTCCAGGCCGCGTGTGGAGAGTTCGGCGTCGTAGCATTGCTGCGCCATGGGGACAAGCTCGTCGCGGTCGATGGCGAGTAGGGCTTCGTCGTTCAAGCTGGAGTATAAGCGGCGGAAATCGTCTAGGTCTGCCTTCATTCAATGCCTCGCTGCCGATTTTACGCCAGCGCGGGGGTGAGCAGCCACTTCAGGACGCAGCGCGGGGCGGGTCCGGTGGTTGTGCAAGCCACGCGGGCGATTGCGCCCTTCTTGAAATCGGTCTGAAGCCCGGGGGCGCCGAGCAGGTGGGCGAGAAGGGAACTCATGAGCGGTTCGTGGCTGGCGAGAAGGATTGTCTCTTCGCCGCTGCGGGAGCGGATTTCGTCCCAGGCATCGGAGGGAGAGGCGTTGGGAACGAGCGCGGCGGCATGGACGATCTTGCCGCGGTAATCGAGCTCCTCGGCGGCGATTTCAGCGGTCTCGAGCGCGCGGCGGTAGGGGCTCGAGAGAATCAAAGTTGGAGCTACTCCGGCCTCGTGGGCGCGTTTGAGGACGCGCCGGAGCTTGTCGCGGCCCTCGCTGGTTAGGGCGCGGTTGGAATCGGGCGTGCCGGGGCGGGCGTCTTCGGCGATGCCGTGGCGGAGGAGATAGACGTCCATGGGATTTCAGCGGCTATTGTAGCGTGGAGGAATGGGGAATTCGCGAGCTACCATGGAAACTAATATGGTTATGTGAGTGACGGGCCGGCCGCAGTGATGAGAAGATCCTAAACATGGAATCACGCAATGCCCTGAGATGGAAATTCGCAGCGATAGTCCTCGCCTGCCTGATCCTGTCCTTTATCTGCGTTTTGTATCCCGTCTACGTGATTCGGCCGTTCCGGGCGCAGGGAGCACGCGAACTCGCGGTGGCGCTTGCGGTCTTGCGCTTTCGACCGCTGCTGACGGTGCTGTCGGCGCTTGTGGCTGTCGGCGCTGCGATCGGTTACTGGCGCGCGCGAACTCGAATCTGGCCGCGGGTAATGATAACCGTGGCGGCGCGCACATTGGTTTGTGTCCTCGCGGCGCTTGCACGCGTGAATATTTACGAGTTGATGTTTCACCATCTCGATCATCCTGAATTCGCCGCGGCCAGCGAGGCACAGCTCGACAAAGACGACAAGCTGATCGTCGTGAAGGTTGGCGACCGTGCGCGTGCGTATCCGATCCGTACCATGGGCTATCACCACGTCGTCAATGACCTGGTAGGAGGGACGGCAATCGTCGCGACGTATTGAACGCTCTGTCACACCGGTCTGGTGTGGACGAGAGATGTAGCGGGCCTGCGCCTGACGTTCCATCTGGCGGGCATCAACAATCAGAACTTCCTCATGCGCGACGAGGAGACGGGCAGCTATTGGCAGCAGATCAGCGGCGCCGCCATCTCCGGTCCACTCAAGGGCCGGCAACTCACATTGGTGCACTCCGACGAGCTGACCTTCGCGACGTGGAGAGCGGAGGAGCCGCAGGGCACGGTGCTCAAGGACGCGCCAAAGTACGCTTCCCAGTACGATGCCAAGGATTGGGATGTGCGCATGAAGCGCGTGCCCACCGTCATCCAGTTTCCGGAGCAGGGCATGCAGTCGCGCGATTTGATGCTGGGAATTCAGGCATTCGGCGCCAGCCGGGCGTTTCCTTATGACGCGGTCATCAAAGAGAAACTGGTCAAGGACCACGTGGGGTCAGAGCCGGTATTGCTGGTAGTCGGTGCCGGACGATCAATCCGTCAGGGCGTTCCGCGATCGAATCCCCGGTGTGGATGGCGCGCCGGATTTCTATCGCATGACCGCGAACACAGTCCGGCGCACTGCTGATGGATGCGCCGACCGGCAGCGAGTGGAACTTCCAGGGCTGCGCCGTGTCCGGTAAAGAGAAGGGCGTATGTCTCGAGCGGGTTCCGATGCTCAAGGACTATTGGTTCGACTGGCGAAATTACAACCCGAAAACCACGATTTGGGGCATCCGCGCGCAACTCTAGCCGGTAGACAGGTTTAATATCAACTAGAGGATAATATGCGCAGCAGAGCAGTTCTCGCGCTGGCGTCCGCGGTGTGTCTGGCCACAATTCCCGCCATCGCGGACTACGCAAGAAAAAGGATGCCAAGGACGCACAAGAGGCGCGCCAATTTCTGCAACAGATTCCCAAAGACGAACGGATCGAACAGGCGCTGAATCGCTTGACGTTCGGGCCGCGGCCCGGCGATGCCGCGCAAGTGAAGGCGATGGGACTGAAGGCATGGATCGACCAGCAGCTTCATCCGAATCGGATTGAGGAAAATCCGGTTCTGATCGAGAAATTGAAGACATTCGATACGCTGACGATGAGCGCCGAGAAGATGGTGCGCGAGTATCCCATCGCCGCAGATCTTGAAGCAGATGGCATCGGGACAGATGCCCCTGCCCACCGATCCCGACAAGCGGATGATGATTCAGAAGCGGCTGGCGAAATACGAAGCAAAAGAAGGCGATCAGCCGCCGCCGAAGTCCGAATGCGCCGCCCGACCCGAAGGCGTTGCGCGCGATGCTGACCGACGATCAGATTCGCGGGCTGCGGCAAGGGACGCCGGAACAGCGCGTCGCGTTTTTCCAGACGCTGCCGTTGGATAAACAGGACGATGTGATCGAGGCGATGCCGGGCGTCCGGCAGGCGCTCTCGGTAATGGGGCCGCCCGAGATTGCGCCGCCGCATGGAGTTGCTGATCGGGCCGCAGCAGGTGGTGTACCGCGATCTGGCGGAAGGCGAAGATGCTGCGCGCGGTTTACAGCAACCGGCAACTGGAAGAGCAGCTCGACGATTTCTGGTTCAACCACTTCAACGTATTCGCGGATAAGGGCGCGGACCGGTATCTGGTGACGGAGTACGAGCGCGATGCGATCCGGCCGCACGTGCTGGGCAAGTTCCGCGATCTGCTGGAGGCCACGGCGAAGAGCCCGGCCATGCTGTTCTATCTGGACAACTGGCAATCGGTGGGCCCGAACGCGCCGCAGCCGCGCGGGCAAGGCAATAAGGCCAAGCGCGGCCTGAATGAAAACTACGGCCGCGAGCTGATGGAGCTGCACACGCTGGGCGTGGATGGCGGCTACACGCAGAAGGACGTCACGGAAGTGGCGCGCTGCTTTACCGGCTGGACCATCAATCAGCCGCAGCGCGGCGGCAAGTTCGTCTTCAATCCGCGGCTGCACGATAACGGCGAGAAGGTCGTGCTGGGCGTGACCATTCCGGCGGGCGGCGGCGAGAGCGACGGCGAAAAGGTGCTCGACATCCTGGCGCATCATCCCGCGACGGCGCACTTCATTTCGAAGAAGCTGGCGATGCGGTTCGTGGCCGACGATCCGCCGGCCGCGCTGGTGGATCGCATGGCGGAGACGTTCCTGAAGACCGATGGCGATATCCGCCAGGTGATGCGCGGCCATGATCGACTCGAAAGAGTTCTGGTCGGTGGGCGCGTATCGCAGCAAGATGAAGTCGCCGTTCGAGATGGTGGCGAGCGCGGTGCGCGCGGTGAACGGCAACGTGGATTTCGCGTTCCCGCTGGTGAACCAGGTGGCGCAGCTGGGCGAGCCGCTCTACCGCAAGCTCGAGCCGACCGGCTATTCGAATTCGAGCGCAGCAGTGGGTGAACTCGGCCGGGCTGATGGCCCGCATGAATTTCGCGCTGCAGCTGGCGAGCAATAAGGTGCCGGGCGTGAAGGTGGAGACAGGCGGCGGCGCAGCACGGACGATCCGCTGGCGGGCATGCCGCTGGGGTCGCCGGAATTTCAGAAGCAGGTTAAGGTACGTATGACGAATCGGCGTGTTTTTCTTCGTAATTCGGCGCTGGCGATGGTTGGCGTGGGCGCGGCGCCGTTGTGGCTGAAGCGGGCGCTGTATGCCGCGGATGCGCCGTCGCCGCGGAAGAAGATACTGGTGGCGATTTTCCAGCGCGGCGCCGCCGACGGCTTGAACGTTGTCGTGCCGCACGGCGAGAGAGCGTATTACGGGCTGCGCCCGACCATCGCCATCCCGCGGCCGCAACGGCGGCAAGGACGCCGCGATCGATCTCGATGGATTCTTCGGGCTGCATCCCTCGCTTGCGCCGCTGAAGCCGATGTTCGACCAGCAGCATCTGGCGATCGTGGACGCGGTGGGCTCGCCCGACCCGACGCGCTCGCACTTCGACGCGCAGGACTACATGGAATCGGGCACGCCCGGGCTTGAAGGCCACCGATAGCGGCTGGATGAATCGCGCGCTGCCGAAGATCGAAGGCAAGGTATCGCCGGTGCGCGCCGTTGTCGCTGGGATCGCAGGTTCGCGCGAACGCTGCGCGGGCCGGAGCCGGCGCTGGCGCTGCAGAGCGATCGGCGGATTCCAGGTGCGCAACGAACAGGCGGCCGAAGCAGTTCGAGGAGATGTACGAGATCAGCGAAAGACCCGCTGTTGCAGGCGGCCGGGCGCGAGACGTTCGAGGCGGTGGCCATGCTGCAATCGATCCAGAAGCAGCCGTACACGCCGGCCGCGGGCGCGGATTATCGTGCGGGCCGTTCGGCAACAGCCTGAAGCAGATCGCGCAGTTGATCAAGGCCGATGTGGGCATGGAGATGGCGTTCGCGGATATCGGCGACTGGGATCATCACGTGAACGAAGTGGCGCAGAAATCGCACCGAAGGGCAACTCGCCAATCTGCTGCGCGAGTTCGGGCAGGCGCTGAGCGCGTTCTGGCAGGACATGGGCGACCGCATGCAGGACGTGGTGGTGGTGACGATGTCGGAATTCGGCCGCACCGCGCAGGAGAATGGCAATCGCGGCACCGATCACGGCCACGCCAACTGCATGTTCGTGATGGGCGGCGGCGTGAAGGGCGGCAAGGTCTACGGCAAGTGGCCGGGGCTCGAGAGAGAGCAGCTCTATGAAGGCCGCGACCTGGCGCTGACCACCGATTTCCGCGACGTGCTGGGCGAACTGGTGTCGCGCCACATGGGGAACCCGTCGCTCAAGGGCGTGTTCCCGGGGTACGACCCGAAATTCCTTGGGTTGACCGCGGCTGGCGCTTAGCGCAGGATGCTGTAGAGGTTCGAGAAGTCGTCCGTCCACGTACGGAAATTCGAGCGCGGCTTTAGTTCTTCGGCGCCGCGTTCCAGGCCGGGGCGCCCAGCTAACGACGAACGATCCATGATGAGCGTCCAATCGCAGTCGAAGCACAGGAATTCGTCAGGCGACGATATGAAGGCGTAGTGCAGGGCGATCTTGCCGAACTTGGCTGCGGCGTGCGCCATCACGGGGTTCAAATCCAGGTAACGGTTGGTGGTATTGAGGGCGAGGATTCCGCCGGGCTTCAGGTGGCGGAAATAGGTCCGGAACGCCTCGACCGTGAGCAGATGCACCGGCACGGCGTCGCCAGAGAAGGCATCCACTACCAGGATGTCGAATTGCTGCGAGGGCTCGGCTTCCAAGGTTAGGCGGCGCATCGCCCATGGCGACATCGAGCTTGGCCGGCGTGTCTTGAGGTAGGTGAACTGGGTCCGCGCGATCTGCCACACCAATGGGTTGATTTCGTAGATGCGTAGCGTGTCGCCGGGTTTCGCATAGGCGGCGAGCGTGCCGCAGCCCATGCCGATCACTCCGATGCGGCGGCCCTCGCCGCCCAGGGCGCGCATGCCGCGGCCGACGCCGGACTCCGGACAGAAATACGTCACCGGCAGCCGGCGGTATTCCTCGCGCTGGAACTGTGCGCCGTGATTGATGGTTCCATGTACCAGCGTGCGGCTGGCTTCCGCCTGGTATTCAGGATCGCCATCGTCCAGGACGCGGAGCTGGCCGTAGAAATTGCGCGTCGACCAGGCGATAGCCGAGCGTAAGGCGGTTCAGGATATGTCCCACACCCGAGAGATAGAGTCCGAGTGCGGCGATCACAAAGCGGACGCGGCATATCGTATATAGGCGGGATGCGTCCACGGCTTCGCGAAGGCAGACTGACTGCCAGCACGGCGGCGCAGATGCCGAGGCCGAGAGGAAATTCGTAATAGGCACGGAACAGGTTGGGCGCGGCCAATCCGACGAACAGACCGCCCATCGCGCCGCCCAGCGAAACGATGACGTAGAATCCCGTGAGATGCCGCGGATGGGGCTTGAGTCGCGCCAACTCGCCGTGGCACACCATGCAGACGACAAAGAGCGAGACCGCGAGAAATTCGACCGTGCGCACGAGGGAAGCCGGAGCCCCGTCCGTCCACATCTGCCGCATCATGAAGGTCAGAGCCGCTACGAGCAGCGGCAGGAAGAACGCCCGGTTGTAAAGACGCGGCGCTTCGAAGCACAGGATGAAGCTGAGCAGATAGGCGGCGAGCGGGACGATCCAGAGGAAGGGAATGGCCGCGACGTCCTGCGTAAGGTGGTTGGTCACGGCCAGCAATAGGATGGAAGCGCTGGCGGAAAGACCGAGCCAGAGCAGGCGAACGGGCGGGGAGGCGCTTGCGCCGATTGCGGCTTCGGCCGAAGGCAAGCCGAGAGCGCCTGCTCGGCCCAGACAGGCGCGCCAGGCGACTACCGCGCAGAGCGCCGCGAAAGCAACGTATGCGGCAGACCACGAATATCCCTGCATGCGCGTGGGCAGATTCGGTTCCACCAGCAGCGGGTAGCTGAGCAACGCAAGCATCGAAGCGAAGTTGGAGAGCGCGAACAAGCGGTAAGGCATGCCGCCCTTGTGGGTGCGCGCATACCACGCCTGCAAGAGAGGACTGGTGGAGGAGAGCAGGAAATATGGCAGGCCGATGGTGGCCGCGAGCAGCGCGAGAATCTTCAACGATGGCGCGCCCGCGGCGGTCTTCCACATCGGGTTGGGCAAAATCGGAAGGGCCGCCAGGCTAATCGCCAGCGCCGCCGTGTGGACCGCGGCCTGCGCGCGCGGGCGCAACTTTTCGTTCATCCAATGCGCGTAGAGATAGCCGAGCAGCAGGGTCAACTGGAAGAACAGCATGCAGGTGCTCCAGACGGCCGACGATCCGCCAAACCAGGGCAGAATCATTTTGGCGATTACCGGCTGTACGGCGAAGAGCAGGAAAGCCGATAGCCCGACGGTGAGCGCGTAAAGGATCATCTCCAGGAGGAACAATTGTAAGCGAGCGACAAGGGGCGCGCGTCAACGCCGGCGAATCGCGGTCTTTCTTCTGACGGGCTGGAGCGGGATGGCAGCGGCCTCCGGTAAGGAGGAGGGCGCGAAACGCATCCATTCCTTCCAGAAACTGCGCATCATGCCCGCGAACAGGAGCAAAAAGATGACCGAGGAGACATCCAGACCAGCGAAGGACGGCCCGGAGAAATGATCGCCGACGAAGGTGATGCGGCCACCGTGACGTCCGTACCAGCCACCGAAATCGTGAGCGTTATGTCCGATGAAAACGCGCATCTGATCGGCCATGCGCCGGACGGAGGGCGTTTGGGGGAGGCCATCCAATTGGCGAATCCATTGGCGATGCAGATCGTCGCGGCTTTTCCAGAACCAGTTGAGCCAGGCCGCATTGCCCAAAGCATCTGGTCCTTGGGCGCCCGTGAAGACGCGATTATTATCCACTGTCAGACCAGAGAAGATGGTCCGCTGGGGCGTGTTTTCCATGTTTTGCACGCGCAAGTTCAGAAAGATTCCAAAAGAGAAATCGATCGCGCAGCCTACAAGTAGGAATGCCACGGCAGCGCGGCTCCAGGGAAACCATGCGGCGAGCAGAGTGATGCCCAAAGCCTCCAGAGGGATGAGCGTGAGATGAGCCAACCCCATGAGATCCGGCTCGCCAACTACGGCGATGCCAAGGAAGATCACGATGGGGACAAACGCCAGCCAGAAGCCGCGCTCGCCCAGGTGGCCTCTAAGACCACGGAAGGTTCGATAAAGCAGCCAGAGAACGAAAGGTCCGCCAACCAATCCCATGCCGAAGATGAGGTTGGTTTGGTAAAGGACAAAGGCGTTGTCGCGGAGTTCGCCCCATTTGTTCGGCTGGTCGAACATGCTCAGCGATTCGGGATTGTGCAGGATCGCAGGGAGAACGGTCGCCAGCAGGTTACCTGCGATCTTTCCGGCGGTACTGCCCTGGATACCGCTGTGCGTCCGTGATGCTGGTGTTGGATTCGAAGGTGTCGTGGAAACCGTAGGTCTTGATCGACCATCCGAACCACATGGCGAGAAGGAGCGTACTGCTTACGCCGATGGCGGCGAGTTCGCGAACCCTATGGGGCCGCCTAGCGAATGCGCGAAGCAGATAGTGTCCCGCCACGAAGACCACATACGGTCCGGCGGAATAGTGGACCAGCAGGCCGGCGGCAAGACAGATAAATGCCGACACAATGCGCAGGCTATCGTTCTTGCGCAGACCGGCCAGATAGAGCCACAGCGCAAACACAACGTAGAATACCGCCAGCAGTTTGGTCCACGGATACCAGGCATTCTCCATCATCATGGGGTTGAGCGCGAACAGAACGGTGAGTGGAAGATATCGCGCCTTGCGACTTTTCACCAACGCGCGCAGCATGAGGCAACAGGGCAGGAAGGCGAGCAGGTTCAGGAAAGTGAAGATCACCTGGTGGATTTCATATAGGTCGCTGGTCTGCGCGAGAAAAAACGCGCCGAGCATGTTCATCATCGGGGGACGGGCGGGCAGGATGTAGCCGCCGGCGATAGCGATATCGGTGGGAAGGTGATGCAGGAAAAACAGGGTGCGCTGGA
The DNA here is from genome assembly GCA_963763545.1 of Bryobacterales bacterium. Lineage (GTDB taxonomy): Bacteria > Acidobacteriota > Terriglobia > Bryobacterales > Bryobacteraceae > PALSA-243. Next base: position 200,002 of record CAVXPE010000015.1, read on the forward strand.
AATGTTCGATCCAATCGCAGCCCCATCCCGCGCCGGAGAAGACCCGGATCATAGCGAGCGCCGGCAGGCTCCAAGCAAGGAGGAAACCAAAACCCGTGAGAGCTTGCCGCGCGCCGAAAGCCCGGGCGAGGCGGCGGATGTCGCGCCATTGCCAGATACCTAGCGCAGCGAACAGGCACGCGTCGGAGCGGAAAATGCCAGTTTCCGAGCCGGGAGCGAAACAAAAGACGGACCACGCAAGTACGTGAAGCAGGATGAGCGACGCGGCTACCGCTCCGCAGACCTTTTCCAGCGGACGCCAGGGCAGGCGGCGCACCAATAGGAATCCAGGGACGAATGCGCAGATGGCTAAGGATAACAGCGTGACAGCGATCTGCACCCAGAGCATGCCCGCTTAGTTTAACAGTACCGGCGGCAGGCACCGCCGGCGTTAACAGTGAGGCGCGGCGCTGCATGCTATGCTGAATCCGGATGTTTAGCAGGCCGCGTAAAGCCCGTGTTTTGTTCGGACTATCGGACATCATCCTGGTGTCGCTGGCATTCCTCACAGCCTATCAGACGCGGGCTGTTCTGCAACTTCGGCACAATTTCTTTCTCAATTCCGAGAAGCAAGCTCTGCTGCTGGGAGGGGCGCTGCTGGCATGGGTAGCGATCGGGTTGTGGCTCGAGATTTACGATAAGCTAGATTCGGCTCACCCGCGCATTATTCTGCGCGATACAGCCAAGCAATGCGCTTACGGCGCGCTGTTTCTGGTGGTGTTCGAGTACGTTCTCCGGCTGGAACTCAGCCGCTCGTTCGTCATGCTGTTCGCGGGGCTGGCTTGGGTGTCTTCTGCTGTTGTTCCGGCTGACGGCCGGCCGGATGGTGGGCGTGTTTCGCCGCGGATTTGCCGCGGCCGCATTACGTGATGGTGGTGGGCACGGGCGAGCGGGCGCGCAGACTGGCGAAGGAGCTGGAGCAATCGCTCGAATACGGCGTGCGGCTGCGCGGCTTTCTGAGCGAGCTTGCGGGCGCGACGCGCTCCGAGATCCTGCTGGGAGCTGCATACCCCGTATATCCCATTCGCGAATTGCCGGCGCTGCTGGGCGAGCACGTGATCGACGAAATCGTCTTCGCCGTGGGCAGCGAAAGCATCGCAGAGCTTGGAGGAGGTCTTCCTGCTGTGCGACGAAGAGGGCGTGCGCACGCGCGATGGCGGTGGATTTCTTCCCGCACGTCAACAGCACGGTTTCGCTGGACCGCTTCGGCGCTACGCCGCTGCTGACCTTTTCCGCCGCGCCTTACGACGAGATCCGGCTGCTGGTGAAGCGGCTGACGGACGTCGCGATCGCCGCGGCGGGGTTGATTGTGCTGGCGCCGTTTATGGCCGCGGTCGCGGCGCTGATCCGCCTGACGTCGCCGGGACCGGCCATCTTTCGCCAGGTGCGCTGCGGACTGAACGGCCGGCGATTCGTGTTCTACAAATTCCGCTCGATGGTGGAAAACGCGGAGGAGCTGAAGCCCTCGCTCGAACATTTGAATACGCGCGAGACGGCATTCAAGATCCCGGACGATCCGCGACTGACGAGCATTGGGCGGATCCTGCGTAAGTTTTCGATCGACGAGTGGCCGCAGTTGTGGAACGTGCTGCGCGGCGATATGTCGCTGGTGGGTCCGCGGCCGGCAGTGCCGAGCGAAGTGGAGCAGTACAAGCGCTGGCAGCGGCGGCGGCTGCGCATGCGTCCCGGACTGACCTGCCTGTGGGCGGTGTGCGGACGCGACAACGTGGATTTCGAAACCTGGATGAAGATGGACATGCAGTACATTGATAATTGGTCGCTGGCGCTCGATTGGAAAATTCTGCTGCGCACCATCCCGCGAGTTCTCACTGGCCACGGAGCCAACTGACAATGCACCTAATCCCAACACAAGAAGACGTCGTAGCCGTGTTGCGCGAAACCGGCGCTTTACGCGAAGGACATTTCGAAGACCCGAGCGGTCTGCACTCCAACGAATACCTGCAAGTGCCGCTGGCGTTGCGGCACTATCAAATATCATCGGATGCTCTCGGTGGGCTTGGCGCGGCTGCTGCGCGCCAATCCCGAGATACGCGCCATCACGCAGGACCTTTCGATCGTGACCCCGATGACCGGCGGCCTGCCGGTGGCCTTCGGCGTGTGCGAAGCGCTGCGCGCCAAGCGGGTCTATTGGGCCGAGCGCGACAATGCCAACGACCCGCTGCACTTCCGCCAGTTTCTGGTTCCGGAGAAGGGCGAGCAGGTGGTGTTGGTGGACGACATCCTGCGCACCGGCAAGAAACTTTCGGAATTGAAATCGCTGCTGGAATCGTACGGCGCGATGGTGGTGGGGCTGGCGGTGATCATCTACCAGCCGTTTCCCCACTGCGCAAGTTTCGGTAACTTACCGCTCTATTATTTGGCGAAGCTGGAGGCGAAGTATGCGGTGGATGGAGCGGATTGCGACTGGTGCAAGAGCAGCGTACCGTTAATCAAGACCTGGATATAGGGCGCTTATAGCGCCAACCCAGGCTCTGTAAGACAGAGGGGCCTCGCCAGCCATTTCAAGCTGGAGAGGCCCCTTCGCATAGAGCGACAGGTTTCGCTAGAAGTAGAACCGCAGCGAGAGCTGGAGGTTTCGCGCTAGCCCGGTCTTGCCCGTGATCTCCCCGAACTGGCTCGACGTCGGATTCAGGTTCGGACCGCTCAGGTTCGGGTGATTGATGAAGTCGTACGCCTCAGCGCGGAACTGGAATCCCGCTCGCTCATTGACAGCGAATGTCTTGAACATAGCGATGTTCCAATCCTGGAGGCCCGGCTGGTAGACGGAGTCGCGTACGCCCGGTTGCAGGTTGAAAGTGCCGGCCGCCGGCTGCGAGACATTGGCGGTAAAGTACTTCAGCGAGCTGGCGTTGCCGCTCGGCCCGGCGTATGCGCCCGTATTAATGGTGACGGGTCCGTTCAGGTTCCAGAACTGGCCCTCCGAGCCGCAACCGAAGCTGCCGTATTCGCCGACGCCCGCAAAGTCGTTGTTGGTGCCGATTCCGCAAGGCGTGCCCGTCTGGAATTGCGCGGTGCCCGCAACCGACCATCCGCCGATCGCCTTGTTCTTCTTCATGAACGGGATAGCGTAGATGTAGTTCACGATCACTACGTGGCGGCGATCGTACTCCGAGGGTCCCCACAGATTGCTGGTGTTGTAGGTGTCGGGTACGATATCGCGGTAATTCGATCCGTTATCCATGCTCTTGGAGAGCGTGTAGCTGACGCCGAAGCCGAACCGTTGGTGAATCGCCGCTCCCAGGAAAGCTGGAAGGAGTTGTACATGGAGTTCACCACGCTCTCTTCTTCCTGAATGGCGGCGAAACCCTTTGTACGGCCGCAGAGCGTTCACATTGATGCCGGGATTTGCCAGCAGGGCGCCGACCGTAGGCTCATTGATGTCGTAGACCTGCCATCCGTGCGTGCCGCGATGCGCCACATAGGCGACCGTCAGAAGGCTTTGCAGCGGGAGTTGCCGCTCCACCGTAACATTCCAGTTCCAAGCCTGCGGAGGCTTGAGGTGCGGATTCAACGTAGTGATGGTCAGCGGGCGCCGCCGTTCCGGTAGTCACCGATGCGGGCGGGTTATCCACCGACACATTGTTGACCGTAACAAAGGGCTGGAACGGAGAGTTGCCGCCGGGGAAGATGTTGTCGAGCAGGCCCATGCGGGTTACGAAATTTCCGATGCCGGCGCGCACCACCGTCTTATCGTTGATCCGATACGCCACACCCAGGCGAGGCTGGAAGTTATTGGTGTTCCCAATGTAGTTCCGGGGCAGATTGGGAGCGAACAAGCTAGATGCAGGAGGCTCCATCGCACGCGTTGGCGGTGGCCGGAGTGGCTGGCAGAACGCGTCCAACGGCGGAGCTCGGAAATGCGCTGAGTCCTGGAATCACCACGCCGTCATACGGGTTGCCGGTGCCCAGGATCACGTTGCCGGTAGTCGGGTTCACCTGCGGGGCGGTGGCTGGATTATACAGAGCGCCATCGAAGTAATCGTTATTTCCCCAAAGAGCGTGGAATCCCTGTGATCTGGGTCCAGCGGAGTCCGTACTCGATATGCAGTTTGTCGGTCACTTTCCAGGAATCCTGCGCGAAGGCCTCAGTGCATCCATCCGCGGAAGATGGTGAGCGAGCGTGGACCGATTTCGGTGTAGGAGTCCGCGAGGCCGAGGGCCATGTTGGCGAGTCCTATGCCGGAGGTCGCGCCCAAGCCGGTTCGGGCATCGGTGAAGGTGAAGGTGCCGTTCTGGTTGCTCGCGCCGCCGGGAACCGTGCTCACATTGATCTCGTCGCCATCGTTCTCACCGGAATACTCCACGTTAATACCCGAATTTCAGAGTGTGGTTCCCGATGACCTTGGTCAAGCGTGTCGCCCGCCGTCCAGATGGTGCCGGAGGAATGCGACGGATACGGACCGCCCGCCAAACTGGAGAAATTCGGTATGGTGACGGTCGGGATTTTGTTGGGCTCGTCCTTGCCGTTGGGGATCAGGTACGGATAATTGATCCCGAACACGCCGCGATTGAAGCCGTTCAACGCGGTGTTGACCGGAATGTACACGTCATCAATGCTGAGCGTGATGCGCGCTTCGTTGATCATGGTCGGGCTGATGGTTGAAATCAAGCGAAACCGCGTTGGTCTGATTGGGCCGGTTGAAATACTTGCCGGTGAGGCCGGAACCCTGATCGAAGGGTTGATATTCAAAGTAGGACGCGTCCGTGCGCCGGGCCGTGATCTTGTTCTTGGCGTTGAGGAGGATATCGAAATCTTCGGTGCCCTTGCGTTGGTTAATGGGGTGCGAGGCCTGGGCAATCCAGTTGGTCGTTCCGACCTGGAAGCCGGGGACCGGCAACGGGTACGCGTTCATGATGGCCATGCCATTGTGGCTTTGCCGGTTGGCGGGGATGATGTTACCCGGGAAAGGCTGGCAGCTCGCTGCGCCCGTCGAAGGGCAGGTCGAGGGATCGTAGATCACGTGGCTACCCGAATAAAAGGGGTTCGAGCCAAGCAGTTCGCTGAAATTCGCCCTGGCGCATGAGGAGAGTCGGCACGGCCATCGTGTTGTAGTCGAGGTAGCGGTACCGGATCCAGTCCAACGCCACGAAGAAAAAGAGTTTCTGGCGGAGCTTCGGGTTCAACCCGGGAGCCCAGACGGGGCCTCCAACCGTCCCGCCGAAATTGTTGTATACCGGCAGGCTGGGCGAAGTTAGTCAGGGTGCTCTGGTTGCGCGTCCAGGTGTTGGCGTTCATGGCCGAATTGCGCAGATACTCGTACAGGCTGCCATGAAAATCGCTGGTCCCGCTCTTGCTGACCATGCGGATCTGGCCGCCGGCTGCGCGTCCGTACTCAGCCGCATAGTCCGCCGTCAGAACCTGCACTTCCTCGGTCGCATCTACGTTCGCGACGCCGATTACCGCGCCGTTGGCCCGCGTGCGCATGGCCGGCGCGCCGTCGATGGTCACCAAGGTATCCTGCTGGCGCGCTCCGTTCACATAGAAGGGATTGCCGGCGCCAACCGCGAAGTTGAAATCGCCCATGGTCGAACCGCTGATCATGCCGGGAATAAGTTGGGCGATGTAGATCGGATTGCGGCCATTTAGCTCCTGCATGTTCACCTGTTGGCCGCTCACTTGATCCTCAACCGCCGCTGATTCGGTCTGTAAAACGGCCGCCGTCGCGCTCACTTCCACCGTTTCGGTTGCGGCGCCCACCGTTAACGAGGCGTCCAGCGAAAGCGCGGTATTGGGATCGAGTCTATTGTGAGTGCTTTCGAACTTCTTGAATCCCGCGCCCTCTACCGTCACGGTGTAGAGACTTGGCGGCAGGTTAGTAACCGTATAGTAGCCGGAATCATTAGTGGAGGTCGAATGTTCCTCCCTCGTTCCCTCGTTCTTGACGACAACCTTAGCCTTGGGAATCACCGCTCCAGAAGGATCTCGGACAAAACCGCCAATAGAGCCGACGTCCGATTGAGCCATTACGACGGTGGTAAAAAGCGTGCATACAAGGCACGCAAGCACTACGCGAATCTTGGACATCTCATTCTCCCTTTCTGAGTAAAGACATAGGAATCGCCGACGTGCGGCCGACGTAAGCGGAATCGCAAAGACCCGTGACGGAGTTCAAGATTGCGCGGCGCAAACCGAGCATGAATCCCTCGTTAAATTCACTTACAGCTAATGAGCGGCGTAACGTATCCCTGAAGCGTCGCGCCCCGGCAAACTAAGTTGCTAGTTATTGAGGTTGCTCTCGCGATGTTATCGCCGCTCCCGGACTGTGTCAAGACAATTATCGATTACGGCCTTGGCGCTGAAGATCCCGTCCGCAGCCAAGAAGGCTCTTTGAGCGAACACTGACCTGGGGAAATCCCTGAGTGAAATGCGGAATGAAACCGCCCGTTGGACGATGCGGAAGGGCCCGCTATCGTTCAATATATTACCTGCTGAAAAAAGGTGCAGTATGTGACGAGGACGTGACAAAACAACGGATTTAGGCCGTCACGGCACCCGTTTCCCACAGGCTTTTCCACCAGACCGTGGAAAAGGGTTAGCCTCTGAGTCCGAGATCGGCTAATGCTCCTGGATCGTCCTCATAGATCAGTTTGGCCTCGCCCCAACCCTGGCGGCGCTCACGCCGAACCCAGAGCCAGAGGGCGCCGAAGGCGGCGGCGAAGAAGGCGAACAGTGCGGCCATTTGGCTAACCGTTGCGATGATGATCGACAGTGCCGGCGCCAGGAAGAAGATCGCCGCTAGATACCGGCCCACGATGCTGGCCAGCGGCCGCTTTCCCGGTGCGTAGGAACAGGCGAAGGGAAGCTGTTGCCAACTATAAAAGAGCATCTCGAAGATGGCCAGCGACGCCAGCGCCTGCAGCGTCATCATCCGGAGGCCGGTGGCCCAGCCTAACACCATGATCGCCGCGGGCGCCAGAAGCACGAATACGGGCGCCACGGCGTAGATCAACACAAACGCCTCGACGGCGCTCATCCACTGCGCGCGGCCGTCGCTTTCGGTGATGCGGAAGATCCAGTTGGCGCCCAGTTCCGTGGGCAGCGAGAGCGCGTGGCGCATTCCGGGAATTAGAATCATGGAGGCGGTCAGAGGCCAGTAGAGCGTCATGAAGCGCAGAAGCGTGTCCCAATCGATGTGCCAGTGCGCAGCGGCCAAGGCCAGCAGGACGCTGTTGATTAGCAATCCGAACGCCAGGCCGGCATAGCCCAGCAAAACCAGACGGTGCGTGCGACTCCGCGACAGCGTCTTGTCCATGAAATCGAGAATCGCGGCGCGGCGCGGATCGCGCACGACTACGCTCACCAGATTCGAGTGGCGCGCGGCCAGGGATGCGGCGCCGCCCGGCGGTTCGAGCAACAGGCCGCGGTAGCGCCAGTAGCTGAGAAAATAGGCGGCGAGCGCGAGCGCTACCGCGATGGCGAATGCAAGCAGTGCGCGAAGCGCGAGCGCCCCGATGAGGGGATCGCGGTCACCTAAAAGGGCGCGATGGAACGCCGCGAACCACAGCGGCGGCGCCCAACTATATTCGTGGAGAATCCCGGCGCTTCCAGCCCAATCGGCAACGTGCCAGCTCTCAAGTGCGGCGAGGAAGAACACGGTGGCGGAGATGCCTTGCGCATATGCCGAAACACGCGCATACACGCGGCCCGGCAATAAGTTGAGCAGCGCGCCCTGCAGCGCCAGCATGCAGAACAACGCGAAGAAACACCCCAGCGACGAGGCCACAGCCCTGGTAGCAACGTTCGCCCAATACGAATGCGCGGCAGAGAGCAAAGGCGCGAACAGGCTGGGCAGCGCATTCAATGCGGCGACGGCCACAAGCGAGAAGAGCATGAAGGCCAGAAAACGCGCGGCGAAGACTTTCCACGGACGCAGGGGCAGCGAGGCCAAGGCCAGATAATCGCGGCGGCTTGGGAGCAGCGCTTGCCACTGGAGCATGGCGATCAATCCGGAGACCGCGAGAAAGAGCATCATGCGTCCCGCTTCGCCCGCGAGCATCGCGCCACGAAAGCTTTCGGGCGATACATCCGCAAGGCGATGATATCGCGCAACGGCCAACGGGTCCTGGTAGAAGGCCGCCACGCCGGTCAACAGCAACATAGAGAACGCGCCGATGGCCGCAGAGCGCCATCGGCCGGCGGTGGAGAACAACTCGCTATCGAACATGCGCGCGAGGAAATGGCGTGTGAGTTCGTAGACGGGGCCGTGCGTCTCGTTGAAGAATTTCATGCGCGCATCGCCTCGACGATGCTGTCTGCGACCGAGGCTGGATCGGCCTCTTGCGTCAATTCGGCGAAGATGGCTTCGAGCGAAGGGAGACTCATCAACTCGCGCAGGCGCTCGACGGAATCGTCCGCCGCAATCCGCCCTTTGTTCAGGATCACTACGCGCGAGCAGACACGTTCGACAACCTCGAGCACGTGCGAGCTGAATACGATGGTCTTGCCTTGAGCCGCCAATTTCTTCAGCAGATCGCGAAAGACTAGGGCGGCGCTGACATCGAGACCCGACATAGGTTCATCGAGGATCAGGATGTCGGGGTTGTGAAGCAATCCCGCAGAGAGCAGGATTTTTTGCCGCATGCCTTTCGAGTAAGAAGTCACGGGGGCATCGCGATCGTCCCAGAGCGAGAACAGGCGTAGGAAGACGTCGATCTTCGGTTCCAGAATCGCGCGCGGAATGCCGCGCAGGCGGCCGGCGAGCTGTAGGTATTCCCGGCCGGAAAGGTGCGGATAAAGGTGCGGCTCCTCGGGGACGTAGCCGATGCGCCGCTGGAAGGCGGGAAGATCGTCGATGACGCTGCTCCCATTCCAGAGCACCTGGCCTTCGCTGGGGTCGAGCAGGCCGATGAGGATTTTCACCGTGGTGGATTTGCCGGCGCCGTTAGGTCCGAGATAGCCAAGGATCTCGCCCGGGCGGACGCAGAAGCTCACGTCGCGAACAGCGGTGAAGCCGTGAAAGCGCTTGGTTAGAGCGCGGATTTCCAGCATGGACGTTAGACAACGGCGTTGCGAGCTTTGTTCCAGCCGCCGCGGCGATAGGCGTTCCACAGCGCGACGCGATTTCGTTAAGCTGATAAGGTGTCCCGCACCCACACGCCCTTCACGCCTGAGTTAGCCGATTACCTTTTCGCCGTAACGGATCGCGAACCCGAAGCCCTGCGACTCGAGCGCGCGGATACCGAGGGCCACCCTATGGCGGGGATGCAATCGTCACCCGAACAGTGCCAATTCCTGCATTTGATGGCGCGGCTGGTGGGCGCGAAAAAGACGCTCGAACTTGGCGTCTTTTTAGGCTACAGTTCGAGTTGGGTCGCGCTCGCCCTGCCGCCGGGCGGCAAGGTAATCGCTTGCGATGTGAGCGAGGAATACACAGCGCGCGCGCGGCGGACGTGGCGCGCGGCGGGAGTGGAAGACCGCATCGACCTGCGGCTGGGGCCGGCGCTCGAGACGCTCGACCGGCTGATTGCCGAAGGGCACGCGGGAACCTTCGACATGGCGTTTATCGACGCCGATAAGACCAACTACTCGAACTATTACGACCGCGCCTTCAAGTTGGTGCGAGCAGGCGGCGTGATTGTCGCCGACAACGTGCTGTGGGACGGCAAGCCGATCGACCCATCCGCAACCGACGAGGATACGGAAGCGATCCGCGCCTTCAATCTCAAAGTGCATGCCGACCCACGCGTGGCTATTGGCATGGTTCCGCTGGGTGACGGGCTGATGCTGGCGTGCAAGCTTTAAGCCTATCGTTATCTCTGTGCTACGCGCCGGCCGATCGTGAAACCGCGCGGCGCATCGGGGCATTTATTGAGCGCGGCTCCGACGTGCGCGTGCTTCTCGATGGCGGCGAGATACAAGCGGGGGAAGACTTAGCCGAGAAGACGCGGCAAGCGTTGGGGTCGGATATAGCGCTGGTTCTCTTCTCGCGCGATTCGCTGCCTTCGCGCTGGCCGCGCGCGCAGTGGGAAGGCGCGCTGGTGACCGAACCGGCGGAGGCCGGCGTGCGTATTGCGTTTGTGCGCTGTGACGATTGCGTTCCGCCGCGAGTGCTGACGCCGATGTTCGACGCGAACGCGCTGCGCGCGATCAAGCGCTGGGCGCGCGGCCACATGCCAGCGCCGCACGGAGAGATCGCGCACGATGGCGACCTGGAGGTGCTCGGCATCGCGATCGCCGACCGCCCTGGCGCGGATACGGCGGCCGATGAGGCGGCCGCGCGCCGTTTCATCCACGCCTTCCGGCACGATTTCGACGCGGTGCTCGAATTGGAATGCGGCACACGAAGTCTGGCTGCGCTCGCCGGGGACTTGGGCGCGCAACTTGGGCTTCGCCTGGAGGGCGACGCCGAATCTAATCTCGAGCGGCTGCGCGAATTCTGCGGAGAGCGGCGATTGTTGATCGTACTAAGAGATGCGGGAGAGGCGCTTCTTGAATTCGGCGGCCGGGCATCGACGCTGCATTTTCCGGGCGCCGTTGTCGAGCCACGGGACGAATCGATCCGCGGTATTCAGCGCGCGCTCCGCGGGCGGCCAGCGGATTGGGCGGATTACTGCCGCCTGGCGCGGCTGGGCAGGCGCCTCACGCGCGAAGCGGGACGCATCGCCGAGTGCCACGAAATGATGGCGCAATGGCATGCGGCGGCCGAGGCGCGCGACGACCTCAAAACCCTGGACGAATCGGCGCGGGAGCTGGTGTGGATCCTCGAGAGTTGGGGAAGGCCGGACGAGGCGTATCGGCTCGATTATCTTCGGGCGACGGAGTTTGACGAGCAGATGGGTCTGCCGTTCGGCGGATAAGCTGCGCACTGCCGTGTTGCAATGCGTAACGGCAAGCGGCGAGTGTACCCTGTTTTTCGGGGCCGTCTCAAGCCGCCGAACGTTTCTCAAAGCGAAACAGATTACCTTTGCGGGATATTTGCTTGGAGCCGCGGCGCGCTTTTGATATCGTTTCACAACACAGGAGGAGGTTCTCCCTATGTCGAATTGGCTACGTCGCCAAGCATGCATCCTGGCCCTGACGGCCTGCCTGCCGCTATTTGCCCAGGAGTTCCGCGCCGGGATCACCGGTATCGTGAAAGACTCGCAGGGAGCGGTTATGCCGGGAGTGCCAGTCGAGGCGCAGAATCTGGCTACTAAAGAGACAAGCCATACCACGACGAACTCTTCGGGCTATTATGCTTTCCCTGTTTTGCCTATCGGAACTTGTCGCGTGACCGCCACGGCGCCGGGCTTTAAGCAGGCACTAAGGGACAACCTCGAACTGCGCGTGGGCGATCAGGTGCAGCAGGATTTCACGCTCGAGGTGGGCGTGGTGAACGAGCAGATTACGGTGTCGGCGGGAACTGAGCTGCTGCAAACGGTGGCCTCCGACATGGGACAGGTGGTGGGCGAAGAGAACGTACACGATCTGCCGTCGCAGGCCCGCAATCCCTTTCTGCTCGGGATTGTCGCAACAGGCGTGCAGTTCGATATCGGCAGCAACGCGTTGAGCCGTTCGGCGCGGCCCTTCGACGCCGGCAACAACGTCGCGGAAAGCATGTCGATCAACGGGGGCGCCACGGGGTCGAGCGACCTGCTCCTGGACGGCGTACCGAACACCGGAACCGAAGGCAGTAGCGCGGCTAACATGGGCTTCGTGCCCACTCCCGAGGCCGTGTCCGAATTCAAAATTCAGAGCAGTAATTACGATGCGCAGTAGGGACGCACCTCCGGTGGCACCATGACAGTGAGCCTCAAGAACGGGACCAACCAGCTTCACGGCGCTGTCTATTGGTTGGACAAGAATACGATTCTCACCGCCAACACATTCGACCAGAATCGTATCGGCGCGGCCCGCGCGGCATATCACGAGAACAACCCGGGCTTCGAGTTCGATGGACCCGTGGTGATTCCGCATCTCTACAACGGCCGCAACAAAACCTTCTTCATGTATGGGTACGAGATATGGCGCGACTCCATCCCAACGCCTACCACGTTGACGGTGCCACAGCCGGCGGCGCTGCAAGGCAATTTCAACACGACGCTGCAGAGCAACGGCCAGCCGATCACCATCTACGACCCCAACACCACCACGCAGACGGGAACGAATACCTACACGCGAACGCCTTCCCGGGCGATATTATTCCGGCGAACCGCATAAATCCGGTGGGTGCGAAGATTGCCAGTTACATTGCTGCGCCGAACCTCGCGGGTCAAACCAACAACCTGGTGACGACGCCCAATACCCGCACGGACGCCTACGATTCCCACGTGCTGCGCATCGATCAGGTGATCAACGACAAGGAACATTTCTTTTCGCGCTTCGTCCGTGGCTTCCGCACCGAAACGAATGGCGACTATGGCTTTCAGAAACCGGCGGCGCCGGGCAACTCTTACTCCGACGGGCGCCTGAACCAGGGCGGCAATGCCGACCTGACGTCCGTCCTATCGCCCTCTACCGTTCTCACTTCGCGCCTGGGATATCTGCGGCACGATCTGTGGATCACGCTCTATGCCAGTGGTTTTGATCCTACAAGTTTGGGATTTCCCTCGTCACTCCTGGACGTTGTACCGCCCTACTTTCCGACCATCGCCCCGAGCGGCTACACTACTTTCGGGGCCTCGCGCAGCAGCGGCAACCAGTTCACCGAAAGCGCCACCTGGTCGTGGGCGGAGATCTTGAACAAGACGATCGGGCGTCATCAGGTGAAGTTCGGCGGCGAATTTCGCGTGAATCTGGATAACATCAATTCGCCCACCACCAACTTCGGCAGCTACGCATTCACCGCCGGTTGGACGCAACAGAACGCGCTGACCGCGAACGCCGCCGCCGGCAACTCGATCGCTTCGCTTCTGCTCGGCATGCCATCGAGCGGCAGCGTGCCTATCAATCCGGCATATGCGTATGGCAATCACTATTATGGGGCTTTCGTACAGGACGATTGGCGCGTCGCAGGCAAGCTGACTCTAAGCGTGGGGCTGCGCTGGGACTATGAATCGCCGATTACGGAGCGCAATAACCAGGCGGACGGCCCATTCAACCTCAACGCCACCAGTCCACTGCAAGTAGTCGACCCCTTGCAGCCCGGTCTCACCGAGAAAGGCGGAATCACCTTCACCGGTTCCGGCGATCGGCTTCCTTACAGCCGCGATACCAATAACCTCCAGCCGCGTATAGGCTTGGCTTGGCGGCCATTAGACAAGACCGTGATACGCGGGGGCTATGGGTTAAGTTACTTTGCGACCTTTACGCCGCCGCTCGGTTCGGGATTTCAAATCTCGACTCCCTACGTGGCAAGCCCCGACGGAAACATTACCTTCGCAGGCAACTTTCTAAATAATCCTTACCCGCAAGGACTCCTCCAGCCCACCGGCAGCAAGCTGGGACTCTCCACATTCCTCGGCCAATCCGTCACCTTTGTGGATCCTAATCGCGTGATTCCCAGAGTGCACCAGTTCTCGCTCGGCATACAGCGCGAGTTAGGGTGGCGTTCGGTGCTGGAAGTATCCTACGTGGGCAGCCGGAGCCAGGAACTGCCCGTCTCGCAAAACCTCGACTCGGTGACTTGGGCGCAATTGGCGCAATACGGCGCCAATGCATCGCCGAACCTGACCGATAGCCAACCCAATCCCTTCGCCGGCCTGATACCCGCCACCAACCTGAATACCGCTACCACCACGCGGCAGCAGTTACTGCTCCCCTACCCCCAATTCACCGGCCTTACCGAAACCAATCTTCCGGTAGGCAAGAGCTGGTATAACTCGCTGCAGGTTCGTTACGACAAGCGGTTCTCGCACGGCTTAAACCTGTTAGTGAGTTACACACGCGCGAAGTGGATGAGCGCGACGTCTTATCTGACCCCCCAAGAGAGCATCACGGCAACGCCGGATCGCACGCTGAACCCACAGGATACGCCCAACCGCATCGTGATCAGCGGCAACTGGGCGCTACCCATTTTCACCCGCACGAAGGGTTTCGCGGGTCTGTTATTGCACGGTTGGCAGGCCAACGGCATCTTCATGCGCGAGAATGGATTCCCCATCGCCGCGCCGGCCGGCTACTGGTCGTCGGGGATCAACCCCGCATTGGCCAATGCGACCGACGCGAAGTTTTTCAACACTTGTACCCTGCTCACCAACGGTACGCTGGAAAACTGTACCTTTAACGGCCAGACGTTGCCCATAGCTTTTATCCAGCAGTATTCGAACACGGCCCGAACGTTGAGCGGCGAGTTCTCCACCATCCGTCAACCCAAGGTTCCGAACGTGGATTTTTCGTTATTCAAGGCCGTCACGTTCCACGAGAAATGGAATGTGCAGTTCCGCGCGGAAGCGTTCAACGCCACCAATTCACCGCAGTTCGGCCCGGCGAGCACGAGTTTGACTTCGACGTCGGCGGGCGTAGTAACTCTGACGCAAGTGAACGATCCTCGCAATATTCAGTTGTCGCTGCGAGTGAGATTCTAGCTTACTCCGGACGGCGGAAGAGCCCGAAGTAGGCGGCTTTTCCGCGAACGTGTCCTGCCATCGCCTGAACAATCGACGTGCGAATGGCCTGCACGTTCGGATTCGGCTCTTGCGGTCCCTGCGGATTAACCTTGATATCGAGCATGGTATCGAGCGCGTACAGATCCAACACGTAGTGATGAATGGGGCCAGTGGCGGATGCGCCCGGGCCGCGATAACGCGAGCCGCTGACGCTAATCTGGCGCGTGCCATCCGGCAGATCGAAACCATCGGGCATGCTCTGCGGAAGACTTGTGGCGGTTGCCGGGATATTCCAGAGCATCCATTGCAATAAATCATCGGTGGAGTTATTCGCGGCTAGTGCGTCGGCATCGTGGAATACCAGTACGAAACTGGCGGTACCGGCGGGGGGCGCGCTCCATTGAATGGCGGGCGAAATCTCCGGTCCAGCTTGCGTGTAACGCAGCGGAATCATGCCGCCATCGGGCCACGCGGTGGTGGTCAGCGTGAGGTTGGGAAATGCGGTGCCCCGGCCACGTCCGCCGCCTCCGCGGCCGCCGCCGCCTCGCTGTTGGGCCGAGACGCCGGCTAGGGTTGCGAGCGCGATGACGGGAAGCACGATGGATCGGCTGGACGGAAGGAAGCGCATGTTTTGTTTCTCCTGCTTGATTAGCGTTTGAACTCGGGATGAGCTTTGAGCCAGGCATCATAGCGCAGGCGCAGCGTCTTCACCGGGTTCAGGTTCTCGCCGGGTTTGATGTTGAAAGCCGGACCATGATTGGGCTGCGAGACGGTGACATACATCGCGTACTTGCCGTTGTTGTGCGAGTTAGGTTGGTTATCAGGACCATTGGTATCTTGCGGATCGGCAGCCAATATATATCCGACGAGAGAAGTACGGGTGCTGCAGGGAATGGAAGCGCTCTCGGCGGGCGGCGCCGGATTCTGACAGGTACACCGGCTATCGCCCCCGGCAGCATCGGCGGCCTCCATGGCGGCCATTACGCGGTCGGTGACGCCCCCCTTCGCGGCGAGGAATGCCTTCACAGCGTTGGGCACGACGGCGCCTGATCGAAGAATATTGCCCTGAATCGAATAGAAGATTTCGGTTCCGGGCGCCTGTCCGTGCATGTCTTGAGTTACGAAACCATTGGTCAATCCCGAGTGTCCGGCCATGCGTCCTTGGAGATCGACGATGCCGAATTGACGGCTTTGGAATGCTGGATCCTGGCTGAGCAGTTCCATGATTCGGGCTGGGTCGGTTCCTCGCTGAAGCTCTTCGAAGACGAGCGTCTGGTTCTGATGAGTGGCGCTGTCTACGCCTGCCTGACAGGCGGCGACTCCCTTGCCGGGAACGACAACGGCTTGCACGTCTTTCAGAAAATCGTCAGTGTTGCCGGTGCAAGTGGAGGAGGCGATGACGACGCGGCCAATGGCGCGGTCGACGGCGATCACCGACCAGGTGGCCAACGCTACGTGATTGCATATCAGCAGTAACGATAAAAGGAGGATCGCTTTTCGCATGACGTTTTCCAAGGATCTCGCGGCGGAGACGGCCGCTTCGAACCTTGTTGCGCCATTGTACGTCAAATCGGGATGGTGGAGGTGGAAACTCGGCGCTGTGTTGATTCTCCGCGTTGGACGACTTGTACGAGTACCGCACTTCGGCGAGAAAAGTAGGCTGCCGAGCTAAAGAACATGGGCTCTACCGATATGTCCTTCTCTCTCCGAAGGATGGCGGAGATCTCAACAATACCGCGCTCCGGCCATTTCCTGAAAATGACCCGGTATGGGCCGACACGCTTGCGGTATCGCCCTTTCCACTGTGGTCCTTGCAACGCCTTCACGTTGCTCCACTGGGAATCGTCCCGGTCCTCGAACTCATCGAGCGCCCGAATAAGGCGTTGCCGCGCGTCTTTAGGGAGCCGCGCAAGTTGCTCTTGTGCCTCTTGTGAGATTTCAGCGTGAAAGCGCATCTTTCACAGCGCGCCAAGGTTTTGAACTGCCGCGCTTGAGTTGCGCCTCGCCGCGCCGGACTATCTTCGCTTCTGCTGGCGTAAAAACTGTGTCACGATCGACCACACGTTTCGCCTTGATAAGGACGGTGTCGGTCTTTCTGGAGATTGCCACAAAATCGCCCTCACGGATATTTAGCATTTCGAGAATCTCGCGCGGAATGACGATTTCGCGTCGCCGCCCCACCCGGCTGATCTTTTCCTGCGTTGTGGTTTTTCCAGCCATACCCTCAGATTATCTGACTGTCCGAGATTGTCAAATCGGATTCTGTGGATTCTGTGGTGCCGGAGGTGGGGGTCGAACCCACATGCTCAGTGAAGAGCGCTGGATTTTGAGTCCAGTGCGTCTGCCAGTTCCGCCACTCCGGCGAGGGGTGAGCTAAAACGCTGGCCGAACCGACATTATAACGTAGCAGCGCCGCGGGCTACTTGGCCGCTTCGCTCTGCTGCACCGGATAACCCTGGTCGATCCAATCGGCTTTGAAAGTAGTCGGGATATGCAGCGCCGTCACGCGCGTGAATCCCATGCTCTTCAATAGCTCAATGGCAGGCTTGATGTTCGGGCACTTATCCCAGGGACAGCAGCCGCAGTAGATCACGATTTCGCGGTCGCGGGGTAATTTTGCCGCCGCCGATTTGAGCAGTTCGATTCCGTCGGGACGCGATGCAGGACCGGCGTATATCGCGCCGGGGATGTGGTTCACGCGATATTGATAGCCCACGCCGACCTGAAGGATCGCGATTTGCGACGCCTTGCTGAGGCGCGCTGCCAAATCCTTCGGTTCCACCGTGGGCGAATCCGCCGCCATCGCGACGGTGAGGGCGAACAAAGCGACAATAGAGAAGGCGCGCATGAGAGCTCCCGCATTTACATTAACGCTCTTTTTGTCCGTTGGGGCGGGTTCATGAGCGGCGGCGCCGAGTTGTTTCGCGCGACAATCCTCCACACGCCCCGCAACCCATTCTCCGAAGAACACGCTCTCGAAAGCTACGCCGACGGCGCTTTGGCAATCGCTAACGGCAGCGTCCTCGCAATCGGTGACTACGCCACGATTCACGCCGCGCATCCCGATGCCGCGGTCACGGACTGGCGCGGCTCCGTGATTCTGCCGGGATTCATCGACACGCATACGCATTTTCCGCAAACGCGCATCATCGGCGGTCTCGGCTGGCCACTGCTCGATTGGCTGCGGCTCCATGCGCTGCCCGAAGAGGCGCGCATGCGCGACACGGTCTATGCGCGCGCCGTCGCCGAAGAATTCGTAGGCGCGTTGATGCGCCACGGAACCACAACCGCGCTGGTCTTCGGCGCGCACTTCGGCGAGGCGACGGAGGCCTTGTTCGAAGCCGCGTCCACAGCGGGGGTGCGAATAGCCAGCGGGCTGGTCGTCTCGGATCGCGCGCTGCCGGATGGGCTGTGCCAGACGCCCGACAAGGCCTATCGCATCAGTAACGACCTGATCGCGCGCTATCACGGCCGCGATGGACAGCGCTACGCGGTCACGCCCCGTTTCGCGCTCTCAACGTCGGAAGGGATGCTCGAGGTTTGCGGCGCGCTGATGCGCGAACATCCGAGCGTCCTGTTTCAGACGCACATGAACGAGAGCGCCGAGGAGATCGCCGCCGTGCGCGCGGCATTTCCCTCGGCGGAAGGCTATCTGGCGGTATATGACCGCTTCGGGCTGGCCGGTCCGCGATCCGTATTCGCGCACAATGTACATGCCACCGATGCCGAACTGGCGCGGCTAGCCGAAGCAGAAGCGACCGTAGCGCATTGCCCGTGCAGCAACTCCGCCCTCGGGGCCGGCATTTTTCCTATGTGTCGGCATATTGCAGCGGGTGTGCGTTTCGCGCTGGGGACTGACGTCGGCGCGGGAATTGGCTTCGGCATGCTGAAGGAGGCGCTTCACTGCTATATGGTGCAGCGGCTGATTCCTGAGGGCATGGCGCTCTCACCGGCGCACCTGCTCTATCTCGCAACTCGCGCGGGCGCCGAAGCGCTGGGACTGGCGGGCGAAACCGGCGATTTCACGCCCGGGAAATCGGCCGATCTGGTTTGTTTGCGCCCTCCGAGCGGCACGCCGCTGGCAGCGGCAGTGGAGCGCGCGGAAACGCCCGAGCGCGCCCTTGCCGCGCTGATCGCGCAGGCCGGTGCGGAGAGTGTGCGCGAGGTGCGTGTCCGCGGCGCCGTCCTTGCGCTGGGACCGCGAAATAGAGATTAAGGCGTCGTCGCTCATGATAAGATATGGCCGATTGGAGGTTCAGAGCAATGGCTGGCCATTCCAGACGTAATTTCTTAAAGGCCGGGGTCGCTGCGGGCGTGCTCGCGCGGACCGGTGGATTCAAGTTGCGGGCGGCGCGCGGGACAGCTACCGATTGGGTGACGCTCGGAAAATCCAATGTCAAGGTGACGCGGCTGGCGTTTGGTACCGGAACGATCAGCGGGCAAGTACAGCGAGACCTGGGGCAGGAACAATTCACCAGGCTGGTGCGTCACGCTTACGACCGGGGTATCCGCTTTTTTGAGACATCCGAAACCTACCGCCAAATGCATAAGATGCTGGGCGTAGCACTGAAAGGCATTCCACGCGATAGCTACCGGCTGATGTCGAAAGTGACGACCAGCGAAGGCGTGGATCCGCGGGAAAAGATCGACCAACTACGCAAGCTCGCGAATACCGATTACTTCGACGTGATGCTGATGCACTACCAGCATATCGCCACGTGGCCAACAGACACCGTGCGGTGGCAGGACGGGATTCTGGAGGCCAAGGAGCGGAAGGCTGTGATGGGCTACGGCGCCTCGGTTCACGGCCTGCCGGCATTACGCAGGTTCCCCGGAAACCAGTGGCTGGAAATCGCCATGATCCGGATGAACCACAAGGGCACGAAGATGGATGCCGAAGATTACAACACGAACGGCCCCGGAAATGTGAGCGAAGTGGTGAGTCACATGAAGCAGGTCAAATCGCAGGGTATGGGCGTAATCAGCATGAAACTCGTGGGAGAGGGCGCCTTCACCACCCGTGAGGACCGGCAGGCGGCAATGCGGTTCGCGTTCAACAACGCGGGCGTCGATGCCGTAACAGTCGGCTATAAGAGCACGGCTGAGGTCGACGAAGCAATCGAAAACTTGAATCTTGCGCTAGCCTGATCTGGTTCGGCCTCAGAAATTCGCCGAGGGCGAACGCTCTTGCTGCCTTATTCGCATCCAGCCTTGTTTGGCCCAAGAGTCGTCGTGGTCGAGGGACGCGGCGGTTTGATACTCTTTTTTGGCATTCGCCAAATCGTGGTTCTTTTCAAACCATAGCGCCAGGGAACCATGAGCGGGCGCCGACTGCGGATCTAACCCGACGGCTGTTTTTAGAGCGCCGCCGGCAGCCTCCGATCGTCCGATTTCGGCGTAAGCCAAACCCAGCCATTGGTATACCTGCGAGGTCGGCTTTAACTTGGCGGCCGTCGCGAACCTATTTATGGCCTGGTCAAAATAGCCAAGACACGCGAGCGTCCGGCCCCACGTAACGTTTACGTAATAATTATTCGGTAGCCTGCTTTCCGCCCGCGCGAGATAGGGCCTCGTGGCGGCGCACTCATTCTTCTCGATCAGGATTTCGGCGAAATTAAGCATAGGACGGGGGTTGTGAACCGCGTTGTCCGCCGCCATTTCCATGAGTCTGTCCGGATCGCCCCACAATCGATTGCGGTTGTAGCACAACGCGCCGAGTATAATCCCTGCGATGCAGAGCGCCGCCATACAAGCAGCGGCGGGAAGTTTCACTCGTCGTCCGAACTCACATCCGATGAGAATCAAACCGATGAGCGGCAGGTACATCCGTCGCTCTACCAGAGCGTCGTCGAGCGGAACGACGGAGGACGTTGGTGCCAGGCAGATCAGAAACATCAACAGGCCAAAGCAAAATAGCGGATACCGGCGCCGCAGAATAATCGACGTCGCCACGAGCGCGGCCAGAAGAATCATCCAGCAAATCGCCCCATGCTCCAGAATTGTGTAAGATGTCGCAAAATCGTGATCGAGCGACAAGCCGGATGGCCAAATCGCCATCCGGATATAGGTGAAGATGGCGCGAGCTTCGGTGAAGGCGTATTGGTACCACTTGAAGGTCGCCACCGTGAAGCCCGCGGTTCCCGCAGACGCCAGCATGCGAAATACCGCGAATGCGGCGTAGATTGCTCCCGGTATCATGAGGCCGTAGAGTCGCCAATTGCGACGCAACCCGCGCAGCGAGAAAGCCTGGGGCCAAAACAGGTCCGTAAGTATCAGAATCGGCGCCAAGGCGATGGCATTTTCTTTGGTCTTCACCGCCGCGCCGAACAAAACCAGAACCAGCACCGCTTCCCACCAGGAGATCGCTTCTTTCCGGCGGTACAGAAACACCACATATGCGAGAAGCAAGAATAGCGCCGCCAGACTCTCCGACCGCCCCGCAACATAGCTTACGGATTCCGTTTGTAGAGGATGGATCGCAAATACTATGGCTCCAAACGCAGATGCCACCCGTGCTTTACGCCCGATCCATCCGGCTTTCTGGAGTATCCGAAGCACAACCAGGAACACCAGGGCGGTGTTAACAAAATGGATGACCAGATTCACGAAATGGTAACTGAATGGGCTGTCGGCTGAAATCTTGTAGTTCAGCCAATACGACATCATCAGGACGGGGCGGACGCCGGAGTTGGAGATCCACGCGGAAAGCGAAGCGTGGCGAAGGGGCTTGCAGAAGGGCAACGCCAAATCGTCAAAGATGAAATGTCCATTTAATGCAGGGGAGTAAAGCCATACAATGAGTGCGAAGATCGCTAGACACAGCCACGCTGCTGAGGGCCATTGTCTTGAGAGGGACGATGACTGAATCATATGCAGTGTCGTGCGCTGGCTAATTTTCGGCAAACCTCTCATCTACCATGCGCAACAGGACAGTGTCTGTACGCGCAATCACACAAGGCATTCGTCTTTTATTTGCCCGACTCACAAATTATTGAGAAGAATGGCCAACTAAACCTACCTCATTAGAAGAGACGAATTCTATGCCCTTATTCCGGACGCGCAGCGCCGCAGTTTACGGGATCGACGCGCACCTGATCGACGTGGAGGTCGACCTGTATCCATCCGGCATGGCGCGCGATTTCGTGCTGGTCGGCATGCCGGATACGGCGGTGCGGGAGAGCCGCGAGCGCATCAAATCGGCGCTGATGAATTCTGGCTTCGGCTATCCCCGCAAGGCCGTCACCATGAACCTCGCGCCCGCGAATATGCGCAAGGAAGGCGCGGGGTTCGACTTGCCCATGGCGATGGGCATTCTAGGCGCGATGGGCACTGTGAAGGGTCTCGACAAGCATTTGCTGATGGGCGAACTGTCGCTCGATGGCGCCATCCGGCCGGTGCGCGGCGCGCTCTCGGTGGCGGTTTGCGCGCGCGAACAGGCGATCGCGAATCTGATTGTTCCCGCCGAAAACGCGGCCGAGGCGGCCGTGGTGCGAAGGCGTAAACGTCTACGGCGTGAGGCACCTGGCCGAAGTGGTGGCGATGCTGACGCGGCCGGATGAGTTCATCCCGGCAAAGGCGCAACGGCGCGGCGCAGGCTGGACGATTCCGCATCGGCGCCGGATTTTCGCGACGTGCGCGGCCAGACGACGGCGCAAGCGCGCGCTCGAGGTGGCGGCCGCCGGCGGGCACAACGTCCTGATGATCGGGCCGCCCGGCTCGGGCAAGACGATGCTGGCGAAACGATTGGCGGGCATTCTGCCGCCGCTGACTTTTCGAGGAAGCCATCGAGACCACCAAGATCCACAGCATCGCCGGCGTGCTCGCACACGGCGCGGGGTTGCTGCGCATGCGGCCGTTCCGCGCGCCGCACCACACGATTTCGGATGCGGGCCTGATCGGCGGCGGATCGGGTTCGCCGCGCCCTGGCGAAGTCAGCCTGGCGCACAACGGCGTGCTGTTTCTCGATGAATTTCCCGAATTCCCGCGCAACGTGCTGGAGATTCTGCGGCAGCCGCTGGAGGACTGACGGTGACCATCGCGCGCAGCAAACATGACGTTGTGTTTCCCAGCGAGCTTCATGCTGGTCGCCGCGATGAATCCGTGCCGCTGCGGATTCTACGGCGATGCGACGCGCGAATGCCGCTGCACGCCGGCGCATGATCCAGCGCTATCTCGGCAAGATCACGGGACCGCTGCTCGATCGCATCGATATCCAGATCGAGGTGCCCGCCGTGCCTTATAAGGAACTGCGCGGCGATTCGCAATCGGAATCGTCGGCCGAAATGCGCGCGCGTGTCGAGCGGGCCCGTGCCATTCAGCAGGCGCGCGGATTCTACAATGCGCGTATGCCGTCGCGTCTGATTCGCAAGCAGTGCGCGCTCGACGATACCGGCGAGCGAACGCTCGAAATGGCGATGCGGCGCATGGGGCTTTCGGCGCGCGCGCACGACCGTATGCTGAAGGTCGCGCGTACAGTGGCGGATCTGGATGGTTCGGAAACGGTCGCGGCCAAGCATATGGCGGAAGCGATACAGTACCGCAGCCTCGATCGCAATTACTGGACATAAGCCCGGCACGGGCTATACATTCGACTTCAGACAGACAGCGAATTTCGGGGTTATTTTGCGTGCAGTGGACGTCCGGATGCTGCGCTATTCGATATGAAACACTGTATCATCCTCACTACAATCGCTGTCTCCGGGTTGTTTGTATTTAACGCCGCAGCACAGCAGAACCAGGCTAACAGGATCCGGCAGGCAGCTGACGATTCTTTTGTTACCAAAGCTACCCAAAGCGGAATGGCCGAAGTCGAACTCGGCCGGCTGGCCACACAGAAGGCCGCGAACGAGAAGGTAAAAGAATTCGGTCAGCAAATGGTAGACGATCATTCCAAGGCGAATGACGAACTAAATGGAATTGTCGCCAGAAAAGGGATGACAGCTCCTACTACTCTGGATTCCGCATCCGAATCCACCAAGACGCGGCTCTCCCGATTGAACGGCGCCGAATTTGATCGCGCTTACATGGAAGGGATGGTCAGCGGTCACAAAGAGGCTATTGCCTTGTTCCAGCGTGAAGCGGATCACGGAACCGATCCAGACCTCGAGGCGTTTGCCGCAAGAACGCTCCCTACCATACAGCACCATCTTCAGCTGGCTGAAGACACGCTGAACGCAGTAAAGCGCTAGGTCGTGAGTTCCCACCCAGGACACTCGGACGCAAGCGAGACCGTGCCCGTCTACAAACTGGCGAAGGAATAGGCTAATGAAGCGGTGGTCACAGGAAGTCACAGAGCATAGCAATTCACTCGATCTCGACAACGGAGTTTTCGCCCTCGACAGCGCCAGTGCTGTTGCGCAATCGCTCAAGCGTTCCGCGGATCGCAGCAAGCGGCGTAAGGCATCGCCGTTTCAATCGGCTATGTCGATGTTGAATTTCTACTTGAACCGCGCGGGAGGTACGCTTTCAGGCCGCCGAAAACGCGTCTTAGAGAACGCCAAGACAGAGTTGCGAAAGTTGTACGGGAAAGAGACCGCCGTCTCACACAGAGAAGGAACGGCTGCAAAGAAGAAAGCGCCGTCGACGCGGAAGAAGTCATCATCGGCCCGCGTCAAGGGCGCGTCGAAATCTGGGGCGAAGGTTCCGAAGAAGAAAAGTCAGTAATTCACTGAAACGTTTGTCTTGGGAAATGCACTACAGCATAGAGATATGAAATAAATGATCTGGGCACGGTCACGCCATTGGTAAATCCTACCTCATAAATCCGCAACGAACCCGCCGAAATCTCGCCGAGATTCAATACAACACCGCCGTGCCTTCACGAAAACGTGGGCTCCCGCTTGGATTGCCTGGTCGGGACCCCAGCCTGGCAGTGGTATCCTTCGGGCATGACCGCTGTAGAAAATCTGTTCGCCGTCACTTCCCTCAGCTCCGAACGCGCCGAGACCATCAAAAAGACCTATCTCCTCCTGGGTCTGAGCGTCGCCGGCGGCCTCTGCGGTGGATATTTGGGCGCGCATTCGGACGCGCTCGCGAGTCTCTTTACCGGTTGGATCGGCTGGATTATCGCCATGCTGTTGCTCAACCTGATCCCACGCGTGGCGATTGCAGTTCGACACAATCCGGTCCTGGGAGTTACCGCGCTCTTGGCCGATGGATTTGTTTCGGGATTGGTACTGGCGCCGATTCTACGCATCGCGAGCCTATACGAGCCAGGAACAATTCGTATCGCGATGTTGATGACGCTGATTGTCTTCGCCGCGGTTACGCTCTACGTGATGTCGGCGAACCGAACGTTTTCCGCGCCGCGTGGGCTGATGCTGGGAATCTCGGTCAGCATCATCGCCGCTATAATCCTGAACGCGTTTCTGAATATCGGCTTTTTAGGGATGCTGATCGCCGCCGGAATCGGCATCATCGGCGTCTGCATTCTGGTCTACGCCACCAGCAACGTTCTACACGACCCGTCCGCCGATAGCCCCATCCCCGGCGCGCTGATGTTATTCGCCGGCCTGTTCAACGTGTTCGTGGCGATTCTGAATATTCTCCTGCGATTGAATCGCCGACGGTGAACGTTCACAACTTGCTTACGCCCACGAAATAGAGGTCCGTCGCAACCTGGAACTCATCTTTCTTGAGGGGCGTGTTCATGGTTTGCCACTCCGACGTTGGCCGAATAATCTGCCAGCGATCGTTGGTTCCCACGCGCACAGGCATTGCGAACGCCGCTTCGTCCGCCTTCCAGCGATAGGACACGTCGCCCTCAGACTCATCGAATTTAAGTTCCAGCACCGGTAGAGCCACGTGGCGCAGGTATTCGTCGAATATCGGCGTCAGGTTCATGCCGAGCTTTTCGTTGAAATACTGGACCACGTCCTCAGTCATGATGTTCCGGTACTTGAAGTGTTGAAAGAAATCGTGGAGCAGTGCGAACCACCTCTTATCGTCGTTCACCAAGCTCCGCAGGGTATTGATGAAGAGCGCGCCCTTGAAATACTGATCTTCGGGCGGCGCCTGATTCACGCCGCGCTGCGCCACGATAGGCCTCGTGTTACGCACTTTGGTCTTATACCCGTTGAGGTACTTCAAGCCGTCGTCTTTGCCCCACCGATATTCCACATATAGGGCTTCGAGATAGGTTGCCCAAGCCTCGTGAATCCACATATCGGAACGGTCGGCGGCGGTAATCGCGTTGCCGAACCATTCGTGGGCGCTCTCGTGGATGATGATGAAGTCGAATCGGGGGCTGATGCCGACGCCCGTCCAATCGCGCCCTCCATAGCCGTTGATAAAACGGTTCCCGTAGGTCACCGCGCTCTGATGTTCCATGCCGGTGTAAGGGGCTTGAATCAACTTGTATCCATCTTTCTTGAACGGATACTCGCCGAAATAATGCTGGTAGGCTTCCAGCATGCCTTTGGCTTGCGCGAACTGCGATTTTGCTTTTTCGAGGTCTTCGGGCAGTGCGTAAAAATCGAGCGGCAGATCACCCAGCTTGTCCGAGAAGTGTTCGTAGGCGCCGATGTTCAGCGAAACGTCGTAGTTATTGATGGGATAGTGAACCAGCCAATCCCAGCGCGTGTATCCATCGCCAAGATCGGTCTTTGAAACAAACTTTCCGTTGGAGGCATCGGTGAGGCCGTTGGGAATCTCGACGCTGATGTCCATGCCTTCCACCTCATCGCGCCACTGGTCCTTGTTCGGCCACCAGATGTTGGCGCCCTGACCCTCGCACGCGGTGTTCACCCAGGTACGTCCGGCTGGATCCTTCTGGAAGGTGATTCCACCGAAGCGGCCGGTCGAGACCGGATTGCCCGAATAGTAGAAATCGATGGTGTACTCGCGCCCTGCGCGCAGCGTTTCCGGAAAATCGACAAACACAGCTCCGGAATCGCGCTCATACTTGAGTTCGATCTTGCCCATCAGAATCTTATCCACTTTCAGCGCTTCGTGCAGGTCGAGTTGGATACGCGTTCCATCCTGCAGCATCTTGAAGCGGATGCTGTTGTCGCCCGAGAGGAACTTCTTTTCCGGGTCGACGCGGACGTGAAGACGGTAATAGAGCAGATCGTTGTTGGCGCGATAGGGGCCGTATTCGCCGCGCAGAATATCGGCGTGCGAGGGCGCCGCGGGCGTCTGCGGCGGTTGCGCCAGAATGGCGCTTGGCAGACATGCAAGCGCTATCAGGAAGGCGATGAATCGCGTCATCCTAAAAGGATACACTCAAGGAGTTCGCGCCGATGGTTCCGCCTACGGATGGAGCGTAAGCGTGGCCTTGCCCGCGGAACCGGAGTAAATCAGTTCGACCGAATAGATGCCCTTGGCTTGGCCGCCATAGCGGAAGAAGATCAGACCGGCAGCGGGAAGCACGCGGTCGCCTTCCGGCAGCGCGGCCTTCATCACGTTCTGCTGCCAGGTGCGCTGCAGCGCGAACGGGGGTTTCGGCTTCACCGGAGTAGACCCCGCATCGTTCCCTCCCGATCCGCCGATACTGGTTTTTCCGCCTTTCGACTCCACCGGCTCCGGCGGTTCCCATTCGGGATCCTTCAGCGAGCCGAAGATCATCGAGTACGGCTGGGCGGGTAAAGCGGATTTTTTGTCGTTGACGCGGAGTGAAAAATCTCCACCGGAAATCGTGGCGTGCGCTTCCGGAGGCCCAAAAAAACCGACTTCCACCACGATGTAGTCGTCGGTCGATAGAACACCCTGCGGAACCGGCACGGAATGCGCCGAGAATTCGGCGCCGATAGTAACCGCGCCTGCCTGTCCGTGGGCCTGATAATCGGTGGGGGTTGCCCGTGGAGGCATGCCCTTCGCCTGAGAGGCCTGAGCGGCTTTCTCTTGCGCGGCATTGTCTTGCGGGGTTTGCGCACGAAGACCGGTTACGCCTAATGCCGCTGTCAGGAGGGCGACCGCCGCAACGCGCGCTTTACAGTGAGGAAAAGAATGCAAACTCACAAGTTTAAAGTAACACGGCTGCCGCTCACAGCTGCAAGTCGTCCGGCTTCTCGGGGATACCCCGCGCTACCGGTGAATCCGCCGCAAAGGCGTTGGGTGAACACATCGCAACAATGCGCCCAAGAAAAAACCGGCGAGACAGAAGGAAATCAGCATGACGCCCTCCAGAGTTAAACTATCAGCTTATGCCCCGGTTTTGGGCCTTGTTTTTGTCGGTCCCGCTTTTCGCCGCCACCGTTCCCAACCGCTACATCGTCCAGCTCTCCATCGATCCGGTCGCCGTCCATGCCTCACGGAATACGCAACTAGGTAGCATTCACACACGGCTGTATACCGCGGATTCCGAACAGCACCGCGCCGCCATTCACGCGCAGCAAGCCGCCGCGCGGGCCGTGATCGAACGATCCGGTGGAGTGATCCACGGCGCGCTGGAGACCCTGAGTAACGCACTGCTTGTGGAGATTCCCGATGAGATGGCAGGCGAACTGGCGCGAGCACCTGGCGTTCAATCGGTGTATCCGGTACGGCGCTTCCGGATGTCGCTCGATCACGCGCTGCCATTGCATCACGTGCCCGATGTCTGGACGCAGATAGGGCTGGCCAACGCCGGCGCCGGCGTGATGATCGGCATGATCGATAGCGGCATCGAGATCGGCCACCCGGGCTTCAACGATGCTGGATTTACCGCGCCGCCTGGATTCCCGGTTGCCGGCGCTATGAGCGATCTCGCGTTCACCAATAACAAGGTGATCGTCGCACGCAGCTATGCCAGCCTTTTCGCGGAGAAAGATCCCGACCCCTCAGTGCGGGACCACGTCGGCCATGGCACAGCGACCGCGATGACCGCCGCCGGAGTGGCCAATACGGGCACGCTCGCTACCATCAGCGGCGTTGCCCCGCAGGCCTATTTGGGCATCTACAAGGTCTTCGGCACTCCCGGCGTAAACGACACCGCTAGCGAAGACGCGATCCTGGCGGCGATCGACGATGCGGTCAATGACGGCATGAGCGTCATCAACCTCAGCCTCGGGTATGACGTTCCGAGCCTTCCTGGCAGTGACCCGTTCGTGAAGGCAGTGGAAGCGGCCAGCCAGTTCGGCGTTATCGTGGTGGCTGCCGCCGGGAACAACGGCCCGAACCCCGGAACAGTGGGAACACCTGCCATCGCGCCACACGCCATCGCCGTGGCAGCATCAAACAACAGCCGGATGTTCGCGGGGTTCCTGCAGATTCCGGGTGGCGGCGCCATCACCGCGCTGCCGGGCGCGGGCGTAAATTCGTTCTCGCCGATCGCGGGACCGCTGGTTGATGTCGCATCGCTAGACCCCACTGGGCTCGCCTGCAACCCGCTGCCGGCGAATTCGCTAAACAACGCCATCGTATTGATTGAGCGCGGAACGTGCAACTTCGAAGTGAAACTCGATTACGCGCAGGCGGCGGGAGCGGTGGCCGCAGTGATTTACGACAATGTCCCCAACGAAGCTCTGGTCCTGATGGGGGTAGGGCAGGCTATGCTGCCGGCCGCCATGATTTCGAATTCCGACGGATTGAATCTGAAGCAGATAACAAGTTCTCCGACGGCGACGATTCAGTTCTACCAGCCGACCTATGTGAATCCGGAGAGCTTGGCCACCTTCTCCGCCGCCGGACCAAGCCTGGACAATTCGATCAAGCCCGATCTCACGGCAGTGGGCGAAAACTTCTATACCGCCGCCGAGACTCTCGATTCCGATGGTGAGCTCTACAACCCCACAGGCTATATCGTCACGCAAGGAACCAGCTTTTCCGCGCCGTTGGCGTCGGGCACGGCTGCGCTACTCCAATCGGGACGTCCCGGACTCACCGCCGATCAATACCGTTCCCTCCTCATCGATACCGCGGATGCGGCCTATGCGACGCCCGGAAGCGCAGCGCTGGTGCAGCAATCGGGCGGCGGCTTCATGAACGCGCTCTCCGCGTTGAATGCAACCGCGGCGGCCTTGCCGGTCTCGCTGAGTTTTGGCGCAGGCGCCGCGGCGAATTCCAGCGCGGTGCTGACCATTTCGAACGTCGGCGCGACGGCCGATACGTTCCAGATTTCGGCCGCATCCCGCGATGCCGGGGCCCCGGTCCCCCAGTTTTCCACCACTCAAACACGGCTTGCCCCCGGCGCTTCCGTTTCGATCCCCGTCGTCTTCACCGCCAACGGCATGGCGCCGGGGCAATACGAGGGCTTCATTCAAATTCAGGGCGCCTCGGCCAGTGTGCCCACGCGCGTGCCATACTGGTTCGGCGTGCCATCCGGCACGCCCGCTTTCGTTACCCTGCTAACTCTCTCGGCGTCGGGGGCGGCCGGCAGCACTCTCAGCGAAGCCGCGGTGTTCCGCATCACCGATGCGGCTGGATTGCCGGTTTCGACCGCCCCATCGGTGACCACGGTTTCAGGCGGAGGGCGCGTCAACGGGATCGCGGGGTTAGGGAGTTCCTACCCCAACGATTACGCCATAACCGTACGGTTGGGCGCGCAACCCGGCTCGAATGTGTTCCAAATTCAGGCCGGCAGCGTGTCCACACAGATCACGATCACCGGCCAATAGGCCCCGCTCCTGTATAATGACAACCGTGGGAAGCCTCGCCACCCGATGATCGATATCAAGAAAAAATTGCAAGACGAAATCTCCGTGCTGGAGCATGAACTGCACGTGGATCTCCCCAAGGAGATCCTTAAGGCGCGTGAACATGGCGACCTGAGCGAGAACGCCGAATATCACGCGGCGAAGGATCGCCAGGGCCTCGTCAACGCCCGTTTGGGGCAATTGAAGAAGCGCCTGTCCGAAATCGCGATGGTGGATTTCACCAAGATTCCTCAGGGGCGCGTCGGACTAGGTTCCACCGTGGTGGTGCTCGATACCAAACGCGAGGAGGAGATCACTTATATCCTCGTGACCAGCGAAGAGGCCGACGCCGCGAATGGCAAAATCTCAACCACTTCGCCGATCGGGCGCGCGCTGCTCGGCAAGGAAGAGGGCGATGTGGCGCGGGTGCAAAGCCCGGGCGGCTTGAAGGAGCTGGAGATCCGCAAGCTGACCACCATCCACGATGCGGCTTAGATCATGACGTATACGCGCGCCATTGGCGTGGTCTGCGGCGCGATTATCGATAGAATCGTGCGCTGGCTGGCGCTTTCGCGCATCAATCCCAACGTCCTGACCTTTCTTGGCCTGGTGATCAACGTTTGGGCCGCATTCCTATTCGCCCAGGGCAACTTCTTCTGGGCCGGGATTGTAGTGATTGGCGCCGGGCTGTTCGATATGGTGGATGGCCGCGTGGCCCGCGCCACCAAACAGGTGACGCGCTTCGGCGGGTTTTTCGATTCGGTTTTGGACCGTTATTCCGATCTCTTCCTCTTCATGGGGCTGTTAGTCTACTACGCCTCGATCAACCGGTTTTTCTATATTGTGCTGACGGCGATCGTGATGACGGGCTCGGTGATGATCAGTTATGCCCGGGCGCGCGCCGAATGTACGATCCCGAAGTGCAAGGTGGGGTTTCTGGAACGGCCGGAGCGCGTAGTCCTGATCATCATCGGCGCGCTGTTCAACCGCATGGCGCCTGTATTGTGGGTGATCGCGGTGCTTTCGAACCTGACCGTGATTCATCGGATGATCTACACGTATCGGGAATGCCAGCGCATAGGGGACGCCCAGCCCTCGCAAGAGATTCTCACAGAATTGCGCAAAGCCTGAAAGCCGCGGCGGTCAGGCCCGCCTACGCCGCTTTGTTCATCGCTCTCTCGCGATGTCTTTGGCAGCTCCGGATTCCTCTTGCCAAATTCCTCTGCCAAAACAAAAAGAGCGCAAGCCGAAGCCTGCGCTCTTGAGGTGGGCGGCGATTGCGCCTGCCCGGACTTCTAGCAGCCGTCCTCTTTCATGAATCCCGCGGCCGCTGGTAAAACTACTTCTTCACGGCGGAGCCGGAGGAAGCAGGGGCCGCGCTGTCGCTCTTCACAGTCGACTTCTTCACGCCCTTCTTATGGCTCTTGTTGGTGGTTGTCTTCGCGGCGCTCTTCGATGCGGTCGAGGAAGTCGTCGCAGATGGGTTAGCGGGTGAAGCCGCGGTTTGCGCGGCGAAAGTGAACGGTACGGCGGCGGCCGTCAGAGCGAGTGCAAGAATCGTATTTTTCATTGTTTTTATCTCCAGGCGGGCCGTTTTTTCTTATCGCCCGCTCACAAACCCATCATGCGGCTTTTGGCGGTTTTTAACGATAGCCTGCGTAGGCTATATAGGGCGCCTAATTTGGGTCTATCGCGATTAAGATTCATTAGCGATACTGGAATCGCGATGCAGCCACGGCAAATTACGCATCGGAACATCCTGCGCGTGCTGGTGGCCGGCTTTTCGCTGGTAATTCTGCTGATGCTGGCCGCGGCCGCCGTCGGGCGTGTATAACATCCAATCGATTCAGCAGAATGCAGCCAACCTGGTGCGCGAGCAGTCGGTCACCAACGGCCTCATCGACGAATTGCACCGCCAGCAGACCAGCTTGAGCGACGTCTTTTCGGTGATGGCGCGCGATCCCGATTCGCTGGATTACATCCACATCCTGCAACAGCTCGACGAAGCGGACCGCGATATCGACCGCATCTCCGCCGAGGGCGCGAAGACGCCGGAAAGCGATCTGTGGGCGCGGCTGAAGCAATCGTCGGTGCAATTCTCCGACGAGGCGCGGCGGATTCTGGCCAGGATGCAGCCGGAAACCTTCGCGCCCACAGAGCTGTTCCGCGACCACGAAGCCTTCATCTCCGTAGTGGCGAAACTGATCGAGGCCGAATACCGCAAGGTGAGCGCGGCGCAGGCGCAGATCGACCAGCGCTCTGCGCGGCTGCTCGGCCTCACCGTGACCTTCGCGGCGGCCAGCGTGCTGCTGGCGCTGGTATTCGCCGCAATCACCGTCAGGATGACGCTCGATTTGATCGCGCCGCATGGAATGGCAATCGCCGAGAACTGAGCCGCGTTTCGTTCCACATGCTGGAGGATCAGGAGGCCACCGCGCGCCGCTTCTCGCACGAATTGCACGACGAACTGGGCCAGCAGCTCACCGCCATGAAGACCAATCTGGCCGCGCTCGATGCGGGCGGGCAGGTCAACCGCGCGCGTCTCGAGGATTGCCTGCGCCTGGTGGATGAGGCGATCGGCAACGTGCGGCAGATGTCGCAGCTGCTGCGCCCCACCATCCTCGACGATTTCGGTCTGGAGGCCGGCCTGCGCTGGCTCGCGGAGGGATTTACCGCGCGCACGGGCATCGAAGTACATCTGGATTCGAACTACTCCGGGCCGGCTGCCCGATGAGACCGAAACGCACCTCTTCCGCATCGCCCAGGAAGCGCTTACCAACGTGGCGCGCCACTCCGGCGCCAAGCGCGTCGAGATGAAAATGGAATCGAACGAAGGCCAGATTCACCTCACTATTCGAGACGATGGCCGCGGGACTTTCCCCGCGGAGCGTCGGATGGCGGCGGCATGGGGATGATCGGCATGCGCGCTCGCGCGCGAAGCGCCGGCGGCGACGTGGAGATCCGCTCCGCGCCGGGCGGCGGTGTTCTAATTGAAGTGCGGGCGCCCTTCCGGAATGAAACGAATTCGCATCCTGTTGGCTGACGATCACGCAGTAGTGCGCCAGGGCTTCAAGATGATTCTGGCCGAGCAGCCCGATATGGAAATCGTGGGCGAAGCGGGCAACGGGCGCGAAGCGCTGGCGCTCGCCGAATCGCTCAAGCCCGATATCGTGGTGATGGACGTCGCCATGCCGGAACTGAACGGCATCGAGGCCACGCGGCGCATGGGCGAGAGCGTGCCGCATGCCCGCGTGGTAGCTCTCAGCATGCACAAGGATTCGGTCTACGTACGCGAGATCCTGCGCGCCGGCGCTCGCGGCTATCTGTTGAAGGATTCCGTGGCGGGCGATCTGGTATCGGCGGTGCGCGCCGTGGCGCGTGGCGAAGGGTACATCAGCCCGGCAGGTCTCGAATGCCGTGCTGGACGATTACCGCAAGTCACGTGACCAACCCCATCGACATGCTCACCAGCCGCGAGCGCGAGGTGTTGCAGATGCTGGCCGAGGGAAAGACGAACAAAGAGATCGCCGTCATATTGAATTTGAGCGTCTACACGGTGGACGCGCATCGCGGGCGCATTATGGAGAAACTGAATGTGCACAGCATCAATGAGATGGTGCGCTTCGCAGTGCGGAATGGGTTGATCGATTGAGAGTGCCGCTCACGTTCGCAATGATGCTCGTCGGCGCCGCCTTCGCGCCGGCGCAGGAAGAACCTATCGCCACATTCGGAACCACGGTGGTGATTTCGTCGGGCCTACGCGGGCTCGTCTATCACATCAAGCATGATTCGGACCGTCTGCCGAACTTCGCCAAGCTCAAGCCAGCGGGCACGATCTACACTTCGTCGCTGAATATTCCGCCGCAGAGTTTCAAGACCGGGTTTCCGGGCGTCACCAAACGCTTTGAGTGGTTCGCCCTCGCTTATACCGGGAGGTTCTGGATCCAGACGCCGGGCGTCTACCGGTTCGCGCTGACTTCCGACGATGGCTCGCGGCTCGAGATCGACGGGCGCGAGGTAATCGATAACGATGGGATTCATCCGGCAACCCGGCGTGAGGCACGCGTGGATCTGGCCGGCGGAGTTCACGAGATCCGCGTGGAGTATTTTCAAGGACCGCGCTTCGAGGTGGCGCTTATCCTGCAGATCGCAGGACGCGGCGAACCGTTCCGAGTATTCAGTACAGACGAGTTCAAGCCGCCTGCGAATACCGACGATTGGAGACTTCCGCCGACGGTTAAGAAGCTGCCTCAGGCGCAATAGCGCGCATCCAACGTGCGGACCTTCGCCGAAAGCGTTGTTCGCTTCAAGTGCAACATGTCGGCGGCGGCCTTCTTGTTGCCGCCGGTTTTCTGCAAGGCCTGCTGCAGGATGCTGCGTTCGATTAAGGCGAGCGTTTGATCGTAATCGAGGCCTTGTTCGGGAAGAGCGAAACCGGGAATCCCGTCGGCGCCAATGGGCGCAGTCCGCTCGGCCGGCAAGGGGAAGTCATAAGCGAGGAGCGTCTCCCGATCGTCGCTTAACGCCACAGCTGCCTCAATGGCGTTCTCCAATTGGCGCACGTTGCCGGGCCAGGCGTATGCGCATAACTTCTCGAGTGCGTCGGGAGCGATCGATTTCGGCGGCATGCCTTCCATCGCGCAGATCTTGGCCGCGAAGTGACCGGCGAGCATCGGAACATCGATGCGGCGCTGGCGCAGCGCGGGCATGGCGAGCGGAATCACGTTCAAACGATAGTAGAGATCTTCGCGAAAGCGGCCCTTCTCGATGCGATGCATCAGATCGCAATTCGTCGCGGCCACCACGCGTACATCGATGCCGACGGTTTCGGAACTCCCGAGGCGTTGGAATTCGCGCTCTTGTAAGACGCGCAGCAACTTGCCCTGAAGATCGAGCGGTAGATCGCCGATCTCATCCAGGAATATGGTGCCGCCATTTGCCTGTTCGAATCTCCCAACGCGGTTTTGCGAGGCGCCGGTGAATGCGCCGCGGGTATGGCCGAAAAGCTCCGCTTCGAGCAGGTTTTCCGGTAGCGCTGTGCAGTTCACCGCTACCCAGGGCGCTTTGCGCCGCGGGCTTGCCAGATGCAGAGCGCGCGCCGCCCGCTCTTTACCTGTGCCGCTCTCGCCCGTAATCAGTACCGTGGCGCGGCGCGGCCCAGCCAGTTCGATAATGCGATGCACCTGCCGCATCTCCAAGCTTTCCCCGATGAGCAGGCGTTCCCAACCTTCCGCATGTGCGAGTGGCGTCATTGGTCCTGGGGGAAGAATCGGCGAATTCCGCCAGAGCTTTAGCTCCGTCCGCCAACTTAATCCCACCGGCTTTTCCGCCGGTAGTCCCTAGCAGCACTTCGCCCGCGCGTACTTGGCGCGCATGCGCTCTTCCGAAAAGCGCCGCCATTCCGCGCCCGAATGCGCGCGGCCGTGCGCCGCCAGATGCCGCCGGTAGGCGTTCTCGTCGCCGATTTCGCGCAGCAGGGCCAGCACCAATCCGCCGAAGCTTGCGGGCTCAGGCCGCTTCATAGTTCCTCCGCCTGCAGCTGCGAGAGCACGAACGGCGCTTCCGCGACGCGCGCCTCGCGCGTGCCGCGCAGAATCCCGTACCAGACGCGCAGCGAATCGACCAGAATCGCCGCCACCAGCAGCCATCAGCACGCCGCACACTGCAGCATCCAGGCGCGCATTGAAGATCAGCGTCTGCGGTCGCCGCGGTTTGCCGGACCCGCCGGCAAGCCGGTCGGCCTGCGCCAGAAACCCGATCGCCGGCACCGGCGAGAAGATCTTCTGCCATGCCGCGGTGAAGGTCACCGTCACCAGCCAGGCCAGCGGCGCGCAGGTGATCCACATGATATTTCGCGCCGTGCATCTTGAGCAGAATCGTGGTGCGCGACGCACAGCGCGATGGCCGCCAGCAACTGGTTGGCGATGCCGAACAGCGGCCACAGCGAATTGATGCCGCCCAGCGGATCGCGCACGCCCTGAATCAGAAAATAGCCCCACGCCGCCGACCACCGCCGCGCTGGTCAGCGATCACGCCGGGCATCCAACTGGTGCGGCCCAGCGGCTTCCGAGACGTGCCGCAGCAGATCCTGCAGCATGAATCGGCCCACGCGCGTGCCCGCGTCGATGATGGTCAGGATGAACAGCGCCTCGAACATGATGGCGAAGTGATACCAGAAGCCGATGCAGCGCCCGCCCGCCGCCGCTCTGCGCGAAGATGTGCGCCATGCCCAGCGCCAGCGACGGCGCGCCGCCGGTGCGGTAGAACAGCGTCTTCTCGCCCACGTCCTGCGCCAGCGCCGCCATCTGCGCGGCCGATCACCGGAAAGCCCCAGCGCTGAGATCGTCGCCACCGCCGCCGCCGGCGTCGCGCCCACGACGCCCGCCGGCGAATTCACCGCGAAGTAGACGCCCGGCTGCAGCACGCACGCCGCGACCATCGCCATGATGGCCACGAAGCTTTCGAGCAGCATCGAGCCATAGCCCACCGGCAGCGCGTGCGATTCCTTGGCGATCATCTTCGGCGTGGTGCCGGAGGAGATCAGCGCGTGAAATCCGGAAATCGCGCCGCACGCGATGGTGATGAAGCAGAACGGAAAAATTTTGCCGGCGAAGATCGGGCCCGGTGCCATCCACGAACCGCGTGAACGCCGGCAGCTGCAGTTCGGGCCGGACAACGAGGATGCCCAAACGCCAGCAGCAGCACCACGCCCAGCTTCACGAAGGTGCTCAGATAATCGCGCGGCGCAAGCAGCAGCCACACCGGCAGCGCGCTGGCCAGGAATCCGTAAACGATGATGCCGATCGCCAGCGCCATCGCGCTCCAGCGTGAACCACGGCGCCAGCGTTGCCGATTGCGACACCCACTGGCCGCCGAAGATGCTCGCCATCACCAGCACGAAGCCGATGGCCGAGCACTCCAGCACCTTGCCCGGCCGCCAGTAGCGCAGATAGAGGCCCATGAACAGCGCGATCGGCATGGTGGCGGCGATGGTGAACGTGCCCCACGGGCTGCCCTTCAGCGCGTTCACCACCACCAGCGCCACCACCGCCAGCAGGATCACCATGATCAGCAGCACGGTGATCAGCGCGACGAAGCCGCCCACCTTGCCGATCTCTTCGCGCGCCATCTGGCCCAGCGATTTGCCGTCGCGCCGCATGGAGGCGAACAGGATCACGAAATCCTGCACCGCGCCGCCCAGCACCGCGCCGATGATGATCCACAAGCGTGCCCGGCAGATAGCCGAACTGCGCCGCCAGCACCGGCCCCACCAGCGGACCCGGGCCCGGCGATGGCGGCGAAATGATGGCCGAAGACGATCCATTTGTTGGTCGGCTCGAAATCGTGGCCGTTGCGCAGGCGCTCGGCGGGCGTGGCGCGCTGGTCGTTGAGCGCCATCACCCGCGCGGCGATGAACTTGGCGTAAAAGCGATACCCAATGGCGTAGGTGCAGGCCGCGGCGAGCACCAGCCACAGGCTGTTGATATGCTCCCCGCGATTGAGCGCGATTCCGCCGAGACAAAATGCAGCAACGCCGGCAACCGCCAGCCAGAGAATGGGACCCAGAACCTTCACGACTTCTGAGTCTACTAAAATCCGTGAGGTAAGGGACCAACCGCAGGCCGTGCAACGCTTTTCGTAGGACTCGCAGCATTGCGGCGCCCCGCTGCCATGCGGATCAAATTCGCGGTAGCGACATAAAGGAAAATCGCAATTGCTAGCGCGCCCCCCACCAACTGGAACACGCGATTCCGCCGCCGCGGCTCCAACCGGATTCCGATCACCTGCCCGGGTCCGCTATGCGGTAGCGGATGCGGGTCATTCTCCCCGCCCGCTGCCAGCGGCATCTCGATCACGCGCCGTTCAAAAGGCAACGCCACGCCATTCTTACACTGTAATTCGCGCAGCAGCCCCACGATCAAAACCGGATGGTCCGTACTCGAAACTTCTCCTAGGAAACGGCGTGGAACCGATATCTCCTCGTTCGTACGGCTGTTGACCACCAGCCAATCCTGCCAAGTCGCTTTGCGCAGTCTCCATTCATTATGCGTAACGCCCGCTATCGCCGGATAGAACGAAAACGGGCGCGCAGCTAAATGAAGAAGCGACGGTACGATGGGCGGAGACGCCATGCGTAAAGATATTATCCCCTAAGCGCCGGCCAATGGCGCGGCGCCCGCAGCTTAAGATGCTTCGACAACGGCCCAACTACTTGCCAACCCTATCCGCGTTAGAGACGGAAGAGTACCGGTCGAGTTCATGAATCAGCGGCATCGCCTCAGCAGGCGGTCTGACGCTTCCGCTCAACAGAATCTCCCGATTCGATAGTTTGCTCCCGTACAGTTCTTCGTTCCAATCCTGCGATGGACGAAGGGTTGCGCCCTTCACCGAGACGCCGGCAAATAGGCCCTTGGCCCGCGACCAAGCCAGGATCTCAGCCGACATTTCCGCGTCGGTAGATGCACCGGCGGTACGTCCAACCGGTCCCGCCGCGGCCGAAGCGTCGGCGCCTAGCGTGAATTTGTCCTCTGTCAATTTCGTCATCCCGTGCCGATTCATCACCAGAAGAACCATGTCGGTATCGGATCCGCCGAGCTGGAAGCCCAGGCTCCCGCCCTCCATGCGAACAGCCGCTGGCGCGCTCCAGCCCACCCCATCGGGTTTACGGCACTCCGCAAAGCCGCGGCCATATTCCGCGCCGACCACAAATGCAGCCTTCTTCAATCCGGGAATGATTACTACGCACTGCGCCTTCGCCAGTAAGTCCTGCGGAATTGCTTTATCCGGTGTACGCATGATCTCCGAAAAAACCGCGGCGGAATCGGCCAGACGTTCGTTCGCTTTTCCCGCCGCAAAGGCGGATGTTGCCATGATCGCCGATGCCGCAATAGCTAAAAACTTCATAAGTGTCACCTCCACATTGAGAGAGTGCACGAAGAGGACCACAGCGCTCGTGCCCTGTACGGTTGGGAACTATTTGCGGCCTAACATCCGCAAACGCATGGTAAATGCGCGCGTTTGCCCGCGTCCATAGGTCAGAAACGCGGGTGTACCCAAAACATTATCCACGTAGTTTGGGTTACCGCTGTTAGTCAAATTGTTCACGCCCACGCGCCAGGCCCATAAATAATGGAGCGCATGAAATTGCCGCTCTACGTGCACGTTGAGATTGAAATAAGCGGGAAGCCTGTGTGATTCGGGAAGGCCGGCCAGGAAGCCGCTTTCGTCCACCACGCTAAAGGGAAACCCCGTGCGGTATTCGGCAAGATATGCAAGAGTCGTGTTTCGCGTCGTGAATTGGAGAAACCGAGGCAAGGAAGCGTTCGGCAGCGGGGCCCATCCCCACATGTGAATGCGGTTAGGCGCGTCCCAAGGGAACGGACCCGGCCCCTGCGGCCCGTAAATGGGGTTAATAAGGCTGTAATCCATTGCCGCGTTGGTGCGCGCGCTCGATCGCGTATAACCGAGGAACCATTCGTACTTACCGGCGAACGTCCGGCGCAGTGTGAAGTCGACGGCATCGTAGCGGTCGCGCCGTCCATTGATCAACGCGAACTGAGCCCCGTTGAAGAGTTCCGGCGTGAACGTGGCGGCAGGCGCCACGAATTCCAGTCCGTTATTGGTTTGCCGATGCATGTATCCGGCTTTCGCCAGAAACTGGAACGGCAATTTGCGCTCCACGCTAAGGCTCACGATGCTATAGCGCGGCGTTGTGAGCGCATGATCGTTCACTTGGAACGATTCCGGCGACGGGCCCTGCACGATGCCGTCGGGAAGGTAAAACGTGGAGAGGCTGGTCAGATCGGGCTTCTGCGCAGTCAATGCCAGATCGATGGCATCGTGGTAGACTCCCACCCCCGCCGAGAATTTTGTGTCCTTCAGGGCATGCGGCGACCAGGCCACGGACAAGCGCGGGGCCAATTCCAAATCGCGCGCAATCTCGTTCCACTCTACGCGCAGCCCCGCCTCAACCGTAAGGTTATCGCGTGGCGTCCAATGATCCTGTACATACTGCGCGCCTTCGAAATTCTTTCGTCCCTCGAACGGGCTTCCCGAAAAGGAGACGAAGCGCGTCACGGTATCAGTTGCGTCCAGCACCTCGTAGTCGTGCAGCATCAAACGCTCGTGGAACGATTCGCGTTCGAAATCGATGCCGAACTTGACGAGATGCGCGCCGTGAAGATGGACAATAGGCAGGAACAGATTGGCCGTGGTTTGCTGCCGATAAAAATGGCGGTCGAGGCCCGCGTAATAATTCCCCAGATCCCCGAATGGCGTAATCTCATAGAGGCCGTCGCCTTGCGGCAGACTGCGAAGGTATCCGCGCGTGTCGGCGAAGCCCACATCGAGCAGCGCGCCGCCGTGCAGATACTGCTGGTCTCGCACGGTGCTCATGAATGTAAGCTGCCGCGAGTTGGTAGTGGTCTGGACCGGGTTGATGAAGCTTAGCCCGTTGTGCGAGTTGTCGATCAGATTCCACAGAAAGCTGGCGGTGAGTATGTTGGAAGGTTTCAGATCGGCGCGAAAGCGCGTGATGTCGTCGGCCGTCAAAGAGCGCGCGTGATTCTGCCCATTGGGGAGGCCCGAGACCACGTCCACGCTATAGAACGCGTCGAAGCCGTTGTTGATCCAGGCGCGCTTCTTCTTGAGCGGTCCGGAGAGATCGAGCCGCGGCGTGAATTTGTCGACGTGAAAGCCGCCGTTCGTCGCAATGCTGGGAATGAAATTAGTGCCAACGAAGCGCCAATGGTCGTCGCCAATCTTCGTGGTCAATTCCAATACGCCGCCCGAGCCGCGGCCGCTATCGGCCGTGAACCGCCCGCTCATCAATTCGACGGTCTGAATGGTATCGATGTTGATGCGTGTATCTAACTGTCCGGTCACGGGGTTCGAGATATTGAATCCATCGAGCGTGTAATTCGTCTGGTTGACCGCCGCGCCGTTGAAGTGGAACTGGCCGGCGTTGTCAGGATAGACCCCGTTCATAAGTTGCAGCGCGTTCCGGTAATCCTGCGGGGCCGAATAGGGGATCGCCTGGATCTCGGTGCTGGTCAGCGTCCGTTTATCCGCGGGTTGCTGGGGGTCGATGCCGGGAGGGGAATCCGTGACCTCGACTCGCTCGGGATACTCCTGCTGGTGATTCAGCGTAATAGTGAGTTGACTGCCCGATTCGTCCAACTGCTGTCCGTGGCTGGTGAAGACGTAGAAGCCTTCGCGTTCCACGCGCAAGTCATAGCTGCCCGCCGCGGGAGCTTTGAGAGTGAAATTGCCGGCGAGATCGCTGGACGCGGCGGATTCGGCCGCCGGAGCCGGCGCATTGGAGCGCAATACGATGCGCGCTCCGGACACGGCCGCGCCGGTTTCGTCCACCACCCTGCCGGATATCACGATCTGTGCGTGGACGGCAAAGCAGGAGAAGGCGAATATGGCGATCGCCAACGGATTGGAACAATACTTCACGTAGCGCCTTGGGGAGCGCTGCAAGGGCGCTTCCAGCTTAGGATAC
Organism: Bryobacterales bacterium; assembly: GCA_963763545.1. GTDB lineage: Bacteria > Acidobacteriota > Terriglobia > Bryobacterales > Bryobacteraceae > PALSA-243. Next base: position 241,585 of record CAVXPE010000015.1, read on the forward strand.
ACCCGGCGCGCGCAAAACAGCTTTCGTTCAGGTTACACAGGCTGACGGGTTGCGCCGGCCGGTCGTTTCGTGTTACTACGGCTTCAGATCGACAGTCTGCTTGTAGGAGTATCGGCCGTGCGAAGCGTGTTAATTAGCGCTCTGGTTGGCTGTACGGATGGTTCTCTGAAATCGCGGTCCCGGCGTTTTTTGCAGGGATTGTCTTCGGACGAGCTGCAATTTATAGCGGAGTATCTCGGAGCTTGCATTCTGGAATCGGCGGGGACCGGTTCCGGTTCGCGCGCCGAAGTGGCCTTGCGCGTGGCTCAATTTCAAGCGGCGAGGGCGCCCGACCTTGCGTCGGATGAGGATCACAAGATGATCCTGCTGCTGGAATTCCTCTCCCGCTCCGGCGCGAAGGCCGCCTTAGGCGGTACGCCCTCGTAGGGCTCAGCGCCCCGCGCGCAGCGGCTTCGCGGGTAAGGTCGTCGGTTGCCGTGGATTCACGTAAATATCCATCCACTGTCCGTTCTTTCGCCAATGGGCGACGGCGGGGTAAGGCGCCGCCTCACGCACCTCTTCTTCGGTGGCCAGCGGCGCATAGCCGAAGATGGCTTGCCAAAGGCGGCGCATCGGTCCCAGGCGCAACGGGCTGAATGGCGGGTTCCAATTGCGCGAAAAGGCCGCCAGTACTTGTGTCTGTCGCCAATCGACGCGTCGCAGAGTTTCGGGGGTCAGATCGGGAAGCGCATTTACGCCAATGGGCCGGTCGGCGTAGCCGAGTTCCGGGCGGGCGAGTTCGATCGTCAACGGCCAAACGGTAGCGACCCGTGCGCCTGAATACCAGCGCCCGAGGTAATCGGTGGCCTGGCTTTGCAAGCTGACAAAATCGGCGAAGGCGAGGTTGTCTTCATACGGAAAAGGATAAGGCGGATTGATGAAAATCCCCGCCATGAGCCCTGCCAGCAACGCCGCTGAACAGATAAGCCGCGGCTTGCTCGGGAACAGAGAAAGGCCGGCAGTCATTGCGCAGTAAAGAATGGGCAGCACTGGGAGCAAATACCGTTCCAGCGTGGCGCCGCCCAGTGCGGTGACGGTGCCGGCATGAGCTATTGCCAGCGATCCCGCGATGCGCCAGTTGCGGGTTCGAAACATCCGGCTCGCGCGCCAGGCAAAGAGGATGGCAAAGGCGCCAATCCAATGCATGTTGGCGAAGAACAGGTAATAGATGCGGCGCAGCGCATTCACTGCCATGCGCAAGGGGTGTAGGGGATAGAACAGGTTGTAGTCGGCGAATGCCGGAGTTCCGGCCCAATGCCCGGCAGTGTGGATAAGAATCGCGATCCAGGCCCCCAACGCTGCGAGCGGCGCCAGAAACCAGGCGGCATCGCGCCAGCGCCGCTCATAGGCTAGCCACGCGGCGAACACGATGGGCGCCACGATTCCCGTTTCTTTGACCAAAGCCAGGACGATGCAGGCAGCGGCGGCGAGGACGATTCGCTCGCGCAGGAAAAACCAGAGGGCCAGCGTGGTGAACAGCATAGCCGGCATATCGGGCTGAGCCAGTATGGACTGTACGAAGAAGACCGGCGAGAGGCATAACATACCCGCAGCCAGAAAGGCGGGCATTCCGCGGGCGTCGCGCAACAGTTCGATGGCGAGAAGAAGCGAAACGAGCGCGGCTGCGGCGGCAAGCAGCAGCATACCGCAACGCGTGGATTCGGGATGGAAGCCGGCGAGGCTCCATATCGCGGCAAGATATATGGAAAGAGCGGGAGGATGAATCTGGGGAGGAACCGAATGTGGAACCGGGGAGCCCTCGTGGAAGAGATCGAGCGCCGCTGGAACATAGTAGCCGGCCTCATCCCAAAAATAGGGCAGGCCGAGCCAAGGGAGGTGGATCAGCAGAATAATCGTGGCGAACAATAGAAACAGGATCGTATAGGCGCCGGGCCGGACCGGACGGCTCTGGGCATCGTCCATGAAAGCTACTGGACGATTGCATTACCGGCGGAAGGTTCGAGAGTGATCTCGCCGAACGCCGTCTCATATTGAGTGACATTCTGTTGCAGCACATTCAGCAGCGCCTTCGCCTGCTGCGGACTGACGAAGATGCCTTGAAAATTGTGAATGGCGACGGCGTCAGGCGCAGTCTGGTTGACGCGGCCGAAGAGAAGAAAGAAGTCCCATAGATTCACGCGGATCTGCACGCTATTCGCGTAGTTCTCGCGGTAATCGGCGGTATTGACCAATTGGATTTTGGGCGGCAGCTGTTGCGTCATAGATCACAGGTTACCATTGGCCGCGCTGACGCCCAGCGGCTTCAGCCGGTGAAGGGAGCGCGGAATGTCCCGTCTCTACAATTCTTTACGAATTTGGTACAACTCTTGCTCATATTCCTGCGTCGGATCTAGTGGAGAGCGAAGATCATGAAAACGCCAACGGTTAATCACTCGGAGGGACATGTGCTGTGCCCGATCTGCACTCACACCGTGCCAGCCAGCGTCGAATGGAAGGGCGGCAAGCCGAGGACTGCGCGCGTAACAGCCGGGCAGCGGTGTCCACGCTGCGGATCGTCCTTGGACGTCGCCGTAGTCGTCCAAATGCCCCAGGCCGCTTAGCTTTAAGCGGGGAATGCGGTTTGATTACCGGGCGCAGCTTTATCGCGCTCGTTCGAGGGTAGAGGTTGTGGAGCGGCGCGGTTTCTGCGATAGTGGAATCGGACTACGTTCCAAATGAAGCGAAAGACGATTCAACCAGCGAAGACGGCGCCGACTCCTAAGAGAAGCCAGAGCTTAAAGACAGGAGAGCCAGCCGTGCCGGTATCCGCTGAGTTGTTGGAACACGCCAAACGGTCGATTTCGGCAGACCGTCTGAAGAAGCCCGCGCATTGCGCGGTTTGCAACGCCGAAACCCTCAGCGCCGACGACGAACCCCTATGTTGGGTCTGCCGCCGCCTGAAGATCAGCGCGTGGCGCGAAATCGAGCAACAAGTTCCTGTTCAGGAATAGGCAGATGGTGGCGGCGGGGCGACTCGAACGCCCGACCTAGGGATTATGAGACCCTCGCTCTAGCCAGCTGAGCTACGCCGCCAAGGGAAACCCCGAGTATACCGCAGGTATCGGCTTTTGTGCGACGGGTTGGGGCCCTGGCGAAGTGTGCAACTCCGCGAATCTTTTGTGGAAAAGTTGGCCGCACGCTTCTGGGACAACCAGCTTGAGGGCGTCGTTGGACACGCGAGATGAAATTCCTTCTAAACAATTTGTCTACAATCTGTTAAGGGATCTGCTGCTGCGTGGTTCAAAGCGTGCTAAGTATCTGTTTTTACAAAAGCTTAACCTGACGGCAATGTCGATTCCCTCAACTTTTTCCACAGATCTGTGGATCGAAATTGGAAGGTAAAAACGCCGGTGCCTCAGGGTACTTAATTGCGTTTGAATTTCAGTACTAGCGCGACGTTCTGCATTTATGGAGCAACGCTTAATCTGAAGAGTTAAACCACAGAAAAAAAGCCCCTTGGTCGTCTGAAGATGCACTTTCGGAGGGCGATCTCCCGGGACGCCAGACCCAGTACTCTCACACCTTAACTTCGTTAGAAAAATCCTTTACTTCCCTTTAGGCAATCCCTACAATCAATCAAGACGCTCGGAAGAGTGTTGGTATGCGCCGGTAGTATCAATGCGGATGCCACTTTGGCGGCAATAATGAGAGTGTCCATAACGAACAAGCGGAGTTGCCAGGCGGCTGCGCTGCGCGTCGCGGCGATGTTCTTATTACTTTGGAACCTGCAGTTGTCCGCGAGTCCCCTTCAGGTTGTTTGGACTGGCGCCGGCCCCAATAGCAATTGGAGCACGGTCTCGAACTGGAAATGCAACGGCGCCGCGTGTTCTCCGCCGATGCAAAATAACTTGCAGGGCGCCGATGTTATCTTTCCCGCTGGTTTGAGCAGTGCGCGCCTCGGTCCGGTGCTGACGAGCACCAACAACAATCTCACGCTGGATTCGCTCAGCATAAGCGGCAGCGAATATACTTCGTTCGCGATTAATACCGGCCTTAACCTCACCATTAGCGGCGCGATGTCCACTTTCGACGTGACCGGAAACGGCACGGCCACGATTAATGCGATTACAAATGATGGCCACCTCACCATCAACAGCGCGCTGACCAACCAATCCGCCCTTGACAACTTCGGCGTGCTGGCTCTGAATGCGAACGTAACCAACACTGGCGGCGTCATCAGCAATGGCGGTAGCGGAATTGTGAGCATTGGCCCTTCCACTACGTTGACCGGGGGCACGCTCGTTGGCGTCATCTCCAACAGCGGCACAATCAGCGGCGTCGCTTTCGGAAGCGGCGCGGCGGGAGCGACGATTAACGGCGGAACGATTACCGGCGTCTCCGTGACATCGGGTGGGGGCAGCACAAACACCTTCAATGGATCCGTTACTAACACCGGTTCGCTCACCGGGGGCGCCGGCGACACGATCGTATGGCAAGGCGGCACGAACAGAGGAACGTTGGCTGCGGGGGCCGGCATGCTATCGATTACCAACTCCATGTCGAATACGAATGGCACGATCAGCGGAGCCACCTATGCGAATGGCGTTACTGTCACCGGCGGCAAGATTCAAGGGACTTCGACTATCTCCGGATCCGCTACTTTCAGCGGGGTGAACAATAGTACGACTCTGGACGCGGCAGCGCCGGGCGGCGCGCTGAATTTCCGGGGTGGAACGAACAGTGGCATGCTTCAAGCAACCGGCGCCGGCGCTACGCTGACCATCACAGGCGCCGTCAACAACACTGGGGGCACGATCACTGGGGCCATTAATAGCGGCACAATCTCGGGCGGTACGGTATCGGGAAACACGACAGGGACGGCTGGCACCTTCAACAACGTCATGTTTTCCGGCGCGAATCTGACTAACGGCACGATCACCGGGGCCACCAACACCATGACGGGGACGAATACCCTCTCCGGAACGGTCGTCAACAACGGGACTCTGGCCATCACCGGCGGCACGACAACGGTTGCGAGCGGCGCTACATTGCAGACTGACAGTGGCACTGTCAATGTCAACGGTGGGGCGCTTAATATCGAGGGTACGGTCGATCCAGCGGCGAATTTTCTCCTGACATCGGGTTCGGTCTCTCTGACCGGCACTTTAGATGTTAATGTGGCGGACCTGCTCGGCGGAACGGTCGACGGGCCCGGCTCCTTCGAAGGCGGGGTTGTCAACAACGGAGACGGCACGGCGGACGGCGGCACGCAGGGCGTGCTTCTGAACGTGGGTGGCAGCGTGGCCAGCGGAGGTACGGGCACGGGAGACTACACCTTCGCGGATTATAACCAGGATCTTGGCGGCGCTCTGGGAATCACGTTCGCGGACACTACGCAAGATGGCCTGAACGGACATGACGTCCTGGAGGTTACCGGGGCGGGAGCGCTACTCAACGGGACACTGAATCTGTACAACGCGGCAGGCGCTGAGTTGAATACGAATACGCTCACATCCGGCCTGACGTATGAACTGGTTGATGATACGGGTGGCTTGGTGGGCGGCCCTGGATTCAGCACCGTCAACGCGATTGGACTCACTGGACAAGCATTCGGCACGCCCGGAGTCGCTGCGGGCTGGTGGCTGGTTTACAACGGCAGTCTTTCCGCCGGCGAAGGTGACGTTGAGTTGGTCGACGTTTTGACAAGGGGCGCGCCGGGTACGCCGGAACCTGCGACGGATATTCTTCTGGGTAGCGCTATCATCGGTCTGGTAATTCTTCGGAAGAAACTGGACCGCCGCTAGGTCGCTTACTAAGTCCGCGATATAGTGGGTGAACCAAGGCTCACCCAAGATACGAAACGCTGACGATCTGAAGCTGCCTTGTCGCACATCGACGATCAAGCAATGATCGGCCTTACAGCCCGGCCCATAGAACCTTGCACTACCGAGTCAGACGCTTCTACCCAAAAGCCTGCGTTAGCTTGGATCGTTTTACGCCGCCCCGCTTGCCGTCACTGCCGACTAGAAGCGGGAAGCTCGAATCGTTGCTGCGGGACGACTGAACCCCGTCAGATCTCCGCCCACTAAACTAAATATAGGGCTGCTACGCGCAGCAGGCCTGCCCGTGGCGAGGCGCACTGCGCCTGCCGGTCCAAACCGGAAACCGGCCCCTTAGATCGTCGCCCTCCTCGCTGACTACCTGCAGGCCGTCCGGTCGCCGCTGGCAACTTAGGCGTGCCCGGGACGCCCGATAAAGGTAGTCAAGGCGTATAAGCACTGAACTGACCCGCATAGCCACTCTCCTCTCTGACAGCGTCGAATCTGCGCAACAGTACAAACGCGCGGCAGATCGAGGGAAAGCCGGATGTCAGCAAGAAGGCTATGGTAATTGGACTGGGCGGCCTGTATATAAATCGAGGACAAGACCCGGGCATCTTGTAGATCAAATTTAATTTGCAACGATCATTCGGTGACTGCATCCTGCTCAGAAGCCAGCCGATTTGGCCTAGTCTATTATTACCTGACCAACTTAGAGTCTTATGGGCATTGTTCTCGCCACGCTGCTGTACGCGGGGCTCAGTACGCCGTTTACCGCGGATGCTGCCCCGGACCGGCCGAACTCGAAATACCTGGTCCCACCGTCGAGGCAGACGCTAAACGAAACACTCAATTCGTTGACATTTATCTTTGAGGCGCACTGCGGCAGGCTGCGAGCCCGCGGCGCCCACAAAGGCAACAATCTGGTTTACTGTGCCGATGCCCGCAAAGTGGGATATGACGTCGCTGTGCGCTCGGGCGCTGACCTGGAGCGTATCCATCTCGACTATGAGGGTGCAGACAGTCTGATCACCCACGAAGAGGGGAACTTGCTGACCTCCGCCGGCTCGGTAGGGTGGTACGGCGCAAGCCGTGTGCCCATCAGGAAATCAACCAGCGACACTGGCGCCGATCGAGCTTCCAGCGTTGCGGCAGACAGCGCCGGTGCAGCCCATGTGACGGGCCACACGAACTCGACCAACTGCTCTACTAACACGGGTGCTTACCGGACCGGAGAAGGCAAAAGCGAAATTCCGGCTGCGGCCCGAACGATAGCCGTCTGGACTATTCCTCTATCAATCCAACTTTACGCACGAAATTCACGGGAGAGCTTATGCAACGGATTTTGACACCCGCGGTCGTTTTGTTGTTTGGGGCTACACTGAATGCTCAAACCACACCCATCTACAACAGTATCCCCACACCCCTCCCCCCGAGTTTGACGAGCCAGAGTTTTCAAGCCTGGCGCATCTTCGAGTTCGGCAACCTGGTTAAGTTCGGTGGGACCAATCGCCACTTGACCTCGGTGACTGTCGCGATGGTCACCTGGTCATATTTCTCGGAATACAATACGCCCCCCGCTCAGAACACTGGCGGATGGAACTACGACATCACGCTTAACCTTTATTCCGTGGACAACAGCGGCTCCAACCCAGCGCCGGGGAGCAAAATCGGATCTGTCACGCAGCCGTTCATCATCCCATGGCGGCCGGAACCTTCGCCCAATGACTGCCCCTTGAACCAATGGTTGGCCTCCGACGGCTGTCACAACGGCTTCGCGTTCAATATCACCTTTGACTTAAGTAGTCTCCAACAGCCGCTGCCCGATCAGGTCATCTTCGGCATCGCATACAACACCCAAAGCGCTGGTCAAGCCCCTACGGGCGTGGACGGCCCGTACAACGGCCTCAATGTTGGCCTCAATGCAACCAACGCCAACACGGTTCCTGGGGCCAGCAATCCGCTCGAACCACAGCCTTACGTGAACAGTTCGCTTCCTGGAACCTACTTCGACAATGGCGCCGGTGGAGTCAACGTGTTTCGCCTCGATGTGGGAAATGATATCCCCAACATCGCCATCGAATTCAACGTTCCCGCCCCGTCTCCAGCGCTCATCACTGTGATGGGCGGAGGAACGCAGGGGGCGACGGTGGGTACTCAGTTCGGGGCCGCGTTGCAGGCCAAAGTAACAGACGCGGGCGGCAACCCTTTTCCGGGGGTACCAGTGACATTCTCGGTTCCTCCCTCGGGACCCTCGGCGATGCTGACGGCGACCCAGGTCATGACGGATTCTAACGGGGTGGCGAGCGTCACGGCAACGGCCAATGCAATCCCCGGTGCGTATCCGGTCACAGCGAGCGTGGCGGGTGTGACCACCCCCGCCATATTCAGTCTGACCAATCTCGCTGGAACGGCCCAAACCATCGCCTTCGTCCAGCAGCCCGCCAACGCGCAAGCGGGCAGCCCGATCCAACCTGCAGTCACCGTGAGTCTCCAAGACGCCTACCACAATCCAATCGTCGGCACGACGATTACGTTGAGCCTCCCCCTCCGAGGAATAGTAGTCGCAGGGGCGACGGCGAATACCGACTCGACCGGAATTGCAACTTTTTCTGCTCTCGCCATCCAGCAGGCGGGTACGTATCAGTTGCTAGCCAGCGGCGGGGGCCTGACTTCTATGCCTAGCGCATCCTTCACGATCAGCCCCGCGCTCGGTTCGGGGGCGGTGCTTTCCATCACGCCGCTAAGCGGCGGAGGGCAGACAGCTGTAGTTGGAACGAGTTATACGGCGCCGCTGACGGCACTGGTGCAGGACGCTTTCATGAACCCTATTCCAGGAGCGTCGGTGACCTTCGCCGCTCCTGCAAGCGGAGCCAGTGTCGGCTTCGGGAGTTCGGCTACCGTGATGACGGATGTCAATGGCATTGCCACTTCGCCGGCTATGACGGCGAACGGACAGCCCGGGGCCTTCCAGGTCACGGCATCCACGGGGGCAGCGACTTCAGCAACCTTCAGTCTGACCAATGCGGTAGGTCCAGCCAACAAGCTTACCTTCATCCAGCAGCCGACTGATACAGCCGCGGGCGCGGAAATCACCCCACCGGTCACAGTTCAGTTAGAAGATAGTTTCGGCAATGCGGTGCAAACGGCAAATATCCCGGTCACTCTACAGGTGAATCCCGTAGCAGCCCGCATGCTGGGACCGCTATCGTTTGCGGCGGAACTCACCGATGCCAACGGTCTGGCGACCTTCCCGGGTCTCAGCATCAGCCAGGTGGGTCAGTATCAATTGGTGGCCGAGTCCAGCGGTATCGCTTCGGCGACGAGCAATACCTTCAACATCCACGCTGGTACGGCGTCGGCGATTATGGCAACAGCAGGCACTCCACAGAGCGCCATCATCCAGACTGCATATGGCGAACCGTTGCAGGTGACGGTCACAGACACGGCAGGCATCCCGGTGAGCGGAGTGCCCGTGGTGTTCGCCGCCCCCACTTCGGGGCCCAGCGGGTTGTTCGGCGGTCAGTTGACGATTGCCGTCAGCACCGACGCCCAGGGCCATGCTGCGGCGGTGATTACCGCCAACAGCATCGCTGGCGCTTTTGGTGTCACAGCTTCCTCGACCGCCATCACCGGAACCGCGTTGTTTGATTTGACCAATCTGCCGGCTGGGTCAAGTACGCTGGCGTTTGTGCAGCAGCCGAGCAATGCTGCGGCAGGACAAATCATTGCGCCGCCGGTGACCGTGCAGGTGCTCGGTAGTTCCGGAAACGCGATGCAAGTCCCCGGCATTCCCGTGTTCCTATCGCTTTCTTCTGGCACAGGCGCCCTGTTTGGAACCTTGGTGCAAGTCACGGATGCCACCGGATTGGCGACGTTCAACGATCTGAAGATTGGGACGGTGGGAACCATGACCCTGCGCGCCGCCTCTACACAACAACCGCCGGTCAACAGCAACCCCTTCCAGATCAGCGCGGGCGCAGCGGCCAGCATCGCAGTCTTTAGCGGCTCGCCACAGGCGACTACCGTGTCGAACCAATTCCCAACATTACTGCAGGCGCGGGTGACCGACGTCGCCGGCAATCCAGTGAGTGGAGTTGCGGTGACCTTCGCGCCTTCCACTGCCGCCGGACCGAGTGGGACGTTTAGCGGCCCGACGACAGTGGTCACCGACGCCAATGGTATCGCCACGGCTCCGGCCCTGACGGCAAACAGCTCGCCCGGCAACTTCGTGGTAGCGGCAACGGCCACGGCAGTGAGCTCTCCGGCGGTGTTCACGCTGACCAACCTGCCACAGCAATCGAGCGCGACAGTGGTAACGCCCGATAGCCTCACCTTTTTGAGCGAGATCAATCAAGCTGCGCCGGCCGGACAAGGAGTGCAAATCGTGGCCGGCGGCACAGTGACCTGGACCGCTTCCTCCTCGGATTCGTGGCTCGCTGCTCTGCCCGCCAGTGGAACTGGTAGTGGGAGGATCACCGTAAGCGTCAACCCGACCGGACTCTCGGTGGGCAATTACTCGGGTTTCATCCGCGTCACGGATTCATCGGGCGGCGTGAATCTGGTGCTGGTGACCTACGCGATCGCCGCCAAACCGGCGCTGGTGATCTCACCGTCCGTGTTGGTGTTCAGCACCGCCAACAACACCGTCACACCTGCGGCGCAAACACTGATGGCAACCTCCTCTTCGCGCACAATCGCCTATTCCGTTTCGACTCAGGTGAGTACCCCTTCGGGAGGCAACTGGCTCCAGGTCTCTACCAGCCAGGGTCAAACCCCGGGCGCCGTGACGGTAACCGCCAATCCGGCAAACCTGGCTAATGGCGTCTATGACGGCTCGGTTCTGTTTACCCCGACCGACAATGCAGTGAACTCGGTGGCGCTGCCGGTAACGCTGATCGTGGGGTGCGGGCAGGGTGGGTGCCAGTTGCAGCCGACGATCCTCACCGTCGTCAACGGCGCCAGCTTCCAACCCGGTGGCGCTCCGGGTGCCATCATGACCATCTTCGGGACAAACCTGTCGGATGCCATTTACCAGGCCTCGTCTTATCCGCTGCCTACCCAGTTGGGGCCGACCTCGGTGACAGTGAACGGAATGCTCGCACCGCTGTTCTTCGCCAGTCCCACCCAGATCAACTTCCAGATGCCTGGTAGTTCTCCGACGTCCGCGATACAGGTGGTGGTCAACAACCAAGCGACCGTGAGCAGTCGTGCGCTGCGAGCTTCGCAGGCGCATTCCACGGCGTTGACAATTGTAGATCCGGGGTTATTCGTGACCCCCGACAACCGGGCGGCCGCACTCAACGGCGATTCGTCACCGCATACGGCGGCGACTCCCATTCCGGCCGGAGGTTCCGTGATTCTGTTCGCTACTGGAGAAGGGCCGGTCACACCTGCGGTGCCTGACGGCGCGCCGGCGCCGGTCAATCCGTTATCCATTATCAATGCGCCCGTTCAGGTGACCATTGGCGGCAAGAGCGCACAGGTGACCTATCAGGGCCTAGCTCCGGGCTACGCTGGACTCGCGCAGATCAATGCGATTGTGCCATCGGGCCTCATGCCAGGCGATCAACCGGTGTTTATCACGATCAATGGTGTTCCCAGCAACTCGGGGGTGATTACCGTGAAGTAAGCAAGGAGCGAAAACGCGGCGCAGATCGTGAGACCGGCAGACCGCTTGATAGTTGAGAGGCGAGCGATCCAACTATGAAATACCAAACCGACGACGTTCGCTGACGGCGGGAAAGCGGCCCCAAACAGGATCGGCTTATGGATCGGCTAATTGCGGACCGCTGATCTATCCGAATTTGAAAATGCCGCTGCCCCTGCTTGCGTGAGCCGGACAAGCATCTGGCGGTGGATGAAAATCTGCGGATTTCATCACTTTCGATATAATCTGAACTTGGCTGATGACGACCGGTTGGACGCGAACGAAGAGAGGGCCATGCCTGAAGAGCCCGCGGAGCCGGAACCGGAGCCTACACCGGAGGCGGAAGCGCCTCGTCGCCGCTCGGGCCGATTGATTCTGGCCGCGCTCATTATCGCTCTTGCCATCCTGGGCAACGCATGGCTGGTTACGCATCCACGCGCAATATCCTTCGATCAGACTTATCAAGCGGTTCTGTTGAGTAACAACAATGTCTACTTCGGGAGACTCGAAGGCTACGGAACCGACAATCCGGTTCTCACCGAGGTTTATTACGTGCAAACAGTGGTAGACCCGCAGACCAAGCAGCAGACCAACATTCTCACTAAGCGTGGGAAAGAGTGGCACTCGCCGGATAGGATGTATATCAATCCCAAGCAAATTATGATTGTGGAGCCGGTAGGGCCGAACTCCCGCGTGGCAGAGTTGATCAAGGAATTGAAGCTGCAGCGGTAGCGTTCTCTTGGCGAAACCGGTCGGCCTTGCTCGAAACCAATCGAATCCCTTTTGATGCCTGGGTTCCGGAAGGTACTACTATGGCCCGAGAGACAGAACCCGCGTTGCCAAATTGTAAATATTAGATAAATAATCTTTTTCTACAAACTTGGTGGTACTGGGAGAACAAAAGCGCTAGAGCAAATGTCTTGTCTGCGCTAGACGCCTGTGATACTTTTGAAGACAGACTTTCGGGCTAAATTGGAACCAGGGTTTTGCTTGGGGCTTCGAGGAGATGCACACGAAGATGAAATTCACCGTTCTGAAGGCTCTTCTGCTACCGATTGCGCTCTTGACGTTAGGGACCATCGATCATGCGTCTGCCGCAACCTGTAATTCGAGCTATACAATGGCTGCGGTAACCACTCCCGGCTTTACCTGCACGTTCAACTTCCTTACATTCTCCAATTTCAACTATCTGCCATCGGTGAGTCTGATGCCCGGCTGTGGCGATGCGGGCGAACCGGCATGTCCTCCCGAGACGACGCCCCCCGATCCGGCATTAGATATCACTGTGAACTTCAGCCTGATGACTAGCGGCTCGGATGGGTTTGGTACATTCGCATCGCCTGGCAACCCGATCACTCAAGTGATTACCGACTATAGCGCCGGAAATTCGGTCAACGAATTCCAAAACGAGATGGGCGTGGTTCAGTATCTGGTTACCGGCGTTGGGAGCTCGGTGATCACGGAGGTCGATGCCGCGATTACAGGACTGGCAACGGATGGGGCAATGGGCGAAATGAACAACAACCTTTGCGTGGGTATGCAGTTTGGTGGCGGCACTTCGCCGAACGGCGCCTGTTCCGGGACGGAGTACATGGCCGCGCAAGAGTTGGCCCTGACCGATCCCGCGGGCCAGCAGGCGGACGGTACGCCTGATTTCCAAACGATTTTGCTCTCGAGCGCAGGTGTGTACGACGAATGGGACTTGTCGGGCGGGAACACGGAATCGACCTCTACCGCGAACGTGACCGCTATTGAGAATGACTTCGTCAATACCCCCGGTGTTCCGGAACCTGGCGCCTTCGTGCTGCTGGGCGCTGGGCTGGTTTCGCTCAACGCTTTTCGCCGCAAGAAGACGGTTTAGCTTTCTGCTTGGTTCACAGTTCTGGTTGCTTCTCCTAAGAACGGGCTGGCAAAATAATCTGCCAGCCCGTTCTTAGTCTCTGACACGTCTTCCAGCGCGCTTGGCGCCGCCGTCGTGGCAGACGTCGGCGTAACCTTTTCGGGGCCGGTGAGTATAATCCGATATGCCCCGCACCCTCTCGGATATCCGCTTCGCGTTCCGCAATCTGCGGCGGACGCCGCTGTTCACCGCTGTTGCTGTGGGGTCGCTAGCCCTTGGCATCGGCGCCAACACAGCGATCTTCACGCTTGTCGATCAGCTATTGCTGCGGTTGTTGCCGGTGCGCGATCCGCAGCAGTTGGTGATGATATCGTCCACAGGCCCCACATGGGCAGCAATCGCGGTCCGCGGGCGTCTTCCTACCCCATGTATGAGGATTTCCAGAAGCAGGCGCAGGCTTTCTCGTACGTCTTCTGCCGTTTCGGAACGCCGGTTTCGATCAGTTTTAACGGCCGCACGGAACGGATCAATGCCGAACTGGTGTCGGGCAACTACTTCCAGGCCCTGGGTGTTAAGGCTGCGCTAGGGCGCGTGTTCACGCCGGAATGGGACGACCGCGTATATAAGGGACATCCCTCTGTTGTCCTTGGCTATTCGTATTGGGTTTCGCGATTCGCTTCCGATCCTGGTGTGATCGGACAGAAAATCGTGGTCGACGATTATCCAATGACCATCGTCGGCGTGTCGGCGGCCGGGTTTCAGGGGCTCGATCCGGCGACCAGTCCACAGATTCGCGTGCCGATTCAAATGAAACCGCTGATGACGCCTGGATGGGACGATATCGGCGACCGGCGTTCTCAGTGGATTCAAACGTTCGCGCGCATGAAGCCTGGATATACGGTCGCATCGGCGCGGGCGTCGCTGCAACCGCTGTTTACGCGGATCTTGCAAGGCGAACTCGCGCGGCCAGAGATGAAAGACGCCAGCGCTTATAACCGCGCCGAATTTCTGAAGCGCCAAGTGCGGGTGGAATCGGCGGCGGGCGGATATTCGGATCTGCGGCAAAGTTATGCCACGGCGTTGATCGCGCTGATGTGCATGGTGGGGCTGGTGCTGGTGATCGCCTGTTTCAACGTGGCGAACCTGTTGATCGCGCGCGGCGTGGCGCGGCAGCGGGAAGTGGCGGTGCGGTTGGCCATCGGCGCGTCGCGCGGCCAGTTGCTGGCTCAATTGCTGGTGGAAAGTCTTCTGCTCGCGGCGGCAGGCGCCGCTGGCGGGGCTGTTCCTGGCTGAGGCCATGGTTCGCGCGCTTCTCGGCTTCCTGCCTCAAGGCTCGACGCAACTTACTCTCACGGCAGCGCCGGATCTGCGCATCCTTGGTTTCAACGCCGTGGTCGCACTGATTGCTGGGCTGCTATTCGGGATCGTGCCCGCGCTGCAATCGATGCGCCTGAATCTCTGGGGAACGTTGAAAGAGATCGCGACAGCCTCCGGCGGCACGGGCGGAACCGCGCGGCTGCGCAAGACTCTCGTATCCGCTCAGGTTGCGTTTTCGTTTCTGCTGCTGGTGGGCGCGGGCCTATTCGTGAAGACGCTGGCGAACTTGAAGAACACCGGGACCGGCTTCAGGGGGCTCGAGAATTTAATCAGCTTTCAGACCGATCCGGCGCTGAGCGGATATTCGCTGGAGCGCCTCGATGCCTTCTACATGCGCGCGCTCGACGAGATTCGCGCCATCCCCGGCGTGCAGTCGGCATCCTTCGCGGCTGTACCCGTACTGGCCGGCAACGAGTGGGATGCCACCATGAGCGTGGAGGGCCACCGGTCGAAGGATGGCGAGGACATACAGGCGTTTATGAATGCGATATCGCCGGGTTACTGGAAAACCATGGGGATCCCGCTTGCCGCGGGCCGCGATTTCGACCGGCGCGACGAAGGGAAGAAGTTCACGGCGGCTATCGTAAACCGGAAATTTGCCAGCCACTTTTTCGGCAACGTTTCACCCATCGGGCGGCACGTCGGGTTCGGGGATGGCCCGAAGACGAAACTCAATATGGAGATTGTGGGCGTTGCGGAAGACGCGCTCTACGAAGGGCCGCGCGATGGAGTTCACCGGCAGGTGTTCGTTCCGTTTCTGGAAAGCGACTTCCCGGCATCGGCCTCGTTCTACGTGCGGACCACCATGGATTCGAGCGCAATGTCGGCCGAATTGCGGCGCAAAATCGCCGCTCTCGACCCGGCGATGCCGGTGTACGAGATGCGGACGCTCGAGAACCAACTCGACCAAACGCTGGGCACGGAGCGGCTGATCGCGATGCTCTCGGCGGCGTTTGGAGCGCTGGCGACCTTACTGGCGGCGCTGGGGCTTTATGGCGTGATGGCGTTTGCGGTGGCGCGGCGAACGAGGGAAATCGGACTGCGCATGGCGTTGGGCGCGCAGCGCGGCGTAGTGGTGTGGATGGTGATGCGCGAAGCGCTGATGTTGGTGGCGATCGGTCTCGCCATCGGCATCCCCGCGGCGTATGCGCTGAGCCAACTGATCGCGTCACAGCTTTACAGCGTGAAGCCCACCGATCTGGGCGCGGCGGCCGCGGCGTTGGCAATTCTCTCGCTAGTGGCGGCAGTCGCCGGATTCCTGCCCGCGCGTCGGGCGAGCGCGATCGATCCGATACGGGCGCTGCGCTACGAGTAGGGGCGACTAACCGTCATCAAATTAGAGTGCAACAAGTAGCTGGGGCGGTGATTGACCAACCCAAACCGAATGCGGGTGGGCCGAAGTACGTTACCGCTGGCATTTCCCGGAACTCGGCGTTGAGCCGGCGCAGGAATCTCAGCCACACCGGGTGATTGTTTCGGTGATGGCATTCGCCTACGATCCTTTCCTCCTAGAGTTTCCAAAGCGGCGAACAAGGTGGTGGCGCAGTTGCGTTTGTAGTCGTAGGTCATCGTGCCGCATCGTCCCTTCTTGATCGGCAACCCCGGCTGTGTGCGCGTGATCCTCCTCCGCGGGCTTGGGCGCGCCGGCCTCGCGTGATCTGCTGAACCCAATCCATGCCGCCCGAGAGCCATGAACAGAAAGCCATCAAACATCTGCTGAAGGAGGTTCACGCGAAGCGCCCGTGCCGCTGGCACGATGGTTAAAGATTTGGTGCGGCGCGTCCGAAAAGACTACTACCGGGGACCAAAAATGGAAGTCCTGGTTGAATTCGCCTCACCCGCCCGCCGACTCCCGGCGCGGCCGGCGCCCCTTAAAGGAGGAGCCATGCCAGCAGCAGAAGACGCGTTTATTGACCTAATGAAGGAAGCGGACGCGGCCGCTTGGAGGAAAAGCAACGCCCTGCCCTCCAAGATCACCACCAGCATTTATTACACCGCCCGGAAGGCGATTGTTACCGCGCCAAGCAAGGGTGCGAGCTTTCTCGCTTCGCACATCCCTATCGTCGGCGCTATTGCCGCCTTCGGCGTCGGCAAACTGACCGATAAAATCCGCAAGGCTCGCGTCGCGGCGAAGGTGTTCGCCGCTGAAGGAAGAGATCGCGAAGAGGTCAGTCCCCAGGATGTCAAGGCGCTCGCCAAAGCTATCTCGGACCGAGCCAAGAAGATGGATGAGAACTTCACCAAGCTGAGCGATGCCTGGGGAACGTTGCGCACCGCCACCACCAGCCTGGATACGCTGGCACGCGCGCCCCGAACCCCCGCTCAAGCTTGGACTACGGCGTTCTGGAATGCCGCGTATGCTTACGGCCGGGTGGATCACTACAATGTCAAGCTCGCCGAGATGATCGATCGAACTGACGCCCAAATGGAAGTGCTAGGCAAGTTTGCCGAGGACAGCAACAAAGCCCTCATCGACGGCAAGGCGGATCTGCAGAGTATGTTTGTCGCGGCCTACGACAGCCTGATCACCGACAGCACTCCCTTGCTCGGCAGAACGAGCAGTTCCTCGTCTTTTTCTCTCTGAATCGGGGGCTCGCCCGCTGTGTAGTGTCTTCTAAATTACTAGACAGGTCAATACGGGAAACAGAAATATCTTCCCCGTCTTATGCTCACCGTAAACGCGGCGTTGCGATTCCGCAACGGATAGAAGTAAGCGAAGACAAGGCGGAAGAGCAACCCCGCTTCCCAGGTCGGCAAAACCCCGAGATGCTTCGACGCGCCATGGGCGATCTATGTTTTCCAAACATGCAAAATCTCAGTCGCCGATTTGTAGCGAATGTGTGTTTGCGTTTAGCTACAACTGGCCCGCGCCGCCGCCGAGTGATGCGCGCGGTTCATTATTTCATCCGCCAGCGCCTGCGGGTTATCTATGTTCACCAGCGTCAACCGGCTGGCCTCTCCCGCCGTTTCAATCGATATATTGCCCACGCCGAACATACGCTGTGAGAGGCTTTGATCGACGCGCACGTCCTGCACTTTGCTCAACTGAATGGTGCGCGTTGATTTCGAAGTGAACCCCGTCTCGTAGCGCAGCCGGTCGCCCGTAATCGTGGCTTTTTTCATGCCGCGCTTGATCCAGCCGATAACCGGCCACAAGAGAATCAGCGGCGGCAGAATCATCAGCCAGTCGCGACTCGGGTCGCGCCATTGCGTCAAATACACAACCTCCAGGCCGATGAATACCAGCGCGGCTAGAATCGTTCCGGCCTTGAGGAATTTGGCTGTAGGCTGAATGATAAGGTCGGCCACGGTTCTTCTCCTGTCCTGAGCATTGTATCGCGGCGGCTCGGCGATTGTTTGGCGGAAAGGGCTGCTCTGCGTACCCGGAAGGTTTGCCTCTCCATCCACTTCCGAGTGAAACGCAGAGCTGGACTCGGAAGTGATTCACTTCCGAGTTGCTTCCGAGTACTTCAGGCATTTCCGCAAACTGACGCTTCACGGATGACCAAGCCTAAGATAACGAGCGCTACCAGGGCCAGAATGTGCCGATCGCCAGCAGCCTCCTTCTGTTCGGCGCGACCAGGATTTCCACGTCTCAGATAGCCAAGCGAATCGGAATATCTCCACGCGCCGCCCGAACGCATCTTGCGGCGCTCGTAGAACGCGGACTGGTATCGGAAATTGGCAGCGGACCGCAAGATCCTCGCCGGCGCTACTTTCTGATTCCTCACAATCGATGAGGATAACTACAACGAAATGAATTGCATACGTCCATTCAAATTCGGGCGGCGAACAAAAACGTGGCCGAGCCAAAACGTCAGTCACAAGACTTCAAAATTGTATTTTTCCCAATCCTATCAATAACTTCCGCCGTCCCACCACCTCGGACCCCATACCCTGGCTTGTTACTCTGAAATCGAAAAAGCGTTGCTCGCTTGCCGAGAAGCAACCCGTTTCGGAAATACGCCGGGCTCTAACACGGGGGTTGGAGTCCGTGCGCGTTCAACGTTCGCAGGGCAGCAGCGGCGGCGGTCCTCCTGAGGGAGGAGATGGGGAACCGGTTCCCCGCCGCCGCGGCCAAAAAAACAGCTTCGAGAAACCCGATGTATACCCAAAAAAGCGAACCTAATCGATTGCCGGCGGCTGTCTCCGGCAGGACCCAGATCACGTCTACGCCGCGCCGTCCTGGCCAACCTTGGGACGGCCAGACTCTACACGTCGCGCTGGTCTATACCAACCCATGCCGATGGGATGCCAGGCGCCGTCTCTTTCTGGAATGCCGGCGTCACCTCGAAAGTTTCCCTCAAGTTGCCGTCCATGCTTGCGAACTGGCGTATGGCGATCGGCCGTTCGAGGTCACCACCCCCGCCGATGTGCAGCTTCGCACGCGGCACGAACTCTGGCACAAGGAAAACCTGATCAACGTATGCGTCCGAAACTTTCCCGCCGGTTGGCAGTACGGAGCCACCATCGATGGCGATTTTCACATGACGCAGATGAGTTGGGCGGAGGAGGCCATCCATCAGTTGCAGCACCATCCGTTTGTCCAGCTCTATTCGAACCTGATTTATCTCTCCGCGAGCCACCGGCCGCATCGTATGATGTCGAGCTTCGCGTGGAACTGGCTGCACAAACGCAGCGTGTGTAAAGCCGATCAGGACAGTCCCGGCGCGGTTGGGGGCGCCTGGGCATTCACGCGCGAGGCTTTCGACTCCGTGGGCGGCATGCTCGATGCCTGCATTTGCGGTAGCGGCGATTGGCATATGGCCTTCGGCCTGGTGGGCCGCAGCAGCGGCAGCCGCGAGCTCAAAGCGACCCATCCAAACTATGCCGCCACCATCCGCGCGTGGCAGGAGCGCGCCAAATCGCTGCGCTTGGACATTGGTTGCGTGGATCACCTCGCGCTGCACCAATGGCACGGCACGCTGCAGAACCGAGGCTATGGCTCGCGTGTATCCATCCTGGTGGATAACGCCTTCGATCCGCTGACCGATGTGGCCTACGATAGCCAGGGCGTCTTGCGCCTCACGGGAAGCAAGCCGCAGCTTCGTGACGACCTCCGCGCCTATTTCCGTTCGCGCAATGAGGATTCCCTGGAGTTGGCCGAGCCGCACCTGGTGGGGTAGGCGCCATCTCTCAACAAACATTCACGCCACGTTGATCCTGTTGAAACCTTGACGGCGCAAGCTGTCAGTTAGAGGAAGATCACATGAGCGCGGAACTTATCCCGGATCTGCAACCACACCCGCTCTCCGTTGGCGCCTTGCTCGGGGAACCGCTGCGCAGCATACTGCGGCCGGCTGAGCCAGCCATTGACAAGCTCTTTGCGCTCGATCGCCTCCGTGATCTCTATCACGCATCCAGCACCCCGGAAGATCTGCTGCGGAACCTGCGCGTCCGCTTTGAGATTCCGGCGGAGCAACTCGCCGGAGTTCCGCGATCTGGCCCTCTGCTATTCGTCTCGAACCATCCGTTCGGCCTGCTCGACGCCGTCATCCTCGCCGTGGCGCTTCCTCGAGTCCGGCCAGACCTGCGCATTGTTGCCAACTCCATGCTGCGCGACCTGCCCATGCTGCGAGGGCGCTGCATTTTCGTCGATAACTTCGGGCGCCCCGAATCCGTCGCCGCGAACTCCTTGGCGATGCGCGATTGTCTCCGCTGGATGCGGCGTGGCGGCGCGCTGCTCGCTTTTCCCGCGGGTGAAGTGGCGCATCTGTATTTCAAGGATGGCTTCATCGCGGATCCGCCGTGGAACCCCACCATTGCGCGGATCGCCCAGATAGCCGGCGCCGCCGCCGTGCCCGTTTTCTTCCCCGGCGCCAACAGCGCCGCTTTCCACTTCGCCGGCGCCATTCACCCTACCTTGCGCACCGCCAGCCTTGGGCGCGAATTTCTCAACAAACGCGGCCAGACGATCGAAGCTCGCGTCGGACGCACGATAAGCTCCGAAACCCTGCGCCGCTTCGACGATCCGGCCGAGGCCGCCGAGTATCTCCGCTGCCGAACCTATCTGCTCGAGCCCCAGTCGCGCCCCGCCGCCGGCGGTCTCCGCCTGCCCAAGCGCGTCGTCTCCGTGGCCGCGCCCACTCCGCAATCCGCTCTCACGCGCGAGATCTCGAGCCTGCCAGCCGATCGTCTGCTCTCCGAATCCGGCGAGCTTGCCGTCTTTGTGGCCAAGCAAAGCGAGTTTCCTGCCGTGGTTCGCGAGATCGGCCGCTTGCGTGAAATCGCGTTCCGCGAGGTGGGCGAAGGCGCCGGCCGCGAGATCGATCTGGACCGCTTCGACTCCTACTACGACCACCTCGCCTTGTGGAATCGCGAAACCAACGAAATCGCCGGCGCCTATCGCGTTGCCACGGCGCCCGATGTGCTCGCGCGCCAAGGCCTCGGCGGTCTTTACACCAGCACGCTCTTTCGTTATTCGAAGCAGTTGCTCGAACGGATCGGACCGGCGGTGGAACTGGGACGATCCTTCATACGTCCGGAATACCAGAAGCAATACGCTCCGCTCCTCCTATTGTGGAAGGCAATTGGGTCTTACGTCGACCCGCCGTCCCGAGTGCGCTACGCTATTTGGAGCGGTCAGCATCAGCAACGATTATCATCCGCTCTCGCGTCATCTCCTCGTGGAATTCCTAGAAGCCCATCGCGCCGAATCCCTGGCCAATCTCGTCGCGCCGCGCCTCGCCTATCGTCCGGATGAGCGTCTCTTCCGCCGCATGGGAACCTTACGCCGCGTGCCGGAGAGTCTCGACGATCTCTCCGCTCTCATTGCCGATCTCGAATGCGATGGCAAAGGAGTTCCGATTCTGATGCGGCAATACCTCAAGACTGGCGGCCGCCTTCTCTGCTTCAACGTCGACCGCCATTTCTCCAACGCTCTCGATGCCCTCATCATGGTCGATCTGCGCACCGCGCCCGTTCCGCTGCTCGATCGCTACATGGGCAAGACGCGCGCCGCCGAATTCCGCGCCTGGCACGCGGCTCGCGCATGAGGTTTGCCGGGTTCACTCTGGCCGCGCTGCTCGCCGCCCCAGCGGTTTTGAACGCGCAAACTCCCGCCGAGGAATTGATCGAAGCCGGACATTGGAAACGCGCCCGCGCGCTGGTAGAACCGCGTTTGCGCGATGCGCCGAACGATCCGCTGGCGGCGTTCCTCATGTCGCAGATCAACTTCGCCTTCGGCCGCAAGGAGGCGCCGCTCGAACTTGCCGAGAAGGCGGTGACGCTCGCTCCCGGCGTCGCAAAGTTCCACCGTCAGCTTGCCGAAGCGCTCGGTGTGAAGGCACAGCGCTCGAATCTCTTCCAGCAGGCATTTCTCGCGCGCCGGTTCAAGAAGGAAATCGATGAGGCATTGGCGATCGACCCCAATGACGTTCAGGCGCAGCGCGATTTGATGGAATATTACCTGCTCGCGCCCGGTCTTGTGGGTGGCGATCGCAAGCAGGCGGAAGCGGTCGCCGAACGCATCGCGCGCATCGACAAGGGACAGGGCTTCCTTGCCCAGGTTCGGATGGCGCAGTTCGAACACGATCCGGCGCGACAGGAGTCCCTGCTGCGCAAGGCAATCGAGGCTTCGCCATCGAAATACAAAGTCCGCATCGCGCTGGCACAGTTCTACACGAAAGAGCGAGTCAACTGGGACGCCGCCGCGGAGAACGCGCGCGCGGCGATCGAGATCGACCCGACCCGCGCCGATGCCTACTCCATCCTCGCCGCGGTTTGCGCGGCGCAGGGGAAGTGGCCAGAGCTCGAAGCCACGCTTTCCGCAGCCGATAGGAACGTTCCAGACGATCTTACGCCTCACTTTCGCGCCGCCGAAGCCATGATAGCCGCCGGCAAAAACCTCGCCGCCGCGGAGGCGGATCTGCGCAAGTACTTGTCGCAGGAACCCGAAGGCAACGAGCCCACTCTTGCCGATGCGCGCCAGAAGTTAATGGAAATCCCCGGCCCCGCTAAAGGCTTCTTTGTCACACGAACACTAAAGACCACCGGATTAAACTGGCGGCTGAACCAAAATCTTTTGAGAGTTTTTTCGGCTGCGGCCCACTATATAGACGCCACAGTATGAAAGCCGCTCTCGCATTGCTATCAATCGCCCTCGCCGCATCTGCCGCGAGCGATGCCGGGTACCACGCCCAATTCGTAGGAGGCACGCTGGCAGGCGTGCCGGCGAAATCGAAGGCGCAACTCAATCTCACCGCGCCCGACGGACTGATTTTCGTGTGCCGTGGGCAGACGTTGAACATCGGCTACGCGAAGATCGAGACGCTCGAGTACGGGCAAAACGTAAGCCGGCGCTACGCGGCGGCGCTTCTGATATCGCCGCTGTTCCTTTTGTCGAAATCGCGCAAGCACTTCGTCACCATCGGCTACACGGATGGGGATGGCAAGCAGCAGGCGCTCGTGTTCCAAGTGGAAAAAGGCGATATCCGTACCGTGCTGACGACGCTCGAAACGCGCAGCGGGCGGCGCGTGGAATATCAGGACGAAGAGGCCAGAAAGACGGGCAGATGACACGGATTAGCCTTTTGGTTATAGCGGCGATGACGCTGGGCGCCCAGACGATAGAAGAGAGCGAACTACGCCAGTTGACTACGCTGAAGCGCGTCTTCGTCGACCGGTTGACCGGCGGCGAGACGGCGGCGCAAATGCGGGACATCATCATCGCAAGTCTCGAAAGCTCGAAGCTTTTCGTACTTACCGAAAATCAAGAAAAGGCCGACGCGATTCTCCGCGGCGCGGCCGAGGATCTGGTGTACACCGAGCAGCACTCCACTTCGGATGGAGCGAACACGCACCTGAACGTCGCCATTCCCCGCAGCGGTTACGGATCGCGGTCGGGTTCCGTGGGGACGGGATACGGCGACAACGAATCGGAACATTCCACCGAGCGGCG
The DNA here is from genome assembly GCA_963763545.1 of Bryobacterales bacterium. Lineage (GTDB taxonomy): Bacteria > Acidobacteriota > Terriglobia > Bryobacterales > Bryobacteraceae > PALSA-243. The sequence continues at coordinate 265,149 of CAVXPE010000015.1, forward strand.
TCACGAAGCGATCGCCTCGGTGCGGCTGGTGAACAAGGATGGCGACGTGATCTGGTCGACCACGCAGGAGAGTATCGGCGCGAAGTATCACGGGGCCAGCGCAGACGTGGCGGATAAGATCACGGGGAAGCTGAAGGACGATTTCGAGAAGGCGCGGAAGCTGAAGTAGGGCGTTAGAAATGCAGGCCGCCACCGCAGATGAGGACTTCACCGGTCACGTAATCGGACAGCGGCGACGCGAAGAATAGGACCGCGCTTGCGGCTTCTTCGGGTGTGCCGGTGCGCCCGAGCGGACATGCCGTCTTTGCCCAATCCAACATCTTGGGCTGCACGCCGATTTTGATTTTGCGGCCGTGCATGTCGATAGAGGTGTCCGTGCCTTCGGCCATCGGCTGGATGAGACGCGTTTCGATCAGGCCGAACCCAACGGCGTTTACGTTGACGTTGTAGCGTCCCCATTCTTTGGCGAGCGTCTTAGTCAATCCGACGACTCCCGCCTTGCCGGAGGAATAACCGGCCTGTCCGGCGCCGCCATCGGTTCCGGCGATGGAAGTTATGTTTACCACTTTGCGCATCACGCGGCGGCCTTCGGACGTTTCGCGCTTAGCGCTTTCGCGGATCCAATCCGAGGCGGCGCGAAGGATGCGGAAGGGGGCCATCAGGTGGATATTGAGCATCGCCTGAAATTGCTCATCGGTGGTCTTCTGGATGACGTTGTCCCATGTGTAGCCGGCGTTGTTGACGATGATGTCGAGCGATCCGAAACGCTCGATGGTGGCACTTACCAATGCGGCGGGGAAAGCCGGATCGGTGACATCGCCCGCGAGCGATGCGGCTTTCGGGAGCAGTGCGGCGGTCTCGGCGGCAGGCGCGGCGTCGAGATCGTTCACAATGACGGAGGCGCCATATTCGGCGAGCTTTTGCGCTATGGCACGGCCGATGCCGCGACCGGCGCCGGTGACCAACGCGGTCTTGTTTTCCAGGCTAAAGGACATGAAGAGATAGTGTAGCGCCAGGCTAGCGAAGAAGGTCCTCGAGCTGGATGCGCGAATCGGTGCGGCTGTCGCGGTATTTGACGATCACCGGAGTGTAGATCGATATTCCCCAGTCTTTGCCGGGGCCATGGGTAACGGCGCGCGATCCGGCGACCACCACGGCGTTTGCGGGGATGACTAGCGGCATTTCGTCCGTGGCGCGGTAGATTTCGGTGCGGACAAGATCGTAGACGGGGGTGGAGCGGTTGAGGATCGTGCCGGTTCCGAGTACGGCCCCGCGCTTGACGATGCTGCCTTCGTAGACGCCGCAGTTGCCGCCGATCAACACGTCATCTTCGACGATTACTGGCATTGCACCGACCGGCTCCAGCACGCCGCCGATCTGACTGGCCGCCGAGATGTGGCAGTTCTGGCCGATCTGCGCGCAGCTTCCGACGAGGGCGTGCGAATCGATCATCGTGCCCTCGCCGACATAGGCGCCAACGTTGATGAACATTGGTGGCATGCAGGTGACGCCTTTGCCGAGAAAAGCGCCGTCACGGATGCTCGACCCGCCGGGGACGATGCGAACATTCGTTTTGGGCGGTGGAGGGAACCGCTTGACCGGGTAGGTAGACTTGTCATAAAAGGCCAACCCGGCGGACATATCCACGATTTTGCCCATGCGAAATCCGAGAAGGATGCCTTGCTTGACCCAGGCATTGACGCGCCAGCCAGTATCGGTGGATTCGTCGGGCTCGGCGGCGCGGATTTCGCCGCTGTTCAGGGCCGCCTTGAAGGCGCCGAAGAGACGGAAGTCTTCGGCGCTGTACGCTTCGGGTTTGGCGTTGTAGAGGGCTTCGATTTGTGATTGCATGCGTAACTCGCCCGCCGCACGCTCTGAACGGCGAGCCCGCAGGCTTCGAGAACCTTTTCGATTTTGGCCAGACTCGCGGCGCTGGGTGGGACCATCGGCAGGCGGAATACCGGATCGAGTAGGCCCATTAGGCCCATGGCGGACTTTACCGGAATCGGGTTCGATTCGATGAAGTTGACGTTCATGAGCGGGAGATACTTGCGCTGCAGTTTACGCGCGGCTTCGAAATCGTTGCGCAGCGCGGCTTGCGCGATGGCGGTCATCTCGGCTGGGATTTCGTTGGACGCTACCGAAACGATGCCGCGGCCACCGAGCGCAATGAGCGGGATGGTGATGGAATCGTCGCCGGAGAGCACGATGAAATCTTCGGGGACTTCGTGGATGACGTTCGCCATCTGCGAAATATTGCCGGAGGCTTCCTTGACGCCGACAAGGTTTTCGATCTGCGCGAGGCGAGCTAATGTCGCCGGTTCGACGTTGACGCCGGTGCGGCCTTGCACGCTGTAGACGACAATCGGCAAGGGCACTGCCTCGGCGATGGCCTTGTAGTGTTGGTAGAGCCCTTCCTGCGTGGGCTTGTTGTAATAGGGCGTGACGGAGAGGATGCCATCGGCTCCGAGCCGTTCGAGTTCGCGCCCGAGTTCGATGACCTCGTGGGTGTTGTACCCTCCGGCGCCGCCCAGGACGGGGGTCTTCCCGGCGGCCTCTTCGACGGCGCACTGCACGACGCGCAGATGCTCTTCGCGCGTGAGCGTGGGGCTTTCTCCGGTGGTGCCGCAGGGGACGAGAAAATTGATTCCGGCATCGATCTGGCGGCGGATGAGATCGCGCAACGTGGGCTCATCGAGCGAGCCGTCGCGACGGAACGGGGTTACGAGCGCTGTGCCGCATCCTGTAAACATGCGTATCCTCCTGGGACAAAATGAACACTTCTCATACCAACGACTCGCTGAATTCGTGGACGCCTTTTTTCCCGATGATCCATCTGGCGGCGTGCAGCGCGCCGCGGGCGAAGCCTTCGCGGCTTCTTGCGGTGTGGCGAAGGGTGATGGTGTCGGCGGCGGAATCGAAGCCGATTTCGTGCGTGCCGGGATGAGCTCCGGCGCGGCTGGCGGTGGCGTCGATGGAGCGCTCGTAGCCGGCTTCGCGCATGGTTTTCACCAGCGTGAGTAAAGTTCCGGAAGGGCTGTCCTTCTTCGTCGCATGATGGATCTCCCACGCCCATGCGCCGTATTCGGGCTGATCCGAAAGCAGGCGCGAGGCCTCGGCGACCAGGCGCTTGAAGACGTTTACGCCTATGGAAAAATTGGGGCTCCAGACCACGCCGATGCCGTGCCGCTCGGCGGCGGAATTGACTTCGTCGAAACGGTCGAGCCATCCAGTGGTGCCGATGACCATGTTGACGCCGAGGCGGGCGAACTTCGCGACGTTCTCGGGGACCGCGGATGGGACGGAAAAATCCACTGCTACATCCAGGCCTTGGAAATCGCCGCTCGACTCGGTTTCATCAATGGTGCAGGCCACCGTGAATCCGAATTCGGGCGCGAATTTCTCGACCAGCTTCCCCATCTTTCCGTAACCGCAAACGGCGAGGCGATAGTCAGGCATACGCGGCCTCATTTCGTTCAAAGACAGCATCGTCGAGCTCAGAGAAAAATTCGCGGTGAAGGGCGGCGACGGTTTCGCGGAGATCGTCCTCGGCAATGACGAAGCCGAGATTGAGGAGCGATGCGCCTTGCGAGACCATGCGAATGTTGACGCCTTCGAGCGCGTTGAACATGCGGCGCGCCACTCCAGGCGTGTACCGGATATTATCGCCGACCAGACAGACGATCGATTGATTCTTTTCGATCTCGACGTCGGCGAACTGTCGCAATTCAGACTGAATCGCGTCGAGCCGGTCGAAGAGATCGATGGTGAGCGAAACGCTCACTTCGGAGGTCGCGACCATATCGACAGGGGTCTCGAAGCGGTCGAATACCTCGAAGATACGGTGGAGGAATCCGTGGGCCATGAACATGCGGGTGGAGTGGACGTTGACCAGCGCGATTTTGCGCTTGCACGCAATGGATTTGACCACGTTGCCGCAACGCACGGCCTCGGCGACGATGCGCGTGCCGGGGACATCGGGGCGGCGCGAATTGAGAATCAGAACCGGGATGTTTTTCTCGACGGCTGGAACCACCGTAGCCGGATGTAGAACTTTGGCGCCGAAGTACGCCAGCTCGGCGGCTTCGGCGAAGGAAATGGTCTTGACGCGATGGCCGCCCGGAAGGATGGTCGGGTCGGCAGTGAGCATGCCATCGACGTCGGTCCAGATCTGGATCTCTTCGGCGTGGATGCCGGCGCCGGCAATCGATGCAGTGAAATCCGAACCCCCACGGCCGAGCGTGGTGGTGACGCCATCTTCCGTTGATCCGATGAAACCGCCCATGACTACGACCGCGTTTTCGGTCAGCGGCGGAATGGTCTTCGCGAGACGCGCATAAGTTTCGGGGAAGAGTGGCGCGGCGTGAGTATGGCGGCGATCGGTAACGATGACGTCGCGCGCATCGAGGTGTTCGGCCTTCATGCCGAAGTGGCGGAAGGCGAGGGTGACGATGAAGCTGGAGAGACGCTCGCCATAGCTCGAGATGGCATCGATGGAGCGCGGGGTTAGCTCGCCCAGAACGGCGAGCCCTTTGACGAGCTCGGTGAGCTCCTGGAACTGCTCGTCGAGGAAGCGGTCGAGAGAGGCACGGTCGGAGAGAGGCACGACGAGGCGCGCTTCGCGGGAGTGCATGTCGCGAAGGTCGTGGAGTTGCCGGATGTATTCGGCGCGCGTGCCATCGATGGCTGCGTTGGCGATAGCAAGCAGCTTGTTGGTAGTCTTGCCCATGGCGGAAACGACGACCACGGGGCGGCGGGATTCGCGCGCTTTGACGATGCCGGCGACGCGCTCGATGGCGGCGGCGGATTCAACCGAACTACCGCCGAATTTCATGATAATCATCAGTCGAGCATCCCTTCCGAATGCATCAACTCGGCATTGAGAACAGCGGCTCCGGCGGCGCCGCGGATGGTGTTGTGGCCAAGGGCGACGAACTTATAATCGAGCACGGGGCAAGGACGGAGGCGGCCGACGAAGGCGGCCATGCCGCGTTCCCGCTCGGCGTCTTTGCGGGGCTGCGGCCGGTTGTTCTCCGGCATATAGATGACGGGGTTCTTCGGTGCGCTGGGGAGATCGCGCTCTTGTGGGACGGCGCGGAAGGTTTCGATGGCGTGGCGAAGATCGGCCTCGGCGGGTTTGGCGGATAGCTCAACGGAGACGGTGACGGTGTGGCCATCGACGACGGGAACGCGATTGCAGTGGGCGCTCATCTTGGCAGGTAGGGGATCGATGTGGTCGCCGCGAAATTCACCGAGGATTTTCTGCGTTTCCTGCTCCATTTTTTCCTCTTCCATGCCGATATAAGGTACGACATTGCCCATGATGTCCATGGAGGCGACGCCGGGGTAGCCCGCGCCGGAGATGGCTTGGAGGGTGGTGGCGACGATCTTAGTGATGCCGAACTGTTTGAGCGGAGCGAGTCCCATGGTGAGGACGATAGTGGAGCAGTTGGGATTGGTGACGATCTGGCCCTTCCAGCCCCGCGCGCGCTGCTGGCCGGGGACGAGCATCAAGTGATCGGGGTTGATTTCAGGGACGAGCAGGGGGACATCGCGCTCCATGCGGTGATTGCGGGAATTCGAGACTACAACGTGGCCGGCCTGGGCGAAGGCGCGTTCGATTTCGGTGGCGACGGAGGCGTCCATGGCGGAGAAAAGCAGGCGGGGGGCGTTGCCGGGCTTACTGTCCTCGACGGCGATGTCGGCGACTGCGTCGGGGACTACGCCGAGGTGCCACGTCATGGCGTCGCGGTACTTCTTCCCGGCGGAGCGGTCGCTGGCGCCAAGCCAGACGAGATCGAACCAGGGGTGCCCCTGGAGAAACTTGATAAAGTGCTGACCCACCATGCCGGTGGCGCCGAGGATTCCTACTGGGATGCGCGATTGCATAATTCTTTGACCATTCGTTGATAGATTTCGATGGCGTCGATCAACTGACGTTTGGGGACTCGCTCTTCGAGCGTGTGCGCGACGTGGATGGTTCCGGGGCCGATCAGAAACGGTTCGCCCCATGCGCCGTTGAAGACGGGGACATCCGTGGTGAAGGCAACGACGGTGGTGGGGATGCCGGGGATCGAGCCGAGATGTATGGCGGGAATCTCGAGGACGAATTCAAGCTCCGCGCGGCCGGCCACGGCGCGTTCGAGCGCTGCCTTGGTGGAGGCGGAATCACCCACAAGACGGATCATGATCTCGGCGTGAGCTTCATCGGCGATGACGTTGGGAGCGCGTCCGCCGGAGAGCACGCCAATGTTGAGCGTACTTGGACCAAGTAGGTTGTCGGAGGGCAGCTTGATGGCGCGGATGCACTGGAGAGCGTCGAGGAGCTTATCGATGGCGGAATCACCCAATTCGGGATAGGCGGAGTGCGCCATTTTGCCGGTGGCTCTCAGGGTATAGCGGAGCACGCCTTTGGAGCCGAGGGCGAGACGGTTTTCAGTGGGCTCGCCGTTGATGATGAAGCGCGAGCCGCGCGGATTTTCTGAAGCATGGGAGGCGCCGACGCTGGAGCGCTCCTCGCCAACGACGAAGAGAAGGCCGAAGTTGCGCTGACCGGCTTCGAGCAGCGCTTCGGCTGCCTTGACCATGCAGGCGATGATGCCTTTGACGTCGCAGGCGCCGCGGCCATGGATGAATTCGGCGTCTTCGGAGGAGGGGAAGAAGGGCGGAACGGTGTCGAGATGTGTGGAGAGCGTAACATCGAGGCGGCTCCCCCAGCGCGCAAAGAGATTGAAACGGCGGGGTTCGACCTCGATCAGTTCGACCGCGCCATCATAGCGGGCGGCGAGGGGCGCGAGATAGGCGTAGAGATAGCGGCCTACGCGCTCTTCGTTTTCGCTGATCGATTCGATCTCGATTAAGGCGCGGGTTAGCTCAAAGACGTTCATTTTCTAAGACACTAACGAGGGAGGCGAAAGAGGAAGGAACGGCCCCGGTTGGGCTGTCGATCCCGATAGCGCTCCACCCGGTTTTGGATCGGGTGACAGTGAGCCGGATTTAACCAGACTCCCCAACCGCAGGGGATTACGCCACCCCTAACGATTTCGGCGGATGAAAATCTTCGGCCCTTTTGGCCCGGACATCCGAAGCGTAATCGGAAAATCTGCCCGGCTACTCATGGCCGCCGCACCTCTACCGTGAAAATCCAGAATAGCCGAGAGCAGCAGGCTGAGTCAAAGGCGCGGCGATCCAGAAAAAACGAACTCGGAATTTCGGGACGCCGCGAACGGTCTTACGGCGTTCCCGCTCCTAGTGCGATTATACCAGGGCGTTTTGCGGGCCTTCACATAAGTCGATGATTTCATTCGGCAATTCTGTTGTGACTGGCTTTTTCGAGGCGTCGGGCTTTAAGTAGATAGTATTGACATCAATTACGCCACAGCGCATCATGATTGCGTGCGGACGACATTGATGCTCGATGTTGATGCGATAGCGGAAATTCAAGCATACGCAAGAACACATGATGTTTCGATGGGGAAAGCGGCATCGGAGTTGATCCGGCGTGGGGCGAAGTTCCGGTTAAGTGCGCGGATGGTGAACGACATTCCTGTGTTGGATGTACCGGCGGATTTCCCATCTATCCCTCCCGGGACGGCTAGCGGGGGCTTGGACAAAGAATGACGAACTGGCTGCTGGACGCAGAGGTTTTGTTGGCGCTGCTATGGCCGCGGCACGAGGGGCACCGGGCGGCGCACGCCTGGTTCGCGGAGACGGGCAAGTCAGGTTGGGCCAGCAACACGCTGACTCAGCTTGGGGCCTTGCGGTTGTTGACGCATCCGGCGATATCGAAGGGCGCGGTGAGTCCGCCGGACGCCGTGAGGATACTGGACGCGATGATGGCGCACCCCGCGCATGAGTTCTGGCCGCTGGAGGAAATGCCGCTCAAGGTATGGGGCGACGTCCTCAGCCGGATTCAGGGGCGCCGGGACTGGGTGGACGCGCGGCTGCTGTTCGAGGCGGAGCGACGGGATGGGGGAGTGGCGACGTTCGATGAAGGGTTGAAGAAGCTTGCAGGGGAGAGGCTGGGGAGTAGGGTGGTTCTACTGGGGTAAAGGGGCTTGAATCAGTCCGCCGGGCTGCTTCGCCGCGTAGACGCCAGAAAGCAACAATCTTGCTACTATTATTCTTGACATGTGCAACGTGGCGGGTTACGGTGCGGCATGATAAGGACAATTCGCCACAAGGGACTGAAACGGCTTTTTGAACATGACGACCCAAGCGGCGTAAACCGGGAACATGCCGAGAAGCTGCGGGATATTCTCTCTACGCTTCATGCCGCCCCAACCGTTGCCCACATGGACTTACCGGGCTTCCGGCTGCATCCGCTCAAAGGCAAGATGAAAGGTTCCTGGGCTGTGACCGTTCGAGCAAACTGGCGGGTGATTTTCTGTTTCGATGATGGCGCGATGGACGTTGATTATGTCGATTACCACTGAAAGGAACCAAACATGACCATGAAGAACCCACCGCATCCCGGAGGCGTCGTTTTGCGTCAGTGCATTGAGCCTTTGGGCTTGAGCATCACGGACGCCGCCGCCGCCCTTGGCGTGACGCGCAACACCCTTTCTGAACTGGTCAACGGGAAGCGGGGCATATCGCCTGAAATGGCCGTCAGGCTGTCCAAGGTTTTCGGCGGCGCCGAAGACGGCTGGCTTGTGCAACAGGCGCAGTATGACCTTGCCCGAGTCCGGCGCGATCGGCTAAACCTGAAACGGCTGGAACTCGTATAGGCTCTTTCTTCTCATGGATACGCCGCTAACCGTTGCGATCATTTCCGCTGCCGCCGCTGTCGTCGTTCCCGCGATCAGTTTTTATCTGACCAAGAGCAAGTAACGGCAAGCCGACTGAGTCGACCCCGTAGGACGGGGCGAAATCAGGCCATCGGTCGCAGCCGTGATGGCTCAAGCACAAAGATCCACGCCACCGTTGACACTCTCGGCAATCCGACGGTTTCTTTCCGACGCCTGGACAGGCTGGTGGCGCGATCTCGTTTGTCGCGGCTAGTTTGCCGTCGGAGTCCTCTCCAGGTGATCTACTACGAAGACTACTGCGGGCGCCCGCTTCTGCTCCAGTTTGAGCCCAAGCTGCGATTGCAGTGCCCCGGCAAGTTCGGGCAATGGCTCCATTTTCTCGTAGGCGCTCGCAAAGATACCTAGCTCAGGTATATCTTCGAGTCTTCCGTTCCACGCCGGGGTGGCAAATTTCAAGGTGAAGTCAAACTTCGCCTTAAGGCCGGTGTCGTCCGCGACGGGAAGTGCTAACTGCGTTTTTGAAAGCTCGCTCGCCAGGTCTTGCATCGTCGCACGCCGACCCCGTACCTGGGAGCGGCCGTTGATCATTATGGTGTGGACGCCGTCACGCTGCGAATCGGCGGAGACTGGAAAACCGTCTGTGTCAAGTTTCAGCGGTCCCTCTACAGGCTGAGGAGGCCCGCCATTGCCTGAGGAGGGAAGATCTGCGGACTCGCTCATCTTCGGCCCGCCTCTGGCGACAAGAATTGAGTACGTTGGAAGGGCTTTGGCGCCCCAATGGAATGTCAGTCTGAATCGATCCGCAAGCATGTTCTGGAACATCACTCGCAATTGTTCCTTAGTAGTGCCGGGCCCCATCGTGGCGTCGACGTCTACGGCAATCATGTTCAGCCAGCCAGGCCCCATGACTTGGAATTCTTTCAAACTATAGGCGTTCATTACGATATCCTTCAGACCGACATTTACATAATGAACGCGATTAGGATCGATATTGCGAATTTGGCGATGCTCAAGGGGGTTGGCGCCAGGCACGGTTGCTTTTACCGATAATGCCTCGAATCTCAGAGTAGTGTCGGTGGAAATCTGGTTTGGTACGCTCTGATGCCGCATCGCCTGAATCGGCTCCATCTGAGCAGACATATTCAGGGTCGTGAATAGCAGCATGGCCCTTAACGGCTTGGACGGTCGTGTGCGCAAGGTGAGTCCTCTGCATGTCATAACGAGCCTACACGGCAAGACGTGCAACCGACTTTTCCGCATATTGGCCGATTTCGGAACGATGGACAGCCTCAACCGGCGCATGCCGTACGTGCGCTAACGGCTCGCTTGTGAAGTCCCAAAACACAGCCACGAAAGACGGTACAACCGCTGGTGCACACAACGTAATTCTCACCGCTAATCGAGAAATGTGGAGATCTGATCCACATTTCTGATACATCGGGCGCAGTTCCAGAAATGCCGCTACTGGACCTGATGTACCAACCCTTTTGCGGCCGCCAACCCGCCCGCGCGTTGAATATCCGGCACAAAAAACTGCGACGCGAATTCTTCGTCCGTGCCGTGAAACTCCGACACATCCGCTTGCAAGTCCACTGGTTCCGCCGACACCGCAGCCGCAAACAAGCACCAAATCGCGGCTTTTCTTAAACCAACCAGACGACAGCGCTGAGTATTCGGCGTGTTCATTTGCAACCATGCCAGTGCGGTCAAAATATCCTGCACGCGGTTGGCGTCGTCAGTCTTGTTGAAGGTCAGAAACATCTTCGCGTCGCGGTTTCGCGGCGCTACGGCGCTGCCGGTCTGAAAGGCATCGATCAACAGCACGGCGCGCCCGGCACGCCGTAATTCGTCCACTTCGCGCGAGCGGCGCGCCGCTTCGGCGCCATCGGGACTCACAACCAGCGCCGGCGGATTTGTGCCTTTCAGCCAAATTCCCGAAATACGGTCGCCCCGTCCCGCGCGGCTCAGTACGATGTGCTCGCCCGCGACCTCGCTCAGCACCTGCCGCGGCCACTCGGCCGCAAGCGCTGCCGCGAGCCGTGCGCGCGAATCGCCGCTTTGAACTCGGGCCATCCTCTTCCACTCATCGAATAACTGCGCGAACGTAATGGCGTTGTCCGGTAGCTTGCGATTGTGCAACGCGAGCAGGTTCTCCGGTCTCTCAGCCGTGAAGTTCCTCTCCTTGAGCTTCGCGGCGTCGGCTTCGCCAAGCACGTGAAGGCCAAAAAATGCATACACCCCCTCGCGGTTTGCCTTGTTGTAATTGTGAGGCGCCTCCTGATAGAAAGTGCCTACGTTGTTCGCCGCGCCATAAAGCTCATAGATAGCGCGCACGGCCGGAAACTCCTCTTGCGGCATGTTGCGCGTCCAATCGCCGGTGGAGGCCGTCATGATCATCAGCTTCGGCGCCATCATGGCCGCGATTTCCACGTTGTTGGAATCGAGCCGGAGATTGGGCGCGTTCTCGCACAAGCCGCCACCCTGCATCAGCAACGACACCATGTTGGCGGGCGCATCGAATTGGATGCGGTCATCCACTGCCGCCAGCAGCATCGTTTGTGTAGCGCCGCCGCTCGCTCCGGTGGCGCCGATTTTCTTGGCATTCACGTCCGCCAGCGATTCCAGAAAATCTACCGCGCGAATCGAGTTCCAAAGCTGCAAACCCATCGGACCGAAGCCCCACAACTCCTCATCCGGCTTATCGCCGAAATCGTGCGGCGTCTGAATTGTGTCGTCATAGCCGACCATGTCGTAGCTGAATACGATATAGCCTTGCCTCGCGAGCGTGATGCATCGTGCCGGAACCGACGCGACCTCGGTATTCTCCAATCGTCCGTAAGCCCAGTGGCCGTGTGGGCTCGCAATCGCCGGGTATCCGCCCGCCAGCGTTGGGTGCAACGGCCGATAGAGATTGCCGCCCAGATAATAGCCCGGCAGTGTTTCAAGCAACACCTTCTCCACCGAATAGTCCGCGTGCTCAATTCGCCCAAAGACCTGCGCATGCAAGCCGGCCTTCGGGAACAGGGGGAACAATCCCGCAGCCGAAAGAATCTGGCGTCGCAACGCCTCGCGATGCGCCTGCCACTCAGCCAGCGTCGCAAACGATTTTGCCTTGAAATGCGTATCGGTGTTCGGCGCTTCGGTGTTGCGCGAGTCTTGTGCGGGAATCTGAGCTTGCGCCAAACAACAGATTGCGAATAATGCAACGAATCGCATGGCTTTTAGTGTAGTCCGTGGCAATATTTGACGAAGGGATTGGCATGAACAACATCATCTCCGAGTATCAGAAATGGAAGCAGCAGGGAGAGGATCTGCGTATCAAGGCAAAGCAGGCGATGGAGGCGCGTTTCCGGAAATATTGTAGAAGCGATTCAGGTCGCAGAGGAGTACCGCTCCGACTTTGGCGGGCCGCTGAAACCGTCGCCTGCCGTGACTTCATTCCGGTATAAGTCTTCTGGGAAGCCGAGGCCGAAGAAAAATCAGAAGCCAGCCACCGCGGCCAAAGAAGCCAGCACACCGCCGAACGCCATCGCGAAGATGAACCCAAAAACTGCCGGCCTTGAGAAGCGGCTGGCGGCGGCGCAGCAGAAGTTGGAGCAGGCCAAGGCGAACGGCGCGTCCGCGAAGAACCTCGAAGATAGGATTTACGAGATCGAAGACGCCATTCGCCTGTCTTCAGAAATGTCATAAGGGAGCGTTATTTCGCTCTATCGCTAGTTACAACGCCTACGTAAGTTCCCCTGCATCCGCTGTAGACCGCTCGGCTCCACATTCAGAACGGCGGCAACTGGACCCCGCAAGCTGATAGGGCCTCGTGCTTGGTCACCCAAAATACCGTCCGATCGGGTCATCTGCCGCGCTTGGTTTTCTAATCCGATAGAATGAGGTCACCCTGCCGGAGAGGGCCAGGAATGTCAAAATGCAGCCGAATTGCGGCCTGTGCGCTGCTGGGTCTTGCCTCTGGTTTCTACGCGCTGGCCGCGGATGCTCACGGACCCGCCAAGGGCTATCTCATCATCACGGGAGGCGCTCCCGATTTCAAACACTTCCTCGAATTGGCCGGCGGCGCGAAGGCGAGGATTGCAGTGGTTCCGACGGCGGCCATCGACGGCCCCAACGCGGAAGCGATGTTGCCCCCATATTGCGCGGGCGGGGGACCGTTTGCGGGCGTGGCACATTGCTCGGTGATGCATACGACCGACCGCAAAGTGGCCGATTCGCCCGAGTTCGCGGCTCCGCTCAAAGATGCGACGGGGATCTGGCTCGAAGGCGGACGGCAATGGCGGCTGGCGGATGCCTACTTGGGAACGCTGACGCTTAAGGAGATGTTCAATCTGCTCGACCGCGGTGGCGTGATTGGCGGCGGATCGGCGGGGGCAAGCATTCAGGCCTCCTATATGGTGCGGGGCTCCTCCTCGCCCGACGACAACACCATCATGATGGCTCCGGGCCACGAGGTCGGATTCGGTTTTTTTCGGAACACCGCCATCGATCAGCATGTGGATGCGCGCGGGCGCGAGAACGATATGGCAGTGGTGATGAAGGCGCATCCCGAGTTGCTGGGTATTGGGCTCGATCAGAGCACTTCAATCACGGTGCATGGCGACATGTTGACGGTAAATGGCCCCGATCGCGTGGCGATATGGGATGGCAAAGAGCACGATGGCCGCGGCTATTTCTATCTTCGCATCGGCGATTCGCTGAATACGGTGACGCGCGTGGCGACGGTGGTGGAGCATCCGCCGGAAACGATCCGCAAGGAAGTGACGCTAACCGCTGAAGCGCTGGCGCGATATGCCGGCAAGTATGAGGCGCGGCCGGGGACATACATGGTGGTCACGGTGGAGCGCGAGCAACTGATATCGCAGTTCGTAGGGCAGCCCAAGGTCCCGCTGTTTGCGGAGTCAGACGGCAAGTTCTTCGCCAAGCTGGTGAAGGCCGATTTCGAATTCGTCAAAGATGCCAATGGGCGCGTAGGTGAGTTGATTCTGCATCAGAACGGGAACGACGCGCCCATGCGCCGCCTGAGTGACGCCGACCTGAAGCAGAGGGCCGACGATGCGGCAGCGAAAGCAGTACTCGCAGCCCAGAGATTTAAAGACCAGCAGGCGCAGACGGGAAGTTTGAAGGCGCTGAGGCAACTGCTGGAGGATTTGCGCGCCGGCAAACCTAAATATGAGCAGATGACGGCTGAGATTGCGCAGAGTACGAGGCAGCAGGCGGCGCGTCTCAAGACGCTCTTGGACAAGCTCGGCGGGTTGCAATCGGTCGAGTTCGAGAGCGTGCTGCCGGATGGCACGGATGATTTTGTCACGAAATTCGAAAACGGCGAAATGGAGTGGCGAATCCTGCTGGCGCCGGATGGGAAGATTCAAGTGCTGGGGAATCATCCTTTATGAAAATAATCCAAAAGCCTCCCAAACAAAATCGCCCTCCGCTTCGTTAAGCTTAGTAACCACAAACGGGCGCGAGCGCAGGCGCGCTGTGGAATTTGAGGCTAAAGTGGATAACCAAGCCGGGGACCGCAAGCGTCATCACTTCAAACGGTCCACAAAAGAGCTCGTAGTTTTGCGGGAGCGAATCGCTCCAACAGGAGTAATCCGATGAAGAAGACAATGTTCCGGATCGCCGCGCTGGCGGCCATCCTTGCGGGCGCGCTGTGCGCTCAGGATCTTTCGGGCACATGGCAAGGAACGCTGAGCGTCCAGGGCCCGCAAGGGAAGGTCGACCTGCGCACGGTAATTAAGATTGCGAAGGCGCCCGACGGCCTGAAGTGCTCGTTTTATAGCATCGACCAGAAGAGCCCGGCGATCCCGTGCAATGTGACGGCGCAGGCGGGGGCGGTGAAGATCGCGGTCCCTGGCATCGGCGGAACTTACGAAGGCAAGCTGGATAGCGATGGCGTGAACCTCACGGGAATGTTCACGCAGGGAGGGCCGCAAAATCACCTCGATCTGAAACACGTCAACGAGCAGGAAGCATGGGAGATCCCGACGCCGCCGCCGCCGGCCAAGGCGATGGCTGCCGACGCCGACCCCTCGTTCGAAGTAGTGACTGTCAAGCCGAGCAAGCCCGATTCGCCGGGCAAGCTGTTCCGCCGGTCTTCGCCGCGCGAGATGGGCACCCTCAACACCACGCTGAAGGACATCATCGTCTGGGCATACAACCTGCATCCGCGGCAGGTATCGGGCGGCCCGGCGTGGATGGATGCGGATAAGTTCGATATCGACGGCAAGGCCGATGGCGAAGGCGTGCCGAACCAGGCGCAGTTCAAGGTGATGTTCCAAAAGATGCTGGCCGATCGCTTCCAACTCAAATTCCACCATGAGAAGAAGGAGCTTTCGGTTTACGCGCTGACTGTGGGTAAAGGCGGACAGAAGCTGACGAAAAACGAGGGCGACCCGAACGGGCCTTCCGGGTTGCTCTTCCGCGGCGCTGGGAATCTTCCGGCGCGCAACGTGACTATGGAAGCCTTCGCCGAGGTGATGCAGGCGGCGGTGCTGGACCGGCCGGTGGTAAACCAGACCAATCTGCCCGGTACATTACGATTTCCAATTGCTGTGGACGCCGGATGAGACGCAGTTCGCGGCGATGGGCGGATATCATCCGCCGGCGGTGGAGAATCCGAACGCTCCGCCGGACCTGTTCACGGCTATGCAGGAACAGCTGGGGCTGAAGCTCACGCCGACACGGGCGGAGGTGGATGTGCTGGTGATCGATAAGGCCGAGAAGCCCTCCGGGAACTGAGCTGCGAAGCTTCTTCTTGACACTACGAGAGTCATCGTAGTACGCTCTTCGTATAACATGGAAGGCGCGTCGCACAATGGCCTTGGGCCAGGCGAAGCTGAGCTTGAGATGCGCACTGTGCATCGGTATTTGGCATTGCCACTGCAGGTATGCATGCCGTCCGGACTCGCTATCGCCGCCATTCTCTCCGTGGGCGCGCTGGCTCAATCTCCGTCGCCCCTCACTAATCTGCGGCCGCTCAGTAGATCACAAGGCCACATCGGCGCGCAAGCGAACCTCCGGCAACGCCGCCGACCTCCGCCCTGGCGCACAGTTTCATCGCTTCCTACCGCCCGCGCGAATTGAACAACGGACGCGTCTTTTACTCCCGCATCCTCATCAACCGGGCGGCGCACACTTATCTCGGCTATGAGCTAATCCTCGAACCGCAGGAAGAGGAAGGCGTTTACCTACTAACCTTTGGAAAGTTAGGCATCACGCCGCTCGATGTCGCCGCAACTTACTCCCCACGGCTTCGCCCAAGATCCACCCGCCGGGCCATTCACCATGCTTCCAATACCGGCTTCCCCCGAGCCGCAACTGGTACACGAAGGCCAAACCGTTACCATCGACCTCCTCACTGACCTAGCCACCGGTGACAAGCTGATCGATGACGTCCATATCGTCCTGCTGCACTCCACCTATGTCCCGCGCGTCCCCACCGCGCCGGGCGACGCGCGCGACTTCCTCGCCACCGACGCCGATTTCGAAATCTTCGAACCCCAGGCGACCTTGAACGGAAAAGTGCAGACCGCGAGCGGCCCCGGTTCGCTCCACGATGTACGCAGCGCACTCCCCTGGTTCTACTTCCCGAATCACGGCCGCTTCATTCTCTCGCTTACCCCGCGCGCCAATCACGGCTTCCGAAAGCGGGCGAAGTGCGGGGCGGCCGAATCACCTTCACGCTCGACCACGATTCCGTCAAGATCGAATCCATTCGCGCCATCGCATCCGGCAACGGCGTCGTATAACCTCTACGTTCTGCACGAACCGGATTGGGAGCCCGTCTCCGACCGCCAGAAGGATTATCCGCTCGATGGATCCATCGACATCGAGGAAATTCCCAATCCGGTGCGAAAGTAGTCGTCGCGTCGCGCGCACTCACCGCAGCGGTGGCCTTTGACTGCGTACGCGCAGAAGGCGCCTTGACGATGCCACCTCCGCCGAAGCTGCAATTCGAATCGGGTTTGTAGATGTTATCTACTATCGCTAGCAATTGGGCAGAGGCAAGAAGATAAAAGATCGTCAGCCACGGGCAAGCCTGGCATTGTCGTCACTTCCCAGCCGGGCGGCGGCCTCCAAATCCGCTTGCGCAGACGAATCTTGCCCGAGCAGCTTCAAGACGTGGCTGCGAAGAATATAGAGATGGGGTTCGTCGGGCGCCAGCCGAATTGCCTCCGTGAAATCCTCAAGCGCGGACTCCGTGCCGTCCGGTTCGATGAGATGTATCTGGCCGCGGTACTCCCACGCTTGCCAGAGACCGGGGTCCAGCCGAAGGGCTTCATCCAGGAGCGCGAGCCCGCGGCCCGTCGCGCCTGTCGACGCCAGTTGGAGAGCCTGACCGAGCATTGCCGCTGAATCGGGGGTTTGTGGCCGGCGATCTCGTTCGACAAAATAGAGGTACGCTGCCGCGAGCAAGCACAGGCCCGCTATATCGAGCGCGCCGTCGAACCTCCAACTGCCCAGAAATAACTTGCCAGCCAATGGCAGACTCGCGAAGATCAACGCCAACGCCAGCGCAGCTCGACACCATTGGCGAGCCCGTGAAGCCGACGCGTCGGCGGGCGATTCCACACCCTCATCATCCTGTGGAACAGGCATGTTCTCACCATACCCCTTCTCGCTCCACGAGGCGTCAAGACCAGATACTAGGCGTGCTGGCCGAGACCATATCTACGATGATCGGTGCGGTTAGATCTCTTGCCAGCACGCGGCTTTTTTCCCTTACAAACACGCATCGGGTTGCGGCTAGGCGCCGGCGTCGGCGGGTGCGGCGTTTTCCCGGCGTTGACGGCCGGTGCGCTTCGGCGGAGCCGTCGACGAGGACGAAAGCGCGGTGAGAATGTTGGTTCCATCGGGTGAGCCGAGGCCGGTGACAGCGATCCCATCCTGGACCCGCGGAAAAGGCGCCGTTATTGCCGCTGGTGATATCGTGAAAGGCCTCATCGGCGGCGGGGAGGGCGTAGAGCGTCGGTTGAAAAAAGCCGACGGGCTTTCCGAGCTTTTGGTTCAGCAGAGCGATAAGGCCGCTCCATAAGGGGGCGACGGCGCTGCGCCGGCGATTACAAGCTTTTGGCCATCGACCAGAACGTTGTAGCCGGTGTTGGGATCGGCATCCCCGGCCACGTCCGGCACGCCGCGGCCGGCGCCGGATGGGGCATTGATTCTGGCGGTGGTCTGCCAGGAGGGCATGGGGAACTGCGCGCTGAATCCGCCGCCGCTTGAACCGCCCTGGGGGCCGTCGTTCCACGCGGTTTCACTGGTGATAGCGCCGTTGGCGCTCTCCAGAGTCGTGCCCCCGCAGCCGAGAACGTGGGGCGAGGAGGCGGGGAAATCGACGTGGTTCGCGCCATCGGTCTCGGCGTCGGAAGAGCCGTCGTCGCCGGAGGCGGCGCAGATGGTGACGCCGAGCGCGGCGGCATCCTGCGCGGCAGTCTCGAATGCGGTCATGGACTGCGCGGTCCAGGTAGATTCGGCGTTGCCCCAACTGGAGGTGATCGCGGAAGGCTTATTCTTCGCGTCGTGGATGGCGGTGGTGAGCGCGTCCTGATATCCGCGGGACGTGTTAGGCGCGAAATAGACTACGATCCTGGCGCCGGGCGCAACGGAGCCGACGATTTCGATATCGAGAAGAACTTCGCCATCGGCGCTATCGGGAGCGGTGGGCGAGTTTGTGGCCTGGTCAACGGAGACCGAGATCACGGTCGGCTGCTTCTCCAGACCCAGGGAGCGAAATAGTTTTGGAGATCGGCAGGCTTATAGCCGCCGCCCAATTCGATGATTCCGACAGTCTGGCCCGTGCCATCGACGCCCGAGGGGAAGCTATAGAGTTGCGCCACCTGCGGCGGGGAGTAGGAGACGGCGGGCTGCGCCGAAGCGCGCGCACTGTTTTGGCCGAAGACGCGGAAGTGCGCTTTGGCCTGGGCGCGGTCGTCAAGCCCGAGGACGGCTTCGATGGAGGGCGCGAGATCGCTGGGGAGCATGATGGGGCCGGTGCGCGCACGGTAGCTGCGGCCGCGGTATTGGCAGCGCTCGAACTGGGTATCGAAGGCCTTGGACATTTGGGCGGCGGTCCCGGAGAGAGTGACGGTGCGGCGCGCGAGCGAGATCTGCTTCGACCTTCAGGCCATACTCGCTGGCTAAGGATTCAACCTGGGCGACTGCGGCTGGGTCGGCGCCGTACCGGGCGGCGAACTCCTCGCGAGACACGATAGGCTCTCCCATTTGGACTTGGGGGACGGGGTGTTTCGGTTTGAGGATCACCGAGATTTCGACTATTTCATCCGGTGGCTGACTGCCGGTGCGGTTTCCTGCGGGGAGTCGCTCGCTGCCTTTCAAAGGGACTTTCATTAGGGCCTCCAGATTTATATATCAGCGCGTTAGGCGGGGGAACGGAAGGGGTGGGGAGAACGGCGATGTACGAACTGATCCGTTTGGATTTCGGAAAGGTGCATAGCCGACAGCTTCCTGCGAAGTTGAGCGGGGGGATTCGCCGACGCAGGTCGGCGCGCTACAGATCTGAATAGTGGCCATGCGAGGCCAGGCATATCCATTAAGAGCGTCTTTAGCGGCCATTCAATTGCGAGCAATTGCGCGTGCTGATCGAACAACCGAGCGCCACTGGAGCTCGTCCGCGGCGGAAGTGGCTGTGGATTGGCGCAGCTATACTGATTGCGGTCATTGTCGCGAGCGCGGCGATCCTGGTGGCGCATTGGCCATTCACGCGCGAGAATGTGCGAAAGGCGCTAGAAGAGGCCTCGGGCCGGCCGGTCGAGATCCGCACATTCTCCAGCTCCTATTTTCCGCCGGGGTGCACTGCGGAAGGCATTCGCTTCCTGCGCCACAAACATCCGAACCTCTCACCCATCATTACAATTGAAAGGCTCGCGATACAGGGCAGTTTCACGGGACTTTTCCGCTCTCCAAAGCGCTTGACGGCAGTGCGGATTGTGGGAATGCATCTGATCGTGGCATCCAAAAGGCCAGACGAAGGACCCGAGCACGTGGCGCTGAATGCCGGGCCGGGAGGAAAAGCGCTCGCGATTGCGAAGATAACGGCGGATGGCGCGGTGCTGGAATTCCGAGCGCGCCGGGAGCAACGAGGCGCCCTTCGTTCTGAAAGTCGACAAGCTCGCGCTGACGGACGTGGGCTCTGGCGCGCCGATGCATTACCGCGCTGAACTGACGAATACCGTGCCGCCGGGAGTGATTTGGGCGGAGGGGAACTTCGGGCCGTGGAGGCCGGAGGATATCGGCGCAACCACGGTTTCCGGTACGTACTCTTACGATAAGATCGACCTGCGCTACTTCGCAGCATCTACGGCGTTGGGAAAGCACGCGGCGAATTCTCCGGACCGATTGCGCGCATGCGCACGCACGGGCGTATTGAGGTGGCGGGTTTCGGAGTGGAGGGCAGTGGCCATGCGACGCCGTTGACGGCTGATTATGACGCCACGGTGAATGGCACGAACGGAGACGTGCTGCTCGACCCCGCCGTGGCAACGTTCCAGCGTACAAGAATCGAGGTGCGCGGCTGGATCGCAGAGCAGGCTGGCGAGCGCGGGAAGACGGCGACGTTCGACCTTGCGGTTCCCCAAGGCCGGGTGGACGATCTGCTCGCGCTATTCGACTCGGGACAGCCGGACATGAGCGGCCCGGTGACGCTACGCGGGAGGTTTGTGTGGCCGCCGGGACCAACCCCGTTCCTTCGTAAGATCCGCATGGATCTCGCTTTCGGAATCGAACGCGGCCGCTTCACTAGCACGAATACGCAAGGCAGCATAGACCGGCTGAGCGAGAGCGCGGCGGGCGAAAAGAGGAGTGAGATCGAAGAAGATCCGCGCACCGTATTGCTCGATCTGCGGGGCGGCATCCGCGTCCGGAATGGCGTGGCGGCGATCTCGGACGGCAAGATGCGAGTGCCAGGCGCGGATGCCGCGGTGCAGGGGACGTACAGCTTGACGGATAAGCGGTTAAATCTGAAGGGAACACTCGATACGCGCGGCGACATTTCGGAAGAGACATCCGGGATCAAGGCTTGGCTGCTAAAAGCGGTGACTCCGCTGTTCAAGAAACGAGGAAGAGAGCGCATCATTCCGTTCGAGATCACGGGCAGCTATGGGAAGACAACGGTGAGCATCGACTGGAAGCGGCGGCTCTAGCGCTTACGTTTGTGACGTTGCACGCGCATCGCGGGCGCGCGGCCAAGGCAGAGCAGAGTCTTAGACGGATTGGACGTCCAACTCTACCGCCGATACCGAGCCCGCGGGGAATCGCCACTTCGGCGCGGGGTCGGCGGCAAGCGCAACTTCCCTGGGCTTGAACACATCAGGCTGATCCTGACTGACGTACTGCCGCAAATCCTGCGGCGCGATTTCGTGCACGCGGCCGCCGGTGATCTTCATGCCGGCAACTGCGAACTCCGCCTCAACGGATCGCTTGTATTCCAGATTGGCCACATGCAGGTAGACCTTACCGGCGGTACGGCTGGCGGCGATGTCGAGATTCGAAGGCGCGGTCTTCACCTGGACGCCGTGCGTGCCGTTTACCTTCTTAAAGAGACGGGCGATGGAGGCTACAGGCATCAGGTAACTGACGCCGCGCGGCGTTTGCAGCATGACCGCGACATTCGTCCAGCGAGTGCCGTTGAAGTCGGCAGCGGTGGCGATCTTGACGTGCGCGCCGTGCCGCTGGTAGAGGTTCAACGACTTCGCGTGATACACGGCGGAGAGCCACTCATAGAGAATCGGATTGGCGTTTTGAGGAGCGAGACTCAGATGGCCTTCGGTGATGGCGATTCCCGCCTTGGATGATTGCGCTGCGATGACCGCTTCCATTTCGTTAAGGCGGATCTCGAGGCGGCCGGTCATCTCGCTGAGCTCTTCCCACGCGCGCTCGGGATCTTTCTGGTAAAGCAGGCCCTTGAGCACCGTATCGGTGCGTTTCGGCGACTGCCCCATCATGTGCATGGCGACCATGTCAATCTGGTCGCCGGCGCGCTTGAGCAGTTCGCCCGCCCAGAGAACGTTGCCCGCACCGTGGTCGCCCCATCCGATGAGTTTGAGCGACGGGTCGCGCTGCCGCATGGCTTTGGCGAAATCGAGGGTTGCGGCGATGGACTGGTCCAGCGTAAAGGTGCGATTGCCGCCGTAGGATGTCTCGTTACCGAGTTGCCAGATCTTCAGGTTGAAGGGCTCCGCGGCGCCGTTCTGTTTGCGTTCTTTGTTGTCGGGATCGTTGGCGTAGGATACCCAGTCGGCGGCTTCGCGCGCGTCGCCGGTGCGATTGCCCTCGGGGGTGGTGAGGAAGCGCTTCTCGCCATCGCTGCCGAAGTTCACGCAATAGAAGGGCTCGGCGCCCACGCGCCGGCAGAGGTCGACGAACTCGTGGGTTCCGACGCGGTTGGTCTCCTTTCCGCCCCAGAAGTAATTGCGTATGGCTTGGGCGTTTGGCGACCGGGCCGACGCCCTCTCTCCATTTGTAGTGGCGACTGAAGAGGCCGCCGAAGCGCATCGCGCCGGGCGACAGGTATTTCACGGTGTCAACGAAGTCTTTGCGCCAATCGTCGCTATCGTAATCCCAGCAGGCCTCGACGGAGCTATCGGTCACGCCAAGAGGCTCCATGAACTGCATATAGAGCCACGGCGATATGGCGAATTCCGGCTGCGGATCGATAACGAGAGAGGCTGGCGATTGAGCGGCCGCGACCGCCGGCAATGCTGCCATAGCGGCGCTGCGGAGCAGATCCCGTCGATTCAATGTGTGGTCGTCCATATGGCTTACCCGCTCAAACTGCACTAGCGATACCGAAGCCTTCGCGACGTTGCCGCGCGGGCGGAGGAGATTCGCGTCCCGTTCCAGCAATTCGAGGCCGCCGGCGGCTTCCAGCTTAGCGTAACTGTTCGGCCGTAGGCATACCTTCAAATGCGTCACAGCCTCTCCTCGTTTTCATGGTCTCAATAGGGCAGTAGGGATCGGCTGGAATGCGCGTCAACCGGCCGGTTGCCAGATCGAGATGCCCGGCGAATAGAACCGCATCGATTCCATATTGGTGAGCCGGAACAGATAGCGGCGTCTCCACTACCCAGTCTGCGCCTAGACGGCGGCGCCCGCGCGACTGTCCATTCTCAGCGAAGGACAGATTCGCCTCTGAACGACCCAATGGAAGAGAACGCCACTTCACGACTGGAACGCTCTAAGCTACTCTGAGTTCGTGAGACGCCTATGCATTTGGAGCGCTATTCTTGGGCTGCTGCTGCCCGCAATGTGTGCAGCGTACATGCGCGGATACCTACCGTTGAAGGACAGCGAGATCTCCCACCGATTTCCGCAACGAGTTCTTCGCGCCACGTTCGTTCAGGGCATGCCCGCGGTTCGGCTTGGCTCGACGACAGTGCGATTTGTCGAAGGGGGCAACCTGATTCAATTCTCCGGCATTGATAGTGCGGGGAAGCCGTGGACCGTGACCGCCGACGCGATGCGCGGAGGCGCTCTTTATCTGGCGGATCTCGACAGGAACGGAATCGTTGATCTGATCTACGCTGCCAATACGGGCGGCAACGGCCTTGCACCACCGATGCACGTACTGACGCTGCTCTTTGATACGGCGGGGCGTCCTGTGCCGTCGGAAATGGATGGATACTTCGAGATCGATCAACACGGGTTACAGGACCTGATCGACTTGGACGGAGATGGGAGAGCAGAACTCATTCGGCAAGCCTACGATGACGGCTACTGGATCACATCGGACTACGAAGCCAGAGATGCCCACTGGCACCGGATTACCGGCGATCATGCCTCACAAAGGTTTCCACTTTACACGCGGTTTACGAACCGAGCCAACCGGGTATCGACGACACCGGCTCCCGGTAGGCACCCTGTGGAAGACGATCTCTCTAACGACGCGACGGCCTACGCGGGAAAGCTGACAGCGGTTCGCTGGGCTAACGTGGCGCAATCCGAGAACCCGGCTCGATCTGTCTGACGGAACCGTTTGTACTCCGGTCGCGTGGTATTCAAGTATGGTCGTAGTCAGAGACACGGCGGCGGGAAGGACGGTGGCCACTCTGGGCGCACCTGGCAAAGCACACGAACTTCTCAGCGACATCATGCGGTCCAAGACTGGAGTCGAGATGAAAGGTCATCGCCGTTATGTTGTGACCGGCGATCAGAAACCGACGCGCTGCGTTCCCGAAACGGTCTGGGCTGGAGTGCCGTAGCTGTCTCCTGGGCCATGTGGCCGAAAGGCGGAGTTAACGGAAAATGACACACTGACAATTTGGCATTTGGCAGCTCCGTTTTGCGCGTGATGGACGAAACTACGGCCGGCTTGACACGTTGTTTGTCACAACAGCCTGGTCCCTCTCGCTCGGACCGCGAATTCTCCCCGTTCTTGCTCCAGTCTGCGATCAAGGACGAGCAATACCAATCCCATAAAAACACCGAAGACCGTGATTGCGTCGATCCAATTGAGTTGGTACTTCTGGACCCAAGTCTGGCAGCCCCGAACTCCGTGGCCTTGCAGAACTTGAACCGTTAGTTAGGACAGGGTATGGCCAGATGAACCAGCGCGACCGCAAGAGAAACAGGAGGGCCGTCAGACCGTCCAACATTATGAAAGTGACGTGCCGCGGGGATACGCAATCTTGGCGAACGCAGGAATCAAAAGCGCAGTGAGGTGATAGAGGGCTGCCCCCGCGCAACCCGCCGCCATAAGCCGAAACGGGGCCTCACATTGCCGAGCTGTGGCTACAGCCACGAAGACAGTATCGCGGCTAGCGGCCCTCTGCTCGAAAGCGGCGTGCAAATTTTGAGTCCTTGGTGCGTCTTCCGGTTGGTAAAACGGCGTTACCGGAAAGTGCGGTTTGTATCCGCCGGACGGGCGCGCTTCCGCCTTGGCGGGTCGCAAATCGCGTCCGTGGGTCGCGGATCAGATCACAAACCGGCTGTGTGCACTGAAGACCGGCTCGGTACTAAAGAACCGAAGAATCAAGGCAAGAATATTTCGCGCTGTTCGCACGGCTTTTTACCGCTCCACATCAGATGCACGATGCGAAGAGTTCGGGAGGGATTTATTATTTTTCGTTGGTTTTCAAGACCGGATGACGAAAACCACTCGGAACGTGGCGCCTTCTCTGTCATTTCCGGGGAGGATAGAGTGGGGTTCTAGAATGGACGAAGACTATAACGCTGGCGACAAGTGTGGTCGATGCGGTTGCGCGCGACGTGATCACACACCAGCTTGCATAAACCATCCGAAGTGCAAGGGTTTCTCAGCGCCGAAGTCTCACAAGGCCAAGAAGCGTTAACCCGGTAGCCCTCTGCGACATTCGGCGGTTGCTTTCCCGGCAGACGGCCAAATGCTAGCATTCGGCCCGCGGCGTATGATGGATATAGGCGTTGGAGTTCGATACTTTGGTTCTCTCGAACTTGCAACAGCTTCAGTCCGCCACGCGGCCGGAAGGCCGGCTCCTGATCAACGTGGCTACGTACAACGCAGCTACTGAACAGTCAGCACCGGCGATTCCCACCCTGCCGTTTTGGTATGCCTGTCGATGTCAGAACGAGGAGGTACTCTAACAATGGCGACGACTACGAGTCCACTAACCGAGGTTTTGCATTCCGAAAAGCACAGTAAGCTCTCTTCGGAAGAGATCGCGAAGGCGTTGGCGCACCACAATAAGAGACACTCGGCTGCAAAAGCCGATAGTGCGTCCTTGAAAGCCAAGAAAGCAACCAAGAAGTAAGAGCCGAAAGCCCCGCGGCAACGGGATCGAACCGAATCCTGCTGCCGCGGGGCTACTTTTAGGTCCTCTGCCGAGGTTCCCGATATAGGAGCTTTAATGGAGTTTGTGCGCGGTTCGGCCGCCGCCAGCCCGTCCATCCGTGTATGCCTCAAAGCAGGGACTGTGGCCGAACCCCCCGCCGTGTGGCAGTTTCGGTGGCTGTATCCCTCTTTTCCCTTTTTACGCGACCCTTCTTGCCGGAACCGGGGTTAGCATGAAGAAAGGAGTACCTCATGCGATTGCCGGTTCTGGTTTTCATCCTTCCCTTATTCTGCGGCGCCGCCGAGATTCCCCAGGGCAGCCATGTCCTGCTCAAGATGGTCAATTCCGTCACCACTCGCACTGCGAAGGAAGGCGACTACGTCTATATGCAGACGGCCACTCCGATTGTTTCGGGAGGCCTGGTAGTTGTGCCCGAAAGCACCTATGTGCAGGGTGTGGTCTCGCACTGCCGCGAGAGCGGACGCGTGAAAGGCCGCGCCGAGCTCGGCATCCGTATCGAAAAGATGACGTTCGCCAGCGGCAAGGTGATCCAGGTAAATCCAAATCTCAGTTCCGTCGACGCCGGAGGTACCAGCCAAAAAGTGGATAAAGAGCAAGAAATCAAGCAGGGCAGCGATGTCGGCCGGGACGCCGCGCGGGTGGCAACCCTCTCCGGCGCCGGCGCCGCCATCGGCGGCTGGACCGATCATAGCTGGACCGGCGCCGGCATCGGCGCTGGCGTGGGCGGTGGTGTCGGCCTCGCGGTTGTAATGCTGACCCGCGGTCGGGAAGTGACTCTCCACCAGGGCTCAACCATCGACGTCGTCTTCGACCGGGCTGTGCCAGTCAACTAGTCTACAAACTGGCCCGCCGAGGTGCGCGATGGGGAAGCTCAATGGGAGATAACCCACTCTCTGTCCATTTGGCGCGAGCGGCCCGCGAGCCGCAGTGAAAGGGGTCACGCAAGTGCAATTCGATTTGCAAGCGCGCACTCTGCCCGTCGTGCTACCAGGGTATTAATCCGACAAGCTTCTGGCCTAGTTCTGAAAGCAGTGCGGGTGGTCCGGGCTCAGGATCTATTTGTCCGGGCAAACCTCGCCAGTAATCGGGGGCTCGCTTCGTCAGCCACCATGTCTTCATCGACTCTCGAAGATCCTCATTACTGAGGGCAGGCTCCATTGAAACGAACGCCGCGATTCGCGGGCGGTTTGACGAATTGGTTGCAGTGCCGTGTGGCAACTTGGTGGACCACAGAATCACGTCACCCGCCCTGCCTGCGATCTGTTTCGCCTTCCAGTTGTTCAACCCTGGATTGAAGAAATCAAAATCGTCTCGGCGTGCATAACGCTGAAGCCAAGTTTGCAGATTTTGATAAACATCGGGGAGGCACTGGAAACCGCCATCATTGCGGCCAACGTCGGTTAATAACACGACGGCCTGCAATGAACCGGGCCCCGGCACCCTCGGGTCGGTATCCCAGTGAATAGTCCCGTGACTCAGGGTCGGGAATCCCGGGTGGATTGGAGGCCGAAAAATACAGCGGTTGATATCCACTATGAGTCGCGGGTTGTCAAAGAATTCCGTGAAGACCTGGTAGAGATTCGGGGACTGCCGGATGTCCCATAGTGACTGGGCATGGTGCATCGGGACGATGCCGTCGAGCTGGGGCGCGCCGCCATACCACGTCGAGCTGTCACTAAGCTCTGCTCCAACGAAACCCGCAATCTCACGAACTGCATTGCCGGTGATGTTTTCAGGAAGGACATTTCGTATCACCATGTACCCGTTGGTATGGAATTGGTGCCTGTCCTTATCCATGATCCACTGACGATCCGGGAAGTGCCTTCGGAGGGAGCAGTCCGCAATTGGAACCCATGGTCTCTGCAAAGCGATTCGTCCGATGGCCTCGTCGTGCTCAGCCGCAACGTTGTAGTCCCTGGTGGCATCTGTTCGCTCCCTTCGGGCCAGTGCGGTGAAGCGAAGCTGCTCATAGAGCACCATCCAATGTTGGGGAGTAGGGATCTGAGATCTCACCACCTTGAGCGCTCGTTGCAGAAGGAGCTTGGGCAGGAACCAACTCCTGCTGATATTTCGATTCACCGTTCTTCCAGACCTGCCCGTCCATCCATACTCGATGACTACGCCAGATCGTAGCAAAGCTCTACGCCGACCTGCCGAGCGTAATGGCCAACCCTTGGCCGTTCGAAAAATTCGGCTGCAGATAACCTGCTCGACGCCCCCTCAGAAACTAACCTTCAGCGCGAAGCGCAATTGGCGCTCGTTGCTCGCCGACGTGATCTGCGTATAGCCGTTGAGCGACTTCACGCTGCCGTCCGCATTGAACGTCGCCGAAGTGACCGTTGCGCCGGGGTTTCCGAATTGCGGCGTGTTGGTCAGATTGAACGTCTCCGCGCGGAATTGCAGACGGACTCTTTCTTTGATGGCGAAGTTGCGGAACAAGCTGGCGTTCACGTTGAAGACGCCGGGTCCGCGCAAAATATCGCGGCCCGCTGTTGCCGAAACTCACCGTCGTCACCGGAGCAAACGCCGCGGGTTGAAGTAAGACGCGCCATTCGCGCCGATGCCGTGGCCGCCGATAATCGCGACGTTCGGTCAGAATCTGATTCGCGGTTTGCGTATTGCCCGGCGCATTGACCGACGTGCCGGCCGACGCGACGGTGAAGGGCGTGCCGCTCTCCCGGCTCAGGATGCCGTTCAACTGCCAGCCTCCGGCGATCTTCGCGGCGATGCCGTTCGACAACATCGATTTGCCCCTGCCGAACGGCAGCTCATAATTTCCGTACGACTGGAAGTTATGCGTGCGGTCGAAGCCGGCCAGCGCGTAATTACGGCGGTACATGGGAATCCAGGCCCAGGTGAGACCGGAATCGTCGTTGTCGCCGATAATCCATCGCCTTGGAGTAGGTATAAACCGCGCCGACTGTCCCCGCGCCGATGCGCTTGGTCATCTGCATCTGCAACGAATTGTACTTCGCGGTGTTGAAGGGCGTGCTTTCCGTGATGTCCGTGGTCTGGCCGGTGATCGGGAAGTACGCTCGTCCCGCATTGCCGCCGCCCGGACCCGCGGCATTGATATTGATGTCCTGCGTATGGCGGATGGCGCGGCTGCCAACATAAGCGGCCTGCGCGGTGAAGTTCTTCGCGAGTTCGCGCTGCAACGTCACGTTGAACGATTCGATGTAGCCGCGATGATAATTCTGCGGAAAAGTCGTCGTCGTGATGTTGGTCGGCAGAGGAATGGGTCCGGTGGTCAAGGATGGACCCGACGATCGCGGGAATTCCGGTCGCGAGCGAGCCCGCCGCCTGATACGAAGTCGCGCCGCTGATCGATAGCGCAATCGTCGCCGGATACGCATCGCGCATCGCGCGGTAGCTGTTGGGGTCGATGCTGATTCCGTATCCGGCGCGCAGCACGGTCTTGTCATTGATGCGATAGGCAATGCCGAGACGGGGCGCAGCCTGAATGCCGCTTACGTTCACGCCGCAATCGTGCGGCTGCATTGCTCACGCCGCCGAGGCAAACCAGCCCGGTCTGCGGATTGTAAATGTCGGCGCCGTAATTATCGCGCGTGGCCAGGGGATAGACTTCCTAGCGCAGGCCGTAGTTCAATGTCAACTTGCGGCTCACCTGCCATTGATCGCGCGGCATAGAACGCGTAATTGGA
This sequence comes from Bryobacterales bacterium, assembly GCA_963763545.1. Taxonomy (GTDB): domain Bacteria; phylum Acidobacteriota; class Terriglobia; order Bryobacterales; family Bryobacteraceae; genus PALSA-243. The sequence continues at coordinate 294,357 of CAVXPE010000015.1, forward strand.
CTCGCGCACCGTGGCCGGGTTGATGTACTCGGTCGAGATCCCCATCGTTTGCGGCTCGCCGAGCAGAAAGTCCGCCCATGAGTTATATAGATTCGTGGCGGCGCCGCCGTTCAGCGAGGTCACGCCGCCCGAGAAGGTGAATCCGCCGCGCGGTCCGAACGAAGTCTGCGGTTGGAAATGGTTAATGGCGAAGTGCTGGTATTCGCCGCCAAAACGTACCGAATGCGAGCCCTTCGTCCAGCCCAGATTAATCGCGCCGACATATTCGTTGTCGCGAAACAGGAACGGATTCGAAACGTTCGGATTCCCGAAAGACGAAAAGCCGGTGATGCCGAAATTCGGATAGCCGCCATCGAGAAAATAAGGTCCGTTGGTTCCCGGAATATTCAGAACATCCAAGCCGTAATTCTTGCCGATATCGACGTTCTCGGCGCCCAGACGCAGGCGCGTGTACCCGACATTGCCGTCCACTAACAGGTCGGGCGCGATCGAGTAAGTGCCTCCAATGCCCGTGCTCTGTACGCGGCCGGTTGCAGTCCCGGGCTGCCCGCCGTCGAGCGTGTTACCGTCCGCCGCGCCGAGACCCGGCGGGTCGAAAATATTGCTGGGCGAAATGCTGTAGCGCCCGAAGACGGTGCGTCTTGTCATTTGGGATTGAAGTTGATCTTGGTGTCGATGTTGTGGTGCGTGGAAGAATAATCTCCGCTGCCGAAATAGTCGTTAGTGGGAGTCGAGCGAGGCTGACGGCTGATTCGGCGCCGGCAGCAACGCGATCATTTTCTGCGAGGCCGAAGCGAACGGTTCGACGGAATCTTGTCGCCGGGAAACACGGTGCGGCCGGTTCCGTTCGCAGCGCCGGTGCGGGGATCGTAAATATTGGTTCCGGTGGCGCTGAAATTGCCTGGCGCTAATGCGCTGGTGGCGACCGTCTGTAGAGCCGAAACGTTGGCGCGCTTGTCGGTGTCTTCCCAATCAGCGAAGAAGAACAGCTTATTGCTCTTGATCGGTCCGCCGAAGTTGCCGCCGAACTGGTTGATGATGTTCTTGGGATTGGTCGCGCCATAATAGAAATAATTTCGGGCCTTCAACGCGCTGAGCTGGTTGAACTCCCACGCCGCGCCGTGAAATGAGTTCGTTCCCGACTTGATCATCACGTTCACGGCAGACCCTCCAGCCATACCCTGTTCGGCATCGAAGCTGGCCGTCACCACGTTCACCGTCTGGATGGCCTCGGCCGCCGGTACGTAGGCAACGATTTCCGGCAGCCACGGATACAAATCGAGCGCGCCATCGATGCGCGTGGCGTTGTTGTTGTACGAAGCGCCGTTGACGTTGGTCGCCAGCGAGCCTTGCGGGTTTCCGGCCTCCGAATGCGCCGATGCCGGAGGACTGAATCCGGGGACGATCACGAAAACGCTCTGGAAATTCCGGGTCGCCGGCTCCGGCAACTGCGTGATCTGCGACGACTGAAGCTGCTGGTTGACGTCGGCGCGATCGGCCTGCACAGCCACCACCGAGGCTTCCACCGTGACCGTCTGCTGAACCGCTGCAGGCTGTAACTGCGCATCCACGCGCTTTTCGGCGTTGGCTTCGATCTGCAGTCCCTGCTGCACGAACGATCCGAAGGACGCCGCAGTTACCGTAACTTTATAAGTTCCCGGCTGCAGGTTGGTGAAGAGGTAGCCGCCGTGGTCGTCGCTGACGGCATCTTTCGTAGTCCCGGTGTTGATGTTTGCGGCTTCGATCTTGGCGCCGATGATTGCCGCCGACGATGCGTCGGTAACGGTTCCCGTCAAAGATCCATACAGGACCTGCGCGCTTGCGGTATTGGCAACCGGCAGAAGCGAAACGGCCAACCAAAGCAGCCTGCATTTCGGACGCCCTTGTCCAATGAGCATCGCGGCTCGTGAGAAATTCATGAAAATCCCCTTCTGACGTGGAGTGAACTTCTTTAGTCCATCTTGACAACTAATTCAGGGGGCCCTGGCAACTCGTTAGATTTTGGAGGGTTATGCGACAGGTGTCAAGGGGGCTAGCCTCGCCCGCCAAATCTGGGGATAATTATAATTCGTGATCCGGACAAATTTATCTCCTCGGTCTATTGCTTCTCCCTCTGGGAGCTTTCGCTCAAAATCTTCCGGTCGTGCTGGCAACCAAAGGCCCTGTACGCGCCATGACTGTTCCGCTCAACGGCATCGCCTCAGGCAATCAGTACAGCATCCTCTATTCGCTCGATTCGCTGGTCAACCTCACGCAGGAAACGCGCGTCACGGTGTCGGTCGAGCAGAGGAACACGACGCTGCTCTCCAAGACCCTGCATGCCGGGGACGCCGATTTCTACTCGCAGTTTCGAGTCAGTGCTGCGGGGCCCGTGATGCTGCGTGTTGACGCCACGGCCGCATCCGGCATGTTTCGCCTGCAGGTGAATCGGTGGCCGCTTACCGATCGCGTGAAAAGCGATCCCTCGCATACCTGGCAGGGCGCTCTCAAAATCCCACTCGGGCAAACGATATTCGCTCATGGCGACGATGCGGAATACATTCCGCTTCCAGGGTCTACGCGTCCGAGCCTGGTCGACGATCCCGATCGCACCGATTGGTATCGCATCGATTTCCCCGGCGGCCCGCCCAAGCTGGTTTTCTTTCAGGTGGAGGTGATGGAACGCGATCAGATTCCCGTGAATGTCTCCGTCTACCGGGTCGTCGACGGCAAGCCGGTGGAATTTCACGAAGGCGAAGACCCCGTGGCCTCGCCGCACGAAGTGCAGGCTCTGAATGCCAACAAATTTACGCCGCGCGTCTTGAAAGAAGCGGGCGCGTATTACCTGGCGGTGCGGTCAAGCCATCCCGAATACAAATTGGTGACGCGCGTCTACGAGCCCCCGCCTTATTCCGATCCTCATCAGGCCGTGCGCACGGCTGTGGATTACATCCTGGCCGCCGGCGATTCATGGCACGCCAATACGCCGCGGCGGGGCGGCGTGTTCGACCGCGTTTCGAGCGTCCACCAGGAGACATCGCTCTGCGTTGGCTGCCATACCACGCATTTCCCGCTGCGCGCCGCGCTCTACGCAGTACGCGATGGATATTCGCCTGTGCAGCGCGAAGAACTTCAGTTTCTGACCGAGAGGTTCTACAACAATCCGCGTCCGCTTTATGGGTTTGAAGAGCAGGGGGCGGTGTGGGCGCGCGTCATTTCCGCGCCGGCCAATGTGCTGGGCCGCATGTCTCACCTGCTGAGCATCTACGAAGATCAAATCACCGGCGCGCCGCGCGCGGGCTACCGCGAGGGCGTGCAAAAGTATCTGAGCCTCTATTATTCCGGCCGCGACAAGTTGCCGCCCGACGAAACCAACGGCAATACCCCGCTGGTGAGCGCGCACGAAGTCGCATGGTACGCGTGGACGGAGACCAAAGACCCCAAGCTGCCCGAGTTAGTGGCCGCGGGTCCGGTGACGAACGTCACCGATCTCTGCTATCAAACGCTCGCGCTGGCCGATATGGATCGCGCCAAATACAGCGCCAAAATCGCCGCCAATGTGGAGCGCCTGTTTATCTCTGCAGCGTCCCGATGGCCAGTGGTCTTATAAGTTCGAAGCCGATCAGCCGGAGGTGGAATTCCAGACCGGCCACGTTCTGTGGGCCCTCCATGAAGCCGGCGTACCGGCTTCCGATCCGCACGTCGACAAGGCGTTGAAATACTTATTGGGCCGCCAACAGGCATTCGGCGGCTGGTTCGACCCGCTGCAGTCGTTCGAAAATTTCCGCACGCCGTTCCGTGAGACGCAATTCGCCATCCTGGCGCTCGCTTCCTACTATCCGATGGACAAGCGCGCCAAGGGTTGGAATTCTACCAGCGCCGGGCTGCCGGACGATCCGGTGGGCCGGCTCGAAGAACTCGACAAGGTTTGGGACGCGCCTTCCGCCAAGGTGCGCGATCAAATTCGCGCCGCCACAAAATCGAACGATGCGCTCATCCGCCAGGCCGCGGCGCAGGCTCTCGGCCGTCTGGGAGATCGCGATGCGGCGCTCCTGCCGCTTTTGAGCGACCCGAGCAAGATGGTGCAGCGTACGGCGGCTTGGGCAATCCGCCAGACTTACAACCGGCACGCGGAGACCCCGTCGTCCGACTTGTTGACGGCGATGAAATCGCCAGACGATCGCGCACGCTGGGGCGCGGCACGCGTTTTCGCCCAGCATTTCTCCGAATTGGCGAAGCGCGCCGATCTCGAACCGGCGCTCGCCGGCCTGGCGAACGATCGCGCGATACCGGTCGAGATGATGGGCATCAAGGGCCTCTGGCAATTCTGGTTCTGGAGCCCGGATTCCGCGGTGAAAGGCCGCATCGAAGACGCGCTGCTCGCGAAGATGGCCACGCCGCAGCCGCCGTGGATCGAGAGCAATCTGCACGATGCCATCTACAACCTGGCGGACGAAAACATCCGCTACCTCTATAACAACTGGACGCCCTTAATGGCGCGACCGGAAGACCGCACGCGCGCTATCGAAGGCAGGCTCGCAGTGGAAGCGCGGCTGGCGAACAAGTTCGCGGTGGTGCTCGACCGCGCAAGCGATGCCGAGAAGAAGGAATTGCTCCGTTTCCTGACCGAGTTTCCATTGCGCCGTGCCGATGTCTACGATCTCGAATCCGATCTCGGCAATCCTTCGCCGCCGGTCTACAACCGTATTGGCAACGATGTCGAGCAGATCGTATTTTTCGGCGCGAGCGCGGAGCGATTGGCGCACTCGCTCGCGCCATTACTCGATTCCAAAGACCCAGAGATGGCTCATCTCGCTGCGCAAGCCGTGTTGCTGGTGCGTGACTCGCGTTTTCCCGACGTCAATATAATCGCGGGTCCAATGGGCGCGGAAGTGAAGCTGGTCCGCTTGAAGGTAGAGGCGATGCCCGGCGAGGCTGAAGTGATGAAGGCATTGAATCCACCGCCGCCCGCGGGACGCGGTGGCTCGGTTCCAACTGTATCGAAGCTGCCCGCCGCCAATCTTGACGAAGCGTACTTCACCGCGAACGTCCGGCCGATTCTGGAGCGCAAGGGCAAGGATGGCTATGCCTGCGTGGAATGCCATGCCACACATACGATCTTCCACGGCGATTACAGCACCGCGATTAAGGTTGCCGACCCCGCGCATCCCGAAGACAGTCTGATTCTGCGCAAGCCCACGTCCAGTTCGGAATCCGAAGGCGTGGCGGGCGCCATGGCGCACGGCGGAGGCGTCCGCTTTACGAAAGACTCGCCCGAGTACAACACAATCTTGAATTGGATTCGCGGCGCGAAGAAATAGGACATGGAGAGCCGTAAGCCAAAATATACGGCATCGTCCGTCGCAAAAGGAAGCGCACTCAAAGCCTGCCGTTGGTGAATCGGGTTGGCGCCACGTTCACGCGGGCGGCCTGCGGAGTTCCTATTTGATCGCCACGGTGACGTTTGCCTGTGTGGTCTGCCCTCCGATGTTAATCACAATGGGAGCATTGCTGCCCGATGTCACGCCAGTGGGGATTTGCACATTCGCCTGCAGGGCGCCCGCGACCAGCCCCGGAGCGCCGCCCGCATACTGCACCTGCGCAGGCAGGCCACCGACCGTCGCGGTAATCGGCTGCGCAACCGGGCGCGGGGCAGGTGAGCCTGCAGGCTCGCCGTCAATACCTGCAGGATTGGTTTGCCCTTCCCCGGTGGCATACACGGATACGTACGACCCCACCGGAGCGGGATTGCTTGCCGAGTTCACCGTCCCATCCTGGTTCAATATGGAGCCCTGTCCATGTCCCGAGGCGCCGGCCGTGAAAATGCCGGGCATCACTGCTGCGACCGGAATCAAAACCAGATTCGAACCCTGGCCTTGATAGACAACCTGGACCTGCGTCCGCCCGATTACCTCGTACGGAACCACCACGCTCACCTGCGACGCCTGCGTGTATATTATCGGCGCCGCCACTCCATCGAACAGCACTTGCGTACCGGCAAGAGAGGAGGACACATACCCGCGAGTGTCCAGTTGCGGGCCGACGAGGGTGTCTGGTCCCAAACCCGAACCGAAAATCACCACGATCTCGCCCGGTGAAACACTGCCGCCCACATAGCTTGCTGCGTTGATTCCCGCGGCCAAAATGGATGGCGCCACGGCATTGATCGTCAGACTGAACTGCACCGTCGCCGTCGCGTTGGTATTGTCGGTCAACTGCACCGTGAAGATAAACGTTCCCAGTGCAGTCGGCGCCCCGCTGAGCAACCCGGTGAAGGCCCCTCCCGCCATTGTTAACGTGATTCCGGGCGGCAGATTCCCGCCCGTGACGGTCCAACTGTTGTATGGCGTCACGCCTCCGGTGGCCGCTAGAACTTGTGAGTATGGAGCGCCGATCGTTCCCGCGGGCAGTGGAGATGTAGTACTGATAAACAAGCTACCCGCAGGGCTGATTGCAAACCGCAGCGGATTCGACGCCGCTCCGCCAGGGCTCGCCACCGTTACTGTCGCGCCACCGACGGTCGCAATAAGAGCGGTTGACACGGAAGCCGTCACCTGGTTCCCGTTCACATAAGTGGTCGGCAATGCGGATCCATTCCATTCCACAGTCGATCCGTTGAGGAATCCAGACCCGCTTACAGTCACTATAAATGCCGCTCCTCCCGCAGGCGCGGAATTTGGACTCAGACTCGAAATCGTCGGCGGTGGCGGATTAATCGTGAATATCGCCGAGCCCAGAGGGGTTCCGCCGGGGCTCACCGCCGTCACGCTTGCGCTTCCCGCGTTGGCAATGAAGCCCGCTGGCACCGATGCCGTTAGCTGCGTCCCGCTTACGTAGCTCGATGACAGCGGCGAGCCGTTCCACTGAACCGTCGATCCCACCAGGAATCCCGATCCATTGACGGTCAGGGTGAAGGCCGGTCCTCCCGCAATCCCAGAAGCGGGACTGAGGCTGGAAATGAAGTTGTTAATGGCGAAGGTGACGACGTTGGACGTGGCCCCGCCGGGATCCGTCACCGTGACGCTGGCGCTGCCTTGCGAAGCGATTAGATTGGCGGGTACCGAAGCGGTTAACTGATTAAAATTAACGAAACTCGTCGTTAGATAAGAGCTGTTCCAGACGATAGTGGAGCCGGATAGGAAACCGGAGCCGTTGATAGTCAGACTGAAACTCGGGCTTCCGGCCGTAACTGAATTCGGACTCAGGGCTGAAATCGCGGGCGTAGGCGGGTTGATCGTGAAGCTCAGCGTGTTCGATGTTGTTCCGTCGGGGTTCCGAACGCTGATGCTGACGCTGCCTTGCGAAGCGATCAGGCTGGCTGCCACGTACGCGGTCACCTGGTTGCCGCTAAAGTTGGCCAAGAGCGGCGATCCGTTCCATAGCAACGTCGCACCCGACAAGAAACCGGACCCGTTCACCGTCAGAGTGAACGCCGGAGCCCCCGCTGCCACGGAGCTCGGCCTAAGACTCGATAGCGAAGACTCCAGTGATTGATTGCTATTGATCGTGAACGCCAACGCATTCGAGGTAGCGCCGCCGGGATTCTGCACGGTCACGTTCGCCGTGCTCTGCGAAGCGACGAGACTGGCCGATACCGAAGCGGTCAATTGGCTTGCACCGATGAAGCTGGTCGACAGGGCAGACCCGTTCCACTGTACTATCGCACCCGACAGGAAACCGGAGCCGTTCACCGTGAGAGTGAACGCCGCGCCTCCCGCTGTCGTGGAGTTCGGACTCAGGCTCGATAGCGAAAGCCCCCCTGATTGAGTGATCGTGAACGTCAACGCATTCGACGTAGCGCCGCCGGGATTCTGCACGGTCACGCTAGCCGTGCCCTGCGTAGCGATGAGAGCGGCCGATACCGAAGCTGTCAACTGGCTTCCGCCAATGAAGCTGGTCGACAAGACAGACCCGTTCCACTGTACTGCCGCACCCGACAGGAAACCGGAGCCGTTCACTGTCAGAGTGAACGCCGCGCCCCCCGCTGTCGCGGAGTTCGGACTCAGGCTCGATAGCGAAACCCCCGCCGATTGAGTGATCGTGAACGTCAACGCATTCGACGTAGCGGCGCCGGGATTCTGCACGGTCACGCTAGCCGTGCCCTGCGTAGCGATGAGACCGGCCGATACCGAAGCTGTCAATTGGCTTGCACCGATGAAGTTAGTCGACAGGGCAGACCCGTTCCACTGTACTATCGCACCCGACAGGAAACCGGAGCCGTTCACTGTCAGAGTGAACGCCGCGCCCCCCGCTGTCGCGGAGTTCGGACTCAGGCTCGAGAGCGAAAGCGGAGCTGATATAGTGAACGTCAACGCGTTCGAAGTAGCGCCGCCAGGATTCTGCACGGTCACGCTCGCCGTGCCCTGCGAAGCGATCAGGGTGGCCGATGCCAACGCTGTCAATTGGCTGCCGCCGATGAAGGTGGTCGACACGGAAGTCCCGTTCCACATTATTGTTGCGCCTGACACAAAGTTGGACCCGTTCACCGTCAGAGTGAACGCTGCGCCTCCTGCTGTCGCGGAGTTGGGACTCAGGCTCGATAGCGATAGCGTTCCTGATGGATTGATGGTGAACGTCAACGCATTGGAAGTAGCGCCGCCGGGATTCTGCACGGTCACGCTCGCCGTGCCCTGCGAAGCGACGAGATTGGCCGATACCGATGCCGTCAATTGGCTCGCGCTGACATAGGTAGTCGAGACGGTCGATCCATTCCATTGCACGGTAGACCCACTCACGAACCCGGAGCCGTTCACCGTCAGAGTGAACGCCGGAACTCCTGCCGCTGCGGAGTTCGGACCAAGGCTCGATAGCGAAGGCGCCACTGGTTGATTGATCGTGAATGTCAACGGGCTCGAAGCAGCGCCGCCGGAATTCTGTACGGTCACGTTGGCCGTGCCCTGCGAAGCGATGAGATTGGCCGATACCGACGCCGTCAATTGGCTCGCGCTCACATAGGTAGTCGAGATGGCCGATCCATTCCATTGCACGGTAGACCCACTCACGAACCCGGACCCGTTTACCGTCAGAGTGAACGCCGCGCCTCCTGCTGTCGCGGAGTTCGGACTAAGGCTCGACAGCGAAGGCGCCACTGGTTGATTGATCGTGAAAGTCAACGGGCTCGAAGCAGCGCCGCCGGAATTCTGTACGGTCACGTTCGCCGTGCCCTGCGAAGCTACGAAACTGGCCGATACCGACGCTGTCAATTGGCTCGCGCTCACATAGGTAGTCGAGAGAGCCGATCCATTCCATTGCACGGTAGATCCACTGACGAACCCGGACCCGTTCACCGTCAGAGTGAACGCCGCGCCTCCTGCATTTGCGGAGTTCGGACTAAGGCTCGATAGGGAAGGTCCCAAGCTGCCGCCTGCAGGAATGATCCGGACGCTTGTCGGCGTAAGGATAGTATGACAAGGGCCATTGCCGTTTGAATCCCAATTACAAAAACGGACCACGACATTCTCGTCTGATAAGTCGAATGTCAATGTTCCATTATCGATCGTCGTTGTAATCACTCCGCTGAGAGTGCCATTGAGGACAGCGGTGAAGTCGACAGCGGTGCCGCACGCCGGCGCTCCAGGATAGCAAAGCGTGCCGCTGCTAAAATACGCCAAAGGGTCAATGGGGTATGACAGATTCGGCTGAGCGCAATTCGTTGTGGTACTGTAAGTCCCTAGTAAAGCAGTCCCGTTAAGAAGTGTGGACGTTTGTGTTTGTGTACCTAGTGTTTCATTGACAACCGTGCACGTTTGACTTACAGAGCCGATCGCCAGGTCGATCACGTCTGGCCTGAACGACAAGCCACTTGGGACAGGGAAGGTAACTTGAAGAGTGTCACCTGTATGCAAAGTACTTTGCGCTAGCGAGGCCCACGGCAGAACCAGCAACATGGCAAGCATCTGTCCAGCGACTGTCAGCACGACGTGCGGGCGCCAAAACATACCTAGCTCGCTCCTCTGAATTCGTGGCTCTCAATATTATCAGGATGCTTCGATCCTGAAAAGTCTTCGTTGTACCCCCGTACCTCCGGCTGCTCTAGAACCTGGAAGTGGTACTTTGGCGGTAGTACTATTCGAGCCGCATCAGGTTAGAACCGGCAGTACCCCCAAGTTCGTGCGTTAGTGGCAGTGACAATCGCATTGCCCGGACAGACCAGTCAGCCGGGAGTCGCCATGGGTGTGCACTGGAGGGTTGAAGCTCTTAGCCTGCTTTGTAGACATATTCCCGCGAGTCGCAAGCGCATGGCCCGTCATTTCGTCTTACGGCTGGCCGCGTGGATCACTCGAAAGGTTGCCGAATCGATGTGGTGAGCTTCTCCACGACGACATTCGATACTACTACTGGCGCGACCCATGCCTTTTTAGCCCGACAATCCACGGCCCCAGACGCCAATAACAGCCCTGAGAGCACGGTTAGCGGCGCCGGCCGACGAGGTGCGAACCGAAGGCGCTAGCTAAACATGATGAGAGGAGGCCGATAGCAGCGCGGGCATCACACGTTTGAGCCGCTTCGGCGTTGCGTTCCGACGAAGCTCGGTATCGTCGATGCAGCGTCTGCTCCGTGATCGATTCCTTTCCGCTTACGAAGGCTGCGTCGGCATTGACAAACTTCTGTCCGCATGTCTGAGCCTGGCGCAGAATGGCGCAGACAGCGCCGAAGATGCGGACTACCCCTTTAAAATATTTGACAACCATCACCCCATCTCGCTAATCTGAATGTTTGTAATTGAGAGTTGGAGACGTGTGTCGATGAGTACGGAGTTCCCTTCCAAGAACGGTGTATCGCGCCAGTGGCATGTGATGGACGCCGAGGATGCGGTGGTTGGCAAGCTTGCCAGCAAAGCGGCCATGTTGCTGATGGGCAAGCATAAAGCGGTCTACACGCCGTTCCTGGATACAGGCGATCACGTAATCGTGATCAATGCCGCCAAGGCGCGGCTGAGCCGGGCCAAGGAAGAAAAAAAGGTGTATCGCCATTTCACCGGATATCCCGGAGGACTGGTGGAGAAGAGCTTCAAGCGCGTACGCGCCGAGCGTCCCGCCCGCATGATGGAAGACGCCATCTTCGGCATGCTTCCGAAGACGAAGCTTGGCAAACAGATGTACCGGAAATTGAAGGTCTACGCGGGTGACAAGCATCCGCACGCGGCGCAGAAGCCGTCCGCGCTGGCCTTGAAATAAGCGAAGGCAGGATTTCTTAGTGGCAGCGACGATAGTTCAATATTTGGGTACGGGCCGCCGCAAGCGTTCGGTGGCTCGGGTTATTTTACGGCCGGGCAAGGGCGAGATCAAGATCAACAGCCGCGCGTTCGAGAATTATTTCCCCACGGAAAGCGCGCGCGCCATGGTAAGGCAGCCGCTGGCGGCCGCCGAGATGATGGACAAGTTCGATATCGTCATCCTCACCGATGGCGGCGGAGTCGCCGGGCAGGCCGGCGCCGCTCGCCTGGGCATTGCCCGGGCTTTGGTGGAGTTCAATGCGGAACTGCGGCCGCGGCTGAAGAAGGCCGGCCTTCTTACGCGCGACCCGCGTAAGCACGAGCGCAAGAAGTACGGCCAAAAGGGCGCTCGCAAGCGGTTCCAGTTCTCCAAACGCTAAACTTTTTTCCGCAAAGGCCGGAGGAAGTATGGTCTCCGGCCTTTGCGTTTGTATGAGGCCGCTTTCCGTTCCGTAGCGCAGGCGCAAATCTCGCTTTGGAACGCGCCGGACGGAACACCGCGGAAAGCGAAAACCGGGGATTTCCCCCTAGTAATCAACCTAAAGGAGATAGTTTGCCCGCGATATCGATGAAGGAATTGCTCGAAGCTGGCGTTCACTTCGGGCACCAGACCAAGCGCTGGAATCCGAAGATGAAAGAATACATCTTCGGCGAACGCAACGGCATATACATAATCGACCTGCAGAAGACCCTGAAAATGTTCAAGGATGCCGCCCGCTATGTCGTCGAGACGGCTGCGCAAGGCAAGAACGTGCTTTTCGTGGGACCAAGCGTCAGGCGCAGGAAGCGATCGCCGAAGAGGCCAACCGCTGCCAGATGTTTTACGTCAACCAACGCTGGCTGGGCGGACTGCTCACCAACATGGCCACGGTACAGAAGTCGATTAAACGGTTAAAAGAACTGGAAGGCATGGCTTCGGTGGAAGGCGGATACGCCGGCCGCCCGAAGAAGGAAGTCATTCGCCTGGAACGCGAACGCAAGCATCTCGACCAGAACCTCGCCGGCATAAAGGATATGCCTGGGCTGCCCGATATCCTCTTCGTGATCGATTCCAACAAGGAAGCGATTGCGGTGAAGGAGGCGCGGCGGCTGGGGATTCCGGTGGTGGCTATTGTCGATACCAATTGCGACCCCGATGAAGTGGATTACGTAATTCCAGGCAACGACGACGCATTGCGCGCCATCCGCCTGTTCGCGAGCAAGATCGCCGACGCCGTAGTAGAGGGCCGCGTCTCTGGCTACCGAGCAGGATTTCAGCGCCGAAAAGCGGATGCGTGGCTGACACGGTAACGGACGAGACTCCGGCCGGCGAAGGCATGATGGAGTACGCGGAATACGTCGATCCCAAGTATGCGGAGAAGGTCATGGCCGAGAGCATGAGCATGGCGGACGAGCCGCCGGTTACCTCGCGCAAGGGCCCCGCTTCCGAAACCGCCGCCGAACCGGCAGCCGAGCCGGTTGCAACGGAAGGCGGGTTGTAGCTCAAGGCGGGCGGGCGGTCGCGCCTGCCCTCGCCGCTCCTGCGGCGGAATCATAACGGAACAAATTACTATGGCGGAAATTAGCGCAGCACTTGTAAAACAGCTCCGCGAGCGCACCGGCGCGGGGATGATGGAATGCAAGAAGGCCCTGCAGGCCTCGAACGGCAGCCTCGACGAAGGCGAGACGTGGCTTCGCAAACAGGGCATCGCATCGGCGGGCAAGAAGGCGGGCCGCGCCACAAAGCAAGGTTTGGTGAGCACGTACATCCATGCCGGCGGACAACTCGGCGTCATGGTGGAAGTCAATTGCGAGTCCGATTTCGTGGCGCGTACTGACGATTTCAAGGAGTTGGTGCATGATATCGCCATGCACATCGCGGCGACGGATCCGCGGTTCATTCGTAAAGAAGACGTCGCTCAGGAAGTGATGGATAAGGAGCGCGACATCCAGCGCGCACGCGCGTTGAATGAAGGCAAACCCCCGGCGGTGGTCGACAAAATGATCGACGGCCGTATGAACAAGTTCTATGAAGAGATCTGCCTGCTCGAGCAGCCCTTCGTCAAGGAGCCGACCATTTCGGTGGGGCAGCTTGTGAAAACCAAGATCGCCAAGCTTGGGGAGAACATTTCAGTGGCGCGCTTTGTCCGATTCAAAGTCGGTGAAACGGCGATTGAGTCCGGCGAAGAGCAAGCGGCAAACGGCCAATAAACCGGGCCAAATAGAAACGAGTCCAAAAACACATGCCCGGATACCAACGCATCCTGCTGAAGTTGAGCGGTGAAGCTTTGGCAGGCGCGGCTACGTTTGGCATCGATGCGGAGCGCGTGAAAGCTCTGGCGCGCGAAGTGGCGGATGTCGCTGAGGCGGGCGTACAAGTCGGCGTCGTGGTGGGCGGCGGCAACATTTTTCGCGGCCTCTCCGCCGCGGCGCAGAACATGGACCGCGTGACCGGCGATCACATGGGCATGCTGGCCACGGTGATCAACTCGCTCGCCCTCTCCGATGCGCTGGAACAGATGGGCGTGCAGACGCGCGTCATGAGCGCCATCGAAATGCACCAGGTGGCCGAGCCTTACATCCGGCGCCGAGCCATCCGGCACCTGGAGAAGGGCCGTATCGTCATTTTTGCCGCCGGGACCTCGAACCCATATTTTTCCACCGACACAGCGGCGACGTTGCGCGCGCTCGAAATCAAGGCCGACATCATCGCCAAAGGCAACGCGGGTGGATGGCGTCTACGATCGAGACCCCCTGAAATTCCAGGACGCCGTGAAATACCCCACCGTCACCTACCTCGAGGTGCTTTCGAAAGGCCTGGCTGTGATGGATGCCACATCGATCGCGATGTGCCGCGACAACAAGCTGCCGATTATCGTTTTCAATTTGAATACAACAGGCAATATAATGCGAATGTCGATGGGCGAGCCCGTCGGCACCGTGATTCACTCGTAGCGCGGGCTCCCCCTGCGCCGGGTTCCGGGAGATACAGCGCAATGAAGACCGAAGCACAACCAGCCGCCCCCACTCAAACCTTCAACAACGCCAAGGAGGTGGAGGCCAACATGAAGACGCGTATGGATAAGGCGATCACCGATTTGCAGCACGAAATGGCGTCCATTCGCACCGGGCGCGCTGCTATCAGCCTGCTCGATAACATCCGCGTCGATTATTACGGGACGCCTACGCCGCTCAATCAGATCGCCAACCTGCACGTGCCGGAACCTTCCATGATTACGATTCAACCGTGGGACGTTTCGCAGATCGGAGTGATCGAGAAGGCAATTCGGGTGTCGGACCTCGGTCTGAACCCGTCGAACGATGGCAAGATCGTTCGGCTCCCGATTCCGCCGCTGACCGAGGAGCGCCGCAAGGACCTGGTAAAGAAGCTGCACGCCGCCGCCGAGCACCATCGCGTATCCGTGCGCAACATCCGCCGCGACGCCAACGAGGCTGTGAAGAAGCTGCTCAAGGATAAGAAGGTAGCCGAGGACGACGAAAAGCGCGCGCACGATGAGATCCAGAAGCTGACCGATTCCTACATGGCGAAGATCGACCAGGCTTCGAAGACGAAGGAAAAAGAGATCCTCGAGATCTGACGCGCTTGGGGGTAGTGCCGTGAAGAAACTGGCTCAATACCTGGTCGTCTGGGCCGCCGCGCTACTTCCCTTGGCGGCGCAGCCGAGCGCTAACGACATCCTGGCGGTTTCCCGCGCGGCTCTGGGCGGGAAGAAGCTCGCGGCGATTCAATCGCTGACGGTGTGGGGTCCGGATCGCCGAGGCGCCTCAACCACGGAAATGGCGTTGAACGCCGAGTTGGCGGGCAAGTTCCTCAGAGAGCAGACAGTTCTCTCCTCGGGCGGCGAAGTGCAACGCACCACCGTGGGCGAAGACGGCGTGATGTCCGTGGGAGGCGGGATGCCGGGCGATGAGGGCGGCCCCGCGTTCGCGTCGGTGACAGCCGAGGGCCTCAACGGCGACGCTTACTGGGCAAAGTTATCCTCGGGCGTGGTGGAGGGCGGCGCGGAAACGGTAGCGGCAACGCGTAAATCGGCGTTTATCCGCAGCTTCGCGCTGTATATGCTGGCGCTCACGCTTACCACGCCGCAAAATTTCCCGTTGACTTACGCTTACGGTGGACAGGTGGAGGCGCCCGGCGGCATGGCTGATGGAATCGAAGGGAAGGGTCCCAACGGCTTTCTGGTACATCTTTTCATCGATGCCAAGACGCACCTGCCGGTAATGTTGAACTACCTGAACGGAACGCAAAACGTGCAGATGTGGTTGAAGGACTATAAGCCGGAGGACGGAGTACTGTTTCCGCACACGATGACATGGATCGCGAACGGAAATCTCACCGAAGAGTTTCAGGCGCAGAAGTTCAAGGTAAATCCCAAGTTCGGCGCCGGTAAGTTTCAGCGGTAGTTCCACCCGCTTCAGGGATGTGCGATCTGGAAGCAGAAACAAGCGGAGGTCCGGTACCGAGCCGCGACCGCAAGGGAGCGGTTGTTACCTCGTTACAGAAGACTCCACAATTCGCGGAACGCCACGCTGGGCTCCGTGAATTACATTCGCAATTTCGACCGTATCCGCGGTTTCCAGTACACGATACACGACGATAAACGGAAGCGGAGGCAACGGTAACTCACGCGTCCCGTCGACACGGCCTCGCCTTCCCTAGTACGGATGCCGCTCCAAGACTTTCGGCGCGATCATAGATTGTCTTCGCCACGCGTTGTGACGCAGCCGGGTTATCCCAGCGGATGTAATCGAAGAGTTGTTGGAGATCTTCAGCCGCGGCGGGCGACCAGCGAACCTGCAGCCTACGGTTGGAACATCTTTCTCAGGCGTTCGCCAACTTCCTCGTGGGTGAGGAACTCTCCGCGGTGGAGTCGGTCGAAACCGCCCTTCACTTTCTGCCGGAACCATACGTCGTGGTCGGTGCGGAGGGGAAAGTGGCGTTAGCGGCAGTGCGGACGACTTGCATTGTGAGCTGCTTCACGAAGCGCCGGCGGCGTGCGAATTGCTGACGGCGCCAAAACTGCACACCCAGCGTTTATGCGTAAAGGAGTCGTCTGTCTCGCGGCATTCGGCACATTCATTTTGCTGCCGCACTGCCTGCTCGCCTCCGAAGCCGAAGCGCTGGCCATTGACGCCGCAATCCTCGCGCGGCACATGCCCTTCGGAACGATTCTGAACCCGATCTATGCGTCCTCGACGAGTTCGAACATCATTGGATACACCCGCTGCGGCGATTCCGCCCTTTGGACGGGCGCCTATCTCGCCGCCGAGTCATTCCGCTACAGCGCGACTCAATCGCAGGACGCATTGAACAATGTCAAAGCCGCCCTCTCGGGCATCGAAAGCCTCGTGGATATTACCGGCGACAATCGCCTGGCGCGCTGCATCGTGACCGCCAATTCGCCCTATGCCGCGGGAATCGAAAGCGAGGAGACCGCGAATACGATCCATCAGGCGCCGCCCTATATTTGGGTCGACAACACGTCGCGAGACGAGGTGGTCGGTGTCTTCTTCGGTCTTGGCGCGGCATATGACCTTGTGGACGATGCCGGCGTGAAGAGCCGTATCAATTCGGTGACCACGCTGCTCTCTGGGTTTATCTCTGGACACCAATGGTCGCCCAACGATGACATCTCGAATACGTTCCTGGTGCGCCCGGAAGAGCTGCAGATGTTGGTCCAAGTTACGCGCCACGTGAATCCTTCGAGCACGCTCAGCGCGCCGCTTTACACTCCTCCGGTAAGCTTGGGCGTATCTGTCGACGTACTCGGACTCGGCTCATATTTCAAGTTCAACCTGGATTACATGACCTTCTACAATCTGATCCGGCTCCAGGACAACAGCGATAACCGCTCCGCATACGAAACCATTCGCAACTACACGGCTGCCCACCAGAATGCCTTTTTCGATCTCATCGACCGCGCGCTGGCCGGGCCGAACGGACCGCGGGACGCCGAAACCATCGCTCTGATGGACGAATGGCTGCAGCGCTCGCCGCGCGATTTCACCGTCGACCTCTCAAAGACGGTCGCCGTTTGCACCGAGGCGTGCGCGCCGGTTCCCGTTGCCATCCGCCCGCCGGCCGACTTTCTTTGGCAGGACGATCCCTTTCAGCTTTCAGGCGGCGGATCGGGCGTTATCGAGACGGCCGGCATCGACTACATTCTTCCGTACTGGATGGCGCGTTATTACGGGGTGATCCAGGCGGATGCGGATGCCCAATCTTCTGCGGCGCCGGTCGACTCGATGGCGCCGGACGCATTAGCTTCTCTCTACGGTTCGAATCTGGCGGCGGGCGTTGCCTCGGCGCAGTCCCAGCCACCCGCGACGGCGTTGGGCGGCGTCACCGTGACGGTTACGGATTCGGCCGGTGTGGCGCGCAACGCGCCGCTGCTTTACGTTTCGCCTGGCCAGATCAATTTTGAGATTCCGGACGGCGCAGCCGCAGGCGTTGCAACGATCACGCTTGCGGGCAGCGGCGCGGGGCAGACTTATGAAGGCGCCATACAGGCCGTCGCGCCCGCGCTCTTCACAATGAACGGCGCCGGTAGTGGCGTCGCGGCTGCGACCGCGATCAGCGTTCCCGCCAACTCCCAGACGCAAAACCCAGTGCAGGTTTTCCAGTGCGGGGCGACGGGATGCACCGCCACTCCCATAGTGCTCACCAGCGGCGCGACCGTTTACCTCACGCTTTACGGCAGTGCGATTCGCAACCGGAGTTCGCTCGCCAATGTCGCGCTGGCGGTGAATGGTGTAAGCCTGCCCGTGCTCTATGCCGGGCCCGCGCCGGGCTTCGCTGGACTCGATCAAGTGAATGTCAGCCTTCCCTTAAATCTGCAAGGAAGTGGGGAGTCAAATGTGACCCTGACGGTAGACGGACAAACTTCCAACGTGGTCACGTTGAACATCCAATAGGACGCGGCGCTTTGTCAATTTTGTGCACTCTTCTGCGCCGCTCTCATTGGCTTCGCGAATACGACGCTGCCGGCGGCCTAATGCACTGTTCGTTAACAACTGTTCCACCGATCCGGATGATTCTTTGTGGGGCCAAGGCTTGCCGCCGGGCTTCTGCCCGGCGCTCCCGAGAGAGGCAATCGGTGCATCCACTCGCACTGTTATTTCCTAACGAGTCCTAACCGGCGAGGATGCCGTTCCAGCTGTCCCAGACGTTCCAACGCCGCGTAGTGCGGACCTCGGGAGAAGCCAGTCCTTTTGGATCTTAAGCCGGTTTGGGAACGTAGCCGTACCGGAGATTGCTGCGCTCCGGCCCCTGCTCTTCGTACTCCGCCCGCAGACCGGCGAAGTGATCCTTGTTCTTCAGGAACGATTCCACTGGATAGTTATAGAGCTTGGCGACGTTCAAGCCGAAAATGGCGTTCTTCACCGGCCCGTCGGCGGCGCCCAGCGGTTTGAAGCCGTGTTTCTTTTGCATGTCGTCCGGAATCTCCAGGCGGCGCAGACCCTCGATCTGCCATTGCGGCGACCCCGTCCAGACGGCATCCGTACCCCAAATGACGTGGTCCACGCCGAGCCCTTTGATCAACACGCCGAGGAGGGCAGCGGCGAGCCGCGGATTCACGACCGTGGAGTAGGCCATCACTTGGCCCAGGTCGGCATACACGTTCTTGACGCCATACTTGCCCGGGATTTCGGCGAGGTCGGAGACCCAGGAAATACGATCGGTCTTTTGCCACTCGTCCCACGCCACCGCTGGATCGCCTCCGATGTGGCGATATGCCGAATGGTAAATGATGAAGTTTAGCTGCGGCCAGTCCTTGGCCGCTTTGCCCACGTCGTCCGGTTTTGCGTAAGGGGTCAGTTTGGGGAATCGCGCTTCCACAGCGGGAGCCCAGAGCCCTTTATGGATGCAGACGTTTTTGATTCCGGACTTGGCGAATCTCTCATACGCCGGATACATGAGCTTCTCGTCATCCAGTCGGTAGGGATGATTGCTCAGTTCCTTGTGCGTGTTGTCGCCGACTGTGTATCCCTTCCATGAATCCGGTTTGCTAACCTCGATAGCGCGCTCAATGCCTTCCATCCAGCCCTTTTGGCCGGGCGTGATGATGTAGTGCGCCAGCATGCGCTTCGAGCCCGCTTTCGTATTCACCTTTGTCCGCGTCTGGAACACCATGTCGTTGGTCAGGAACCAGTCCTCCGGAATCTCCGAGGGGGCGTTGCTTATCAGCGCGACCTTGGTGTCGCTGTCTAGGTAAATCTCCTTGAAGTAGTTGTCGTACTTGAGATCGTCGATGGTCTGGGGCCGGTCGCCGATGGCCTTATTCCATCCGGCCTTGCCCACAGCTTCCCGCATCGAAACAAAACCGGTGAGACGTGTGTCGTCGCGAAGGAAGTGGGTATGCGTGTCCATGATGAACTGGCCCGCCAGCGCCTTTGCCCTTTGGTTTGCCATTTCCGGCGTCTGGGCCTCCGCAAGGCTCGCGTCGAACAGCGCGCCGAATACCTGATTCATCACGTGGAAAGAAGCCGCCATTCCGGAAGCGGTCTGGAAGAATCGCCTTCGGGAAACTCCCTGGCTTTTGGCGATGCCATCGGCCAATTCGATAAGGCGGGCCTCCACCTCCCGCTGCTCGGCGGTTTGCGGCGGAGGTAAATACTCCTCGCTCGAGACCACTTGAGTGGGCACAGGAGCCGGGAAGGATGCCTCTTCAGCGGGCAAAAGATTCTGCAGATCTTCATCGCTCAGGAAATGCATGACAACCTCGTTTTCTTCACAGACTCGAACCAGCAAATCAATTCTTGGCTGCCTCTACGGAAAGAGCCGCGAAGGGCAGTTCGTGCGTACGTCCGGCCCAATTCTCTTATATTTGATCACCGAGGAAGAATCAACGACAACCCCCAATTGCCGGGCTGACATTGATTCCGGCATAAACCCAAATTCGCCGATGACAAGCCAGGCGAGGTTAGTTCACCCCCAATGGCGTGCCATATTGGTAGCCAGGAGTGAACATCCAATGTCAATTCCTGGTTCAGGCGATGACGGCAACATGACCGCCGATCTCGCACAGTTCGATCTGACGCGCGAAATCGCGGATTCGGAACAGCAGAAGCCCTGGCCCTCAGGTATCCATTCAAAGACTCTGTACAAAAAGCCGGACTTTAGGGTGGTTCTGATCTGCATGGAAACTTCCGCCCGGATGAAGGAGCATCACGTCGATGGCACGAGTTCCTTGCAAGTCTTGAAGGGAGATTTGCATTATAGCGCCCGCGGGGAGTCATACGATTTGCAGGCTGGGAGTCTCATTACTCTTGGCGCTTCGATCAAGCATGAGGTCGAAGCAATAGTTGATTCAGTATTTCTACTAACCATCTCTTGGCCGGATGCCGAACACCTGCTTGCATTGCAGCATCGTGGTTACGGCGCTTAAGGTCTGCTTTCGGCTATGAGGTGCTCGTTCCCATCGATGCGGGCGGAATAGGAGAGGTCTGGAGGGCCCGCGATGCACCCTGGCCGCCGTCTGTTTTATAAGCTGCGGTAATCTGCGGCAACGAGAAGGGTGGCGCAGGTTGGCCCAAACTTGCCGATATAGTCCCTGCCAAGGATAACTGGACGCCATCGAAACCCAGACCATCGTCTCACTGCGATACAAATGTATCTCAGAGAGGTGCAAATCGTGGCGACGACAATGGTTCACGTACGCGTGGACGAGAAGACCAAACAGAAAGCCGCGAAGACGTTGGCCGCGATGGGCATTTCGGTGTCCGACGCTGTTCGTATGTTGCTGGTCCGCGTGGCTGCGGAGAAGGCCCTGCCCTTTGAGGTGCGGATTCCGAACGCCGCCACGGTGAAGGCAATACGCGCCGCGGACAAGGGCAACGGTAGGCGGCCGCGGTCTGCCGGCGCACTCTTTGAGGAACTGGGGATCTGATCGCTTGCGGACGCCGATTCGGCGGCGCCCAGTTCCGCCGCGATGTAAAACTAGCGCAAAAGCGTGGCAAGGACATGGCGAAATTGCGCTAGATGATTCTGCTGCGGATCGAGGGGAGGCCATTACCAGCGCGCGGCGCGCGGAAGTCCGAAGCGGATCGAGCACGGCGACCAACAGCGTCTTCCGAAAGTCGCGCATTCCCAGACCTGACGATCCGCCTGCCGCGCAAGGCGGCGTAAGCCTCCCCGGCAGGCGGCGGCGCAAAGCGGCCTGACGGCTCTGGGCGCGAACGGCGGGATCTTGGCGCTTCGGGGGCTTGTGTCTCGGCTTTATAAGCAAAACGCCCCGCGCGGTGGAAATCCGGCGAGGCGTTGAGCAATACGTGGACGTTGGAAGCGGTGGTTCGTTAGTGGAGTACTGGCTTGGGGCGTTACGGTTCGAGGGCGGGAGAGTTTCTCGATAGGCGTCTCTTACCAACCACCAGGGCTACCGCCGCGATAAGCGTCAAAAGAAGGATCACCGATCCAGGCTCGGGGACCCCGGAGACATCAGTGATCGTGAGTGTTTCGCCAACCCCGGTGAAGGTTCCCGGTTCCTCATCAAATGCTACCCCTCCCCCATCTGAACTCGCTGCGCTTGCTCCGTCGGCAAATTTCACCATCCAGCATGGCGCAGGTATGGACCCGCCGTCACACGCATCCGGCCCTACGCCGACCAGTTGGATATCTGTTATCGGTGAGACATAGCCGTCTGTTATGACGGAGAACTTTTTCACGTCGCCGGTGTCCGGCAGCAAGCTGGGCAAGTCGAAAATGACGTGGAGGCCAGTGAAGGGCACCCCAAATGTTACCTGTGTCTCGGTGAAGTCATACTGATACACGTCGGCTCTGGCCTGCGGGAGCAGGGCTAAGTAAGCCAATCCGGCTAAAACCGGCAATAAAGTACTACCTCGGTAGTGTAGAATCATGGCTTGGGCCACGGCAATCGGATGGCCATGCGCATATTTCAAATCGAAACAAAGGACCTGCCGCTCAATCTAGAGTACCCGGAGCCGAAGTTTTGTAACGATTTCGCAACATTTGTTAAAAAGGACACTATTTCCTAGGCCGCGATGCGCTTCGATCGCGCGGCTCCGGCCAACTCGGCCAGCGTCGATGGCACACGCAAGATGATGGCGACGAACAGGGGCAGCAACGCGGGGCGGCGGCTCACCTCGAAGCACAACGCGCCGAGGCTCTGAAGGTAGCCGGTGATGGATGGCTGGCGCATTGCTGCACTCGCCTCGACGCATCCCTGAATAGCTTCACCGCCCCGCCCGCATCGACGCCGTTCGACCGCATCGCGAGGGCCACGATGAAGGCGTCCGGTCCCTCGAAACCGAAATTTTCGGCAAGCGTGATCACGCTGAGAAAGTCGAAGTCGAAGACTGAAAACGCGGGCGCCGCGGTGTGCGTGCTCATACTCACTCCTGAGAAATTGGAAGCGGGCCGAGAGGGAGATACTCCGGCCCGCCAACGCGGCGGGACGACGAAGACGACCGCTGCTTTCTCGCGTCGAGGCCATACCGGCGCGAAACTCAAGAATACGGGGCGGCCCGTGGCTCAATCCGCGCGCGCCCCAAGCGGTCCCTTTCCCAACGAGGACCAAACTCGATCAAATCTGAATTGCCATCGGCCACGGCTGCGTATCGGCGGCGCCGCCGCCGCGTTGAATTCGCCGCGTCACCATCGCGCGGAATCGATCTCGCGCGGCCATGCTGGCGAAATCGGGACGCATCGGAACGTTCTCCGGCGCCACGCTGCTGCTCATGGCCGGCGACGCGATCCGGCCCTGAGATCCGAAGCGTCCGCGCGCCGGTTGCTGCCAGAAACATGTTCTGCAATTCGAGCATCGTAGGTTCGGAAACGCCGAGACTTGCCAAATTGGCAACCGGCGCGCGTTCCGGCTGCGCTGGCGCCCGATGCAACCGCGCGAGGCTACTCATGCTGGCCATCACGCCGCCGCGCTTTCGAGCGACACCGGCATTAGGTATCGCCCCGCTGTGAGCCTTTGCAGATAGCCTTGCCCAATCAGGGTGTCATCGACCAGCGCACCGGCCTCGAACGGCAAGCTATCGACCATGGAGTTGAACTCCGCGATCACGCGAAAGACGCCGCTATGCTCCATGGGAGCGCGGCGCTGCAAGTTGAGATGGTAAAGGCGCGAATCGAATTCCTTGCTCGACCGGATGGCGTTGCACAAGCTCAGGGCGCCGTCCAATTGATCGAGCCGCGCGGCCAGCCTGGTAGACATCGTCAATGACCGTTTTTAGTACAAGCATCTTCGAATTGATCGACGACAGGGTTTTCGAATCTTTAGCCATTCGAACGCACCGATCAGGATTGAGGACCTGTCTTCAGGTGAACAGCATAAGTTCGTTGTGCTGTACGAGCTTCTTTTCCGGGCTCCTATCTACACTAACAGGATGCTGAAAAACGCCCTGAAATCGTTAAGCCGCTGAGGAACGCCAATCATGCCGATTGAAAACAAACGACACGGCATTCATCGGCGTTTATCGGCGGCCGATAAGCCTTTTTCAACAGCCTTGCTAAGGTCTGCTTTGGGCTGAGAAGTCCGGTTTCGCGATGGTTTCGCGATGATGATCGCGGGCAAGGTTCTGCCTGGAGCCGGCATTGCGATCAACCGCGATGATCGGCGTGTAAGGTCGAGGACGGCTATACGCCAAAGAGTCCGATCAGTCCCACGAGAATGAGATAGAGGGCCACGATGTAATTGAGAAGGCGGGGCATCATCAATATCAAGATTCCCGCCAGCAACGCCATGATTGGTGAAATCGACGCGTACCGTATCGTGAACCCGCCTATGCTCCTGGGCTCAACAAGCGCCGAGACCGTAGAACAGCTGATCGCGATAAGAAGAATCAGCCAGCCAATGCGATGTGTGAACTTCACGTCCGAACCTCCATTGGCACATACCTGTCAAGCAAGTGCCGGTTTGCCGCGATCGGGATCGCGCGGATCCCTAACGTCGCTTATTTTTGATTCCGAAGCCAGTGTTCCAAAGCCGTCGATTCACTTCCGGTCATGTCTGGCGCTGCTCGATGAAGCATCGTGAGGAACCAATCGACTTCCTCCGGCTTATAGGGGTGACCGATATTCCCGGCCTTCTTGCCATTATCTTCCTGGCGTATTGAGTTTACGATCATGCTGCCATGGCTATCCAGGAACGCGAAGAACGGGAGACCGGCTGGGCCCCCGAGCTGTTTCATCAGTTCTTCTCCCCCGGGCGTATTCAGCTCCTGCTTATCCTTGCTTTCCTGCACGGCGATTCTCGCAATGACAAAGTATTTCTCGAATATCAGGCTCGGTTGTGCGGACTCGATAAACCTATCGAGTTTATGACACCAGCCTCACCACGATGCGTGAAAAAGAACCCAAATGATTCGATGGCTATTTGCCGCTTTCGTCTCAGCCTGCCGAAGAATGTCGTTGGCGGACAATTGCTCTTGAGCCGCCGCCAAATTCGCGGTCAAGAACAGCACAGGCGCAAGACGCGACAACATGGACCAATTCTAGCGCCGCAAGTTCCAATGCTCGCAGACGCCTCTGTTCGTTCCATAACAGTCTACAGCTTTCCGCGCTGGGGTCGCCGGGGCTGGCATCGGAAGTGTCCGGTGTCGCGCCGCAATACAATGTATCTTGGAGAGGTGCAATTCGTGGCGACGACAATGGTTCACATACGCGTGGACGAGAAGACCTAACAGAAACCCGCGAAGACGCTCGCCGGGATGGGCATTTCGGTGTCAGACGCCGTTCGCATGTTGCTGGTCCGCGTAGCTGCGGAGAAGGCCCTGCCCTTTGAGGTGCGCATTCCGAACGCCGCCACGGTGAAGGCAATGCGTGCCGCCGACAAGGGCACGGGTAGGCGGTCGCGGTCTGCCGGCGCACTCTTTAAGGAACTGAACTGGGGATCTGATCGTTGCGGACTCCGATCGGCGGCGCCCAGTTCCGCCGCGATGTAAAACTGGCGCAAAAGCGTGGCGAGGACATGGCGAAGCTGCGGGAGATCCCGCTCTGGCCAGACGCGAGATTGGCAGGGTCGCTCAGTCGGAGTCGCCACCTGCGGGAACTTCCTTCCGTGCGAAACCGGAAAGATAGGTACGGAGTTCATCACGCACACGCCGAAACAGAGTGAGCCGTTCCTCCTCGGAGCCGGTAAGCGCCGCGGGATCGTCAAAGCTGTGATGCAGCCTTTTTGCCGTTCCGAAGAACATAGGGCAAGATTCGCGAGCGCTATCGCACACGGTGATGACGTAATCGAAGTGCTGCCCGTCAAGCTCTGTAACCGATTTCGACCGATGCCCGGAAATATCAATGCCTAACTCCCGCATTGCGGTAATTGCTTCGGGCCGGACATGGCTCGGTTTCGTTCCAGCGCTGAATACCTCGAAGCGGTCGCCCGCATCATGACGTAAGAGGCCTTCGGCCATCTGGCTACGCGCTGAATTTCCGGTGCAGAGAATTAACACTCGCTGGCTTTGCATATGCCTCTCTTATCCCAATGCTCCTGCATCCACGCCTGCACGCTCATCTGAACCGGATCCCACGGGCTGCTAAGGGGTGGCGTGTAGCTCAGGTCTAGATCGTTGAATCCGTCGGCAGTCATTCCATGAAACAGAGCGGCCGCGAAGATATCGATCCGTTTCGAAACTCCCGACTTCCAATGCCCCGCGATCTGCGCCCCGAGCAATTTTCCGGATGTCGTGTCTCCCGTAACCCGGAAGTGAATCTCTTCGGCCCCTGGATAGTAAGCTTTGTGGTCCGAAAAAGCTGACGCTGTGGTCGCGGCGTTGATGCCCGCTTCGGCGGCATCGCTTTGCCGAAGTCCAGTCCGGGCGATCGCCATGTCGAAGATCTTCACGACTTGAGTACCCACCGATCCGGCGAATTCCCGATCGCCGCCGGCAGCGTTCTCCCCCGCCACGCGCCCCTGTTTGTGCGACGTTGTGCCGAGAGGCAGATACGTGTAGCGCTGCAGGAGGCGGTGCCACGTTTCGACGCAATCGCCCGCGGCGTAGACATCGGGCGCCTCCGTCTCCATCCGGGTATTCACGCGAATTGCGCCGCGGCTTCCAATCGCAATTCCCGCCTCGCGAGCCAGGTCGGAGGCAGGCTTTACTCCCACAACAAGCAGGACTAAATCGGCGCTCTTCCGCCATCCATTCTTGGCGGTTACCAGCAGACCGGATGGCGCAGTCTCAATCCTCGCCACTTCGGCGCCGGTGACGACCTCCACGCCGTGCTTTCGAAGCGTGTCTTCAATCAAATCCCCAAACTCCCGGTCAACGCTGGGAAACACCGCTGGAGAACGCTCAACCAGAGTCACCGCCATACCACGGTGAGACAGAGCGTCGGCCATTTCGACGCCGAGGTAGCCCGCCCCAATGATGATGGCCGATTTCGCAGCGCCCCGCTCGAGTTGAGCCTTTATCTGAAACGAATCCTCCATCGTGTGAAGTTCGTATACCCCCGGAAGAGTGTTTCCCTCAAAACTCGGGCGAGGAGGAACAGCACCGGTTGCAATCACGAGCTTGTCGTAAGCGACGAGTTCAGTTCCGGCTGCCCCTTCGACCGCGATCTGTCTCTGCAAGACGTCGATATGCTTGGCCGGGCAATTGCGGCGGATGTCAATTCCATCGAATTCCGTACGGTGCGCCAAGCTGTGCCAGTCCGGCGTTTCTCCGCTCAGAAAAAATGGAAGACCGCAAACGCTGAAGTTTGGGAAATCGTCCGCGAGAAAGACGCTGATCTCCACTTTACGATCCATCTCGCGGGCGCGTAGCGCGGCGCTGATTCCCGCATCGCTGCCGCCAATGATCCGAATGCGCATATTGTTAGCGATCCCTACCGCCGGCGAGTTGTCTCGGTTTCCAGATCTTCATGGCCATGCGGAAGCACCACCGCTTCGGCGGATTGCGCAATGCGGGGAGTAAGCCACCGGAAGAGTAGCGTTGCCGCCATGGCCCCGGCGAACTGCGCCACGATAAATCCAGGCGCGTCGTCCGGCCGGATACCCGCGAACGTATCGGAAGCGGCGCGGGCCAGTGTGACGGCCGGATTGGCAAAAGAAGTCGATGAGGTGAACCAATACGCTCCGGTGATGTAGGCGCCGACCGCGAATGGCACGGCGGACGACCGCATTCGCACGCAACCCCAGATCACGGAGAGCAGACCGAACGTCGCGACAAATTCGCTGAAGAGTTGGGCGCCGCCGGCCCGGATGTGGTGCGACGCGAAGAACAACGGCTCGCCGAACATCAGGTGGGCAACCGCGACTCCCGCGAATGCGCCCACGGTTTGAGCCGCGATATATGTCGGCGCTTCACGCCAAGACAGACCTCCTTGCGACGCGTCGGCGAGCGTGACGGCTGGGTTGAAGTGAGCGCCCGAAATCGAACCGAACGTGAGAATCAATGCGACTAGCATGGCTCCGGTGGCGATCGTATTGGCAAGGAGTGCAATCGCGACGTTACCGCCGGCGAGCCGCTCACCCATAATGCCCGAGCCGACCACAGCCGCCAGCAGGAACGCTGTTCCGAGCGCCTCAGCTACAGCACGCCGGACCACAGCAAGCCTCCTTCTGCGCCGGCTTCACGGCGCGGATAAAGGCGCTCATGAATTTGTCCTCCACCAGCGGCGCGATCGCATCCACGTCGATTCCCTCGCCGCTAAGGAACTGCCGCGCGTCCTCGATGCTGTAAACGCGGGTTGGTTCCATATCGATGTCGCCAAAGCCGGCTCTGGCAAGTTTGCCGAAGTACTCCTCATCGCGGAGCGCCCCGGCGATGCACCCGACCCACATCTCCATGTTGCGGCGCACCTCTGCCGGCACGTCGCCGCGGACGACCACGTCGGAGACGGCGAAGCGGCCACCCGGCTTTAGGACGCGGAATGCTTCGCCGAGCACCTTGTCCTTGTCGGCGGAGAGGTTAATCACGCAGTTGGAGATAACGACGTCAATGGAGTTGTCCGGAAGGGGAATACTTTCGATTTCACCTTTGAGAAACTCCACATTCTCGATTCCCGCCTTGCGTTGGTTCTCCCGCGCCAGAGCCAGCATTTCGTCGGTCATATCAAGACCGTATGCTTTACCTGTAGGGCCGACACGCCGAGCTGACAGGAGCACGTCGATACCGCCTCCAGACCCGAGATCGAGCACCGTTTCACCAGCGTTGAGGTTTGCCAAGGCGGTTGGATTACCGCAACCTAATGACGCGAGCACGGCCTCTTCGGGAATTTGCCCTGCCTGAGTGGCGTTGTACAGATTGGAAGTGATCGGATCGACGCAACAGTCGCTCAGTTTCGCGCTTGCTCCACAACAAGAGCTTCCACCTGTTGTGACGCGTAGCGCGGCCTGTCCGTATTTTTCTTTGACTACTTCTTTGATGCTAGTGGCGTTGGATTCCATATAATTTTCCCGTTCTTTGTTCTTTCTCCGCGCCGATGAGGGTTCCCGGTTCGATTACGCGGTTGCGAGTGCAGCATTCCGCATAAAGAAAGCCAAGTAGCGCCTGGAGAGATTCGATCCTGACCGAATACCAAAGAAATGTGCCCTCCCGTCGAACCGCGATCAGATTCTGATGACGCAGCTTCTCCAGATGATGCGAGAGAGTCGAACCGGCGACGCCCGTTTCGGCATGGATATCGTTGACGATCATCCCCTCAGGATGGGCGGAAAGAAGTGCGCGCATAATCCGTAGTCGCGGTCCCGTGCCGATTGCGCTGAACATTTCGGCATACCGGTTAACGTCTTCGATTGATACTTGGCGCTTCAAGTTTCGATGATACTAGAAATATAGATAACGCGCAAGTATCGAATCAAAACGATGCTCTCGACGCTCCGCTGTGTTTCAAAATGGTGTCAAGCGGGCGATATCACGACTGTTCTAGAATTAAGAAATGGTAGTCGCCGCGCCGCAAACTTGTTCGAAACCCGAGTGTGCCGGAAAGCCGTCGAGACTTCCGCGGAGATCGAAGAAAGATATCCAGCGGCTGGCCCGCTTCGCAGACATGCTCACGGCGTTAGGTACGGAACCCAGGCTCCGCATCATGCAGCTTCTTTTGACGGCGCATCCCGAAGGGATGGTGGTTGGCGACATTCAGGATGAAGTGCAAATTGCTCCCTCCACGCTTTCCCACCACCTCGACAAGCTCAAGAACGAAGAGCTTGTAACCGTTCGCCGCGACAAGAAGTTTCTCTGGTACACGGCCAACCCCGATGCGCTGGAGGAACTTATCGCCTTCCTGTTCGCGGATTGCTGCAGTCGCAGCAAGGCGATAAAACCTGAGACGATTCTGAAACTCTGCAAGTAGCGCGGCTCGGGGCTCAACGAAAGCCGTTTGACGCCGCCAGTAGTTCTATTTTGGAAAGCAAGCAGGGAACAGGGTAATAGCCAGTAGGCAAAACTGGTGAACCCAACTAGAGTCGTCATCGTCTGCCTTCAATGCTTCGCAGCATCATTGCGATATCGTCTCCGGAGCCCATATCGAGTGGGTTCGCGGTTGCTTGCTCGCCCAGATGCAAAATATCAGGGTAGCGATAGCAAAGATCACAATGACGGCCCACATCAGAATACTCAAACCTCTTCGCATGGGCTTGGGTTGGAGGCGGCTCATTGAATTCGATCCACAGCCTTCAGCGCTCGGCTCGATAAATCTACCGGCAGAGGTGCATAATGCATGGGCGCCGCAAATCGCTGGCCATCGGTGAGCACCCACCGCAAGAGGCCGGTAATCGCTTCTCGTTTCGCACGATCGTCAATGCGCTCGGGAACCAGGAGCCACGTAAAACTTGCTATTGGATAGGCGTCCGGGGCTCGCGCATTGGCGATCGAAATATGAAAGTCGCCCGGCATGTCTTTTGCGCTCGCAGCCGCCGCGGCGGTGATGCCGGCGCTGTCTGAAGCCACGAAGTTACCGCTTGCGTTCCGGACCAAGCCGGCCTGCAAGTGCCCGTTCACTGCGTACGTCACCTCCAGGTAGCCGACGGAGTAGGGCCGCTCCTTGATGAGTTTCTGCACGCCTTCATTGAACGGCGCGCCCACGCCAACCGGAAACTTGACGGAAGTCCCTCGGCCGACGCGCTTGCTCCAATCTGCGCTTACTTTTGTCAGGTAGTCTGTCCAGATGTAAGTCGTTCCGCTGCTGTCCGTCCGGAAAATAACTGTCAATTCATGCGCGGGAAGGTGAGCGCCCGGGTTCGCGCGCACCAGTTCCGGGTCGTCCCAGCTTGTGATCGTTCCGAGGTATATTCCCGCCAATGCTTCGGGAGTGAATCGAATCTCCTGTGTCACGCCCGGAAGATTGTACGAGGGCACAACTCCCCCGAGTACGACGGGAATATGCAGGATTTTCCTTGCGGAACGCTGGATCTGTACGTCGCTGAGGGGGCCATCGGAAGCTCCGAAATCAACTGTACCGGCAAGCGTGCGGCCGATCCCGTGACCCGATCCCACAGGCTCGTACGAGACTTGCACCTCCGGGTGCAGTTTTCGGTATTCGGCGCACCACTTCCCAAGAATCGGATAGATAAATGTCGAGCCCGCGCTGAATAGCGTTACCGGCCTATTATCGGCTGCAGTTGCTGCGAGAGAAACCGCAACCAGCGAGATCAGGAGACTTCGATTCCTTCGCATATCGAGCGGCGCTCGTTACATTATATTTCTAGAATAGTCGAACCGTTACTGCCGCGTCAATACGGCTTCGACCGGCCGAAACATTTGGAGACCTTTGATCCCTTTTCACCGTAACGGACCAGAGTTCCGCGTGAAGCGGCGTCGAAGCATGTCACCGCCATTGTAGTTTCAGAACCGTGACGACAAGGCAAATGGAACTCCCTGAGGAGCTGGCGGGGCATGCCATTCCTCCGGCGCGTCTATGTGCGGCCTCGAGCCTTTGCCTCTCGGCCATTAAGCTCTGTAGAAGTCTCCTGCTTCAAACCGGATTCGAGCCGCGGATCGGGCCGCCCGGCAAACAAGTAACGGCTCGCGATAGCAGATATGGCGCTCAAGGACGCGGCAATACCCGAACGCCAATTAAAACCGCCTTCGACCAGCAAATATGCCGCGGCGAAGGCGAAAACCATTTGCGTCAGCCCGATCACCAATCGCATCCAACCCCACAACCAGCGATGGTCACTTGAGACCGGGACGCTCCGAAACTGACGCATTGTCCGCTTTCGAAGCCAGATCCAAAGCGGTATGTTGATTGTCTTCATGCTCAGGCTAAAGCCATCGCCACTAAGTGGCGGCGTTGAACAGGTCAGGCTTCACATCCACGCCTTCCTATCGGCCCGGGGCATTGGAATCTCGCGTCGTCAAGCGAAGCAGCAGACTGCCGATTGCTACTCCGAGAACAAGGATCAACGCAGCGCCATAGGCTTGCTGATGCCAGACGTCATACGGGCCGCGTGCATATTTTAGTATCCTCAGCGTAATCTCGTCGATAGGATGAAACAGTCCCGATGGATAATACTCGTTCCCAAGGGCGGTTAGGATCAGCGGCGCGGTCTCTCCTGCCACGCGGGCTACCGCTAACACGCCTCCCGTAATGACGCCGCTGCGCGCGGCCGGAAGAACCAACCCTATCGTTACTTGCCACCGCGAGGCCCCAAGAGCAAACCCGCCTTCGCGAATACTCTCCGGAACCAGGCGCAGAACGTCTTCGGTGGTGCGAGCCATGATTGGAATCATGATGATGCCGAGTGCCAGTCCGCCCGCAACCGCGGAAAATGTATTGGTGGGCTTGACCATGACGAAATAGACGAAGATACCTATGACAATGGATGGGACGCCAATGAATGTGTTAATCGCAAGCCGGGTGAAACTGGCGAATTGAGAGTCGCCCGCCAGTTCGGATAAGTAAATACCAACTCCCACGCCCAGCGGCACGCCAATCATCGAAGAAATACTCACCAGAATCGCGGTGCCAAGCAGGGACGGGGCGATGCCGCCGCCTGCCTCCCCAACCGCCGCCGGTTCCTCGACGAGAAAGTTCCAGTGGAGCGCACCAACTCCGTGGATGATCAGGTAGCCGAGGATCGAGAACAGCGCGCCCAGAGAGATCAGCGTGGCGGCCGCAGTCATACCGAAGCCGAGGATTCCGGGCCATTTGGACCGGCCGCGTACGGGGTGGGCCTGTGTCTCTATGTTAAGCGGTGAAGCCACGGCCACCCGCCAATCTCCTCACGATGTAATACGCGAGGACGTTCACTCCTACGGTGAGGACGAAAAGGATCAGGCCGCAGTAAATCAGTGCCGAAAGGTACATTTCCGAACTGACCTCGTTGAACTCGTTCGCAATTACGCTGGCCAGAGTATAGCCTTGGTCCATGATCGTTGCCGGAACGTGAAACCCGCCTCCGATCGTCATAGCGACGGCCATGGTTTCGCCAAGCGCTCGACCGAGCGCGAGAACGAACGCGCCGACAATCCCGTTATGCGCAAATGGCAAGCTAATGTCTTTAACTACGTCCCACCGGCGCGCTCCTAACGCGTACGCGCCGTCTTTCAGAGCATTGGGCACAAGGATGAGAGCCTCTCGCGACAAGGATACAATCAGAGGCAAGAGCATAATCGCCAGAATCACAATTGCCGTTAAGTATCCAACCCCATAGGGCGCCCCGTTAAAAAAACTGAATCGTGGGCCAAGGTGCTCGGTTAGCCAGATTTCGACCGTGCTCTGCAACAGCGGCGCCAACACGAGCAGTCCGAATAACCCATAAACTACGCTGGGAATGAATGCCAGCAGTTCGAGCAGGTAGGCAAGCGGCTCCTGTAGCCATGGCGGTAATTCGGTAACGAAAATGGCGGTCATCAGACCAACGGCTCCCGCCAGAACCATTGCGCCGGCGGCGACGATGACCGTTCCCACTACGAATGGAAACGCGCCGAAAACTAGGTGAACCGGGTCCCATCCCGTACCAACGATGAAGCCTGGGCCAAATCGCTTCATCGCGGGCCATGCGCCGGTCACCAGGACGCCGAAAATACCGGCGAAAATCGCCAGCACAATCCAAACCATTCCGAGGATTACGGCATGGAGAATCTGATCGCCGTGGCTTATGCGTCCTGTCTTTCCCTTAGATCGCGTCGCCGCCAAATCGACTGTTGCGCTGGTCATAGCGGCCTAAATAAGCAATGCTGCAGGTCGAAAACGTCCAACTGCCGCAGTCTCGAAAGCCCTTCTACTTTTGCAGGCATGGCCTACCCGCGCACATTACGGTTCGAAGGGCGGCCTCCGACTTTTGCACGAGATTCTCTGACAACACGGCATAGTCCAAGTCGGTGGCGTATTTTTGACCGTCGGTGATCGCCCATCTTACAAAGGCGGTCACGAGATTGCCTCTCCCTACATCCATCTGGTTCTTATAGAGGAGCACCCAGGTGGTACCCGCAATCGGGTATGCCTGCGCACCCTCTGTATCCGTGATAGAAAACCGCAAGTCCGCAGGGGGCTCCTTAAGCGAGCCAGCGGCGGCAGTGACGTTCTTGGGATCGGGATCTATGAAATTCCCGGCTCGATTCTTGATGGAGCCGTAAGCGATTTTGTTCCCGTGGGCGAACGCAAGTTCGATATAGCCAACACTATAAACAGTATTCTTGATCTGATTGGCAACGCCTTCATTTCCCTGGCCACCAACGCCAATCGGCCATTGGACGGATGAGCCGCGTCCGACCTTAGATTTCCATTCCGCGCTGACTTTGGTGAGGTAGTCAGTGAAAATGTCCGTGGTGCCCGATCCTTCGGACCGATGAACCACCAACACGGGCTTCAGCGGCAGGGACAAGCCTGGGTTGTCGGCGGCAATTTTCGGATCGTTCCATAGCTTGATCGTCCCGAGATAGATGCCGGCGATCGTATCGGGGCTGAACCGCAGTTGCTTCTTGACTTCCGGCAGATTGTACCCGATGACGACAGAGCCCTGTGTCACCGGAATGTGAACAACGTTCGCGGGACCACCGGCTTGGTTCATCTGTTCATCGGTCATCGGCGCATCGCTGGCGCCGAAAGCGACGGTTTTCGAAATGAACTGCTGGCGTCCCCCTCCAGAGCCGATGGATTGATAGTTGATCTCAACGTTCGGGTGGAGCGTGTGATATTCCTTGGACCATTTCGACATCAGCGGGTTGACGAAGGTCGATCCCGCGCCGGTCAAGGTGCCTGACTGGGCAAACACGCCAACAGGGGTGCTGGCGAGACCCACCAGAAAGACCGCAATGGGTAATGCGATGCTGCAAACTTTCATTGAAGTTTCTCCTACGCAACAAGAGTGCAATGTCTAGGCGTCTTGATCTTCAGAACGCAGCCGAGAGTCTTTTGAATGCTGATTCTGTTTGATGTAAAAACAGCTTTCCTTCATTCCTACAATTCGAGTATGCTAGAAGTGTCTAATCGAATGCAACTGGATTCCGATTACGATTTAATGAGAGCTCCGGGATTATCCGGCTTGGCGGATGGATGCCTCAGGATGCCGGTCCGATCGCTGGGCGGGATTCTGCGAGTGGCAGGCGGCGCAGCCGTCGTTGTCCTCATCGCCTGTGGCCCGGTCGATGCTGGACTTCACGATTGGGCTGGGGAACTGGCCCCAGCAGATTCCTTCTCCTTACATAGTACGGATTGGGACATCGAAACGTGGTCCGCCAGTCGAACGTGGACTTTCGCGAGCCGAATGAGTCTCGCCGAGTACCGATCCTGGGCTGAACGAAAGCTAGGCGAGAACTGGCATCGCCGCGTCGCAACCGGCTCCGGGTCCTCTTATGATCGGCTGACGCCCACCGAACAACAGGAACTCGACATCGGGGTGGAAGTCACGCCGCAGGCGCTCCGTGTCCGGGTGACCTTCACGGCGATGCCGACATGAACAGAACACCGCCCCGCGAGACCGCCCATCGTGAGCAGTGCCTGAATGAATCATTGCAAACACGATGTTCGGGGAGACTTGGATGAAGAACGCTCTCTCACAAACCGGAGTTTTGGGATGGATTCTTGTTGCGGCTGGGGTCCTACTGATTTTCGGTCTTTGTGGCTTGATCGGCAAAAACAGGAGGCCGGATGGGAAGATGTCTTTTCTTCTCAATCTGCTTTCGATGACGCAAGGGAATTCATTTCATCGCTCGATCCAAAGGCGTCACGGTAACCGGCTTTGAGCCTGCGCCGTGGGCCAGTGGTCAACACTTCACGCCGCAGGGCGGTTAGCGCCGCATCGCCTGCACCGAAGGCTACGATCCTGGCGAGAAGAGTTTGACCGGCCTCCCCGAGCCAAAAAATCTTAAGTCCCCCTAAAATCGCTTGGGCTATCACTTTGCTCGGAGATGCCGATCGGTAGTCGGCGACACGTTCTCTTTGAACACCTTCACGGTGATCAGAGAGCCGCGCTTCAACTCGCCTTCGAAACTGGCCAGGACCTCTTGAATCACTTCAGCGACCGGGAGGCGCCTAGACCCCGCATTCGAATTACGGACGGCCCTTGTGCCCCAGAGATTGCCAGGATCGCATGAAAGTCCGCATCGAGCGTCACAACTACTGCGTTTCTTCGCAGCGAGAATGCAAGAATTTCCTCATCCGCGGCTTTGCTCATCCCGATCTCACGCACGTGCACAAAGTCATATCCGAGATTGCGCAGGTAGGAGGCCGCATCGCGGGGAACTCCTGATCCAAAACCAACCGCATGGCGGACGGGTCAGGCCGCGTTACTTTCCGTCGCACTGTCCTCAAGACTCGCAGCCGCGAATGCCAGCGCCTGCCTGACGTCTTCCGGTTCCAACTCGGGATAGTTCCGAAAAAGGTCGTCCCGGTTAGGGTAGATCGCCACGGCTTCCACGACCCGGCGCACCGTCAGCCTCATACCACGGATGCACGGCTGACCATTCATCTGGTTCGGGTTCCACGTTATCCGATCAAAGATCTGCATCCCTTCCATTTTGATACGTTCTGGTGACAGACAATGTTCGGCGCTCGGATAACATGAAATGGTGCACATAGTGCCAGAGCTCAAAACGCCGAAATCGCGAGTCACAGACTTTCAAAAACTTTCTCACGCTGAAACCAAACCACTTACTCCGCAACTTTCCAAATCGCCGCCCGACCGCCCGCTACTATGTAGTCGCATGAGCAGTCAACGACGCATTCAATCCTCCCGCGCGAACGGCGCCAAATCCCGCGGACCTGTCACGCCCGCCGGCCGCCGCAAATCGTCCCAAAACAATCTCCGTCACGGACTCCTCGCCGAAGCCGTTGTCCTTGACGAAGAGAAACCAGAGGCATTCTTCGAGTTACTCGGCAATCTCACTTGCGAGCACAATCCCCAAACCGAAACCCAGCGCATCCTGGTCGAAACCATGGCCATCGCTCGCTGGAGGCTAACTCGTCTTTGGGCGATCGAGCGAGAAACCCTCCAGGCCGAAATCCACAAGCACGATCCGGCTGAGCACAGCGAGCCGGCCCGCGCCGCCCTCGCCTTCCGCGGGCTGGCCGATCAAGGCCGCACGCTCGACATACTCAACCGGCATGAGTCGCGCCTCGACCGTCAATATGCGCGCTCTCTCAATCTCCTCATGAAGTTAGCCGCTCCGGACAACCCGCTAACTCAATTTCGCCATACGAACCCAGTCCCACTATCGGACAGTGGGATAGGCCTCCCGGCCTGCGGTACGCCCGCGCCTCATCCGGGTGGTACACCCGTGCCTCATCCGGGTCTAGGCGACGAAGTCCCCAGTCTTCCGCCGTCCCAACCCGCCCCACCCGAGCCACCCACTCACGCCGAGCCCACCTCTGTCCGCGACCCCCGACCCCTAACCCCCGACCCCCAGTTCGCCCCGTCCCAACCCGCCGCATCCGACGCGCTTACTCACGCCGAACCCGCCTCCGCCCCTGACCCCCGGCCCCTGACCCCCGACCCCCAGCCCGTCCCCCAGTCACAGCACTTGCAAAATCCCCCGCCGAATCCCTCAACCCATTACCCGCCAACCGCTTACAACCCGCCGCGCCCCGTTCCAGCCGCCCCTGACGCCCCGGAAAATCATCCCCCTCGTGCTTAAGTAAAAAAGGGCGCCCCGCCACGCCTCCCACAATTCGGAGGCGGATGAACTTTCAAAAACGAACGGCGCACCTAAGACGCCGAGGAACCACTACTACTAACCTGAACCGATCGGAGGAAATTTCAGTGAGTGAGTTCGCGCGGCGTAAATTGGCCTTCGAGCCCGACGCGCGCCAGGCTGCCGTGCTCGATTCGATGGCCAAGCGCGGCATCTTGAACTGTACCCGCCAATGGGGTAAGTCCACCGTCCTTGCCGTCAAGGCCGTGCATCGCGCCTGGACCGTCGCCGGGAGTCTGACTCTCGTGGCGAGTCCCTCCGAGCGTCAAAGCGGCGAGTTCCTGCGCAAGGCCGCCGAGTTCCTCGGGCGGCTCGGCGTCAAGCGCCGCGGCGATGGCGATAACTCCAGTTCGTTGGCGCTGCCCAACGGTAGCCGCATCGTCGGACTGCCGGGGATCGAAGGTACGGTCCGCGGATTTTCGGCCGTTTCGTTGTTGCTGATCGACGAAGCGTCGCGCGTTTCCGACGCCACTTACAAGTCACTGCGGCCGATGCTGGCCGTGGGCAATGGCGATCTCTGGCTGATGAGCACGCCTTACGGGAAGCGCGGCTTCTTTTACGATGCTTGGGCGCATGGCGATGGGTGGGAGCGACACGCCGCGCCGGCTACCGGATGTCCGCGCATCCCGGCCGAGTTTCTGGAAGAGGAGCGGCGCGCCAACTGTTCACTTAACAACATTTTCATGATATTCTGTTCTTGGGCGCTAAGCCTCCGCAAGGAGGTTTCATGCGCGTATCACGCCGTGGAATCGACCACGCTTGCGACCGTTGCCTACGACGAAGCTCTGGAGTTGTTGCAACTGGAATTTCGTAGCCGGGCGATCTATCAATACTTCGGTGTTCCTGTCGCGGTGCACGAAGCACTGCTCGGATGCGCCGTCCAAGGGCCGCTACTTTAATCAGGTCATTCGGGGACGTTTCCCGTATGCGTCTTGATCGTCGGACTCAATCACAGATGCACGGCTGCGGTAATCCCGGCTGGGTGACCGACGGTAGGAAACACTATGGCACGCACATGGCGACTTGCCGGCCGGGCAGCCGGATTACGGACTACATCAGCCTCGGTGTAATTGCCAAGTTCTTTCCAGTCGAGAAAATACGTGAAGTTCTGAAGCAGACCAACCGCGCCAGCGTCCGCGAGCGTGATTTGCCGGCGCATGTGGTGATCTACTACGTCATCGCGTTGGCGCTGTATATGCGGTCTTCGTATCGCGAGGTGCTGCGCTGCCTGCTGGAGGGTGTGCAGTGGCTGCTGGACCCTTCGGCCAAGGTGAAGGTGGCCGGCAAATCCGGCATTTCCCAGGCGCGCAGCCGTCTGGGAGCCGAGCCGGTAAAGAAACTCTATGAGGCCGTGGTGGCGCCCGATTGCGGAGAAGCGCACCAAGGGAGCCTGGTACCGGCAATGGCGACTGGTGAGTCTCGATGGCAGCACGTTGGATGTGGCCGACACGGCGGAGAATGAAAAGGCCTTTGGGCGTCCCGGCGCCAGTCGGGGCTCCAGCGCCTTCCCCAAGATCCGTTTCGTGGCGCTGCTGGAGAACGGAACCCATGTCTTGTGGGCCGCGCACATGGACCAATACGCCACCGACGAACTCACGCTGGCTGAGAGAAGTAATCCCCGCGCTGGGCAAAGGAATGTTATGTCTGGCAGACCGGTTCTTTCCCGAGTTACAAACTGTGGCAGCATGGCCGCTAAGACAGGAGCGGATTTGCTGTGGCGCATGCGACAGAATGCCCGCTTGGAAGTGGAGAAGCGATTGCCCGATGGCTCTTACCTCAGTCGGATTTATGCCTCCACGTCGGACCGGCGAAAGGAGCGTAACGGGATTGTGGTGCGCGTGATCGAATACCGCCTGAAAGACGTCACCGGCTCCGAGCCGCTGTACCGGCTGATCACCACCATCCTCGATCCCAAGCAGGCGCCGGCCAAAGAAC
Source organism: Bryobacterales bacterium (assembly GCA_963763545.1). GTDB lineage: Bacteria > Acidobacteriota > Terriglobia > Bryobacterales > Bryobacteraceae > PALSA-243. Next base: position 333,529 of record CAVXPE010000015.1, read on the forward strand.
TGGCGGCCCTCTATCACGAGCGTGGGAAATCGAAACCACCCTGGACGAATTGAAAACCCATCTGCGCGGCGCGCAGATCGTACTGCGCAGCAAGACGCCGGAACTGGTGCAGCAAGAGTTCTTTGGCCTGCTGATGGCGCATTTCGCCATCCGCGGTCTGATGCACGAGGCCGCCCTGAAGGCGGACGAAGACCCCGACCGGCTTTCTTTCCTTCACTCTGTGCGCGTTGTCCAACGGCGCATGGCCCGCTACGTCGCTATTCCCCCCTCAGGCAGAAAAAGATCTGCATGAAGCGATCCTCGACGAGATTCTTGAGGAGCGCGTTATCTCCAGCCGGCAATCGGATCAACCCGCGCGGCGTGAAACGGAAAATGAGCAACTACCCATTGCGGCCACGCAAGCGCCAACGCACTCGCCGCCTCGATGTGGCCAAGCGAATCAGAATTGTTAAGTGAACTGGGCCAAGCCTGGTTCGCGCAGGAGTATCTGTGCGAGTTCATCGACGATGGCGGCGGTTGGTTCAGCCGCGAAATGGTGGAACGCGCACTGAGCGACGACGAGCCGTTGTGGTTATGAACAGTGCCGCTGTAAATAGTGGCGCAGGCCGGGGTACCCCTGGGTCGCCTGCGCGGGCGAGTTCACTTTCCGCCAGCAGCCCCCCGCTAATCCCGCCCCCCGCCGCACGTCTCCCTTACGAAGCGCCCCTGATACCATGAAAGCGCAAACCCTAGACATGCAATCGGCCATGCAACCCGCCGCCGACCTGGAAAGCGTCTTCCGCGATCACCACGCCATGGTGTTCCGCGCCGCCTACCGCGTCACCGGTAATGCCAGCGACGCCGAAGACGTCCTCCAGACCGTCTTCCTCCGCATGCTGAAACGCGATCCCGAGGCCGAACCGGTCGCTAGCATCGCCAGTTTTCTCCATCGCGCCGCCGTCAACGCCGCTGTCGATCTGATGCGTTCCCGCCAGAACATCCGCAACATCCCGCTCGACGAGCTCGAGCCGGTGCTGGCCGAATCCGCCCATCGCGGGCCCGATCGCGCCCATGCCTCGGGCGAAATCCGCGACTGGCTCCGCGCTGCCCTCGCCCGCCTCAATCCGCGCATCGCCGAAATGTTCACCCTTCGTTTCTTTGAAGGAAAGGAAAACCCCGAAATTGCCCAATTGCTCAACACCACGCCCGGAACGGTTGCCGTGACCCTCTCACGCACCCGCGACCGCCTGGAAAAGGAATATCGAGCCTATGTGGGAGGAGTAGCATGAACCAGGAACTTCGATCAAGCCGTGTCTGAAATCCGTAACGAACCCATCGCCGATGCCGTAGTCGAAGCCGCCGCCGCCCGCGTCTGGGCCCGCCTCGCCGCCGAAGCCGGATCGGCACCGCATATACGGGATTGCGCCGCCTTCCAAGCCCTCATCCCCGATCTCCGCGCCGGCCGTCTCGACCCTGCGCGCGCCACCCTGCTCCAGAGACCATCTCCACGAATGCGTCGCCTGCCGCCGAATTTAGGAAGGCTTCCCAGCCTGTCCAGGGCGGACGATAGTCCTGCCGGCTGCGCGCCTGTGCGGAAGCCGCGCCCGATTTACAAATGGGCCGCGGCCGCCGCCATCGTCGCCGCTGCCGGCATCTCCATCTGGATCGCCTTCGATCAATTCGGCGGCCGCACCGGGCGCGCCATCGTGCAATCCGTCAACGGCTCGCTCTACGAAATCTCTGCCGATGGAATCCATCCGCTCGCCGCCGGCCAGCGCTCTGCCCGATGGCGTCGAGATCCGCACCGCCAAAGATTCCACGCCATGCTGCAATTGCGCGATGGTTCGCATCGTCGAACTGCGCGAGCGCTCCGCCTTCACCACGAGTCAAGGCGCCCGCGATATCACCATCCGTCTAAGCCGCGGCAGCGTTATCGTGCAGGCCGCGCACCGCAGCTCCGGACACCTCTTCGTCGCCACCGCCGATTGCCGCGTGGCCGTCACCGGCACCATCTTCGGCGTCAGCGCCGGCGCCAAAGGATCGCGCGTCTCCGTCATCCAGGGCGAAGTCCACGTCGATCAGGACAACCAGGAGAAGATCCTTCATCCCGGCAACCAAACCGTTACCAGCCCCGATCTCGAGCCCGAATCGGTTCACGAAGACCTCTCCTGGAGCCGTAACCGCGCGCGTTACGAATCCAACTCGGCTGCGCTCGGCCAAGTCCTGAGCCAGATCCCGCTGCCCGGTCTGCGCTACAGAGCCATCTGCTCGGCCGCCTGCCCGCGAACACCATCTTCTTCGCCGGCATCCCCAATCTCGCGCAGTATCTCGGCGAAGCCGAGGACGTCTTCCGCAAGAAGATGGCGCAAAGCCCCGATCTGAAACCTGGATGGGAGTCGCATGGCGGGCGCACTGCCGCCGTCATCGAAAAGCTGCGCGCCGCCAGCGAATACCTGGGCGACGAAATCGCCGTCGCGGCCGTTCCCGAGCAGCGACGGCCCCGTCTTCCTCTCCGAAATGAAGCGCCCAGGCTTCGCGGAGTTCCTCAAACAGGCGGCCTCCCCGCCGCCGAGCAGGAACGCAACGGCCTCGTTGTATTTGGAGCGCCGCGCGCCGTCGAACAGCTTTCCGGAGTGCTCGATTCGCCGAACGGTGCCATCCAATCCACCGATTTCTACCGCCGCATAGAAGATGCCTACCACCAAGGCGCCGGCTTCCTCGTCTCCGCCAACGTGGCGCAGGCCGGGGTGCCCTCTGGGCCGCCTGCGCATCCCGAGGCCGCCGGGCAGCTCCCCACCAACGCCGAATCCCTCATCTTCAACGAAACCCAGATCGACGGCGCCATGGAAGCCCGCGTCTCACTCGATTTTAACGGACCGCGCACCGGCATCGCAGCTTGGCTCGCCAGCCCCGCTCCCATGGGCGCGCTCGATTACGTCTCGCCTGAAGCTTCGGCCGCTGCTGCCGAAGTCGTTCCTGACGGCGGTCGCTATCGTCGACCAGTTGAAACTCATCTCGCCCAAGGAACTCAGCGCCGTCCGCGAAGCGCTCGCCGGAAGCCTCGGCGGCGAGTTCGCCCTCGCCGTGGATGGCCCGCTCATGCCCGTTCCCTCCTGGAAACTCATCGCCGAAGTCTACGATCCCGCCGCTGCGCAGGCCGCCCTGCAAAAGGCCGTCGCGGGTTACACCGACGATCCCGCGAACGCCGGCCACAAGCCGCTCGTCACCGCGCAGGAAACCTTCGAGGGCCGCACGTACTACAGCTATCGCCGTGCCCGATGCCGGCCCGCTGCTCGAATTCCACTACACCTTTGCCGACGGCTATTTGATCGCCGGCCCCAGCCGCGCCGTGGTTGCTCGCGCGCTGCAAATCAAAGACTCCACCAACTCCCTGATGCACTCGTCGAAGGTCATCGCGATGATGCCGCGCGACCATTACGCCAACTTCTCGCTGGTCTTCTATCAGAACGTCGCTCCCGCCATCGCGCCCATCGCCGGGCTCGCTGGGCGGCATGATGCCCGCAGCATCCGGGCGAACAACGGCCCGCAAATCGGCGCGCTCACTTCGCTCAAGCCTAGCCTCATTGCCGCATACGCCGAGCCGCAGCGCATCACCTTCGCCGCCAACGGCGATCTTCTCGGCCCCGCGCTCGCCAGCCTGATGCGCGGCGATCTCGCCGGCGCCGCGGCTCGGCCCTTCCTTTCATGCAACACCAGGGAACACGCAAGCGCGAGATGTCGTATAGATAGAACAATGGAACCAGTCATCGAACTGGACGGCCTGGAAGTTCGCTTCGGCCAGCGCGTCATTCTCAAGAAGCTGAATGCCGCGCTCACCGGGCGCGTCCATCGGCCTGCTGGGGCCGAACGGAGCCGGCAAATCCACGCTCATCAACACCCTGCTGGGCTTCCATAAACCCGCGTCCGGAACCGCGCGCATCTTGGGCCGCGATATCCGCACGCAGGCCCGCGAAGTTCGCGGCCTGATCGGCTACATGCCGGAGAACGATTCCTTCATCGCCCCCATGAGCGGCGTGCGCTTCGTGCGGATGATGGCCGAGCTTTCCGGCTTGCCGCCGCGAGCACGCCCTGGAGCGCGCCCACGAAGCTTTCTTCTACGTCGGCCTGGGCGAAGTGCGTTACCGCGCCGCTGGGCACTTATTCGCTGGGCATGAAGCAGGCCGCCAAGCTCGCCTCGGCCATCGCCCACGGCCCCAAGCTGCTGTTCCTCGATGAGCCTACCAACGGGCTCGATCCGCCCGCGCGCACGCGCATGATCCAGCTCATTCAGGAGATCCGCGACCGCGGCGACCTGCAGCCTGATCCTCTCCTCGCACCTGCTGCGCGACGTGGAGGAGTGCTGCGACCAGGTGCTGATTCTCAAGGACGGCAACATCGCGGCGTTCTGCAATCTCGAAGAGGAGCGCCGCGCCAACCGCCGTTTCCTCGAAATCGAAACCCGCGGCGAGAACAACGGCAACTTCCTCGCGGCCATCGATCGCCTCGGCTGCGAGACCGCTCCCGGCGCGCAGGGCCGCATCAAGCTGATGCTGCCCGACGGCATCGAGGTGCGCCAGCTCTACGAAGTCGCCGCCGCGCAGAACGTGCAGATTCGCCGCCTGATCCACAAGCGCGATTCGCTGGAAGACATCTTCCTGAAGGCCATGGAAGAGCCAATCAACGGAAGAGGAGCCGCAAATGGCCGTATATAAGAAGACTTACCGGCCCTACGAAGGCGCGCTCACCGCGCGGCTGGCGCGCCTGTTCGTGATCCCGCGCTACGCCTTCGAAGACTTGCGCCGCTCCAAGTTCCTCAACATCTTTTACGCGCCAGCTTCGCTTATCCGCTGATCTGCGCGCTGATCATTTACGTGCCAGCACCAGCGCCTGCAGCTCATCAACATCGGCGGTGGACCCGGCGGTGGCGACCAGGCGGCGCGCAGGGCTCGCGCGCATCATCCCATCAACGTCGTCTTCTTCATGTCTGCTCGGATGGCAGAGCATGCTGGCGCTGTTCCTGGCCGCCTTCATCGGCCCCGGGCTCAGTCTCGCCCGATCTCGCCAACAACGCCCTCTCGCTCTACCTCGCGCGGCCGTTTTCGCGCGTGGAATACGTGCTCGGCAAGATGTCCGTGCTGCGTGATTCTCATGTCGCTGATGACCTGGGTGCCCGGGCTGCTGCTCTTCGGCCTGCAAGGCTATCTGGAAGGCGGCGGATGGGCCGCACGACAACGCGCGCATCGCCTGGGGCATGTTCTTCGGCGCCTGGGTCTGGATCATTCTTCTCTCCCTGCTCGCGCTGGCGCTCTCCGCCTGGGTGAAGTGGAAGCCCGCCGCCGGCGCGCTGATGTTCGGCGTCTTCTTCGTGGCCGCGGCGTTCGGCGCGGCCATCAACGCCGTGCAGCGCACCAACTGGGGCTCGCTCTTCAATATCGGCTATCTGGTGGGCTCCGTCTGGGCGCAGCTCATGGAAGGCGCGACGCGCACCACCAACGGCGCCGTATTCTTCCGCGCGCCGCAGGGCGAGGAATTCCTATCGGATGGTGCTGGTTTGCGCTGCTGCTCCTCGGCTGGCGCCTGCCTCTACATGCTGGCGCGCAAGATTCGCGGCGCCGAGGTAGTCCGATGAGCAACTCTGCTGCCAGGCTTGCCCCTATCAGCTCAGCATTTGTGCGGGCAGCCTTTCAGGCTGCCGCCGGCTTTCAGCCGGCGTCCCGCAACTCACAGCGAGGCCTCTCAATGTCCGATAACCTCATCACCTTCGCCAACGTCTCGCGCTTCTACGGCGAGGTGCTCGGCATCAACAAGGTGATCCTCGCCGATCCCGCCCGGCATCACCAGCCTGGTCGGCCCCAACGGCTCCGGCAAGACCACGCTGATGAACCTGATGACCGGGCTGATCCGCCCCACGCAGGGCGAGATCCGCGTGCTCGGCGTCGCGCCGGACCATCCCGAGCAACTCTGCCGCCTGGTCGGCTATTGCGCGCAGTTCGACGCGTTCCCAAAGGGCTCACCGGCCACCAATTCATCTACTCGTTCCTGCGCCTGTACGGCTACAGCGAAGCCGAAATGCGCTGCGCGCACTAACACCGCCATCGAGCGCGTCAGCATGGCAGCCGCCGCCGACCGCCCCGTGCGCCGCCTACAGCAAAGGCATGCGCCAGCGCGATCAAGCTGGCCCAGGCCATCGCGCACGATCCGCAAGTGCTGGTGCTCGACGAGCCGCTCAACGGCCTCGACCCCATGGCGCGCGCCGAAACCATCGCGCTCTTCCAGGAGTGGGGACGCGACGGCCGCCACGTCATCGTCTCCAGCCACATCCTGCACGAGGTGGACCGCATCTCCGACCAGGTGATTCTGCTCAGCCACGGCTATGTGGTGGCCGAAGGCCAGATCCAGGGCGTACGCAGCGAAGTCAAGGAGCAGCCCATGCAGATCGTGGTGCGCTGCGACCGCCCTAACGATCTCGCCGCGCGCCTCTTCCAGCAGGGCCATATCGTGGAAGCGAAGATCGCCGCCGGATCGCCTGCTGCTGCGCACGCGCGACGCCGATAGCTTCTATCTGCTGCTGAACCGCGTGATCCTCGATAGCGGCCTCGATCGTGGAATCGGTCGCGCCGGCCGACGACGACGTGAACTCCGTCTATCAATACCTGATCGGCTGGAGCGCGAAGGAGCCACGGTATGAGGCCTGCCGAAGGAGCCAAATGATGCCGCAAGCCTTGAACAGATCGCCGGCGTCTTCCGCCTGGAATGGAGGAAGACGTTCCTCTCGCGCCGCGGCTGGTGGATCTACATCCTCGCCGCCGCGCCCGTCGCCATCACCGTGCTGCACTGGCTGGTCATCGGCGCGCGTTCCGGCAGCGCGGCCACTCACACTCGGCGACGACAGCAATATCTACGCCGGGCATGTTCCAGTTCTTTTACCTGCGCGGCGCCATCTTCTTCGGCTGCGTGGGCATCTTCTCCAACTTATTCCGCGGCGAGATGCTCGAAAAGACGCTGCATTACTACTACCTGACTCCCGTGCGCCGCGAGTTACTGGTGGTCGGAAAGTATCTTCGCGGGACTTACGGTGGCGCTGTGCTGTTTTGTCACCAGCGCCGCGGCATCGTTCTTCTTCATTGGCGCGCCACTTCGGCGCCGCCTACAACGACTACATCTTTCACGGTCCCGGTCTGTGCCCAACTCGGCTGGTACGTGCTGGTCGCGGCGCTCGCCTGCGCGGATACGGCGCGGTCTTCCTGATGTGCGGCCTGCTTTTCAAGAACCCGATGATTCCGGCGGCGGTGGTGTTCGTATGGGAGAACATCAACCCGTTCCTGCCCTCGATGTTGCAGAAGATCAGCGTGATCTTCTACCTGAGAAGTATGCTGCCCGTGGAGATTCCGGTGACCGGACCTTTCGCCGTGATGGTCATCGAGGCCGATCCGATTCCCGCCTGGATCACTATCCCCGGCGTGCTGGCGGTCGCCGCATTGGTGCTGACTTACACCGCGATTACGGCCCGCCAGGCCGAAATTAGTTATGGGGAGTAGATGTAGGATAGGCCTCCTGGCCTGTCCACGCGCCGAGCGCGCGCCGCAATTACGCTTGCGACGCTGCGATCGCCTGCTCCAGATCCCAAATCAGATCGTCAACATCTTCGATGCCCACCGAGAGCCGCACCAGATCCTTGCTCACGCCGGCCTCCAATTGCTGTTCGTCGGTCAACTGCTGGTGCGTCGTGGAGGCCGGATGAATGATCAGGCTCTTGGCGTCGCCCAGGTTGGCCAGATGCGAGAAGAGCTTCACGTTGTCGATCAGCTTCGCGCCCGCCTCCAGTGCCGCCCTTGATGCCGAAAGTCACGATCGAGCCCTGTCCCGTCGGCAGATACTTCTGCGCGAGCTCGTAATACGGGCTCGATTTCAGGCCCGGATATTTCACCCACGTCACGGCCGGATTCTTCTCCAGCCATTCCGCCACCGCCAGCGCATTGCGGCTGTGCTGCTCCATGCGGAACTTCAGCGTCTCGATGCCTTGAATGAACAGGAACGAATTGAACGGGCTGATGCAGGGGCCGAAATCGCGCAGGCCCTCCACGCGCACCTTGATGATGTACGCCAGGTCGCCGAACACCTCGCTGAAAACACCATGCCGTGATAGCCCGGGCTGGGCTTGGTGATGGTGGGATATTTATCCTCCACTGGAACTTGCCGCTATCCACAATGATGCCGCCGATCGACGTGCCGTGGCCGCCCAGGAACTTGGTGGCCGAGTGGACCACGATGTCCGCGCCGTGCTCGATCGGCCGGCAGAGATACGGCGACGCCATGGTGTTGTCGATCACCAGCGGCACGCCCGCCTCGTGCGCGATCGCCGCCACCTTTTCGATATCGAGCATGTTCATACGCGGGTTGGCGATGGTCTCGCCATAAACGGCGCGCGTCTTCGGGGTGATGGCCTTGCGGAAGTTTTCCGGATCGTCCGGCTCGACGAACTTCACGTCGATGCCCAGCCGGCGGAAGCTCACGTCGAACTGCGTGTACGTGCCGCCGTAGAGCGTGCTGGCGGCGACGATTTCATCGCCCAGTCCGGCCAGGCTGGTGAGCGCCAGGAACTGCGCGGCCTGTCCGCTCGAGGTGGCCAGCGCCGCCATGCCGCCTTCGAGCGCCGCCACGCGCTGCTCGAACACGTCGGTGGTCGGGTTCATGATGCGGCTGTAAATGTTGCCGAATTCCTGCAGCGCGAACAGCGAGGCCGCGTGCTCGGAATTCTTGAACGTGAACGAGGTGGTCTGATAGATCGGTACGGCGCGGGCGTGGCTGGAATCGTCCGGGGTGTGGCCGGCGTGCAGGCAGCGGGTGGCGAAGCCGAGGGCTCGTTCGGGAGTTTGGTTGTCGGGCATAAGCTTAGAGGATACCAAGCAAATTCATGTGGAAGGCAATCACGCGCGCGGTCAGTCCGGCAATGAACGAGTGTGAATTATCGTATATCGATCGCGTGGAAATCGATATCGAAAAGGCGCAGGCGCAGCACGGCGCGTATGAGGAATGCCTGCGTGCGATGGGGATGGAAGTGATCGCGCTTCCCGCCGAGCCCGATCTGCCGGATTCGGTTTTCGTCGAAGACCCGGCCATCGTGCTGGATGAGGTTGCGGTACTCACGCGTCCCGGCGCCGAATCGCGCCGTGCGGAAGGTGAGACGCTCGCCGCTGCATTGGCGCAGTTCAGGCCGCTGGAGCGAATCGCTGCGCCGGCCACCCTTGAAGGCGGCGACGTAATGCGAGTGGGCAAGACGCTCTACGTCGGAGCATCGGCGCGTTCGAACGCCGAGGGCGTTGCGCAGTTAGCGGAAATTCTGCGGCCCTTTGGTTACACCGTTAGATCCGTCAAAGTGCGCGGGTGTCTGCACTTGAAGAGCGGGTGTACCTACTTAGGCGAGGGGCTCGTGCTGGCCAATCGGAATTGGATCGACACAGCAGCCCTGGGGGATCTGAAGATTGTGGACGTAGCGGGGGACGAAACATGGGCTGCGAACGTGCTGACACTGAGTGGCGCTGCTCTAATGCCCAACGGCTTCCCAAAGACAGCCGCGATTGTGGAATCGCTGGGTTGGAAAGTTCGCGCCGTGGATATCTCGGAGTTACGCAAGGCTGAAGCGGGAGTAACCTGCTCCAGCCTTGTCTTTAAGTAGGTAAGTTAGTTGCCCGAAGAGACGGGCTCGAACTCGATCTTCGTCGTGGAGCCGGCCAGAGTGATCGAGTGGATCAAGTCCTTGGCGGCGCCTTCGCTCGAATCGACGGCGGTGTACGGGCTCTTCTTCGGCGTTGTTTCCACCTTAATGGCGGTGGTGAAACTCTTGTGGTGGCTGTCGGTGAAGACGGCGGTCGTGCCATCGACCTTCAATTGATATGCGCCCGGGGCGAGTTCCACCGTGCCAGCCTTGGCGGCCTTGGAAATCGTGATGTCATAGGTTTTGCTGCCGGCAAAAGCGATGCTGGCGAGCGCAAACACACCGATCAGAAGCGAGTTGATTTTCATAAGAATCCTCTCCGAAGTAAGTGAACGGGACGGGCGAACTACGTAGGTACGCTTGAAGACCCGCGTGATGTTGTAAGAGGCTGTATCCGCTTACAAGCCCAGGATAGACCGGCCCGCCCGGGAAACCAAATCGAATGTTTCTATGGCGGTTATAAAGACGGACTTCGCGCTTTATTTCCTGTGACTTGGAAAGCTAGCAGGCCAGATCTTCGCGCCCGATCTTGAAGTTTTCCAGGTTCCCCAGCACCGTAAGCGCGATCTGTTTCGGATCGAAGAACGTCTGCGCGATCCGCTGCACGTCGTCGCGGTTACCGATTCGATGCTTTCCACTAACTCATCCAGCGTGAAGAAGTGGCCGAAGTACATCTCCTGCCGCGCCAGGTTCGACATGCGGCTGGCGGTCGATTCCAGGCTCAGCATCAGCGACCCCTTCAAGTGGTCCTTGGCGCGGCGCAGTTCTTCGTCGCCCACCGGCTGCTCCTTCAGATCGCGGAATTCCTTGACGATCGACTCCACCACTTTGCGCGCCGATTCGATCGAGGTGCCCGCGTAGATCGAAAGGCATCCGGTATCGCGATATGGATTCAGCTCCGAAAAGACCGCGTACGCCAGGCCCTGCCGCTCGCGAATATTCTGGAACAGGCGCGAACTCATGCCTCCGCCCAGCAGCGTGTTCAGCACGTAGCAGGCGAAGCGCTCTTCGTGCGGCAGCGGATACGAGGGCACGCCCAGGCACATGTGTACTTGTTCCAGCGCCTTCTTATTGCGCAGCGCGATGCGCGCGTGCGTGGCGGGCGGCTGGTCGGCGGCCCGGCGCTCGCCGGGGGCCGCGCTCTCGAAATGCTCGCGCGCCAGCGCCACCAGCCGCTCGTGCGTCAGATTGCCGGCAGCCGTGATCAGCATGTTGGCCGGCGCGTAGATCGATGAGTAATACGCGTGCACCATCGTCCGGTCGAAGCGCTTGACGGTTTCGCGCGTACCCAGAATCGGCTTGCCCAGCGGGTGGTCTTTCCAGAAGTTCGAAGAGAAAATCTCGTGTACCAGATAGTCCGGGCTATCGGCTTCCATCTTGATCTCTTCGAGAATGACGCCCTTTTCCTTCTCGATATCCTCGTCGCGGAACATGGGGTGCAGCACCAGATCGGCGAGAACGTCGAAGGCATGGGAGAGATGCTCGTCGAGAACCTTGGTGTTGAAGCAGACCAGTTCCTTCGCGGTGAAGGCGTCGAGATTGCCGCCGATGGAATCGACCGAGCGCGCGATATCCTCCGCCGAGCGGCGCGTGGTGCCTTTGAACAGCATGTGCTCGATGAAGTGCGAGATGCCGTTCTGCTCGCCCGATTCACGGCGCGATCCGCTGCCGATCCAAATCCCCACTGAAACCGACCGCACGTGCGGCATGGCTTCCGTAATCACGCGCAGCCCGTTGCCGAGCGTCGTCATTTCAATGTCCCGAGCGGGACTGATAGTTGTTGTCATTGCATCCGAAGCGAAAGAAAGGCTTTATACCGTTGTAGCATCCCTCACTCGTCCACCGGTCCGCGGCTTAACCCGCCCTGGCAGGTAAACTGGAGTTAGGATGCCGCAGCCAATCGTGGGCATGGACCTTGCGGATCTTCGCGAGGCCTTCGGCCCCGATCAACCAGCTTACCGGGCCAAGCAGGTATACGACGCGGTCTATCGCGGCCAGACGCCGGATTTGGTGCAGATCACGACGCTTCCTGCAGCTGTCCGCGAGGAACTCTCCGCCCGCCACGCCATGGGGCTTCCGTCTGTAGAGCGCCTCTATCAATCGGCCGACGGTACGAAGCCGTTATCTCTTGCGCCTGGAAGACGGGCGCACGGTCGAAACCGTTCTGATGCCGGAAGGCGAGCGCGACACCATCTGCATTTCGAGCCAGGTGGGGTGTCCGGTGGATTGCAAGTTCTGCATGACGGCGCTGCTCGGCCTGGAGCGCAGCCTTACCGCGGGCGAAATCGTGGGCCAGGTGCTGCTGGTCGCGCGTGAAAACCAATTGCGGCGCGATGGCGGCCGGCTGAACATCGTGATGATGGGGCAGGGCGAGCCGCTGCTCAATCTGGCCGAACGTGCTGAAGGCGACGCGCCTGCTGCTCGATCCGCACGGCTTCGCTCTCTCGCCGCGGCGCATCACGGTTTCGACTTCGGGGATTATTCCGCGCATCGCGGAACTGGGGCGAGAGCCGGTCCGGCCCAAGCTCGCGATTTCGCTCAATGCATCGACGGAGGAGGCGCGCCAGCAATTGATGCCGATCACGCGCAAGTATCATTTGAAGGATCTGATCGAGGCTTGCGCGGCGTATCCGCTACGGCCGTGGGAGAAGCTGACTTTTGAATATGTCCTGCTGCGCGGCGTCAACGATACCGACGCCGACGCGCGGCGCGTGGTGAAGTTGTTGGCGAATCTGAATTGCAAAGTGAATCTGATTGCGCTGAATCCGGGGCCGGGAATTCCGTTCGAGACTCCAGATGCCGGAGCGCGTGGAGAGTTTTCAGACGATTGTGCGAAGGTCACTGCCGTGCTTTGTGCGCAAGCCCCGGGGACTCGATATCTATGCGGCGTGCGGGCAGTTGAGCCGCGCTGCCGATTCGCAGCGGCAGTAGGTCTTTGGAGGGCGCTGTCTGGCGTACGGCTGGCAACTCTCGATTGGTCACAGTGCCCCGCTGTGGAAAGCATCCCCGGCAAGGTCAGCGGGCATGGGTGTTTCGGGATACCGGACTGCCTGTTGCGACCGTGATCGAGAATCTTGAGGATTTGAGAGTTGAAGAAGTGATGGAACAATTCGACGTGACGCGGGAGCCGATTACAGCGGTCCTTGAATTCGTGGCGCAGAGCCTCAAAGTATCAGCGTCGCCGGCGCAGCCCTTTGTACCCGTCGATGCTCATACTCTTTGATCACGGAGCGCCACGGAGCGTTAGCCCGTGCGCTTCGGGGTCACACCGTCATTACAGCCGGTAGAGAGAGGCTGGGGACGGCTGAACAACGGGCTTTGTTGAAGGTCGCATTGTTGTTTTGACCGGCACAACCAAATGGTCACGGGTACGCTTGCACCTGGAATGCATCGCCGCGGTGGTGAACGCGACTACGCCAAGCAGTTATACGGAAATCCCCATCCCTTTTGGCTAATCCCCCGGCCCGCTTGGCTTCGGCGCGAAGCGCCGCTGCAATTTAGCCCTCCGCTGCCTACTGTTAGCCGCGCTGCCGATTCGAGCGGCGGTAGCTCTTTTTGGGGGTGCGCAGCGGGCCCTTGATGGATCTATCGTGGGTATGGAGGGGCGAATTTCCCGGTGGATTCTGGCGGCCACGCTTTCGGTCTCAGTACTCTCGGCGCGGCCGTTGGTGACTGTCGCTTCCATAAGCGATTTGCTTTCGGGCATAACGCTTGTCGGCGCAAGCGATCCGGCATATCTTCCGGCTGTGCGCGCTGATCGGGGATTCCGCCCTTCCGCCATTACGAACCAATGCTTCCGTTCTTCGTCTTGGTTTTGTGTCGTCTTCGACATGACAGCGCGGCATGCAGCGTCGCGTTCGTGGGGCGTTTTTTTGAGCTTCAGGGGCGGTTCCGGAGGCGAGCTTGCATCTCCGGATATTCCGCTGCGGCCTCTTGAACCTCGGGCGGGAACTCCGAGAACTCCTGCACCTGCCGAACTTCGATCACTTCGTTCTCCGAAGCGGGGCAGCGTTTCGCCCATTCGATCGCTTCTTGCTTCGACTTCACCTGGATCATCCAGTAGCCGCCGATTACCTCTTTGGTTTCCGCGAACGGCCCATCGGTTACCAACGGCTTGCCGCCTGCGAATGAAACGCGGGCGCCTTCCGATGGCGGACGGAGCCCATCCAACGCCAGTAACACCCCCGCTTTTTGCAGCGATTCGTTGTACTTCATCATCGCGGAAACCGCATCGACGGGTGGCATCGCGCCCGGTTCGGCCTTTTCATAACCTTTGGGAATCATCAGCATCATGAACTTCATCGGTGTTTCTCCTCTATCAGTACGTCGAACGAGGGCGGCCAAATCGACAGCGCCGGTTGGCCTTTTTTCACTATGCCAATCCCGATCTCTGTAAGAGGGCGCCGGGATCGGGTTCGCGTCCCATGAAGTTCTTGTACAATTCCGCGGGATCTTCGCTGTCGCCCTTCGAGAGGATGTGCGTGCGAAAATCGGTTCCGATCTCGCGGCTGAAGATGCCGTTGTCGCGGAAGCGCGTGAAGGCATCGGCATCGAGTACCTCCGCCCACTTGTACGAGTAGTAGCCGGCGCCGTAGCCCACGGGGCTTGAGAACAGATGCGTAAACGCCGCGATCATGGCGTGGTTGGGCGGCAGGGGCGCGGGGCTGAAATCCTGCAGCAGGCGGCGCGAGTATTCGACTGGGTCGCCATCGCGCTCCGGCGTGTAGCGGATGTGCAGCAACAAATCGATAAAACCGAAGCCGACCTGGCGCATCTGCATGTTGGCGGCGCGGAAGGTGCGCGCGCGCTGCATTTTCTCGAAGAGATCGCCGGGCACTGGCTCGCCGGTTTGCCAGTGGCGCGCGAAGAGATCGAGCGCTTCCCGCTCCCAGCACCAGTTCTCCATAATCTGCGAGGGCAACTCGACGAAATCCCACGCGACGCTGGTGCCCGCCATCGAGCGGATTTCGACGCGGCTTAGGAGATGATGCAGCAGGTGGCCGAATTCGTGAAAGATAGTTTCAACTTCACGGTGCGTGAGCAGCGCGGGCTTATCGCCGATCGGCGGCGTGAGGTTGCCGCATATCAAGCCGAGGTGCGGCTTGAATCCATCGGCGACAGGGCCGCCGGTAAGCAGGCCATCCATCCAGGCGCCGCCGCGCTTGTTCTCGCGCGGATACCAATCGGCATAGAAGCCGCCGAGAAAGGCGCCGTCTTCGTCGTGGATGTTGTAGAACTTTACGTGCTCGTCCCACACTGGAACATTGGCCTCCTTGGTAACGCGGATTCCATATAAGCGATTGACGAGCGTCCACAGACCTTCCACCACGCGCTCCAAGGGGAAGTACGGGCGCAGCGCCTCCTCGTCGAAGGAGTAAAGCGCGGCGCGCTGTTTTTCGGAATAGTAGCCGATATCCCACGGCGAAAGTTCGGGCGCACCCGTCCCTTCGATGGAGCGGCGAAAGTCGAGCAATTCGCGATTCTCTTCGCGGAAACGCGGCTCGGTCTTGGTCTTGAGGTCTTCCAGGAAGCCGAGCGCACGCGCGCCTGTGTGCGCCATGCGGTCTTCGAGGACGAGATCGGCGAAATTGGCGAAGCCCAGCAGGCGCGCCTTCTCGCGGCGCAATTCCAGGATGCGCGCGATGATCTGGCGATTGTCGTGCTCACCCTTCGTTGCGCGCACGCTGTAAGCTTCGTAGACCGTGCGGCGGATGGAGGCGTCGTCGAGGTAGGTCATCACCGCGGTGTAATCGGGCCCTTGCAGCGTGAAGCGCCATCCTTCCTTGTTCTTGCGTTTGGCGCTTTCGCGGGCCGATTCGAGCGCGCTGGGAGGCAAACCGGCGAGGCGCGCTTCGTCTTCGATCAGGAGCTCGAACCGATTGGTGGAATCCAGAACGTTTTCGGAATACTTCGTGGTGAGCTTGGTAAGCTCGACATCCAACTCTTCGAGGCGCTTCTTGCCGGCGGGGTCGAGCTCGGCGCCATGGCGGCGGAAGGCGTCCATGGTTTTTACCAGGAAGCGGCGGCGCGGACCGGTGAGATGCGAACCTTCGGGCGTCGCGGAAAATTCTTTCAACCCCTTCCAAAGGCCTTCGTGAAGTGGAATTCCCGAATAGAAGGCGCTGACCGCGGGCTGTGCGGCGTTAAGGGCCGCGCGCAGTTCGGGATAGGTGGTCACCGATTCGAGGTGGCGAATCACTCCCATGGCGTAATCGAGCGGTTCTGTCAACTCGTCCAGGGCGCGCATGGTGTTGTCGAAAGTACGCGGGCCCGGAGCGGCAGCGAGGGCTTCGAGGCGGACGCGGGCATCGCGCAGGAGTTCGTCGATGGCGGGCTGGACATGCTCGGCGCGGATGCGGTCGAAGGGGATGCGGAAGCGCGGAGTCAGAAGCGGGTTCGAATCGTCGGGCATAGTTTGAGGTTAGCATCGGGATTCTTCGGGGACCGGCTGCCGCTAAAACCAGATGCGAGAACGATTACTATAGGGAGAGATGGGTTCCGATCCGACTGCGGCGCATAGCCGCGTCCCGGCCGAGGAGCGGTTGAATGTTTTTGCCCTGGTGATCTACATTCCCGATCCGCTGGGACGTTTTCTAGACGATCTTCGGAGGGAGTTGGCGCCGGCCTATAATCCCCACGCGCACGTCAGCGTGCTGCCGCCGCGGCCTCTGGCGGTGGATTGGCAACAGGCTTCGAACCAAGCGCGAGCGCTAATTGAAGGCGCGCCGCCTTTTTCCGTGGAACTGACGGAGACGGACATTTTTCCGGTTACGAACGTGGTGTATCTGGAGCTTGGCAAGGGCGCCGCCGAATTGCGAAGTATGCACCGCGCCATGAACCAAGGCGCGCTGGCCTTTGACGAGCCCTTTGCATACCACCCTCACATCACTTTGGCGCAGGAATCCCCGGCGGACGCCGTCGCCGAAATCTACGAAATCGCGCGGCGGCGATGGCAGGAGTACCGCGGTCCCCGCAGATTCCCCGCCGACCACGCCGTTTTTGTACAAAACACGCTCAATAACTGCTGGATCGACCTGGCCGAGTACCATTTCGGAGCGGTTCCCGCAAAAATCTGAGAACAATTCCCCTCCCGCCCAACTACTCGATTGAAGGGCAAACACGCAAGAAGCTTGAAGTCTGCAGAAGCCCGAAGGTTTGGGCCAAAGATCTTCGGCGTCGTGTTTTGGAGCGCCATTTTGGGAGCGGGAGACACCGTGACAACCATCGTTATTTGCGATACCGAGCCGATCGCTATCGCCGGCATGCAATCGCTATTGGAGAATGCGGGAATGAGCGTGGTGGCCGCGGAGAATTCGCTCTCCGGCGGCATCGACGCGGTGCGCGATCTGACGCCGTCACTCTTGATTGTGGATAAGGGCTTTGGCTCACAGGCAGTGATGGATTGGATTTCGGGGTTACGCGTGTCCGATTCGCACACCGCGGTGATGGTGTGGAGCTCGGCGCTCTCCGAACCGGAAGCCGTGCGGTTTCTGCAGGCGGGCGCCAGCGGAATTGCGCGTAAGACCGCCGGGCTGCAGTCGCTATTGCGCTGCATACTCACCCTCTCGGCGGGGGGGACTTGGATGGACGATTGCCTGGCGCCCGAATCCGGCCGGCCGGTGCGTAGCTCGACTTCGCCGCTGACCGTGCGCGAACTACAGGTGATGGACTTGGTAGAACGCGGCTTCAAGAACAAGGAAATCGCCTTTAGTCTGGGCATTCAGACCGGCACGGTGAAAATTCATTTGAAGCATATCTTCGAAAAGACGGGCATTCGCGGGCGATATGGCTTGGCGCTTTCGGGCCTTAAGGAGAAAGGGATGATGGCGGTGGCGGTGGAGTCGCCGAATTAGCCGAGGGCTTGGTAGGTATGGCAGCGCTATAGGCGTTGAGTAGACGGCTCACGTGTCCGCTGCCGGAGACGAAGGGGCAATGCTTCTCGCGCGCCTCGCAACGAAACATGTGCGAAATGCGGGCTCGCTATGGATGTGGTATGACTGAAGCTAACTCCATGGCATCTCCAGAAGAATTACAAGCTGAAATCGAGCGCTTGCGCGCCGAGAACGAGAACCTCAAGAAACCGGCCACGCGCGGCCAGATGTCGCTTAAGGTCAGCGAAAAGGGCGCGCTCTCCGTTTACGGGTTAGGACGTTTCCCGGTCACGCTTTACCGGGAGCAATGGGAGAAGCTGCTCGGCATGAGCGATCAGATCAGGCAGTTCATCCTGGATAACGATCAACAACTCAAGAAGAAGGAATAGGCGGTGGCGAGAGCCACGGCGCTGATCACCGGGGCGTCCGGCGGCATTGGGTTGGAACTGGCCAAGCTGTGCGCCGCCGCCGGCAACGACGTCGTTCTGGTAGCACGGCGCCAGAACGAGTTGGACGACCTCGCCGGCCGCCTCGCGCGCGAACACGGGATCGCCGCGCGGGCGCTTGCCGTCGATTTGGGCAACCCTGGCGCGCCACAGACGATCTTCGCGGCGGTTGGCGCCGTCGATATCCTGATCAATAACGCCGGTTTCGGACTCCTGGGCGCCTTCGCGGAGACCGATTGGAATACGGAAGCGCGCATGATCCAGGTGAACGTCACGGCTCTGGCGCATCTCACGAGGCTCTATCTACCAGGCATGCTGGCGCGGCGGGAGGGAAGAATCCTGAATGTCGCCTCGACAGCGGCGTTCGTGCCCGGTCCGTTGATGGCAATGTACTATGCCAGCAAAGCGATGGTGTTTTCGTTTACACTGGCCATCGCGGCCGAATTGGAGGGCACGGGCGTCACGGCGACGGCGCTCTGCCCCGGTCCCACGGCAACAAACTTTGGCGAGGTTGCGGGGAATTCGGGATCGAAACTCTTCAAGGGCGTGGCGATGAGCGCGGCTGACGTAGCGCGGGAAGGCTTCGCGGCAATGATGGCGGGAAAGTCCGAAGTGATCGCGGGCTCGCGCAACCGCTGGATGATCTGGAGTACGCGGTTCGCGCCGCGCCGGATGCTGGCGGGAATCGCTAAGCGATTGAACTCGGCGGCATAGGCGCCGAATCAATCGCCGCGGAGGGCCCGCACGGGATCGATCGTGCTAGCGCGCCAGGCGGGCACGAAACTCGCGAGCGACGCGGCCGCGACAAGGGCCAGCGCGGCCCCGCCCAAAATCACCGGATCGCCGTTCCTGACCCCGTAAAGCTGCGAGCCCAGCACCTTGCCGGCGACCCAGGAGCCCGGGATTCCGAACGCCAGACCGATAGCGATCTGACCCAGTGCGCCCCCGAGAATCATGCGGACCACTCGCGCGCGGGTTGCGCCGAGGGCGGCGCGGATGCCGATCTCGCCTGTCCGCCGCGCCACCGCGTAGGCTGTGATGCCATATAACCCGACGCACGCCAGGAGCGCGGCTAGCGCGCCAAGCAGTTCGATCAAACGCGCGATTAAGTGCGCATGAAGCATACGGCCCTCCACCATCTGATCGAAAGTATCGAGGCGGAGCAGCGTAAGGTTGGGATCGATCTGAGCGAAGATGCGTTGGATTTCGCCAGAGATTCCGACAACGTTGCCGGAAACGTGCAATTCGATGTCGCCAATCAGGTTGGAGCGCGCCATACCGCGGTCGGACCACTCCTTGGGTTCCGTCTGCAGCAGCGGCAGGAAAAACATGGGGTCGGTAGGATGGCGCAGGTCGCGCAGGCGGATGTTTTCCACCACGCCCACGATCTGAAAATCGGCGCGGTGCGAGAAGCCGAACCGCTTGCCGAGGGGATCCTCGTTGGGGAATGCCTTCTTCGCGAAAGCCTGGTTGACAATGGCGACGTGCGTGGCGCCGGGCCTGTCGCGTTCGTCGAACTTGCGTCCAGCGACCATGCGTGCGCCGATGGTATCGAAGAAGCTTGGGGTGACGCGATCCCACGAAGGGGAAAATGCGAGATCGGGATGAGCCTCCAGCGACACGCCGGTTTGCCAGTTGTTCCCCGACATGGGACTGTAGAGCGACAGGCTGGCATTGTGCACGCCGGGAATCTGCTTCAGCTCGCGCTCGAGATCGCGATATATGTCGGCGATCTTTTCCGGGGCGTATCCGTTCAAACTGGCATTGACGTGCGCGACCATGCGGCCGTTTGGGTTATAGCCGAACCATTGGTTCTGCAGGTTGGAAAGCGTCCGCGCCATCATTCCCGCGCCGGCGAGCAAAACAAGCGAGACGGAGGCCTGCAATACGACCAGGGACCGCTGCGGGAGCGTCGTCTTCCCGGCGGCGGACCGCCCGGCGCCACGCAACGCCACGGCGGGATCGGCGCGCGATGCCGACCATGCGGGCGCGACGCCGAATACCACTCCGGTAACGAGCGAAAGCAGAAAAGCGAAGCCCAGTACGGGCAGGGAAGGCGTGGCGTCGATGGGTATGTACTTCACGCCGGGGAAGGCCAGGCCGATGAGGAACGAGGCTAATTCGGTCGCGACCAGCAAGCCGGCCGCGCCGCCTATGATCGCCAGCAGCACGCTCTCCGTAAGCGCCTGGCGAAGGAGCGTCCAGCGGCTGGCGCCCAGCGCGGCCCGGACGGAGATCTGCGTGGCTTGCGAAGTTCCTCTCGCCAGTTGCAGGTTGGCAAGGTTGGCGCAGGCGATCAGCAGCACCAGACCGGTGATGGTAATCAGCAGGCGCAGGTCCTGCGCGTAATTGTCCTTGAGAGACGCGACGCCACTGCCGCCCGGAATAACCGACAGGTGCTGCTTATCGAACCGCTGGCGGTCGCTATCCCCCTGGGGCGGGTCATTGGCAAGCAGCCATTGGTGCAATTCGCCGTTAAGGCGCGATTCGGCGGCGGCGATGGAGGCGCCGGGTTTGACGCGGCCGATGATATACAGCCAGTGCTGATCGTTGGCGTTAAGGAGGGAATTGCGGCCGCGGATGTACGGTTCGGCGCCGAGAGGGATCCAGAAATCCGGCGGAAACGGCCCTAGCGTGTCCCCGAAAAAGCCTGGCGGAGCGATACCGGCGATGGTGATGGGCGAACCTTCAATGATTAGGGTGGAGCCCACCATTGCGGGATCGGCGGCGTAGGATTCCCAGGCTCGAAAGCTCATCACAGCGACTGGCGCAGCGCCAGGACGATCGTCGCTGCCGGAAAAGAAGCGCCCGGCGAAGGGGCGGACGCCAAGAGTAGTGAAATAATTTCCCGAAACGTACTCATCGGTGAACGGTTCAGAGGGCCCCGATCCGCGGCGCACCCCGACCCTAGCGTGGTCGGCCTGGAAACCCGCCATCGAGGCGAATTCCGGCGTGTGATCCCGCAAAGAGACGTATAGGGGATAGGAGTAGATGGAAAAATGGCTCTGATAACCGCCGATGACGCAACAGTTATCGTCGTCGCCCAAGCGGTAGAGTTGCGCAGGATCGGCTACTGGCAGCGATCTCAGCATCAGCGCGTGAACCAACGTAAAAATGGCCGTGTTGGCGCCGATTCCGAGGGCCAATGTGAGCACCGCGGTAGCCGTAAACCCCTTGCTTTGCAGAAGCTGCCGAAAGGCGAAACGAAAATCTTTGATCACAATATCTCGAATACGCGCGAATAGCTCAAACGTTACACAATTCGGCCATAAAAATCGGGGTTGGCATCCGGCTTGCACATCTAATAGCGCGTGCGTTCATTTACACTCCTTTTGCTCGCCTCGGCTGTAGTCGCCGCCCCGCTTGCGGACGACCCACTCCGATTTTATGCCGATGTGGCGGAAATCAGTCACGGTCAGACTATAATCTGGCACGATCCCGGCGTTGTGGAACAACTCGATTTCAGGTATGGCATTGGGGGGGCGGATCATGCGCCATCTCCGCCTTTCTCATTTCTTAAAGAGGATACGAGCGGCACCACGCCGAAGGTGCGGGTCAAGGATGCCAACGGACTGGAGTGGGACATCAAGTTCGGCCACGAAGCCAAACCCGATACCTTTGCTACGCGCATGGCTTGGGCGGCAGGCTATTGGGTGGAGCCGAACTATTTCATTGCAAACGGCGCGATCTCCGGCGTGCAACATCTCACGCGGGCTCGCGATTATGTGGACGAGGGGGGCCGCTTCCACGACGGGCGCTTCCAGTTGCGCTCGGACGATCCGAAATATCTCGAAAACGTCAACTGGAATTGGGACCGGAACCCATTTGTAGGCACTCACGAGCTCAACGGCCTCAAGATCATGATGATGCTGGTTTCCAACTGGGACGATAAGGACTACCGCGATGCCGCTACACGCGGCGCCAACACGGCGATTTACCAGCAGGGAGACCGGTACATCTTTTTCATTGACGATTGGGGCGCGTCGTTCGGCAATTGGGGGAAGTTGCTGACCCGATCGAAATGGAACTGCCACGATTACTACGACGAGAGCCACGATTTCGTGAAGGGCCTCGGCCTCGGCATCGAATGGGGTTACACGGGACAGCACTCGGAACTGATGAAAGATGGAGTGCGTCCGAGCGATGTCAAATGGCTGATGCAGTATCTGGGACGCATCACCGACGACCAGATACGCACAGGGCTTCTTACCAGCGGCGCATCGGACGAAGAGGCGCAAAATTGCCTGCAAGGGCTCCGCATGCGGATTGGCCAATTGCGGACCGTGGCGAACTTCCCCGATCAGTCTGCCAATCAGGCGCCGTAACCCCTGCGGCGATATCATAAACAAATGGCAGTACTCGCCAAAACGCTCTATGGGACCGACTTCGCGGAATGGTCCGCGCAAACCGCGGAACTGCTACGGCAGCGCAGGTTTGACGAAATCGATATCGAAAACGTGGCCGAGGAGATTCAGAGCTTGGGGGATAGTCAATTCCAAGGCGCGCGGTCACAATTGCGCCGCATGCTGATGCACTTGATGAAACAGAGAATTCAGCCTGAGCGCGACGGAGCGAGTTGGCGCGCATCGATTCTAAACGCCCAACAAGAAATACTCGACGCGATCGACTCCTCTCCCAGTCTGAGAAGGCGGCTTGCCAACCGGCTCGACGAAATCTACGGTCAGGCGATCAAGAGAGCGCGCCTCGAGACTCGACGCAGTACGGAAGAGATACCTGCCGAGTGTCCCTTCGTGCTCGAACAACTGCTCGAGGGCGATCCCACGCTCCTCCACTTCTAACCAACTACTGTGACGCCCCGAAAAATTCTCGTGACAGGCGGCGCGGGATACATCGGCTCGCATACCGTTCAACTGCTGCTCGAGCAGGGATACGACGTCGCGGTAGCCGACAATCTATCGAAGGGATATCGGCGCAACGTTCCGGCCGGACGTCTATTCGTGATGAACATCGCGGATACCAAGGCGCTCACCGAACTGATGCGGCAGACGCGGACGGAGGCGGTAATTCACTTCGCGGCGTTCATCGCGGTGGGCGAATCGATGCGCGAGCCGGAGACTTATTTCGCGAACAACGTGTGCGCGTCGCTTTCGCTGCTCACGGCGATGCATCGCGCCGGCGTGAAACATATCGTGTTCTCTTCCACCGCCGCGGTTTACGGCACGCCCCACGCTACGCCGATCCTGGAGACGTTTCCGATTCAGCCGGTTAATCCATATGGCGAATCGAAGGTGATGGTGGAGACGATGCTGCGCTGGTTTGACGAGATCCACCACATGACCAGCGTATGTTTGCGCTACTTTAATGCGTCCGGATGCGACCCGGCAGGACGGTTGGGTGAGGAACACGAACCCGAGACGCACCTGATTCCGTTACTGCTGCGCGCCGTGCTGACCGGAAATCCGGTGACAGTATTCGGCACGGATTATCCTACGCCCGACGGGACCTGCATCCGCGATTACATTCACGTGCTGGATCTGGCGCAGGGGCATATTTTGGCGCTGGAATATTTGATGAGCGGGGGGAAATCGGAGCGTTTTAACGTGGGGACGGGGACGGGGAGTTCAGTGATGGAGACGATCCGCGCGGTGGAGGAAGTCACCGGCCGCAAGGTTCCCTACACAGTCGGGGCGAGGCGCGAAGGCGATCCACCTGCGCTAGTGGCGAGTTCGGAGAAGCTGCGCGCGACTTTGGGATGGACGCCGAAGTATGCGGATTTGCGGACGATTGTGGAGCATGCCTGGGAGTTTGCGCGGAAGAAAGGGTGAACGATTCCCTGGCCTCAAGGCGCCAGCGAAAATCCCAACCCGGCCTGTTCAAAGTGCGCGTCGCCGGTGATTACGCGGCGCAAGCCCAACTCGCGCATGACGGTGAAGCTGGTGAGATCGGTGAAGGAAAACTTCGGCTTGTCCCGATACCGCAGACGCAGTTTCCAAGCTTGCATGAATCGCTCCGGCGTTACGTGCTCGATATCGATCGTGCCGAGACGGGACGCCTCGAAGATTCCCCCGATGAATTTATTCGCCAAAGCGAACGGCGCCGTCATGAACAGGCGTGTGATGGTTTCATCGAGTACGTAGTCGGTCGTTACCCATGTGCTCTGTCGATCCCCCGCACCGCGACGGAGGGCGGCTACGCCCGCGAACGCCGGATCGCGGGCATTCGACAAAACCAGCCACCCCCAGGTGTCGACGAAAAATCGGCCGTCAGCCGCCATAAAGCGATTCGTCGATGTCGCGGGAGAGAATCGGGCCACGGCAGATGCCGGCTACCTTCAAAATGGGATCCTCCCCTGCCTTCCTGCGAGGGCGCGCATCCGGCGTCTGCAGCTTTATGCGGATAAGCTTAGCCATGCTGACCTTCGCCTTAAATGCATCGCGGCGGAGTTGGTCGTGCAGTTCGTCGCTCAGAAAGACAGTAGTGCGCCTCATCATGACATCATAGCATATATATGCTCAGGAGGTTACCTCCGCATAATACCGTTCATACTGCGGAATGATCTTATCAGTGCAGAATCGCTCGGAGGCGTTCCAGCGGCCGGCCTTGCTCATGCGGTAATGCAGGGCATCATCGGTAAGCAGCGATACGGCGCGGGCCGCCATAGCTTGAATGTCGCCCACATTTTCCAGGAATCCATCTTCGCCATCGGTGATCAGCTCAGGCACGCCGCCCACGCGCGTGGCTACGGGGACCACTTCGCACGCCATGGCTTCGAGAGCAACCAAACCGAACGATTCCATATCGCTCGGCATGAGCAGGACGTGAGCTAGCGGAATCAAGCGCTCGACGTGATCCTGTTTGCCGAGGAAGGTGATATGGCGATCGACCTTCAGTTCGCGCGCGAGATGCTCGGCGGGCCCGCGTTCGGGTCCGTCGCCCGCCATGAGCAGGTGCGCCGGCGTATGCTTGCGAACTTCGGCCAAGATGCGCACGCAATCGAGTACGCGCTTGACAGGCCGGAAATTGGAAAGGTGAATCAGCAGCTTTTCGCCCGCGGGCGCGAATCGGGCGGCGCCTTTCTTTTCGGTATCCGGCTTGTAGAGATCGCAATTCACGAAGTTCTTGATGACGCGGATTTCGTTCTTGACGCCGAACACTTCAATGGTGCGCGTGCGCAGATAATCGCTGATCGACGTAACGCCGTTCGATTGTTCAATGGAAAATTGCGTGATGGGGAAGTAGGAACGGTCGGTTCCCACCAACGTGATATCGGTGCCGTGGAGAGTGGTAATGAACGGCAGCCGCCGCCGTGGCGCGAGCATCTGCTGCGCGAGCAGGGCGGAGATGGAATGCGGAATGGCGTAGTGAACGTGCAGCAGATCGAGATCGTACGATTCGGCGACTTCAGCCATGCGCGAGGCGAGCGCCAGACAATAAGGCGGGTATTGAAAGAGCGGGTAAGTGGAGACTTCGACCTCGTGATAGTGAATGCGCGGCGTGCCGGGATCGAGACGGATGGGGTTGGCGTAGCTGATGAAGTGGACTTCATGCCCGCGTAGGGCGAGTTCAAGTCCTAATTCGGTGGCGACGATGCCGCTGCCGCCATAGGTGGGATAGCAGGTGATGCCAACGTTCATTTGACCTCCGTGGACGGGGTTGCCGCGGAAACCGGACGCAGGGTGGCGGAGCCGATTTTTCCGTGCAGATTCTCATCTGGCGATGCGACATCGCCGCCGCCGAACCAAACATGGATGACGCCGCCCTCGATCAGCACGGTGGGATCGCAGATCACTTTCGAATCCCACGCGGAAGCGCCGGCAAAGACGGCGGGCAGTCTCTTCCAATGGATGCCATCGGTGGAGCGTGCGAGGCCGAGGCGGCGGCGTTCGGAAAAATCGCGGCCGGTGAAGAGCATCCAGTAGTAGCCGCGGTAGGCCCAGACGGCTGGTTCGCCGTCGCCGGCTTCATCGAAGGAACCGGGCGGCGCCGGGAGAGAGGATCGGGTTCGAGCGCAGTTTCTCCCATACGATTCCATCGCGTGAGCGGGCTACGCCGATGCGTTGTTGCGGCGGCTGCGCGCGGTCGTGGCCGAGATAATACATGTAGAAGTACGGATCGATGCGGATGACGTAGGGATCGGCTACGGTGCGTTCGTCCCAGCTGTCGAACGGCCCGGGGGCGAGCACCGGCTTCTTCTCTTTTCTAAGGATGGGATGTGCATCGGGTTGCGAGCCCATTCTGGCGAGACCGATGCTTTCGGCGTTTCGAGGTCCGGCTTGATACCAATACCAGAGCGCGCCCCGATGTTCCACGGCCGAACCGTTGGCCGCGATGTAATTGCCTTCCCAAGGTTGCGGGCCGGGCGAAACGACCAAGCCTCGGGATTGCCAGTGGGAGCCGCCGTTCGAAACGGCGAGCGCGGTGGACCAAGTCTTGCCATCGAAAACGGAATAGAGGTTGGTCAGCCCGGCGAACGGCACCACCGATGGGTTTAGGGCATCGACGCGATCGGAGAGCACAGGCTCCGGGTCTTCGTCGAAGGCGAAGGTGAGACTCGGATCGCCGCCGGAAAGCGGCGGAAGGGTGAAATTGGCGTAGCGGTCGCAGCCGGCTAATGCGATGGCGGCTGCCAGCATCACGGCCCGGTTCATTGCAGGGGAACCCGGAACTTGAGCCCGGCGCCGCGGCCGGGGCGCGATTCTAGGAGGAGATCGGCATTGAGCGAGCGGGCGCGCCGTTTCAGGCTGGCGGGGCCCAGGCGGAGCAATTCCAGTTCTTCGAGCGAATAGGAACCGGCGAAGGGGAATCCGTGGCCGTTATCGTCGATGGAGATTTCGAGGCCGCGTTCGGTCTTCTCCATGGCGACGGCAACACGCGTGGCGCCGGCGTGCTTCTGCACGTTGTGGAGAGCTTCGCGGATCATCTGCAGCACTTCCAGCGTCATTTCCTGCGGCAGACCCACGGGCGAGTTGGCGCCGATGAAGGTGACGGGAATGCCGGTCTCCTTCTGGAAGGATTCGGCGGCGCGGCGCGCGTTGGCGATCATGTTGCCGCCGTCCACATCCACCGGCCGCATGCTGTGCAGAAAGGCGCGCAAGTCGCGAATCTGTTCTTGCGCAAGCGTCTGCAACTGTCGCAGGTCTTCCATGCCCGCGTTGAAATCGCGGTCGAGCAGCTTGCGCAGGATTTCGAGCCGCATCTGGAGGCTGATGAAGCTTTGCAGCGGCCCGTCGTGGAAATCGGCGGCGATGCGCTTGGCCTCTTCCTCGCGGGCCTTGCCTGCGGCGATCTGCGCGCCCTGCAGGGATTCGCGGAGGCTCTCGATCTGCGCGGCCTGCCGGCGCTTACTGACGGCGCAGCCCCAGGCGAATGCGCCCGAGACCACGATGGTCCGTTCCAACTCATGCCGGTTTCCGAACGGCAGCACGGCGCAAAACATGGCGGACACGGCGGCCACCAACGCGACTTCGATCACGCTAAACAAGGCCGCGGCTTCGACTAACACGTAGAGAAATAGCAGCGAGGCGAACCAAATCAACGAATCGCCGCGCACGGCGATCACCATGAAATAGACGACATCGGCGAACAAAGCCAAGAGGCCCCAGCAGTCCGGAGTGCGGCTTGGCGCGCAGCGCGAGCAGGATGCTATAGACCAGAAAAACGCCTAGGAGGGCTTCGTAGAGCACCGAGGCGGTGGGCAGATAGAGGTAGCTAAGCGCGATTGCGGCGGCGGCCAGCGCTGCGCGGCACCAAGCGAGCGCCCGCGGCCACGATTTTGGCAGGATAAAGGCCACGGTCACTTCCGGTAAAGATAGATGGCATGACTGCGGCCTTCTCCATCGTCGGCGATGTTTTCCACCTTTTCCGGCGTCCAGTTGCGGAATTCGAAATCATGCGCTACGACGCGCGCGCCCTTCTTCAACTGGCGGTCGAGCAGGGGCTGGACCTTGGTGTCCATGGCTTCGGGTAAAAGATAGACGGTCACGACGTCGGCCGAACTGTAGTTCTGCTGGAGCAAATCGCCTTGCACAATGTGGGCGGTCCTTTCGAGGCCGAGCTTGCGAATGCGATCGAGGCTTTGCTTGACCATCTTGGAATCGATCTCGACGCCGACGGCCTCGGCGTGGAACTTCTGCGCCGCCATGATGACGATGCGCCCATCGCCGGAGCCGAGATCGTACATCTTCTCGCCGGCCTTCAGTTCGGCCAGTTGAAGCATCTTTTCGACGATGGTCTCGGGAGTGGGGTAGTATGGCGCAAGGGTTCGGCCGCCGTTTTGCGCATGGGACGCCAGGCAAAGAGCGACAGTGAGTAGACTAAGTCTCGCCATCTGTATGACTAATTTAGCATCTAGGCGCGGTGCGGCAGGCGGGCAAGGCCAGGCGGATCGCCAGCCTCATCTTGTGTACTAAGCTATCAGGGGAGGATCTCGATGAAAGCTACGCGACGAAGTTTTCTGAGCGCCGCCGGCGCGGCCGGCTTGAGCGCGGTATATCCGGAATCCGCCTCGGCGAAGATCGAGCCGGAGCCTTGGGGCATCAAACTGGGCATCGCCACCTACACTTATCGCAAGTTCGAGCGGGCCAAGGCGATCGAATTCATCAAGCAGGTCAAGACGCCCTGGATCAGCATCAAGGCGGACCAGCCGCCCAAAGCCGGCGCCAACCAGCACCTGCCCGGATTGCCCGCCGAAGGGCAGCCTCTTTCGCCGGATGCGGTAGCGGAGATCCGCGTGGCGCGCGCCGAATACGAGGCTGCCGGCATCAAGATCATGAGTTCCGGCAATGTTGGCATGACCAAGGCGAAGTCCGTAGAAGATTTGAGACCCACCTTCGAATGGGCCAAAGCCGCCGGACTCCCCATGATGGTCTGCGCGCCGACGCAGGAGAACATGCCGTTCGTGGAGGCGCTCGTCAAGGAATACAACATCCGCATCGCGATCCACAACCACGGCCCGGAAGACAAGAATTTCCCTACGCCGCAATCGGTTCTCGACGTGGTGCGAAAGCTCGATGCCCGCTGCGGTTTGTGTATGGATGTCGGCCACTCCACTCGCGCCGGGCGCCGACGTCGTCAAGACTATTGGCGAAGCGGGCTCACGCCTCTTTGACATGCACGTCAAGGATTTGCGCGCATTCAACGAGGAAAGCTACAAATTGCCGGCGTTCGGCCAGTGCGACGTAGGCGATGGCGTGATGCCGTTTCCGCAGATCTTCAAGCAGCTCAAGAAGATGAATTATCAGGGCTGCGTCAATCTGGAATACGAGATCAACGATAACGATCCCCAGTTAGGCGTGCTGCGCTCGTTCAGCTATATGCGCGGCGTGCTGGCCGGGCTTGCGGGGGCATAGCGCGGAGCTCTATCGCTTACACGGCGCCGCGCGGCCAGTATCGGTGTTCGCGGCCGCTTCCCAAAGGAGGGTCTCAGCGCCATCCGCGCAGATTGCCGCCGCTTTGCCGTCCGCTATGCGGAGGGCTGCGCCGCGGCTATCGCCGACCCCCTCGCTCATCCCCACATCGATCAGGAACAATAGGCCCCAGCGTTGGAACATTTCGCCGGTATGACGTTCGACGCCATCGGCAAACTTCACTTCGTTGTGCTGGTGGCCTTGCACGATGTGCTTCGCGTCGAGCGCTTCGGCGAATGAGGCCAGCAATTGCTTCTCGCCGGCTTTCGGCGCGTCGAACCAGGTTTTTCCCTCGCCCAGGCGCGCTTCGAGCAGCGAATCGGGGCCGGTGAGTTGCTTCGTGGCAAAGCCGTCGCGGCCGACGCCGCTACGGATGTCCGCCGCGATCTGCGCCCAGCGTGCGGCCATCGGTGTTTCCGGCGTGGGAGAAAAACCAATCACCCACGCGGGCGGCGAAGGGTAGGGCGCAGAGGAATGCGCCGAGATCGTTCTGGCAGGCGGCAACCTGCGCCGGCGAGTATCCGCTCTTTTTCAGGTCGGCAATGAAATCGGCGGCTTTCTTGGCGTCCGGACCGGCCAGAAATTCGGCCTCGTGATTTCCGGCGAGCAGAATCACTTCGCCCCGCGATTGTCGCGCGGCGGCGCGTAAGGCGATCAGCAGCCGGAGAACGTCCACCGGGCGAGGGCCCTTATCGATCATGTCGCCGGTGACTACGAGCGTGGCCGTCCCGGCGCGCCATTCGACATCGCCGGGTCTTGCGGGCGCCGCAGGTACGATGTGCGCCGCGATCAGGAGCCGGACCAGCCGTTGGTAATCGCCGTGGATATCGCCAATCGCGTAAAGCGTGGCGGGCAAGGGCCTCTCGATCACCGGCGGATATTTCTCGAAATCGCGGAAGTTGGAACCCGCGGCCGCCGCCAACATAGGGCAGGGCAGTAACGCAATCGAAATACGGCGGAGGAAGCGGCGGAGCATGAATGCGATCCAGTGTAGCAACGCTTTGGCGGGCGGCCGGCGGTGAAGCGTCGATTTACTCAATTTTTGCTTGCCACCCTCCCCGTTTCGAAGGAAACTGAAAGCTTACGGCGGGCTTTCCGCATTAAGGAGAAGCAGTTGGAAAGAAACGGCCGCAAAGGCTCACTGGTGATGGAGCCCACGGAACGCTGGACGCCGCAATTGGCCAGCGAACTCTACGACGTCGCAAGCTGGGGCAAAGGGTATTTCTCCGTCGGCGATAACGGGCACGTGCGCGTGCATCCCGAAAAGGATCCGGCCCGCTCGATCGATCTCAAGGAACTGGTCGACACGCTGGTGCTGCGCGGCATCGATCTGCCGATCCTGATCCGCTTCGCCGAGATTCTGAAGCACCGGCTGGGCGAGATCCACAACGCCTTTCAGACCGCCATCGCCGAACACAAATACAACGGCGGCTATTGCTGCGTTTATCCCATCAAGGTGAATCAGCAGCGGCAGGTGGTGGAGGAAGTTCTGGAGTTCGGCAAGCCGTATCGGTTCGGCCTGGAAGCCGGCTCGAAGCCGGAATTGATGGCGGTGATGGCGCTGGCCGATAACGAGACGCCGATCATCTGCAACGGCTTCAAGGACGACGAATACATCGAGATGGCGATGCTGGCGCAGAAGGTCGGGCGCCAGATCATTCCGGTGGTCGAGAAGTACACCGAGCTGGGTCTGATCCTGAAATACAGCGAGCGGGTGGGCGTGCGGCCGACGATCGGCATTCGCGCGAAGCTGGCCAGCCGCGGTTCGGGGCGCTGGAAATCGTCGGGCGGCTATCGCTCGAAGTTCGGCCTTTCCGCGACCGAAGTCATGCGCGCCTTGCAGGAACTGAAGGACGTGGGGCATGGCCGATTGCCTCAAGCTGCTGCACTTCCATCTGGGCAGCCAGATCACGAACATCCGCCAGATCAAGGGCGCGGTGAACGAAGCGGTGCGCGTCTACGCCGATTTGGCGCGGGACGGCGCGGGCCTGAAATACATGGACGTGGGCGGCGGCCTGGGCATCGACTACGACGGCTCGCAGACCGATTTCGAATCGAGCGTGAACTACACGCTGCAGGAATACGCCAACGACGTCATCTATCACATGCAGAACGTCTGCGACGAATCGAGCGTGCCGCATCCGACCATCGTCACGGAGAGCGGGCGCGCCATTGCCGCGTATCACAGCGTGCTGGTGTTCAACGTTCTGGGCGTTTCCGGCATGGGCGAAGCCGACGCGCCGGCCGAACCGCCGGCCGATGCCGAGCAGCCGCTGATCGATTTGCAGGAGACGCTTCGCGGGCTGACGGCCAAGAATCTGCTGGAGAGCTATCACGATGCGCAGCAGGCGCTCGACTCGGCGCTGAATCTGTTCAGCCTGGGCTATCTTCCGCTCGAACAGCGCTGCATCGCGGAAAACCTCTACTGGGCGATCTCCCGCAAGATTCAGAAGCAGGCGCGCGAGCTGGACTACTTTCCCGAGGAACTGGAGGGCATCGACGCGATGCTCTCCGACACCTACTTCTGCAATTTTTCGCTGTTCCAGAGCATGCCGGATAGCTGGGCCATCAAGCAGCTCTTCCCCATCATGCCGATCCACCGGCTGGAGGAGGAGCCGACGCGGCCTGCGGTGCTGGGCGACATCACCTGCGATTCCGACGGCAAGGTGGACGAGTTCATCGACCGCCGCGACGTGAAGCGCACGTTGCAGCTGCATCCGTTCGACGGCGGCGATTATTATCTGGGCGCGTTCCTGCTGGGCGCGTATCAGGAGATTCTGGGCGATCTGCACAATCTGTTCGGCGATACCAACGCGGTGCACGTGCGGCTTGGCCCGGCGGGCGAAATCATTCTCGATTCGGTGATCAAGGGCGATACCGTGCGCGAGGTGCTGGACTACGTGCAGTTCTCATCCGATGCGCTGGTGGCGAGCATGCGGCGCGACGTGGAAGCGGCGGTGCGCGAAGGCCGGCTGACCTATGAGGAGAGCGGGGCGCTGCTGCGGTTCTACGAAGAGGGACTGCACGGCTATACGTACCTGGAAGACGTTCACGAGCAGTAGCGGGGCGGTCTACGCAGCCAGATCCTCCACACGAATCGAAAGTCGCTTGCCGATGGCCGCAAACGCGGCCTGAAGCTGATCAAGTTTCGACTTATGCTGGATGTCCAATAGGCGGTCCACCTGACTTGGCGAACATCCAAGCCTCCGCGCAAGCTCAATTTTCTTAATGCCGGCGGAGCGTAGCGCCTCATACAATATGAATTTTGCTTCACTAGCGGCGGGACTGACACCATCCGCATCCCCCTTTTCAAAGGCCCCGGGGTGGGAAGGTCCTTTGATGCCTCAACGTAAAATGTCAGCGCCAACTCCAGAGCCTCTTCCGCCATCCGCATGGCCTCTTCAAGACTTTCGCCTTCGGTGATTGCCTCCCGAACGTCGGCGAACGTAACCACAAAGCCACCGGATTCCTTGTCTCGAACGAATCTCGCCGGGTATTCCACAGGTTGCCTCACTTCAGACCGAGCCACTTTTTGATCCCCCCTCGGCTGTGCCGGTTTTCAACTCTTTCTTAGGATGCATCGGAAGGATGGTTCCCCTTCCCCTGAAATACACTTTCAGGTGGCTGCCTCTTTGAGTGCCGAAAGTGCAGCCTTGCGTTCCAGCCATCTCTTCAGCTCCGTGCTCGTCAAGAACCACTTTCGCACTTGTGCGAAATTGGGTCAACGTGACGATGATGTCCACGGCCAATTGGATAACTGGCGGTAATTTTCTCCTCTGGGCCGGGATATCTCGCGTTATCCTGACCCTTCAAGCCTCCAGTTCATGTTCAGCGTACGGAATGCAGCCCGCTGCAAGGCGATTTACGCGGTAACTCTGTATGTAGCGGCGTCGTCGAGCTCGCTTGCCGAAGCCATGTCCGACACGACTCACTTGGCAGCCCATCTCAAAGCCGTTCGTGGGAAGAAAACGTTGGCCGCCCAGGAATACCGAGGCTTGCAAGCGGAGTACGTGGACTGGATCGATGCCCGGTGAAGGCCGGCGCCTCCATCGA
The DNA here is from genome assembly GCA_963763545.1 of Bryobacterales bacterium. GTDB lineage: Bacteria > Acidobacteriota > Terriglobia > Bryobacterales > Bryobacteraceae > PALSA-243. The sequence goes on from CAVXPE010000015.1 coordinate 366,959, forward strand.
GAAGATGAACACGGAACTGCGCGCGGCGGCCCTTTTCTACCGCTGGGTTGACCCTGCGAACGAACTGGCGGACGAGTATTCCAGGAGCCGCGCGGGATATCTGGAACCGATTTCCACCCGCCAGCTGAGGGGAGCCGCTGAACTCCTCGCGATCAAGGCGGCGATCTACAAGGGGATCGGTTGCGATTTGGATATGGCCGTTGCCGTTTACGACAAGAATTCGCTGAAGCGGTTGGCGTTTGCTACATGCGGACGAAGCGGATTCCGCGCTTTCGTACCATCTTTCCGGGCTCGACGCAGCCCGGCGCGGCGCTACGGGCGAATGGCTGGTGGCAAGCGGCTGGACGGTTTCGAACTGCTCCTCGACCTGGAACGGCAAGTGTGTTCGTATCGACGTTCTGGACGAGGCCGGAGTCAGGAACCTGGTGACGAAGGAACTCTACGCGCGCGATCGCGACCGCGTCGAAGACGTTGCGGCCTGGGTGCAGCGCGATCTGGTCTCTTTCTGGTATGAGGGCGGCATTCGGAACATGACACGTTTTCGTGGGAACGAATCGCTCGCTGCGACGGCATGCCGCAGGGTTCGGAGGTCAGCGTCCGGCTGGATGAAGCCAAGACGCGATACTTTTTCCTCATGAGCGGATCGCGAGCTGGCGAATTGCGGATGCGCTCTATCAGCGAGGTTCCAGACGAATCATGCGCGCCGTTGGATGTGCGAAAGAGCTTGAGCGGCCTGGGCACCGAACTGCCCTGGTGAGGGACGCGTCGATATTCTACTGGGAATGGACCTCCGATCTATTCCATCGTCACCGAAAACGGTATAGGGACTTTGTTCCCTGACTGACAGTTAGAAACGTTAGTCGTAAAGATGCCTCGTCCGGGGAATTTGTGGGTGATTCACCGAAACGTCGTTCGAAGGGCCCGCTCGTAGATGGATCGCAGCGTGGTTTGATCCCCGCCTGCCGCTCCTCCCCGCTGCGCACCTGCTTCCACAGAACCTCATTCGTGTGGATGCGGTCATACAGCGCATGGAAACGTTCTGTCACCCGAGCAATTTCGTTAGACTACCCTATAACATGCGGCACGTCAGATTCCGGCACGCTTTCTCGCTCGCGGCTCTCTCCATCTCCACCGCTCTGGCTGCTTCCGGCGCAAACTTTCCCGTCCGCGGCTCGCTCGTTCCGGTCAACGGGCACAAGATTCACCTATACTGCACGGGCGCAGGCGGCCCCGCAGCAATCCTTGAAGCGCCGCTGGCCGGTATCTTCAAAATCTGGACGCCCGTCCAGCAAGCCGTTTCCCACTTCACACGCGTCTGCTCCTACGACCGCGCCGGTTTCGGTTGGAGCGAGCCCGGCCCATTGCCTCGGACCAGCGAGCACCTTGCTCTCGAGCTGCACGAAGCGTTGCGGATCGCGGACGTGAAGCCGCCTTATGTACTCGTCGGATGGTCGGCGGGCGGATTCCCCGTGCGTGTCTTCGCCGGTAAGTTCCCGGGAGACGTCGCGGCCGTCGTGCTCGTCGATTCCTCGCATCCCGACGTCACCACGCGCCTTCACGTTAACGATAATCCCAACGCCGACATCGAGAAGTGGGAGCCGTTCCTGCCGATCATGCACGGCCTCGGCATCACTCGCATGCGCCTGCGCCAACAAGAGAAGCGCCCGGCTTCCTTCTCGGCCGTGGATTGGGACGAATACCTTTTCCTTCGCGACACGGTCAACTCTTTCAAAGCGATGTTGCGTGAGGGCGAAGCATGGCATCAGAGTTTCCCGCAGGTGCGGGCCTGCAACTTCGGAGACAAGCCTCTCATCGTGCTAATCGGCGCCCGCGACGCCGGCCCGAAGTGGCGCGCCATGTGGGTGAATGGAATGCAGGCCGAACTCGCGCGCCTCTCGACTCGCGGCAAGCAGATCGTCCTTGAGAACAGCGGGCACGCCATCCCATTCGACGCGCCGGATGCAGTCGCCGATGCGATCCGCGCCGTCTATACGATCACGAAGAACTAGCTACTGCCTCAGAAATGCGAATCGCCCCGTTCCCTTGATCTGCTACCGATAATGCAGTGCCCTTGCCGGTTTCCCCTTCATGCTCCAGCTCACCACGATTCTAAACCGTTGCCACCACTTTTCGGGATTCGTTTATCAGCCAGCCCATTTCAGTTCCGACCACAAGATCATCGAGATCGCCGTGCGTCCGCGCAAAGGTTCGGCGGCAATTTGTTCGCGCTGCCATCAGCCGGCTCCCGGATACGATCAACTCTCCGAGCGCCGTTTCGAGTTCATTCCTTTTTGGGGCTTTCTGGTTTTTCTTCTTTATTCGATGCGTATGCCTTGACATTCTACACATCAAAGCGTATATGTAGAATGTCAAGGCATCAAGAATGGCTTCCGATAAATCCGATCTTTTGCAAGGCACATTGGACATGTTGGTTCTTAAGATCGTCGCGCTCGAACCGGCGCACGGCTACGGGATCGCGCAGCGCATCCAACAGATCTCGCGCGACGTGCTGCAGGTGCAGCAGGGATCGCTCTATCCGGCCCTGCACCGGCTCGAAAAGCGCGGATGGCTCGCTGCGGAGTGGAGGGAATCGGAAACCGGGCGCGAGGCGAAGTTCTACTCGTTGACGCGCCTGGGTCGCAAGCAACTTGAGGCGGAGACCGCCAACTGGGCGCGTCTGGCGGGCGCAGTGGCGCTGATCTTGAAGACGGCGGAATAGGCGATGGATCGGGAAATCGAATATCATCTCGAACGCCTGGCGCAAGACTACATCGCGCAAGGCATGGAGCCGGCGGAAGCACGGCGACGCGCGCGGCTTGACTTCGGTGGGCCGGCGCAGATTCAGGAAGACCTGCGCGACGTGCATCGTTCACGCTGGCTGGCCGATTTGCGCATGGACTTGGTCTACGCCGCGCGCACGCTGCGGCGCAGTCCTGGGTTTCTGGCGTCCGCGACATTGACGCTCGCGCTGGGCATCGGCGCCAACACGGCCATATTCAGCCTGATCGACGCCGTGATGCTGCAGCCTCTGCCGGTACCGAATCCATCCGGCTTGGTGCAGATCGCGCGCTTCACGGATAGCGGCGATACTCGCGTCGTCTCGTATCCGCTGTTCGAGTATTTTCGCGATCGCCTGACGTCGATTTCCGGGTCGTTCGCTGAGCAGCCGACGGTGAACACGATCACGCTCGATGGAGTCGACGAGACGATCTATGGCGACATGGTGTCGGGCGAGTATTATTCCGTGTTGGGATTGTCGCCGGCCGCCGGACGTCTGCTTGGTCCCGCCGACGATGCCGCGGCGTCGCCGGTGGCGGTGATCTCGTATGCCTATTGGAAACGGCGGTTCGCGCTCTCTCCGGCGGCTATCGGTAAGAGCTTCCGCATCGGCGCGGCGGAACTCACTATCGTTGGGGTAGAGCCGCCGGGATTTCGAGGGGACGGCGCACGGACGCACCCGCCAGTTCACGGCGCCACTCCTCGTCGGCGAACGGATCTATGCCAGCACAAGCGCGTGGCGGCGCCAATGGGATTTCAACTTCCTCGCCATGATGGGGCGCCTCAAACCGGACGTCCCGATGGCGCGCGCGAACGCGGAGGTTGGGGCGCTCTTCAACAGTTGGCGCCGCGATAAGGTTGCGGCAATTACCGCCACGTTCCAGCGAAATCGATTTTTGAAGGAGCGTGCGGGACTCTTGCCCGCCGCGGCCGGATTGAATGGGTTGCGTTACCGGTTCTCCGAGCCGCTCGCGATTCTGATGTCGATCGTGGGGTTGGTGCTGCTGTTAGCCTGCGCGAACCTCTCCGGTCTGTTGCTGGCGCGCGCGGCATTCCGGCAGCGGGAGATCTCGGTGCGCCGCGCGCTTGGCGCGGGCAACGGGCGTCTCGCACGGCAGTTCCTTGCGGAAAGTTTGCTGCTGGCAGCCGTGGGAGCGAGCGCGGGTTTCGCGCTGTCGCAATGGTTCAGCCGCGTACTAATCGCCATGATGGCGAACGGCGACCAACTCGATCTGTCGGTTCGTCCCGATTGGCGAGTGCTCGCCTTTACCGGCGCCGTCTCGCTTGCCGCCTGCGTGGTGGCGGGGCTTGCTCCCGGGCTCAATGCGGGAAGAGGCAACGTCAATCCCGCGCTCAAGCAGGTCCGCAGCGGACGCCATCGCGGCCTTGGGCGCGCGCTGGTGGTGGCGCAACTCGCGATTTCGATGACGCTGCTGGTGGGCGCGAGCCTGTTCATTCGCACGCTGGTGAAGCTCTACAGCGTCGATAGCGGCGTTCAGACCGGCGGCGTGTTTACATTCGGCGTGACCACGAAGCATCGCTTTCCCCCCGCGCGCAGCCTTGCGATTGAGGCCTCGATTGTGGATCGGCTGCAATCCTTGCCCGGAGTCGTGGCCGCGAGCGCTTCGGTGACGACGCCTCTCACGGGCGGCCTCATGCTGCAAAGAGTGCAGGCCGAGGGTTACCAATTTCGCCCCGGTGAGGACGATAGCGCGGTGTTTAGTCCCATCGCGCCGAGATTTTTCGCCGTCACCGGCACGCCGCTGCTACTCGGCCGCGACTTCAACGAGAGGGACACCGCGGGTTCGAATCCAGTGGCGATCGTGAACCAGACATTCGCCCGCGAATTCTTCGGCGGCCAGCCGCCTCTCGGACGCCATGTGACATCCAACAACGTTACGTACGAGATTGTGGGGGTTGTGCAGGACTCGAAATACGATCTCCGCAAGGGCATCCCGAAGACCGTGTACATCTCCTGGACGCAGCAGGGAAACGTTGGGGAGGCGAACCGGTCGCAACCCACGGGCTACACGTATCTGGCGCGCGTGGCGAGTGGCGATCCGTTGAGCCTGGCGCCCGCGATGGAACGCGCGATCCCGGAAATCGATTCGGCATTGCGATTGCGAACGCCGCGGACGCTTGCCGAACTGGTGGACGAATCAACACTAAACGAGCGCATGATGGCTACATTCGGCGGATTCTTCGGAGTGCTGGCGCTGATTGTGGCGTGTCTTGGCATCTTCGGCCTGCTGGCATTCCAGGTTTCGCGCCGCATCAACGAATTGGGAGTGCGCATGGCTTTGGGCGCCAGCCGAGGCAATATCGTCGGGTTGGTGTTGCGCGAAGTTGGGATGATGCTCGTTCCAGGTTGCGTGGCGCGGTTGCATCGTGGCGTTAGGTCTGACGCGCTTCGCCAAGAGCATGCTGTTCGGCGTGACGCCGACCGATCCGGCGGCCTTCGCGCTGTCGGCCGCCGCGTTGGCGGCCGCGACGTTCGCGGCGGGATTCCTGCCGGCGCTACGAGCGGCGCGCATCGACCCGATGAGCGCATTGCGTCACGAATAACGGGTGCGCAGGCGGGTGAGAACATCCAGAATCTCGGGGGCCTCTTTCGCTTCCGCCAGAGGCTGAAGCTGCTCGTCAATGTAGTTCCAATCGAGCTGCGTCTGTCGAACCGCAACGGACTCGGCGTCGTGGATGTCCAGGGGGCGCGACGCGAAAAGCTTGAGTACAATCAAATCCTCCGCCGAGCAGGTCCGAATATCGAGGCCGGGGCCGAAGCTAAAGGGTGTCGCGCGGACTACGACGCTCTCCTCGAAAGGAAGAGCGCCAAGGGAGACGTCGATTCCCACGCCGCCGCTGGTTCGCAAAAGAAGAACGCGCCGCCGCAAGGCGAAATTCCTGGCATCTGGTATACGCCCTTCGAAAGCGGTAAGCAGTTCGCCGACGATCTCCTCCTCGCCACCGAACCCAGTGAGGATAGTGAGATCGACATCACGAGTCACTCGCGGCTCACCCCATCGTTGGACGGCGATTCCGCCGATGATGCAGGAACGCCAGCCGCGCCGGTCGCAGAAATCTTGCAGACTGGCGGCGGCTTCCAGCAGGTCGATCATCGCAGCTTAGCCAGCCACTTCTGCATCTCCACCATTCCGGAAGATTCCCGCGGCGGCATGGTTCGGACGGCGTGGTTGAAAGCGCCTTCGAGCGACGCCAGCACTTGCAGATTATCCGCTTCCCGGATCTCCTTGCGCCGGATGGCTTCCAACTCGGGCCCGGCGGCTTCCCAGGTTTCGACCCAGCGCCGCACCGTCTCCCGCCGGTCCACTATTGGCGCCTCTGGGCCATTACGCGTTTAGCGTTTTGCACCAAAGCCTCGGCCTTCGGCAAGGAGTCGATCGCTTTTCTAACTTCAGGATCGCTCTTCGCGAAGACCTTGTCGCTTTCATCCACGTTGAAAGCGAAGATGTACATCTCCTTGGCAAGGTCACGCTTGATCCACGCCTGATCGCGGGTAAATTGCGCTTCATCGAACTCGAAATGCTGGCTGTGCAGATATGCGCTCAGGTCGGCCATCACCTGCGCGTCCGGCATCCATCCGGTGGGCAGGTTTTTCGAGTGCTTGGTGAAGTACCAGCGGGCGAATTGGAACAGATACGTGCGGTAGAGCTGGTTTTCCAGCGGATCGAGCACGGGCGCGCGGTACTCTTCGTCAGGCGTGATGCCGCCGCCGCCGTAAACCGTGCGTCCGCTGTCGGTCATCTTGACGTCGTTGGGGTTGCGCGTGATGCCGTCCTTGTGGAACCGGTAATCGAAGAACGATTCGTGCGAGTAATCGCGCTGAATCAGCCGGCCGCTGGGCGTATAGAAATGAGCGGTGGTCAATGCCAGGCCGGCGCCGTCGGAAAGCGAAAGTACGGATTGGACTAATCCTTTGCCGAATGTCGTCTCGCCGAGGATCCAGGCGCGATCGTGATCCTGCAAGGCGCCGGATACAATTTCGGCCGCCGAGGCGCTGTACTGATTGACCAGCACGACGATGGGATATTCGCGGCCGCGCGCCCCGTTGCGCACGGTGTATGTCCTGGCCGGATATTCGCGGCCGCGCGCCGAAACCACTGTGGTCCCGCGCCGCAGAAAGTCGCCCGCGACGTCCACCGCCTCGTTCAGGATCCCGCCCGGGTTGTTGCGCAAATCGAGGATCAGTCCCTTGAAGTGGTCCTGCCCCAAGCGTTTGAGGTTGTCACCCAGTTCGCTGCTGGTATTCTCGTCGAATTCGGCAATCTTGATGTATGCAATATCCGGGGCGACGTAAAATCCATCGGGCACGCTCTTGCGCTCGATCTCTTCGCGCACCACGGTGAAAGTCATGTACTGAGGGCTCGCCTTCGCGCGATACCACGATCTTTACCGGCGTTCCGCGCGGTCCTTTTAACAGGTCGGCGATTTCGCCGGTATTCAGATTATCCGTGGGCTTATCGTCGATCGAAACTAACACGTCGCCGGGGCGTAACCCTACGCGGTAAGCGGGCGAGCCGGGAAACGGACCCACAACGACCGTCTTGTTGTTGCGCGGGCCAACCTCCATGCCGACACCGAAGTAGTGGCCTTTTTGCTCGTCGAGGAGCTGGCGGTAGGCGCGCGGGTCGAAAAACGTGGTGTGGGGATCGAGCGTGGCCAGCATTCCTGGAATGGCGCCGTCGTAGATCGCTTTGTTAGGGCTTAACGGGGTAGCGAAATTGCGATCGACCAGGGAATAAATGCGAAGGAAAGCCGTGGCTTCCTGGCTCGCGCCGGGCTCGTCCAGATCGGGTTCGTTAATAGCCGCCTGCACGCCGCCGCCGAACCGTCCGCCCAGATAGGAAAACGTTACGACGATGACGCCGAAAAGGAGAAGGGAGCGCAAGCGACGCGCCATAGCTTAATTATAGCTCGCGGATAGCTGCTGGCCGCCGCAGGGGGCCGTATCTCGTTCATAATGCTCTTATTCATAACGCAGGGCGACCATGGGATCGACGCGCGTTGCGCGCCTGGCAGGAAGATAACTCGCCGCTAACCCTACCGCCAGCAGTACGACCGCGACTGCCGCGAAGCTGAGGGGATCTTGCGGTTTCACGCCGTACAACAGGCTTGCCAGGAATTTCGTCAGCGCCAACGAGCCGGCCAATCCAGCCGCGAGGCCGACCGCCATCAGCATTGCGCCCTGGCGCAGCACCAGGCGCAGCACTTCCATGCGGCTTGCGCCCAGCGCCATGCGGATGCCGAATTCGTTAGTCCGGCGCGCCACGGAGAAGGCGAGTAATCCGTACACGCCGATGGCCGTGAGTGCCAACGCCAAGCCGGCAAACGCGCCGAAAAGCCACGCATCGAATCGCGAGTCCGCCGTAGTTGCGGATACGATCTCCTGCATCTCGCGCATTTGCCGCACGCGCTGCCGCGGATCGATCTCCGCGATTGCCTTCCGCAAGCGTTCGCCTAGGCCGGCGGTGGCATCGGCGGACACCACCCACGATGTACCACCCGATGCCCAGGGCGTTTGCGCAACTGGAATGTAGACCGTCGGCAGCGGCGGTTTTTTGAGAAATTCGGTCTTGGTATCGGCGACTACTCCCACGACTTGCCGCGCGGGTTCTTCGCCCTGCATGTAATCACGTCCGCGGAACCTGCCGATGGCGATGAGACTGCCGATGGGGTTTTCGGATCCCCACCATCTCCGCGCGAGCGTCTCATTCACGAGAACGACCGGCGGTGCGGCGGCGGAATCGGCGGCAGCGAACGCGCGGCCCCGAGCTATTGGGATTCGTAACGCCGCGAAATAACCCGGAGTTGCGACGCGGACTTCCATACCGCCGATGGCTTGGTCGGGATGTCCTACGCGCTCGGTTGGAAGATTGGAGTGGCCGGTCAGCGGCAGGTTGTTTACAGCGGCGGCGGCGCGTACTCCAGGAAGGCTCTCGAGGCGATCGAGTAGCGCGCGATTGAAAGCCTGTTGGCCGGCAGCGTTGCGATAGCTCTCGGCTGGTGTGGAGAAGGCAATCACGCCTTGGGCGAAAAACCCAGGTGTTCGCGGTGCAGACGGTAAAGGCTCTGGATCAGCAACGCCGCCGAAACCAGCAGCGTCACCGAAAGCGCTACTTCGGTCACCACCAGGAAGCTCCGTGCGCCCTGACTCATCGGGCTGAAACCGCTGGCGCGGCCGCCCGCTTTCAGCGCGTCATAGACAGCCAGACGGCGCGCCGAGAGCAATGGCCCCAGGCTGAACGCCAACGCTGTCGCAAGCGCGATGGCCAGGGAGAGGGCGAGTGTCAGCCCATCCACGCGGATAGGCTCAGCGGCGGGAAGTTGGAACGGAACCAGCGCTACGATGCCCCGTAACAGCCAGCCCGCGCCCAACAGGCCGGCGCCGCAGCCGGCAGCGGTGAGGAGAAGGTTCTCCGATAGGAACTGGCCGAGCAAACGGCCAGTGCCGCTTCCCAACGCGAGGCGCATCGCGATCTCCTTTTGCCGCGCGGCAAATCTCGCCAACAGCAAACTTGCCAGGTTGAGGCACGCGATGAGAAGAAGCGCCGCCACCACGCCGAAGAGCAACAGGAGCTTGAGGCGCACATCTCCCACAATCCACTGCTGGTAGGGAAGCGCCTGCATGCCGGGATGATTTCGCCGTCCTTCGCCGGATGCGCGGAAGTTCGCAGCCACGGTAGCCAGCGCGGCGCCAACGGTCTGGGCGCCGATTCCCGGTTGGACGCGCGCAATCATATCTGTGTTCGAACCCGTATCGCTCAGATTGCCCGTGATGCGCACTGGAACGTAGGCGTCCGCGGACTCGGGAAACCAGAAGCCGCGCGGCGTCACTCCGACGACGGTGTATGGCGCGTTATCCAGCATCACTACACGACCGACGGCATCCGGCGTTCCGCCGAAAGCCCGTCGCCATAGCTCGTAGCCGAGTACGATCGCTTGCGGAGAGCCGGGGTGCGTCTCGGCACTGGTAAATTCGCGGCCGAGAGCGAGCGGGACACCTAAGGTGCGGAAGAACTTATCGGTCACGGAGAGAGCTCGCACCGATTCCTGGCGCGAGCCCGTGCTGAGGCTCATCTCCGACACGCTACGATACCCCGCCGATGCCGCAAACACCGGAGTATTCGATCTCCAGAAGTTGAATTCGGGAATGGTCACCGAGCTCTGCTCCCTGCTGGGAGCCACAAACATCAGTTCATCTGCCGCGGGATACGGCAGCGGCCGCAGCAGTACCGCGCGTACGACGCTGAAGATGGCGGCGTTGGCGCCGATTCCGAGCGCCAGCGATAAGACGCCGATGAGGGTGTAGCCAGGCGACTTTCGTAACACGCGCCAGCCGTAGGAGAGGTCCTTCGCGAGGGCTTCCAGTAACCTAGAGGCGTTCATGCGGTTAGTCTCCTTGTGGATTGTCTAACCAATAGACCATTTTCCGGCGAACCGGTTAGGCGAGTCTATCCTCCGGCCGCGCTTTCGCGATGAATCGCATCCAGCACGCCATTCACAAACTGCGCCGATTCTTCGCTCGAAAACTTGCGGGCCAGTTCGATAGCTTCATCGATCACCACCGGGGCGGGCGTTTTCTCACCCGTCATTTCGAATACGGCCAGACGGAGAATATTACGGTCGACGGCCGGCATTCGTTCCATGCGCCAGTGTTCGGCATGCTTGGCGATGCGCGCGTCAATCGTGGCGGCGTTACGTACGGCGCCGCGCACCAGTTCGGCGGCGAATGCGTCGGGCTCCGTACGCTCTTCCGAATGAAGCGTGGAGAAGTAAGCGTCGATGGCATCATCCACCGGCTGCCGCCGCGCATCCCAGGAGAAGAGAATCTGTAGGGCGCGCTGGCGCGACCGGCTTCGGGCGGACATTATGCGTCCTGCCGCAAAGCGCGCATCAGATTCGCCATTTCGATGGCGGTCATGGCGGCGTCGAAACCTTTGTTGCCGCTCTTGCCGCCGGCGCGGTCGATGGCCTGCTCGAAAGTGTTAGTGGTCAGCACGCCGAATGCGACGGGAACGCCGCTTTCGGCGGACACCTTGGCGATCCCGGCCGCTGCCTGCCCAGCGACGTAATCGAAATGCGGCGTATCGCCGCGAATGACGGCGCTCAAGCAAATGATGGCATCGTGTCGCTTTTGCCGCGCGAGTTCGGCGGCAACGAGAGGAATTTCCCATGATCCGGGCGTCTTCACGGTGACCACCTGTTCCAGGTCGGCGCCCGATCGCGCCAGCGCATCCAGCGCGCCCGCGAGCAAGCGCTCGGTGACGAAGGAATTGAAGCGGCTCACCACAATGGCGAATTTCAGTCCGGCGGCCGAGAGCTGTCCTTCATATGTTTTCGGCATGTTTACTTTCCCGCGAAGACGGCGCGGCGCTTTTCGAGGAAGGCGCGCGTTCCTTCCAGCCGGTCTTCGGTGGCTGCGCTGACGCCGAAGGCGGCGGCTTCGAGACGCAGTCCTTCTTCGAGACCGGAATTGAGACCCGCGTCCACCGCTTCCATGGTCAATCCTACCGCCAGCGGGGCGTTTTGCATTACCTTCTGCAGCCACGCGCGGCTGTGGCCAATAAGTTCGTGACTGCGGAACTACGGCGTTCACCAAACCGATGCGATGCGCCTCCGCGGCGGCGATGGTTTCGCCGGACAGCAACAATTCCAGCGCGCGACCGCGGCCTACCAGGCGTGGCAGTCGCTGCGTACCACCGTAGCCGCAGATAATGCCGAGCTTCACTTCCGGCTGCCCCACCTTGGCCGTTTCGGCGGCGAAGCGAACGGTACACGCCATCGCCAACTCTAACCCGCCGCCCAGCGCGTAACCGTTGATTGCGGCAACTGAGGGCTTCGGCATCGTTTCGAGCATGCGGAATGTCTGTTGCCCGCGCAGAGCGAACTCCCGCGCTTCGAAAGCGGAAAGCCGCGCCAGTTCGTTGATATCCGCGCCGGCGACGAATGCTTTTTCACCAGCGCCGGTGAGAATCGCGCCCCGAATATATGCGTCGCGCGCGATTTGTTCGAACGCTTGGCGCAATTCCGCCACAACGGCGCCCGAGAGCGCGTTGAGTTTGTCCGGGCGGTTGATGGTGACGAGCGCGATGCCGGTATCGTCCGCCTCGAACAGGATGTGGCTATACGGCATTACCGAAACATTTTAGCGCACGGTGCTTTGAGGCTCGGCTATTCAGTTGCGCGGCGGATAGTTAATTCGCACCAACTCGCCAATTGCGGACACCAGCTTGTCGATCCGATTATCGAGCCGCTCGTTGGTTGCCTGAAGCTTCTCGTCCGTTGCCCGAAGCTGCTCGTCCGTGCGACGGAACCGCTCGTCGGTTTCGCGGAAGCGTTTGTCGGTTTCACGGAACCGCTCGGCGGTTTCACGGAACTGGTCGGCAACCTGGTCGAACCCCCGCCGGGTTTCCGTCGCCAACTCCGCAACTAGTTTCTCGAGAGAGATTTGACCCTCAGCCAAAACCTCGACAATCTGTTCCAAGCGATCCAACCTATCGCCGTGCGTTTTCGCTGGCATGAATCGATTGTCTCACGCCCCATTTCCGTCGCCACGCGAATGCCTGCAATCCGGCTACACTATCGGTTCCGTGAAGCGAATTCTCTTCATCTTCGGTACCCGCCCCGAGGCGATCAAACTGTGCCCGGTAATCCGGCGCGTTCGCGAAGCGAACGACGGGCTGCAAGCGCTGGCCTGCGTGACCGCGCAGCACCGGCATATGCTCGATCAGGTCCTCGACTGCTTCGAGCTTCGACCCGATTACGACCTGAACCTGATGACTCCGGGTCAAACCCTGGCGCAGACCACCAGCCGCGTATTGGCCTCGCTCGACCCCATCCTGGCCGCCGAAAAGTTCGACATGGCGGTAGTGCAGGGCGACACGACCACTACCATGGCGGGCGCCATGGCCGCATTCTATCGCGGCATTCCCGTGGCCCACGTGGAAGCCGGATTGCGCACCGGCGACATGGCCGCGCCCTTTCCGGAAGAGATGAATCGGGTAGTGACCGGACGCTTGGCGGCACTCCACCACGCTCCTACCGAAGGCTCACGCCAGAACCTGCTCGCCGAAGGCGTGCCGTCTGATCGAATCTACGTCACGGGCAATACGGGAATCGACGCCGTCCTTTACATAGCCAACGCGCTCGAACACGGCACGATCTCGGTTCCCGCTTGGGGAGGGCTGGACGCCACGAAGAAGCTGGTGGTTGTGACGGCGCATCGGCGCGAGAGCTTCGGCGAGGGCATCGATCAAATCTGCGAGGCGCTGGCTGCTCTGGCCGCACGCGACGATGTGCAGATTGTCTATCCCGTGCACAGGAATCCCAATGTACTCGGGCCGGTGACGCGTCGATTGGGCGCACTGCCCAACGTGCTGCTCATCGAGCCGCTCGATTACCCGCGCTTCGTCGACCTGATGCGTCGCGCTTACCTCCTTATCACCGATTCCGGCGGCATCCAGGAGGAAGCGCCATCGCTCGGCAAGCCGGTGCTGGTGATGCGCGATTGCACCGAACGGCCTGAAGCTGTGGCCGCGGGAACGGTGAAGCTGGTGGGCGCCAGCGCCGCTAAAATTGTTACCGAGGCAGCGCGCTTGCTTGAGGACCGGGCGGAATACGAACGCATGTCGCGCATCCACAATCCCTATGGCGACGGACACGCGAGCCAGCGTATTGTCGAGACGATGGCGTCATATTTGCAATAATCGATTAACACCGATTCGCGCATGAAGTTATCCATTTTGATGCCCGTGTATAACGAGCGTTCCGTAGTGGAGCGTTGCATCGGGCTGGTGCTGGCGGCGCCCGTGCCGGAAGATATGGCGCGCGAATTGGTGATCGTGGACGATTGCTCCACGGATGGAACCTGCGCGATTCTCGAGCGGCTCGCCGCGGCGCATGCGGAGATCCGGCTCTATAAGCATGTGAAGAATAGCGGAAAAGGCGCAGCCGTGCGCACCGCGATCCAGCATGCCACAGGTGATTTCGCGCTTATTCAAGATGCCGATCTCGAATACGACCCGAACGAATATCCCCAACTGCTGCGGCCGCTGCTCGACGGGCACGCCGACGCCGTTTTCGGTTCGCGCTATATGGCGGGCGAACAGCGCCGCGTGCTGCCTTTCTGGCACACCATGATCAACAAAGGTCTGACTTTGACCGCCAACATGTTCTGCAATCTCGATCTAACAGACATGGAGACGTGCTATAAGGTCTTCCGCACGGACTTACTGAAGAGCATCCCGATTCGCAGTGACCGGTTTGGCTTTGAGCCGGAGATCGTCATGAAGGCTTCGAAGCGCAAGATGCGCATTTACGAAGTTCCTATCAGCTACCACGGACGCACTTACGAGGAAGGCAAGAAGATCGGCTGGAAAGATGGCGTCAAGGCGCTTGCCGTTGTGCTGAGATATTGGCTGATCGACGATCTTTACGTCACTACTTACGGCCGCGGGGTACTGAACAACCTTACCGGAACGCCGCAGTATTTGAGCTGGCTGGCTCGCACGCTGCGTCCCTATCTGGGAGACTCGGTACTCGAGGTCAACGCCGGCATCGGCAATATCGCCGGGCGTCTGATGTCGCGGCGCGTTCTGTATGTCGCGGCGGAGAAAGATCCGCTGCACTTACATGCGCTGCGCAACCGGTTCTTGCGTACGCCCAACGTGGTAGTGCAGAGAATCGATCCCGAGTCTCCGGGCGATTTCGCCGCAATGGATGGCTGCTTCGACACCGTGCTCTGCCTCAACGTGCTCGAATATCTTGCCGATCCCGCGGCGGCATTGCGCTCCCTGCGCGCTACGCTCAAGCCAGGCGGGAGAATCATCGTGCTCGTGCCGCAAGGACCGGGGCTCTTCGGCAGCCTCGACCGCAGCATGGGACACAAGCGGCGTTATAGCGCTGAAGCGGCGAGACAGGCGGTGGAGTCGCAAGGTTTCGAGATCGAGCGCATCTGGGGATTCAACAAGGCCGGCGCGCCTCCCTGGTGGATGTACAGCAAGCTGGCTGGCTCGCGCCGTATCAACAAGCTGACCCTCAAGCTCTTCGATAAGACGGTCTGGCTCTGGCGGCGCATGGACGGAGCCATGCCATGGCCAGGCCTTTCGCTAATTCTGGTGGGCCGTAAAACCGCCGCGCCTGATGCGGCGGGCGACGGCCGTTCGACCACCGACGCGATTCTTAGTAAGCAGATGGCCTGATATCGCGTCTGCAGTGATGCGCCACCTGGCCGCCCATTGCTACCATTGCCGTTCGCATGCGCCAAGCCGCGTTTTTCGACCGCGACGGAACCCTGATGGAAGAGGTGAACTACTGCGCCGAACCCTCGAAGGTGCGCGTGTTTCCCGAGGTTACCGAAGCGCTTCGCAAGCTGAAAGATGCGGGCTTCTTGAATATCATCGTCAGCAATCAGAGCGGCCTCGGGCGTGGATACTTCAGCGAGGCGCAATATCACGCCGTGCAGCGCGAATTACTCGGGCAGATCGGCGAAGGGTTGATCGATGCGGCGTATTTTTGCCCCGACCCGCCAGATACGCCATCCACATGCCGCAAGCCCGAGCCCGGCATGCTGCTGGAAGCTGCACGCGACTTCGGGATTGACCTTGCGCGCTCCGTAATGGTGGGCGACAAAACGTCCGATATCGAATGTGCGCGGCGCGCCGGGACGCGCTCGATACTTGTCGCAACCGGGTACGGATTATCGCAAACCTGCGACCCCGATTTTCGCGCGAATGGAGTCCCGGACGCTGCCAAGTGGATACTACGCCATTTGTTACCGTGAAGGAACATGCCGACCGCCGTCGCCGAAGAAACTTCAAAACGTGGCGAACGCTTTTTCCATAGCGTGATGTGGAGTTGGTTTGGCGTTGCGGTCAGTATTTTCTCGGGGATTTTTCTTTCGGCCTATGTCATCCACAAAGTCGGACACGTCGCGGCCGGCGTCTGGGCGCTCATCTTCAGCGTCGTCGAGAACTTCGGGATCATGGATTTTGGTTTCCGCTCTGCCACGCTGAAATACGCCGCACATTACCGCGCGCTGGGAGAGCCGGATAAAGTCAACGAGACGATCAATACCGCATTGGCGTTTTCAGTTTCGGTCAGCTTCCTGACCATCGCGGCGACACTACTTTTCGTCCGACAGGTTACGCGCTTTGAGAATATTTCACCCGAGTACGCGGATGTCTTTACTATCCTGCTGGTGATGGTCGGCCTGGGTTGGGCGACCGGCGCCATCTTCAATCCTTTGAGCGCGTTGCTTGAAGGCTATCAGAGATTTGATCTCTCAAGCCGGATTTGGATCGCGTCCATGTCTGTTCGCGCGCTCGGTATCGTGGCCGTTCTTGCAACAGGGCACGGGTTGATCGACATGGGCAAAGCCGCGCTGGTGGCGCTCGCTGTAACCTACTCGCTGACACTTCTCGCCGTGCGCCGCGTGTTTCCGCAGTTACGGATTTCACCGCGGCTGGTGACATATACGATGTTCCGCCAGATGCTGCACTATGGCTTACACACTTTCGGCGCCACGGTAGGGTTACAGGCTCTTAATCAGAGCGCGCCCATGTTGATCGGGCATTTCATGCCGTCTTCAGCTTTCGTAGTCTACTTTACCCAGCCCCAGCGCCTGCTGAATTATTCGGTGGATATGGTAAGCCGCGTGGGCTTCATCACGGGATCGCATACGGCGGAACTTGCGGCCAAGGAGGATTACGCCGCCATCGCACGAATGGGCATCTACATCAACCGCTATTGCTTCATGCTCTTCACTCCGTTGGCGCTGGCGCTCATCGTATACGGCCCTCAATTGTTCCGCGTTTGGATCGACGCCAAGTTTGCCGCCATGTGCGCGCCTCTACTGCCGGTGATGGCTGTGGCGACCACGCTCGCTATCGCCGCCCAATTCAACTCCAGCTCGATTCTTTACGGGTTGGGCAAGCACCAGGGCTACGCCTACTCACAGATGGTGGAGGCCGCTTTCTGCATCGGTGGGTTGTGCTGGGCCATTCCGCGCTACGGGATTCTCGGCGCGGCGTGGGTGGTATCTATTCTTCTAGTGGTGAATCGAGGCTTCGTGCTCTCGTGGCTGCTCTGCCGTTCGGTTCACTTCAGTTTGTGGAAATACTTGAGTGGCATCTATACCACTCCGCTGCTTGCCGCGATTCCAACCTTGCTGCTTTCGCTCTGGATCCAGCGGAACTGGATACCCGGCAATAATTTGCGCGAAGTGATCGAAGGCGGCGCTCTGCTCGCGGCAATCTACTACGCCATTGCCTATTTTATTTGCCTGGAAACGGAGCATCGTTCCATGCCGGTGAATTGGATGAAGGCGCGGTTGTTGAAGCGCGCCGCATAAGTCACTTACCGTGGACTTCTAACATCACTGGCCGCGCAATCGAGTTCACCTCCGGATCGTAATACTCATAAACCCGCGAAATGAACGTTCGCGCGCGAATGGGATACTTCGCCCGCAGCCGGTATTTCAGCGTTATCGTTTCACCGGCGGCGAGCGAATCGAAGTACAGAATCGCCTGCGTGGGAGCGAGGCTCACCTTCTGCAGATGGCGACCTACAGGCAGGTCTTCCGCGAGAAGATCGAAGCCCGGCGGGATACCGAGATCCACCATCACCATGTTCGCGGACTTAGTCATGTTGTTGCGCACGGTCGCGGTAGCCTTGGCAATGTCATCCTGTGCCAGACGCGCGCGGTCGTAATCCACGCTGATTGAGAGGGGTTCATTCGTCGGCCGCGCATCCCAGGGCAGAAAGTATTTCCCCGCCACCTGGTACGCCAGGCTGCCTTGCCCGCTGAAGCGCAGCGCCACGCTGTTTGCGCCCTTGGCATCGCTGGGCAGAACGAACTGATGGAGTAGGTCGTTGTTATCCGCTGTTAACGTCAGGCTCTGCACGGGCCTGCCGTTCAAGGTAATCTCGACTGTCCCGCGCGTATCGGCAGCGCCTTTTTCGGTCGAGAGCAGAATTGCCCGCAGCGCCATGATAGTAGCCTGCGTCGATCCCCATGCGCCCGATGCATCCTTCTTAGACGCGAGATACGCCAGCGCCTTGCGCGCGGTGGCGGAGCCTTCGTTCGCTTTGAGCAGAGCTTGCACGGCGAGCCCGGTGGTTTCGACAGCGGCGCTCGATCCCTTGGCATACATTGATGTCTCCTGCGACATCCACCAGGCTTGATCGTCCTTCTCCGAAACCGCGTCAAGCAGCATCTGCGTCGTGCGGTGCGTAAACTCGCGGTCTTTCGCGTAATCGGCCGCGAAATTCGCTAGCACCGCCAGCGTATAGGCGTCGGACTTCGAATCCGCTCCACCCAATTGCGATTCGGCAAAGCTCTTCGCCTTCTCGACCGCCGGACCGCGATAACCGGAACTTTCAAGCGACCACGCGATGTACGCCGCAATGCGCAGGGCATCCGAGTTATAGCGGTTGGTAGCCCCTTCGTTGATAAAGTTGGCGTCGGGTTTCCAGCTTCCGTCGGGCTGCTGTTGCGAGGCGAGCCAGTGTTGGGTGCGCTCGATCACGCGCGAATCTACATCGTAGACCTTCGCCATATCGGCAAACTCCATCAGGCCGTAGGCAGTCAGGATCTTGTTGGCCGGCGCATTGCCAAACCAGGAGAAGCCGCCGCCGGGGACTTCGAACGTCAGCAGCCGCTGATATCCGCTGGCGATAAAGCCTTCGGCCTTGGCGTGAATCTCGGGAGTGAGCTTCTTAGTGCGCTTCATGTAGTCGAGCGCCAGCGTGTTGGGGTAGGTGCTCGACGATGTCTGTTCGAAGCAACCGCCTGGCATGCGCAGGATGCTGTCCATGCCCTCGATCACCTGGCTGAGCGGACCGGGATACAGGCGGACGTAGATCTTGCTGGCTTCGGGGATGGCCTCGGCGGGAAACGCGATGGCGTGTTCGACGGAGGTTTCGAGCCGCCCGTTGAAGACCTCGGTCTGCTCGCGTCCATTGGGCACAATCTCGATTTCACGCACGACAATATCCGCGCGATTCGCTCCCCCGCCCATCTTGGCGAAAAGCGTTAGCTTGAACTTGCCGATGCGTTTCGCCTCGATGGTGAACTGCGAACCGCCGACACGGTTGGAATCGACGGAGACGGTCTTCTCCGATGAATCGCCCGCCAGCGAGAACCAATCTTCGGTTTGCAGGCGCAGGTTCACGTCGCCGCGCGCAGGCGAGTAGTTGTAGACGGCCACAGGAATAGAGACGCGGTCGCCCTGAGTGAGCGTGACGGGCAGATCGAGATCGGTAAAGAAATCCTGGAAGACCTTGATGCTGAGAGGTCCCGCTCCCGAGCGCGCCGCGAGCGGTGGATGCGAGCATCGCCATGCGCCAAGTGGTGATGGAATCGGCGAGCGGGATAGAGATGGTGGCGGAGCCCGAAGCATCGGTGACGATTTCGGGATTGATGTACAGGGCTTCGGGGAAGTAGGACCGGACGCGCGCGCCCGGCGCAGGCGCGGCGCTTGGTACGCCTCCGAGAATTCCGCCTAAGACGCCGCCCGCAACGCCGCCACCCATTCCTGCGCCGAATCCGTGGCCTACCATTGCCGGCATCGCCATTGCTCTTCCGGCGCTTGCGCTTAGTCGCCCTGAAACCGGCAGATTCCTCACGTTTCGAACCGTCAGGTAACTCTCGAGATCATCCGCGGTATTGAACCGCTTGTCGGGACCGGCGCTGCGCACGAGGTAGAGTTCATCCGGGCTCCAGGGCGCTCGCTCGGCGCGCATGTTGACGTCCCACGCGTCGCGCAATTTGGGCGAGTTTTCGGCGGCGAGCTTGTCGAACGCCTTCGCCAGGTCGCGCCGTTCGTCAGACAACAAATCGCCGGCGTTCAGCGTCGTACAAAGCGCCTTCACCTGCGCATCGAAGCGCGTCTGATAGCGCGCTTGATACGCTGCGAATCGCGTTTGCGGTACGCTCCGTCCCACCTCTCGGTCGATCGAATTCCTGTTCACCAATTCCGTCGCCGCGAACAGCGCCCGCGCCGCGCGGTCGCGCTGTTCGGCTTGCGCGAGCGGGACCGTTTGGACAACCTCCGTCAGTCCGATGGAATGGATCTCATACCGCGGCTTCATCGCCTCCTGCTCGAGATAGAAGAACACCTTGGCGAAGCCCGGCTGCTTCTCCGCCAGCGCGAACACGGCCTCATCCACCACCTGCACGCCCAACGCCGCCTGTACGCCCTCGCCGCGTGAATTAGTGACTCGGAAATGCACCCGCGCATCGTCACCCGGCTTATACGACGCTGCATCAGCCTTTGCCTCGACTTTCAACTCATCCGCTGGCTGCACGAAAACCAGTCGATGATCCGCGACCGGACGCGCATTGCTGCCGATCACGTAAGCGTTCAGATCGAGCGTGCCTGCCATCGCGGGAGTGGCGGTGAGCGTCAGCTCAGCCTGGCCGTTCGTGAGATCGACATCGCGCGTCAGTAGCGTCTGGCCTTCACGAAGAACGTCGATGTACGCCGACCCGTTTTGCTTTGCGGAGAACACTTTGAGCGCAATGCGGTCGCCGGCGCGATAGACAGCTCGCTCGGCGCGCAGCAGAATCTGGTCTGAGCCGCTCCGCCGGTCGAGCAACGTCGTCGCGGAAGCCTGATTGCCGTCGTGGTCGCGCGCCTCGATGTGTAACGACTGCGCACCCGCTGCGGGATTCATGCGCACGATCGCGACGCCGCCAGCATCCGCGGTCACACGCTGTTCCGGGAGTTCCGGCGCGCTGACCGTCAGATCGGCGGGGGCGGGCTTGCCCGTCGGCATATGAAGTCAGGATGAAAACTTGATTCTCCAGATTCGGAATCAGCATCCCGCCTTCGGGGATGGCCGTGATCAAGAGCGGCGATTGACTTACGACAATCGGCTCGCCGCGCGTCTCCGCATGGCCCGCTGCGTCCTTCACCGTTGCTTCAATCAGCACCCTCGCCGCGCCCTGGCTCAGGGGCCGCCCGGCAAAATAAGCGGGCAGCGTCACATCGAAACGATACGCGCCCGCATCGTCCGTCTTACCCGCGACAGATGCAGCGTCGAATTGCGCGACGTCCATCCCCAACGTCTTGATGGAGACCTCGGCGCGATCCACCGGTTTGCCGAAAAAGTAGACGGCACGCACCGTCCCCGTCACATGATCTCCAGGACGATAACCATGCCGCGCCGCCGCGCCATCGCTGGCGAAATCGACGGTGACTTTGAACTTCGGCAACACATACCGATCCACCGTTACGGTAATCTCCGCGCCGTTCGCCCGCAGGTGATAGGCGCCAAGATTAACTTCGTCGGCCAACGTGAACTTCAGCGGACGCGACGCCGAAGCGATCGGTCTGCGTGGCCTTTTTGAACACTTTGTTGCCGCGCGAATCCTCCAATTCAAATGTCAATGGACGGTTGGCGCTAGCCTGGTGATTCGCCCGGTCGAGCGCGAGCGCTCGCGCGTGAATCGTCTGACCCGGCTGGTATATCGGCTTCTCGGTCGTAAGCAGGATCGAGGCCGTCTCTTCGAGCCGCACGGTTTCGGTGAAGTCGGCAGAGCCAATAGGAGTGTCCACCGTGTAATGCAGCGGGTAACTGCCTACCAGTCCAGCCGGCATGCGGAACTGCGCCTCGGTGGTGCCGCGCCGGTTGAGCGGGCCCGCGAATAGCTCACGGGCCTGATCGCCCGGAGGTACCATCTCCACGCGCACGCGGCTCGGTCCTTCGAGTGGCTGGTTCTTGGAATCGGTGACGATGACGCGTACTGCCGCGTCGCCGCCCGCGAAGTACGATTGCTGTCCGATGACGCGCAGCACCGGCATCCGCAGGATCTGCGAGATCGATTCCGTATCTTCCGCGATCGCGTCTTGCAATCCGGCGTAAGAGAATCGATAGCGCAAGCGGTGCCATGCCAATTCATCGATCGCGACCGGCTTCGCCAGCGCGAGATCCTCGCGCCAAACGCCATTGCCGCCGCCCGCGTCGGCCGTGCGCTCGATCCGAGCGATAGCGTGGTCTTCAGGGTCGAGTATCTCAACCATCAGTCTGCCGTTCCCCGCGCGTGGAGCTTGATAGGGGATGGTTACGTGGACTATGCCGTGTGAATAAGTGGCGCTAAGTTGCTGGTCAGTGGGTCCCTGGCTAACCAGGCAGGTTACAGCGAGCAATACGATCAAAACACTTAAACAAACCTGGCGGGCGAATGTGCGACGTGAGTCCATTACGACCTCCATGCGGTCTGTCTAATAGACTGCGGAAAAGATCGAAATGTTTCCGGGTCGCTTTGGCGACACTGTGGCTCGGGGCGCACGCGATCCGCGCCCCAGCTTGTCTGCCCTACAACCCGCTACGCTTCATCACGTAATCCACCGCTTCCTGAGGCACGCTGAACTTGGCCATCGCCGTGTTCCCGATATAACCCACTTCCTTGATGCCCTGCGCGCTGGTGTAATATGCGTCCACCACCAGCCGCCGCGCCCAATCGAAGAAGCGGATCCCCGGGCCGAGTTCAGGCGAGTTATTCTCGCGAAATGCAATCAGATCGAGCAGCGCCTTCTGCTGGTCCTTCGAGGCGTGACGAAATCCTGCCCATCCGCACGCTTGCGCATGGCATCGTCGAGCCACGCCAGTCCGCCGGTGAAGATCACCTTCATATCGTCGGTGGCATGGCAAAGGAAATCGATGAACTGCGGCCGATCCGTTGACATGCGCGCCCGGCACGATCCACTCCGCGAGCGTATCGAGCGTGGCGTATTCGTGCGCAGTCAGCGCCTTCGGAGCGAACGCGGCCGCATGCGCGGCTGGCGCCGCTGCGCTGCGCTTCGAGCAGCCCTTCGCTCGCCGCCGTCAATCCAACTCCGGCGCCAATCTGCACCAGCGCCTGGCGCCGCGAGAAGCCGTTTCCACGTTCCGGGTTAGACATTGCCTTTCCTCATTTCTTCCGCCAGATATTCCGACGCGCGCCACGCGATCGCCACGATGGTCAGCGTCACGTTCTTATCGGGGTTGCTGACGAACGGCGCGGCATCGCACACGAACAGGTTTTTCACTTCGTGCGCCTGCGAGTATTTGTTGAGCGCGGAGGTCTTCGGATCGTCGCCCATGCGCACCGTGCCCGCTTCGTGAATGATGCTGCCGCCGGTCGAGATTGCGCCGTCTTCGGATCGAACGGCCGGTTGCTCGACGCGGCCGCCCATCGTCTCGATGATCGAGGTGAACGTCTCGTGCATGTGCTGCACCTGGTTGTATTTCGGCGTCGCTCCACTGGAAGTGGAAGCGCAGCACGGGGATGCCCCACTGGTCCACGCGCTCGCGGATCGATCTCGCAGTAGGTGTTCTTGTTCGGGAATCATTTCGCCGCGGCCGGCGAAGCCGACGGTGGTGCCGTAATCCTCGCGAATCGTGATCTTTCAGCTGCTGTGCCGTAGCCCTGATGCCGCGCGCACACGCCGCGGAACGTGCCCGAGCTGCGGCATGCCGAAGCCGCCGCCGATTTCGATGTGATAGCCGCGCGGGAAATCCTTCGTTCTTATCGTCGTAGAGCCACCACGGCACGTAGACGTGCATGCCGCCGATGCCATCCAGTTATGCCGCGGCATGCCATCCAGCGCGGGAACGTAGCCGCTGAGCGAGTAGCCCACCGTATCGGTGAGGTACGCGCCCCACCACGCCCGACGAATTCGCGAGGCCGTTCGGGAAGCGCGGCGATTTCGAATTCAGCAGCAGCCGCGCCGATTCGCAGGCGCTCGCCGCCACCACCACCGCGCGGCAGCGGATCTGCTTCTCGGTGCGCGTGGCCTTGTCGACATACGAAACGGCCGTGACCTTGCCCGCGTCGTCGGTGATCAGTTCGCGCGCCATGGCGCCGGTGATGATGTTCAGCTTGCCGGTCTTCATCGCCGGGAAGATCATCGCCTGGCTGGAAGAGAACGCCGACGCCGATCCGGCAGCCGCGCCCGCATTGGCCGCAATAATGGCAGGCGGCGCGGCCGTTGAGCGACTTCGTCAGCATCGCCATGCGCGAGGGGATCACGGGAATGTTCAGCTTCTCGCAGGCGTTCTGCACCAGCATCTCGTGAACGCGCGGCGCGATGGGCGGCAGGAAATTGCCGTCGGGCGCGGTGCGCAAGCCTTCCTTGCGTGCCGGTGACGCCGATGAAGCCTTCGGCCTTGTCGTACTAGGGCGACATCTCGTCGTAGGTCACCGGCCAGTCGGATCGCCCAGGCCGTCGAATTCGCGGCTTGAAATCGTAATCGGAAAAGCGCAGCGAAATGCGGCCGTAGTGGTTGGTGCGGCCGCCCAGAATGCGCGAGCGGAACCAGTGCCACTCGTTCGCCCTGCGCGACGGTGTAAGGCTCGCCGGGGACATCCCAATAGCCGTTCGGCGCGTTGAAATAGCCCCACTGCTGCCGGCCGAAATAGGATTCGGCGTGCGGCCCGGCGCCGCGATGGTCCACCTGGTAGGGCCAGACGTGTTCCTTGAAATCCTTTGTCGGGATTGAGCATCGGGCCGGCTTCGAGCAGGGTGACGTTGATGCCGGCATCGGTCAGAACCTTGACCGCCGTTCCGCCGCCGGCGCCGGAGCCGATCACCACCACGTCGAAAACCTGGGGAGCACGTGCAACTTGGAACATGCGTTTATTCTACAGCGGAGTACAATCGTCGGGTATGGAATCAATCGATCGCCGCGGGATTTTGCGCGGCGTGATCGCGGCCTATGCGGCGGCGCGTGGCGCTTCGCAATGGAGGCCGCTCCAGGCAAGATGCGGCTGGGCGTAATCACTGGCATCTCGCCCGATCCCGACGCCGCCATTCGCCGCGTACAGGAATTGGGCTTTCCGACGTGTCAGGTTTCCGTTGGCGCGACCGATGATGTCGACGCTGGCCAAGTTGCGCGACGGCGCTCGACCGCTACAAAGTGGAGGCGACATCGGCGGTAAGCGGCGGCCCCGGACCCGAAATCTACGATTTCTATCGAGGGCCCGAAACCATCGGTCTTGTGCCGCGCGACACCCGCGCCGCGCGCATCGCGCACATGAAAGCCGTTGCCGATTTCGCGCAAAAGGCCGGCATTCCGGCTGTGCAGGGGCATTGCGGCTTCATTCCCGAGAATCCCAACGACGCGATGTACAAGGAAGCCGTCGATGCCATCCGCGAGGTCGCGCTGTATTGCAAATCGAAAGGCCTGAGCTTGCGCTGTGAAACCGGGCAGGAGACGCCGATTACGCTGGTACGCGCTATCCGCGACGTGGGCACGGGCAACGTGGGCGTGAACTTCGACGCCGCGAATCTGGTGATGTACGGTAAGGCGAATCCAGTGGACGCGGTGGAACTCCTCGGCCCTTACATTCAGGGCGTACATGCCAAGGATGGCGTGTATCCCACCGATCCGCGAAAACTGGGAGCGGAGGTTCCCATCGGGCAGGGCGTGGTGAATTGGCCAGTCTTGGTGGCGAAGTTGAAGGCAATCGGCTACGCGAATCCACTCACTATCGAACGCGAGATTCGCGGCGAGAAACAGACGGCCGATATTCTCGCGGCCAAGGCGTTTCTGGAAAAATTAATCGGGTGAGCTTATGAGCGATCGCAGGACGTTCTTACAATCTCTCGGCGCGGCAACCGTGATCGCGCCGCAATTAGTGCGCGGCTCGGCCGCCAATTCGGCGGTGCGCGTGGGCCTGCTGGGCTGCGGCAATCGCGGCATGACGCACGCGAACAATATCACCAAGTTCACCGATGCTCGCATGGTAGCGTTCGGCGATCTTTATCAGGATAAGCTCGATCGCGCGCGCCAGCGCTTTCCCGATGCCGCACTGGCGTTCGTGGGCGCAGCGGCGTACCAGCAGATGGCCGAATCGAAGGACATCGACGCCATCGTGATCGCAACGCCCGCGTATAAGCATCCGGAGCATCTCGAAGCGGTGGTCGCCGCGGGCAAGCACGTGTACTGCGAGAAGCCGGTCGCGGTGGATGTCGCGGGCGCGAAGCGCGTGCTCGAGATCGGGCGCAAGGCCGAAGGACGTTTGAGTCTCGACGTGGGCTTCCAGATTCGTTCCGCGCCGCCGTTCATCGAGCTGGTACGGCGCATCCACGAAGGCGCGCTGGGCGAGATCGTATGCGGCGCGGCTTATTACTATTGCCCGCTGCCCGAGTACGCGCCCTACCCGAACGCATCGCCCGAAGAACTGCGCATCCGCCACTGGCTGCGCGACCGGGCGTACTCGGGAGATATCATCGTCGAGCAGAATATCCACGCTATCGATATCTGTAACTGGGTGCTCGGCGCGCATCCGGTGAAAGCGTCTGCCACAGGCAGCCGGGCCGGCCGTACCGCTGAAGGCGAAGATATCTACTCGCATTTCGACGTGATCTATCACTATCCCAACGGCGCGCATGTTAGTTTCAGCTCGGCGCAGTTCGGCAAAGGCAAGTTCGATGTGAACGAGCGCTTTTTCGGCACGAAGGGACAATCGCAATCGCCCTATTCCGGCGAGCTCGGAATCGTCGGCGACGCGCCTTGGACCTGGACCGGCAGCGAATCCGGACAAGGCGCGGCATTTTCCGCCTCCGGTTCGTTTTCCGATAACCTCGCACAAGCCGATTCCGAAAAGCAGAAGGGCTTCATCGCGAGCATCGCCAGCGGACAATTCCACAATCAGGCGGCGGCCGGCGTGGAAACGGCGCTCACAGCCATGTTAGGACGCGAGGCGGCGTACCGGGGCCGAGAACTTACGTGGAATGAACTCTTACAATCGTAGCTTGATTAGTGGTCTTCAAAATCTACTTCTAATTCCCAATCTTTTCGGTTATTGTAATTGACAGGCTCGGCGGCCCTTGGAGTCAGTCGGTTCGCAGACCGAGCGCGCTATTTCATTACAATTCGATTTTTAATGTAAATCCTGGCGCCGTGCGATTCTCGTGGAGAGCATAGAATGGCTTTTATAACTAAGAGCAAAGATTCGTTTTCGGTAAAGGCCTATCGCGGCGACGCGAAGACCTTGCTCGCCTTCAATCTGGACAAGAAATCCACCAAAAATCTGGCAGGCTTCACCCTCGAGTGCGAGCCCGATGGACAGCCCGCTTATTACATCCTCAATGAGCTCCAGTTCAAGAATCCGGGCGATCACGCACAGGATGCGGCAGAGCCGCCCAACTCGAGCATCAATGCTCCCATCCACAAGTTCCGCTGGCTGCACGTGCCTGGGTCGGCACATCAGGGCCTGCAGCCATTCCTTGGCAAGTACACCTATACTGTGACGCCGCGTTATTTCGACGGCGATGGCTCTCTTCAACCGATGAATCCTGGTCTGAGCGTCGCCGTTTCCATTGATGTTCAGCCATTCGAGAAGAGTGGTCTCGAAGTCGGCTTCACTCGCGGTTTCGTGCAATCACAGGCCTACGTTCATCACTTCGGAAAGAAGCCACCTATTCCGCCCAAGGGCGATCTGTTATTCGACACCTCGCAGAACGCAGGCGGCAACGCGGCGGGAGACCAATTCACCTATCAGGATGAATACCAGTGGCTCGGTTTCACAGCGCGGGAAAAAATCTTCTCGATCTTGAACGAAGTAGCCGCTGACAAATCGCTACGCCTGGACATGTTCGCCTACGATCTCAACGAGCCCGATGTTCTCAAGCTCCTGCTGAAACTCGCCGGCCAGGGGCAGATTCGTCTCATTCTGGATAACGCCACGCTGCACCATAATGCAAAATCTCCCAAACCGGAAGACCAGTTCGAGGCGCTCTTCACAAAAGCGGCGAAAGATGATTCGGAAATCAAACGTGGCAAGTTCGGCCGTTTCGCTCACGACAAGGTTTTAATCGTTTCGCGCGGCAAGGCCGCGGTAAAGGTGCTTACCGGTTCCACGAACTTCTCGGTGACCGGCATGTACGTAAACTCCAATCACGTATTGGTGTTCAACGACCCGAAAGTGGCTTCTCAATATTCCGAGGTATTCGAGACTGCGTGGGAAGAGGGTGTAAAGCTCGCGTTCAATAAGACGCCGCTCGCCGCCCAGAACTTCTCGTTCTCTTCGAAAGCTACTCCGCAAACCGAAATCAGCTTTGCGCCCCACCAGCCCGCTTTCGCCGGATCAATACTTGACGGAATCGTCACGCGCATCACACAGGAGGGGCGCAAGGGAAAGTCTACCGGTAGCGTGCTCTTCGCCGTCATGCAACTCAAATCGGGAACGGGCCCCGTGCTTCCGGCGCTCACGAAATTGCACACTCAACAATCCATCTTCAGCTACGGAATTTCGGATGCTCCTGATGGGATCTACCTCTACGCGCCTGGCACTTCGCGCGGCGTCTTGGTAACCGGCAAACCTGGCGCGTCACAGCTCCCGCCGCCCTTCGACCAGGTCCCCGGCATCGGTCTCGGTCACCAGATTCACCACAAGTTCATCGTCTGTGGATTCAACCGTCCCGACGCCGTGGTCTATTGCGGTTCATCGAATCTTGCCGCGGGCGGCGAAGCTGAAAACGGCGACAACCTGCTCGCGATTCACGACACCGACGTCGCCACAGCTTTCATGATCGAAGCCGTAGCGCTGGTCGATCACTTCAATTTTCTCGACAAATTTTCCAAGGCGCCAAACGCGAAAAAGAGTAAACAGCCGCCCGCTAACAAACAGCAGGCAGCCGTCGCGGCAGGCTGGTTCCTCGCCACCAGCGACAAGTGGACCGCGCCCTATTTCGATCCTAAAGATCTACACTGTATGGACCGTCAGCTATTCGCATAAGCATAAGAAGGAACCTATGGCTCTCAATTACGGATTTGTAAAATGCAAGGTCGTGTCGGAACCGGTCTTGAAACCTTCTCGTCACAAACAGGAGATACAGTATCATCTGCACGCTAACCTCAACGTTGAGGGCTCTTCCGAAAATTGGGATTCCGCCATCAACGTCGGCACGAACGACGCTGACGATTTGCTGCGCTTCAAGCTGGCCTTCGATTACCACAATCCGCTTCTCGATAAGCTGAAGGCCGCCCCCGCTGGATTCACCGATCTGACCGGCGCGGACGCTCTACCGGCGCTCGATTTCCTCCGCAGTAACATTCTGGACGAGACTGGACACTGGCGCGACAGTGACCCGATGGATGGCAGCGAAGAGCCTGAACCGGTCGCCTCACTGAAGCGGTTGCTATCCAAGGCCCATTCCACGAAAGCGGACGTTTATATCTTCGGCCGCACTTACACCAGCGGTTCGCCCGGTATTCACGACGTCCACATGAACCAGGGCTCTTCGGGCAGCTTCCTCAATAACGGCCGTGACGACCATAACGACCATAACGATATCTGGCAGGATGGCGCCGTCATAGTGGATTTCGGCGAATCCGAATGCTCCGCCTACTTCACGGCGTTCACCCAACAGGACGTTCCGACAGACGACCTCGGGAATCCCGATAAGCCGAGTCACCCAATTCAAGACTCCGATCCCGGAAGTCTGGCGGGAAGCTAGCGCATCGTTACACCTGCGGTCCCTATCGAAGGAGAGCCATATGGCAAAAAAGTCGACGAAGAAAGCAACCCCCGCGTCCGTGAAGAAGGCCGCGGTTCCGCCGGTCACCCCCGGCGGACCGCGTTTCGCCCAACCGGCGCTTACGCCCGATCCAAGTAAGTTCCGGACGGCGCACGATGAGAAGGGCGACGATGCCGCTTACAAAGTTCTGGATACGGAGACCAAGACGCTGAGGCCTTTGCCATTCCCCCCGGCGCGCGGAGCAGCGGAGCCTGTCTTGCAGTTGCAAGACGTATTGGGCAGCGGCGGCGCCGCTACCGTCAAGGCCATCGCCCAATCGAAGCAGATTGTGTTTCACGCGCTGGGCGATACCGGCAACACTCGCAGCGTCAAGCCGCAGAACGAAGTCACGGACAAGTTAGCCGCGGATTTCAATGAAGTGGACCCCGCGCAGGTTCCGTCGTTTATGTTCCACTTAGGCGATGTCGTCTACAGCTTCGGCGAGGCGCAATATTACTACGACCAGTTCTACGAGCCCTACCGGAGTTATCCGCGGCCCATCATCGCCATCGCAGGCAATCATGACGGCATGGTGGCGCCCGGCAGCACAACCGAAACGCTGAAGGCATTCCTCGACAATTTCTGCGCAACCGCTCCAGTGCAAACCGTGGAAGCCGGCGGTCTCGACCGCACCGCTATGATCCAACCGGGCGTCTATTACACTCTCGAAGCGCCGTTCGTGCGGATTCTCGCGCTCTATAGCAATCGCCTCGAAGATCCGGGCGTGATTTCAAGCCAAGGCAAGACGTACCCGGAATTGTCCAACGTGCAGATCGATTTTCTGAAGGCCGCGCTGCAGCGAATCGCCAGCGAGAAGTTTGCGGGCGCTGTGATCATTGCCGTACACCACCCGCCGTACACCACCGGCGCCCACGGCGGCAGCCCGCTCATGCTGAAGGAAATGGATGCGATCTGTAAATCCACCGGCGTGTGGCCGCATGCGGTGCTGTCGGGGCACGCGCACAGCTATCAGCGCTACACGCGAGCCACCGGCGGTATGGAAATTCCGTACGTGATCGCGGGCAACGGCGGCCACGGATTGACGCCGCTCACAAAATGGGGCTCGCCGCCCCTGCGCGCTCCGGTAGCGCTCAACGACATACCGGGCGTGACGTTCGAGAACTACGACGATACGGATTACGGCTATCTCCGCGTGATCGCCAATGCGCAACAACTGCGCATCGAATACCACCCGGCCTCTGACGGAACCGCCGCGAAAACGCCCGACGATTCCGTAACTGTCGATTTGCAATCGCGCCAACTCGTACACTTCCAGGCGGCGAAGGCCTAAGCGGCCAACCAATACTTTCGGCTCCAAAGAGGTAGCGGCGATCGAAACGAGTCCGACCGCGATCCCTCGTCGTGGGAGAGATGTGTTGAACAAGATCAGAGCAGGCACAATCCGAAATCTTGGCCAGTATTAGCTTACGGTTCGGCCCCTTTTAAGGGGGGATGGCGGTGGCTATCTGGTCGAATATCCGGACACACCGGGATGCATGTCGAACGTCGAGACTGTCGAAGAGGCGATCGCGAATGGCAGCGACACCCTTCGCGATTGTTTGGAGGTTTTCAGAGGGTTGGGTCGAAAGCTGCCGAAGCCAGTATTGAGGCCGCTCAACGGCGGCAGCACCTACCGGTGCGGTTAACCTCGCTACCGCCAACCCCGGGCCGCGCCTCAACCACAACTTTCCGCTCCATCCAGGGTTCCAATTTTTTTAGCCAGCGCTAGCGGCGCTATCCTAGTCTTATTGGCGCGATCGTTCGGAGGAACCCGTGATGGACGAAGACAGGTCTTGCCACTGCCCCGGACCCCGCTACCCGACCGCTTTCGGACGGCGTAGCTTCATTCAAGTCGGACTTCTAGGCGGCATGGGTCTTACCTTGCCCGAATATTTCCGCGCCAAAGCCGCCGCCGGCGATGTCCGCCTCGCCGAACAGCGGCGTCAACCGTCCCGAGGGCAAAGCGAAAAGTATCATTCAGATCATTCTGCCCGGCGGCTTGGCCGCCCAGGAATCCTGGGACCCCAAGCCCGAAGCTCCCATCGAATACCGCGGCCCGCTTGGCGTGGTGAAGACCAAGATCCCCGGCGTCGTTTTCAGCGAGAATCTGTCCCATACCGCACAGATCGCCGACAAGATCACCGTCGTCCGTTCCATCACCGGCCACATCCCCGATCACGCGCAGGCTACGTATCAGATGTTCACCGGCTACCTTCCCACGCCCGGCCATTCAGCATCCCAGCATCGGCGCGGTGGTGTCGGAAGAGTTCGGTCCGCGCAAGAACTTGCCGGCTTACGTCGCCGTTCCCAATGTGCCGCTACAGGGCGGAACCGGCTATCTCAGTTCGAAGTTCGGCGCGTTCGAATTGGGCGCCGATCCCGGCCAGAAGAATTTCCAGGTGCGCGATATCTCGCTGCCGAAGGGGATGACCGAGGAACGTTTCGATCGCCGCCGCACCGCGCGCGAAGCGCTGGAAGATCATTTCCGTCAGGTCGAATCCAACCCCGCCGAACTCGACGCCATGGGCGAGTTCTACCAGCAGGCCTACAAGCTGATCAGTTCGCCGGAAGCGCGCAAAGCGTTTTCGCTCGATGGCGAGCCCGAGTCCATGACCAAGCTCTACGGCGAGTATAAGAACCCGCGCGGCGGACAAATCATCGGCGTGGGCCGCCAGCTGATGCTGGCGCGGCGCCTGGTCGAAGCCGGCGTCCGCCTGGTCACCGTGATGTACAGCGGTACCGACGGCTGGGACAACCACCAGCGCATCAAGGAAGCCGTCTCCAACGGCATGCCCGCTTTCGATCACGCCTTCGCCGGCCTGATTACCGATCTCGATCAGCGCGGCCTGCTCGATTCCACGCTGGTCATGGTGACCTCCGAATTCGGCCGCACGCCCAAGATCAACGAGAGCGCGGGCCGCGACCACTGGGCGCGCGTCTATTCGATGGCGCTGGCCGGCGGCGGCATCACGCGCGGCCAGATCTACGGCGCATCGAGCGCCACTGTCGAGCGAACCCGATCGCGACGCGGTTTCCGTGGAGGATTTCCTCGCGACGGTGTATCACCAGGCCGGCATCGATTCGCGCGACCGTCTGCTCGCTCCCGGCGGCCGGCCCATCGACATCGTCCGCGACGGCAACGTGGTGCAAGGCTTGATCGGGTAACCGATGCGCGTCGCGATCCGTACTTCTGCTCGCGAGCGTTCCCGCCATCGCCGATACCCAGTACATGGTGGACTACCTGCTCCCTCGCGGCGGAGCGCGCGGCACCACCGTCACCGTCGAATTCCACGGCCGCAGTCTCGAGAATCCCCAACAAATCGCTCTTCTACTCAGCCCGGCATCACCGCCGCCGGATTCACCCCCAACACGCCAAGCCCGGCGACCGGCTTCAAAGCGAAGTTCCAGATCGCGCCCGATTGCCCGCTCGGCGAGCACGTACTGCGCGTTCGCACCGCCACCGCGCTCAGCGACGCCGTCACCTTCTGGGTCGGCCCTTACCCGCAAGTTCCCGAAGCCGAAACCAAAATCGGCGAGAACGATTCCATGGCGAAGGCGCAGCCAGTCGCCATGAACACCACCGTCGAAGGCCAGATCCTCCCCGGCCCCGATATGGATCGCGACTACTATCGCGTCCACGCGCGCCAAGGCCAGCGCATCTCGGTCGAAGTGGAAGCCGCCCGTCTCGGCACCCTGCACTTCGGCGGCGAGAACGATCTCGCCGTGCGCATCCTCGACGCCAACGATAAGGAACTCGCCCGCAACGACGATAGCGCGCTCTACGTGCAAGACCCGGTGTCTCGATCATCGCGCCCAAGGACGGCGATTACTTCATCGTCATCCAGCAGCAGATCTTCTACCCGCCGCAGCAGGCCTGGTACCGCGCGCACATCGGCGATTTCTCGCGGCCCACCGCGATCTTTCCCGCCGGCGGACAAGCCGGGACCACCATCGAAGCGCGCATCCTGGGCGATCCGGCCGGCGAGCGCACCGAACCATCGCGCTGCCCACAAAGCCGGGCAATTTCGATTACTTCACGCACGGCGCGGGAATCACTTCGCCGCCCTCGGCCAACATGCTGCGCGTCTCGCCTTATCCGAACGTCTCTCAAGTCGCCCGGCGACGAACCCACGCCGGTGCCCGCGCATTCCCGCCGCCCTCAACGGCATTCTGGAAAAGCCCGGCCAGGTCGACACATTCCGCTTCACCGCCAAGAAGGGCCAGCGGCTTCACTTCCGCGTCTTCGCGCGCACTCTTGGCGCGCCGGTGGATGCGAGAATCTGGATGCGCAATGCCGGTAGCGACCGGCGCATATTCGATGCGCCGACGATTCGCGCTTGCAGGATCTCGGCTATCCGTCCTCGCGCGGCTCCTGGTACATCAAAGATCAGCAGGACCCGGTCGCCGTCTTCGCCATTCCCGCCGATGGCGAATACATCCTCGGCATTGAAGATTCCGAAGGCGGCGCCGGGCCCGATCACGTCTATCGCATCGAGGTCGAGCCGCGTGCGCAACGACAATCTATACCCACGTCACCGCGCCCGATGGCTATCAGATGCCGCGCTTCACCGGCTTCATCGTGCCGCAAGGCGGCCGCTGGACTCTCGACGTGCAACTCGCGCAGGGCCTGGGCAACGAATACAAGGGCGAGATCGAACTCGAGGCCAAGGGCCTGCCGCGCGGCGTTACGATGATCGCGCCCAGGTTCGCCAAAGGCGTCACCCGCATGCCCGTGCAGTTCGTCGCCGCGCCCGACGCCGAACAGCAGGCCGCGCTCATCGAATTGCTGGCCCGCCCGGTCGATAAAACTGTCGCAACTGGATAGCGCCTCCCGCCAGGGTTTCGCGCTCACGAATCGGTCCGGCGAATTGCCGTGGCATTTCGTCTGGCTCGATAAATTCGCGTTCGCCGTGACGCAGCCCGCGCCCTTCGAGATCGAATTGGAGCCGCCCGCCATTCCTCTGGTGCAGGGCGGCGATCTGCACGCTGACCGCCAAAGTGATTCGCCACGGCGATTTCACAGGCCCGGTCGAGATCGTCGCCGATTGGCTGCCGCCAGGCGTTTCGAAAGGCGCCGTCGTGACGATCCCGGCCGGCAAAGACGAAGGCGCGTATCAGATTCAAGCCAACGACAAGGCCGCGAAGGGCGTCTACCAGATTGCGATCAACGCTTCCACGGCCGGCGGCGATGCCTATAGCGGCGTTGGCCGCGTTCGCGTGTCGTCCAAGTTCGCCGACCTGAAAGTGTCGGAGCCATATCTCACGATCGACATCCAGCACAGCTCGGTCGAGCAGGGCAAGCAGGCGCAAATTACTGCGATCATCCACCAGAACCAGCCCTTCGAGGGCAAGGCTGTGGCGCGCTTGCAGCAGCTTCCCAAGGGCGTGAAGATGCTCGACCCCGCGCCGGAGATCACATCGAAGGACACGCAGGTCGCCTTCCGCATTGCGGCCGATAATGACGCGCTCGCTGGGCTCAACAAAGGCGTCACGTGCGAACTGACATTCAACGAAGCCGGGCAAACGTTCAAGTTGCACAGCGGCTCGGGCATGTTGCGTGTAGATGAGGCGCGCGTAGTGGAGGCGGTGAAGTGAAAACGCTCGCTCTCATCGCGATCCTTGCAATTCCTCTTTTCGGAGCGCAAGGACAAGAAACCTACGGCCGCCGCGAAGACTCCTTCGGTAGTCGGCCCGCCACGCCAGCTCAGCTTCCGCCTCGACGTGATGCCCGTGTTCTTCCGTGCCGGCTGCAACAGCGGCGGATGCCACGGCGCTGCGGCATCGGCAAAGACGGGTTCCACCTCTCCCTGTTCGGCTACGATCCCGCGGGCGACTATTACCGCCTCACGCAACAAATCCCCGGCCGCCGAATCGATCTCGCCGTGCCCGAGCAGAGCCTGCTCCTGCTTAAAGCCATCGGCACGGTCCCGCATTCCGGCGGCCGCCGCTTCAAGCCGGACAGCGAATACTACAGCACCCTGCTGCATTGGATCCAAGCCGGCGCGCCCGACGATTCCGCCAACGTTCCGCAGGTCACCGGCATCTCGCTTGTCCCCGATAAGTTCGTCTTCACCGGAAAGGAGAAGAACAGGCCGCTCCAAGTCGTCGCCAAATATTCCGATGGTTCCACGCGCGAGGTCAACAACCTCGCGCTCTATCTCACCAACAACAAAACCACCGCCGATATCGACGACAAGGGCGTCGTGACCGCCGGCAAACGCGGCGACACATTCGTCTTCGCGCGCTTCGCCAAATTCACCACCGGCGCCGAAATCATCGTCCTGCCGCCGGGCAAGTTCAAGTGGCCCAAAGAGCCGGAGTACAACTACATCGATACGCTGGTCGACGACAAGCTGAAGAACCTGCGCATCTCCCCAGCGCCGTTGCGTCCGACGAAGAGTTTCTGCGCCGCGCGTATCTGCGACCTGATCGGCCTGCCGCCTAAGCCCGAAGAGTATTACGCGTTTCTCAAGGACAAGTCGCGCGACAAGCGCCCGCGCCTTATCGACGACTTACTCGAACGCCCCGAATTCGCCGACCTGTGGGCCGCCAAATGGGCGGAGACGCTGAAGGTGCGCAGCGATAACAACAGCGCCTTCGGCACCGACCGCAAAGCCGCCTACGAATACTACGAGTGGATCCACGACGCAGATGAAGCGCGACGCGCCGCTCGACCAATTCGTGCGCGCGCAAGTCGCCGGCACCGGCAGCAACCTGACCAACCCCGCGGTCAATCTCTACACCATGCTGCCGCAGGGCCAATACGACGCCAAGGCCGTGGCCCAGGACGTCGCGCAGGTCTTCACCGGCATGCGCGTGCAGTGCGCGCAATGCCACAACCATCCCTTCGACCGCTGGACGCAGGACGATTACTACGGCTTCGTCAGCTTCTTCACCGGCGTGAAGCGCAAGGTGGCGTCGGAGGAGCGCGAGTTCTATATCTAGGACGACCCCAACGCTCCGCCCGCCAAACACCTGCTCGATGGCCGCCCGGTGCCCGCCGAAATTCCTGGGCGGCGACGCGCCCGACGTGAAGGGGAAGGACCCGCGCGTGGCTCTCGCCGATTGGCTCACCTCGAAGGACAACGCGTGGTTCCGCGAGAACATGGCCAACCGCATCTGGGCGCAATTCTTCGGCCGCGGCATCGTCGACCCGGTGGACGACGTGCGCATCAGCAATCCGCCGAGCAATCGCGAGCTGCTGCAGGCGCTCGGGCAGCACGCTGGCCGATTACAACTTCGACGCCAAGAAGCTGATCCGCGATATCTGTAACTCGCGCACCTATCAACTTTCCGAGGTTCCCAACGAAACCAATCGCGACGACGCCGATCAATTCTCCCGCGCCCACCTGCGCCGGC
Source organism: Bryobacterales bacterium (assembly GCA_963763545.1). GTDB lineage: Bacteria > Acidobacteriota > Terriglobia > Bryobacterales > Bryobacteraceae > PALSA-243. The sequence continues at coordinate 403,624 of CAVXPE010000015.1, forward strand.
TGCGCGCCGACGTGCTGCTCGATGCCATCGCCGAAGTCACCGACACGCCCACCACTTTCGGACAAATGCCCGGCCGGCTTGCGCGCCGTGCAGCTCGACGAAGGCAATCGCCTCTCCAACAACTATTTCCTGAAGACGTTCGGCCTGTGCTCGCGCGAATCGGTCAGCGCCTCGGAAACGCGCCTGGAGCCGACGCTGGCGCAGGCGCTTCACTTGGTCAACGGCGACACGGTGGAAAGCAAGATCAACCGCAGCAAAGTGATTTCGGACCTGATTGCAGCCAAGAAATCGCCCGGCGATATTCTCGACGAGATGTTTGTGCGCGCCGTAGCGCGCAAGCCATCCGAAGCTGAGAAGAAGAAACTCATGCCGCTACTGGCGTCAAACGATAAGAAAGCCTACGACGACGTCTTCTGGGCGTTGCTCAATTCCACCGAATTCGAGTTCAATCATTAGGCACTGATGGACACGGATGCACACAGATAAAACGAAAGCAAAGAGTCTTATCCGTGTGCATCCGTGTGCATCCGTGGCTCTAATGTTCGTCCCGGCCCTTTACGCGCAACCGCCCCACCACGCCAACTACGAAGACGACGTCCGCCCCATCTTCCAGCGCCGCTGTTTCGGCTGCCACAACGCCAGTGAAATGCGCGCCGGCCTGAGTCTCGAATCCTATAACGGCGTCATGAAAGGCGGCGGATCGGGCGAGATCGTGATCGCCGGCCGTCCCGCATCCAGCCTCTTATTCAAAGCCATCTCGCACGAATCTGGCGCTCCGCAAATGCCTCTCGGTCAGGCGAAATTGCCCGACGCCGAGATCGCCGTGATCCGCGATTGGATCCAGTTGGGTCTTCTCGAAACCGCCGCAAGCGCGCCGAAAGGTCCCATCGGTCCCAATCCACTCGACTTCACGCCCTCCACGCTCAACAAGCCTGCCGCGCCTGCAATGCCGGAATCGCTCGCCACACTCGCACTTCCCGAACCGCCGCGCGCAAACCCAGTGACTGCGCTCGCCGCCAGTCCGTGGGCGCCGCTGCTTGCAGCCTCCGGACACGAGCGCATCTATCTCTATGATCTCGACAAGCGAACCCTGCTCGGCGAGTTGCCGTTCCCCGAAGGCATTCCCTATTGTCTACGCTTCAGCCGCGATGGCTCGACACTGCTTGCCGGCGGCGGCAAGGGCGTCCAAACCGGCAAGGTCGTGCTCTACGACGTCCGCACAGGGAATCGCACCGCGACGATCGGCAACGAAATGGACATCGTGCTAGCCGCCGACATCAGCTCGGACGGAAAGCTGGTAGCCCTGGGAGGCCCAAGCAAACTGGTGAAAGTGTATTCCACGCTCGATGGCAAAGAGCTTTACCAAATCAAGAAGCACACCGATTGGATCACCGCCATCGAGTTCAGTCCCGACGGCAAAACACTGGCCACCGGCGATCGCAGCGGAGGCATCCTGCTGTGGGACAGCGCGCGCGGCGGCAACGCCGGCGCTTTCTCCGACCATAAGGATTCCATCACCTCGCTCAGTTGGCGCGCGGACGGAAAGCTGCTCGCATCCGCTAGCGAAGACGGCCAGATCATCGTCTGGAACGTAGCCGACGGATTCCCGCTCTCGACCATCAACAAAGGGCACACGCCCAAAGCAGGGGCCAACACCTACGGCGTGATCCCTGGAGGCGTGCTCGGCATCCAATTCGCCTCCGATGGCCGCCTGGTGAGCGTAGGCCGTGACTCGACCATCCGCATCTGGACCGCTGACGGCAAAGCAGCCGCCGCGAGCCCCAAATGTGACGCGCTCCTCACGAAAGTAGCCGCATCCTTCGACGGCAAATTCATCATCGCCGGCGATTTCCGTGGACGCCTCCAGCTTTGGAATGGCAAGCAACTCTCGCTCCTTCCCGCGCCCGGTTCGTAGTGGCGTAGGCCTCGCGGCCTGCGCACGCGCCAGAGGCGAGCTTTGCCTCGCGCGACGTGTAGCTATAATACGAAGTTCGTCGCCCCGCCATGTCCACTCCCACTCCGCAGCCTTACCTCGTGATCGGTACGCCCTGTTACGGCAGACAGGTGACCGATCTCTACGCCAGCTCGCTCCTGAAACTGCTATTGGCGTGCCAGCGCCGCGACGTCCGCCTTCAGGTACAGATGACCGGCAGCGACGCGCTCATCACGCGCGCCCGCCAAAACATCGTGGCGCATTTCCTGGGAATCGAGGCCGCAACCCACCTGCTCTTCATCGACGCCGATATTGGCTTCGAACCCGAGCAGGTCTTCAGGCTCATGGATTTCGACGCCCCAATGTCCGCCGCCGTCTATCCCATCAAGCGCATCGATTGGGATAAGGTCGCCGCGATGGCGCAAGCCGGCCGCGCCCCGCTGCACAAGGCGGCGCTCTCCTACATGGTGGAATTCGTGGATTCCGGTCCAATCGCAACCCGCAACGGCTTCGCGAAAGTCAGCTATGCCGGAACCGGCTTCCTGATGATCCGCCGAGAAGCGCTCGTGGAAATGATCGCTCACTACCCCGAACTTCGCTACGCGCGCGATCACAAGCCGAACGACAAGCTCGCCGGAAGCCCCTGGCGATCCGCGCTTTTCAACTGCATGATCGACGATCAAACAGGGGCCTATCTCAGCGAAGACTTCAGCTTCTGCCGCCGTTGGACCGCCATGGGCGGCGAAATCTGGGCCGATCTCGAAAGCAAGCTCACCCACGTCGGCGCAGTCGATTTCACCGGCGATATGTCCACCCAGTTCTCTTCAGCAGCGGACGCGGAGGGTGACTAATTCCCGCAGGCCAAGCTGGTCGCTAGTTATGATATGAGCCAGGAGAGGACGGTCCGTATTTCCCGGAGCTTCAAGGAGGCAGACGAAGCGGACGCCCGGGAAGGCTCGGCCATGACCCCCGAGGAGCGCCTGCGAATCGCCATAGAACTCACCGACCGCCGCCATCCCGATGCGGCTCAACAGGGACTTGCGCGAGTTTGTCGAGTTGTTGAACTCGAACGGAGTTGAAATATCTGATAGTCGGCGCCTTCGCCGTTGCATTCCACGGATTTCCTAGATACACTCCGCACCTCGACTTCGTGATCCCCTTCCACATCGGCAAATACTGCGCGCACAATCAAGTCGCTTAATGACTTTGGGTTCGCCCGTCTCTGTATTCAGCAAGAGGATCTCGAATCGCCGTACGGTGAATCGCGATCAAACACGCCGAACCTGAGCGCCGGGCAGACTTCGCGAAAAAACATACGTATAACCGGCTAAAGAAGCGCTTCGTTCCTCAATTGCATCACCAATAACAAGTAATGGCTTATCGATCACCCGCGCCACAGCCGGTGCACAAAGCGAGGTATTGAATGAGAGTTCGACAGCGAAGGCTTCACTCTCAGATCTCTGGGTGGCGATTCTGTGCACAATCATTCTGGCGCCAGGGGATACTTTGGCGTATGCATCGCAATCATCGGCAGCGCCGGCGAGTCAGCCAAATGGTCAGTCCGTCAAAGTTTCATCCGATCAATTGGACTCCCTCGTCGCGCCCATCGCGCTTTATCCAGATCCGTTGCTGGCTCAGGTACTGGCTGCATCCACATATCCCCTCGAAATCGTGCTTCTCCAGCGATGGCTGGAGACGAATAAGAGCCTAAAGGATAAACAGCTTGCGGACGCAGCGGCAAAACAACCTTGGGATCCAAGCGTCCAGGCTCTAGCGCCTCTACCGGAGGTCGTGAAACTACTGTGGAGATAACATTCAGTGGACTACCGATCTCGGCAATGCCTTTCTTGCGCAGCAGAGCGACGTGATGGATGCCGTTCAGCGCATGCGCAAGAAGGCGCAGGACAAGGGCGCTTTGCAAACCACTCAACAGCAGACAGTGGAAACGCAAGGAAATTGAAAACAAGAGCGTGGTTGTGATCGAGCCAGCCAATCCGGAAGTTGTGTACGTGCCTTCTTATGAGCCGGCAGCCGTATACGGTGAGCCGGCGTATCCATACCCGCCTCTCTACTATCCGCCCGGCTACTACGCGGCAGGCGCGGCGCTTGCCTTCGGCGCGGGAGTGCTGATGGGAGCATGGTGGGGCGGCGGTTGGGGCTGGGGTTGCGGCTGGGGCGGTGGCAACGTTTATATCAACCACTTCAACAACTTCAATCGAGCAGCCATCTCCGGTGGTGTAGGTGGAGTGGGCGGCGTCGGTGGTGTAGGCGGTGTGGGCGGCATAGGCGGGGTCGGTGGCGTCGGCGGAGTCGGCGGAGTTGGCGGAGTCGGCAGACCCGGTGGTGTAGGCGGCGTCGGGGGCGTAGGCAGACCCGGTGGTGTAGGCGGCATCGGTGGCGTAGGCAGGCCCGGGGGAGTGGGTGGTGTCGGCGGCGTCGGTGGCGCCGGCAGGCCTGGTGGTGTAGGCGGTGTTGGTGGTCGGTGGCGTCGGTGGTAACCGGCCCTCGACTCTACCCGCTCAGGGCGGCCTCGGGCAAAACGGACTCGGCAACTGGGCGCACAACCCCGCACATCGCGGTGGCACACCTTATCCAGACCGGGCTACGGCAGATCGGTTTGGAGGTAGCGCTCGCGGTGATTCACTTGCCCAACGCCAGGCCGGCGCCCGGCAACAGATTGCTCGACAGGGTGGAAGGCTCAACAGTAAGCCTGCCGCAGGTGGCGGTTTAGGGAGTGCTGGCTTTGGTAACCGTATGGGCAACACCGGTCTGGGCAATCGCGCAGGGGCCGTTGGCAGCGCGAATCGCGTCGGTGGCGCCGGCGTTGGAGCCCGCGGACCCAATAGCATAGGCGGTCGTAATCTTTCGCGCGGTCGGTGCAGGTGACCGGAACGCCTTCGGAGGTGGTTCCAGGGGATTCAATGGATCCAATGCGCGCAGCAACAGCAATCGTGGCTTTTCCAGCATGGGATCTCGCGGTGGCGGTTTCGTGGCGGTGGCGGCTTCAATCGTGGCGGCGGAGGCTTTCGAGGCGGTGGTGGTGGCTTCAGTCGCGGTGGTGGTGGCTTCCGAGGTGGCGGAGGCGGGCGCCGCGGAGGTGGCGGCGGTCGTCGCAGGTAAGTGCTGCGAATCGTAGTCAAGAATCACAGGAGCAACGAATATGAAATCGATACTTGCGAACGCAAAATCTTGGAGACAGGTTTCCATTTTGTGCGCGGTGGCGTGCGCATGCATGTCCGCGGCGGTTCTTTCTTCCGCTCAGCCAGCCGACGGCGAGAACGGCTCCGCGGACTCCCGGCTACGTCCTCCGCAGGCGCCAAGCTCTTCGATACTCCGCAACAGGCTGCCGATGCGCTGGTCAATGCGGCCGAAAAATTCGACGTCCCCGCGCTGACGGAAATCTTCGGTCCGGACGGTGACGACGTCGTCTTCAGTGGTGAATTCGCGCAGGACCGCAAGCGTGCCGCTGATTTCGCCGCCGAGGCTCGCGAGAAGACAAAGGTTTCCGTGGACCCAAAGAGCGGGAATCGCGCATTCGTGCTCGTGGGAAATGAGGACTGGCCGTTCCCCGTGCCGCTGGTGAAAAGTGGCGAGCAAATGGTTCTTCGACAGCAAGGCCGGCCGGCAGGAAATGCTGTTTCGTCGCATCGGCGCGAACGAGCTGGATGCAATTGCAATTTGCCGCGGGTACGTGGAAGCGCAAGATGAATATGCTCTTCAGCCGCGCACGGGGTACGATGTAAACCAATATGCCCAGCGGATCGTCAGCACTCCCGGGAAGCAGGATGGCTTAGCGTGGAAAAACCCCGATGGCAAGTGGGGCGGTCCGATCGGTGAAAACATCGCCCGAGCAATTGAACAGGGCTATACCACTGGCGCGCGAGCCTTACCATGGATATTTTTTCAAGATCCTCAAAGGACAAGGCCGGCGGCGCCGCTCGGCGAAATCGATTTTGTGGTGAAGGGAGTCATGATCGGCGGCTTTGCACTTGTCGCCGCACCCGCTGAGTACAAAGTAACGGGTGTGCGGACCTTCATGGTCAGCCACAACGGCGTAGTCTACGAGAAGGACCTTGGACCCAAAACCCTGGACGAATTCAAGAAGATGGAACGCTTCAACCCCGATGCATCCTGGACGCCGGTTCCGAAGGAAGAGGACTAGCGAGTCTTCGACCTCAACGCCGCGTCAACTTTCAACCAGATCCGGACTTCTTGTCACCGCGGCGATTCTGTCGTCACTCTTCCGCCTACCGGGCTCCGAACAAGAAGTTAACACCACCGCAAGGAGAGGTATTCGGACTACCGCAGCGTCCCCTCCACCTCTCTCAACCAATCCGGCCGCTTCAGGACATCGCGCGGCTTACTCCCGTCCGGCGGTCCGATGATCCCATCTCGCTGCATCATGTCCAAGATCCGCGCCGCGCGCCCATATCCCAGGCGTAAATGGCGCTGCAAGGTCGAGGTCGAAGCCTTGCCCATCTGCAGTACCAACCGCACGGCCTCTTCGTACATCGCGTCTTGATCTTGGTTGTCGATCTCTTCGGAAGGCCCGTCCTCTTCGTCGCTCGGCGGCGCGATCAGATACGATTGGTCGTAGTCCGGCTTCGCCTGTTCCTTCCAGAAATCTACTACACGGCCGATCTCCGTTTCCGTCACGAACGCTCCGTGTACGCGTGTCAGCCGTGACGATCCTGGCGGCAGAAACAGCATGTCGCCCTTGCCCAACAGGTGCTCGGCGCCCATCACATCGAGAATGGTACGTGAATCCACGCGCGTCGCGACGCGGAAGCTGATGCGCGCCGGGAAGTTGGCTTTAATTAAGCCCGTGATTACGTCGACGCTCGGGCGCTGCGTCGCCAGCACCAGGTGCATGCCCACCGCGCGCGCCATCTGTGCCAGGCGCGTCACGCTCTCTTCCACGTTCTTACCTTCCAGCATCATCAGGTCGGCCAACTCATCGATCAGAATCAGAATGTAAGGCAGCGGCTTCGGGTCTTCCTGCGTCTCCTCGCCTTCCGCGAATAAGTTCCGCGGCTGTTCTTGCAGTTTGCGAATCTTCTTGTTGTACTGCTCGATATTCCGCACGCCCATTTCCGCCAGCAGGCGCAGGCGCCGCTCCATTTCGAGCACGGCGTTCTTCAGCGCGTTGGTCGCCTTCTTCGGATCGACGATGACCGGCGTCAACAGGTGCGGAATGTTCTCGTACATGCCGAGTTCGACGCGTTTCGGGTCCACCATGATGAACCGCACATCGTCGGGCGTCGCCTTGTAGAGAATCGACATGATCATCGAGTTGATCATCACGCTCTTGCCCGAACCTGTCGAGCCAGCAATCAGCAGGTGCGGCATCGCATCCAGCGCCGCCACGCGGATACGGCCGTTGATGTCCTTGCCCAACGCGATCGTGAGGTGCGAATGCGATTGGTTGAACTCGTCCGATTCCAGCATCTGCCGCAGCGAGATCACTTCGCGCTTGGTGTTCGGCACCTCGATGCCCACGGTCGGCTTGCCGGGGATGCGTTCGATCAGGATCGATTCCGCCTGCAAGCCCAGGCACAAATCTTCCGTCAGATTCGTGATGCGGCTGTATTTGATGCCGGCGTCGGGCTTGAATTCGAACGTCGTGACCACTGGACCGGGATTGATCTGCGTCACGTTGCCGAGCACGTTGAACTCTTCGAACTTCGATTTGATGCGGATCGCCGTGTCCTTGAGTTCCTGCTCGTCGTAAGCGCTGCGGCCGGGGATTTCGTTGAGAAATTCGGTCGAGGGCATCTCGAACATCATCGTCTTGCGCTCCGTGGGCGCGGGCGCGGGACGATGGTCGGGAACGAGCGCGGGCGCGGGCTCCGGCGGCAAATCTTCGATGGGACAGATCGGAATCTCGTGGATGGAAGCGTATTCGGGGTCGGGCGCTTCGCCGTCAGCCAGGGCCGGCTTCGTGAGCCGTCTCCCACGGAGGCGTGTCCGCGGCCACGGCCGCTTGATCCACCGTGGCGGCCTTGGCCCGAATGCGCTTCGTCTCGGACTTCGCAGCCCGAGCCTCAGCTTTTGCCAGGGTCTTGGCTTCCAACTCGGCAGTTTTCGCCGCCGCGACTTGCGCCTTCGCGCGGCGTTTAGCCTCGCGCGTCTCCGCCTTCTCTAACGATTTCTGCTGCACGCGTTCGCGCCAGGCATGAAACGCCTCGCGACGCCGCTCGATCCACGCCAGCGGACCCGCGAACCATTCACCTACTTTGCCGATCGTGAACGTCGAAACCAGATAAACCGAGAGCATTACCGCCGTCGCCGTGAACAGCACCGCGCCAGCCAGATTGAGCGAATCCACCAGATAGCTCGCGGTCGCGTAGCCCACCGTTCCGCCGATGCGGATGTTGCCGCTGAATAGCCGTACGGGCAGAAACGAAAGCGCGGCGCACGCGCTCAGCGTCAGCGTGACCGTCCCGGCCAGTTTGATGGCGCCGGCTTCGATCTCTTCCGACCGTATCCATCGCCATGCCAGCAGAAACGTCAGCAGCGGAAAGAGGAACGCGGTCGCGCCAAACAGTTGGAAGAAGAGGTCGGAGAGGTACGCCCCGGGATAGCCGACCAGGTTCAGCGGGCGCGCGGAGGACGCGGTATCGAGCGATGGATCCTGAGTATGGTACGAGATCAGGCTCAACAGCATCACAAGGCCTGCCGCGAGCAATAGAAATCCCGCGGCTTCGTTAAGCCTTTTGTGAGGCGTCGGAGATAGTAGCTTCATCACGCTGGCCGGCGGATGAAAGCCAGAGCAAGCACTATTATGCCAAAAGCAATGCGGTAATAAATGAACGGCCGCAGCGTGCTGCGATGCAGGTAATGCAGGAACCACCCAATCACCAGGCATCCGGTGACCGCGCTCACCGTCACCCCCACCACAAACTGCGTGCTTAACAGATCGTGCAGGCCATGCTGCTTGTGGATGTTATAAAGCGCCTTGCCCGCCGCCGCTGCGATCGCGGGCGTCGAGAGCAGGAACGAAAACCGCGCCGCCGTTTCACGGTCGAGATTTCGGAACAGCCCGGCGGTGATCGTAATTCCGCTGCGCGACGTCCCGGGAATCACCGCCAGCGCCTGCGCCAAACCGATGCTCACGGCATCGGTGAGCGACACCATGCCCAGATCGCGAACCAACCGTCCGCTGTTTTCCGCCAGCCACATCACGATTCCGACCAGGATCAGCATCGTGCCCATCACAAACGGAGTGCGCTAGGGTCGTATCCGCCTGCTTTTCGAAGAGCAGTCCCGCGATGCCGACCGGGATCGTGCCGATCGCCAACAGCCACAGAAGGCTCGGATTCTGGTTGAGCGCATCATCATGGCCCATCCGCATGCCGAAGCCGTGCGCGATAATTTGCACCCAATCGCGGAAGAAATAGATCAGCACCGCGATCAGCGTGCCGATGTGGAGCATGATGTCGAAATCGAGGGCCTCCGTGTTCCAGCCCATCAGCCACGAAGTGAGGTAGAGATGCGCGCTGCTGCTGATCGGCAGGAATTCGGTGAGGCCCTGGACGATGCCCAAAACCACAATCTGGTAGATCGGCATAAACGATTAGGGTGAGTGATGGCGGAGGTTATGTCAAGCTGCGATGCGGCGCGCTAAATTACGGCTCGTTTACAATAGCCTCTATGCAGGGGAACCCCAAAGTCATCGCCGCTCTCAATGAGGCGCTCCGCGAGGAATTGACCGCGATCAATCAGTATTTCCTTCACGCGGAAATGTGCGAAAACTGGCACTACGGAAAACTCGCGACGCATATCAAGAAAGAGTCGATCGATGAGATGAAACACGCGGAAGCCTTGATCGAGCGGATCTTGTTTCTCGAGGGGATTCCGAAAATGACTGAATCGCTGGAGATCAAGGTAGGCTCCGATGTCCGCGCGCAGATCGAGAGCGATTTGAAGTTGGAGATCGATGCAGTGGCTATGTACAACAAATTCGTCCAACTCGCTCGCGATGCCGGCGATAATGCCTCGCGCGAACTTTTTGAACGATTGCTTAAGGATGAGGAAGGGCACGTTGACTGGCTGGAGGCGCAGGCCCATCAAATGAAGGAACTGGGGTACGAACGCTATCTCAGCCAGCAGATTCGGGAAGAAGAGTAGCGCGGCGCGATCCGCTCGCCTGCAACAACCGCCATCCGGTCTGCGTATCTGAACTTTCCTCGCTCGGTTAACGGTCAGCCCCTTTCCCCGTCTTGCCTCTAGCATTACGATGATTCCAGTCATGCTGGCGCCGGTGGAAGTGCGGGATGACGACAATCTGGTTCGCGCGGCGGCCGCGGGCGACCGCGCCGCATTCGGCGAGATCTACGTCCGCTACGCGCGCATGGTGCACGCGATCCTGTTGGCGCGTGTGCCGCCCGGGGAAGCCGACGACCTCGTGCAGGACGTATTTCTTTCTGCCATGAAGCAGCTCCACGGATTGCGTACGGCCACGGCCTTTCGAGGCTGGCTCGGCGCTATCGCGCGCAATCGCGCTATCGATTATTTTCGCGGCGCGCGGTCCGAGACGTCTCTCGAGGAGGTACACATCGATCGCGCCGGATGCCGGCCGGCGCAAACAGCGGATGCAGAATCGCATGCCGCTATCGAGGCCGTACGCGGGCTGCCCGAGGCCTATCGCGAAACTCTGCTGATGCGCCTGGTGGAGGGCATGACCGGTCCGGAGATCGCGCGCCAAACGGGTCTAACGCCGGATTCGGTGCGCGTCAATTTGTGCCGCGGCATGAAACTGCTGCGCGCGGCATTGAAAGCTGCGGAAGGCGGAAAGGGCAAATGAACGAAGACTACTTGTGGGATAGCAGCGGGCCGCCCGATCCCGAAATCGCCCGCTTGGAGCAGGCGCTGGCGCCGTTTCGCTATAGCGGGCGACCGCCCGCGCCGATGCACCGCCCGTACGCCTGGTGGCGATGGATCGCTGCCGCCGCCGCGCTAATCGCCGGCGTTATCGCCATTCGCGCTCTTGCGCCGCGCCCCGAACCCACGGCGTGGCAAGTCGATCGCGCCGCCGGGCCTGCGCGCGTTGGCCGCAAGGATGCCGCCGCGTCCATGCGCGTCGATCGAGGCGATGTTCTACGTACCGGGGCCGGCGCTCAACTTGAATTACTGGCCGACACAGTAGGTCGCGTGGAACTCGGGCCGCAATCCGAACTGCGCGCGTCTTCCGGCAAGGGGCTTTCTCTCGCGCGCGGCACGCTGCATGCGTTCATTTGGGCTCCGCCGCGCGAATTTGTCGTGGAGACGCCGTCGTCGAGTACGGTCGATCTCGGATGCGAGTACACGCTCGATGTCGATTCCGCAGGCAACGGAATTGTGCGTGTGAGCCTGGGCTGGGTCGCCTTCCAGTTTCACGACCGCGAATCTTTCATCCCCGCCGGCGCCCAATGCGCTACGCATAAAGCGTCCGGCCCTGGAATCCCGTTTTACGAAGACGCTCCGCAGCCGCTACGGACGTCGTTGGAACGCTTCGAACATGGCGATTCGGCTGCGCTGTCCGGAATCCTGGCCGCCGCACGCCCACAGGATGGCCTGACGCTCTGGCACTTGATGTCGCGCACCCAGCCGAAGGATCGTGCCGCCGTATTCGCCCGATTCGCCGAGCTGGTCGCGTTGCCTTCGGAAGTTTCCGCCGCCGGCGTCGAGCGCCTTGATCCCCATGCGCTGGATCTCTGCTGGGACGCGCTCAAGCTCGAGAATACCGAATGGTGGCGTGGCTGGGAGCGGCGCTGGAATTAATCCCGTGGTGCGGAAGCCGGCTCCGCACAGTAGCCCGCGCGCCGGAATCGCCGTTGCAGGCACCGAAACCAACGGTGCAAAGGCCCCGATCCTCGAGGTCGTCTACATGGCTTGGAACGTGCCCGGGTGAGAAGACGTCTCTGCTAACTTTATCCCGGCGGTGCGGGGAAAACGCCCAACTGCATCATCAATCCAAGCGTATCCATGATGATGCGTGTTTCCTTTATACGGCCTTCCTGGAGCCGGTCGATGACGATGCCCCAAACCCGGACCTGACGCCCTGTCGCGGGTACTCCCAGGAACTCCCCTTGATGCGTTCCCGTCCACTCAAAGCGGCTAGCTACTTTGTCGCCTTCCGCAACTTGCTCCGTGATCGCAAAGTTCAAATCCGGGAACGCAGATCGCATACTGCGAAGAATGTCCTTCAGACCTTCCAGTCCCGGGCCTTGACCGGGAAATGGAACTTGCTCAACTACGTCATCCCATACAAACTCCGCAGCCGAATCTATATCGCCCCGCGTGATAACCTCTTCCGCAAAGCGCCGGACTACGATGGTGTTTTCCTGTGTGCTCAATCAGTCTCCTCAACGATGAGGCCGATTCTATCATTCCGGCCAACCGTCTCGTGTTCACGGGCCGAGAAGAAAAATACCCGGCCTCCAAGGTACCTGGCCAGGTCGCTCCATGTCTTAGGCCGATCTCTGTGAGGTCGCTGAAGATCGAGAGTGCGGTACGTTCGTCGGAAGGATCGGCGCTAATAGGCGCAAACTCCAAATGAAAATCGAACTTGTCCTCGATGCCGGTCTTGTCCAGAATCGGGCGATATAGTCGCCATGTTTTTGCTTGTAGCGGTGATGACGCTCAGGCCTGGCCACTCGTCGACCGCGGTGAACAATATCGGATTAATCCCGTAGCGCGGAAGCCGGCTCCACGCGCGTAGCGCGGACAGCTGGAATCGCCGTGGCAAGCGCCGAAACCAAGAGCACAAATGCCGCCGAAGCGGCGAGCGAAATACCGTCCGTAGGAGCGACGCCGTAAAGTAGGGATTGAATCGCGGGCGCGGCTTCCCACGCGGCGCCTAAGCCCGCCGCTACTCCGAGCCCAACCAGCGCGAGAGAATGCCGGCTCACGATCAATGCGATATCTGCGCGCTGCGCGCCGATAGCCATGCGAATGCCAATCTCACGGCGGCGCTGGGCAACGGAATATGCGAGGAGGCCGTACATTCCAAGCGCCGCAAGCAGGGCCGCGAGTAACCCGAAGAGCGATGCCAGAGTGGCGGTGAGGCGCTCGGACGCGGCGCTGGCGTCCACTTCCTCGGCGAGCGGGTGAATCTCGATGAACGGCAGCGCTGGATCCAGAGATGCCAACTCGCGGCGAACGGGCTGGATCATCGCATCGGGCGGTATCCGAGTGCGGACGCACAAGATGAAGACGTCGTCCGAGCCGAGGTTATAGAGGACAGGCGTCATGGGCTCGCGCAGCGAGCGATACTTGGCATCGTTCACCACGCCTACAATCTCCCATACCGTTCCGAGGCCATTCCACACGTGGCGTCCAATCGGATCGATGCCGGGGAAGAACTGGCGCACAAACGCGTGGTTGACGATTACGCGCGCTGGTTTGCCCCCGGCGTCAGTTTCCCGAAATCCGCGTCCCTCCACAACGCGCACGCCCATGGTTTCGAAATACTCCGGCGATACTGTGTTCACGCTCGTATTGAGGAAATCGGAAGGAACAATGAGCCTGGCCTTCGGGGCGAACGGTCATCTTCAAGCCGCTGCCGCGCATCACCGCGACCGATGCGGTAGACGCCGAGACGACCGCGGGCAGCGCACGCACGCGGTTGAGCAACGCGAGTCGCAGTTTGTCGCACTGTTCGCGCGTGTAGCCGGAGAGGCTGGGGTGGGCGGTGAACGTGACCACATGGGCTGCGTCGAAGCCCGGGTTCATATCCCGCAGTTGGCGGAAGCTGCGAACCATCAGCCCAGCGCCGGCAAGCAGCAAGGTGCACAGAGCCACCTGAAACACCACCAGTGCGTCGCGATGGCGCCCTCCGCGGCTGGAGCGCGCGCCGCGTAACACGCTATCGAGACACATGCGTGACGATGAGAAGGTCGGCGCGAGTCCGAATAGTAGCGCTGTGGCGATCGTAACGGCAATGGCAAAGAGCAAAACCCGGCCGTCGGGCGCGACGTCGAGCGAGAGGGCGAGTTGCGTAGTCCCGCGGTCGCGCATCGGCGGGAGCGCGCGCAACAGCAGTGGCAGGGATACGGCCGCGACAAGCCACCCTCCAGCCGCGCCGGCAAGGGCCAACAGAGCGCTTTCGGTGAACATCTGCCGCATTAGGCGCGTCCGCGTAGCGCCTAGCGCGAGGCGTACTGCGATCTCTTCGCGCCGCGCGGCGTTGCGGGCCATCAGCAGGCCGGCGACGTTAGAACACATCAGCAGCAGAAGCAGCCCGGCCGAAGCGGCGAGCAACCTTACGGCCAGCCCAAAGCGCTCGCGAAGGAGGGAAACTCCACGTTCCAGGCTTTCGAGTTCCAGGCCGCGCGCGAGCACGGTATCGATATCTGCTGGCCTCCAATTGGCTCGTCGCAGGCCCGCTTCTGTGGCCGCGCGCCAGATCGTAAAACATTCGGCGCTCGCTCGCGCCAGCGTAACGCCTGGTTTAAGCCGCGCGGCAATTTCGAGCGAAGCGCTGTCGGCGCGATACGCGCCATCGAAACTCAGCAGGGGGAACAACCGCAACGGAATACGCAGGTCCGGGGAGGTATCGGCGGAAATCCCGTTGAAGGTGCGCGGCATCACGCCAACGACCACGAACTCATGGCCGCGCAGAGTGATGGTGCGGCCGACCGCACGCACATCGCCGGCGAAACGGCGCTGCCAGAATCCGTAGCTGAGAACTGCGGGCGGCGGTCCGGCAACGTCGCGGCCGTCGCTCGCGGTGAGAGCGCGGCCATAAAGGGCTGGCACGCCGAGCGCATCGAAGAATTCCGGGGTTACAAACTGGAGCCGCACTTGCTCCGCGGGCTTGGGGTCGTCCATCGCTATCGGCCAGTCAGCGTCGCCGAAAACCGCCGCAAGGGTGCTGGCTCCGTGCAGCGAATCGTAAACTTCGTGCTCGAAGTTGCTCACTATACCGATGCGCGGCACAACTTGCACCAGGCGGATCAACTGTTGCGGCTGGCGCACTGGCAGCGGACGCAACAGCAAGGCGTTCAGCGCACTGAAAATGGCAGTATTGGCCCCAATGCCAAGAGCCAGAAGGCCAACAATCGTGAGCGTAAATCCCGGACTCTTGGCCAGTGTACGCACGGCATAGCGGAAGTCGCCCATACGAAGATTATGCGGCGACCTCGCCCGGGAAGCCAGCCGCATATCACAGTCAGTCCCCCTCTAAAAACCCTCTTGACGTGATCAATTAGTTACGTTACTATTAAGTCACGTACAAGGAGGCAACTCATGACAATCGACGATTTGACGCTGGATACAACCCAGAGCATTGATATCAAGGCGGACATTGGAGATGTCTTTCGCAGCGTGCTGCACCGGCTCGGCGAAGGCTTCACCAAGCCGCCGGAAGGCGAATCGATGCAGATGGTGCTGGAGCAATGGGCGGGAGGCAGATGGTTCCGTGACCGCGGCAACGGCATCGGCCATCTGTGGGGACACGTGCAGGTGATCAAGCCGCCCGTGCTGGTGGAACTGAGCGGCCCCATGTTCATGTCTTACCCGGCAGTGAACCACCTCGAAGTGAAGCTGGAACAGCGGCCCGGAGGAACGCATGTGGACCTCCGTCACCGCGCCATGGGCTTCATTGACCCGGAGCACCGGCAGGGTGTGAGCACCGGCTGGAAGTACCTCCTGGACGGAATCGCCCAGGATTGTTCCGCGCACACAAACGCGCACCGGAGATAGGGTGCCCGGCGACGAACTCGACGGCGTATGGAAGGCTCTGTCGGACAGCACGAGGCGATCGATTCTCGACCTATTGCGGCAGGGCCCCCGCACGACCACTCAGATCGTCGAGGCTTTTCCGCACCTAAGCCGCTTCGGGGTGATGAAACACATTGATGTGCTCCGTGAGGCCGGACTGATTCACACGCGTGAAGAACGCCGGCAGCGGATCAACTCATTGAACGTCGTGCCCATCCGGCAAATTTATGAACGTTGGGTGGGCCGCTTCGAAGAGCTGTGGGCGAGCCACCTGCTGCGAATCAAAGAAGATGCTGAAGCTAAAGCGGCCGAAGCACATATGACAGCGCCGGAAAAGGAGCCGGCGGAAAGATCCGGAACGGGTGCAGCGCCACCGGCGCTACAACAGAGTAATAAACGCCCGAAGAAGGGCTAACCGATAACGCCGCACGGACCAGCGAAGATAGGCGTGCCCGTGCGAAACCCGTAAGTAACCAGAGAAAGGAAAATCCGATGACTGCAATTGCACCGAAAACACCGCCGGTCGTGTCGCCGCAGGAGTGGGAGGCGGCGCGCCAGAAACTGCTCGTGAAGGAGAAGGAGTTGACCCGCGCCCGTGACGCGCTGGCCGCCGAGCGCCGGCGGATGCCATGGCTGGCCGTGGAGAAGAAGTACGAGTTCGACGGGCCTAACGGCAAGGCGAGCCTGATCGACCTGTTCGACGGCCGCCGTCAACTGATCGTGTACCGCGCCTTCTTCGAGCCCGGCGTGTTCGGCTGGCCCGAGCACGCCTGCCGCGGCTGCTCGCTGGGAGCGGACCAGGTGGCGCACCTCGCCCACTTGAACGCCCGTGACACCAGCCTCGTGTACGCTTCCCGCGCGCCGCAAGCAGACATCAAGCGCCTGAAGGCGCGGATGGGCTGGGAGATGCCGTGGTACACCATAACGGACAGCTTCGACGCCGACTTTGGCGTGGATGAATGGCACGGCCACAATGTATTCTTCCGCGACGGCGAGCGGCTCTTCCGCACCTACTTCATCAACAACCGCGGCGACGAGGCGATGGGGAGCACCTGGAGCTACCTCGACATGACTCCGCTCGGGCGCCAGGAGAACTGGGAAGACTCGCCGGAGGGGTATCCCCAAACCCCGCCTTACAAGTGGTGGAACTGGCACGACGAATACGCCTCCAACGCAGCGCCTGACGCAAGGTGGAGTGAGGTGGTGGATGCCTCGCTTGCGGTGCTCGATCCCAAGGCCGGTTCCGAGAAGCCGCGTCAGATGGACGGATGCTGCACGCAGGAGGAAGGTGCGTGATGACTGGGCAGTGCTGCGTGGGCGGGACTGCGTCGCGCCGCTCCGTCCGGCGGCTCTTCAAGGGTGCGGCTTCAATCTTACCCGGGGCAGCGCTGGTGTTCCTGCCGAAATGCCCGTTGTGCCTGGCCGCGTGGCTGACCGCCGTGACGGGCGTCGGTTTCTCGGCAGCCGGCGCAGCGTGGGCGAGCGGGATAGCCGTCCTGTTTTGGCTTGCAGCCGTGACGCTCGCCACGGCGCCGATCATTCGGCGTCGCGCGCTCGGGCGTGTGGGATTCGTCGACCGCAGTCAACGGCGTTGCGTTAGTCGCGCAGCGCTGAGGCCGGCTGCACGCACGTAGCGCACATGACGTAGCGCAAATCGCCCATGCCCATGCGGATCATGATTGCAGCCCGTGTGGAGTTATCATCATGCGCATGGTCCATAGAATGGGTCGACGCGGGTTTCTCCTCGCGGCGCCGGCGGCTGCAGCTCTTATCCCCCACGCCGGGGCGCAACAAGGTTCGACGCCCTCCGCGGCGGCGCGCGTGGCGCTCAACATCCGCGATTTCGGGGCCAAGGGCGACGGCGCGACGAAAGATACGGCGGCGATCCAACAGACGATCGACCGTTGCTCGATTCTGGGCGGCGGCGAAGTTCTGGCCCCGGCGGGGAATTATCTCACTGGCGCAATCGCGATGAGGTCCAATACAATTCTGCGGCTCGATAAAGACGCTGCGATCATAGGCTCTCCGGATTTTGACGATTACCCCGTGACGCAGGTGCGATGGGAAGGCAAGTGGATTGCCGGGCGCGTTGGGCTGATCTATGCGATTGACGCCGATCATATTGGTGTCGTCGGCCCAGGAAAGATCGTCGGCGAGCCGAAACTTGGCGGCAGACCGACGCCCGCGAATCCCCTGCGCCACCCCGCGCTGATTGAGCCGATCAACTGCAACGACGTACGCTTTGAGGATTTCTCGACCAGTTATCACTTGATGTGGTCGCTGCACGCCACTTACTGCGAGAACGTTTCGATCAGGAATCTCACCATTCGCAGCACGGGCGGCAACGGCGACGGCATCGATATCGATTCCTGCAAACACGTCCGCATCGATGGCTGCGATATCTCGACCGGCGACGATTGCATCTCGCTCAAATCCGGCCGCGGCATGGAAGGTTACACGCTTCTCAAGACCACCGAAGACGTCACAATTACGAACTGCACCATGGCCGATTCTATCTTCGCCTGCATCGGAATCGGGAGCGAAACCTCGGGCGGCATTCGCAACGTGCGCATCGAGCACTGCAAGTTTACGCGTGCGCGAACGTTCGCTCTTTACATCAAGAGCCGACCGGGCCGAGGGGCGTTTATCGAAGACATCGTCGCCGACGATCTGGAAGTTTCGGGGACGGACGGCGGCTTTCTCCGCTTCAACATTCTCGACAGCGGGATTCAGGATCAGGACCCGGTACCGGGTGATGAAGGCATCCCGACGATCCGCAATTATCGCTTCTCGAACATCCGCGTGAAAGATTGCCCGGTGCTGGTGGACGGCATGTCGGTGCATCCGAATAAGCCACTCGATGGGTTCGCGCTGATCAACGTGACAGGCACGTGCGCTAAGGGCATCTCGCTGGCGAACGTGAAGAACGCTGAGATTCGAGACATCAAGGTCACAGGATTCAACGGACCGCTGATCGGCGATTCATAACGTCAGCGGCATAGGGCTCGAGGGCGCCGCCACGATCGAGGGCCCGAAAATCCCAGGCCCGGTTGCGGCGCCCGCTGAGCCGTATCGCCTTCGCTGAGCGGGCGGCGACCGCCCGTTACAATAGAAACAGTGCATTCCAAGACGTTTTACATCGAAACATTCGGCTGCCAGATGAACGCCCACGACTCCGAAAAAGTCGTCGGCACCTTGCTGGCGCAAGGCTACTCGCAGGTTCCGCAGCCGGAAGACGCCGAGCTGGTGCTCTACAACACTTGCAGCATCCGCGATAAGGCCGAGCAAAAGGTTTTCAACCGCCTCAACAGTTCAAGCGTGCCGCGGGCAAGGGCAAGGTTTTCGGCGTGCTCGGGTGCGTAGCGCAGCAGGAAGGCGAGAAGATCTTCGAGCGCGCTCCGCATGTCAGCCTGGTGTGCGGATCGGCCAGCTACACGCGCTTCGGCGAAATGCTGGTGCAGCTCGAAGGCGGCGCCCGCCGCGTCACCGGGCTGAGCCTCGACACCGAAGAGACATTCGATACGCCGTTCACGCGCCGCGATAATCCGCACCGCGCATACATCACCATCATCGAAGGCTGCGACAAATCGTGCGCCTATTGCGTGGTGCCGTTCACGCGCGGGCCGGAGCGCAGCCGCACCAGCGAAAGCGTCATGGCGGAAGCACGCCGGCTTGCCGCCAAGGCTACACCGAGATCCAACTGCTGGGGCAGAACGTCAACAGTTACCGCGATCCCTCGCCCGCGGGCTGGGATTTCGCCACGCTGCTGGCGCGCGTCGCCGAGATTCCCGGCATCCGCCGCGTCCGCTACACCACCTCGCATCCGCGCGATTTCGTCAAGGCCATCATGGACGCGATGGACGAGAACCCCGTGCTCTGCGATCACGTGCATCTGCCGGTGCAATCGGGCTCGTCGCGAGTGCTGGCGGCGATGGACCGACTGTATACGCGCGACGAATACATGCGCCGCATCGAATGGATGAAATCGGCGCGGCGCAAGTACTCGCTCACCACCGATATCATCGTCGGCTTCCCCGGCGAGACGGAGCGCGATTTTGAGGAGACGCTCGAGCTGCTCGACGAAGTGCAGTACGATTCGCTATTCAGCTTCAAATATTCGCCGCGCCCCAACACGGCGGCGCTGGCGATGGAAGACCACATTCCGGAAGAGGAGAAGCAGCGGCGGCTGGTGATCGTGCAGGAGAAGCAGCGCGCGATTCAGATTCGGCGGAATGCGGAATTGATCGGCGGCATCGAGGAGGTGATGGTGGAAGGCCGCCACCAGGCGCTGGGGCAGTGGATTGGGCGCACCACTTCCAACCGCACGCTGAATTTCACGCACGCCGGCCGGCGATGAGCTGGTCGCCGGACAGTATCTTGCCGGTGCGCGTGACGCGCGCGGGGCCGAATTCGCTGGTGGGCGAAAGCGTGGTGTAATTGAAGCTGGGGAGGACGCGATGGAAGTCGAAATGAAAATCCGCGGGTTGATGATGGATCCCGTAACGAATATGCCCATCGTGATTCTCAAGGACGTGAGCGGCGCTACGGTGCTGCCCATCTGGGTGGGCGTTTACGAAGCGAACGCCATCGCGCTCGAGATCGAAAAGGTCTCGACACCGCGGCCCATGACGCACGATCTGATCAAGAGCCTGCTGCTGGGCCTGAATACGGGCCTGCGCAAAGTGGTGGTGAGCGAACTGAAGGACGATACGTTCTACGCCGTGATCTGGCTCGACCGCGACGGCGAGTTGATCAGCGTGGATTCGCGCCCGAGCGATGCGCTGGCGCTGGCGTTGCGCCTCGATTGCCCCATCTACGTCGAAGAGAGCGTGCTGAAGCATTCGAAAGTGGCGTCGTCGGTGTCCGACAAAGTCAACGACGCCGAGTACCGGCGCTATCTCGAAGGTCTGAACGACGAGGATCTCGGCCGCTACAAGATGTGAGCGCCTGCGCCTGCTCCGCAACGCGAGAGACGCGAATAGGCCGCGTTATCTCGCGTCTCTGCGCTCTGCAAGAAACCGGCAACTTCATGCGAAAACTGTTCTTTTGGAAGCTCAAGCGGCGCGAGATTCGCCTAGGCGAGCGAACCGCCATAATGGGCGTGCTCAACGTGACGCCCGATTCGTTCTCGGATGGCGGGCACTATATGGATCCCGACCGGGCGTTTGCGCGCGCGCTCGAAATGGAAGAACAGGGCGCGGACATCATCGATATCGGGGCCGAATCGACGCGGCCGGGGGCGCACCGTATCGTCGGCGGCGGAAGAGCTGCGCCGTCTCGTCGCCGGTGTTGAAGCGGCTCAAGGACCGGTTGACGATTCCGATTTCGATCGATACTTACAAGGCCGAAGTGGCCGAGCGCGCCATCGAGCTAGGGGCGGAGATTATCAACGACCCTTCGGGCTTGACCTTCGAGCCGCACCTGGCGCGCACGGCGGCGAATCATGACGCGGGGCTGATTCTGAATCACATGCGCGGGCGTCCGGAAACATGGGCGAAGCTCGGTCCGCTGCCCGATCCGATGGCGACCATCGGGCGCGACCTCGATGCCGCCGCCGGCCGCGCTCGCCACAGGGCATCGACAAGGCGCGCATCGTGCTCGACCCCGGCCTGGGATTCGGCAAGCGCGGAGATCAGAACTCGCTGATCATCGCCCGATTGGGCGAACTGGGCGAGCTCGAATTTCCGCTGATGACGGGGCCGTCGCGCAAGCATTTTCTGGCGCACTCCACGACGCGATGAGACGGCGTTCGCTACAGCCGCCGCGGTAACCGCGAGTATCCTGGCGGGCGCGCATATTGTACGCGTCCACGATGTGCGCGAGATGCGCGCGGCGGCCGATGTGGCGGATGAGATCCTGAAGGGCCGGGCGTGACGCCTGCTACGGCCGCAGTATCACCTTAATCAAATTCCCTTCGCGCCGGTAGAGCTTGCCGAACCAATCCGCGCCCTCGGCGAGGGGTGCCACTGCGCTGATCAGCGAATCGACGCGGATTACGCCGCGCGCCATCAGGTCTATGGCAGCGGGATATTCGCCGCACGAAGCGCAGGAGCCCTGCAATCGGATCTGCCGGCTGACCACTTCTTGAAGCGGTAATTCCACGGTCGGCGAAATGTTGCCCACCAGCGTCACGGCGCCGCCTTTGCGGACGGAACTGATCGCCGCCCGCACAGCTTCCTTGTTGCCTACGCATTCCACGCAGATATCGGCATTGAAGCTTTCGGAAGTAGTGAAGGTATCCGTCGCGCCCAGTTCGCGCGCCATGGCGAGGCGCTGCTCGACGGGATCGACCGCGATTACGCGGGCGCATCCGGACGCGCGCAGACATTGGACGGCGAGCACGCCGATCATACCCGCGCCCACCACGACAGCGGTATCGCCTAATCTGACCGGCGTCAGATTCACGGCGTGCATCGCGACGGAAACGGCCTCAATCAGCGCGGCCTGTTCGAAGCTCAAGGCATCGGGCAGCTTGTAGACAATTCGCCGCGGAACGGCGACGTACTCGGCGAAGGCGCCGTGGCGCCGATAGGGTCCGGGAGAGACGCCCATGACTTGCCGGTTGTCGCAAAGATTCACTTCGCCGCGGGCGCAGTAGGAGCATTGGCCGCAATAGATGGTGGAATCGAAGGTCACGCGATCGCCCAACTGCAATCCGCGGACACCCGCGCCCAGCGCGGCCACCTCGCCGGCGGCCTCATGCCCCATGACGAGGGGGGGAATGCGGCGGCCAGTAGAACCATCGAGGCCGTGTACGTCACTGCCGCAAATGCCGCAGGCGCGCACGCGGATCAGCACTTCGTCGGCGGCGATATCGGGCTCCGGCATGGCGGTGAGCTCGAGTTGCATGTACTCCTTGAGGAGCAGGGCGTTCATATAAGAGGATGGTAACAAGGATACGGCGCGTTGCCGACAAGCGAGAACCCCCGCGGAACTCTTTACGTCAGGGCGGCGTCTGAGTTCTAAGGTCGATTTGCCGCCGCCAACCAACGAACGAGCGCGCACGGTTTTCTGGCTTCAGGTCGCGAGCCTGCTCGCCACCGGCTGGGTTGATCCGGAAGATCGCCTTCTTTCCGTTTGGCGCGCAGAATTTCCTGCCTGAAGCAGTCGCCGTTGCGCTGTGGTATTCGTTTTGCGCGCTGGCATTGAGCGCCGTCATCACGTTCCTGCTGCTGCTGACGGTGCAGCGCATCGCGCGGGAGGAAGCGCTCCACGTAACGCTACGCACCTGCGCGGCCGGCATGTGGTTCGCGCCCGCGGTGATCCTGCTGAGCGCCTCATCGCCGCTTGCGGTGACGGCGGCATTGGCGCTGGTGGTAAGCGTGACGCGCGTGCTCTACTCGCAATGGCGGCGGGGGCCGGTGCGGGTGGCAGAAGCGGTGGATGATTCCGGGACGCCGGGCGCCTCTTGACGGGCGAATTGCCCCACGGATTTCTACCGCGCGATTTCTGGCCGGCCTTTGTGTCCGCGGCGGCGTTGCAGGCCGGGTTCGTCTTCTCGCACCTTGCGCAGCGATCTCTTTCGGGGGCGTGCTATGCGCTGGGCGCGGCGGTACTCACAGCCTATTCCATCTCGGCGGGCGTGTGGACGAGCCATCGCGAACCAACGCTGCCACGGTCCATCCTGGCGATCGCCGTGACGCTGATGCTGACGGTCCTGATCACGATCATCGGGATGCAGATGTATGGCGGATCGGGCAGTGGAGACGAGACGGCTGGCAATGGAACATCGAATCACCGGCCGGTGCGACAGGAGCCTCCGAAGGAGCCGGCGGCGCGGCCGGCCGCTTACGAACCGCCGCCGATCGATCCCTCGCGGATGGGGCCGAGCGTCAGCGTTCCGGGCGGAGTGCCTGGGGTGATTCTGTGGCCGGAGACGCGGCCCGTGCCGATGCTGGTAGAGCCGCTGCCGAAAGGCGGTCTGGCGCACCGTGAGGCTTCGCGTCCGTTCGTGATTCCGTTCGCGGGCTCGTACTGGATGTTCCGAACGGGGTTCACACGCCCGCCGGCGAACTCGATCGTGCAGCGCGGCACCCCAACCGCGATCTCTTTCAAGACCGTGGACATGTGGCCGCTCGAGATGGAGGCGCACCAGCGGCTGGATCGTGAGATCGATCTTTCGTGCTGTGCGAAGATCACCGTGGACGTTCTCAATGCGGACAAACATCCGGGAACGGTGACGGTGGAGTTGGGACTGATCATCCACGCGGGACCGCCCCTGCGGCTGGGGCCCGAACCGATTCGCTCGAAACCCGACCTGTTTGTGGACCCGGTGACGCCGGTGCGGGAGACGCTGGAGTTCGACATTCCATCGTATGCGCAGCGGTCGTTCGATGAGTTTGACGTGATCTTTCACCGCAACCGCGAGCGTGTGGACCGCAGCGCGCGCATCGCCATCGAGCGGTTTGTATTAGTGCCCCGATAACATAGCGCGGGCCTCGCGGGCGGGTGCATAGTTCGGATCGATGCGCAACGCGCGATCCATCGACGCGATAGCCTCGGTGCGCTTGCCGAGCGCGGCTTCGATCAATCCGAGATCGTAGTTGGCTTCGACGCTCGAGGGATCGTGCGCGATGCTTTGTTGCAGGGCGCGCTCGGCGTCGACGGTTTGTCCGGAGCGCGCAAGCGCCACGCCCAGACCCATGTAAGCACGCGCCAGCCCAGGGTCCATCGCCAGCGCCTGGCGGAATTCGGCTATCGCGTCAGT
Source organism: Bryobacterales bacterium (assembly GCA_963763545.1). GTDB lineage: Bacteria > Acidobacteriota > Terriglobia > Bryobacterales > Bryobacteraceae > PALSA-243. The sequence goes on from CAVXPE010000015.1 coordinate 427,968, forward strand.
AAGATCGCCGCGTTCGGTGAGGATCGCGCCCACGTAGGAGTGGGCCAGCGCGTTCCCGGTCCCGTAGCGCAGGCCTTCACGGAATGCCGCCAATGCTTCATCGGGATGCCCCGCGTTGTAGAGCCGCTCGCCTTCAGCGAAGCTCGCCTGCGCGTAGTTGGCTTCGCCGTTGCGGTCGCCGGGCTCGATGCGGAGGGTTTCGCGGTATTGCGCGAGAGCTTCGCCGTGGCGGCCGAGGGCGTCGAGTTCGACGCCGAGATTGTCGTGGGCCACGAAGTTATCGTGCGTGACTGCGAGTGCGCGGGTCCAGAGCGTGACGCCATCGCGCCAGAAAGAGATCTGATGCCAGGAGACAGCGGCGAGGGCAGCCAGCACGACTGGCGCGGCCCATTGAGCCATCGGCAGGCGCGCCAATTCCCAAGTGATCGGGATCAGCAGGCCGATCATGGGAATGTACATGTAGCGGTCCGCCATGGCCTGCATTCCCACTTGAACCAGGCCGATGACGGGGAGGAGCGTCACGACGTACCAGATCCAACCGGCGGCGATCCAAGGGTGGGTGCGGCGCGTGCGCCAGGCCAGCCAGCCGACAGCCGGGAGCACGAACGAAGTCAGCGTGAGCTTCCATAGCGCGAGGCCGTGCAACGGGAACGGATAGAAGACCGCGAGATTTACCGGCCAGAGCGCCTTGGCGATGTAGGCCAGGTATGAGAAGCCCGCATTCTGATTGCGAAGCTCGAATGGCAGCGCGCTGAGCGCCGCCACCGATCCCCCTTTACGCTGAGCCCAAAGCGTCACTGCCGCGGAGAGGCCGGAGAGCAGCAGCAGCGGCAATTTCTCTACGATCAGCCGCCGCCACGATTCGGTTCGCTTCAACGGCCAGCGGTCGATCGCCAACAGCAGAAGCGGCAGGGTGACGACCATTGGTTTCGAAAGCAGCCCAGCTAGGAAAGCCGCTGCGACTAAGAGATAGCGTTTCACCGAGGGATCTCTCGCGTAGGATGTGTACGCGATCAAGGCCAGCAGCATGAAGAAAGCGCTGAGCACGTCTTTGCGCTCCGCTACCCAGGCCACCGATTCCACATGCAGGGGATGCAGGCCGAAGACGAGCGCGACGAATGCGCTGCGTCCGCGAAAGCCGGTGGCGGCGCTCAGCCAGAGAAACAGCAGTGCGGTATTGGCCGCGTGCAGGAGAAGGTTGGTGAAGTGATGGCCGGCGGGGGCGAGGCCGAAGAGGGAGCAATCGAGCGCGTGCGAAATCCATGTGAGAGGGTGCCAGTTGCTCGCGTGGGCTGTAGTGAAGGCCCAGGCCACCAGTCGCCAACTCAATCCGGCGATCACATGCGGATTTCGCGTGACGTAATCCGGATCGTCATAGCCCACGAACCCATTGCGCAGCACGGGAGAAAACCCGAGAAGAACCACGCCGGCAAGCATGAACGCCAACGCGACACGGCTTCGGACTGGCCAACCTATGGACACGGCCCGATGCTAACAGCGCGGCGCCAACCATGCAAGCGGCGGGAGGAGGGGCGTACGAGACGCCTCCGCTTTCGGATCGACAGGCCGGGAGGCCTATCGCACGAAGATGAAATGTCAATTGGTTTCACATTGTGAACCGCTCCCTCTGTAAATTTGGACTCTAGCGCTAAAGATTGTGGGAACAAAATCACAATTTTCATGATAAAGATGATTGAACATATGTCCCGCCACGTTCGCAACATTTGCCTGGCCGCGCTTTTTTTGTTCGGTCTGCCCCTGCTCGGGCAGACCGGTCTGGGATCCGTCACTGGAGAGGTGAACGATCCAAGCGGCGCCAAACTTCCTCATGCCAGCCTCCGATTGGTGGAGAAATCCACGCAAACCACGTTCGCCACGCAGGCCAACGGCGAGGGCATCTTCACGTTCCCCTCGGTCGCCGTGGGGCACTACACGCTGACGATCAAGGCCGCCGGCTTCCGGGACAGGCAACTAGACAACATCGATGTGAGCGCCTATCAGCAGGTTTCGCTCGGGAAGTTGCAATGGAAGTGGGTCAAGGTCCGGCGCAAACGGTCACGGTGACGGCCAACAGGAGACCTGGTGAAGGACAACGCCACGCGCATGGATGCCATCGAGCCGAGCAGGTGAACGACATCCCGCTGGCCGGCCGCAACTGGGTAACTCTGCTGAAGGTGGTCCCGGGCGCCAATGCGATCGCATCCACCAACGAACAGCATCGCCTTTAACGGGCGCGAGTATACGGCCACAGGCTATGCCGATTTCCGTATCAACGGCAAGCCGGCGGGCATGACACAAGTGAACCTGGATGGCGGCAGCATCGTGGACCAGGGCAGCGACGCCAAGACGACGGTCGCCCCGAGCGAGGAATCCATCGAAGAAGTTTCGGTTCTGACCAATAACTTCCAGGCGCAGTATGGATACCGGGGCGGCAACGTAATCAACGTGATTACCAAGTCCGGCACCAACCAGTTCCACGGCATGGGATTCGACGATTTGCGCAACGAAGATCTGAACGCCAATGCTGGTCCAACAACTGCGTGGCTTGCGGCACGGCGATTCCCCGTCCGAAGTACCGGTATAACTACGTCGGCGGCAACATCGGCGGGCCGATCAAGAAGAACAAGCTATTCTTCTTCTATAATTACGAAAACTTCGTCCAGACGACGCCCACCACCGTCACGCAGAGCCGCACGCCTACCGACCTGGAGCGCCGGGGAACTTCTCGCAAACCATCAATCCGAGCACCGGGAAGCAACAGATCATTTATCGAACCCGGCACGCAACTCACCAACGGCGCCAACGGGATTCCCTTCCCCGGGAACGTCATTCCGCGAATCCATGATCAACCCACTGGGCACGGCGGTCATGAAGCTTTTCCCCGAGCCGAACATAGCCGGCAGCCTCACCAACAACTACAATTTCAGTCTCAGACGACCATGCCGCGGTGGGACATGGACGGGCAAAGTCGATTGGAACATCAGCCAGAGCACCAGGCTCTCCGGGCGATACACGCAGGACGGCGGAGCGGAGCAGGGCCCCAACATCAACATCACCTCCGGAAACCTGGCGGATGCCATTATCAAGCGGCCCCGGCCGGACCGCGCGGCGGCGGGCACCCTCACCCATACTTTCTCGCCCACCTTCGTGATGGACGCCCTGGTCGCGTATAGCTTCGACCGCGTGGATTGGATCCTCACAGACGAGCAGGCTCTCACCAAGAAGGCGACCGGCCTCGAGGGTCTTCCACTGGCCTACACGCCGACCAACGATATTTTGCCGGCCATGACTTTCGGGACTTACCCTGCCTTCGCGTTTCCCCGCACTCCGGCCGACTCATACACCAACGAATACCAGTTTTCCAGTAATTTCACATGGTCGAAGGGGACGCACATCATCAAGTTCGGCATACTGCACATCCGCAACTATAAGAACGAGGACGACAGCAGCGGTCCCGGCGCCGGCAACGACAAAGGCACATTCGATTTCTCGCCGAATGCCGAACAGCCCATTCGACACCGGATACGGACCCTCCAACCTGCTCCTGGGCTCGCTGAACAGCTTCACCCAGACCCAGTACATCGCGCACAAGGACGCCGCTTACGAGGATACCGATTTCTATATTCAGGACACCTGGAAGGTGAAACACAACCTGACATTCGATTACGGTTTGCGCCTTTACCACATGCCGTCGCAGCACGAACTCGATCCCGAAGGCGACCAACGACGCGACCTTCGTGCCCAGCCTGTGGAACGCGAGCCAGGCGGTGCGCCTGTACGTGCTCGATCCCGCAAGCCCAAGCAGGTCATCGACCCGGCGAATCCGAACAATCCTCTGCCCGCCAGCCTGACCAACATTCTGAAATACACCATCGTCCCCGGCTCGGGCAATCCGCGCGATGGCGTGGCTGCTTTCGGCACCAACGGCATCGGGAACAACGGGCATCCTCGATCCCAAGTTCCTTCTCTTCGCTCCGCGCGGCGGCTTTGCATGGTCGCCGGGCAGTAACGATAAGACCGTGATCCGCGGCGGCTTCGGCTGGGGCTACAATCGGCCCAACATCGCGCAAGCGCTCAATGCCTTCGAAAACGGCGCGGCGCAACAGACCGATATCGTGCTCACCAGCCTGGCACGCTGTCGGCGCCCTCCAACGTGCAGCCCATCGGGATTCTCAGCCTCGGGGCGACGGACACATCCAGCCGGAAAGTGCCGACGATTTACGACTACAGCCTGTCGGTGCAGCGCCTGATACCCGGCCAGATGATGCTGGATGTGGCTTACGTCGGCAACCAGCAACGTCACCAGCCGCTTCAGTTCAATTTGAACGCCGTCGCCGCTGGGCATCGCGTACCTGCCGCAGTATATCGACCCCAGCAATCCGGGCAGCAACTTCGCCGGCACGGTCACGGCAAGCAATCCGGGCCCCCTGCCGGGAAGCAACGCCGCCGACCCCTCGATCATGCGTCCATATCCCGGGTACAACTCCCTGACTATGAACGAAAACAGCGGCAACGCGCACTATAATTCGCTGCAGGTCACGCTGGTCAAACGCCTCAGCCACGGCCTCTCTTTCCAGGCGTCTTACACTCTGGCCGAAGACGCTGGGGAATCTGGAGAATGACGGACTGTTCAGCTAGAACTGGCAGGCGTACACCGGATTACATTCTTGAGCAACGAACAGGAGCAGGTATTCAACATCAGCTACCCGTACGACATACCGAAGGTATCGCGCGCCCTGCACATGAACAACGGCTTCGGGCGGCGCGTGTTCGACGACTGGCGTTTTGTGGGCGTCTTCACCGCCTTCAGCGGCGCGCCCTACTCGCCGTCGTTCAGCATCCAGCAGGCCAATTCCACGACCAGCGTGAACCTGGGTAATATCTTCCTGGGCACGGGCGACCTCACGCCGCGCCTGCAGGTCACGGGCTCGCCGAACTCTGCCAGCGCAGGGACGGTATTCAATGCTTCGGCGCTCGGGCATTCCCGCGCTCGGATCGATGGAACCGGTCCGCGCAATTTTCTCAACGGTCTTGGAAGCTTCGCGAACGACATGAGCCTCGTGAAGCCGATCAGGGTCCACGAGAAGTACGGGTTTGAGCTGCGCGTCAACGCGTTCAACCCGTTCAATCAAGGTGCGGCGGATCAGCACCAACAGCACCATTCAGTACAAGGCCAACGGCCCGACTTACGCGAGCGGATTCACCATCATCAATACCGCCGGCGCAATTGGCGGCCAACCAGGTTGCCGCGGGCAAGCCTGCGTTCCAGGGCTAGATCAATGGCGAGGGCATTACGTCGCTGACCGCAGTGCAGCCGATGCGGGTTATTGAGATCGGGCTGCGGTTCAGCTTCTGAGTGAGAAGCCAGGAGTCAGAATAAGGTGGGCGCTTCGCGCCGATATCAAAAGCGCCCCTTATTAGATAGAGTTCGGGCTTCTCGCTTACGTCAAGATAATATTCAGATGTCAAAGACCCGCGGCGGCTTGGATTTGCCGCCCAAAAACCAGCGCGCATCGCGCGCTCGACCGGCCGGAGGCCCGTCGTACAGCTACGCGGCCATCCGGAGGGCCTTGCGAGGAAGCTTGGAGAGCTTTTTCGCCTCCTCCAGGCGGCGGTAGCGGCTCACCATTTGCCCGATTTCGGCGGTTGAAAAAACAAAATTGCGGCGCTCGAAGGCTTCGGCCATCTCGTAGGCTTCGCGCCTGGCTTCGGCGAGTTGCGCGAGCAGCGCAGCCTCTTGAATGGCTTGCTGGAGCGCGGCTTTGCGATCGGCCTGGAGCTTGCGCAGCATGGCGAAATTCTTCTCAAAGCGGCGATGAATCCTCGACTCGTAGAGAGTGAGCAGGTTTAAGTTTTTCGCTTCGGCGGTCCAAACGCGGCCTTGGGAGAGTACGAGGTCCAACTCGGGGTCGCCGGTGGCTTCGGGGGAATCGGCGAATCTCTCGGCGCCTTCGCAAAAGAGCGATGCTTCAAGAGAAACCGCACGGTCTAGGCGCCAGCGATCGGCTACGAGGGCCTCGACTAACTGCTCTTCCATTTCGCCTGCTGGAGCGAAGTCGTCGAGGAGGCCGCGGGTGAGGTCGTCATAGGCTACCTGCTCGGCTTGACTCAAGAGGTAAATACGGCCCGTGAGGCCGTGCTTGAGCGGTGAGAGGGCTCTGCGGTCAGTGTGTTTCGCGGAGGTTGCGGGTTGTGCTTGCATCGTCGGTTTCCTTCCGGCTTTATCTTAGCTGGCGCACTGGCGGGGATCAGATAGGATTTCTCGAAAATTGCTTGTAAGTGATTGTCGCGATTAGGCGAGATTTATTTTCAAAATCTGTCACCGGCATTTTCGGGTCGACACGCGCATCGTTCATGTCATAATGACGCCACGGTCCCGTTTCAATGCCGTCAAAATCCGTCTTTATCTCACATTCTTCCAAGGATGACGCGATTATCCGCGAGTTACGACAGGCGCTGAGTGACCTGGGAGTCGAAACGTGGGCGGATTCCGAGCGGCTCTCCGGCGGCGATTCACTGACGGCCGTGATCCGAGAAGAGATCGCGAATGCTGACTACTTCTTGGTTCTGGTGAGCCGTGACTCCATGAAATCCGAGTGGGTAGAGCGTGAGATCGCTCACGCGAAGTCCCTGGGAAAGAGGATTGTCCCACTCACTATCGGAGGGGTCGGAGGGCTGAGCGTGCGAAGCTCCTTTCCGAAGAACTGGTCAGGATACCGCTGGACAACGGCGCCGGCGCGATCGGCGGCGCGTTACCGCAGATTCTCGCAGCCATTGGCGAACATCCGCCCGCGGAAACAATCCGGCACGTTCAGACTCAGTCCGCGCCGGTCGCCGACCTCATTCTCGAACTCACCGACCCTGCAATCGAGGAGTTCGAGGGAAAACGCCGCGCGATCGCAGTTGCCAGACTGGTTTTCACTCCGCCTGAGAGCCGCGAGATGGAAAGCCAGCGCTACCGGTTTACGTCGCCGCTCGGTCCCATCGAGGCGGGAGAGATCGAGTGGTATCTCGAGCGGTTCGTCAACTGGCCGGCGGAGCCTTTCCTGGAGCGGGCACGCAAAGTCGAACAGGCCCTGCCGGAATGGGGCCGCCAACTGTATGACAGCGTGAACGCCGAGCCCGCCCGCGCCGTTCTCGATGCCTGGAGCGCTGCCGGAGCGGCCGAACGGCGGTTCACGGTCAAGATGGAGCGCAAACTGATCGCGGGAACGCCGCCGGAAAAGCAGAGAGAAGCGGACGAAGCGGCCACACTGCTGCTCGGCTTGCCCTGGGAGTTGATCCATGACGAGCAGGGCTATCTTTTCCAGGGTGCGCGGCCGGTGCGCGTCCGGCGCGGGCTTCCTAACAGCGACCGCCAACGCGCCGTGGCAACCCAGCCGCCGATTCGCGTTCTGCTGGTGAGCCCGCGGCCAGAGGACCAATCCGCCGCGTACATCGACCACCGCATCAGCGCCCGTCCGCTGGTGGAAGCGCTGTCGCGGCTTGGCCACCTCGCCAGCTTGAGGCTTCTCGAGACCCCAACCTTCCCGGCGCTCGAAAAGGAACTTCAGGATGCCCGTGAGCGGGGCGAGCCGTATCACGTGGTCCACTTCGATGGCCACGGCGTCTACGACCGCACTCATAACCTGGGCAAGCTCTGTTTCGAAGACCCGTCGGATCTGGACAAGCTCGAGGGCCGCCGCAGCCAACTGATAGACGCCGACCGGATCGCGCGCATGGTGCGCGACCATCGCATCCCGCTCTTCTTCCTCGAAGCCTGCCAGACGGCGCAGGCCGATCGCGACCCGTCCGACTTCGGTGGCGGCGAGACTGCTCGAAAGCGGGGTCGCCTCGGTAGCGGCGATGACCCATTCCGTTCTGGTGGAGGCGGCCAGCCGTTTCATCTCGCAGTTTTAGCCGCGACCTGCTCCAGGGGAAACGGGTCGGCCAAGCCATGCTGGCCGGACAGCGCGCTCTCAAATCCGACACCTTCCGCGACAAGACGTTCACCGGCGAGCTGCACCTCGAGGACTGGTTCGTGCCCGTGCTTTTCCAGGAGGAACAGGACCCGCAACTGGTGCGCGAAGTGCCGGGCGAGCAGGTGGCCGCGATCATTGCAAGGCGGAGGGAACTCGCGCTGGGCGATTTGCCCGAGGAACCGGCGCACCGTTTTCTGGGGCGGAGCCGCGACCTGCTCAAGGCGGAGCGGATGCTGGCGTGGGAACGGTACATCGTGGTGCAGGGATCGGGCGGCGAAGGCAAGACGACCTTTGCCGCCGAGCTGGCGCGATGGCTGGTGGCGACGCAACGGTACCGGCACGCCGCCTTTACTTCGGTGGAACAACTTACTGAAGCGCGGCAGGTGCTTTTCTCGCTGGGCGAGCAGCTTATCCCCAATTTCCTGACGCGCGTGGGGACCGATGACGAGCACGGCTGCCAGCTTCTGGAACAATTTCTTGCGGACCAGAAGACTGTACTGGTGATCGACAATGTGGAATCGATTTTGGCGGGTCCGACGAGCGCAGGCCAGGAGGCCTGCATCGCGATTCTGAAGCTATGCGAAAGGTTGGGTAAAACCGGCGGGACGAGGATGGTTTTCACGTCGCGCGAGGCGCTTCCGGAGCCCTTCGAGAAGAATGTTCTGCGGATCGGACGGCTGGACCGGGATACCGCGATCCGCGTCCTCAGCAACCTGTTGCCTGAGGCGCCAAAGTCGGGCGCGACCGAGGAGGATCTCAGGAACCTGGTGGACGCCGTGGGCGGACATGCGCGCAGCCTGGTCTTGATCGCTCGTGAAGTGGGCGCCGCAGGCGTGCGCCATGCGACGGAGAACCTGCGGGAGGTGCTGCAGGCAATCGACGCCAAGCATCCGGGCGAGAGGGAGAACTCGGTGCTTGCAAGCGCCGAGTTATCGCTGCGTCGGTTGCCGGCGGAGATGCGGCAATCGATAGGGCCGTTGAGCGTATTCCATGGAGGCGGAAGTTTAGTCGCTATAAGCTGGCGCTGGGACTTGAGCGCCGAGCGAACTTGGGCGCTTGTGCGAGCGCTCATCGATGTTGGATTAGCGGAGTACGTTGCGCCGGGCTATCTTCGCTTCGACCCGGCGTTGTTTCGCGCCGAACCTGCCGCCGACGAACGCGAGAGGGCAACGGCGGCATGGGCTGAGGCCAAGAGGCAGGTGATCCAATTTCTTCATGGGCGGAGGTTCAAGGACGCGAACCTAGCGAACAATCTCACGCTGCTCGAGCTAGCCGAACTTTCTGGCAGCGCTGGAACATTTCGCGAAAACGGAATCTGCCGAGGAGGTGGTCGGCCTCACAGATGCACTGGAATCGCTCGTATCAGCTCTGAATCGGCCAAAGGTGCTGGCGCGGATTGTCGAGATCCGGAGTTCGGCAGCACAGCGGCTCTCAGGATGGAGCCACTCGCAGTATCTCACGGAGGATGCTTCCATCGACCGATTGATTGAGCAAGGCCGTTTCGGCGAAGCCATTCGGGCAGCGTACGCGCTGCGAGCCAAATTTGACGCTGCCGGGGGTCAGCGTACGAAGGTGCAGCTTACGATCTCGCCATGGCTGAGTTTACCCTCGGGCGCGCGCTTCAGATGGGCGGAAATGCGCAGGCCGCTCTCCCCTGTTTGGAAAGCGCTCACCGCCGCTTCGTGGAATTGAACCAGCCTCGCATGGCCGCTCTTGCTCTCACGGAAAGAGCAGATTGCCTTACGCGATCTCGGGACGCTATGACGAGGCGGCCGAAGCTTATCAACAGACAATCGCAATGGCGGAGGAGCGGAACGATGCCCGAAGCGTTGCAGTGAACAAGAATCAACTTGCGACGGTCCGGTTACTCCAGAACAAACATCCAGAGGCTCTCGAGCTCTACGACGAAGCACGCGAGTTGTTAGAACCACTGAACGAACCGGCAATGGTCGCAAAGCGTGGCATCAGATCGGGATGGTGTATCAAATATCCGGTCAATACGATGCCGCCGAGGTCGCATATCAGAAGTCGCTCGGAATCAAGGTCGCGACGGGGGATCGCAGTGGTCAGGCATCAACTCTGATCCAGCTTGGCAATCTCTATGCTCGAATCAGCCGCCGTGAGGAGGCGGTGCGATTCTACCGCCAGTCAGCCGAGGTTTACGTCGAACTCGGCGACCTGCGAATGCGAGGGGCAAGCTCACATTAACGCGGCTAGCCAACTATCGAGCTTCGTCGATACGACGAGGCTCGCCAGGAGACTCGAACGAGCGATCGAATGCAACAAGCCGTTTGGCCATACCGCCGAACCCTGGAAAACCTTCAGCATTCTTTGCGACCTGGAGCGTGCCGTCGGCAACGAACCCGCTCGCATTGGCGGCACGCCAACAAGCCATGGAAGCGTATCTCGCCTACCGCCGCGACGGCGGTGCTCCTCAAATCAATCCCGAGCCAGCTGATTGCACTGGTGAAACAGGACCCCGTTGCCGCCCGCGCGGCCGTAGACGACCCGGAAGTCTCATATCATGTCGCCGCCGAAATCATCCTCGCGCTAGGAGCAGCGGTTGGTGAAGGCTGAGTGATGATCGGATCCGGCGCCAGTCCTGCTATACGGCTGCCGTTCCTCGGTCAGCGCAATACCTCGGAGACAAAATTCGGGGCCGAGGAGGAACTGATCAGAAAAAGCAGTGAGAAGTGCTGTTCCGCGCCTGGGATCCGAGGGTTCGGGCCGTTGGGCTTCAAAGCACCCACGGACAGACCCGAAGTACTCCCGCCTCCTCGATCCGACTATGCTTCAGATGTACGTCCGCAATGCTCGGTGGCTGTATGGTTTCGGAGGATAACGTTTTCTATGGTAGAAAGTCTACCGATCAGGGTAGCCTACCGGCCATGAAGCAAAGCTTGATCGCGCATCCAGACGAATCATCTCTGCAATTGGACGAATTACATGAACACCCGCCTCTCTTCACTCATGATCCTGGCATGCGCCCCATTATTGGCGCTCTTTGCCATTCCGCTTGGAGCCCAAACTGCCGACCGCCTGACAGCGAAGAACGTATCGATTGCACAGATCAACTATAAGGGCCGACGCGCGGTCCAGGTCATCGCGGCTCCTGGGGCTGAAAATGCGACCTCCTACGCCTTAGTCAAGGACGTGTCTTTTCGTGACGGCACAATCGAAGTAGATTTGGCAGGGCAACCCGCCGCCGGCGCAACTGCCGCCGCACGCGGGTTCATCGGGATCGCATTTCGGATCCAGGGCAACGGAAGCTACGAGTACATCTATCTCAGACCGACAAATGGTCGAGCCGACGATCAGGTCAGGCGAAATCACTCTACCCAATACAGTTCGTTTCCGGATTTTGGCTTCGGCCGATCGCGGCAGGAGGCCCCCGAAAAGTATGAGTCCTACGTCGACTTGGAGCCTGGTGTCTGGACCCAGTACAAGATCGAGGTGGAGGGCCGCAAAGCACGGCTCTACGTGCATGGAGCGCAGCAACCCTGCCTCATCGTCAACGATATGAAGCTCGAACCCCAGAGCGGAGGGGTGGCATTGTGGGTCGGGCCCGGTACCGAGGGCTACTTTTCCAATCTGAAGGTCACCGCCAAGTAATGAAGCTAAGCAAAACTGTGCTGGCTAACGCGGAAAAACTCGGCCAATTTCCGGGCGGCATGCTTGCCGATTGGCCGATGTCCGGAAAGGATCTGGATGACGTATGACTTGCTGCCCAGGATCGGTACGAGGTCGATTTGCCGCAGACCTCGCTCTTCCATCAGAAATTTCAATATGCCGGCGGGCGATCTTTCGGGATCGGGCTCAATCTCGTCCTCATCTGCAGGACCAGCGCCGTGAGAGTCTCGACAAACCGCTCGATAGCCGGGTCTGTTTCTTCTCGTTAGCAGCCAGTTTCTCCAGCAATGCAATCATCTCGGCGAGTTCCTGGCGATCGCGCGGCTAGACGGGCTGATGCTCCGCCAATAGCTCGACATATTCATCATTTACAATCATGATTTCCAACCTCCCCGATCATACTCCGCTTCTCCTCACGCGAATAACCGGGAGCTTCAGTAGATCGCCCTTCGCTTTCCGCCTTCCAGGCTTCCGCTCGATTTCGACGCCAGCTTGATCGTAAGCGTCAGAGCAAACCATCTGTTCGAAGGATGAATTTGGTGATGAAGTAGGGGGAGTGAATGAAAAGCCATCGGGAATCGGCAAGAGGTCGAATCAGGTATTGGCAGAACCCGAACAGCGGGGCGCTACTGCTGCCGGGCGGCCCACGCCGCAGGGGTAAGGTTGGCAAGGCGTTGGATGGAGACGTCGGCAATACCCGGCAGGACGGCGGCCAGGTAGTCACGGACCGGAATCTTCATCCGGCGGCAGGTTTCCACGATCGAAAGAATCGCCGCTACCTTCGGGCCGGCCTGCTGGCTGCCGACATGGATCCAGTTCTTCCGGCCCAACGCCACCGGACGCATCGAGTTCTCCGCCAGGTTGTTACTCAACTCCAACTCTGCGTGTTCCAGGAAGCGCGTGAGCTTTCTCCACTGCGAGAGGGTGTAGCTCGCCGCCTTCCCCAACGCGCTCGAAGGCAAGCAAGCATCGCGGCTGCCTCGACTTCTCCGCGGATGACCTCGACCAATGGCCGGGCCCGCTCCTGTCGCAGCACATGCCGTGCGGCATGATCGAGGTTCGCCTCGCGCGCCAGGGCGTCAATGCCGAACAGCTCATCGATCCGTTTCACGATGCGCGTGGCGACCGCGTCGTCGGGATTGAGCTTGACCGCGTCGAAGAACTTCCTCCTCGAGTGCGCCCAGCATCCGGCATGCACCAACTTTGGCCCGCCCACGCGATCGTAGGCGGCATAGCCGTCGGTCTGCAGAATTCCTTCGAACTGTCCCAGAAATTCCTTCGGACCTTCGCGCCGCGCCCCAGCCGGAAGTCGAAGACCACTCCGCCTCCCGGCCGGCTGTATTGCCAGAGATAAGCCTGATGATTCTGTCCCCGCCCATCGTGCAACTGCACATCAACCGGCGTTTCATCCGCTTGAATGTAACTTCCTCCAAGTAACTCGCGGCCCATGACGTCGACTATCGGAATCAGTAACTCGCCGACCCGCATCACCCATCCATCCATCGTCGCCCGGCTGATCTCGACGCCCGCCTCCCGCTCCAGAATCGCGCTTTGGCGATACAGCGGCAGGTGATCGCAATACTTGGACACCACCGTGTCGATCACCACCCGGTCGCTCACCAGGCTCTTTTCGATGATCCGCTCCGGCAGCGGCGCCGCTACCACGCCGCCTTCCTCGCAGCCCTTACAGGCGCGCTTTTCGCGCTTGGTCACTACCACGAAGTATCGGGCCGGCTCCACGTCCAATTGCTCGCTGACGTCGTAGCCGATGACCGCCGTGGCTTGCCGCAAGCCTCGCAGACGCATTGTTCCGGCGTGCAAGCGATCACTCGCTCCACGCGGGGCAAGTCGGCTGGCAATTCCTGCCGTCCCGGATGTTTGCGTTTCTTTTGCTGTTTCTCCGGCAGAGGTTCGCGCTTGCTCTCCGCTTCGACTTCCGCGTTGCTCACCCCGGGCTCCAACTCCAGCAACTCGAGTTGCGCATCGCTGAGCTTCTCGCTGCCGGGCCCGTACTTCCGGATCCACTCCAGGCGCAGACGTTCTTCCAATGCCTGGATCTTCAGCTTGGCCCAGGCAAGTTTCTGTTCCAACTGCACGATCTTTACGCTCAGATAGCGGAATGGGAGAGGGACTCGTCACGTCAGGTACTTACTAAGATAACCCAGCGTAGATTTGCTTACAACTGACTTATGCAAATATTTGTTTCTTTATTACTGGAGTCATTTCGCGCCGATACCATGGCCGACGCTGGTGTGCGTCAGATCGATGCCGCCCAGCAGCAGTGCAGTTCCTCGTGACTGAGTACGACCTTGGCTTCCTCGCCCGCAGCCTCCGGCCAGCGGAATCGTCCCTTCTCCAGACGCTTGGCGCAGACCCACAGACCACTGCCGTCCCAGAACAGCAACTTCAGCCGATTGCGTTGCGCATTGGAGAACAGAAAAATATGCCCGCTCAGCGGATCGCATGACAGCCGGTCGCGAACCAACCCGTACAGGCCTTCGAAGCTCTTGCGCATGTCCGTGGCTCCGGCGGCAAGATAGATTCGCGTTGCAGGTCCGAAGCCGAACATGATCAGACTCGCTCCAGCACGCGCACCAACTGCTGCAGCGACCGTGTGTCGAACCCGCGTCCCACTTCGATTCGCCGCCCCCCGCGCAGCACCGCAACGAGCGCGCTGCCAGTTCCCGCGGTCGGCACCGCCCCTCGGGTGGACACTTCCACCGCCAACAATGCGTTACTGCCAGCCGGCGTCTGCCGCTTCCGTCGCGTTCGGTACCGGTCGAGAGTGCTCAACCCTACTCCCCGCTCCCGGCAGAACTCGAGCCGGCTCAACCCGCTCGATTCGTACTCGGCAACTAACTGATCGACTTCTTGCCGGCTCCGCCGGCGTGGCACTTTGCACACCTGTTCTTCATTCATGCCCCTACTTCATCATCAAATTTGACCTTGGAACAGATGGTTTGCTCTGAGCTTGATCTCCAGCCTGTGCTGCCGGGACGTCCCACTCGAGGCCGGCGGCACGAATCCAACCACATATTCCGACAATCCATGGTTCTTGACGCCCGACAGGATCTTGCGTAGCGTGGCGGCATTGATCTGCGTATATTCCACCTCGCGGCCTCCTGTCATTTTTCCCAGAGATTCGAATTCCCGCATGCGGAAGAGATTTCGCGGATAAGCGGAATCGATGTGACCCTGGTAATTGGTCGCCACGGGATAAATCGGAATGCCCAGATCCAGCGCCTGATTGCCGAGGTCCTCGGGAATGGTCGTCGTCGCTCCGATCCCTTCCGAGAACATCACCATCACGCGCGCCACTTTGTCCTGCGTCGCCGCCATTTCGTTCAGCGTGCCGATGGCCGCCTCCATCGGCCACCCACGGTATTCCTGGGAGATGAAAGGACTGGTCGGGTAATCGTTGGTGAAAGCGCCTCGTGGGACCGTCTGCCGTTGGGCAGGAAGGCTTAGCGCAATCGGCTCGCCGCCGCGGCCCGGGCCGCGCCATTCAGGCTTCAGCAGGCTACGCAATGTGTCCGTAAGCTGCGCCGCATCGGTGGTCGCACGAAGCATCGGATATAGCGTCTCCCTGGCGCACCGGTAGACCGAAATGCGGATGTTCGCCGTGTCCGCCGTCAGGATTTCGCGCGACATCTCTTCGGTCCACTCAGGGATGAAGCGAAAGACTTCCACCGGGTCCCAGAAGAAGGAAATCGGCGGATTCGCATCGAAGAGCAGCACCAGCTCCAGCGGCATGCGCCCTTGCGTGGCCGGGCTGTCGAAGATCGTGAACTCCCGCGGTTTGCCGTCTTCCAGAAGCACTACGTCCGCGGGCTTCAGATCGGCAACATAGTTCTTGCCGTGCGCGACGTGGAAGGAGAGCAGTACCAGACGGGTCTGCGCGCGAAACGTCACCATGGGCGGGTCCGGCGCCTGTTGCTGCCCCAGAGAAACACGCATCGCCAACAGAACAAGGGTCAGTGGACGGAAGACATGGCTGTGCATTGGAAACTTATATGTATGGGGCCGTCCGTGCGTTACAGAAACTTGCACTAAGTTCCAGGGTGGCGTCGGTTCCCGATTGGGCGCAACCCGCGTCTGACGGCCTCAGTTTCGCGACGACGTGTATTGCTTCCCGAACGTGACTGTCGAATCCGCCGAGAACTTACGATAATTCCGGAACTCGATCTGGTTCCGCGTACAGTCTGACCGTCCGCGGAAGCACGCCAGGTTCTCGCCGATAATCGGCATGAGATAATTCTTGCCGTCGATCAAGACGTAGCCGTACTCCAGCGTCGATTCCACCTTATCGTAAGGAAGCGGGGGAGTAGTCACCGTCGTGCGCTGCTCGATCCGCAAAACACGGTGAAGCTCCTTGTCGATCCAAACCCGTCCCGTGTAGGGAGGGGCTTCGTGGCGCCCGTCCGGTCCCACGATCACCCAGTGCGAGCCGGTCTGCGGCACGCTGAAATCATAGACCAAAGCGGCGCGGCTGGAAAGCCGGTCTTCGCCATGCCGCACGAAGGCAGCACCGGTGTATGGCGACAGCAGGTCCCGCAGCGTGGTGATGAATTCACCCGTCGACCAAGCGCCCGTCTTCTCGATGGCGCGATCGGCCGGCCGGCCATTCACATGAATGTTCGCGTAGTCCTCTTTGCCATCCAGCAAGCGCACGTCCGCGGTCACCACGTCGCGCGCCACCCAGCGTGGCGGGATGGAGGTGCTGACATAGCGTGTAGTCGCCTGTTGCACAACAAAATTGGGCATCTCGTTCGTATAAGTATCCGCCGCGGCTGACGCGTCAGCGATGACATCGTCCGTGATCCCTCCTGCGGCGCCCGGCCGCTCAGTCTTGGGCCCGTCGATCTTGGGCAAAGATGGCGCCTCGGGATTCCGCTCTAGGTTCGGGCGCGCCGTTTCCGGTGTTCCCGCGGCGGGCTCGCCGGGCGGGGCAGATCCCGCGGGACCTGCCGAATCCGCATCGGCAACGGCGATCGCGCCAGCCGAATGCATGTCGCTTTCCGCCGGCGTCTGCGCCGAAGCACGATCGAACGGCCGCCCTGCGGCAGCCCGTTCCCCGGGCGTGCCTTCGCGCACCAGCACAACGCGCAGGGCCGTCTCCGGATCCACCTTGTTTGCCTGAACCGTCAGTTGGTCGCCGGGCTTCAACAGCGAATCGCGCACCGGCTCTCCTCGTTTATTGCGAAACTCCGTCTTGGCCAGCAGACGGAAGCGCAGGAGGCGCTTGTTCGCCGTCTCGAAATACAGATCCTTTTCCCCGAGTTCGCGCAACGTGCCGTCCACCGCCACGAGCGACATTTTGACGCCATTGCCCGAGTCGGCGGTCTTGTCGCCACGCTTCGGTAACTTGATCTCGGGCACGGCTATCGGCACGCCTCCCGGCAATCGGACACTGTCGGGCGGGTATTGTCCTGGTGGATACTGCCCGGGCGGGTACTGGCCCGGAGGATACTGTGCGTTGGAGGGATGAGAAAAGAGAACGGCAAGAGCAACCGGCAGGATTATGCCCGCCAGCCGAAGGGGCGTTTGCGGAGCCACGGCAACACCTCCTTGCTGAGCATACCAGACGGCCGACGGCTCGCCTGCGGATTTACTTATGTATAGACACTACCCGACAAGGTGTTCGCCGCTCGGGGTTAGTGAGAGCGATCACGTCGTTCCCGGTTGCAGTCATGCAGGTAGCACGGGTGGGCTAAACAAAACTATGCTGGCTAACGTGGAAAAACTCCGCGAGTTTCCGGGAGGCATCCTTGCCGATTGGCCGATGTCCGGAAAGGATCTGGCTGACGTACGACTTGCTGCCCAGAATCGGTACGAGGTCGATTTGCCGCAGACCTCGCTCCTCCATGAGATATTTCAATACGCCGGCGGGCGATCTTTCGGGACCAGGTTCGATTTCGTCCTCATACTGCATGACTAGCGCCGTGAGAGTCTCGACAAACCGCTCGATAGCCGGAGTCTGCTTCGTCTCGTTAGCAGCCAGTTTCTCCAGCAACGCAGTCATCTCGGCGAGTTCCCGGCGATTGCGTGGCTTGACGGGCCGATGCGCCACCAATAGCTCGACATATTCCTCATCTACGATCATGATTTCCAACCCCCTCGGTCATACTCCGCATGGCTGAGCAGCGCTTTAAAGAAAAATGCTTTCCGAAGAAAAGATACGCCGCAAATCAGCCGATAAGAGCCCAAATTAAAGACCACTCTTCCGTCAACCCAATCGGCGGCGGGGAAAACCCTCTGCAACTCGACGAGGTTCTCGAAATCATTCGTCGTGGCCAACTCATACCATCGGGCCGCCTTCTCGACGAGTTGCTCATTTTTTTTTGCTCGCGCCGCCAAGAAAAGGTTTGGCTTGCTGATCACGTTCACTATCCGAAGTTTAGCAATGGCTAAACCTAGAATCAACCCGCGCTGTGAGAGGCATCGAACTACTTGTCAGCCGTTGGAGGAGGCACCTCGACGGCGGCCGAATTCGTTGGGCGCGCCAGTCATCCGGCGGGCATTGTCTTCTACGGCGTCAATCCAGAGGTCCAGGTCCTTCGTGTATCGGGGCTCCGTGTGCACCATCACGGCGTAGCCGCCCACTATCAGATACCGCACCCCGGCCACGTTGAAGCTTCGTAACAGATCTCTGAAGTCGGAGTTGATCTTGATCAATGCCTCCGGCGGCGGCAGCGGTGACTACCAGGTCCCAGGCAGCTTCGAAGATTCGCGCGGACCCCAGCTTCTGCCTGAATGCAATGCCGAACTCACGTCCTGGCGGGCGGCCGCGAACTAATCGCGTCATCACTACGCGTTCCCGATCCGCCATGCTTTCATTCTCGGCTAAACCGGCGCGCGCCTGGAGAGGCTTAATGGTCGCCAAACTGGCCAGTGGTGCGTCGGACTCGCCTTCTCAGTCATTCCTCAGCGCTCTCACCGGGTCCACCCCGGCTGCTCTCGCTGCCGGCACAAACCCGGCCAGCAACGACAAGACTACCAAGACCGCCGTCGCTTCGATCGCTGTCAGGGGATCCTCTCCGTGCAATCCGTAGAGCAGGGAGTCTGCAAGTTTTCCGCACAACCACATGAGCGGGATTCCTAGCGCGACTCCCACAGCCGCCATCCACGCGCTCTCGCGCATGAACAACGCGACGATCATGGAGCGCCGTGCCCCCACCGAGAGCCTTATGCCGATCTCTTTGGTCCTTCGCGTGACAGCGAACGAGAGCACGCCGTAAAGCCCGATGGCGGCAAGAGCGGCGGCAACAGCGCCCAGGAGCGTCGAGAGGAACGCGAGCAGGCGTTCGCGAGAGAGTGCGGCGTCGATTTGCATTTCCATGGTGGTGATTGCGCCGATGGGCGCGTGAGGGCCGAGGTCATGCACGATGCCGCGGAGGCGGGCGATGGCAACGTTGAGGTCGCCGCTGACTCGCGTTTGCAGGTTGAGGTTGGCGTTGAACGTGCCCGTCGCGATCGGCAGATACACTACCGGTTGCGGCTCTTCGCGCACGTAGCGAAATTTCGAGGTACGGACAACTCCCACGATGCGCACTTTTCGGCCGCCGGCGTAGGCGAATGGTTTGCCGAGGGCGTCTCCGGCCAGGAACTGACGCGCGAACTGCTCGTTGACGATGGCGGAGCCTTCGCCGCCGCGGCCATCGGTATCTTCGTCGATGAAATCGCGTCCGGCGACCAGCGGCGTTCCCATGGTGCGGAAGTAGCCCGAGGTGACGCGTGTAACGTAAGACGTTGGCCGCATGCCGTTGGGAGACACGTAGCCGGGCACAGTGAGGATGAAGGAGGACATGTTGCCCGAGACCACGGTCAGTCCCGTAAGCGATGCGGCGCGGGTTTCCGGCAAGGCGCGGGCGCGCCGCAAGAGTTCGGCGAAGAACGGCGAGGCCTCCTGGGCATAGGCGGTGTTCCCCAAATTGATGGGCAGAATGACGACGTTCTCTGGCTGGAAGCCGAGATCGATAGCCCGGAGATTGTGGAGGGTTCGGGAGAAAAGGCCGGCGCAGAATACGAGGGCAAGCGAGAGCGCGATTTGGGCCGCAATCACGGCGCTGGATGCGAGGCGCTGGCGGCGTCCGGGGGCGGCGAGGGCGGCTCCATGAATCGCGCGGAGCGGATCGGCGCGGGAGGCGCGCCAAGCTGGCAACAAGCCGAAAAGTAGAGCGGCGAGCAGGGTGAGGGCGGCGGTGAAAGCGAATACGGTTGCGTCGGGGTGAACGATTTGGGCCAGCGATTTGTCGCGCGGCAACAGGCCCAGCAGGACGCGGACAAGACCGAGCGCGAGCGCCCATCCAAGTGCGCCGCCGGCGGCAGCGAGGAGCATTGCCTCGGCGAGGAATTGGCGGAACAAGGTGGAGCGGGAAGCGCCGATGGCGGCGCGCACTCCGGCTTCGCGCGTGCGCTCGACGGAGCGGACGAGAAGGAGAGCGGAGAGGTTAGCGCAGGCGACGAGCAGCAGGACGCCGACTAATAAGAGGAGGACGAGCACGGGTTTGCCCATTTCCTCGCGGCGGGAATCGATGCCCTGGCTTCCGTCGTAGAGGAGGAAATCGTCATGCTTGCCCATGTGCTTGCCGGTTGCTTCCTGGAGCGCGTGGCCCACCGAGTTGAGCCAGGCCGCGGCGTGCGACTGGCTTACGCCGGGCTTGAGGCGCGGGACGAGAAAGAGGAAGCCGAAGGTATCGCGCTTCATCTCGAAGAAAGTCTCGGCCATGGATGTTGGCGCCTGGAGATCGCTGGGCGCGTGGAGGGAGGCGCCGCCGAAGCCGCGCTGGCTGACGCCGACGATGCGGAATGGGTGTCCGTTGAGAAGAACTTGCCGGCCCACGATTGCGGGATCGCCAACAAAGCGTTCCTGCCAGAGCTTGTAGCTGATGACGCAAACGGGGCTAGCGCCTTCGACGGCGTCATCGGTTTCGTCGAGCAGCCGTCCGGCGGCGGGATGGACGCCGAGCATGCGGAAGTAATTACCGCTGACCAGCTCGGCCGGCAAACGTTCGCTTTCTTCGCGGTCGGTGAGGGTGATGTCGCGCGGGCTGGTGGCGAGGATGTCTTCGAAAACGTCCGGCTGCTTGCGCAACGCCTGGAAAAAGGGATAGCCGAAGCAGCAATTCTCCATGTGGAACAGCTCGTTCTTCTGGCGGAGGGCGATGAGGCGATCAGCGTTTGCAACGGGCAGCGTCTTGAGGAGGATGGCGTTCGCGAAGGAAAAGACGGCGGTGTTGGCGCCGAGCGCCACGGCGAGCGAAACGAGGGAGACGGCGGCGAAGCCAGGACGGCGCGCCATGGAGCGCGCGCCATAGCGGAGATCGCGCACGAGATCGGCGAGCCAGTGGAGGTCCCAGGCATGGCGGCTGCGCTCGGCGATGGTTGTGGCGTTTCCGAAACGGCGTTGCGCATCGGCGCGAACTGTCTCCGGCGGGACGCCGCGGGCGAGGCTGTCTTCGATTTCGAATTGGAGGTGAGCGCGCATTTCGTCGCGGAGGTCGTCTTCGAAGCGCCGCTTGCCGCTCAGGAGCCTTCGCAGTTTTGCCCAGAATGCCGGCATGGGTTAGCTCTCCGGCGCGAGGACGCGCGCCATGGCTTGGACGAAACGGCGCCATTTGGATTCGGCGGCGACGAGCTGTTTGCGGCCGGCCGGCGTGAGGCGGTAATAGCGGGCGCGACGCGCATTGGGCGACATTTTCCACTGGGCAGCGATCCAGTCGCGTTGCAGGAGGCGCTGGAGCGCCGGGTAGAGCGAACCGTTGTCGACGTCGAATTCGTCGGCGGATTGGCGCTTGAGGTGTTGGGCGATGCCATAGGCGTGGTTGGCGCCGGGTTGAAGGCTGCGCAGAATGAGGACCTCGAGGGTCCCTTGGAGGAATTCGAGGGAGTCGGATAGATTGTCTACGGTAGACATGCTATGGATGGTACGTCTATCCCAGCTTGTTGTCAAATCCCGTGCGAGGCTTTCAGGGGTCACAGCGCGCTTAGCTTGAAGGACATCGGGAATCGGAAGGTTTCGCTTCACGGAGAAGGGCATGACGCAAACTTCGACCGCAGCCTATGACGCACAGCCAAGGCGGAAAGGTCGGCGCTGTCGAGGCACATCGGTCCATCGAGGTACAGAAAATACATGATCGAAGATGCATTCGCGCTGTGCTGTAATCCGAGCAAGTGCCCGATTTCATGCACTGCCGTCACGAAGAGTTCGGACACCGGAAGCGTCATGCCTGGGTTGAATGCGATGCTGCCCTGAAACGATGGCGACGAGGGGAACTGCGCGCGAGCGGACTGCGCGGGCTCAAAAAGCCCGGTATCGCCATCGACAACTTGAAGGGCACACTTGCGACTGTTCTCGGCGCGCCACTCCATATCCAGCACCCCGGCCCAGAAGCTCATGGCATGCGCAAATGCCGCCGCCAGTTGGGGGTTCAAGGTAGCGAAGCGGACGCCAAGACTCATGTGCCCGGACTTGAGCAATTCTCCATGTTCATCGCACGGGTCGTAATGCCCGGTCCATTGCCCCGGGCGTTCGGCGGCTCCCAACACCAGGGCACTCGTCAAGCATACAATTGCCGTGCGTGTTGGCACAGTGATTTGATGCAGCGTTCAGCAGATCTGAAATAGAAAATTGCCTCGGGCGCAGCTTACAGATTTCGAAAGCCGATCTGGGGTGGCGGCATCGTAGAGTGCCTGAACAACAGGGCTAAAGTCACGAACCCCAAAAAATACATCTCACGCTAGAGCATCACATCCCACCTCGCATGGGAGAGAATTTGAGGTTCTCGCTGTTGCCGTAGAGCGCACGTCAGACGCATCACAACAACGTTGCGGCGGCGCCGCGAAACTGGGGCAGGTCTCCGGACGCGGCAACGCGGTGTTCCTTTTATTACTGCACTACTCGGATTTGCAAGTCCGAAAGTCTATCTGCATGCGAAAACTGTCTGCGGTTGTTTTCAGTTTATGGTTGATGAGTGTGCCCGCGTCGAGTCAGTCATCACCTTCCCCTGCGACGAGCGACGCTGCATCCGACGCCACCGCCAACCGGCGGGCGCCGACCCTGCCGGAGGCAAAGCGCAATGGCGGCATCCATTGGGGACCGCTGCTTCGCGAGTGGTTTCTGAATCTCACCATAGAACAGACGGAGCGGATCGCCCAACAAGCGAAGACCAGGGATGCACTGAGCGGACGTTTCTTTCAGGATTGGTTCGATACCGTTTCCACGTACCACTTCGGTCGTTGGGACGACAACGACAAATTCGTCACTTCCAATCTCGGCCATCCGATGCAGGGCGCCATCGTGGCGGCTATATTCTGGCAGAATGACGACCACGTGCGGTTTTCCGACCAGGATTTTCACAGTGCGGCCTACCGTCGCGCTCTTCTGCAGGTTTTCGCATTCGTCACTGCCGACGCGGTGCAGTGGAAGCTGGGTCCATTGAGCGAATCGAGCATCGGCAATGTCGGTCTTCCCGCCCACTGGTGGGACGCAGACTGCAAACAGCTCAACATTCCCTGCGAGCCGCGGACGGGGCTGAACGATCTCGTGTTGAACGAAGTGGGCGGAACGGCTTTGACTATCGGCTTTCAATGGCTCGACAAGCACGTTCAGAAAGGGATCGAAAGACGCACACGGAGCCGTGCCCTGATCGACACCACGCGCATGCTCACGGATCCGGCTGCGTGCGTTGCCAACATTGTTCGTTTTCGGCGACCCTGGTTCCGCGATAGTCGACCTTGACGGTTTGAGCTGCTCTTCGCCAAAAGGCCGACCGCGTATGACGGATTGCTGCCGGACTACTGCTTCGGCTTCATCGAGATCGATCCGATCAGCCGCGTGTCCTTGGTGACGCAGCTCATCTGCAGATCGTATCCGTTGGGCGTCCGCGGTGTGAAAGCTTTTGTAGGCCGCCTGGTGGATATCGCCGGTGTTGCCGGTGTCGACCTGGGCGCGCAGCCCGCGCTTCTCCAGACCGTCCTTCACGGCGTCGGGATCCCACGGCTGGATGCCAAACGAGATGTGATCGATGCGGACGTTCCGGCGGCCGCGCCTCTTGCCTTCCCGTTCGGCCGGAGGCTTGCCGAAATTCGGATCGTTGGGATTGCCGCCGCGGATGAGCGCGTCTCCAACGTCGCCCATCAGCACCTCGTTCTGGCTGCCTTCGTCGTAGGTGCCCTCCCAGCCGAGCAGGTTGGTGTAGAAGGACACGCTCGCCTTGTAGTTGGTGGCGCCGAAGGAAAAGTGATCGAGCCATACCGTCTGCCAACCCGTCGCCTCGAACGGCAGTTCCACTTCGAGCTTGGCGGTCGCCGGAGTCTTGCGCGCCTTCACCAGGCCGTTGCTGTTCCCGATCTGCACATCGAACCCGTCCGGATCCTTGACGTGGAAGCTCTCGAATCCCTTGCCGTCGTTATCGGCTACCGGATTGAGATCGCGCTTGCGGAGTTCCGCCTCGACGGTCTTGGCGTTCCACGGCTCGATGGCGAAGCCGAAGCCGTCCACCAGGGCCGTTGTCTGTTCCGGCGGCGCAGCCTTGAAGATCGCCGAGCCCCAGTCGCCGATGTCGAGAACGGCCTGCTTGCCGTCGTCGCTGCGCAGCTTCCAGCCCATCAGGGCGATGTAGAACGCCGCTTCCTTGCGGTAGTCCGGGCACCTGGAACGAGATGTGTTCCAGGGCGACGGTCTTCCAGCCGGTGGGCGCGAACAGCGGCTTGATGGGAGCGGTTGCCACCTCCTTGGTCATCGGGCAGCCCGTCGTGTTGTAGCCATTTTGGCAGCGGCCCTGTCCAAAGAGGGACGCGGCGAAGGGTGCGCCGGCAGCCGAGGCTCCCAAGGCGCGCGAGCATATCGCGGCGGGTTCGCAGGTTTGACATATGCGAAACAGATTATATCCTAACCGCCAGCCGGATTTTTCGGCAAGTCTTGTGAGTGGCGGCGACAGTTCGATTGGCTCAGGAATTTACGTACCGGGGGCGGCGGACAGGCTCAAGATGGAGTGGTGCGGCAATTCGGGATTCTCGTTGCTATCGGCCTGGCGGCAGGGCAGCGGGGCACGGGCGCTGAGATTCTGCATATCGATCCAGAGGCACGAGCGGCGCTCTTGCCACCGACGCGCGCGGAGCTGGGACTGATCGGCGTGAATGTGCACCGATTCCGGGGCAACACCGCGCTGGATTCAGCACGCGACGCGGGATTCCGGTTCGCGCGGGCGGATTTGCTGTGGGAGCGGGTAGAACGAAGCGGGGCGTATCGCTTTCAGGCTTATGACGGGCTTATGAACGCACTGGAAGCGCGTGGAATGGGCGCGCTCTTGATTCTGGATTACGGGCATCCGGATCACGGCGGAAAGGTTCCACGAACGGCGGAGGACATCGCCGCTTTTGGCCGTTTTGCCGAGGCGGCGGCGAAGCACTTCAAGGGTCGCGACGTGCGGTATGAGATCTGGAACGAACCGGATATCGCGCAGTTTTGGCCGCCAAAGCCTAACGCCCAAGAATACGCGACTCTGCTGCGCGCGGCGGTTTCGGCGATCCGCAGGGCCGATCCGGCGGCGAAGGTGGTGAGCGGAGGCGTGTCTAGGCTCGACCTGAAGTTTCTGCGGAAGGCTATCGATCCTGGCGTAGCTGCGGATTTAACCGCCATTGGGGTGCATCCTTATCCAAAGGGAGACCCGGAAAAGCTTGGGCCGGAACTCGAGAAGCTGCGCGAATGGGTGCGCCGGTCCTTTGGCGAAGGTATCGAAATTTGGGACACGGAATGGGGATATTCGTCGACGAACTCTACCGAGTGGGCCCAGGGAAACGGTCGTAGCGACGAAGGACGTTCGCGGCAAGCGCGCCTCGCCGTTCGCGAACTGCTGATGGTGTGGGGCTTGGGGTTTCCGCTTGGCGTTTGGTACGACCTGCAGGACGATGGGGCGGACGCCGGAAATCCCGAGCAGAATTACGGGCTGCTTGACGCGAGCGGCGCCGAAAAACCGGCTATGCAGGCGGTGCGCACGATGATGACGGCGGTGAGGGGACGCCGATATGCGGGTATGATTCAGCGCGCGCCATCGGGAATGCACGCCATGCGATTCGATGGGCCAGCCGATGTCCTCTTCATCGTGTGGAACGATCTGGGGAAGCAGCGAACAATCGGGTACACAAAGGACAATCTGCTCTCAGCCACCAGGTTCATGGGCAATACGCTGGAGCTGAAGGCCGATAGTTCCCGCGAGGCACAGATGGAGATCGATGAGGCTTCGGGTCCGATCTACCTGCTTTGGAAACGCCGGCCAGGCTCTTCCGCGCGCTAGGCTGCTGGATCATGAACCGCTTGACTTGCGCCCGCTCTTGTCATCTAATTAGGTATCGTTGTTGTAATTGATTTAGGTATGAGCAAACCATCCGATCTTCTTCAAGGCACGCTGGATCTGCTCATCTTGCGCACGCTG
Source organism: Bryobacterales bacterium (assembly GCA_963763545.1). Classification (GTDB taxonomy): domain Bacteria; phylum Acidobacteriota; class Terriglobia; order Bryobacterales; family Bryobacteraceae; genus PALSA-243. The sequence continues at coordinate 453,994 of CAVXPE010000015.1, forward strand.
GCGTTGGGACCAATGCACGGATGGGCGGTTGCGGCGCGAATTCAACAGGTCAGCGAGGATGTGTTTCAGATCACGCAAGGGGCTTTGTATCCGGCCCTCCACCGGCTGGAACACCAGGGTTGGCTGCGTGGCGAATGGCGTAAAAGCGAAACCGGCCGGGAGGCCAAGTATTATTCCCTTACCCGCGCGGGCCGTGCACAGCTCGAAAAAGAGCTGGCGCAATGGGCGCGGCTGTCCAATGCAGTGGGGCTGATCATCCGCGTGGCCGAGGAGTGATGGTATGCATGTGGAACGGTGGCGCAATATCGTGTGGCTGCGGCTGCGCTCGCTGCTGCGGCGCGGAGCGGTGGAGAGCGAGATGGATCGCGAGTTGCGATTCCATCTCGATCGGGAGATCGAACAGAACGTCAGTCGCGGGATGACGCAGAAGCCCGGCCCAGGCGGCCGCGCTGCGGCGACTGGGAGGCGTCGCGCAGATTCAGGAGGAATGCCGTGATGCGCGGCGCGCCAACCTCATCGAAAGCTCGATCCACGACCTGCAATACGCGGGGCGGATGCTGCGAAAGGCGCCGGCTTTCACGCTCGCCGCCATCGCCACGCTGGCCCTCGGCATCGGCGCCAACACGGCCATATTCCAACTGCTGGATGCCGTCCGCCTGCGCAGCCTGCCGGTGCCCGACCCGCAGCGGCTGGCCCGGATCCAGATCGGCAGCGACCAGCGGCTTCGGCATCTCGCACTACCCCGACAACCTCAGCTTCCGCTTATTCGAAGCAGATCCGCGAGCAGCCAGCAGGCTTTTCGCGGCGTCTTCGCCTGGGACAGCGGCTACGGCGACCGAGCGCATCGGCCGGGGCGCCGAGACGCGGCGCGTGCCCGTCCTCGCGCGTGAATGGAGAATTCTTTCCGCGCTCGGGATGTCTCGCCCGCCGCGGGCCGGCTCTTCCGCGCGGAAGACGACCTGCGCGGCTGCCCGGCTCCGCCGGTGGTGCTGGGATATGCCGTTCTGGCAGAGCGAATTCGGCGGCCGGCTTTCCGCCATCGGCTCGCGCCTGATGGTGAGGATCAGCCGCTCGAAATCATCGGCGTCACGCCCGCCGGATTCTCGGGACCCGAAGTGGGGCCGCGCTTCGATCTGTCCCTGCCGCTGTGCTCCCGCACCGCTCCTGCACTACGGCGACACCGCCCATTCGATCGCCGCGACTATTTCTGGCTGAACGTAATGGGCTGGCTCAAACCCGGTTGGACGCTGGCGCGCGCCTCGGAGCATCTCCAGGCGATCAGTGCCGGCATGATGCAGGCCACCGAGCCGGGCGGCTATGGCCGCGGGTCCCTGGACCGTTACCTTCGCTTCCGCCTGGCGGCGTGCCGGGGCGACCGGCGTCAGCCGTCTGCGCGAGGAGTACGACCGGTCGCTGTGGCTGCTGCTCGGCCTCACGGGCCTGGTGCTGCTGATCGCCTGCGCCAACCTCTCGAACCTGATGCTGGCCCGCGCCGGCGCACGCGAGCGCGAATTCGCCGTGCGACTGGCGCTCGGCGCGGGCCGCGGCCGTCTGATTCGCCAGGCGCTGACGGAAAGCCTGCTGCTGGCCGCCGGCGGGCGCTGCGCTCGGCCTCGGCCTGGCCGCCGGCCTCAGCCGGGCGATCCTCCGTGTTCCTCGATACCGCGGAAGCCCTGCATCTCGATCTCGCCCTGGACTGGCGCATGCTGGCCTTCACCGCCGCTGTCGCCTCGGCTACCTGCATTCTGTTGGGGACTCGCGCCCGCGCTGCGCAGCGCGCGCGCCCAGCCGGCCGCCGCGATCAAAGCGGCGGCCGCGGCACTCACCACCGGAACGCGCCGCTTCGGGTTTCAGCGCCTGCTGGTGGTGGTGCAGGTGGCCGTCTCGCTGATGCTGGTGGCGGGCGCTTTTCTGTTCGTCGCGAGCTTCCGCCGGCTGGCCACCATGGACCCCGGGTTCCGCGCCGCAAGGCGTCCTCCAGGCGACGTTCGATCTGCCGCGGCAGAGACCCCTGTTGCGGCCAACTGCTCGATGAGGTGCGTGCGACGCCGCAAGTGGAATCGGCCGCCGCCACCACCAATTTCCTGATCGCAAGCGGCAGTTGGAGCCTGGGCACCCACGGCGCCACGCGGAGTCGAAGTTCACCTGGGTCAGCCCCGGCTATTTCCCCACCCTTGACACGCCGGTTCTGGCGGGCCGCGAATTTACCGCGAACGACAGCGGAACCTCGCCCAAGGTGGCGATGGTCAACCAGACTGTTCGCCGCCCGTTATTTCCCGGCGCCGACCCGATGGGCAAAACGTTCCGCACGCTCGCCGAGCCGAACTATCCTGAGGCCGAGTATCAGATCGTCGGGCTCGTCAGGAACACGCGCTATTTCTCGCTGCAGGATGCCGAGCCGGCCATGGCCTACGGGCCGGCGAGCCAGTATCCGCCGGGATTCGCCGGAGACAATGATTTTCATTCGCTCGTCCGGCGCCGCTCCCGGCGGTGGAGGCGGCGGTGCGCCGGCGCATCGCCGCCTGGCGTCCCGGCACGCCGATGCAGTTCCACGTCTTCCCGCAGACGATTTCGGACAGCTGACGCGCGAGCGCCTGCTGGCCGCGCTCTCCGGCTTCTTCGGCGGCGCTGGCCGCGCTGCTGGCGACCATCGGCCTGTACGGCGTGCTGGCCTACCGCGCCGTGCGCCGCCGCAACGAGATAGGCATCCGCATGGCCTTGGGCGCCACGCGCCGCCAGATTGTAGGGCTGGTCTTCAAGGAGGGCCGCGCTCATCTTTATAGGCCTTGGGATCGGGCTCGCAGGGGCGTTGGCGCTAGGACAGACGGCAGCATCTTTGCTCGTTGACATCTCGGCTCGCGATCCTGGACAACTGGGAGCGGCTGCCGCGGCGCTGTCGGCGGCGGCGGCACTGGGCAGCCTCTTGCCGGCCCGGCGCGCTGCACGGCTTGACCCGATGAATGCCTTGCGCGATGAATGAGGCGTGAAGCCGCGAGGGATTTTATTCCTCCCGCAGCGCGATCATCGGATCGACGCGTGTAGCGCGTAGCGCCGGGATGTAGCACGCCGCCAATGCCACCACTGCAAGGAATGCGGGCACGGCTGTGAAGGTCAAACCGTCGCGTTCGCTCACGCCAAATAGCAGCGTCGACATGACGCGGGTCAGCGCAACCGCGCCAATGAGGCCGAGGGCGATTCCGGCGATAGCGAGATCCATGCCGCGCCGCACAACCATGCGCAGGATGGCGCCACGGGAGGCGCCGAGCGCGATGCGGACGCCGATATCGTGCATGCTCTGCGTCACCAGATAGGAAATGGCGCCATAGACACCGATGGCGGCGAGAAGCATCGCGAACACGAGCGAAGGCTCCGAGCATGACCATGGAGAAACGCTGGCGCGCGAGCGAATCGTAAAGGCGGTCCTGCATCGCGCGGACGTCATAGATCGGGATCTCGGAATCGGCAGCATGCACGGCGCGAGCCATGGCGGTGGCGAGCGCATTCGGGTCGCCGGCGGTGCGGGCGACGAGCCAACTCGGGACGCCGTAATCCGGAAAATAGACGACCATGCGCGTATCGGTATCGAGGCCGTATTGCTTCACGACTCCCACCACGCCGACGATTGTGTACATATCCTTTGGACCGTGGCCGACATGCTTGCCGATAGCATCGCCGGCTGGCCAGAAACGATGCGCCATCTTTTCGTCGATGATGGCTACATGCTGGCTATCGGGCATATCGTGCGGCGTGAAGAACCGGCCCTGCTTTAGCGGGATTTCCATGGTTTCGAAATACCCGGGCGCGGCGCCGCGCTGATCGACTTGCAGTTCCGGTTGGCCGGGCGGAGGCGTGTAGCCTTCGATATCGATGCCACCCCAACTGATGGACTCGGTCAATGGCAGCACGTCGCCACCGCCCGATTCGCTGACGCCGGGGAGGCGTGCGATGCCTTCGCGGATCTGGCGTCCGAGCTCGATGCGCGCCTTCCGATCCTTATATCGCGGGTTAGCAGGGTTGCCCAGCGCCATGGAGATCACGTGTTCCGGATTGAATCCCGGCGGTACCCCTTCGAGGCGAACGAAACTGCGCGCGAGAAGGCCGGCTCCGATCAGGAGCATTAGGGAGAGAGCGAGTTCGGAGACGACGAGCAATCCGCGCAGACGGCCGCGGGCGAAGCCGAGTCCGCTTTCGCCCTGGCCGGAGCGGCCGCCGGCTTTGAGCGGCGAGTTGAGATCCATGTGGAGGGAACGGATAGCGGGCGCGAGTCCGAAGAGAAGGCCGGTGAGAACGGCGGCGGCGAAGGTGAAAGCGAGCACGGCGCCATCGATGCGGATGAATTCCAGCCTGGGTATGTTGCCCGGATTGATAGTTCGCACCAGCCACAGACTGGCATAGGCGATGCCGAGCCCGGCGATGCCGCCCGCGATTCCCAGCAGCAGGCTTTCGCTTAGCAATTGGCGCATGACGCGCGACCAGCTGGCGCCCAAAGCCGTGCGGATGGCGACCTCTTTCTGGCGGGCGGTGGCGCGCGAAAGCAGAAGGTTGGCGACGTTGGCGCAGGCAATCAACAGCACGAGCGCAACCGAGCCGAAGAGCACCAGCACGGCGCGGCGGACATTGCCGACAATCTGCTCGAGCAGGGGGACGACGCTAATGGTAAAGGTGGGGTCGCGATGTTTGGCTCTCGCGAATGCGGCGGGCGATGACGTCGATATCCGCTTGCGCGCGCTCAGGCGTGACGCCGAGCTTAAGGCGAGCCATCAGGTTATAGTTTTCGTCGCCATATTGGTTGGCGGTGGAACCGAGGGGCAGGCGCGTAAAGATATCCATTTTGGCGATCCCGCCCACGGTGGGCATGATCTCGCGGTTCAGCAGGAAATCGGGGCGCAAGACGCCGACCACGGTGAAGGGCGCGCCGCCGACCAGGATGGTCCGTCCGAGGATATGCGGCGTCACCGGTAGAAGAGGCGCTGCCAACATTCGTGGCTGAGGATGGCGACATCGGCGCCGCCAGGAACGTCCTCTGACGGCGTGAAGAGGCGGCCGAGAAGCGGCTTGGCGCCGAGGAGCGAGAAGAGATTGGACGAGGTTCGGAGGACGCCGACGCGCTCGGGGCGTTCGAGGCCCGTGAGGGTTCTGTTGCCGCCTTGCGAGATCGAGACGGTTTCGAAGGAGTGGTTCTGCGTCACGATGTCGGTGTATTGGCCGGGCGAGGGCCAGTCCCGCGGGATGCCGAGGCCGGGAGAGCGGAGCCATAATTCAACGAGGCGATCGGATTGCGGATAGGGCAGCGGCTTGAGCAGAAGAGCATTGACGACACTGAAGATAGCCGTGTTGGCTCCGATGCCGATGGCGAGGGAAAGCACGATTACGAGAGTGAGGCCCGGGGTTTTCCGCATGGTGCGGAGACGCATAACGAACGTCGGCAAGGAGAGAACGCATGAGCATTAGACGTTTATTTTCTCATTAAGGAGAGTACAAAATCTCCCAACTGTTCGGCGGTGAATTCGTTGCACTACGTCCTCGTCTTCAACGCGGTAGACGATTACGTACTCGCCCACGGGAAAGCTCCGCAAGCCGGGACGTAATCCTCGTCGCGGGCGCGGCCGATATTGGGATGCCGGGCGGAGAAGAAAAAACCGGTCCGTGATGGAATCAATGAAGCTGTCCGCAATGTCGAGGCTGGTCTTGGAGACGAAGTAATACCAGATGTCGTCGAGATCGGAATCGGCTTGTGGTGCGCGGCGGTGGCCCATCAGCGAGGAGCTTGTTGCTCGGCGGCAAGACGGGCGCGTCCACGCCGCTTAACGTCCTCCGCAAGCTCACGCATCGATTCCTGCGTGACGATCCGTCCTTTGCCACGAGCGAGTGAGGTTTCCGCCTCATCGACTGCCGCAAGGATCTCGGCGCGTGTGCGCTCGCGCTCCTCCCACAAGGAAAGGGCCTCCTTCACGGCATCCTCCTCGCGTAGAAGCCGTCCGCCCTCGATGGCCTGCCGGACAAACGCCCTTTGGTCAGGAGTAAGTTGTACTTCCATACGTCTTTAGCGTAGGAGGAGGCGGGACACGTGTCAAGCAAAGGCCTTGGCGCTACCTCGGTCATGCGATCCCACCCGTTGCCGAGATGCGGAAGAATTCGTCAGCTTCTTAACCTGACGTTTTTCGGGACCGAAAACTGTGTCAGGACTCTTTGGGCTGGTGTAGCAACCGGGTGAATCCTTCCAGCTTATCAAGCCGTTAACCGTCTCACGATCGCTATCCGCATCCTTTATGCGGGCCACGTTACCGGCTAATCTCTGCCAGTTCTGATGGGCAACGCGTCGGGCTCAATTTTCGGTGGGCGGTTCGACGTGGTCGACCACCCAATATTTCACGGGACCTGCGGCGTTCGATACGCGCAAACCAAACTGGTCCTGCAAGGTGGATATGAGCAAACCTCCCGCCGCAGCTCCGAAAGTCTGGGCGGGAGGCTGGCGGTCCGGCGATTCCGGCGCGTTCCATTTCACGTCGAAATCGTAGTAACCCTTGAGTCCGGTCCGGTCGGTTACCGGCCGCTTTAGGAATATAACCAGCATTTTGGCCATGCCTGACATGGTCGATTTCTTTCCGATGATCCGGCCTCCATTGTCTCCCATCGCTGCATTGACAAAACCTTCCTTCTCGGGAGGCACAGGTGGATTTACTTCCTTGAATTTAAAGCCACCCTTTGCGACTACCAGGTTGTAAGCTCGCTCCTGGCGGGTCTCGACGCGCAATTGCAGATGAAAGCGATCCTCCAGCATGGCGCGCAACATAAGGCGAACCTGCTCCCTGTTTTCCGCCGGCGGAGGCGCGGGAGAATCGGTCGCTGGCTTGGCTGATACCGAAAAGGCTCGCGCTTTCGCCCAATCCGGAAGCCCAACCAACCGAATCGACGGGTCCTCCACGTCATAGGCGAACGCGATCATGGAGAGTAGGTTCGTCCGCGAATCGACGAACTGTCCCCCAGGTATGACAGGCGTAAAAGTCTGCTCCCGGATCATCGGAGGCGCGTTCGGCGGAACAGGGCGTATGGACACCACTTCGAACTTGGGCTCCGCAGACGAGGTCGGCTGTTGCGCCATGACGGCGCCGGCCATCACAAAGGCCGCGAATCCAATACCCTTCGACGGACTAAGTGCCATCTGAATGACTCCTCCAGGAATTACACCATTCGGCCAGCATGCTTGGTTCCAGCCGATGACTAGATTCTAGGCCACAACGCGAATTGGGGCAACGATAAAGGATAGTCGTTGGTACCCGCGTTACCGGACTTCATCCCGCCAGAAAGTTTCCTACCAAGGAAGTTTCCGCAACCCACATAGCGGGCACAATTCGCTCGGGCTGCCAATTGACGCCACACCCCGGTTGTAATCCGTTCGGCTGCACTTTCAGCGCAATTTGCCCCGATTCTCCTGACGCTTGGAAATCGGCGAGAATTGAAAAGAGGATAACGGGATGCTTGCTCAGAGAACAACCGTGCTTTGGATGATTCTGGGCGCCGCGCTATTCACGACAGAAGGCCACACCTGCTCTGTCACCGGGATAATCTCGAACGTTGACATGGTAACCAGGGCGGATGCGGTGGTTCGCGCAAGAGCTGTTGAATACACTTCTCCGCCGAGCGATCCCCGTATTTGGACGACGGGCGTGCCTGATTCAAGAGTTCGCTTCAAAGTGATCGAACTCATCCGTGGTCAAGTCACCTCTGATCTGATCCTGCCCGGCTATCTTGTTCACACGGACGACTTCAACGATCAGCGGCCACCGTATACGTTCGTGCGGCCAGGCGGTCGGTCTGGAAGTTGTTTTGCCAACTCGTATCGTGACGACGCGCAGTTCCTTCTCTTTCTTAGGAAGACAAAGGATGGAGAATTCACGGTGAACTGGGCTGCCCTGGCCCCTGTGAACGAGCAACTTCATTCGGCCGACGACCCCTGGCTGCTTTGGGTACGGGAGCAAGCGCAGAAAGCGAAGGGCGTTCCCCAACGCTGAACGGAGCCTATAGCGGGACGGTTGGCGGCCATCAGCGGGGCGCTTGTTGCTCGGCAGCGAGACGGGCGCGTCCACGCCGCTTAATGTCCTCGGCAAGCTCACCCATCGATTCCTGCGTGACGAACCGTCCTTCGCCACGGGCAAGCGAGGATACCACCTCATCGACTGCCGCAAGGATCTCGGCGCGAGCGCGAGCGCGCTCCTCCCAGAAGGAAAAGGTCTCCTTCACGGCGTCCTCCTCGCGTAAAAACCGTCCGCCTCGATAGCTGCCGGACAGACGCCCTCTGGTCAGGAATAAGTTGTATTTCATACGCCTTTTAGGTTCTACAAAACGCCGTGCGTGGCCTACCGTTACCTACGCGGGGGGAAATTCGAAGAACTTATAACCGAGGCGGGGCCCAGGCGTTTCAGAGGCGCACTCCAGCCGTGGCGTGGCTTTCGGAGACGTCGATAACGACGGGGATGTCGACATCCTCATCATGAATATGAATGAGCCGCCATCGCTTCTGCGAAACGATATGACGGGCTCCAACCATTGGCTGAAGGTGAAGCTGATCGGAGTGACGTCCAACCGCTCGGCCATCGGGGCGCAGGTTATCGCCACTTATGGCGATCGCAAGCAGGCGCAGGCTGTGCTTGCGCAATCGTCTTATCTTTCGGTGAATGACCGGCGGCTGCACTTTGGACTTGGCGGAGAGACAAAGGCGTCGCTCGAAATCCGCTGGCCTAACGGGGGGCGTGAGACTATCCCTAATGTCGCCGCGGACCGCCTGGTTGGTAATTAAGGAAGGGTCCGGCATCCAGTAGGGCGTGGCTATTGCTTCAGGATCGGATCCTCTTTCACGGTCAACGTGCCAGTGGCGACGTCGCTGCCCAGCGTTAACTTGAGCGAATAGTCGCCCGGCGCAAGACGGGGTACGGCGCCGCCTCGGCCGCCGCCGCCAGCTCCCTCGCCACCGCCGCCCTCGTCCAGCCGCCGCCTCCACGTCTCCCGCCGGGCGCTGCGGGCGTCTCCATCCGCCCGTCCCACGCGTAGCGGGTGATCCCAGGCTCGGCAGGAATCTGCAATGAGCGCGTGTGCCCATCCGGGCTACTGATTTCCAGGGTCGCATCGCCGCTTGCCTTGGGACCCATGTAGAAGGTGATTAGCGGAGTATCGACCAGATGCGTGCGGTCGCGCTGCTGGAAATTGATCGGCTGCACGAACGGCGGATTCTGCCCGGCATAGGTGTTGTCGCCGAGTTGGCCGCTGCGGCTCATGTCTACCCAAATCGTCGCCGGGCGCTGCGTGGAACAGGTGCACGGGTTTTTCCGACAATGCCGGCTTCCACTCTTCGAGCGCGGTGATATCGTCGAGGACATAGATGCCCCGGCCGTGAGTACCGAGAATGACGTCGCGGTCGCGGGGATGGATCACGATATCGTAGACGGCGACGGTTGGCAATCCATTCATGAAGGGCCGCCATGTGCGCCCGCGATCAAGCGAAATTTGCAGGCCAAATTCCGTACCCACGAAGAGTAAGTCGGGATTTCTGGAGTCTTCCTCGATAACATATACAGGCTGATCAGGGGCGAGGGCTCCGGATAAGTTGGTCCAGGTCTTGCCGCCGTCGGTGGTGCGGAAGAGCCACGTTGCGCGATTGTCGCTGCGATGGCCGTCGAATGACACATACGCGGTGTTGGCATCAGCCGCGGAGGCAAGCACGCGGCTTACCCATAAGCCTTTGGGAACCGCTGGAATGTTGCTATCGACCTCCGTCCAGGCGCTGCCGCCATCGCGAGTGAGCCAGACATTGCCATCGTCGGTACCAGCCCAGATCGTGCCCTTTGCGATGGGCGATTCGGAAATAGAGTAGAGCGTTCCGTAACCTTCGGCGCCGGTTTCATCCGGCGTCAATCCGCCTGTGCCTTTCTGGTTCTTGGTAGTGTCGTTCTTCGAAAGATCCGGACTGACAATTCGCCAAGTCAGCTCCTTTGTCGGAAGTCATCAGCAGGCGGTTGGCGCCGTAATACAACACCTTGGGATCGTGCGGCGAAATGATAAACGGCGTGGTCCAGTTTAAGCGCAACGCCGGCGCGGCTTCCGGGGAGGTTGGATCTATCCCGGTAGCTTCCTTGAAGTTGGTGATGTTACCCGGCGTTGCGCGGCGGGAGGTATCGGTATGGCCAATAGGATCGACGACGCGGAACGTGCCTTCGGTGCCCTCCGAATACACGGTGCGCCAATCGGTGGGATCGACCGCGATGTACTGGCCGTCATCCCAATGCATCTTCCACGATGCATCGTTGCGGATGCCGAGAATATCGCGCGTGAAACTCATGGTCCCGATGGAGCCGTTATCCTGCAGGCCGCCGTAGATCGCGTAGGGCTCACGCAGATCCGTTGCGACCTTATAGAACTGCGCGATGGGCAGGTTATCGAAAAAGACGAATGACGCGCCGTGGTCGTAGGTGAGAGTGAGTCCCTTATCTTTACCAAGATAGAAGCGGTCTTTGTTGGTTGGGTCGATCCACATCGCGTGGTGATCGTAGTTCGGGCCGAAGGGCGCCTGGGCCTGCGTTAAGGTCTTGCCGCCGTCGCGAGACCACATGAAGGCGGTCGACAGAACATAGACCAATTGGTCGTCCGACGGATTAATCCGGATCTGGCTGTAATAGAATGGGCGGTTGTTATAGCGATTGAGATACTTCCAGGTCTCGCCGCCGTCTTCGGAGCGGTAGACGCCGGTTCCCAACTTAGTCATGTCGGCGCACTCGGGGCTCGGAGCCTCGGCAGCCGCGCCGCGACCGCCGCGTCCGCCGCCGCATTGGAAGCCGTGCTCCACGATGGCCATGACGATTTTGGGATTCTTGCGATAGATATCCAGGCCGATGCGGCCGGTGTCGCCGGCGGGCAGTCCGTTGGTGAGCTTCTTCCAGGTCTTGCCGCCATCGGCGGTTTTGAAGATGCCGCCATTCGGGCCGCCGCTATCGAATCGCCACGGCTTGCGCAGGCGCTGATACAAGGCGGCGTAGAGCACTTGCGGATCGCTGGGGTCCATCACAAGATCGGTGGCGCCGGTCTTGCCATCGTTGGGCAAGCCGGACGTCAGCTTCTGCCAAGTCTGGCCGCCATCAGTTGTCTTGAAGACGCCTCGCTCGCCGGTATAGCCCCACAGGTTGCCGAGGGCGGCGACATAGACCGTTTGCAGGTCGGTTGGATGAGTTACCACGCGCGCGATCTGAAAGGTGTCTTTGAGGCCAACGTTCTGAAAGGTCTGGCCGCCGTCGGTGGATTTATAGATGCCGTCGCCCCAGGCTACGCTATTGCGGTTGTTGGATTCGCCCGTGCCCACCCATAGAATTTGCGGATTCGGCTGGAATATAGCGACGGCTCCGATGGACGAAGCGCCGTAGTGGTCGAAAATCGGGGTCCAGGTGGTTCCGGCGTTGACGGTTTTCCAGACGCCGCCGGATGCGGCTGCTACGATGGCGTAGCGAAAATCCGTATCGAGGGCTCTGACATCCGTGATGCGGCCGCCGGCGGAAGCGGGGCCGATGGATCGCCACTGATAGTTGCGGAGCAGCGACGCGGTTTCGTCGCCCGATTGGGCGCGGCCGGGCAGAGAGAGCCACGCGGCTCCGGCGGTGAGCAGGGCGAGGATTGCGAGAGAGATGCGTTTCGAAGACAATTCAGGTTCGCTTTGGCGTCTCATTGGGCCTATCCTCATCTCTTCGCGTTCCGCCCATCGCGCGGCGGAAGGCGCCTTGTAGACCTTGCCCGATCTCATCACAAATACCACTCTGCGGAGCGCCGTGATATCCGTCAGACGGGTCGCCATCCACCGCAATGATATCGGCATCCATTCCTGGCGCGAGCGAGCCAATCTTATCGCCCATGCTCATCGACTCGGCCGAGAGCGACGTGCCGGAAATAATGGCCGCCGTGGACTGTGGCCGCCCTTTCTCTACTCTGTAGATCAACTCTTCGACATTCCGTCCATGCGCCCCGGCGACCGCATCGGTGCCGAAGACGATCTTCAGACCCTTGGTTGCCAGCGCGCGTTTGAACATCTCAAGACTGGCCGGAATCAGGCGGGTTTCCGTTCCCTTCAGGCTCTCTTCGGTAAACCCGGAGACGCCGATGAATTTCGCTTTGTTGAGGACATAGTTCTGCGCGACTACTCCGATGTTCGGATCGAAGTAGGTTCCGTGATCGGCGAGAAACCGAAGCGCATCGTCGTCGATGAGGGTCCCGTGTTCGATCGACGTGCAACCGGATTGGGAGGCCGTCATGATGGCATGCGAACTGTACACATGGACCAGAGTGCGCAGGCCCTGCGCGCGGGCTTCGCCGCAAACGGCGGCGATCTGCTCGTCGCTCATCGTCTGCGCGCCGCCGTCGCGAAAGTTTTTCGATGCGAAGAGCTTGATCAGATCGGCGCCATCGGATTTCAGTTGGCGGACCGTCTCGCGAAGCTGCTCGGGAGTCAGCCTGGTATCGGTAATCTGCCGCAGCGAGGTCAGCACGCGCGGACCGGGAAGCACGCCGCGTTTGATCGCTTCGCGTACATCGCGATCAATCGGGCTGCCGACGCTTTGCACCGTCGTAATTCCAGCCATCAGATCGGCATATGCGTTCTCCATCGCATAGCCCATTGCGGAGGCTGGCGAATCGTCGCGTGTCCGCGAGCTTGCCGTCGGGGCCGAAGTGCGAGGCGAGGTGGACGTGCGTATCGATCAGGCCGGGCATGACGGTCAGACCGGTCAAGTCGTAATGTCACGCCCCGCGTGGACGCGTCGATTTTCAGGATCTTACCGTCCTGGACGACGATGCTGGTATTGTGTTGAACGCCGCCCTTGCCATCGAGCAACGCGCTCACCTTCAGAACTACCGGGGCCTCCTGTGCGGATGCGAAGGAAACCAGCAACGCGGCGAAGACCGGGCGCTGTAGGATCATAGAGACTTTGGTTAATGTCACCGCCTTAGTGGGCTTAAGCGCCGGTTCTCGTAAACCTTGCCGCCCTTCATGACGAACACCGCGCGCCGGGCGGCGTTGACATCCTTCAACGGGTCTCCATCGAAGGCGACGATGTCCGCTTGCATGCCGGGGGCGAGCGAGCCGATCTGGTCCCCCATGTTCAGCGATTCGGCCGAAATGGAGGTGGCGGATTCCAGCGCGGCCATGGGATCCTGGCCGCCATCGCGCACGCGCACGATGAACTCCTCGTAATTCCGGCCATGAGCGCCGGCGACCGCGTCGGTGCCATAGACGATCTTCAGGTTCTTGTGAGTCAGCGCCTTCTTGAAGGTGTCGCGCGTGATGGCGATGCCCTTTTCCATGAACGCGAAGCCTTCTTCGTTATAGTTGCCCTGGCCGAGGAACTTGGGTTTGTTTTCGAGATAGTTCTGCAGCACCAGGCCGATATTGGGGTCGTAGTAAGTGCCGCGCTCGGCCATCAGCGCGAATACTTCGTCGGTGACATAGGCGCCGTGCTCGACCGAAGTGCAGCCGGCCAGCGTCGCCGCCTTCATCGATTCGGCCGAATGGGCGTGCACGATGGTGCGCATCCCCAGCGATTTGGCCTCGCCGCACGCCGCTTGAAGTTGCTCGTCGGTCATGGTTTGAGCGCCGCCCTTCGCGGATGCTCTTGGAGGCGAACAGCTTGATGAAGTCGGCGCCCTGCTGCTTTCGCTGGCGAACCAGCTCGCGGAGTTTCTCCGGCGGTCCCGCTGTTCTCCATCAGCGGCTGCAGCGAGGTGAGGATGCGTGGGCCGGGAATGATGCCGCGCGCGATGGCATCGCGCAGTTCCTTGTCCACCGCTTGTCCGGGACTCTGAATGGTGGTGAACCCCGCGTTCAGTGTGACGATGGCGTTGTCGACGCCGCGAAGCATGGCCTGGGCCGGAGGCTCGCCGCGGCCGCCGTTCCGGCCGTCGTCGCCGAAGTGGTACATGATATGGGAGTGCGTGTCGATCCAGCCGGGCGTGACGGTCAGGGCCGTCAGGTCATAACGGCCGCGTCTGGCGGCACGGCGCCGCCGATCCGCAGGATCTTGGACCCCTCCACCACGATGGTCGTATTGTGGATGGTCTTGCCCTTACCGTCGTACGCCGTGCCTACCTTGAGAACGATTGGACGGTCTTGCGCCACAAGCGGCCGGTCTTGCGCCAAGAGCATCAAGGCAGGCAGGACCGCCGCGCTTGCCAACCATCGGAAAGATCTCATAACGGAATTATCCTGCTCTCAATACTAAAACTCCAGCCTTGCGCCGAACATGATCCAGCGGCTGCTGGACTGGCGGTTGGCGGGTACGGCGGTGCTGGAGATGACTCCGAAGCCCACGGCGCTGCCCGTCAGCGATCCCGCCCCGGCGTTGAAATTCGCATGATTGAACATGTTGTAGAAGTCGAAGGTGAAGTCGAGGAACTTGTGTTCCGCAATCCGACCCTTTTCCCGAGCGAGCTGTCCAGATTCCAGAACGGGAGGCCGCGTAACGGGTGTCCGTATCCATCGATGCCCGAACTGAGTTGGACAAAGCCGAAGTCGTTGTACACGGCCTGCGGGTTAGCGAAGAGATTCAGGCCCGTTCCGCCGGTGGCGGGGTTGCCGTTGGTGCCGACTGCGCCCGAGCCGGCCACATTCGAGTGCAGACCGGTGGCAATCGAAGAAGCCGGCACCAGCGGGCACCGCCGTCGAACTGAACACGGAGCGCTGGCCGCCGCCCCAAACCTGGCTGCCTTCGGTGACATAGACGGGCGCCCCGCTGAGCGCCGTGAAGATTCCCGAAACGTGCCATCCGCCAACAACCTGGTTCAAGGCCGCGGGCAATCACGGAGAACTTAGTGGGAAGGTTGTAGACAAACAGCGCGTTGAAGATTTGCTTGTGGTCGAACTTCGAAGGGCCGTAATCCACGCCGGGCACAAGCGGATTGGCGAGGGTGGACGAATCGTTTTGCACGCCTTGGTCGGTATCGAGCGATTTGGAGAAGGTATAGTTCACGTCAAAGGTGAACTTCGTGCCGGTGTGCCGCAGCGTAAGCAGGAGCGAGTTGTAATTCGACCAGCCTTCGTTAACCACTTCGAGCAACTCGTTGACCGATGTCTCGTCATACGGCTGCAGCCCGAGCTGCGAGCGGATGGAGTTCAGGCCGGGCGCCGTCGCGCTGGTGCTGTCAAACAGGTTCGCCACCAGGCCCGTCGTGAAGGAGCTGGCTTCGCGGCTGGCGAGAAACGCAGTGGTGGACGCGAAGCCGTTCATTGTTCCGTAGCGGGCAGTTGATTTTCAAACCAGGGCTGAGCGGTTACGGCTTGCCCGGCGCGCAGTTGGTTGGCCACCGCATCGTAAGCCTGGGCGAACGTCTGGCCGGATGCGGTGTCTTTAAACATATACGGACTGGCGCCGAGCCCTACGTTGGAGATCAAACTTCTGCCATATCTGCCGTTCCAGGCGGCTTCCAGGAACATGCCGTGGCCCAGATTACGCTGGATGGTGAAATCGCCGGTATAAATCCGCGGCAACTTAATATTCGGGTCGATGCCAAACGATATGAGCTCGCTGTAATTGTCCGGCGGGAACATACGGGCTTGTGATGGTTTGCGGGGAACGTGGGAATCGGGATGTTGCCATCCTGGCCGATGCGGAACCCGCTCAGCGCCGGGTTCGATGATGTGGCGCTGCAGCCGGTGCCCGGTGCGCCGGATGCGGCGCAAGTGGTGAGCGCCGGTGGTGATCGAGGAACTGAACCCGGCCGTCAAACCCGGAGTGACCACGGTGTCTTCGCTGCTGAGGCGGCTGTAGTAGATTCCAAAGCCGCCGCGGAAAACGGTCTTCCGATTGCCGAGCACTTTCCCAAGCACGCCGCTATCGAACGACGGATTCCAGGCCAGCGCCGCGCGCGGAGCCACATCGCCGTAGTCGGTGTTATAAGCGCTCGATCGCCCGGACTGAGCGACGGGCACAAAGCCCAGCGTAGGGTTATAGATCTGTCCCTGCTGCGCGGCGGCTCAATTTATTTTGCAAGTAGGTCAAAGGCGAGAGGATTTGGTTATTGTTGGAGGCGTTCACCAACATAGCCTCTTCCTGATTGGAGAAGTTATAGGGCGTCTGCCAACTGTACGAGAGACCATAGGTCAGCGTCAACGAAGGACGGATTCGCCACGTATCCTGCCCATAGAACGACGCGAAGTAGGAAAGGGCGTTCATGTAAATCGGCGTCCCAAACGGCTGCGCCTGCAATTGCCCGTTGCGGACCAGAAACGTGTTGTCGTCGTTCATCAGCCCCAGCGTAGTGGCATAGAGCGAGTCCCAGGAGGAGGTCACCGAGGAGGGCAGGCAGTTGGTGGTATGCGGTCCGGCGCAGGTGGGCGGCCGGTCGGCCGCGGGGATCGACGAGGAACGAGGAATCGGCGGTCTCGGTGGCGTTCAGCGAATTGACCGAGCCGCCGACTTTGCCGGTGTGAATGTGATATTGCGGCAGCCGCTGGAGGTTCGCCGCCCGCCTGAATCAGATGCCTGCCCTTAGTCCAACTCAGATCGTCCGTGAACTGCAGGTTTACGTTATTGTTGTACTGAGTGCGCACGCTATTGCTCATGCTGATGGGCGGAGTGAAGGTATTCGGGGTAACCGCCACATAACCCGCGGCGCCATCGTTGGTGCCCGGAAGCGCCAACTCGCCGGCGATGGCCGATAACTGGGGACGGAGGCCGCCGTTGCGGTTGCGGACATCGCCAAACCGGAGGGTATTCACCAAGTCGCTGGAAAGCTGGCCGGTCAACCCGAGGATGAAGGCGTTGGTCCAGGCGGGCGTAAAGTCTTCGTTCAGAATGTTATTGGGATTGCGGATATCTTCCACCAGCGGCGACGAGTCATAGGATAAGATCGCGCGAATAACTAAAGCTGCCGTTAGCCCGCCACTTGGAGTTGAAGTTGTGGTCCAGGCGGCCCGTGACGAAATCGTCGGTCAAGGGGGACTTGGCGTTGCCGGTGAAACCGATGGTATTCAGACCGTCGCCCGCACTGCGGATTGTTTCCAACTGGGTCGAGCGCCATCATCGCCTTCATCGTGGGGCTGATACCCAAGCCCGCGAGGATCGCATGGCTGGTTGCCTGTTGTCCCGCACAGGGTGGAGGTAGCAAGATTGTATGCCGACCACATTGCCGGAGGCGTCTCTGAACTGTAGAATGCCCTGCCGCAGAGTGGCCGTCGGAACGGTGGCGGTTACCGGAAATGTTTCGGGGTAGCGCCGGGCCTCGTATTCGACGAAGAAGAACGTCTTATCGCGGATGATAGGTCCGCCGATGCGGCCGCCGTACCGGTTGTCCTCTACGTGCGGCTTGGCGATATTCAAGCGGTTGTTGTCCCAACTGTTGGCGTTGAGATCGCTGTTCTGCGTATACCAGAAAAGCGACCCGTGAAACTGGTTGGTGCCGCTCCGTTGCACCAGGCTTACCTGGCCTCCAGAACCGCGGTTGAAGGTGGAGTTGGCGTTGGCCACGGCGACGCGGAATTCGTCCGTCGCTTCAACGGAAAAGATCAGCGTAGGCCTGGCTCCCTGATCGCTGTTGATGGTGGAATTGGTCGAGTTATCCGTGATATCGATGCCGTCGAGAGTGAACGTAGTCTGGTCGTTCAACGCGCCCGCGATGGAGCCGCCGTTATCGCTGCCCGTCTGAGGCGTAGTGCCAGGCTGCAATAGCAGCAGTTCCTGCGCCTGCCGCAACCGCGTGGGGAGATTGAGTAGCGGTTGCTTGCCAATCACGTCGCCAAGCGTGGAATCGGCGGTTTGTAACTCGACCTGAGCTTCGGAGGCAGTAACTGTGACGGTGGAGTTAGTCTCGCCCAGAATAAGTTTGAAATTGACCGTGGCGCTTGCGTTCACTTGAACATCAACGCCGGTTACCGTGGAAGTACGGAAGCCCTTGGCAGCCACGGTAACTGCGTAGGAGCCAGGGTTCAAGCCGGGAAAAGCATATTGGCCCTCCGCCCCCGTAGCTACCGCCGATTTGACTCCGGTCGCGGAATTCACAAGTTCTACGTCCGCCCCGACCACGGCGGCGCCGGTAGGGTCGGCGACAGCGCCCAGAATGGCGCCGGTCGCGGCCGTTTGAGCCAGAGCACGGAGTTAGGGCCAGGCCATAAATAGATAGCCAAAAGATAATGCGCGGAAGGTTAAGTCTTGCTGTCATGACGCCCCCAAAGATACCCGCTGTGTGGGTCTCTCAAGTTATCGAGATTGCGGTCGTAGGGCTCTAACCCAGAGCAAAGGCGCGCTCACAGCGCCGGTATTCAAAAAGTCAGAATGCTAAAGGATGAAAGGATTATATGTTTGCCCTTCCCGAATGTCAAGACTTTTGTAAAGGTGTTGTAAAACCTGTCGACCGAATCCTTTACCCGCTGTTTTGGCTTGTCAGGTGATTACCCGCCAAGCTTTCGAGCGAAGCTCGACGCCCGCCGTCTAGCCAGCGATCTGGTCGATCCGGCGCAGTTCTTCGGCGCTGAACTGCAGATTCCGAAGCGCCGCGATGTTCTGTTCCAGCTGTTCCATCTTGCTCGCGCCGATAAGCGCGCTTGTTACGACGGCGTCGCGCAGCACCCACGCGAGGGCCATCTGCGCCAGCGTCTGACCGCGCTCGCGAGCGATGACCTGTAGTTCGCGCGCCTGGCTCACCCGGTTTTGATTGACTTCCGCCGCCTTCAGAAATCCGTGCGGCTTGCCGGCGCGCGCGTCGGCGGGAATGCCTTCCAGGTAGCGATCGGAAAGCAGTCCCTGGGCCATCGGTGAAAACGCGATTCCGCCGATGCTCCCGCGGCGCAATTCGTCGAGCAAACCATGCTCCGGCGTGCGCACGAACATCGAATACTTGAACTGATGGATCAGGCAGGGCGTACCCATGCTCCGCAGGATCGCGGCGGCTTGCTTAGTCTGCTTCCGGAGGATAGTTCGAGATTCCGGCGTAAAGCGCGCGGCCCGAACGAACCGCCTGGTCGAGCGCGCCCATCGTCTCCTCGATGGGAGTCTGGGGATCGTAGCGGTGCGAGTAGAAGATATCGACATAATCGACACGCATGCGCTTGAGACTTTGATCAAGGCTTGCCAGCAGGTATTTGCGCGATCCAAAACTTCCATAGGGTCCCGGCCACATGTCGTAACCGGCCTTCGTCGAAAGAATCAACTCGTCGCGGTAGGGCGCGAAATCGAGCGAGAGCGCCTGGCCGAATGTCTCTTCGGCCGATCCCGGCGGGGGGCCGTAGTTGTTAGCGAGATCGAAATGCGTCACGCCAAGGTCGAAAGCGCGCCGCAGCATGGCGCGGCCGTTTTCGAAGACGTCCACGCCGCCGAAGTTGTGCCACAGGCCGAGCGAAATTGCCGGAAGCTGGATGCCGCTTGCGCCGCAGCGGCGGTAGGGCATGGAATCGTAACGTTCGGAGTTGGCCGTGTACAAGATCTTCTTAATCTAGCAGGACCCGCGCAGGCCGGCAGGTCTGTGTCACTTACTTTAAAGGGTTCGCGTGACTTTTTGGAGCGTGCGTGGCTGGTCGGGATCGATTCCTTTGATCGCCGCCAGATGCGCCGCGAACAACTGCGCCGGAACGATGTACGGAATCGGCGTGTATAGATCTTCCAGGCCGGCGGGCGCTTCCGGCGCTGGAGGCAACAGAAACGAGCGGCCATGTTGAGCGGCAGGGGGCCAATCCGTGACGATTAAGGTTTGTGCGTGAAGCGCGCCCATGCGCTGAAGGACGTCCGAGATGGAAGGCCAAGTGACGCCTGCGGGCGCGAACGCAAATACGGGAAATCCGCTCTCGATCATGGCGATGGGACCATGCAACAGGTCGGCTGCGGAAAACCGTTCCGCTACGACGTAGCATGTTTCCATCAGCTTCAATCCGAACTCGAGGGCGTTGGCGAAATTCAATCCCCGGCCCACACAGAGCGCGCGCGAAATCTTCGCGCTTTCGGCGGCTGCCGCGGCGATGGAGTCTTCGAGCGCAAGGACCCCGGCGACGCACTCGGGAATTCGCTGCAAGGCGTCGGAGCGGCACCTGCCGCCCAAGGCGCAGGCAAGGAGATACATAGCCATCAACTGACAGGTGTAAGTCTTGGTGGCCGCAACGCTTTGCTCGCGACCGGCCTGCGCAAGCACTACATATTCAGCCGCCTTTGACAACGTGCTCTTCGCTTCATTTGTTATGCCTACCGTGGAGGCGCCGCGACGGCGCGCGTCCTCAACGAACGCATTCGTGTCAGTCGATTCGCCCGATTGCGAGATTCCTACGACTAAGACGTCGCGAAAATCCAGCTCACTATGATAGAGAGTTACAACGGAAGGCGCGGCCATCGAAACCGGAATGCCGGTAGTGATCTCAATGAGGTAGCGGCCGAATTGCGCCGCGTTATCGGAAGTCCCCCGCGCCGCCAAAATAACCAGGCGCGGCCGCCGGCGATCAAGGTAGTGAGCGAGTCCCGCCGCTTCTTCGAGAGTACGCGCCAGCGCGTCCGGCTGCTGGCGCGTCTCCTCGATCATTTTGGACATCAGGCATTATTGTAGCGGGCTACCGGTGGTACACCACGACAACGCGCGCATGATGGTGATGGCGGTAATAGTGGTGATGGTAATAGTGGTCGCGCGCCATGGCCGGCGACGCCGCACTGAACGCCAATCCGCCGAGAATTGCCAATGATGCGAGTAGTTTACGCATGGTCTACATCCTCCTGCCCTTCGTAATGCAGCCCGCTTGCCAATGGTTCGGGCACACATGTGCGCAGCTTGGTATACTTTTGATCGGTTTAGCGGAGGAAGAACATGGCTCTCAGCAGACGGTATTTCTTCTTTGGTTCTGTGCTGGCGGGCGCGATTCCGAAGGGCGGCTTCGGAAGCGCGGCTTCGCTGAAATCGGCCGGCTATAAATCGCCGAACGAGAAGCTGAATATCGCGTCGATCGGCGCGGGCGGAAAAGCGGCGAGCGATATCGATGGCTGCGCGAAGACGGAGAACATCGTCGCGTTGTGCGATGTCGACGATAAAAACGTAGCCAAAGCCAAGACGTACGAGAAATTCGACAAGGCGCCGAAGTACAAAGATTTCCGCAAGATGCTGGACAAAGAAGGCCCCGGCATCGACGCGGTGATCGTCACGATCCCCGATTTCATGCACGCAACTGCCGCGCTGTGGTGCATGGAGCGCGGCAAACACGTCTACGTGCAGAAGCCGCTCGCGCACACGATTTCCGAAACGCGCATGTTGTCCGAGGCCGCGGCGAAGTACAAAGTGGCGACGCAGATGGGCAACCAGGGCTACTCGAACGAAGGCACGCGCCAATGCGCCGAAATGATCTGGAACGGCGACATCGGAAACGTCACCGAAGTCCATGCCTGGACGGACCGTCCATGGTGGCCGCAGGGGCTCACGGAGATTCCGGCGCCCGACCCCGTGCCTTCCACGCTCGATTGGGATCTGTGGCAGGGAATCTCGAGCCCGCGTCCATTCACCATCGGCGGCACAGGGTATCCGAATCAGTATGGCAATTTCTATCAGCCCTTCAACTGGCGCGGGTTTTACGATTTCGGCTGCGGCGCATTGGGCGACATGGCGTGCCACATTCTGGGCGCGCCCAACATGGCGCTGAAATTGACCCAGCGCCCGCCCGTCAGCGTGGAGTGCATCGAAAAAGAAGGCGCAAGCAGCTTCATGTATCCTAAGCGGTCGGTCATTCGCTTTGACTTCCCGGCGTTAGGCAATATGCCGCCGGTAAAGCTCTTCTGGCACGATGGCCTTAAAGAGAACCCCAAAATCGCCGGTGTCCCCGATGGCGAATGGCTTGGCGATCTGCCGCGCCTGCGCCGCCCGCAGCAGCAACAACAGCAAGCCGCGCAGCAGGCGCAAAACCCGCCGGCCGCCCGGCAACCCGAGCAGATCATCGGCAGCGTCTTCAACTATGAGGCGTACTTGGCACGAAAGGCGGAAGGCGAACTGGCGCCGACCCAGCAGCCCAACGGCAGCGTGTTCCTGGGCGACAAAGGCATCATTACCACGGGAACTTATGGTGAAAATACTCGCCTGGTTCCCATGGACAGGATGAAGGACTACAAGTTCCCCTCGGAACTGCTCACGCGCTCGCCCGGACATTACCGCGATTGGATCCGCGCCGCTAAGGGTGGGGATCCGTCATGCTCGAATTTCAGCGTGGCCGCGCCAATGACCGAGTGGATTCTGCTAGGCGTGATCGCACTGCGCGTAGAAGGCAAGATCGAATGGGATTCGGCCCGGATGCGCATATCGAATAATGCCGACGCGAATAAATATCTGAAGCCGTACGTGAAAAAGGGCTGGACCCTGAAGACGTAGAGACGCGATTCAACCGCTCTCGCGCATTGCGCGCAGATCGATACCCAGCGCCTGGCACTTCTTATAAAGATGGCTGCGCTCGAGACCGAGCGCGCGCGCTGTATCCGTCATGCGCTGATTGTGGCGCTTGAGTTCGGCCAGAATTTGCTCGCGTTCGAATGCGTCCACGCGCTGTGAGAGTGGGCCTTCGAATCGCGGAACGCCCGACGGCGACTGTGGCGGCCGCGGCGCCATCCGCTTGCGGCAGCGCGATGCGCACGGTCGCCGCGTCCACCGCGCCATCGGCCAGCAGCATCAGGCGCTCCACCACGTTGCGCAACTCGCGCACGTTGCCGGGCCAGGGATAGCGCTGCAATTCGCGGATGGCATCTGGCGTGAATGGTTGCGCCTTCCATCCGTTCTGCTCGGCTACCTGCGCGGCGAAATGCGCCACCAGCGCCGGGATATCCTCCGCGCGCTCGCGCAATGCCGGCAGCAGCAGCGGGAAGACATAGATGCGATGGTACAGATCCTGGCGGAAAGCGCCCTTCTTCACCAGTTCGTCGAGATTGCGGTGCGTGGCCACAATCACGCGGACGTTCACGGGAATCGAGCGGTCGCCGCCCACCCGCTCCACCTGCCCCTCTTCCAGCACGCGCAGCAGCTTGGCCTGCATCACGAGCGGCATGTCGCCGATTTCGTCCAGGAACAGCGTGCCGTGATTGGCCTGCTCGAAACTTGCCGATGTGGCGCGTGGCCGCGCCGGTGAACGATCCTTTCTCATGGCCGAACAGCTCCGATTCGATCAGCTCGCCGGGCACCGCCGCGCAGTTCAGCGTCACGAACGGCTGCGTCGCGGCGCGCGCTGCGCTCATGCAGCGCGCGCGCGATCAGCTCCTTGCCCGTTCCGGTTTCGCCGAGAATGCAGACGCGCGATTCGCTGGCCGCCACGCGATCCACCTGCGCCATCACGCGGCGCATGGCCTCGCCCGAATGCACGATTTCGTGCTTGCCAACGCGCTGCCGCAACTCGCGGTTCTCGGCTTCGAGCCGCTTGAGCTTCAGGACGTTATCGACGGTCAGCAGCAGCTTGTCGGTGGAGAGCGGCTTCTCGAGGAAATCTACCGCGCCGAGCCGCGTGGCGCGCACGGCCATCTCGATATTGGCCTGGCCGGAGATCATCACCACGGGCAGCGTGATCCGGCCGCGCGCAGATCTTCGAGCAGCGCCAGGCCGTCTTTGCCGGGCATCACCACGTCGGACAAAATCAGGTCGAAAGGCTGCGATTTCACCAGCTCGAGCGCGCGGTCGGCATTGTCGCAAACCGTAGCCTCATGGCCTGCCAGGCGGAAGGCGCGCGCCAGGGAGGCCAGCGTGTTGGCATCATCATCGACGATCAGTAATTGTGCCACGGCGCTTTTAGGTTAACTCAGGTTTAACTAGATCGATCCGGAACGTGGCGCCTTTGCCGGGCTCGCTTTCCACCGAAATGCGCCCGTGGTGATCGCTCACCACCGATTGCACGATCGCCAGTCCAAGGCCGGTGCCGTGGGTCTTGGTGGTGTAGTACGGCGTGAACAGGCGCTCGCATTCTTCCGGCGTCAGCCCCTGGCCGGTGTCGGCGACCTCCAGACGCACGCCGGTCTCATGCGTCATAGTCCGCATGGTCAGCGTGCCTCCGTGCGGCATGGCGTCCATAGCATTCAGCATCAGGTTACGCAGCACGCGCGTCATCTGCTCCGGATCGGCCATGATCCGGCGCAGATGGCGGATCGAGTTCGGTGCGCGCGGCAATGTTGCCTGCGCGAGCTGCGGAGCAAAGAGCTTCACGGTTCGGCGGCCAGATCGTTCAATTGAACCGGTTGCATTGCCGGCGCGGGCATTTTGGCGAAATCGCTGAAGCGCGAAATGATCTGCTTCAGATTGGCGAGTTCGGCGAGCAAGCGTGGCAGTGCCTTCGCGGAACACTTCGTCGAACTGCTCGGGATAGTGCTCGCGCGCGCGCTGCATGTTCTCGACGGTGATTTGCAGGGGAAAGAGCGGATTCTTCAGCTCGTGCGCCAGGCGCCGCGCCAGTTCGCGCCACGCGGCCACGCGTTCGGCCTGCACCAGGCGCTCGCGCTGCTCCACCAGTTCATGCGTCATGCGGTTGAAGGCGCGCGCCAGTTGGCCGATTTCGTCCTCGGTGGCGACTTCGACGGTAGCGCCCCAGTTGCCGGCGCGACTTTGCCGGCGCTCTCCGCCAGCCGCTTCACCGGGCGGGTGATGCGCGCCGTGGCCCACCAGCTCAGCACGATGCCGAGGAGAATTCCGGCTGACGCAAAGGCAATGTCCGAGCTTGAGCAGGAAGGCCTCCATCTCCACCAGCTCCCGCCGCGAACTAGCCACCAGCAGGACGCCGAGCAGGTTATCGTCAAGGCCTGGGAGCGGCAGGGCGTGTATAGTCTCCGCGGCGGCTCCCGCGCCGACAATCGCGCTCGCTTCGCGCTTCTCGCGTTCGACGCGCTCGATTAGCGGACGCAGCGCCGCGGCATCCGTGCCTGCCGATCAATTCCGAAGGCGTGAATTGCGGCTGCAGGTTGCGATAGAGCAGCGCGCGCATTCCGGCCGGCAGCGCCAGCGTGTCAAGGAACGCGCGGTCGAGCCGTTCGCCGCCGGCGACGTAGACGACGCGGTCGCCCGCGGTCGCGATACCCACCGCCTCCAGCGCCAGCGTGACGACGCCGTCAGGCAGTTCTTCGCGCTTCAGAAAGGCGCCGCGCGTCTTCCAATCGGCCGATGCGGCATCGGAGCGCCGGGTAATCCAATCCTCCTTGTAGCCAAAGCGCGCCGGCCATTCGGCGGAGGAAATAATCGAGCCATCGGCCGCCACCAGTTCCAGCAGGTCGAGCCTGTGGGCGGCGGCGAGCGAGGCGGCGTCCGTGTAGAAGCTGGAGTAATCGGTAGCGGCGGCGATGTTGACAACGGTATCCGATGCGGCAATGCCGTTGACCGCGCGCGCAATTTCCTGGCCGCGCCGCTCGTACTCGCGGTGGAACTGCGCCACTAGCGCATTGACACGCTGCGTTTCAAGGCGTTCGAAGCGCACGCGCGTGCTGGCCGAAACCAGCCACTCCACCATGCCGACCGAGGCGACCACCGCCACCGTGAAGATCAACAGCAGGCGGGTGCGGAACGTCATGGCCGCGAGGCCTCGATCCACAGATCGCCGAATCGCCACTCGCCCAACGGCGTGATGCCCGATCCGCCCTTGACGCGAGGAGCCACGCCGTAGACGTCAGGCAGATGGAACAGCGGGATGGCACGATGCCATCGAGCAGCGCGCGCTCAGCCGCATAGAGCCCTTCCGGCGTATCGCGCGTGTTGCGGTTCGGGCAGTCCGAAGGCCGCGGCGAGCGCGGCGAGAGAGCGTGGAGCATCGGTGGATGGGATGCGCGCTTCCATCAGACGGAGATCGGCGTTGGCGCCCAGTGGCGCGATGGAGAGCGCGATTCCGGCATCGCGCGCATTGAGAAGAATACGATCGGCGATGGTGCGCAGAGCGGGATCGGTCACGCCAAGGGTGAGGGGCCGGCCGCCAGCGGCAAGATTGCGCGCGCGGAGAGATCTGCTGCGGCCGAAAAGACGAAGGCATAGCCGGAGAGCCATTGCGGCAACAGCGCCGCGGAGACTTCGCCTTGCCGCTGTAAGAGAACGCTCCAAATGGTCGCCCGATCGACGGCAAGAGCCAGCGCTTCACGGATGCGCGCGTCCTCCACGTGTGGTCCGAAGATCAGCGCGATTACACGGACAGGCTGCGATGGCCAGGTCTTTCGTCCGGCGGGAGCGCGGCGGATTTCGTTCGGCCCGAGTTCGACCAGATCGGCCTTGCCGACCTCGAGATCGAGCGCCTGCTCGCGTAGAGGCCGCGCGAGTTGAATTTCGACGGAATCGAGGAACGGACGGCCGCCGGCTGCGTTTTCATCGGCCATGAATACGGCGCGGCGGCCGCCCTCCCAGACGGTCATCGAGAAGCCCCGTGCGAGATCGGCCATGCCGGGGCCGGATTGCGGCGGATCGGAGGACTCAAAGGGCGCGTGGAGTTCGACCCGCAAGATGCCGCCATAGCGCGGGCGCGTGGCGGCAAGGGCCGCCGACGCAAGCGCCAGGGCGGCTAAACTACCTGCAAGATACCGAAGCCACATACGCTATGAAGTCTCCACTTACTAAGTCGCGCACTACCGCCAGCGCTGCCGATGCGCTGGAGGGCCACAAGGCGGTCACTGGGCCGGGAAGCAAGGTCGCGACGGTCGCCGGCGTGGCGGCGCGCTCTGCGACGGTGAACGATTGCAATGCATCGGGCTCGCTCCCATCGCCGGTGCGGGTCGCTAGCACTTGAGAGGCGCCGCCGCAGCGCGCGTCAATGCCGGCGATATCGCTGCCCCATTGCGCGATGGCGCCCAAGGGTTCAAGAGAAGCGTCGGCAATCTGCGCGCGGCCATCGGTCTGCGCCATCACCCAAAAAGTGCGGCCCTGCGATTCCACCGAGGCGGCGCTATAAAACGGCGCGACGCTCTTGCGGGCGCCGCTTTGAGTGACCACGCGTCCATCGAAATAATCGCGCGATGCGGCGAAGGTGGCGAGCAGCAGTCCGCGACTGCCGGATTCGAGCACCCATGGGGCTTCGCTCGCGCGGCAATCCACGGAAAGCGTGGGATCGGTGTTTCCGTTGCACGCCAAACCCGGCAGAAAGACCTGGAACGTAGCGCCGGTGGCGCGCACCCGTCCGCGCAAATCACGCGGCCACGGTTTGGCGCTTGCGATTGGCGCCGAGGCCGCCGCGGTCCACGAATCTCCCGTGCGTGTATAAAGCGTCAACTTGGCCGGTGAAAGAACTAGCATGCCCGCGGGCAGAAATGCGATATCGAGAATCTGTTCCGTCTGCCGCCACACCTGCTTCAAATCGAGTGAAACGCCCGCCGGTTTGAGGGATTCGGACGCCGTGCGATTCCAGGAGGCAATCCAAACTTGGCGGTCGTCGCCGCGGCGCGCCTCTTCGACTAGAAGATACTGTGTGGGCGTTTCCGAAACTGTTAGCCGAACTTCGACGGCGCCGGCGTCCGTTGCACGGCTGCCGGCATCGCGCAATGCGGACTCGAACGCGGTCCGCACGCCGCTCCATTCGACGGGCGCGAGGGACGACATGTTCTTGTAGGCGACGGCGACGGCTTCACCCCTGCCGGCCATCGTGGCGGTCTTTCGGGCCAATTGAGCCGCGGCGGTGTTGAGATCGTCCGCGGCCCATGCGCAAGGAATCGGCAATAGGACCGTGGCGATGACGGCGGCCTGAACCGCTTGCCACCCCTTTACGGCTGCGAGCATAACATAGTGTCGTTTCGAGCCCGTTACTGAACGACGGCGTTTCCGCTCTGCGCCTGCGCGACGGCCGCGGGTCCGAAGATCTGGGCAGTCTCCACCGTTCTCTCTCCTACTAATTCTACTGCGTCTCCCACTGAAACCATGCCGAACAACTGTTCAATGTCCTGGTTGCGAAGGCGAATGCAGCCGTGCGACGCGTTGTGACCGATGGAGTTCGGATTGTTGGTGCCGTGAATGCCGTAGCCCTTTACGCTGAGGCCGAGCCAGCGGGTACCAATTGGGCTGCTCTTTCCGGGGGCAACGATCTTGCCTTTCCCATACCAAGTCGGGTCTGTCAGGCGGAGCACGATAGTGTAGGAGCCTATGGGACTCGGCGATTTCGGCGCGCCAACGGCGGTGGGGAAGATCTTCACTACGCGGCCGGCTTCTAGCACGGCCAGCTTACGGTCCGGAATGCTCACTACGATCTTGCGCGCGGGTTTCGCCGTCTTATCTTGCGCCAAGGCTTCAGCCGCGGCCATCAGCATCACGCTGGTCAGGGCAGCCAACCTCTTTATCTGGATCTCACCGTTTAAAAAGTCCACTTTGAGCATCTCCGTTCCTCCCACTGCAAATCCAGATGCAGTAGGTGGACCGAATGCTAAGTTATGAGAAACAGGCGGGATACGGGATAAGGTCCGCGTGTCAGCCGCAACACACGTGGCAATTTGCTTTGACAGCCAACGGCGGAGCGCCGCTAACTGAACACAGGTTCGTTCAACTTGATGATCTTCTTTTGAATCGCGTACTGCACAAGCTGGGCTTTATTATGAATGTCCAGTTTGCGCATCAAATTGAACTTATGCGCTTCGACGGTCTTGACGCTGAGATCGAACTCGGAAGCGATCTCCTTGACGGACTTGCCTTCCGCCAGCATCTTGAGAATCTCGCGTTCCCGCTTGGTCAGCGTGCCGAATCGCGGCTGCATGGGCGCTCCGTGACCGCTGCGGAATCCATCCACTAGTTTGGTCAACAGACGCGGGCTGAGATAGCTTCCTCCGCGATGCGCTTCGCGAATAGCCGTTGTCAACTGATCGCCGGGACTGTCCTTTAATACATAGCCGCTGGCGCCTATCTCGACGCATTCGGCGAGATAGTCCTCGTCGTCGTACATAGAGAGAAACAGCACACGGGTTTCGGGGCGGTCCTTGCGGATTTGCCTCGTGGCTTCGAAACTGCTCATGCCAGGCATGCCGATATCCATCAGCACTACGTCGGGGCGCAGTTCGTGCGCGGAAGCTACTCCATCCGCCGCGTTGGAAGCCTCGCCGGCCACCTCGATGTCGGCTTCAGCCGCCAGCAACGTACGGATGCCCTGACGGAAGAGCGTATGGTCGTCAATTTGTAGTACGCGAATTTTTGCCATTCAATTTCCTTGGCGTCCCTCCGAGCGGCAGCTCGAGTTTCACCATCACTCCTTTGCCTTGCCCACTAACGGTCTCCAGCTTTCCACCGAGCAGCGCCGCGCGCTCGCGCATTCCCAC
The DNA here is from genome assembly GCA_963763545.1 of Bryobacterales bacterium. Taxonomy (GTDB): domain Bacteria; phylum Acidobacteriota; class Terriglobia; order Bryobacterales; family Bryobacteraceae; genus PALSA-243. Next base: position 483,198 of record CAVXPE010000015.1, read on the forward strand.
TAAACCGAACGATAGGGGCTTACGGGACACGCTTTTTCCGCTGAATCCAGAGCCGTTGTCGAAAACGCTCAGCCTGATATGAGATTCGGCAATTCTAAGGGAAAGCTTTACGGAACTTGCGGAAGAATGTTTGGCAATATTCAGCAGGCACTCCTGCGCCACGCGGTAGATTGCGTCCTCGACGCCAGACAGGAGCGCGGGAATTCTTCGCGGGATGCGCAGCGCGATCGCGGCCTGATGCATCTTTCGAAAGCGCACGCAAAGATGCCGAAGTGCAGCCGCCAGTCCAAGGCGTTCGAGCACGGCGGGACTCAGCGCCGATACGATACGCCGGATCTCCGCGATCGTGGCTTCCGCGACGGAACGCGCGGCCCCGAGCTGTGCGCATAACGCCGGCGGCGCCTCGCGTTCCATCATCTCCAATTGCAGCCGCAGCAGGAGCAGCGATTGCCCGGCTTCGTCGTGCAGTTCGCGGCCGACGCGGCGCCGTTCTTCCTCCTCGGCGCGCCGTGCCTCTGCTTCCAAACGGAGATTCTCCGATTCCAGCCGGTGGCGCTCCGCGGCGCCGCGCACCCGTTCGGCGGCAGCTTCAAGTAAAGCCAGTTCGCGCGGGAGCCACGGATATTTCACGGCAAAGCCAAATTGGGCAACCAGGGGCTCGCCGAGCGGATATGACCAATAGGAGGCATAGCGGCCACGCATCCTGGCGTCGGCGATTAGTGACTCCCGGGCGCCGCCGCGTTCCATGTAGCGCGGCTTGGCGAGCCACGGCTCCTGGGGCTGCTCCATCTCGACGATTCGGCCGGAGCGGGCGCGCAATGCGGCGGTCAGGACGCGCACCAGGCGCCGCAGAAAATCGTCGAGATTGCGCGCCTCTACTTCGGCTCGATAGATTCCGAAGAGCGCCTGCGTTTCAGCCTCGCGGACCTGATAGTAGGCCTCATTGAGGGTGAGCCGCGTAGCCAAATCGAGTTGCTCTCGGGCGGGTTGGAAGCGGTTGGACAGAATCGGCTCGAGCAGCGCGCCGAACTCCCGCAGGCTCTCATGCGCTTCTCCCGGCGCCACGTTCAACTTGGCCAACCGCCGTCCGTTGTATTCGACCTGCTCGATGAACTCGCTGTGCGTCCGGCAGGCGGCGGCCGCGGCGGGGGTGATTGCGAGCGCTGCCCGGATTGCATCGCGGGCGTATCCCTTGTCCCGCAGAATCCGCTTGAATTCCCTGTTCAGACGCGCGGCCGCAGGCTGCAGTAACGCCGCCATTTGCCGGCTGTGGCGCCGGGCTTCAGGGGTCATGAGGTGAAAATCAGCGCCCACCGAAAAGATAGTAGGTCGAGCGGACGATTTTTCTCAGAAAACAGCTAGGGAAGCAGCGAGCGCACGGAGATGGCGCCAACGGTACGGCCGTCGAGCGTGACGGGAACGGAATCGTCGGGTCCGTAGACGGCGCATTTCTGGTAATCGCCGGATTGAGGATCGGAATAGACTTCAAGCCGGAAATTGATCAAATCGATCAGCCAATAAATGGGAACGCCAGCGCTAGCAAAGATTCGCTTCTTTAGAAACCGGTCGCGTTCGAGGGTTGCGTCGGCGACCTCGGCAATCAGGCCAACCTCTGCCGGCCCCGGATGACGCGCAGAATAGTCGCGCATGTCGCCGCGAATCATCACCGTGTCCGGTTCCGGCTCGCTGTCGGCAAGAGTAATCGGATGATGACTGCTAACGAACCAAGCGGCAGGCGCCATCGAATCAAGGACCTGAAGGGTCATACGGGTAACGAATACATGAAGCGGGCTCTTCGATGCTTTCTGTACAAGAACGCCTTCGAGCAACTCGACCGGATCGCCGGAAACCAGAATGCCGGTTTCGATCATGGAATGATACTGGTCAACCGTAAGATGCCAGATCGGAGCCATGCCGGTTGGTAAGGTAACCATGTTCGGCCCTCACACGCCCCAGCAGTAATCCTCGACGGCCTTCTCGATCGACTGATCCTTCTCCGTCAATCGCATCAACTCCAGCCTGATGGCATCGACCAGCGCCGTCCAACTGGCTTCGATCACGTTGTCGGAGACACCGGCCGTGGTCCAGCTCTTGCGATGATCGGACCACTCGATCAACACGCGCACCTTTGACGCTGTGCCTTGATGCGAATCGAGCACGCGTACCTTGTAGTCCGTCAGGACCACGTCGGCAATCTGCGGATACAGCTTGCTGAGGCTCTTGCGCAGGCACAGATGCAACGCATTGAAGGGACCGTGCCCGTTGGCGGTAGCGGAATGGACGCCGTCTTGCGCGCGCAGTGTTACCGTCGCGGTAGTGCGCGAGGGGCCGGCGCCGGCGGCGCGCGCAGATACTTCGTAACTATCGATCTCGAAGAATTGAAGTCCGGGATGGAGCGCCTCGCGTACCAGCAGTTCGAAGGTTCCTTCGGCGGCTTCCAGTTCGTAGCCCTCAAACTCCATCTGCTTGATGCGCTCGAGTAACTCGCGGCGCGCATCTTCCGAGAGCCGGTCACCGAGTCCATGCTGCTTGAGTTTGTAGATGACGTTGCCCCGGCCGGATAAGTCGCTGACTAAAACGCGCTGTCGGTTGCCTACAGCTTCCGGAGCAATATGCTCGTAAGTCGAGGAATCCTTCAATACGGCGCTGACGTGCACGCCGCCCTTATGAGCGAAGGCGCTCTTGCCGACGAAAGGCTGGTCATTACGCAGCGGGAGATTGGCGATTTCGGCGATGAAACGGCAAACGCTGGATAAGCTGGCGAGTTTCTCCTGACCGATAGTCGTGTGGCCCAGCTTCAGTTCGAGGTTGGCGATCACCGACGCGAGGTCGGCGTTGCCGCAGCGCTCGCCATACCCGTTCATGCAGCCTTGCACATGGGTCGCGCCCGCTTCCACGGCTGCAATGGTGTTGGCAACGGCGACGCCCGAATCGTTATGCGTGTGGATTCCCAGGATGCCATCAAACCGCTTGCGCACCTCTGCGAACGCGTCGACTAATTTCCCGGTAAGCGTGCCGCCGTTGGTATCGCAGAGACAGAGTATGTCCGCGCCGGCCGACGCCGCGGCTTCGAGTGTCTTCAAAGCGTAATCGGGGTTGGCGAAATAGCCGTCGAAGAAGTGCTCGGCGTCGTAGACCACTTCCTTGCCGTGGTCTTTGAGATACTTCACGGTTTCGGAGATCAGGAGCAGGTTCTCTTCTTCACTGATGCCAAGGGCCCGCTTGACGTGGAGATCCCACGTCTTACCGAAGATGGAGACTACCGGCGTACCTGCTTCCACAAGCGCCTGCACATTGCGGTCTTGCTCGACCGGGTTCTTGGCGAAACGCGTGGATCCGAAGGCGGTAAGCCGAGCGTGCTTGAGGCGGAGTCCGGCTGCGCGGTGGAAGAACTCCTTGTCTTTGGGATTGGATCCCGGCCATCCGCCCTCGATGTAATCGATGCCCAACTCGTCGAGCTTCTGTGCGATGACGAGTTTGTCGTCGGCCGAGAAGGAGACGGATTCGCCCTGCGTTCCGTCACGGAGAGTGGTGTCGAAAGTTGCGATTTTCATAACAGCCAACTTCTATTAGCCGCCGATGAACGCCGATGAACGCCGATAGAAATTGTTTTATCGTGCGTTATCTGCGTTCATCGGCGGCTAATTTTCTTTTCTGGTTTTACGCCGTGGCCTCCTGCGGCACGCCGGCCTCTTTCCTCTTCTTCAGGAACGTCATCATTTCGCGCAGTTCGCGGCCGACCACTTCGATCGGCTGATTGCGCGCCGCATCGCGCATAGCCAGGAACTTCTGCCGTCCCGCTTTGTTTTCCCCGATCCATTGGCGCGCGAATTCGCCGGATTGGATCTCGCTGAGAATCTTCTTCATCTCGGCGCGAGTCTCCGCGTTAACCACGCGCGGCCCGCGAGTGTAATCGCCGTATTCGGCCGTATCCGAAACCGAATAGCGCATATAGCTCAGGCCGCCTTCATAGATCAGATCGACAATGAGCTTCAGCTCATGCAGGCACTCGAAGTATGCGATCTCGGGAGCGTATCCGGCTTCGGTCAGCGTTTCGAACCCTGCGCGGATCAGTTCGCTGACTCCGCCGCACAGTACGGCCTGCTCACCGAATAAGTCGCTCTCCGTCTCTTCGCGGAACGTAGTCTCGATCACGCCGGCCTTCAGACATCCGAGCGCCAACGCATAAGCGAGAGCGTTCGGCATCGCTTTCCCCGAGGCATCCTGGTGGATCGCCACCAGCGCGGGAACGCCCACGCCTTCCGTGTAAAGCTCGCGCACGCGGTGGCCCGGCGCTTTGGGCGCGACCATGGAGACATCCACGCCCTGCGGCGCCGCGATCTGCTGGAAGTGAATATTGAAGCCATGGGCGAACATGAGCGTCTTGCCCGGCTTCATGTGCGGCGCGATGTCATTGTTATAAAGGTCGGCCTGAATGTGATCGCTGACCAGGATCATGATCACGTCCGCTGCCTTGGCGGCATCGGCAGTAGTCATTACCTTGAGCCCGGCGGCCTCGGCTTTCGCCCAGGACTTGCTGCCAGGATAAAGGCCGACGATTACCTCCGCGCCGGAATCGCGCAGGTTGAGAGAATGCGCGTGGCCTTGGCTGCCGTAGCCGATAATGGCAATCTTGCGGCCCTGTAAATGTTCGAGACTTCCGTCTTTTTCGTAATAGCGATTAGGCGTTGACATTGATCTTCTCCTGCCGGGTGGCCCCGATTTCGGGCCGCGTGGGAACCGGCGGCTGCAAGCGCAGCTTTTTGGTTTCGAGCGCAATGGCGAGCGAGCCGGAACGTGTGACATCGATCTCGCCGTAACTGCGCATCACATCGATAAATTCGTCGAGCTTTTCGGGGTCGCCGGTCACTTCGATGGCGAAGCCCTCGGTGGAGGAATCTACAACGCGTCCGCCGAAAATCTCGGCTTCCTTAAGGACCGCGGTGCGCGTCTCCTGCGGCATGCGGATGCGGACCAACACGAGCTCGCGAATCACCGAGGGTGACTCGGTGAGATCGGTTGCCTGCAGCACATTGATCAGCTTGTTCATCTGCTTGATCACCTGCTGGCGCTGGTTAGCCTCCACGTCCACGGCGATGGTCATGCGGGAAACTTCGGGGTCGAGCGTCCGGGCAACCGTGAGGCTTTCGATGTTGTAGCCGCGCTGTGTCAGCAGGCCGGTGACGCGCATCAGCGCGCCGGGTTTGTTTTCGAGTTGTACCGAAATGACTTGCAGCATGGGTTTTCCTTTAGCGACGCAGTTCTAGCGGGCCGGCCGCGCAGGCCAGGAGGCCTGCGCCACTGGCTCAGCCACGGGTTGCGGCGGGCCGAGAACCATCTCATTGATGGCGCCGCCAGCGGGCACCATGGGGAAGACGTTTTCCATTGGACTCACTTTCACATTGAGCAGGTAAGGCCCTGGCTCGGCTACCGCCTCTTCCATCGCGGATGCCAGTTCCCACGGCTTGTCGATGGTGCGGCCATTGAAGCCATAAGCCGCCGCGAGCTTGGCGGCATCCGGGAAGCAATCCAGCTCAACCGAGCTGAGGCGGTTGTTGTAAAACAGCGTCTGCCACTGGCGCACCATGCCAAGATAGCCGTTGTTCATGACGATAATCTTGATGGGCAGGCCGCTGCTCACGATAGTCGCAAGTTCCGGAATGGCCATCTGAAAACCGCCATCGCCCACCAGCGCGAACACCAGCTTTTCGGGACGCGCGAACTGCGCGCCGATCGCGCCGGGCAATCCGAATCCCATCGATCCCAGTCCGCCGGAGTTGAGCCAGAGACGCGGCTCGTCGAAGCGAATTAGCTGCGCCGCCCACATCTGGTGCTGGCCCACATCCGAACTGACGATGGCATGTCCGCCAGAGAGCCGGTCGATTTCCGCCATCAGGTGCTGCGGCTTGATCTCGGATTCGGAGGTGGACCTGTCGTACGGGTGCTGCTCTTTCCATTCGCGGATCTGCGACCACCATGCGCGGCGCTTGGCGGTTGGCGGCACGGGCTGCTCGGCCAACAGATGATTCAACTTCGCGAGCACGCGTTTGACATCGCCCACAATCGGCACATCGGGCTGGCGGTTCTTGGCGATTTCGGCCGGGTCGATATCCACATGGATCACTTTGGCGTGCGGCGCGAAGGCGGCCAGCCGGCCGGTTACACGGTCGTCGAAGCGCGTGCCGAGCGCGATCAGCAAGTCGCAGTGCGTCATCGCCATATTGGCCGCGTAGCTGCCATGCATGCCCGGCATGCTGATGAAGTTGGGATGATTGGAAGGAAGCGCGCCGAGACCCATGAGCGTGGTCACGGCGGGAGCGTCGGCCTTTTCGGCGAACTCGCGCAGTTCCGCCGAAGCGCCCGCCGCCAGGATGCCGCCGCCGGCATAGATCAGCGGACGTTCCGCCTCCGTCACCAACTGCGCCGCGCGCCGGATCTGGCCGGTGTGGCCCTCGGTGAAGACTTTGTAACCGGGCAAATGGATGGTCGTAACCGGCGTGTAGTGACCTTGCGCCTGGAAGACATCCTTCGGGATATCGACCAGCACCGGACCCGGCCGGCCGCTCGAAGCGAGATAAAAGGCTTCGTGGATGGTCTGCGGCAGGTCTTCCAGTTTCTTGACCAGATAGTTGTGCTTGGTGCAGGAGCGCGTGATGCCGAACGTGTCGGCCTCCTGGAAGGCGTCGCTGCCGATCAGCTTCGTCGAGACCTGTCCGGTGAGCGCGACGATGGGTATGGAATCCATCATGGCGTCGACCAATGTCGACCCTGCCGCTGGCGAACCGTGGTCTTGTTCGGCGGCTCCAGGCTGGACTGCTGCTCGGCGATTTCATAAGTTCGCTCCGGTGTGTGCGGATCATTTCTGCACACCGGCCTGCCGAACCCGGCGAAGCTCTCAGTTGAGGAATGGAAGAAAATCTTGAACCTAGCTGCTACGGCAAGCGAATTCTGATCAAGCTCTCCGGATCGAGGCGCAGAGATCGGCACCGCGTGAACAGAACTCGGTGGTACTCCGCGGTGCGAATGACCAGTTCGATTACGCCGCGGCCGAGTAGCAGCGCTTCGTAGCCGATCGGTCCGATTTTGAAGTTCGCTGAGATGCAAAAGGACCTGAAGCGCGGTGGCTAAATGGATGACTGGCAAGCTCGGCAACCAAATCCGGGCTTCCACATTCTCGGGCTCGCTATAGCCGGCGTCGTCCCGTCCCAGCTCCGCGAGCTCGTTGATGGACAACCGCTTTAGACCCTCGGGAACCCGACCCGTCACCGCCTCTTTGAGAAATCATATGCCATCCGACCAGCAATCATTCGATCGCGCGTTCGGCGCTCGAGCGTCCGCAAGTCCCGACTGATGTCCTGTTCCAGGCGAAATGCATAAATTGGCTTTATCGGTTGTGGCACTGTGGTCTGATCTCGTTCCGACGCAGATCTTATTCTGAGCGCATAGCTGCAGAGGGAAGCGTGAACCTGAGCCCATACCTCTTCCCTCTCGCGGGGGTAAGCGAGCAGCGTGATCAGCGATGCGCCCACCTCGTAGACCTCAACACGATTCCAGTCGACCACACTTATATCCATGCCAAACTACCCCTTTTCATTTCGGCCGCCTGATCACGTCGGCATCTCGTCTTTGAGGGGAGACAGGCCGAGGCGATGATTGCGAAAGACGCTCGCTCAACAGAGCTGTCTTCAGCTGAAGGGTCCGGTTCGCCGCTATCGGCCGGACGCCGAGGCACCGGATGCGCCTTGCGGATCGCCGTCCTTTCGATCGGTCAACGGCATTCCTTGCGCGTCGGACCCTGGGTGTAAACCGGCTCAGCGCAAGTTCAGAACTTCGCGAATGCCTTCCCAAGCAGACGTGAGGGGCGAATTTTTCTTCGCCCTCGTTATGTTCACTCGCATTGGAGCCAAGCCGCCGATCAATACCCTCACTTGTCGAACCGGGTCAGGGCCGCGGCTTCGGAGTACTTACACTATCCCGACGCTGAACCACATATCACCTTGGGCGTCACCCTGCCGTCCCCCCTGGCTCCGCTGTTATCTGTCAAGGGCGTTAGTCCGAATTGCCGGAGCGCGCATGCGCGCGGTCCTCACGCTCGGGCGGGTCGACGTGCGAGATCAGTTGGATGTCGCGGCCCGTGCGTTTTGGAGCGGCTAATGTATCTGGCGGCTTTTTCCTTATCCGCAACGTTCGAGACCTCTGGGGGGATCGGAATTGGTCGGCCAAAATAGCGGACGAGAGCGGAAATTCGCTGATCAGGGCGGAAATTTCCCTGATCGCCGATTTAAATTCCCTGCAAGGCCGCAAAAAATTCCCTGTTCGGATGTGTAGGGATTGGCCCGTAAAATATTGATATGATGCTCGTTTTTTCTACTGTTGACGCGCGCCCGAGCCCCAAATCGATGAAATTCCCTGTATTTTCCCTGCTAGCAGGGAATTTCGGCTTCAGAGACGGGTTCGCTCGAGACTGCCTCCTCCACGGGAAAGTCAGTTGCGAACCTGACTTCCTCTATCTAGCGCTCACCTTCCGGGGCGCTTATTCGTCGACGCTATGTTATCGTTGTTCCCCGACGGGCTTTTATTTCGATGTTAACGCGCACGTCAGAACAACAGCAATTCGAAAACGCCCTTCGCAAGAACGCAGGTCGTCAAGATGGCGAACACAGAAGGGAGGCGGGATAATGCCAAGAAGAGGCATCGCGGTCGCTGTCATAGTCATCGTGGCCTGCTTCATCGTACTGGGCCTGACGAGTGACTTCCTGGTCGATTGGGCCTGGTTCTCGGCCATCGGGTATCTGGATGTCTTCTGGACAATTCTTGGCGGCAAGGCGGTGCTCTTCTTCGCCGTCTTCGCGGGGTCCGCCATCCTCCTGTGGGTGAACGGAACCCTGGCCTACCGGTTCGCCCGGCGACGGGGGCATGTGCGTCGCGTCGACTTTGCGCAGAAGCCGGCGGGGATCAGACATTGCCCGAGCTGTTGGTGCTCATGGGCCAGCGTCTTCCGTGGCGTCTGCTCATCGTGGGGGTCGCCGGCGTGCTTGCGATCTTGGTCGCCGCCGGGGAGGTCAGCAACTGGGGCGTGTTCCTGCGTTTCGTCTATCAGGTGCCGTATGGCCAGAGCGATCCCCAGTACGGCAAGGACATCGGTTTCTATCTCTTCTCTCTTCCCGCCTATGTCGTCATCAAAAATTGGCTGCTGCTGACGCTCGTCTTGAGCTTTCTCGTCGCCGCAGCGGTGTATTGGGTGCACGGCGACATTGAATTCAACGAGCAGCGCCGGTCGATCTCACCCGCGGCCATCGCCCACGGCTCCGCTCTGCTGGGGCTCTTCTTCGCGGTGAAAGCCTGGTCTTATGGTCTCGACCGCTTTCTGCTGCTGTACGGCGACAATGGGGTGGTGGTAGGAGCGAGCTACACCGATATCCATATTGCACTGCCCGTCCTCTGGCTTTTGGTCGGGCTTTCGATCATCGCAGCCTTTGCTTGTTGGGCCAATTTGCGGGTCCGCACCTACAGGCTTCCGGTCGCCGGGGCGGTGCTGGTCTTTGGCAGCTCCTTGGTGCTGGCTCTGGTGTTCCCCGCGCTGTTTCAGCTCGTGTTCGTGAAACCGAACGAGCTGCAGTTGGAGAAGCCCTACATCCAGCGCAACATCGACCTCACCCAACAGGCGTATAATCTCCATCAGATCTCGGTCAAACCCTTCCCGGTGGAACAGAGCCTCACCTTCCAGTCGCTCCAGGCCAACCAGGCGACCATTGATAACATTCGGCTGTGGGACTGGCAGCCGTTGATGGACACGTACGGTCAATTGCAGGAGATTCGGACCTACTACAAGTTCCATGACGTGGATGTGGATCGTTACCATCTCGATGGCGCGTATCAGGGGGTGACCTTGTCGGCCCGCGAGCTCCAGCCGGCACTCCTACCCCCAATGCCCAGACCTGGGTCAACCGCCATGTGCTGTTCACTCACGGCAATGGGGCGGTGATGAGCCCGCTCGCCCGCAAGACCAAAGAAGGGTTGCCGGTCTTCTACCTGCAGGACATCCCGCCGGTCGCCACCGGCGGCCCGCCGATCGACGAACCGCGCATCTACTTCGGGGAAGAGACCGACACCTACGTCATCGTCAAGGGAAGCACGCCGGAGTTCGATTACCCCAAGGGGGCAGACAACGTCTATGCGACCTACTCGGGCGCGGGCGGGGTCGCCGTGGGCGGGATCGCTCGCAGAGCCCTCTTCGCGTGGTATTTCAAGGACCCGAACCTGTTGCTCACCAGCTATATCACCGGCGACAGTCGGATCATGTTCCGTCGTACCATTCGGGACCGGGTACAGACGATCGCCCCTTTCCTCCGCCTCGACCGGGACCCTTACCTCGTGATCAGCGAGGGGCGGCTCTTCTGGATGCAGGACGCCTATACGACAAGTCGTTATTTCCCCTACGCCCAGACCCTTCCCGGCTCGGAGCTCAACTATATCCGCAACGCGGTCAAAGTCGTGATCGACGCTTACAACGGGACGGTAAGCTTTTACCTGGCGGATTCCTCGGACCCGATCGCCGCGACCTACCAGCGCATCTTCCCGGGGCTGTTCAAGCCATTGGCGGCCATGCCGCAGGACTTGCAAAAGCATATTCGCTACCCGGAGGATCTGTTCTTCATCCAGGCGCAAATCTACCGGACCTACCACATGAACAGCGCCGAAGTCTTCTATAACCGCGAAGATCTCTGGCAGTTCCCGCGCCAGCCGACCGGCGGGGACGAGGCGACGATGGCGCCGTACTATATCATCGTGCGCCTACCCGGCGAACCGCAGGCCGAGTTTCTGCAAATGCTGCCGATGGTGCCGAGCCAGCGGCAGAACATGATCGCGTGGTTGGCCGCCCGCTCCGACCAGCCGGATTACGGCAAGCTGATCGTCTACGAATTTCCCAAGGACAAGCTCGTCTACGGCCCCTTTCAGATCGAGGCGCTGATCAACCAGAACACCGAGATCTCCCAGCAGCTCTCGCTGTGGAACCAGATGGGCTCGCGGGTTATCCGGGGAAATCTGCTGGTGATCCCGATAGAGAACTCCATCTTGTATGTGTCGCCGCTTTATCTGCGTGCGGAGGCGGACAACTGCCGGAGCTCAAGCGGGTGATCGCGGCCTATGGCGACCGTGTCGTCATGGACGAGACGCTCGCCGGGGCACTGGCAGCGCTCTTCAAGGAAACCGCTCCGGCCACCCCGCCCTCAGCCTCCTCGCCGGGGCATCAGCCAAAACCGCGCTCGCCGGCCCCGAGGCCGATCGGGCGCAGGAGGCGCTGAGCCACTACAACCGCGCTATGGCAACAATTGAAATCCGGAAACTGGGCCGGCTTTGGTGCGGAACTGGACGCGCTGCGACCACTCCTCGAGGAGTTGAGCCAGCACTCCGCCGGTCATTAACATCGTTCGCCGTCGAGATGTCGCCGGCCGCACTTCTCCGTCGGGTGCGCAATGGAACCGCCGCTGGAGGGAACGAGAATCGAACCCTCGGTCCCCCGTCAGAAGGCGCCCGGCGTTTCGATCAGCGACGCCGGTTTGAAGGCCGTCCAGGCGCGCGGCGGGGCGCCACCCCCGCCCGAACTCCTCAACTATCTTTCCCGGGAAGTAGGGGATGACGATGGGACCAAGATCGCCTTCGCGGCGCCGCGCTGCAACGTCACCGCCGTGCCGGCCAGCTCGAAAACCGCGATCAGCGCTGGTACCTTGCGTCCTAAATCGCCGTCCATCACACGGGGGGACCGAGAGACGCTATGGGGCGGGCGGCGAGGAATGGCAACTTCGTCGCTGCATGTAACCGATGGAGTGCCGCGATGCCCCAGCCGAACGACCTGAGCAGATCCCTCGTCGCCCTGGACCAGAATAGCACGATCATAGCCGTCATCGAGATGAGCCAGTCGAGCTGGCTCGTTGCCGGCATGCTTCCCGGGATTGAGCGTCGCCGCGCAAGAAGCTGGAGCCGAACCCAGAACGGCTGCTTGGCCTGCTGCATCGCTGGCAGGATGAGGCGGTCAGGGCCGGGCGCACGATCACGCGGATTGCGCTTGCCTTCGAAGCCGGCCGCGACGGGTTTTGGCTGGCGCGCTGGCTTGCGGCGCGTGGCGTCGAGGCTTACGTGATCCATGCCTCGAGTGTCGCGGTATCGCGGGAGCATCGCCGAGCGAAAACCGACCGGCTCGACACCGAGTTGCTGAAGCGCGGGTTCTTGGGGTGGCTGCGTGGCGAACGGGGCCATTGCAGCATGGCGCGCGTGCCCACGATTGGCGAAGAGGACGCCAAGCGGCCGAACCGCGAGCGCGACAGCCTGGTGGGAGAACGCACGCGGATTGTGAACCGGATAAAGTCAACCTTGGCCCGGCTGGGCATCCGCAACTTCAAACCAACCCTGCGCAAGGCGGCCGAGCGTGTTGCAGCCCTGCACACCCCGGAGGGCGTGCCGCTGCCGCCGAACACCTCGGCCGAGCTGCAGCGCGATATGGCGCGGCTGGGCTTTGTTGTCAGCCAGATCAGAGAGATCGAGGACGCTCGCCAGAAACGATTAGAGCAGCAGCCTGAGACCGGGCCCCACGCGATGGTTCGGCTGCTCGCCCAAATCGTCGGTGTTGGTGTCGAGACGGCTGATCTGCTGGTCCATGAGGTGCTGTCACGGCCAATGCGTGACCGCAGAGCCGTGGCACGCTACGCCGGCTTAACAGGCTCGCCGGATGAGAGCGGCGCGCGCCAGCGCGAACAAGGGCTCGCCCGAGCCGGCAACGCCCGGGTCCGCCGCGGCATGATCCAACTCGCCTGGCGCTTTCTGATGTTTCAGAAGGAGAGCGCGCTGGCATTGTGGTATCGCGCCCGCACCGCCGACAGCCGTAGTGGCACGCGCAAGACAATGATCGTCGCGCTGGCACGCGAACTGATCATTGCGCTCTGGCGCTTTGTCGCTACGGGTGAGCCATTGGAGGGCGTCGTCTTACGTCCAGCGTCCTGAAAGGCTTACCTGAACAAGCATAGCACTCAGCACCTTCGGCGCTCGCGCTGGCTTTTCAGCACGACCGCCGATTGACGATCCGAGGTGGCGGGAACCCGTATTCGAACCTGGCACTTGATGCCGACCGAGAGAATGGGCCCGCCGCCCGGAGCTTCGCCGCCGATGCGCATGACCGCATCATGGTCAGGATCAAACGATCCTACCGCATACAAGTCTGTAGCACGAAGATGCACCCCAATGGCGAGCTCCCCTCGGATCCTCAACAGACCGACAGACGGCACCGATCAGACACCGAAGCTATGCCAAAAGCCCGTCTCGCAGTTCATCATCGCTCCGCGTGCTCAGGCGTCAAGGCGCTGCGAAACACAAGCGTCGCTAGGCGGCAAGCCGCCAAGCTTTGCTACCGTTTCGGTCCCTTGACCCCTTCCGCGCGCTCCGCGAACCTGATCCCAGGCGACGGGACGAAGAACGGCTTTCCAGGTAGGGTCGAGGACTGGCGCGCCAGTTGGCCGAGGTATCCCGACCGTGCCACGTTTCCAGCCCCCTCCACGTCGCACGCAGCATGCGGATTTCCCGCACTGCGCGCCCCCATTTGCTTCACGTCAGGGCTTATGGGACCTATCATACCGGGGCAACTTTCGGTCGGTCGTGTCGCACTCGATAGCTGTTGAACAGTCCGAGAGTGACATACAGCCACGGCCTACTCCACCGCTCCCAGCCGAAGCCCTTTCGTTTCCGAGCATGCGCCAGCTGGCGCCTGACCTTCTTCTCTACCCAATCTCTGATGTAGGTGAAGCACTCGCTAGAGTTCCCCACCGCGAAGTAGTTGACCCACCCCCGCAGCATTGGATTGATCAGGCTTATCACCCTCTCAATCGGGTGCGACCGGTGTCGGCGAAATACCTGCTTGAGCTCCCGCAGCAGCGCCGTCCGCTTTTTGAGCTTGGGCGTGTAATGCGGCCGCATCACTCCGCGCAGACCGCGGAGATAGCGGAAGTCAAACCCCAGAAAGCCGAAGTTCTCACCTCGGCTCAGGTCAACTCTGCGGCTCTTTTCATCATTGATTTCGACCTGCAGTTTGGCGAACTCCTCCCGTAGTCGCTTGTTCACTGCTCCAATCAGCCAGTCATGACGTTTGTAGGCGTGGATCAAGACCACAGGTCGTCAGCGAACCTCGCATATTCGACATTGGTGTACTTGCCGTTGCGTGTGACTTCCCGCGCTCGCTCCAGCATTTTGTCCACCTCATTGAGGTAGAGATTACTGAGCAAGGGCGAGATCACGCCGCCTTGCGGAACGCCCTTCTTGCCAGAGGCCTTTAGCATAAGTTTCAACAGATGCATGATGTCCTTGTCGTCGACCCGCTGAGCCACTTTCTCCAACAACCGGTCATGCCGGACATTGTCAAAGTAGGCTCGCAGATCAAAGTCGAGGACCCGCGTCTTCCGCTGAGCTATTGCTTCAGCCACTCGCTTGATCGCGTCGTGTGCTGTCCGCTTGGGCCGATATCCATACGACCCCGGTTGGAAGTCCGCCTCGAACACAGGTTCGAGGATGAGCTTGAGCGCACCCTGCACCACTCTGTCCCGGATCGCCGGGATCGACAAGACGCGGACTTTGCCCCCGTCTTTCGGTATCTCCTGCTTCCGGGCTGGGAGTGGCTTGTAGGTGCACCCGGTAAGTTCGTCGCGCAGCTGCTCGAGCAGAGCCTCCACGCCTTGCGCCTCGATGGCCTCGAACGTGACCCCGTCTATTCCCGGGGCCCCATCGTTTTGTTTGGCCATCGCATACGCTGCGCGCAGGGTCTCCATCTTGCAGACGTGGACGTATAGCCCCCAAAAACGCCAGGACGGTTCAGCCTTCGCCTTGACGTATAGTCTCCGCCTCAGGTCCTGCAAATCGATGGACGCCTTTGTCATCTCGTCCTTGCCTTCCTTACGTTGGAGACATTGCAAATGGCAGGGCCCCTTCGCTCCACGGACATTACTCCGCTTCCTCACTACTCCGGACCCAGCCGCCACCCTCTCGTCTTCGGCCGACTTCCCGGTGTCGCCGGTTATACGGCCTACCTTGCTCCGGCGATTTCGCGCCGGGACGAGGAGGGCTTCTCCAGTTGCTCAGCATGTCCTTGTCACCGTGCCGTCGCTTCCACCCCGCCGAGGTGAACAGCCGTATCGGTCAGTGTTCGGCTGCTCATGCTGCCTTCGCCCTTCGGAGGTAGGCTCGGCCCTCGGGGCTACTTTTTTCGAGGCCACAATGCGTTCTCTTTTGATACAGCCCGGTAACTCGTGCTCTCCCCTCGGGAGATCTTGTCGATAGGCTTCGAAGGTTCTGTTTCCATCTCCTCCGCTATCCAAACTACGGGGCTCTGACTTTTACCCCGGCAGGACTGCCTCCTGCTGAACATGCTAGCCTTACCTGGACACACCTCCGAACAAAGAACCGGCAAAAAACCAAAAATGACTACTTGACAGGAAAAGCCCCATACAAGTTCAAATCCGCTTCCTCCACCGGAGAGTCCGGTACGAACCTGGACTGCGAAATCTCCGGCATCGCTGTAGTGGCACGACGACAGCGGCAACTGTAGTCGAACGGAGGGCCCCTCCGCCGCCGCTCTCGCATCTAGTAGATCCACGTTACTGCGCTCGCTGCGGGTAGGGGCACATCGGCTGTGTGCAGACCGCCTTCAACGCCGCGTGGGCGGACGGGTCGGGCTGAGCCTCGTCGGCAATGACAATGCTAGAAAAAGGCTCACGACTGCGACAAGCCCAGCA
>CAVXPE010000016.1:0-179619 GCA_963763545.1 Bryobacterales bacterium
ATCGAGTATGTGCCGCCAGTAATCTCCGTTCGCCGGGTACGGCAAGGAATGGACAAGCTCCGATCTTTCCGTGAATCAGGCGCAGTATAACGATTTCGTACCCATGGTCTATGGGATGGCGTGGTACCAGCCGCTCGTAACCTTCGCCCGGAACGACGGCAATCTCACACGCATGGAAGTGCTGTTGGGCATCGGTCAGATGCAGGGCGTGGTCACGGTACTGGTGAACGATATACAGATCCCGCTGGGCGTCTCCGGCCAGAATATGTCGGCGACGGGCTGGTACAACGTTGTAACGCTCGGAACGCGCGATGGCGTGTTCGATATGAACTTCACGGATTCGAGCGGCCAGCCAGCGGGCGACGCATACGGCAGCATGGCATACCTAGCCGTGGTCGTGCCGAATGCGATCAGTAACGGCAACTCGCTTCCGAATATACAGGTGCTGGCTCAGGGATTGATTGTGCCTACTTACAACGCCGATGGCACCACGGCGGCGAGCCAATTCTCAAGCAACCCCGCGTGGATTCTGCTCGATGTCCTGCGCCGCAGCGGCTGGGCGGCTTCTCAGATCGATATCACGAGCTTCGCCGCCGTGGCCGCTTACTGCGATCAGCAGATTAACTCCACCGATCTTAACGGCAACCCCATCACCCTTCCGCGTTTCCAATGCAATTTGGTATTGCAGAAAAAGCGAAGCGCAGGCGATCTAGTCCGGGGAATCCGCAATACGGCGCGGTTGTATCTGACTTATGGGCCGGCGGTTTACTACAGGCCGAAGTGGAAAATACGATCGCGCTGCAGCAGCCCACGCAAATGACGTGGTCGAATAGCACGGCGCAGTTAAACGAGGGATGGCCCAGCTATGAATTCGGAGACGGGACGAATGGCTTCTCGGGCATTCTTCGGCAGGCTAGCGGAGAGCCGAGTGTTACCGTAAGTTCTCGGCCCATCGCCGACACGCCAAACAACTTCACTGTTGAGTTCCAGGATAGCTTGAATAGTTATCAGCAAGATAGCTTCGCCGTGGTCGATCCGGACGATGTCACTCTGGCCGGCCAGGAAGTTACCGCATCCCTGATGGCGATTGGAATTCCGAACTACGATCAAGCCGGCCGCATTCTGCAATTCAATCTCGATAAGGCTGTCAAGGGCAACGTTTACATAGAATTCAATACCAGCGTCAAGGCTTTCGGTGTGAGACCGGGCGATATCATCACCGTCACTTACTTGAAGGAGGGTTTCAACCGGCAGCCGTTCCGCGTATTCAAGATCTCGCCCGCTACCAACTACCGCACTTCGTCGATTCTGGCGCAGATCCACGACGACGCGTGGTACGCCGATACGAACGGCCAGCCAACGTCGCCCACCGGGCCGGGGCAAGGCACGGCGCCGGCATTGGCACGCCGCGTCCGCTGATGGGAAGCGTGATCGATGCAAATGGCAATCCCGAATTCGGAGTTGTGGAATCGGATACTACGGCGAGTGACGGCTCCATCGAAGTGGATGTCTCGCTCAGCTTTGTTCCGCCGCGCGACGATAGCCGCGAGCGGTCCGGGTATGCCGCTGGTGGACATCGCGCCGCAGCTTTCCACAGGCGGAACTCTTACCGCCGGCGAGACGCTCTACTACGCCGTGTCAGGCGTGGATAGCTCGGGAAACGAGGGACCGCTATCGTTTATCGTTCGCGCCAGCGTCCTCGCCGATAGCAGCAGCGTTGTGCTCTCCGGTCTGAGTTTTGCGTCAGGCACAGCGACCTTCAATGTTTACCGCGGCGCCACGCCATCGAATCTGTACCTAATCGCGACCAATCAAAATTTGGCCGCTCAGTTCACCGACACGGGGTTGGCGATACAGCCCATCGCTCCGCCCGATCCGTTCTTCGATCACGCGAACTTCTATTGGCGCATTGAGCAACTGCCGGAAACCGCGGCCACGATCCATTCGGCATCGACGATTGGCAACTCGACCCTGCAAATGGATGTGAATTCCTACCGTGGCATGACGCTGCGCATTACGAGGGGCACGGGCGCGGGACAGGAGGCGGCGATTCTTTCGAACACGGCAACGACGCTGACCGTATCGCCGGCGTGGGTTTTTGCGCCCGACGCCTCCAGCTACTTCACTGTGGCTGAATCCGCGTGGCATTTCGGAGCCGTGGCCAACAGCAGCCCTGTACAGTTCGAGATTCCGAACATGGCCGGCGACGTGGTGCAACTCACCGGACGCTCGGCCAACGCCAATGATGTGGAGTCGCCCGCGGGACTCGCCATTGTGACACGCTGGCAGATTGGCGGGTCAGGGACTGCGGACACTGACGTACCCGGCGCGCCTGGATTCGCTTTGAACCCGGGAAATAGCGGCGGTACGGTGGAACTAAGCTCGGTATTTTTCAGCGATCTTTCGAATACCGGCTCGATCTCAGCGGGAACTCTGTCGCTCTACTATTGGGATGAGCTTCAAGGAACGCCCGCTACGGCCCTTGCCGCAACGATCGGCGCCGCGGATACCATCTTGACGTTGAATTCGGCTGGCAGCGCGGTCGCGGGGACGGTTATCCAGATCGATGGAGAGGCCTTGCAGGTGACGGCCGTCGCGACCGGTGGGACACAATACACGGTGACGCGCGGCGCATTCGGCACTACGCCTGCTGGGCATAACTCTGCCGCCGTGGTCTACCAGCTTGAGATAACTACCGTGATCGCTCCCTTTCCCCCGCAATTTTTCGGCAGCGGATACAGCGGAAGCTGGAGTTATCCGGTTACTCTTCCCGATGTGCGTATTGCTTGTGCACAGTTGTTCGTGACTAACTCGAAAGGAAACAGCCCCGCGTCTGCGATCTCGCTCACGCACAACGTGGATAACGGCCTGCGAACGCTTTCCGGCGGCCAGTATTCGATTCAAGTGGAAGGGTTCCTGGCGGTGGATCAGATGGCGGCGCCTGCACTGGTCGTCGATACGGCGCATTCGGTTCGTGACATCTACGCGGTCATCGGAACGTCGGCGGATCAGCCGGTGATCGTTCAACTATACGTGAATGGAGCGTCGTACGGGCAGCCCTTGACCATCCCAATTGGCGCACCGGTTTCGAACAGCCTCGATGGCGCGACGCTTTCGCCACTGCCATCCGGCGCGAAGATCACGCTTGCGGTGACGCAGGTAGGGCAGACTCTTCCTGGGGCGGACCTGACGGTCCTGATTCGACTCTAATGCCGGAGACTCTTACCAAACTGCGGCCCGATCGCGACCTGCAGTGCTACTTCTTCAGTCCGTCGGCGATCGCGGCGCTCAGCCAGACCAGCCCGACGGGGTTCACCGTCTCCGGGTCTTGGCGTCAACAGTTCGATTGGGCGGTTGTCGAATGGAACCGCGATAACGTCTTCGAGCACCCCGCGTTACGTAACTTACCTGACGGGGACATAAGCGGCCTCCAGCTTTCCTACCAGGAAGCCCGCACTAACTGCATCCAGATCGATTCCACCTGGTATCCGACCGTGGATTGGCCCTACCTTCGTATTTGGGCGGAAGTGAACGGCAGCGAGACTGTTTACAGAGTTCCGCTTGCGAAGTACGCAACAGCCGTCGGATCTTACGTCTCCCCGACGGTTCAATTTCAGTTGCAGGGAACCATCACGTCGGGCGACATCATAGAACTCTCCTGGCTCGATCAACACTTCAACTATACGGTAACGGGCAGCGACACGCTTGCGAGCGCCATCAACAACCTGGCGTATGCGATTACTTCCAATCAATCGCTTGGCCTGGTAACCGCGGGGGCGAGTGCTAATGTAATCACTCTCACTTATCTGGGCGCAGTCGGCTCGAACGGCAATCGCGTGGGCGTTTATGGAATGGTGCACGGTGCGGGAACTGAATCGTGGACGCCGGCGTTCGCTCTGTTTAGTGGCGGTCAATCCCCCACGGCCTGGCAGATCACTCTGAATTTCGCGAATCTGGTCGACGACACCGGGACGGCGCTTCCCACGCTCAACAAGGTTCGCAAACTGCGCTGGACGTACTCTGCCGATATCCAGGCCGCGAGCTTCGTGCGAACGGAATTCGCGGTCAACATAACGAATTGGACTGTCACGGGCAGCAACCTGCAATATAACGTCGCTGGACCGGGCAGCCGCCGCATTGAGGATTCCGCGCTCGATCAACTGACTTACCACGGTTCAGGCTGGAGCGCATCGCCTGCGCAGGCGGACCCCGTCGAGCCAGTTTCGACCTCGGGCGGCACAATCCACTGGAACAGTACGCCCAACGATTCCGTCAGCTCTTCGTACACATTTCCGACCGCGCACTCGCTCTATCTCGGAACGCGCTATGTGACAACGGGAGGCGCAGTTTCCGTGCAGGTGGATGGCGGCGCGCCGGCTACATTCCCATTGGCGGTCCCCGGCGAGGATGTGCAAGTTCGTATACTGATTGGGCAGTTCGGCGCAGGCGTCCATCAGGTGAACGTCATTAACATCGGCGCGGCGGGCACTTATTGTTACTTCGACTTTCTCGAACTTGCCCTGCCGACGCCGGACTTACCCGATTTCGCTCCCATCGCGACTACAACGCTCGCTACCGATTGGGATACCCTGCACTCGCAGGCGCTCGCGCCGGAACGAACGGCGTGGATTATCCAAAAGCTGGGGTTTCAGGGGAGAGCCAACCACTACACGGGGGCGTTGTGGTTTTACGAACTTATCCAGCCAGGCCAAACTTACGCCTCGGCATCGGTTACTTTCAGCGGCGTCCCGACCTTCGGCAGCATTACGAAAGTCTTTCTGGGGCCAACCGAGATCGATCATGTGAATCTCATCGGCGATACTCCTGAAACCATCACCACTGCCTTCGCTTTGCTGATCAACGCTGGATCCACCGGCGTTTGGGCGCAAGCGAGCGGCGCCGTACTGACGATTACGGCGCGCGCGATGGGAACCGCGGGAGAATCGATCTCGCTTTCGGCGAGCCCCAACACCGGCGCATTCACCGCGATCGCCGGCAATGCGGCGCTCGCCAACGGAGTCGACGGCAAGTGGCTCACCGATCTCGCAGCGGTTCCGCGCATTAACCGCGCGGCGCGGGATTGGACTTCCGCCTACTTCCAGGCGCTGAAGGGCTACGGGCTGTCGGCCGCCAGCGCATTCAGCATGGAGCTTGGCAACGGCGACGACACGGTCGCTACAGGAATCGCGCAACGCTATCCCAACGGCGATCCGGTGTGGGTGAACACGCCGGCGCTGCAAACGAATTTCAGCCCGCAGAGCACGGCGTACTGGCAAGAGGTTCACGCCGAAATGGCGGGGATCATGTCCGCCGCCGGGATGACGCCGTACCTGCAATTTGGCGAGGTGCAGTGGTGGTATTTTGCGGCCGCTTCCGGCATGCCATTCTACGACGCTTACGCCACCAGCACATTCCAGTCGCAATACGGCCGCCCGATGGCGACGATAACCAGTCAGAACGAAAACCCGGCGGGACTTTCGCAAGAGTTGACGTTCTTGCAGGGATTGATCGGGCAGTTCACGAGCGCAATCCGCCAATTCGTGCGCCAGAAGTATCCCACCGCCAAGTTCGAAGTTTTGTATCCACCCGACACGAACGACACGGAGCTGAATCAAATCGTCAACTTTCCTACCGGCGATTGGACGCCTGCGAACCTCGCATGTCTCAAGACGGAGAACTTCACCTTCACTGGCGACCGCAACTTAGACCAGGCGCGCCAATCGATCTCGCTGCCCGCGCAAATGGGATTCCCGCCGGCGCAATCGAGTCACTTAATCGGAATCAGCGACTACACTACGCCTTGGGCGCGCGAGCGCTCGCTCGCGATCGCCGCAGGCTGCGAATCGGTGGTGCTGTTTGCGCTCGATCAGTTTTGCCTGATTGGGTATGGGTTGCCGATGAGTACTGGCTCGCGACGCGCACAATTCATGGGGGCGTGAAGACTTCGGGCGCCAGCGAAGCGTCCCGGGCGGCCCGAAGGGATCGCGAAGTTACGGTGCACATCGCCATCGGATTGCCACGTTTCTTTGACACGCCCCTGGGTTTTGGCTCAACTCGGCTGCTCAATGGATTTGCTAGCGTTGCCTGCAAATTGTTATCATCGGAAATACGGGCCACCCTAGCTCAGTTGGTAGAGCGGCTGATTCGTAATCAGCAGGTCGCCGGTTCAACCCCGGCGGGTGGCTCCAGAAATTCTATAATAAAGAACTTCTCGGGATCTGTCGATCCCGGACATCCTTAATTTGCCTCCAACTGTGCCAAAACTGTGCCAAAATCCCTTCACGCAGCTTCTCCTGTGCCAGAATTCCCCGTCTCGTTTGCTTTGCGATTGAGCTTCGCGAGTGCCTCCCGTTTCATCTGCAGTTTCATCTGTGAGTACTTCTTGAACACCTTGGCGTCCCCCTGTCGCAGGAGCTGGGTGACCCACTCGTCGGCAACGCCACCGGCGCTCAGCCGAGTCGCATACGTAGACCGGAGATCGTAAATTCGGAAATACGGCACACCAGCCTTCCGAAGAGTTGTTGCCCAGACCTTTTTGAAACTGGCCTGATAGCCGGCTGGGTTATCTGAATTCGGAAACAGGTAAGGGCTGACACCCGAGAGCGAGATCTGCTTCCGGAAGGCCTCCACCGCCACATCAGTCAACGGCACTTCCGCAACGCCGCTCGCGGTCTTCGAATCCGGGATCCAGACTAACCCATTGGGCAGGTCCACCTCCTCCTTCTTCATCTGGGCGAGTTCCTTGTATATGCGGAGCCCGGTCTCAGTAATGATCCGGATTACGTTGCGCAAATACTCCGGCGCTGCCGCTTCGATTTTCTGCTGCTCCGACCACGTGACGTAGTGCGGCCTGAAAAGACCTTTTACCTTGACTGGGAACTCGACTCCAGCACAGGGGTTGGCCACCGCCAACTTCTTCCGAACTGCGACATTCAGCATCCGCCGCAACACCCGGAATTCCTGATGAACCGTACTCGGCTGTACCAGTCCTTTTGCAACTTGTCCCTCCGACGTCGTGATCTGGACATGCTCCTTCAGGCGGCGGCGCAGGTACGTCTCGATCACTTCCGCAGTCAAATCAACCAACGGGACCTCCCCAAATCCGGCTTTGAGATGATTCGCAACTCTCGTATATGACAGGTGGGTCTTCTGTGCCCGGATAGGGGGCTTCGAAAACGCCTCCAGAAAGTGGTCAGCCCATTGCGTGAACGTAATCCGCTCGCCCTTTCGGAGCAGCGGCAAAGTGTTGTCATCGCGAGCCTGCAGCCGCTCCCGCAACTTCTTTTGTGCTTCATCCCAGTCATCTGTGTTCGTCGATTCCCTCTGGCGCTCGCCCTGGCGATTTCGATACTCCATCCACCAGAACCTCGACTCCTCCTTTCGAAAAAGACGTCCATCGTGCTTTCTAGGTCTTGCCATTTCCCACCTCCTGTTTGAATGCAGCGCGGAAGGGCGCGAGGTCCGATTTGAGGAACCGGATGTTTCGGCCCATCACGCGGAGATGGGGAATCTGCTTTCGCTCAACCCAAAGATACACCGTTTGGACGCTGACGCCCAGGTATAGGCGGCTTCACGAACGGTGAGCGGAAGTTCGCCCGGAACGAACGGCAAGATTGCACTTGCTCCTGCGGTGTCCGTTTCGGGGAGGTGTTTTGGACTCATGTCTATTTGTAGGGCGTTTCTTTCCTTCCGCAAAAAAAGACGTGGGCGAGGAGAGGAGATGAAATGGACGAGTCAATGGGTGCCCCACGCGCGGCCGCGTTCCCGCACCGCGCATCAGATCCCTAACGACTTCAACTTAGCTGGATCAAATGCATTATTCCGGCGGTCCCAGGCAGCCGTATCAGCGGCTGTCAGTAAAAACCGCCGTCACAAGTGATAGCCATACAGCACCATGCTGCGAGGCATGGACAGCGGGATCCGTTCATGATGCCGCCGTAAAGTCTCCAGTACTTTTTGGGAGCACCGCAGGTTTCGGGCTAAAACCATATCAGGGCAAATCTTCGTTTGCTCCTCGTTATCTGGACACGTCAGGAGATTGAGATGCGCATCAGTTTAGATCAGAAGATTGCCGGCTATCCCGCTATCCGGGTCCGAGAATTGATGCGTCGGACCGCCGGCGGTCCGATAATGTTCCGAGATGTCCGCCGAATCTTGCAATGTTCTCATATGGCGGACGCTAGGGTGATCAATTACCTCGAAAAGGATGGCTTAATCGTTTCGGTGGAAGGTAGCATAGAGCCATCTATGAAAGGGAACGCACTAGCATTCGCAACCGCGGCCCCACCTCTGCGACGCGCAACAGCATCGCGGTTGCTCGCTGAGCTCATCGAGCGGGCTCGCGATCTTAACGCCGATGATACCTGGGCTTATCGGGTCCGCAGAATCGTGGTATTCGGCAGTTATGTTCGCGGATCGGAGCGCCCGAACGATGTAGATATCGCATGCGAAATGGTCGTAAGGATTTCCCGTGCGGCTCATGCTGATCGCAAAGCCGTGCGCTTGCAGTTTTGCCACGTAGGCCAAACAACAATACTGTACGCCGCGGTCGGAGTGATGCACGATGCCCGGCTCGATGCGCCGGTCGACCAGGGCGCGGTTCAGAGCTCCCAGAGCCAACTCGGCGCGGAGATCCTCTCCCAGTTCCCAGCCCACAACCTTCCGCGAGTACGCGTCCATCACAATGGCCAGATACAGAAATTCCTCGCGGAGCCGAACGTAAGTAATGTCGGCCGCCCACAATTGGTCAATCCCTGTCAGGTTCAGGTCCGGCACCAGGTTCGAATACACAGCATAGTCGTGCCGTGAATCCGTAGTAAAGACAAATCTCTGCTTGCGAACCACCAACAGATTGTCGGCGCGCATCAACCGCAATACCCGTTTTGTGGTTCACCACGGTGCCGCGGTGTTGCAGTTCTGCCGTCACCCGCCGGTATCCGTAAAAGCGATTCTCCAGCGCGATCTTTTGAATCACATCCCGCAAGGCCACATCGGCGTGGCGGGGTTCGTGTTGTTCATAGTGACGATAGAAGCCAGCTCGGCTCACCCTGGCGATCTGGCAGGCGTGGCTGGCATCGAAGCCTTCCCGCTGCATCATGCTTCGGATTTCTCCGTAGATGCTGTCGCGCCAGTGCCGGTGTTCTTCTGGCGTGACTCCTTTACACGTTTGAAGGCTCTTGTCAAAAAATCCAGATCCAACGCTTCTTGGCCGATTTTACGCTCCAACTCGGCAATTCGCCGCGCCGATTCCTGCGTGTTGCCATCCCGCGGTGCGCCTTCTATCCCGGACGGGCGGCCGGTCAATCGCAGGCCGGCGGCTCCCTCCTTGCGGTAGACGTCGCGCCAACGGTAGAGCACTCCGCGTCTAATCCCCAACTCGTCGTGCGGGGCGCTCACGCTCTCGCCATTGACGAGGCGCTGCGTCCTGCGCGCAGATCCTGGTCAGGCTGCAGCTGTAGTCGTAGCCCCGGACGAATTTGGGGGATAGCGTGGTCGGTACACAATACCGTTGTGGCTTCACACAGCAAAATGTGTGTAAATACGCCAAGCACCCACGAACACTCAGATCTGCGCTGGTGGCGAATTCGGTATTCCGGTTTGGGGCGCTTTCCATCCGAGAATCTACCGGTCAGAAGTCTCTCGCTGGAGCATGTCGTAAACGTCAAGAGCAACGATCGCGGAAAGTCCGGGTATCCAAACGCTTGTGCAGTAGGTGCGCACTAAATGTATCGTTTTGGGCATTTTATGGCACTCCGTGTCGGACCTTGACGCCCGCAACTTATTGATAGGAAAGGTAAGTCGATGATTCGATTAGCCCTGAGCCCAAATCTGTCACGTCGGAGGTCGCGGGTTCCGTCGTCCCCGCCATTCCTTTCAATTACTTACACGCTTTTCAGCGCTGGGATTTTGGCTTTTTGGGGAACCGTGAAGTAAGCACGAACTAGACGCCTTTCCCGTTCTTCGCAGCGTCCTTTAGCAACCCGGCGATCAAATCGACTGTCTTCCGCTTCAGCTCCTCTCGAAGGTGCCGGCCCCGACCATCAATTAGGAGTCGCGGTTCCGGTCCAAATCAATTCGGCTTTCCCCTTCACCTTTTTTGGATATGAGCCGTTTGCTGGCGGCCTGCCGCGCGATCCGGTTGACTAAGCGTGAGATTTCACGTGTCGCGGGCGGTGATCGGAGCCGGCGGCCTGGGGTTGCGTGACTAAACGCCATTAGTCTTTGGTGGCGGCTTCACCGCGCTGTGAAATGCCGCTGACCCTTTACCTAGAAACGATTGCGTTACACGGTGAATTTCCCCGAAAAATCACGGAGATAGACTCGGTTGATCCCTCGCTGAGGCGACTTGTTTGCCTATGATAGATTTATGCTTCTGTCCGCGCGGACGCTTATCCTGGCGAGTTTCGCCGTGGCATCCGGATCAGGCGGTTCCTTCGAGGCCGATGTGCGCCCGATCCTGACCGGTACGTGTGCCGGTTGCCACAATGAAAAACTTGCGTCTGGCGGACGCAATGTCGGGCTTTTCTTGGACCCTGCTTCCCTGACGTCGAAGCGCGACGGCTGGGAATTGATCTTGGCCAAACTGCAAGCCGGCGAAATGCCTCCCGTCGGGATTCCGAAGCCGCCCACTGCAAAACTGGACGCCTTTCATCGGGTTCGTTCAGAGCGAGTTCGAACGCGCTGACCGAAATGTACGTCTCGATCCCGGACGGGTTACCGCGTACCGTCTCAATCGCGTGGAGTACTCCAACACAATCCGCGATCTGCTCGGCCTCGATTTTCGAGCAAGCGAGGAATTTCCAGCGGACGATTCCGGCTACGGATTTGACAATATCGGTGACATGCTCAATCGGTGACGTGCTCACCGTGTCGCCGACCCTGATGGAGAAGTACCTATCTGTTGCGGAAAGGCTCGCCGCTCGCGCCATAGGCGGCGACCCGCTGCCTAAACCCGGATTTTTCAACAGACGCGACCGGCTGCGCAAACTCGGGCCCGGAGCGGTCGAACTTACCGATATTCTGGACTACGACGCCGATTACGTGGTTCGGGTGAACCTCACCGGCCACCGCGGCACGCAGGATAAGCCCGTGGCACGGATCGTCCCACTGATATGCCTTTCAGACTTAGGAAGCCTTATGATCTCTCGACGCACGTTCGCAAAGGTCGCCCTCGGCTCCATACCGCTCGTATCCGCAGCGGCAAGAATCGATTCAACAATTCACGGTGTGCGCATCGGAGTCTCCGGATATAGCTTTCAACATTCTTCTCTCGACGAAGCGATTGCCATCATGAAGACTATCGGACTGGGCGCCACCGAGGTGTGGTTTCGCCATATTGAGCCGAAGACCACGCGCGAGGAACTGCGCGCCTGGCGTCTCTCCGTTCCGCTCGAGGAATTCCGCAAGATCGGAAAGAAGTACGACGACGCCGGCATCGATAAGATCGCCTTCACCCATGATATGAAAGACGATTTCACCGGCGAAGAGCTGGAGCGCCCGTTCCTGATGGCGAAGGCGCTGGGTGCGCAACGCATCGCAACCTCAACCACCCTGACGGTCGCCGAGAGATTGGCGCCGCTGATGGAGAAGCATCGCATGGATGTCGCTTTCCACGGACACACCAACGCCACCGATCCCAACGAATTCGCGGGGCCGGATTCGTTCCGGAAGGCGCTGGCGATGTCGCCATTCGCGAGAATCAATCTCGACATCGGCCAGTTTCTCGGCGCGGGTTTCGACCCGGTCCCATTCATCGCTGAACAACACGCCAAAATTCCGGTGCTCCACATCCGTGACGGTCTGAGAGGTCAGCGCGGCAAGGTCCGGTGGGGAACGGGCGAGGTTCCCATCAAAGCCGTGCTCCAGCTCTTGAAGCGGGAGAAGTACCCCATAGTCGCCGACATCGAATACGATTACGACGCCGCCGACGAGCCGGCGACCGAAGTGAAGAAGTGTTTCGACTATTGCAAAAACGCGCTCGAATAGGCGGCGGCGAACGGATCAGACCTTCAGTTCCAAGCCCTTTCTGAGAACCGGCTTGACGAACCGATTGGCCTCGGGGCTATTCGTGAAACGCATGTTCGCGGCGTCCCATTCCAGTTTGCCGGGAACATGCAAGGCAGTCGCGACCAGCGCCAGCCAATCCGCATAGGGCGCAGTGATGCTGAAGTCGGAGCACGACCGTTCACCACCTTTACGAAAAAGAAAAATCGGGTCTGGTTGGGTGGTGATGCTGCATGTAGAGAAACTCCTCTTTCAGCTCCGATGCGTTTTACCTGGCCAATTCCGGCGGCGCTGGAATCGTTACGGCTCCGGTCGCTGCCCACTCGGTTCCCCTCACGAACGTGGCGACAAAACCCGGCGTGCGCACAGCACGCATATCATTGCCCAACATGGTCGCAAATACGCGGCCGGACCCGTACCCTACGGTCCAAAGCAGCGGCTCATTTCGCGACGGCCCAGACGGAGCGGGGTCGTGCGGCTTAGGGACATAAAGAGAGTGGTCATCAAACCCCATCGCCAGAATATGAAATTCGGCGGCCGGACGGCACTTCAAGCCCGCATACAATTCATCCGACTTCGCCTGGAACGGGGCCAGCCCGCGCATAATCGGGTGCTCGGAATCGCGAATATCCACTTGGTAATCATGCACGGGCGAATGATAGCTTTGCGTGGTGCGCCACGCGCAACCAGCCAACTTCTCGAACTCCTCCCAATCCTGTCAACGCCAAGTAGAAATGTCCTAAACTCCGCCAAGTAGAAATGTCCGGTTTGGCAGTGAGTTTCGAGAGGTGTGGTTTAGAGTGTGAATGATTCTCTGGGACGTCGCGGTTCTGGGGAAGATTCAAAGCCGATGCGACGGAGTTGGCTCCGAAGTAAACGGCGGCAAACCCTCGGTTAACCGGGCCCTGCGGGGTACCCTCCGGGGGTTTTGCTTTTGTAGGCAAGCTTACTTTGGTGAGACTCCCGAGCAGAGGCTTTGAATAAAATAAACGCGACGTTGGACGGGCCGCTTTTGCCCGGCCTACCGAATTGGTTTTAAGCTGCGGAGCTTGGCGGCGGCTTCGAGAGCAGACAGAGCGGTTTTCTCCGGACTGGTCAGGTGGAAGTTCTCCATCCATCGACTTTTGGCGCGCGGTGCGGCGGGTTTGCGTGCACGCGCGAGCTTGGGCTTTGGCACTCTGGGACGCGGCTCGCAAGCGGTGACCGTTACGTAGCGGTTGCCGAAGCGCACCGCCATGGAGGCGTCGAGCCGCATCTCGATGCGGACAGCGGCCCCCCGCAGGCCCGCACGAACGTCGCTGCGGGCTATCCGGTAGGTCTGCGTATTGAACTGAATCGTGTACCCATCGCTGACTTGTCGGTTTTCCACATAGCTCAGCGAAGCAGCCAGTGAGTGCTCCTTGCCTAACGCCCGATGGGCGTCGTCGCTGCTGGCCGGAACGACGGCAATCGTTTTGTTCCACCATACGACAAACTCCTCTTCCAAATAGGCGTTGGCGTGTTCCAGGCTCTTTGCCCCAGCCACCCTCAGACCTTTCACCAGACGGTCCTGCGCCGTCTGGAAACTGCGTTCCACTCGACCCTTGGCCTGCGGCGAGTGCGCCCCGATCCACACGATGTCCAGTTCCCGAAGCGCCCGTCCGATCTGGGTCGGCGGTAAAGGTTCGCGCTCGTCTCGCGGTAACGCGGTGGCATACCGCGCCGTTTTCGGAGCCGTTTGAAACAAACCTGCCTTGTCGGTGTAATAGCTGACTGGCCGGCCATGCCGTTCCACGTAGCTCCACACCAGCCGCATGTTTTCCGCTGTCGAATCGTGCAATACGAATCGCGCATGGAGCCGGCTGGACGCGTCGTCGATCATGTGGATCAGGTAGAGCTTCGGACCGCGATCCTCTAGCCAGGCATGCTCGCTGGTATCCCACTGCACCAACTCGCCCACTCGTGACCGGCGCGGTCTCCACTGATGGATCGTGTCGACCCGCTGCCGGCTGGCACGCCACAGCTTGCCTTCGATCATCCAGCTCCGCACCGTCTCGCGACCGGCATGTATGTCGTGGTTGCTGGCCAGGTACTCTGCCGCCAGCGTGGGACCGAAGCCGTGATAGACTTCGCGGCCCAGTATCTCCACCGCTTTTTGCTTGGTCTTCTCGTCCAGCTTGCGGTTGGACGGCCGCCCGCGCAGGGCATGTACTAACGCCTTGTCCCCCTTGCCCTTTAGCCGCTTCAACAGCCGGCGCACATGCCGCTCGCTCTGGCCGATCTCCTCGGCGGCCTGTCGTTGCGTGATCAGGCCCTTCTTTGCTTTTTTCAATGCGACCAGCCGGTCGCGGTCCTTTTGCGTCATGAGAAATGTTCCTGAATCCACCCCTCCAGCCTGGACCCGTCAATAGGACATTTCTACTTGGCACGATTAGGACATTATCATTTGGCGCTGACAAACTCCTCCCCAATCCTGGAACGAAGCGGCGGAGTGGTGATAGACTACGACACCCTTTCCTGAACGCACGAAGGCCAGCAGAGCAGCCTTGCTTGCTGGGCTCCAACTGGGAATATCCAGCTTCTCATCCGAATAGTTGAGCACTGCGACCTCGTAGGGCGCGAGCGTTTCCAGGTTGCCGTTGCGAAATTCCTCCGTGACCCGAACTTCGAATTTACCTGTCTGCGTCAGAATCTCCCGTAGATACGGGGTAGTTTCGCGCCATGGATGCTTGTCCTGTCCAGTGATGATCAGAACCTGAATCCTGCCTGTAACTTGAGGCGTTTGCGCAGAAAGGGCAGCCGATGCCGCCAGGGTCAATGCAAGAAGTAGACGTTTCATTTCCGCAACCATCATCCGGCTCATTGGATCATCACAATCTTAAGAGCGCCTAAAGAAAACGAGATGTTACCGAACATCCACCAATTGGTGACACAACATTCATCACCTGGCATCGAAGCGGGTCATGAGGCGCTGCCCCGCCTCATTGCCGGTTCCTCAAAATATGAAATTTTCGTGACAGCCCGATTCTTTAGGTTCTTTTAAGAATCAGTCCCTATGATGAAACCTCCAACCGAAAAATCGGATAAGCTCGGCGCCCGTGTTCGCCGGAGTCCGGCGACAAGAGGAACCAATGACCAGAAGAGACCTGATTACAACCGCCGGTGTCGCGGCTTTGACTGCCGCGTCGCAGTCGCGAGTCTTGGGCGCCAACGACCGCCTATCCGTCGGGCTGATCGGCTGCGGCGTGCGCGGCAACCAGTTGCTACCGCACTTCCAGAAAGTAAACAGCGCGCCGCTGACCGCTGTCTGCGACGTCTACCGCGCGCGCGCTGAAGCGACCCAAGCTCTGGCGCCCGGAGCCAAGCTCTTCGACGACCATCGCAAGCTACTCGAAATGCCTGAGCTCGACGCCGTGGTGATTGCCACGCCGGACCACTGGCACGCGGCGATCGCTCTCGACGCTCTCAATGCGGGCAAGGACGTGTATGTCGAGAAGCCGCTGACGTTCCGAATGGAGGAAGGGCCGAAAATCATCAGCGCCGCGCGGCTGAATCGGCGGATCTGCCAAGTGGGAGCCCAGCAGCGATCGGGATCCCATTACATTCAGGCTCGCGATGAATATCTACGCACCGGCAAGCTCGGCAAAATAAGCCTGGTACGCACCTGGTGGTTCGATGGCGGCACTGACTCGCAAGGTAGCACGAACGCCAAGGTGGATTCTGACCCTGCGCGTCCGAACGGACACTCTACGCCCCCTGGAATGAATACGAAGCCAGCCGATCTGGATTGGAACCGCTATCTCGGTTCTGCGCGCTGGCGCGACTGGAATCCTGCGCAGTACTTCAACTTCCGCAATTACCGTGACTTCTGCGGCGGCATCCTCACCGATAAATTCGTGCACTGGGTGGATGTAGTCCACATGTTCATGGAGCAGGACGGCCCCATCGCCGGCGATAATTGCGGCGGTATCTTCGCCGCCAAAGATGGACGCACTGTGCAGGACACCATCAACCTGCATCTGGAGTATCCAGGCCAGTGGATCTGCACTTACTTCAACACGCCGCAGGCCGGGCTTCAACGCGAAGGCATCGAGTTCTGCGGCACGCGCGGCCACCTCCGCATCGATCGCACCAAGTTCGAGTTCTTCCCGCCGGAACGCGGCGCCTCGCCAGTCGTTGTGGAGTGCCGTACGGATCTCGTTGAGGAGCACGTACAGAACTTTCTGGAGTCCTGCCGGTCGCGTAAGCTTCCCAATGGCGACGTCGCGTTGGGTCACCGCTCCGCGCAGGCCGCGCACCTGGGCAATCTTTCGTACGAACAGAGGCGGCGCATCCACTTCGATCCCGATCGTGAGATCGTGCTGCCGGCGTGACGAGCATCGATATGACCCCCCGAATACTGATAGTCCTCGCACTATGTCTTTCCGCTTGGCCACAACAGCCGTCGCCGCCACGAAAACTCCAGGTTCTAATCATCACCGGCCGCGACGATCACGATTGGCGGGGCGCAACGCCGCTCATGCGCCAATATCTCGATGCCGCCGGCATCTTCGAAACACGCATCGCCGAAGAGTTCCGCGACGCCGGTCCGGAATCGTTCAAACACTACGACGTGGCTGTGCTGGTCTACTCCGATAAAGATCCCGAGGACCGGTGGACCGATCGAACACGCGCCGCCCTGCTGGATTTCGTCCAAAGCGGAAAGGGGCTGGTGGTGTATCACCACTCCTCCACCGCTTTCAAGGACTGGCCTGAGTTTGCCCGCATGTGCGGCGGCAACTACTACGGTGTCGCGCAACACTCGCCCGTCCACGACTTCACCGTCACCTTCGCCGATCGCGATCATCCAATCACGCGCGGCCTTAAAGCGAGCTTTTTGCAGTCACAGGACGAGCTCTACGCCAGCATGCAGATGCAGCCGGCCGGAATCTATCACGTGCTGGCGACCGGCTGGGACGAGCACGCGCTTTACAACGGCAAATTTAAGACGCCTTTGACTGGACCCGGGGCGAGTGAGCCGGTGCTTTGGACGGTCCAGTATGGGAAAGGCCGCGTATTCGCCACAATGATCGGTCACAGCGCCAAGGCCACTCAGAGTGCGGGCTTCCAAGTCACCTTCACGCGAGGAGTGGAGTGGGCCGCCACTGGCGCCGTAACGCAGAGGACGCCGGCCGATATGGCAGACCTGGAGGCCCGATGAAATACGCGCGCAATGTTTTAGCGATCATGCTGGCGTTTGCCCCCGGAGCCCTCGGCGACTGGCCGATGTTCGGCGCGGACCCGCAACGGACCGGATGGGCGGTCCATGAGACCATCCTCAACCGGAATAACGTGGGCACGCTCGAGTTGAAATGGAAAATCAAGCTCGACGACGCACCGAAAGAGCTGACATCGCTAACGGCGCCAATCGTCGTAGACCAGGTCAAAATACCTCGCGGCATTAAGGAATATGTCGTTGTGGCGGGCAGCTCGGATGCGATCTTTGCCATCGACGCTGATACGGGAAAACTAGCCTGGAGCAAGACCTTCACAGTCAACGCCACGCCGGTTCGTACTCCCAACACGCTATGTCCATTCGCTCTCAACGCCACGCCGGCTGCATCTCCCACGGGGCGTCCGAAAGTTGTCTATGTCATTTCCAGTGACGGAAGGCTTCACGCATTGAGTATGGTGGATGGCGAAGACCGCTTTCCTCCGCTACCATTCGTGCCCGCCTTCTCCAAGAACTGGAGTCTCAATGTGTCGGGCGGGATGCTCTATACCTCGATCGGACAGCGATGTAACGGCGTACCCTCAGGCGTCTATTCGATGGATTTAAATACGCCCGAGCATACAATACGCTCGTTTACATCTGGACCCGCGGGGATCTGGGGCCGTGCGGGAGTGGCTATTTCCAAGGCGGGCGCCGTGTTCGGTGAAACCGGCGATGGACTGTATCATCCGGAGATCGGCCAGTTGGCTGACACGATCTTCGCGCTTTCCGCAGACCTGAAACTTACCGGCTACTACACGCCCGCCAATCGGGAGTGGCTTACGCGCAAAGACCTCGACATGGGCAGCATCAGCCCTGTAGTGTTCCAGCTCGGCGGCAAGGACTACGTGGTGGGCTCGGGCAAGGAGGGACGGCTTTTCCTGCTCGACGCGAGAGTCGCCAGGCGGCGCAGATCACCGCACGCCGCTTTTCCGAAGCGAGCTCATCACCAACGAGGATGTCGCGTATGCCGCGCACGGGTTCTGGGGCGCATTTGCCACCTGGGAAGACAGCAAGGCGGTCCGATGGCTGTTCGCTCCCGCGTGGGGTCCTCCGCATTCAGCCGCTCGTCCTTTTCCCGTTGCCAATGGCGACGCCCCTCACGGAAGCATCATGGCGTTCCGGGCTGAGTCGAAGGATGGCGCGCCCGTTCTCACGCCCGTCTGGATCTCCCGTGACCTCAACGTGCCGGAACCGCCCATCATCGCCAACGGGGTGGTGTTTGCACTCTCAAGCGGCGAGGACGTCCAGCAGGCGGACGCTGCGGGTAACAGTATGAACACCAAGGAACGGCTGCACGGCTCCACCCATGCCGTGCTTTACGCGCTCGATTCCGAAAACGGAAAGGAACTGTTTTCAGGCGGCGACGCCATGCCGTCCTTCACCCATTTCGGAGGAATCGCGGTTTCCAACGGGCGTATATTCGTTTCCACTTATGATGGCTATGTTTACGCTTTCGGGCTGAAGAACGAGGAGCGGTAAGTCCGCGAGTTCGGGAATTAATCTCACCCGGACAACTTATCGAAATGCCGCTTGCTGACGATCGGGAGCTCATACAGAGCCGCGACCGCGAGGGAGCGGTGCTTGCGGAATACAAATCGACGTTTGCGAAACGGCGTACTAATCGCAGCCCCGTATCGAGAGATCGCGGCGCTCTGACTCGCTCCGCACCTGCCCGCGCCGCCTTTGCCTTCCATGCTGATAAGTTATATCCGCCGAACGCCACGGCTCGGGATAGCTTTCAAGCAAAATGCGGCGGCCGAGCGAACTCCGTTGTCCGCTACGAACTCATCCAGCCGCCACATTACGCCAGGCTGTCTATCCCGCAGGTCACATGTACGACACTAAAGAGGATCGCTACAGCCTGAAAGCGGGACGCTGCGGGTCTTATCGGACCGCCGCACGATAAAGCGAGGTTAGCCATGCATGTAACCCGTCGAGATTGGCTTGCTGCCGCCGGAGTGGCGGCCGCCATTTCCAATGCGCGCGCAGCCGCGCCGGGATTGCCGGACAAAGCAGAGTTCCCGGTCGTGAAGTCGGAGGTTTGCCTCAACAATGCGCGCTGGCACCCGATCAGCGTCGGCGCCACCCGCGCCGTCCAGCGGTACCTCGATTACAAAGGCTCTGGCGGCGCCAGTGCCGGGGACTACGCCGGCGACCTTCAGGATCATGCCAAACAACAGTTCGCCACGTTGATCCACGCGAAGCCGGCCGAGATCAGCTTTATTCCCAGCACAACGGTCGGTGAGAATCTCGTCGCCGCGGCGCTCGATCTGCCGCGAAGCGGAGGCAATGTGGTGACGGACGCTCTTCACTTCGAAGGCTCGTTGTACCAATATGGCGAATTAGCCGGACAAGGTCTCGATGTTCGCATCGCTCGGCCGCGCGATTGGCGTATCGACCTTCGGGACCTCGATCGCCTGATCGATTCCAAAACCAAACTTGTCGCGTTATCGGCCGTCTCGATGGCGAACGGATTCCAGCACGACCTGAAAGCGGTTAGCGAGCTGGCTCATTCTCGCGGCGCCCTCGTATACGCCGACGCCGTGCAAGCCGTCGGCGCGGTTTCAGTGAACGTGCGCGAAAGCGGCATCGATTTCCTGGCATGCTCGAGCTATAAATGGCTCATGGGCGATATGGGCCTCGGCTTTCTCTACGTGAAAGAGGACCTGCTGGGGCGCCTGCGGAGAAGCCAGTACGGATTTCGTCAGCTAACGCGGGTAGGGTATCACGTCTTTCCTTACGACCCTCCCGGTAACACCGTCATGGACTGGTCTGTATCGCCATCGGCTGGCGGACATTTTGAAGTGGGCACGGTTTCGAACACCACCGCCGCGTGTCTCAGCTACTCGCTCGACTACATCCTGCAACTGGGCGTGGAGAAGATCCAGGCGCACCGTGAGCCGCTGCTGCGGGGTCTGCAAACGGAACTGCCGCGGCTCGGCTTTCAACCCCTGACGCCCTCCGACAGCGCTTCCCCCATCGTTGCGTTCGCGAAGGAGGACACCACGGATACCGCCGCGCGGATGAAGCGTGCGCACATCGACATCGCCGTGTATCCCCACCGCATCCGCATCTCGCCTTCCGTTTATAACGATCAACGCGATATTGAGAAGCTGCTGGAAGCCTTGAGTTAGGCCTGATAAAGCTCCTCGGGGCAGCGCTCTAATACCGTTCACACATTTTGAAAATAAATTTCAAACCATTGTCCCCAGGGCACTTAACCTCGATCCTCACCTCTTCGGACGCCTCGAAATTTTGAGGCCGCCTGTTAATCTGGAATTAGAAAAAGGGTTGCCGATGCGCCTCGCCGCGTCAGGCAGCCCTTTTCATTTTGATACGCACAGGAGAAACGAAATGTCCACCCCAGCCCAAATCGCCGCCAATCAGCAAAATGCGCAACGTTCGACGGGTCCAACCAGCGAAGCAGGCCGCAAGATCGTAGCTGGTAACGCAGTCAAACATCACTTCACAAGCAAAGGCAACCCAGCCCTCCCCGGCGAGGAAGATGCCGTCGAAAAACACGTCGAAGGATACTTCCAAACCTACGCCCCCATTGGCATCCCCGAACAGGATCTGGTCCGCAACGTCGCCGAAAACAATTGGCGCTTAACGCGCCTCCTTGCCCTGGAGCGGCGCCTCCTCGTTACACTCGAAACCGTACAAGACGACGCCTTCGTCGAAACGCTCAAAGAACTGCGCCGCACTTCCACCTATGCTCACCGCATCCAACACGCCATCGAAAAGAGCCGCACCGAGCTGAAATCGTTACAATCTGATCGCAAGTCAAAGTACGCCCAGACGCAAGAAGAGGCGATCCTACTCACCCAACTAGCTCATCTGAAGGGCGAACCACCCGACCAGGCCAAGGAATTCCCTTCCCCCGAACTCTGCGGTGGCTTTGTTTATTCCCTGCCCGAAATCGCTCGTCTCATCGGTCGCGCCGCGCGCTTGGCGGAGGCAAAGACGCGTTTCGTCTCGGTCGCATAGAACGCAGAACAGCCGCTATGTGACCCAAACGGCCTCCAAATCCCGACGCCCTAAATGGTCGAAGCCCGGCGTGTCTCATCGCCTGCCCCAAGCGAGCGAAGTGAGCCATTCCGGCGCCCGGCGAGCCCATTGACACCTGGGCCAACCTGAATGGCGGAATACGATACAATGCATTTCATATTGTGAACCAGGAGGGCTAACGTTTGAGCGACATCGCGTATCCGATAACTGAAGCAGGGTGCGTCCGGCGCGCCACGAATAAGGGTAAGGGCCGAACCCAATGGCTCGCCCCCGGCGATGGCGCGGTAAAACACCTGCACTACGGCCGCATCATCCTCGACCGAGCGATGCTCCGCTGGAATTCTCCACAGCCGACCACGAGACCGGCCTCATCTGCCTGCGCGGGCAGCGCGCGGATCGCCGCCGAATCGCAGAGCTTCCACCTGGCCCCCTACGACGCCATCTACGTGCCGCGCGATGCAGCACGTCACGGTCGACGGCCGGCGCCGAAGGCTGCGATCTGGCCGAAGATCTCCGCGCCGGTCAACCGGCGACATATCCGCTGCAGTTTGTTCCCTATCGCGAAAGTGCGCAACGATCCCGCGCTGCACTTCCCGCCGGCGGAATCCTCCACGCGCGATCTCAATATCCTCATCGGCAAGAACGTCCAGGCCGGCCGGATCGTCGCCGGCGTAACCTTCAGTCGAGCCCGGCAACTGGACGTCCTGGCCTCCCCATGAGCACGCCGCTATCCTCGAAGAGGCATATCTTTATATAGATATGCCCGAACCGGCGTGGGGCATTCAGCTCGTCTATACCGACCGCAAGGATCCCGAGTTGGTGGTCACCGTGCGCGAAGGCGATTGCGTCGTCATGCCCGAGCGGTTATCATCCGAACGTGGCCGCCCCCGGCGGCTGCATCGGATTTCTGTGGATGATGGCGGCGCATCGCGAAGTCGCAGACCGCCAGTTCGGCGTAGTCAACGTGCAGCCCGAGTAGCGCCGCCGGTACCGGCTCGGAGCCTCGGAAGCCGCGCGAATGATCCGCCTTGTGGGGCCAGCCTATCGGCTGCCGTCGGCTTTCGCCGCGTCTGTGCGACCATGCCTCCGCAAACCCGCTGCCTGCTCCCGCTGTGCCGTTCCCTTCCGCGCCACGCCACCCCGACGCATGAAGTCATCAAGTGGCGGTAACCAATCCCCCGGCCGACGCGCGATCCGCCGAAGACATGGTGCTGCCGGTGGCCGACCTGAAACGCATCGCCCCCGATTTCAACGCCGGCAGCGCCATCGTCACCGCCACCAGGCCGCAGCCCTCGAACAGGACGCCCGTCACCCTCGAAACCACCGAACTGCCCTCCCAGGCCGACGACCTCGATGGCGATGGCAAATACGATGAGATCGTCTTTCAGATCGATCTCGCGCCGCATCAGACCCGCATCGTCACCATCGCGTATGGCGAGAGGCGGCCATGCTGCGCCTCCGCTCCGCGTACCCGCAGCGCACCGACGCCAAGTTCGCCACCGCTACGAAGGCCCGGGCTGGGAATCGGAAGAGACCGCCTGGCGCATCTATTTCGACAAACGCAACGCCATCGATCTCTACGGCAAGCGCCGCCCCGGCCTCTATCTGGATCTGTTCGCTTCGCCCGAGTACATCTACCACATGGAGAGCCCGTTCGGCCGCGATATTTACGGCATCGGCAAGGCACTGGGCGTGGCCGGAATCGGCGCGCTGGTCGATGGCAAGGCGCAGCCCGTGGCCGAAGTCGCCGACCGCAAGTGGCGCGTCGTGGGCACGGCCCGGTCCGATCGGTGCTCGAGCTCGAATATAAGGGATGGAAGATCGCCGGCAAGCACGGTGGATCTCACCAGCCGCATCACGCAGTGGGCCGGCGAGCATGGCTTCGATCACCGCATCACCATTTCCAACGCCGATGGCTTGACGCTCGTCACCGGCCTGCCCTATAAAGCGGCCACCGAGGACTTGAAGCCGGGCATCTCCGGGATCGCGGCGCTCGCGACGTGGGGACCGCAGGTGGTGCTGGGCGGCAACAAGGCGCAGACGGTGGACGTGCCCGATGAGAATCTCGGCGTGGCCGTGCTGCTGCCGCAGGATGAATCGGGCGATATCTCTAAAGATGACGCCAACCGCTTGATCGGCGTGAAACCGCGCAACGGCGTGGTGCGCATTTACGGCGCCGCCATGTGGGATCAGGAAGGAACGGAAGCCCTCATCGTCAACGATTCCGCGCCAGCTGGCCGCGAGCACGACGGCACCATCCGCCCTGCTAACACGTCGCGTCCCACGCGCGAGCGCTTCCTCGCGTATCTCAGCGAGATGGGCGGCCGCATCGCGCAGCCGGCCCGCGTCGAGATCTTATCGAAAGCCGCCGCGCCCCAAACCGCGCCGCCCGACACCATGACGCCGGTACATCGCACCTATGCCGAAGCCATCGCCTTGATGGCGAAGCAGGCCGACCGCACCGCCGCCAAGTTCGAACCGCTAGTCAAGACCAGCGCACCCGGCACGGTAGAGAAAACGGTTGGTAATGGCTTCTTCACCGATGGCTCGAACGATGGCGATTACAAACCGCAGCGCGGCTACTTCTGGACCGGCGCATTCTGGACCGGCGAGCTCTGGAAACTCTTCCAATCCACGCACGATGCGAAGTACAAGACATGGGCCGAGTTGTGGACTTCGCGTATCATGGGAATGCAGGCGAAACAGAATCACGACACCGGCTTCCTCAACCTATATTCCTCGGTGCTGGGTTTCGACATCACGAAAGACGTGAAGTATCGCGCCGAAGGCCTGCACGCCGCGGCGCGGCTGAAAGAGCTTTACAATCCGCTTACTAACCTCGCCTCATCGTGGGGCGTCAACGGCGACGACACAATCATCGACACCATGATGAACCTCCAGATCTGGTGGTGGGCCACCCAGCAGACCGGCGACCAGCAATGGTTGGACATGGGTCACAAGCACGCGCTCCGCTCGGCCGAGTGGCTCCTGCGCGCTGATGGATCGGTGGCGCAATCGGTGCACTACAATCCGGGCGATAACCGCCAGATCTTCACATCAAGCAACCGCACTCTGAACTTCCCGAATCACGCAGCGCCTGGCGCAATGGTCTTCACGCACACTCACCAGGGCCTCTCGGCGGATTCGGCATGGTCGCGCGGCCAGGCGTGGGCGGTTTATGGATTCGCCGAAGCGTATCGCGCCACCAAGGACGCCACGCTGTTGGCGACGGCCGAAAAGGCCGCCGCATATGCGCTCGACCGCCTTCCCGAAGATGGCGTGCCATGGTACGACTTCAACGACGAAGGCGTCTTCTTCCGCAACCGCGATTCCTCCGCAGCCGTAATTCTGGCGGGTGGATTGTTGCGCCTCTCCGAACTCGAAAGCGACGCGGCGCGCGCGGCAAACTATCGCCGAGCGGGGACGCGCATCGTACAATCCGTGATCGACCGTTACTTGAGCGCAACGGGTGCGCTCCGTCACGGCTGCGGCACTCGCCCATCTGACGGAATGTTAATTTATGGCGACTACTATCTTCTAGAGTCGTTGCTCTGGCTGGAAGCTCATTATTGACATTCACACACCCGCCTAAGCCGGATGGTCCAAAGATGTGGGGCAGTCCTTCCGGACTGCCGCCGGGCTTCTGCCCGGCGCTCCGCGGGCGCAGAGAACGCTTGCAATCCACCAAAAATCGCCTGAATCTGAGCGCGCCCCCCCGCATCGCTGCGTTCGCCCCTGTTGGTCAGATTCAAAACGCTGCCGCGATCCGGCAGGTTTAGCTACCCCTTAACGTTCTAGCACTTCACCACTTCGCGGAACTCGCGGCCTTGGGATTCAGCCACGCCCTGATGGGTGACGAATCCATCAAACGTATTGACCCCGCTGCGGATGGCAGGGTGCCGTTTGCATGCGCCTTCCAGGCCGTTGTTGGCCAGTTCCAGCAGGTAAGGGAAGGTGGCATTGGTCAATGCGAAGGTCGAGGTGTGCGGCACTGCGGCCGGCATATTGGAAACGCAGTAATGCAACACGCCATCCACGAAATAGATGGGCTCCGTATGAGTGGTAGCGTGCGCGGTTTCGAAGCAGCCCCCTTGATCGATAGCGACGTCCACCACCACGGCGCCGGGCTTCATGGTTGAGATTGTCTCCTTACGCACCAGTTTCGGCGCCGAGGCGCCGGGGATGAGCACTGCGCCAACGGCGAGATCGGCAGTCTTCAGAGTGTCGCTAATGGTCAATGGGTTCGACGCGAGGGTGACGACCTGCCCGTTGAAGATGTCGTCCAGCTCGCGCAGCCGGTTGAGGCTGCGGTCGATGATCGTAACGTGTGCTCCGAGCCCGAGCGCCATCTTGGCGGCGTTTGTACCCACGATTCCGCCGCCCAGGATGACCACGTTCGCCGGCGCGACGCCGGGGACGCCGCCGAGCAAGATTCCGCGTCCGCCGTTGGGCTTTTCGAGATACTGCGCGCCCACCTGGATCGACATGCGCCCCGCAACCTCGCTCATCGGCGTGAGCAGCGGCAGCGTGCCATTGGTTTCGAGAATGGTTTCATAGGCCACGCCGCTCACTTTGGTGTCGAGCAGCTTCCCCGTAAGTTCCGGCAGTGGCGCGAGGTGTAGGTACGTAAATAGGATCAGTCCTGGCCGGAAATGCGCGTACTCGGAGGGCTGGGGCTCCTTCACCTTAACGACGAGATCGGCGCGTCCCCAGACATCGGCAGCGGAATCGAGAATCGTCGCGCCGGCGCGAACGTAGTCGCCATTCGGGATCGAGCTGCCGACGCCGGCATGCGTCTCCACCAAAACTTCGTGGCCCGCCTCGCGCAACGCGACGACGCCGCCCGGCACCAAGCCGACGCGCGACTCGTGATCCTTCACCTCTTTTGGAACGCCGATAATCATGACTCTCCTTACAGATCGATCGCTACTACTTCCAGGTCAAGGACGGAAGGCACAGTCAACGTCATCACGCCGTTCGCCTCTTGAACGCGCGGCGTCTGCCCGCCGCTCAGCAACTGCACCTTCCTCGCGCGCGAACCCGTTGGCAGCCGCACACTCACCTTCTGCGCGGGCGCGGGAATCAGCTCGCGCAGCGGTCCCTTCATCATCATGGGATTCGTCAGGTTCACCATGTGTACCGTCATAGAGTTCTTTTGGCGCCACACCGCGACGTCCAACGTGCCGGGCCCGGTCACAGTCACTACCGGCGGTTCGTTCAACGCCCACTCGACCGCATTGCGCAGCAGTTTTCCATGGTCGGGCGATAGCACCTCCCAGAATGTGCGATCGATGTCCCACGGAAAGTAGACCACTCGGCCCTTGCCCACTTCTCTCGCGAACACTTCGGGGATATCTGTCTTCGGCGTGCGCGGAAACACTTCCTCCATGGGCAGGTCCGGATACGAAGGAATCAGCGTGAGCGGCGGATTCGCATAGGGCGCAACCGTCCGCGTGTGGATGCGCGCCACGCCGTTAATGATTCGGTCGGCATCGTCGAGCCCAGCGAGAATCGGGTGACGATGACCCGCTTCGCCCTCCAGCCGCAAGTAGGAGTTCTGCATGCGAGCATCGATCCCGCCATCGAACGAAGCGCCAAACAAATCCGCCAGTCCGAAATCGGAACGCCGCACGCCCCGCTCGTCGTAGAGAGAGGTTTCATGGGTGGCGACGATCGCGCCTCCGCGTTCGACATACTCGCGGAGTTGGCGGCACTGGCCTTCCGAAAGCGCGGCG
Source organism: Bryobacterales bacterium (assembly GCA_963763545.1). Classification (GTDB taxonomy): domain Bacteria; phylum Acidobacteriota; class Terriglobia; order Bryobacterales; family Bryobacteraceae; genus PALSA-243. The sequence goes on from CAVXPE010000016.1 coordinate 26,980, forward strand.
ATATTCGGCAGGATCAATGCCTTGAAGCGGCCGATATGCTCCACATCGAGCAGCCCGTCGTGAGCCATTTCGAAGGGAATCCGCGCCTCGATGAGCGCCTGGTAGTAGCCCAGCGCGTGGTCTTCCACCCGTTGACGCGCCTGCGCCCCGCCGTAAAAGCGCGCCGTTTGCTGTGAATAGACCATCGCCACGCGCGCCAGAGGTTCTTCGTTGCGCAGATAGCGTTCGTTGCGGAAGTGCCAATCGTAGACCTTCTCGACGACCGGCAGCCAGCGGCGGTCGCGTAGCGTCCCGGCGAACTTCGTGAACCATGGCCGCAAGCCGTTGGCCACGCCGTCGAGCACCCACATGCGGATTTCCGCATCGCTCTGCACCGAGTCCTTCCAGCGGTAGGCCTCCTCCACTCCGACGCTGAAGATTCCTCCGATGGGCTTGCGGCCCATGGTGGCGCGATACTCTTTCGCGTTCTTGCCCGCAGCCCATAGCGGCGCGAGGCCGCTGCGTGCCTGCCGGTCAGCGAACAGAATCGGGGCCCGTTCGCCGACCGTCTTCATGTCGAGATCGCTTGTCGCGCCTCCGCCTGAATTGGGAATGTAGCGCGCCGCCGGATTGATCTTGCGGATCTCGCCATCCCACAACTGCCATAGCTCGAAGAGCCGCTGCTGCCGCCAGTCGGTGTGCGCCATCCGGGCAGGATCCCGCGGATCGTTCGACCGCGGCAGATCGAGGCCTGACGCGGCTTTGAAGTTCGCGCGGCAGTGCTCGCAGTAGCACATGCCACTGCCGCTCCAGCGATTGCTGAAGATGCCGTCTACTTTGTATCGCTCAACGATCTCCTTAGTCACCTGAGTCATGAAATCGAAGTTATACGGACCAAGCGCGCATGTGAGCCACCATCCGGGCATGGATCCGTGGCGGCGCGGGTTGCCTGCCGCATCCACGGCGATCCAATCCGGGTGCGCCTGGTACATCGCGGGATGGGCGGCGTGGGGATCGGTTCGCGCGATGACCACCATTCCCAGCTTGCGGCAGCCGGCCGTCAAATCGCCGAACGGATCGCGGTCGCCGAGCCACTGCGAGCGGTAATGCAGCGGAATCCGCGTCGGGTAGAACGCCACGCAGCCGCCCGCGCTGAGACACGCGGCATCGGAGTGCGTCCGCCGGAAGTAATCGAGCCAGAAGTTGACGTCGAACTGACCCGGGTCGTCCTCCACCAGGGTGAGTTGCGCCCATCGCATCGGGCGATCGAACCATTCGGGCGGATCGGCTGCTTCAGCTATGCCGCTGGCAAGTGCAAGGGCCGATGTCCCAAGAGCGGATGCCGCGAGGAACGTGCGGCGGTCGAGTTCAGGCATGGATAGTCCTCGATCACGGTTTGAGCGGCCGCATCATCAGATTTCTGTACTGCACTATGCTTCCGTCGTTGTGCTGCTGCAGCACGAGATATCCCTTGGTGTAAGTGTTCTTGTGGTCGATATAGTCCGTCACCACCTTGTCATTCACCATGATTACGATATGGTTGCCCTGGGCGATTACTTGTTGCGTATACCAGGTGTCGTCAGGAATCAGTTGTTCGAGAACTTTCGAAAATCCGTAGAGGCTACCGGTCTTTTGCGGATCCGGCGACGTGTTCTCCACCTGAGACTCATAACCCTTCGGGAATCCTGGTCCAAAGGCGGCGCGGACATACATGCCCGAGTTGCCGCTGTGATTGAGCTTCACCTCGGCGCGGAATTCGCAGTCGTCGCATTCCTGGGTCATCCAAAAAAGATGACTGCGCTGGCCGTTGCCGGTGATCGCGCCATCCACCACCTTCCAACTCTCCGGGTTCTCGTTGGCTTTCCAGCCTTCAAGGGTCTTCCCGTCGAACATGCTGACCCATCCGTCTTTGCCCGCTTCGGGAGCCGTTTGCTCGGCTTCGAGACACAGCACCGCCGCCGCGAGCAACATCGCGCTTCCGAGTACAAGGGGTGTTCTCATGAGCGCCCCTACACCGATTCCACAGTGGGATGCACCCACGGACTTCGATACGGTCGCGCCAATAGGCGGTTGGCCTCGGCGTCTCCGATCACGCGCTGGGTCTTGGGGTCCCAGGCTAAGGTACGGCCAAGTTTCATCGAGAGATTCGCCAGGATGCAACTGGCGGTCGAAATATAACCCTGCTCGATATCGGCAACCGGTTTGCCGCGCGATGCAATGGCGGCCAGAAAATCCGTCATGTGATGCCGAATGGCGGGCGCGCATTGCTTTTCCAGATCCTTTTCGGTCTTGTCTTCGGGATACTGTTCCAATTCGTAAGTCACGTCCTGGCGGATCGGCTTTTCATTCTTACTCGTGGGCGTGAAGTCATAACCATATACATCGGCTTTGAGCGTACCCTTGTCGCCATATAAGGTCGCGGACCATGGATATTTCGCGTCCGGCGCCTCGCCCCACGTGCGGTGCTGCCACACGATCTTCAGGTCGTCGTATTCGAACGTGGCAACTTGCGTGTCGGTTATGTTGGCCTTGCTATTTTTCTGCACCAGAATTCCGCCCGAGGAACTGACCCGGTTCGGCCAACCCAGATTGAGCATCCAACGCGTCATGTCGAACATGTGGATGCACATGTCGCCCATGATGCCGTTGCCGTACTCCATGAACGCGCGCCAGCTTCTGGGATGAACCAGAGCGTTGTAGGGCCGCATGGGAGCGGGGCCGGTCCACATCTCATAATCGAGATAATCGGGCGGCGCGATATCGGGCGGATTGCTCTCCGCGCGCATGTGGTAATAGCAGCAAATCTCCACGGCGCCAACTTTACCGAGCTTGCCGGCGTTGACGATCTTTTCGCGCGCATCCACTAAGTGGGGCGTGCTGCGGCGCTGCATGCCCACCTGTACGACGCGTCCATGCTTCCGCGCGGCGGCCAGCATGGCTTGGCCCTCGATGACATCGACGCTGATTGGCTTCTGGCAATAGACGTCGGCGCCGGCCTGGACCGCCGCGATCATGGCGAGCGCGTGCCAATGGTCGGGAGTTCCGACCAGGACGATATCGAGATCTTTCTCCGCGAGCATCTTCCGGTAATCGGAATAGGTTCGCGGCTTGCGCTTCGACGCTTGCCGCGAGGCAACCAAATCGGCGGCGTCGGAGAGCATGTGCTTATCCACGTCGCAAAGCGAAACCACTTCCACCGGTGAGACCTGGACTAACCGGAAGAAGATCGGTCTTGCCATACCAGCCGGTCCCGATGAGGCCTACGCGCTTGGTTTTCCGCGTCCGCGGCCTGTTCGGCAAAAGCGGCGGCGGATAAGCTAAGACCGGCGCTGGTCCGTATAAATTGACGGCGGTTCATCGATTCGCTCCTTTACAGTAACTTCCGTGTGTACTCGATACTCGCTTCCAGATCCTCGCGTTCCTTCTGCCGCGCAGCCTCCGGGTTTGCGGCGCGCGGCGGCGCGGGACGAGGCTTGCCGCGTCCGGCGATGTCGAGAAAGCGTTCAAACTCCCATGCGGGATCGTTGCGGTAGGCGTCCCAAAACCCGGCATCGCGATAAGGGAAGACACGCGGGCCGGTGACAATGCATTCCATGGAGAGGGCGCGCCCGGGGCAAAGCTCGGCATACTTGCGCACGTAGCCATCGATATCGACGTTGCCTTCGCCCATCCGCACCCATGCGACCGCGGCGCCTTCCGGAACCAGCCAGACCGCGCTGTCGCGAACGTGGCTGGTCAGTACGTAAGGGTATAGCGTCTGCAAAGTCAGGTGCGGGTCTTCGAGGGTCCACAACGGATTGCCCGAATCGAGACACACGCCGACAAAATCGCGCCCCGCTTCTTCCACCAGCGTCTTCAACTCGCGCGCCTGCATGTCGCCCGCGTGGTTCTCGATGGCGATCTTGATGTTCGCGTCCACGGCCTGCGATCGAATCTTGCGGAGGACGCCGACCATGCTTTCGATGTGGCGTTCGATGGGTCCGGGGTGGCGATCGTCTGAACTACCCAAGACCGCGCGCACGATGTGCGAGCCAACGATCTTGGCAGAGGCGATCATGCGGGTGAGTTGCTCTTCCGCCGTGCCATCTTTCGGCTCGAACATCTTCGAAGTGGGGCAGATCGACTTCATCCCGATCTCGACTTCAATGTTCAGCTTTTCGGCATATTGGCGCACCGCGCGGAGGTTCGCGGGATCAAGACCGCCGATAAAGCGGACCTCGGAAAAGTGAACCACCTTGGCGCCGTGGGCCGCGCAGTAATCCAAATTCTGGAAGGGCGTCCAGTTCTGCGAGCGCAGGCTGAAGAGGTCGATTCCGGGTTTGACGGCGGAGGCGGGAAAGGCAGCCGCAGCCAACGGGGCGGCCGCGCTGAACGCGAGAAGTTTACGTCTGGTCATGGAAGGGCCAGATTCATTGTAAATCTCCAAGACCTGCGCCGGTTTGCCCAAAATCCACGGGAACAATCCGCGCGCCAATCCGTCTCATAACCATGCTCTCGATCTGGCGCGATGTCCGATATGGCCTGCGAGGGTTGCGCTCGAGCCTAGGATTTTCGGCGTTGGCTATGATCACGCTCGCGCTGGGCATTGGCGCAGCCACCACGATGTTCAGCGTAATTGAGAACGTGCTCGTGGCGCCGTTTCCGTATCGCGATGCGGATCGAATTGTCGCATTCGATATCCATAATCTGGACGACGGCCATCCCGGCGGTCGCGCCGGGCTGCGTCCAGACGAATATCTGGCGTATCGAACGCAAAACCACGTTTTCAGCGAGGACATGGGCAGCACGAGCGGCGACGTACTTTGGACCAATGCCGACGGCACGGAACAGTTCGACGGCGCTACCCTCACGCCGCATGCGTTTTTGGCGCTGGGCGTTCCCGCGCTGTTGGGCCGCGTGATCACCTCCGAGGATGGGAAACCGGGCGCGCCCGCGGTGTTCGTGATGGCTTACAAAATGTGGCAGCGCCGATTCCATCTCGATCCATCGATTCTGGGACGGACCTTCGTGCTGAACGGCAAACCCTCCACGCTCGTGGGCATCATGCCCAAGCGCTTCACCAAACGCGGCGCCGATCTCTGGCAGCCGTCAGAACCAGATCCCACCGACAAGAACCAGCGGTTCGTCCTTCAGGCGTGGCTGAAGCCAGGCATAACGCTGCAGCAGGCGCAGGCGGACCTCCTACCGATCGCGCAGCGGTGGGCGAAGGACCATCCGAAAGATTATCCGAAGCGCTTCTCGATCGAAGTGACCGGCTACGCGGATAGCGTGGTGGGGTCGTTCAAAAAGACGCTCTATACGCTGGGCGCGGCGGTGGGGTTGCTTCTGCTGATCGCGTGCGTGAACGTAGCGAACATGCTGCTGGCGCGCGCGACGGCGCGCGATCGCGAAATGGCGGTGCGTGCGGCATTGGGCGCGAGCCGGTGGCGCGTTCTTCGGCAGTTGCTGATCGAGAGCCTGCTGTTGGCGGCAGGAGGAGCGGCGATTGGAATCGCGATGGCGTACGGCGGCACGCGCGCGCTGGCGGCAGCGATTCCCGATGGGGCCATTCCCCGCGAGGCGGAGATCGGTCTGAACGCACAGGTGCTGCTGTTCAGCCTGGCCGCGGCGATCGCGACGGCGTTGATTTTCGGCCTGGCGCCGGCGTTGCAGCTTTCGCGGCGCGACATCGTCGAGCCGTTGAAAGACTCAGGGCGCGGAGTTAGCCGCGGTTTCCGGCGCGGTCGCTTACGTAATGCGCTGGTGGTGGTGGAACTGGCGCTATCGCTGGTGCTGCTCACGGGCGCAGGCTTGATGATCCGCACTTTCGCGACGCTGCAACAGACTGATCTTGGGTTCAACCCGAGCAATATCCTGGTGGCGCGCCTTCCCTTCCCGCAGGGGCAGTATAAGACGGCGGCGGAGAAGCAGCGTTTCTTCCGCCAGCTTCTGCCGCGCGTGAAGGGGTTGCCGGGAGTGGTGGAGGCAACCGAGACGAGCACGCTGCCACCGTATGGCGGAATAGGCAGCGACATCGAGATTCCGGGCAAGGTACACACGGACCGGTGGGAGGCGATTTTTCAACTGGTGAGCGAAGGCTATTTCCGCACGCTGGGCGCCCGGCTGGTGCGTGGGCGATTGATCGACGAAAACGAAGTGGCCGGCGCGCGCAAGTTGGCGGTGGTGAACCAGACACTCGTGACGAAGTATTTTGGACACGAAAACCCGATCGGCCGTCAGGTTCAGATTAAGTTTTTGGAATCGATGCAGGATTCACCCGTTCCCAATGCGATGTTTGAAATCGTGGGCGTGCTGGCGGATATGAAGAACCAGGGTCTTCAGGACCCTGTGCGGCCGGAGCTGATGATTCCATATACGCTAACTGGGAATTTCGAGCGCGGAATCCTGGTGCGGACGGCGGGTAACCCGATGCCGCTGCTGGACCCGGTGCGGCGGCAGATTTGGGCGGTGGACCATAACGTGGCGTTGACGATGACGCGGACGCTGGAGGATTTTCTCTCGGACTTCTCCTACTCGCAGCCGCGCTTCGTGCTTCTGGTGCTGGGGGTGTTCGCGGGGATTGGGCTGGCGCTGGTGGCGATCGGCGTCTATAGCGTGATTGCGTACACGGTGTCACGGCAAACGCGTGAGATCGGCATCCGCATGGCGCTAGGCGCAAGCCAAGGCGACGTACTCGGCATGGTGTTTCGTTTGGGAGCATGGCTGGTTGGGATTGGCCTGGCATGCGGATTGGTGGCCAGCCTCGCGGTGAATCGGGTGCTGGCGAGCGAATTGTTTGGCGTATCGCCGCACGACCCGGCGACGTTTGTCGTGGTGAGCGCGGTAGTGGTCGCGGCGGGCGCCGTGGCGTGCTGGTTCCCAGCGCGGCGAGCTACAAGGGTGAATCCGCTCGTGGCGTTGCGATTCGAGTGAGGCCGCGGTGGACTCTGCCGCTGGTGCTGATGAAGCTCGTGCCGGCGCTCACCACTGCAGCGTTTTTCTCACGTCCAATAACAGATTTATCGGACATAAGGCGCCCGAGTGTCGCTGCTAATGCCGGCGACCGGATGGTCGTGCAGCCACGCCACTCCGCCGCCGCTCCGATCCAGAGCCGGCCTTGACGATCCGTTAAGAGGCTGCGGACGGCGCCCAATCGGACTCTCCAAAGCGACTGAATCGCCCGGCTGTGTACCGCACCAGGCCGCCTTGCCACATGCCCATCCAAACATCGTGGCTTGGGTCTTCGGCAAGCGCCATCACCAGGCCGCCAAAAGCGCACGGCTGGTTGGCGGCGGCGCCATCGGCGCAAAACCAAGTAAGAGCGTGCGAGTGGGGGTCCCATCGCATTAGCGCCCCTCCCGACGCTGGACCTGCCGACGCCCAAATGCCGCCGAGAGAGTCTTCGAAGATTTGGTAGATATTATCGTTCGCGTAACGGATGGGCCGAACCGCGGTAGCTAGTCCGGCGGCCTTCATGGGCGGAAAACGCAGCAGTCCAACATGAGACGCAGCCCACCATTCTCCGCTACGCGCTTGCAGAAGAATTCGCTGCCAGCCCCATCCGCCGCCATCGGCAAACGCGGTTGGGAGAATCGACCGGAATCTGCCGCCATTGAATATCCCGACGGTGCGGCGCGAGGCGCCGCTCTGGGTAACCGCCAATAGTTCCCCACCCGATCTTCCAGCACCTGGAGGGTTCGCTCCGACACTAACCCGCTTTCTTCGCGATCAGTGAGAAATCCCTGGCGCGCGATCCGCATCACTCCGGCACTTTCGGTTCCGGCCCACATATTGCCGTCATGGTCTCGGGCGAGGGCAGTGATGCGCCGGGCTGAGAGTCCTTACGCCCCTCCCAAATTCTCAAAGCGCCGCGGCAGTGGACCCTGGCGATCAAACCGGCTGATACCTTCCGATGTCCCAAGCCACAACCGGCCCACCGAGTCGCTCTCGATGGCCGGAACTTTGTTGCCCGCGAGTCCGTCCTCTGTAGTGAGAATAGGGTTGAAACGCCAATTGCCTCCGGCCGGCTGATGCGCTTGACAAGAATAACAGCAAGTGTTATAAATTATAACGCTAGCATGCGTAACACTAAAAACCGCAAGCCGCCCACTCCGTTGGAACAGATCGTCCTGGACTACGTCTGGGCCCATCCCGATTGCACCGCCGAGACGTGCCGCGAGGGTCTGGCCGGCCAACGCAAGCTCAAGGATTCCACCATCCGCACGATCCTGCGGAACTTGGAAGAGAAGGGCTACGTCACCCACAACGTCGATGGACGAACATTCGTCTATCGCGCGGCCGACACCAGGCGTAACGTGGCGGTGCAGGCGGCGAAGCAGTTGATCGATAAGTTCTGCGGCGGGTCGGTGGAGGAGTTGCTGGTTGGGCTGGTGGATAACCAGGTGTTGCAACCGAAACAGTTGCAGCGGCTGGCGGAGAAGATAGCATCGCGCAAGGAGAAAACGGCATGATCGCGATACAGTTCCTGGCGGAATGGGCGCTCCGTTCCTCGATTCTGATCTTGAGCGGGGCCGCGCTGCTGCGCGTGCTCCGAGTGAAGGATTCGTACGATTCGCCTGGCGGCGTGGACCGCCATGCTCTTTGGCTCTCTCGCGATCCCGGCTCTCACGGTGTCGCTGCCGAACATGCCGTTAACTATTCCGCGCGCCACCCAGCACCCGGCGCAGTTCCCGAGGGTGACTTACGAGACCCCATTGAACTCGCTCGCCCACACAAGTCGCAAGTGCCGCAAAGCGCTCCCCTGCCCTTCCCAGACGCTTCGATTGGACCTCCGCCGCACTTGCAATCTACACGATGGTCGCCGCCATGCTTTTGCTCCGGTTGTGCCTTGGGCTCGCCATGAGCCGCCGACTGATGCGCGATAGCCGCGCAACCGGGCGGATGGCCGAGAGAACCGAGATTCGCGAATCGGACCGCGTCGCGGCGCCCGTAACGCTCGGGATCGTTCGCCCGGTGATCGTGCTACCCGGCGATTGGTGCCAGTGGAGCGCCGCCAAGCTGGACGCGGTGCTGGCGCATGAGTCCTCACACATTCGGCACTTCGATCCGGCGGTGCAGTTGCTCTCGGCCATTCACCGCGCGTTGCTGTGGTACAGCCCGCTGAGTTGGTTCCTGCACAGCCGCATCGTGCGCGTAGCGGAAGAAGCGAGCGACGACGCGGCCTTATCCGTCACCCGAGACCGCGCCTCATACGCCGAAGTGCTGTTGGACTTCATGCAGCGAGGCGTGCGAACCGCGAACTGGCTTGGCGTACCGATGGCGCGGTACGGACGGCCGGACGACCGCATCCATCGCATCCTGGATGGAACAAATCTCTCCCGCGGAGTCACCCGATGGAGCATAGCGGCGATTTTGGCGATCGGCTCGCCGCTCGCATACGTAGTTGCGGCGGCGCATCCGCAGAACCTGCCACAAGCACAGACTACGGCAGCTCCGCCGGCGCCAGCCCAGAGGAGCGAAGCGCCGCGCCCTCCTCTCGATTCGCCGCCTCCGCCTCAGCCCATGCAGAACACCGCCAAACCGCAAGCCGCGTCCGTAGAATTGCGCGGCATTGGCAATGTCGCCCCTTCCGCTACGGTCGTCGTTAAGCCGCGCGTCGACGGTCAATTGATGTCTCTGAGTTTCAAGGAGGGCGAATTGGTCCAGGCCGGCCAAGTGCTCGCGTCCATCGACCCTCAGCAGTATGAGTTCCAACTCGCTCAGGCTCAGGGCCCCCTTATGCAGGATCAAGCCGCGCTCGATAACGCGCGCGCCAATCTTCTTCGATACCAGAAACTGGCGCCGCAGAACCCGATTGCCGAAAATATTGTCCCCGAACAAACCGCCACCATCACAAAGCTCGAGGCCAAGATAAAAGCGGACCAGATAGAGATCGATCGCGCGAAGCTTCGGTTGAGTTACGCGCGCATCATCGCTCCCATCACCGGCGTCGCGGGTCTGCGTCTGGTTGATCCCGGCAACATCGTCCACGCCGCGGACGCCATCGTCATCATTACTCAGATCCAGCCAATCTCGGTTCTGTTTACGATACCGGAAGACAGCTTGCCTCCGGTGCTTGCCCAATTGAGGCGGGGAGCGAGCCCGCGGGCCGAAGCGTGGAACCGCGACAACTCGAAGTCAAGCTCGCCACGGGCCGCTTGATTGCCGTTGACAATCAGATTGACACTGAAACCGGCACGGTGAAATTGAAGGCCGAGTTCGACAACAAGGACTCCGCGCTCTTCCCCAATCAGTTCATAAACGTGCGCCTATTCCTGAATTCGCAATAACGTCTTACCGAGCCCCAGCGAGCGCCCGATACTTTCTCAGCAACTCATACATCACCACCCCGCCCGCCGTGGCGACGTTCAACGAATGCTTTGCGCCTAACATCGGGATGCGTACGTGCGTGTCGCAGCGCGCCGATACCTCCGGACGTATCCCATCCACCTCGTGCCCAAACACCACGCACACCGGAAACCGCGGCGCCCAATCGAACAAATCCACCGCATGGACCGAGGTCTCGATCGCCGCGATCTCGCATCCGCGCATGCGAATCGCATCGAGCAGCGGCCCCGGCTCCCACGCGAATTCCCACGGCACGGTCTCATCGGCGCCCAGCGCGGTCTTCGTAATCGCGTGTTTCGGCGGATGCCCCGTTATGCCGCACAAGTAGAGCTTTTCGATCGCCGCGGCGTCGCCCGTACGAAAGAACGCGCCCACGTTATACAGGCTGCGGACATTATCCAGCAGGATCGAAACCGGCAACCGCGCCAGGTGATCGTATGGCGCTCCGGCGTGCGTAGCTTGAAAGGGAATGCGTTCCAACATCACAGGATAGTAAAATAAGGGTTCCCAGGAGGATCGATGGCCGTAAAGCCCCGCCGTAAGGCGGTCGTAGTGGACGTCGGCGGAGTCAAAGTTGGCGGCGAGCACCCCATCGTGGTGCAGTCGATGACGAATACGGATACGGCGGACGCGCCCTCTACCGTCAATCAGGTGATGGCGCTCGCGCGCGCCGGTTCCGAACTCGTCCGCGTGACGGTGAATACCGAAGCCGCCGCCGCCGCCGTGCCGCGTATCGTCGATTCGCTCGATAAGTTCGGCGTCCGCGTGCCCATCGTCGGCGATTTCCACTATAACGGCCACCTGCTTCTGAAGAAGTATCCCGAATGCGCCCGCGCGCTCGCCAAGTACCGAATCAACCCCGGCAACGTCAACATCGGCCGCAAGACCGACGACAACTTCCATGTCATGATCGATGCCGCGCTCGAATACGATAAGCCCGTGCGCATCGGCGTCAACTGGGGCTCGCTCGACCAGGCGTTGCTCACGCGCATGATGGATGAAAACTCCCGCGCCGCCGAACCGAAAGACGCACGCGACGTCATGCTCGACGCCATCGTGACCAGCGCCGTCGAATCCGCGCGCGCCGCCGAGCGATACGGCATGGGCCGCGACAAGATTATCCTCAGCGCGAAAGTCAGCGGCGTGCAGGATCTGATCGACGTCTACCGCTCTCTTGCCGCCGCCTGCGATTACGCCCTCCATCTCGGCCTGACCGAAGCCGGCATGGGTAGCAAAGGCGTCGTGGCCACCACCGCCGCGCTCGCGCCACTGCTGCAGGAAGGCATCGGCGATACTATCCGCGCCTCACTCACACCGCAGCCCAATGGCGACCGCAGCGAAGAGGTCTTCGTTTCGCAACAGATCCTGCAATCACTCGGCATCCGCAGCTTCACCCCGCAGGTGACCGCCTGCCCCGGCTGCGGCCGCACCACCAGCACGTTCTTCCAGGAAATGGCCGACCAGATCCAGACTTATCTGCGTGTACAGATGCCCAAGTGGAAGGCCACGCATCCTGGCGTCGAGACCATGAAAGTTGCCGTGATGGGCTGCGTGGTCAACGGCCCCGGCGAATCCAAGCATTCGAATATCGGCATCTCGCTGCCCGGCACGTTTGAAGAGCCCGTGGCGCCGGTATATGTCGATGGCCGTCTGATGACAACGCTTCGCGGCGACCGCATCGTCGCCGAGTTCATCGCAATCTTGGATCAGTATGTGGAATCGCATTACGCAGCCGCCCTCGCCTGCGCGACATAGTACGAGCCGCAACCGCGAGGGAGCGGTACTCGAACCGCCCGCAAGTCAAAGCTCTTCACCGTCGCCCGAAGTTATAATGTAAACCGACCGCCGGAAATCAATCGGCCTATGTTTAAACGCATTAAACAGTTCTTCGAAAACCTAGCCTACGCGGGCTTAAAACCGCAGGGCGGGCGGACCGCGCAACGGCGCAGCAGCGGCAGGGCTTCATTCGCGCATGGGTCGAAAGCAGGCTCACCAAAGGCGGTCCTCCGACCCCTTTATCTCAGTAATCGCACACTGGCCCAAAAACTCAAGTCCTGGTCACTCGTCGGCGTACCCGTCTTGGCGGTTCTCGGCGGCATCGGTTTGGTGTTGTTTGGCTTTTTCGACAAGGATGCGCCAATAGCGCCGCCGCCCGCGGGGCTCTCGAACGCCGAAATGGCCCAAAAGATGTTGCCCGATCTGAATAAGGACCTGCATATCGAGACTCAGCACGATCTCGAAGTGGAGGATGTGCATGTCGTCGTCGGAGCCCCGAGCCGCTTGGTAGGGCGTAGCCAAGAACAACACCGACCGCCAAATCTCCCAAGCCGAGCTGGTCTTCGACCTCACCGATAGGAGCGGATCGCGCCAAGGCGCGGTGAGCACCGAGCTCAAGAACATCGCCTCGAAGACCTCGGCGCCCTTCCAGTTCGCCATCGAATCGTCCGCCGCAACGTTCGCTCTTGTGCGCGAAGTGCAAGTCCGGTAATCGCGCCGCGAGCGCCGTGTTATGCGCCCTATCTACCTCGACCATCACGCCACAACTCCGGTCGACCCGCGCGTGCTTGAGGCAATGCTGCCCTACTTCACCGCCAAACCCGGCAACGCCGCCAGCCTCAGCCACAGCTTCGGATGGGAAGCGTCGAGCGCGGTGGAGCGCGCCCGCCGCCAGATCGCCGAACTCGCCGGCGCTCAACCCCGCGACATCGTATTTACCAGCGGCGCCACCGAATCGAACAATCTTGCCCTGCAAGGCGCGGCTTTTGCTGCAAGCGCGGCGGGCCGGCTTGACGCCCACATCGTCACCATGGCCACCGAGCATAAAGCCGTGCTCGATACCGTGCGTCACCTCGAACGAACCGGCTTTCGCGCCACGATCCTACCGCCCGAACCCGATGGCCGCCTCAATCCCGATCGTCTCCGCGCCGCCATCCTGCCCGAAACGATCCTGGTCAGCGTGATGTACGCCAACAACGAGATTGGCGCCATCCAGCCCGTCGCCGCCATCGGAGCCATTTGCCGCGAGCGCGGCGTGCTCTTCCATTGCGATGCCGCGCAGGCATTCGGCAAGATCCCCGTCGATGTCGACGCCGATGCCATCGATCTGCTCTCCGTCAGCGCGCATAAAATGTACGGACCCAAGGGCATCGGCGCCCTCTACGTCCGCCGCGGCGTGAAGCTCGCGCCGCAGATCTACGGCGGCGGCCACGAAAACGGTCTGCGCTCCGGCACGCTCAATGTTCCGGGCATCGTCGGTTTCGGCGAAGCATGCGCTTTGGCGGCGGAAGAGATGGAGCGGGATGCCGCGCGCATTCGCGGATTGCGCGATCGTCTGTGGTCGCAAATCCAAGCTGCGGGCGGCGTACGCGTCAATGGCGGTATCGAGCATCGCCTTCCCGGCAATCTCAACGTCAGCTTCGCCGGCGTGGATGGCGATGCATTGCTCACTGCCATTCCGGAAATCGCCGGTCTCCGCCGCCTCCGCCTGCAGCTTCTGGCAGCGATTCGAGCTATGTGCTGGAGGCCATCGGCACGCCGTCCGAATTCCGCGATTGCACCGTTCGTTTCGGCATCGGCCGCGGCAACACCGAAGAAGAAATCGATTACGTGGCCGGGCGCGTTTGCGCCGCAGTGGCGGAATTGCGTGCGATGTCGCCGGTTAGCAGTAGCGAACCGCCTGCGAACTCCCGGACCTCAAGCCAGTCCTGTCCAGGCAGTCGGGTCCTGCTATTCTTCGAAGTGGGGATATTGGCATGTGGCGCAAGACGTCTGGACTTCTCCCGCTGACGTGTTTGAGCCCATCATTCGCCCAGGTGAATCCCACCGACGTCTCAAAGCGCAACATGATGCCGACGATCGGAAATGGGCGCAGAAAACCGATCTCCCCGTGAGCGAGGTGCAAGCGATCCGGATCGCCGCGGGCATCTCCGGCCTCACGAATTTTTCCCGAATCGTCGAATCTCGACGCGATCTCTCTTAAGCGAACGCAATCATATTCTGTTGGTCGAAGGCCCATGCATCAAGTTGCATGTAATCGAGCGCGGCGCCAATGGTTTCACCGAGGTATGGTCGCTGAGCGAGCTTGCCGTCTCCGGCCTGGAAAATCGGCGCGGCGGCGAGCGGTCCAGGACGCGGAATCTGTCCGCAAGCGCCTCGCCCTCCGAGCGCTCATGCGACGGCGGATGGCCGAATCGTCTTGGAGGTCCCAATCCTCTTCGACCCTTTCGAAAGGACATTGCCCGTGGATACCTATTCCTTTACGTGGGATGGCACAAGTATGTGCTGGTGGATAGCGAGCGCTGAGCCCTGGCCGCCGCAGCCGGAAGACGGGATTTGGCGAGTGCCAGTCTCATCCGCGCCCCAGAACCCGGCGCAGCACGAAAAAGCCTTCTCAATTGCCCAAGGTGTTTCCGAATAGGCCATCCACGCAACTGACTCGGGCGAAGCATCTCTCGAGAGGCGATTCGGCGGGGTTCCCCAAACACCAGACCGCAACCTCGTCCCCCGCTTTCCGATCTCCATTTCGCATCCGATTCAGGAGCGCCGTGACACGAGGTTGATCGGATCTGCCGCGTCCGTGGGGTGCATTTAAACGCTTTGAATCAGGATATAGCCGGATAAGCGAAATTTTTAAAATTTTCGCCCAGAGCATGAGGACTTTTGCTAACATCTTCCGCTATCTAGTATATGGGGATGGCTGCCGGACTTAAAACTTCCCGTAGATAGCGCGGTAAGGATCTTCCATGCGAGCAAACAGGTTCGTCACATCGTTGGTACTGGGGGCGTTGGCTTCGGTCACATTGGCCCAAACGCAGGCCCAGCTGGCGAGCGATAGCCTTCGTAATCGGCTGGAGCGGGCATATCCCCTGACAAAAATGGATTCGGATGGCTTCAAAGTCGTTGAGCCAGGCATCATCCTCGCGGTTCAACAAGATGGCATTCAAGCGAATTCGCTGAAATTTAAGCCCTTCGCGAATAAATACGAGGACGGAAAGGTCTCCCCGAAAGGCCTCTCGAATGTAATACCCGGAGACATCACACAGTCCAGGACTTTGGCCGTCCGCGACAAAGTCTTCTTGATTGGAATGGTAATAGCGGAGGACGGCGTCACGATGATTGTGCAGTCTTGCGGCGGTTGCGACCCGATCGCGGTAGATCCCGGCCATAAACCGCATTGGGCGTCGATTCGATTCAAATTTATCAAGGGCTATTTGACCTCCACCGACTTGCCGCACGTCCGGAAAGTGATCGAATCGCTGTTAGCTCCGGCCTACAGTGCGCCCACCGCCAAGGTACAAACAATGCCCGAGGGGCCGCAGCCTTCCGTCCAGCCGCAATCCCAAGCGGAGGTGCCACCTACGCTCCGGCATTATAACGATATCATTCCGCCGACAGCGCCTACCACGACAAAGCCAACGCTTATGCGCCAGGGCGAAAGCATGCAACAGCCTAAACCGGAAAGCGAGGCCGCCATCAAGAGTCCTCCTGCGCAAGAGTCATCGACTCCAGCGCCTGCGACGAAGGAGACCGAGCCTCGTCCCGAAGTGAAGAATCTCCCCGCCCCTGCGCCAAAGATTCAGGACGAACCGAAGGCCGCCGAGGTCGCGGATCCCGAAATTCAAACGGGATGGTCGCGGGATAGGGTCATTTCCGTTCTTGGTACGCCCCTGAAAGACCAGAAAAATGGCGGCCAGGAAATTCTCACATATCCACACGTTACCGTGGCCCTTGAAAAGGGCCGCGTGGTAGCCATCGCGAAGAACATATAGCCATACACGAAGGATAGATTGGAGAGATTATGAACGCCTTTACTTCCCGGCGCAACATACTGCGAAACCTAACAGCAGTAATAGCATCGCTGATCTGTCAATCGCCCTTTGTCGGGTCTGCGCAGACTACCGAGCAACCTGCCAAGCCCCTTCCAAAGATCGTACCTAAAGTTCCTATTCCAACCAAGACCGCTCCCACTCCCCAACCCCCCTCGGCAGGAAGAGGACAAAGTGCGCCCGTCACCGGAAACGCCCCTGCACAGACTACGACCTTTTCGCCGGCGAACGCCGCGGGCCGAGCAGCGTCCGCACCTGCGAACGTAGGCTCGCCCTCCACGGCCAGGACTGTTACCCCGACACCCAATCGACCCGGACTTCCGAATGGACCTGGCCCAGCCGATCCGAACCGCCGGCCGCCGTCTCTTAGAGAAGGACAGCCCCGACAAGCCCCGTCCAGGGAAAGAGTGACTCGCAGCCTCAATGGCGGCGAGATTCACCGGGCCGCTAACGGCAGAGTCAGCACGGTGCGCGCTCACGGAATGGATATCCACTATGGGCCCGGGAGTTCGCGAACAATCATCAGGGAACGCCCCGATCGCTCGATTGTCGTGTCGAACCGCTACGACAACGGTTATATTCAGCGCAATTATGTTTATCGCGGCGCGCCTTTCGTACAGCGCACCTACTATGTGAACGGCGTCGCGTATAGCCGCGTCTATCGTCCTTATACACTTGGCGTAGTACCGGTCGCTGTTTACGCGCCGGCTTATTACTACTCGCCTGGCTTTTACGGATGGGCCTATACGCCATGGAGTGCACCGGCGGAATATACCTGGGGATGGGCCGGAGACCCATGGTATGGATACTATGGCGGCTACTTTACGCCATACCCGGTATATCCAGGTCCATCGCTCTGGTTGACCGACTATATGATGGCGGAAACGCTGCAAGCTGCCTATCTGGAGCACGCCGCCGAGTTGGCAAACACTCAACTCGCTTACACGCCTGTGACGCCTGAGGTGAAGCAACAGATCGCCGACGAAGTCAATCGTCAGATCTCTCTGGAAAATCACGAGGCAGCGACGGTAGCTCAGGCCACTCCGGATCCCGGATCGAGCGGAGTCGAGCGCATGTTAACGGATAACACATCGCATGCATTCGTCGTTTCATCGCCGCTGTATGTCCAATCAAGCGCCGGGGAGTGCTCGGTTACCGAGGGAGATGTGCTCGGTTTGATGCTTGGAGCCCATCCCGATCTCTCCGCGATTCATCTCGCAGTACTTGCCAGCAAGGGAAGCGACTGCTCCCGTGGAACTGTGGTCTCTGTGAGCGTCGCGGATTTGCAGGATATGCAGAATCACATGCGCGAAACGATCGATGAGGGTTTGGAGAAGCTACAGAGCGAGCAAGGCCGAAATGCCATTCCACTTGCGCCGCAGGAGGCGGCCCAACCGCCCGTGAAGCCGCTTTATGCCGAGATAGCGCCCCCGCTCGACCCAGCCATTGCCGATCAACTGAGCGCGCAGAACCAGGAAGCACAGAAGGCGCTCCAGGAAACACTGAGCCAGACGCCTGGAGGGCCGGAACCGGTAGACCGACTTACGTCCGAACCCCGCTTGACCCAGGGCCAGACTGTACAAGAGGTGCTTGCGATAGTCGGCGAAAAACCGCAGGATGTTTTCGATAGCGGAATGAACAGGATCTACGTCTTTTCGAAAGTGGTCGTAACGTTCGCTGGCGGCAGGGTTGTCAAGATTGAGGAATAAGCTGGGTCTTTACGGGAAACATATGTCAGCAAAGGCGTTCGTAAACGCAAGGCAAGTTGCGGGTATAACTTGGTTGTTAGCCCTACCTTGCTTGTTGGCGCAAGTGCCGGGGTACACGATTACAAGCGTGCCTGGCTCCAGTGCGCTTTCTGTTCCCGTAGGCATCGTGTCTGATGCTTCGGGGAATCTTTACATCGCGGATTGGAGCGGCCTGGTCTGGAGAATATCGTCGACGGGCTCAATTACAAAATTTGCGGGCGGAGGGCCGAACGCGGCGCCGGCTTGGTGGGAGACGGAGGGCCGGCCACGAACGCCATCCTTTCGTATCCGACCGGAGTTGCGGTGGATTCCGCGGGAAACGTTTATATTGCCGATACCGCCCATGATCGGATTCGCAAGGTTTCAGGCGCCACGATTACCACGGTCGCGGGGCCAGGCTCGACGAATGGCACGCTGGGAGATGGCGGTCCGGCGACCAGCGCCACGCTCAGCAGTCCGGCTGCCATCGCTCTAGATGCCACCGGCAACCTGTACATTGCCGACACTGGGCATAACCGGATACGAAGGGTTTCCCTCGATGGTTCGATCTCAACGGTTGCGGGTAATGGATCGGCTTCTGGTGCGCTAGGTGACGGGGGGCCTGCTACCAGCGCGAGCCTTTCGTTACCAACGGGAATTGCGCTCGACGCCCAAGGAAACCTATATATCGCCGACTCCGGACACGCGCGGATTCGCGTGGTGTCGTCCGGAATCGTGACGACTGTCGCGGGAAACGGAACCACTGCTTACTCCGGAGATGGCGGCCTCGCAACCCTTTCTGGGGTTGGAAGCACTCCCGGTTACATTGTCCCCTCGGTAGTAGTCTATGCTCCCGAAGGACTCGCTCTCGACGGTAACGGCGCCCTCTATATCGCAGATCAAGCCCATGGCCGGGTTCGCGTACTTACAGCGGACGGAAATATCAACACCATCGCTGGCAATGGCCCCGGCAACGGCTCAACGGGCGACAATGGTCCGGCGACTAGCGCAGGACTTGGTTGTACATGTGGCGTAGCTTTGGGCGCTGGCGGCAAAGTGTACATCGCGGACGGATACAGCATTCGATTGTTGACGCCTACGGGAACGGCCGTCTATCCCGGTCCGTCTTTTGAAGTCAATGGCGTAGTGAATGCCAGCGCGTTCGGGGCAGCGGCCCAATTGGCTCTGGGTTCCTGGGTCGAGATCCATGGATCTTACCTCGCACCCGACTCGCGCACATGGACTGGCGCCGATTTTTCCGGTATAACGGCGCCCACCTCGCTCGACGGAACCTCGGTAACGATTGGAGGACAGCCTGCTTTCATCAGCTATATAAGCGCCGGCCAAGTCAACGCCCAAGTTCCTACCAGTATTGGATCCGGAGTGCAACAGTTGGTCCTAACCACAACCCATGGCAAAACTGCCGCCTACGCGATCACTGTGAACGGGGTATTCCCGCGCCTGCTGGCTCCATCTTCCTTTATCTTTAACTCCATTCAGTACGCCGTCGCGCTGTTCCCGGACAACACGACCTACGTTCTTCCTTCAGGCGCGATCCCGGGTGTTCCTTCCAGGCCGGCTGTGGCGGGAGACACGATCACGATTTACGGAATCGGATTCGGCGCTGTGACCCCGGACAATCCAGCCGGGCAAATTGTCCAGGCCAACAACTCATTGGACTTGCCGTTTACGGCAAAAATCGGCTCAGGAGCAGCAACGGTTCTGTATGCCGGCTTAGCGCCCCAGGCCATCGGCCTATATCAGTTCAACATAGTTGTTCCAAAATTGAGTTTCACCGGCGCAGCGCCGTTGACCTTCACACTCGGCGGCGTGGCTGGGCCCCAAGAGCTGGCTATTGCGGTGCACTGACCGCCGGCCGGTCACACCCACCAGGCCGCGGCCGGGGCTTGCCGCACTACGATCCCATTCAGGAATGCGGCGGCCTTCGTGAGCCCTTCTTCCGGCGACATCAAGCTATCCTCGTGCTCGATCGATAGCACGTAGTCGTAGCCGAACATGCGCAGCGTCGAGACGAACTCGCGCCACCAATCTTCGCCATGGCCGTAGCCGCAGGTGCGGAAAATCCACGCGCGGTTGCGCTCGTCGGTGTAGCTCTTGGTATCCAGCACGCCCGTCATGGGCAGATTGCGCTCGTAGATCTGCGTGTCTTTGGCGTGCACGTGGAAGATGGCGTCGCCCAGCACGCGGATCGCGGCGATGGGGTCGATCCCCTGCCAGAACATGTGGCTCGGATCGTAATTGCATCCCACCGATGGGCCCGCGATCGCGCGCAGCTTGCAGCATCGTCTCCGGGCTGTACGCCACAAACCCCGGATGCATCTCGATGGCGATCTTTACGCCGTGATCGGCCGCGAATTTGCCGTGCTTCGACCAATAGGGCGACACCACGTTCGTCCCACTGCCATTTCAGGATTTCGAGATAGTCCGGCGGCCACGGGCACGTCACCCAGTTGGGCCATTTCGAATTCGGCGAATCGCCCGGGCATCCGCTGAAATCGATCACCACGGGGACGCCCAGTTTCTCCGCCAGCAAGACTGTCTTGCGGCTCACTTCCGCATCGTGTTTGGCGTGCTCCGCATTCGGATGCAGCGGGTTCCCGTGGCAGCTCAGCGCGCTGATGCGAGAATCCGTGATCGTCCAGCTTTTTCTTGAACTCGATCAGCTCGGTATTGTTATCCAGCATCGAGAGCTTGCAGTGCGGGTCGCCCGGATAATTGCCCGTGCCCAGCTCCACGGTATCGATCTGCAGGGTCTTCAGCTTCTTCAGAACGTCTTCGAGCGGAAGTTGCGACAGCAACGGTGTGAATACGCCAACTCTCAAGGTTGATCTCCTTGGCGTATTATACCGGCTGCATGAGCTGCGCCAGCGCCCATCGCGCGTGCTCCGCTACCAGCGCGTTTTCCGATTGCGCCAGCCGCTCGAGCGGCTCGCGAAACTCGGCGCGGCCGATCGAGCCCATCGCCACCGCCACGTTGCGCAGAAACCCGGAGTATCGCGCCCGCGTCACGGGCGAACCGCGAAACATCGCGCGGAACTCCTGTTCTGAAAGCGCCGCCAGTTTCTCCAGCGGCGGGGCAAACTCGCGCGGCGCGAATGCCGAATCGTGCGTTACCGCGGCGCGACGATTCCACGGACAGACATCCTGGCAGATGTCGCAGCCGAAGACGTGCTTGCCCATGGCGGCGCGCCACTCTTCTGGAATCGCCAAGCGCAGCTCGATGGTGAAGTAGGATATGCAGCGGCGCGAATCGAGCGCGTAAGCCGTCGCCCGCGGGAACGATCGCCGCGGTGGGGCACGCGTCGATGCAGCGCGTGCAAGACCCGCAACGATCCGGCGGCGGCGCATCCGGCTCGATCTCGAGCGACGTCAGCAGTCTCGCCCAGAAAGAACCACGAGCCGCTCGCGCTGATTGATCAGGCAGGTGTTCTTCCCGATCCAGCCGAGCCCGGCCGCGCGCGCGTAAGATCGCTCCAGCAGCGGCGCCGTGTCCACGCAGATGCGCGATTCATAAGCGCATCGCCGCGCGCTCGCGCAACATGGCATCCAGCCGCTCCAAACCGCTGCCGCACCACGTCGTGATAGTCGTCGCCCCACGCATAGCGCGCGATCCAAGCGCGGTCCGCTTCGTCGAAAGAAGTGGAGTACGGCGCAGGCGTGTTGTAAAGCTTCCCCACGCAAATCACCGATCGCGCCGACGGCAGCAGATTCCTGGCATCGTCGCGCAATGCGGCGCGGTGATCGCGCAGATAGCCCATCTCGCCCGCGAATCCCGCGGCGACCCACTCGCGCGTAGCGTGCGAAATCCGGCGCGGGTGCTGCGCGCGCTACGCCCGCCAGCTCGAATCCGCAGGCGCGCGCCAGTCTCGCGAATGGCGTCGCCGGTCACACCTCAAGCCCTACGCTGCGCATCAGTTCGATGGCATTGCTCTTGCGCACCACGCCCGGCCGCATCCGGTAATCGAAGTGGATTTCGCCGTTCTCCACGTGAATCCTCGAAGTGCACGTTGGCGGCCCTCGGACCCAAGCTCATCGGCGATTCCCGCCAGCGCCAGATCGTGGGTGGTGATCAGGCCGATCGCTCCGCGCTTCACCAATCCGCGCGCCATCGCCTCGGCGCCGATGCGCCGGTCGTGCGAGTTGGTCCCATGCATGAATTCGTCGATCAGAAACAGCACGGGGAGCGGCCCCGCGGTGAGATCGAGAATCTGCCGCAACCGCAGAATTTCCGCATAGAATCGCGAAACGCCCTCGCGCAGCGAATCGTTGAGGCGAATCGACGCGCCCACCGCCAGCGGCGAAAGCTTCATGCGCCGCGCGCGCACCGGCGCCCCCATCTGCGCCAGCACTGTGTTGATTCCGATGGTCCGCAGCAGCGTGCTCTTGCCCGACATATTCGAGCCGCTTACCACCACGATGCGCAATTCGCCGCCGATCGCGACATCGTTGCGCCACGGCCCGCCCTTCCGGAATCAGCGGATGCGCAATGCCCTCCGCCTCCAAGCACGGGCCGCCTTCCGCGAACTCCGGGAACGGATCCGTCGGGATGCTCGAACGCGTAGCCGGCGATGGATGAGAGCGCCTCCATCTCTCCCATGGCTTCCAGCCAACGGCGCACTGCCGGGCCCGAGTGCTTCCGCCATTCCTCCACCTGAATCGCCCAATAGGGCGTCCAGAGGACGAACGGCTCCAGCAGCCTCACGAAGATGTTCTCGCGCGAATCGAGATAATCCATCACACGCCCCAGCCGCGCCAGGCGCACGGAAGGCGGCGCGTGTTCGGTATCGAGCGATGCGCGCAACTCCACCAGCAACGGCGCGCGGAAGCTCTGCTTTTCAAGCAGCGCCAGCACCTCGGCGAGAGGCGCAGTTCATGCGCAGCCTCATCCACCGCGGCAACTACCGGCTCCATGGGCGCGCGATTGCGGTAATAGAAGATGCCATTCACCGCCAGCGCCAGCAGGAACAGATCGCGCCCGAACACCACAGCCGACGGCGCCATCTTCACCAAGCCCGCGGAGGCGATCATACCGACGAAGCCGGCCGCCAAGCCCGCAATTCCAAGAATGCGAAAGGCCCATGCCGAAATTCGCAGGCCGCGGCCGGCCAATTGCGGCGCCGCTTCGCCCCATTGCGCCAGCGAAATCGGATCGACGCCAGTGCGCGCGTCTTCAGCCAGCACCGCCAGTTGCTCGCGCAGGTCAAGCCGTGTGCGCAGTTCCTCTACCGCGGCTTGCCGCGCCCGAACCCGCTCGGGAGACTCCGGGGCCAGCAGCCATCGCGCCAGCGTGGCTTCGCCAATGTGCGTGCGCGCGGTAGACAGCAATTCGAAAAGCGACGCCTTGCCGAACAGGTCGAGGTCCTGCGCGTAGGGATGCGCCGGGTCCAGATAGCGCTCCCCAGTTTCGCCGCGGCCCTCCCAATCGCCCTTGAGCCGCGCCAGTCCCCTCTCGAAGAACGCTTCGGCGCGGCGGAGGCGCTGCACTCGCCGCAGCACGCGCTCGTGCGCCATCATCAGCGCTACGAACGCGCACACCGGAACCAGGACCCAAAGAACGGAATAGCCGCGCGAAAGCGCGAGCCAAACCACCACCGCTGCGGAGATCGCGATGGCTAAGCGCGCGTAGGCAAATCGCGCGTTGTTGCGGTCGAACCCGGCGGCGTCTTGCTGGCGTTCGGAAAGAAGCGCGGCGTAAACCGCGGCTGGATCGTTCGTCACTCTCACTCTCATTCTCTCGCGGAACGCGCGAGAGCGCCGAGCGTTAGCCCGGCACGGGCGAACTTCGCTCGCCTGCGCACCGGCGGCAAGACCACCGCGGTACGAGTTGCGCTCCGCAACGTTACTCCGGACCAGGTAGGAACTCCAATTTCGCACGTATCGCGCGCGAGAGAAGGGTTAATCGCAGCGAAGAGCGCTCATGGGGTCAGCGCGCGTCGCTCGGCGCGCGGGCACGTAACAGGCGAGGGACGCGACCGCGATGGCGATCACGGCCACGGCGGCGAAGGTGGCTGGATCGCTCGCGCCGACTTCGTATAACAAGCTGCTCACCACTTTCGAAAGCAGCAGGGCGCATGCCACTCCCAACACCACACCGGCGGCGGCGAGCTTGATTCCATCGCCGAGCACGGAGCGCTGCACATCCCACGGATTGGCGCCGAGCGCCATGCGAAGACCGAATTCGTGGGCGCGCTGGCCCACCGAGTAGGCGATCACACCGTACATGCCGATCGCGGCCAACGCCAGCGCAAGGCACGCGAACAGCCCGATCAAAGCCATGGAGAAGCGCGGCGTGGCAAGCGAATCGGCCACTACCTGCTGCATGGTCCGCACGCCGGAAATCGCGAGCGATGGGTCCAGCGCGCGCACTTCGCGCCGCGCGGAATCGAGCAGCGCGGCGGGGTCCGCTGTGGAACGAACGGCGAGCGACATCGCGGAAAATGGCGCTTGCGACTCTGGCCACCAGAAAGCGGGTTCGGCCGAGGCGGAGTTCGGCGTGTCCTTCACATCGCCCACGACGCCAATGATGGTCGTCCATTTCGGCGGCGAATCGAAGTTGATGCGCTTATTGACTGCGCTTTCGCCGGGCCAGTAGCGTTGCGCCATGGCCTGGTTGATCACAAGCTCGGTGGGCGCCGTTGCCGTGTCGCGCGCGGTGGCGAACCTTCCGGCGACTAGCGGGATTCCCATCGCGCGAAAGTAATCGGGCGTGGCGCTATGGTAGCGGGCATGCGGCTCATCCCCGCGCTTCTGCGCGCGGCCCTCGATCTCGAAGCCGTTGTTCTCGTCATAACCTGTCCACGGAATATCGGTGGCGGCGCCGGCGGCGCGCACGCCTGGCAGTGCGCCCAGATCGGTCACCAGGCGATCGTAGAAACGCGCGATGTCGGGTCCCTTCTTATATTGCGCGTAGGGAAGAGCGACGGTTGCGGTGAGCACGTGTTCGGGGCGGAATCCGGGATCCGCGCGTAGCAGGTTGACGAAACTGCGCAGCATCAGGCCGGCGCCGATCAGCAGCGCGGACGCCATGCCGATCTCGGCGACCACCAACAGCGACCGCAAGCGCACGGTTCGGCGTCCGCCGGTGGACCTGCGCGCTCCGTCGCGCATCGCCTGAATGGGGCTCACGCTCGACGCCTGCAGCGCGGGCGCGAATCCGAAGAGCAACCCTGCGGCAAGAGCGATCGCGAAGGTGAAAGCGAAGACCGTCAAATTGAGATGGATGGCGTGAGCGCGTGGAAAATCCGGCAGGAAGAAGCGCGACCAGCAGTTTCACTCCACCCAGCGCGACGATGGATCCGCCGATGCCGCCCGCGAGCGCGATGAGCATGCTTTCCGTAAGCAACTGCCGCAGCAGCCGCGCGCGTCCCGCGCCAATAGCGGCGCGGACCGCGATCTCCTGGCGCCGCGCAGTAGACCGCGCGAGCATCAAATTGGCCGCATTGACGCAGGCGATCAGCAGTACCGCCGCAACTGCGCCCAGCAGGACGAGTAGCAGCTTTTGCGACTTGCCGACAATCTCCTGGTAGAGCGGCACGACGATCATGCGCCACCCCGTGCTGTTGTGCTCCTCCAAAACCTGCGCGGTGAGGCGGCTCATCTCGTCCTGCGCCTGTTGCGGCGTGACGCCCGCTTTCAATCGCCCGATCGCATCGATAAAGTGGGAGCCGCGTTGATTCGGATTGCCGTCAAACGTGAAGGGCATCCACGCTTCCACGGTGTCACCGTGGGCCAACGGCCGGTAGGTGTTGCCCGGGTGTTGCGTGCCGGGGGGCATGATTCCGACTACGGTATAGGGCGTGCTATCCAGCAGGATGATTTTGCCGAGTATCGCGGGGTCGGCGGCGAAGCGACGGCGCCACAGACGATCGCTCAGAATGACGCTTGCGCCGTTCCCCACGCCTTCGTCCGCTCGCGTGAACTCACGTCCCCGCGCCGGCTTGATGCCGAGGACGGTGAAGTATCCGGCGGTGATTCGAATGGCAGGAATGAGTTCGGGCTCGCCCGCGCCGGAGAGTTGGACATCGCGATGGAAGAACCCGGCCAGCGCCTTCGAAGACATGGTTGCGATCGCGGAAATCGTGAAAGTCCCAGGGGTTCAGCGAGAATCGGGGAAACGCAGCGCTGGTGAAGAAGGCACGAACCAGACGGCCTGGCTCGGGATAAGGAAGCGGCGCGATCAGCACGCCGTCGATCACGCTGAAGATGGCGCTATTGGCGCCGATGGCCAGGGTTAGCGTCAGCACGATGACGGCGGTGAAGCCGGGGTTGCGGCCCATGGCGCGGAGCGCGTAGCGCAGATCCTGCAACAGGTTCTCAAAGTGATTCACGCGGCGCATATCGCGGCATTCCTCCTGAATGGTAGTCACCCCGTCGAGGGATCGCAGCGCGGCGCGGCGTGCCTCATCGGGCGGCATGTTATGGGACAGATTTTCCTGAACTTCTCGTTCAAAGTGATAGCGTAGTTCGCGGTCGAGTTCGCGCTCTACGGCGACGGGCCGTATGAGAGTGCGCATTCTCTGGCGAAGCACGAACCACCAACGCAGAAGCCTCATGCGCATACCCCTATTAAGCCGTGCGGATTACCTGGCCGACCGCGCTCGAGAGGCGCTCCCATTGGGCCAACTCCTTTTCGAGCTGGGCGCGTCCGGGACGCGTCAGCGAATAGAACTTGGCTTCGCGGCCGGTCTCGCTGGCGCGCCAATCGGCGCGGATCCAACCCTGCTGTTCCAGCCGGTGGAGCGCGGGATAGAGCGCTCCCTGCGTCACCTGCAGCACCTCGCCGCTCGATTGCTGAATGCGTTTGGCGATCGCCCAGCCGTGCTTGGGTTCGAGCGAAAGCGTGCGCAGGATCAGGAGATCGAGCGTGCCTTGAATGAGATCGGACGGTCTGCTCATATGATACCTAAGTAATCTACAAACTTTCGACGGGCGCGGCCGGAAAAGGTTAGTAGCGCGCGCCCGCCGCCAACTGTTAACGAGCCAGACTGGCCTGCCGAACCTGTTCCCACAGGGTGTTCAGGCTGTTTACCATGCGGTCGGTTTCTACATTGACCAGCGCGTGGCGGCCGAAGTGCGGATCGCCCGCCCGCACCAGTTCACCATGCACTTCGCGCAAGTCCGGCAGGGCGGCTGGATCGAGCGGGCTTGCCGCGCAACGCGTTCGCCAGTTGTTGCAGCGTAGTTGCGACGCCGCGGGCGAATGTGCGGAAGGAATCGCGTACCGGGGCGGGGGCGCTGCGCGTCAAACCGGCCTCGAGCGACATCACCGCCAGCACGAAACGGTGGGAATTGACCAGCAGTTTGCGTAGCGCCGTCGCGCGTTCTTCACTGCCCGGTTCCGACAAAAGACGCGCCAGCGATGCCTCGGTGTTGGTTCGAGCCAGACGCGCCGCCAGGCGCACACGGTCGAGCCGCGGTTGCGCGTCCGGACTGGGCGCGACATATGCCTCGCATACGGCTTCGAAATAGGCGCGGTAGGCGTCGAATAGATCGGCCAGCCGCTCGGGCATGAGGTTGCGCTCCCAGGTTGGCCACAGCGCGTAAGTCAGCAGGGCAATGGCGCCCCCCGCGAGAGTATTTACGCCGCGCGCCACCATCACAGGGCCGGCGGCGACGCCGGTGATGCCGATCAGGAAAACAATGAGCGCGGTAAGGGCCGTTACGAAGATGCCATAGTTGGCCGGCCCAAAGCAGCGCATCAGGAAGGTGAAGCCGACTATCAGGAGGATTTCGACGCCGGACGACGGCGCGAGGAAATGGAGGATACGCAGTAGCGGTGACGATTCCGGCGAGCGTACCGCCCAGGCGCAGGAAGCCGCGAGTGAAGGTGCCGGTGAAATCGGGACGCAGCACGATGGCGACGGTCATGGGCAGCCAATAGCCGCGGGGCGCTCCGGGAAGGTTCGAGCCGATGACGCGATTGATGGATTCGCCCAACGCGACACACGCCGCCAGACGCAGGGCGTGGCGGAATGCGGCCGACTGGAGGCTCAGATTGGCGCGGAAACGAGCGAGGACGTTGCCTAGACGCAGACGCCGCGGCGCCGCGGCTTCGAGGGCCGCGAAGGCCGCGCTGCCGGCGGGCGTAGCGTGGAAGGCCAATCTCGGCCGCAGCGCGTAGTTGCCCCGCCACCGCATCGAGCTGCGCAGCGCGCGTCGCCCGACATGGCGCGCCCGGAGGCGCGGAGCCCCTCGGCATCTGCTTCGATGCGCGCGGTCTCGACCGATGGCGCCGCGCTCATCGAGGCGGTTCCTCCCGGGGCGAGGGCTTCGCCGATGGCCGCCAGCGCGCGGCCGGCTGCGGCCAGCGCGTCATCGAGAATTGCCACCTCCGCGGCGCCATCAGGTTCGCGCGCCAGCCGTACGCGGAGCCGCGCGATAGCCAGGATTGCGAGCCGCATGCGCTCGGCCTGGCTGACGAGCGCGACAAGGCGTTCGGCTTCCACCGATGCGTCGCCCGCAAGGGCGCTCAGCGCGCCCTGCGCGTCCGTGCTTTCGGCGCTGGCGGGAGGCGGAAGATCGGGCGCGGCGAGAGCCTGCGCCCCCGTGCCAGCCGCGCGGGCAAGAGCGGCATAGCAGGCAGCAAGGGCGCGCCGCTCCGGCGCATAACGCGATACCGGCCACGATGCGACAGCCAGAATGGTTTGGAGCAATCCGCCGCCGAGCGCAAGCAGACCCGATTGCAGCGCGACCTCGGGCGCCATGGCTTGCGCCGCGAAGACGATCAAAGTTGCAAGCGACATAACGCCGATATCAGCGGCGGTTTGGCTGACGGCCACCATCATTCCGGCGACGTAGGCGCAAAGGCCGGCGAGCAAGGATCAGCAGCAGATGCTCGCGGCCCAACAATCCGCCCGCCGCCACCGCCAGCGCGCAGCAGCAGGTGGAGATCAGCATGCGCCGCGCGCGCTGGGGGTAGGGCTCAGGCCCATCGGAATAGGAGACATTGAGCGCGCCGACGGCCGCAAGGAGACCAGCGGACATGCGGCCGATCGCGACGCCTATGATGAGCGGAATCGCGACGCCGACGGTGTTGCGTAGCGCGATCCACGGAATGACCTTGGCTTTCTCGAAGCGGACGAGCGTGTTCCAGAAGATCAAGGGCGGACCTCCGCGCTTCGCGCTTGAGGACTAACATAAGGCTCCGCGCGCAGGCCGACGACAAGATTGCCGATGCCGGGGGCGAGTAGGTTGCTTGGGGGCGTCATTTCGACGCAGAGACGCTGAGACGCAGAGATCAGCGCGGAGTTTTTGCGCGCGTCGGGATGGACAGGCCGGAGGCCTGTCCTACGAGCACACGTAGAGCGACGAGGATGCATTCGTGGGTTGTTTTGAGGTCGGTTTTTCATCGTTAGGCGGCTTTTGGTGTCTTGTGGCGGCCGTGGCGGCGCTCGAAGCGGTAGGTCCGGGCGGCGCTGAGGCGGTTTTCACGGTCCCGGCGGCGGGCGATTTCAGGAGTTGAAAAAACGAACCCACCGTGGTCAGCGGCGGGCGTGAAGTCCTCGGCTGGCTCGTAGGTTTCTCCTTTGCTCTCCGCGTGTTCGACTAAGATTTCCGCTTGCTCGACGGCGTGTTCGTGCTTGGCTTTGCGCGCCTCCTGGCGGGCGAGGAGCCGGGCTTCATCCTTCTCCACCGCCCGGCGAAGCCTTCCCTCGTAGGTGGAGATGAGCGATATCTCGTGCGCATGTTCCAAAAACGTCCGGGAAGCGGAGAGGGCTGTATCCACCTCCGGATGTCCGGATTCGATTTCGTCAACGTGCTCCCGAAACCCGTCGGCCCAGATCCCGCCTTCGATCGATCTCGCGCGCTCAAGTCTGTACATGTTTTCTGAAATGGATTTGGCCAAAAACCTCTCGATGGGGCCGACGGGGGCGAGCTCCTCGCGGATCTCGCTGCAAAATAACTTAAAGGCCGAGAGTTCTTCCGGAGTTGAACAGACTATCTGTCCGTTCAGCCCATTCCTATAAGCGTTCAAGCTGGAGCGCTGGAGGCCCGCCTCTGTGCGCGGCCCCGTGGAGTGGGCAGAATTTTCGCGGTTTCGTTGCGCGATCTGTTCGTCTGTCATGTGTTTCTCTTTCCGAGGCCCGTCCGGGGATTCTTTTCGATTACAGATTAGCAGGCGGGTGTGCGGGGACGACGTTGGCGAGCGGCGTATGTGATTGAGGGTGGGCGAGTTAACGATTTTCGAAGTTCTGTGACTGAGTTTTTGGGACTAACGCAAAGGTAAATTGAGCCAGGGATAACGCAGACATTCGACGTGGCCGGAAAAAGCGTACCATGGCTGCTGCCGCGACCCTCTTCGGCGATTGCGAAAAGTGACCCGGGCATGCTCTCCAAGACCGACCCGGGCGGTCTGCCAACTGGGTTTGGTCGCTTTGCGCAATTACGCGGAGGGCAGCCGTAGATGGTAGTCAAATGCCGCGCGGGCGATGCGGGCGATGATCGAGTCCCTCGCGGCATCATCCCGTGTGCTTGCTTTGACATACACTGACACAGCCAGCATGCCGCCATTAGGTAGAAAGATCACACCGCTATCGTTGGTGGCTGCAGTTAGGCCTTTCACGGTCCCCGTCGAGCCGGTCTTGTGCGCGACGACCCTGCCAGTCGGCAACGACCCTTTAAGGCGTGTCGGAAAGGTCGTGGTGGCTTTCAGGGTCTCGATCAGGAGAGCCGTCGACGATTTCGAGAGAGCCTTGCCGTCAAACGCACGTGCAAGCAACTGCACCGTTCCGTTCGGCGTTCCGGTGTCCCGCGGGTCCACCACGTAGCGCCTCGTGGCTCGATACTGCTCCGCAGGAGTGGCCTTGTCGATCAGCGCGCGTATTGTCTCATCTGTCCATTCCGCTGGCGGAGGGTAATGAACAACGCCGTTTCGATCAAGCGCGCACTGGCGTTCACTTCGATCTATTCGAACACCACCGACTTTCCATTCACGGAACCGGGCCACCATCGCTGGACCTTCGCCTCCAATGCGGAATAGCGTTTCAACAGCGGTGTTGTCGCTGTGCGCGACCATCAACTCGATCATCTCCTGCAGAGGAAAGCGCCGTTGTGCGGGCCATCGCCCGGCTAGAGGGCTGACGCTCGACACAACATCTCGTGGCAGCACCTCGATTTCTTGCTTGAGAGCAAACTTTTCTTCATCTACAAGCGCGAGCAAGTTCATCGCAATAGGGAGTTTGCACACGCTGGCCAAGGGGAAGCGGTCGTTGCCATTCAGGCTGGAGAGTCGCCCGGAGCCAAGGTGCAAAGCAGCGACTCCCACGACACCGTCTGTTCCAGCCGCAACACTCCGCCATTGCTCTAGCAATTCCTGGCGCGCAGACGCTGAGATAGCTGTGCCGAGTGTCAACAAGCACCGTCGCCTAGAAATCGTCATAAGATTCGTTCCGGGAATGCCGTCCTGCTTCAGTCACCGGGCCACGGCTTTTGGCGAGGTTCGCCCGGTTGGCGCGCAGTTTGGCTTCGCCGATGGGGGTTTGCCGATAGGTTTGTCGGTGGTCGTGCTTTCGTCGTTTTCGGGCATGCCGCATCCTTTTCGGAAACAGATCTTGCTCCCCGATTTGATGTTAGCGGAAGGAAAAGAAGGAATTGCAGGGTTTTGGGCTGTAAGTGATTTGGAATCAGCAATAGAAATTTCTTGAAGTTCTTTGACCGCCCAGGCGGGCTGCTACGCCGCCATCATCCAGATGGCTAAAAAAATCGTATAACTCATTGAGCAATTAACGATTTAGCAGGACTCATCCCGCGGCCACGTGCGGCGCGGGGTGACACCCGGTGTTTCGATGCCATTGGCAACCTCGCTAATGGGCGGACAGTTTCATTCGCAACTGACCCAACTCACGGGCGTCGAGAGTGCCATCGTGGTCGGTATCGGCCTTGGTGAATTCCTTCTCCATGTAATCGAGAAATTCCTTTTTGTCGACCGTATTATCGTTGTCCTTGTTCATCAATGCCAGCCACTGCCTGCCTGCCGCCTCAATCTTCGGGCTGTCGGGCGGGTGCTCCTGTGCAATAGCGGCCGCTCCGACAGCTAGCCCGCAAGCCAAAAGAACTCCCGCAATCCAACTCACATGTTTGTTCATATGTCTCTCCTTCCAATTGGTATTCCCAATTGGCTCCCTCCAGAGATCTAAAGCGGCAATTACTGGCCGCCGTTCGTAGGACAGAGCGCCTTTTCGCTTCCGAAACCAAGAAAGGCTGAACAAAATGACAGTACCGGCGATATGGGTATTAAATCTCACTACCTTCAAAGTGTTCATGGAAGTCTTGAGACGAAGCGCTCAAGCAACGGAGGCGGAAAAAACGTCAGTACGCACTCCAGCCCTGCCGAAGCGCAATCGAAGTTTTCGCACATGTTTTCTGGCTCACGCTGCAGCTTCAGATTCGGTATTCAAGTGTGGAATCCGGTGCTCTGGGCTCGACAATTGCAACTAACGCGTCGAGGCCGCTCGCACTGAGCCAGCCCGGCAGTCGAGCCATGATCTGAGATTGTCCTTCGTCTGCCCGTGAGCGCAACCGCATCTCGGAAGGTTTGAGCTGCCGACGGACCGTTGTCATACCTGTGCGTTAGCTCCTCTTCAAGTTAGCCGATTGAAATTCGGTTAAAGAGCTTAAGAACATTTTATTATGTTTCCATTTTCACAGGAATCTGCTTGTGAATGCGCGTGTGCGAGGTCTAAATCGATGGGAACGGAAACCGCGTGCCCAGTCAGGCAGTGAACAGGCTGCCGCCCCTCCCATGGCGACAAAGGCGCCACATAGGCGTGAAAGGCGGCCGGATCAGCGAGGCGAGCAAAAAACGGGCGGCGTTTCGGGCTGCGCAGAGAAGGGCTGCGAAGTAATGTCAGCCGTCTATCGCGGCCCTAGCCGCTTAACGGGCACACAGTTTTCGCTGGTGCTCACCTGCCAGCGGTCAATCCCGGTGAAGATATTCCCCAGCAGCATCGCGCGGACTCGGCTTCCAAGCTGGTTCACCGTTTCGCCTGAAATCGGGTAGACCTGGACTTCATCGCATGAGCGGAGTGCTTTGAACATCGCGTCATACCTGCCGCTGGCATTCGCTGCCTGCTTCGGCCAGCGTGCTCGGTGCGCTTGCCACTCGGCCCAAGCCTGTTCGCGGTTCATTGCCCTCATCGTAATCCGACACTCACAGCGCCGCCCATCCCTAGATAGGAGGCGATATTGCGGAATAACGCTGTTCGAAGATGTACCTTGCTGCCTTCGCAAGCCACAACCTACGTCTGGAACTAAAGCGATTTCGCCCAAAGGCCAACTTCTTTGAACATAACTTGGAGTGCGCCGGGAGAAGCTTGATGGCGACCCACGTTTTGCCGAGGGTAGGTGGAGCAGGGCCTTGAACCTGTGCTCCCTTTCCTTGCGGCTGAACTGGACAGCACATAGAATCTGTAGAGGCGGCCGCAATTTCCTCACGATGGGCAAGCTTACCGGGATTTCACATGGCGAAGCGTCGAACGATCTCCTCGCATTTTATGAGGAAAGGGTAATGGCCCTGGAACAAGCCGGCCAATACTTTATGGCGGCTGTTGCACTAGGGCTAGCACTTGAGACCTCAATCCTGACGTACTTCTTAGTCGAGTTCGACGAGGACAATGGTGGGGAACTCGAAATACCCGACTCGGCAAATCTGTCTGAATTAATCGAAGCCGCCAACTATATTGATATCCTTGCTGCCCCTATCGATATTCCGTCGCACGCCAGCGACGACGGACCTCCCCCGAAACATATCGCGAAGGACGTGGTGGACAAGATTAGGCAGTTTCGCAATCTAATCCATCCGGCCCGAGCGCTGAAAAAATGCTACGATCCCAGAACGTTCACGCGAGAACAACTCGAGGAGTTCAAGGAGATGTACAGCTCAATCACCCATAGTTTGCTCTATTATCTATAGAGATATTTGGGCGAAGGTTCAGTGAAGGACGAGGGAATACCGGCCCGCATGGGCCGTCCCGATTTGATAGGGAGCACCGCCACTTCTTTACGGTGAGCCAGTTCCCGAATCGCACCCTCACGGTCCGTACGTCTTCAGTTCCTCCGGCGTGGGGGTTAGCGGACTTTCGCATTCGGAATGGGTGATCGGACAGGAAGGGTTCCTATTTTTCACCCACCATCCGACTTCCTCGAATTCCTCCGGAGTGGCCCACGGCGAAAGCCTGATTTCCGTCACAAGGGCTTTCAGATCGATCCTGCGGCGCTTGCAGGCATGAACCCAATCATGGAGTGGGTTCTCGTCCAGCGGTTCCCGGTTTGCGAAGTTATCCGCGCCGTAGTGGCGATTGGCACCGGCCATCGGATCGAAGCATTGGAGGACAATCCGAAGCTCCCGTTCTTTCTCGAAGAGACGCCTTTTTGTGAATAGGAACTGAAGGGTGTTGTAGCCGGTCATATCCTTTTCCCCGTACCGAACGATGCCCATGAATATCGGGTCGAGCTGGATGTTCATCGCGGATTTCATCAACTCGTACCGTGAAAATATGACGACGCCCCTCCCATATCTCCCCCACGTGGCAAGAGTCTCGCCCTCGAAAAGCTGCCAGCAGTTTATGAAGTGGCCTTCGCTCATCTGACGGCTGAATGCCTGGGCACTATTCAGGGCCAGTTCATCGTGCAGGTCGTATTGTTGAAGGCCGCGCGCTTTCCTTACATACCGATCGGAGGGCAATCCTTCCTGCGGGTCGGTTTCCTTAAATAGATCGGTGCGGCGCAGGTAGAATTCTTCGTTTCCAAATAGGTCCCGGAACTTATTGACATTCATAAATCGGCAAATAACCGTGTCATCTGGCGGCTCCGTGCAGGCGGGATGTGAAACAACCGGCATGGACTGGATGGTAGCGCAAGGGCTGAAGCGGGCCCATTGCCTAATCTATGGAAGCACGCGATCCTGCAATCCTCAACTTGATTCCGTCATTCGGCGCGTGAACCAAATCCTGCTTCGTACCGAGATACCGCTCAGTGGTTTGGACCGAGGCGTGGCCAAGCAGTAATTGAATCTGTTCCAGTTCGCCGCCAGCCGCCCGACAGAGCTTCGCGCAGGTATGCCCAAGAACCACGCGGACGGCTGGATGTTCCTCCGCGCGCAGCAGATCGAAGAACGCAGGCATCGCATCCCGTACCGCATCCTTGTTTAGCGGAACGTGCATCGAATTGCGGATAAAAACCTGGCCATTGCCATAACCGGCAAGATCCGAGGCCGGCAACAAGCCCGCCGCCACGCTCGGCGCGAACATCTCCCGATACCAGGTCCGGTGATCCTGCTCAGCGACGGCTCCCGGGGTTTCTCCCTTGAGCACCTTGCCGATGCTCTGCTCGACAAGTTGGAAAGCTTGCCAGTACCCGCGCGCGGCCATGGCGTTGCGCTGCTCGCGGTCCTGTTCGTGAATTTCGGGATTCCAGCTTCCACTGCGCACCATCTCGATCAGCGACGCCGTGACGCGGTAGCCCTCGATCTACAGCGAGTGATAGGCATCTGTGACGTAGGCCGCTTCCACGCCTTTCATATAAGCGGCTTTGTTACGCGGCAGACCCGGCGCCTGCGGAAACGCCTCAATCACTGGGCCGCGCATCTTCTGCCAGAGAAGCTTGATCCGATTGACGTAGGGCGAGATTTCCCGCAGTGGTAGCGTCATGACCGCCTGCTCGGTGAACGGATCGCTTTCGCGTATAGCGTAACCAGCGGCCATCATGGCAGCGATGATTTCGTCGGCAATCACGCCTCGTCCGCAGTTGCGGAACGCGCCCGCCAGCCTGCCCGCGATGGTGCTGTGTCCGCCGTCCAGCAACTTGCTCAGAAGGTCGGAGGCGTCGCGGATCATAGCCAGGGCGGCGCGGGCGTCGGTTGCGTGATTCACGAAATACCGGGGCGAAGCTTCGATCAGTGCAGTCTCCAATCCGTACAGGCGCAACCCATCCCTTTCCACCCTGTCAGAGGACAATGGCAGCGCCGCCTGGAGGTCGAAAAGCGAAGTTCCGTGCGGCAGCTTCGTCACGCTGTTGGTGCCCTTGGGCGAGCGTACCGCCAACTGGCGGGGAACGGTACCGTTGCCCACATGGATCGACAACGATTGTTCCGGAGACAGGCTCCAGTTCTTGCGGAATCGGTACTCCAGGTAGGCCGCCGCGAAACGCCAGAAGGAGGCATACCACGCCGTGCTTTCGCCTTTGCGGTTGTCAGGTCGGCTTGGAATATACCAGCCCTTCATGACCTCTTGCAGAAAGCCGTTCTTTAAGAGGCGCTCCCGGTGAGTCCTGGTCAGGTCGCGCGCACGAATGGCGGCCGCATTGTTGGCGTTCTGGAGTTTGTGCAGAACTTCAAGGGATTCGGCGAGTTTTTCGGAAGGGGTGGCCATGGCGTGTCACAACTAGGTTTTGGGTGGGCGACGTAGAAGTGGAGATCACGCCGCCCGACGGGCCTCCCAGTAATCTTCGAAGCGTCCGTTGAGGTGGCAGCATCGCAAAGCGATGATAGCGTTAGCGCCCCGAACGGTCCAGAACATTCCAGATTGCTTGAGCCGCTTGCCGATCACGGTCTTGCAGCCAGCTTCGATCACACCCGAGCCGACGAAGAGGTGTTGCTGGCGGAATTTGGGATAGCGCATGCGGTCGGCGTTTCTCTCGAAGTAGTCGGCCTCGGTGCGGATCTTCTCGACCACTTCGGGATTAGTGGAGGGGATGGACCGAAGCGCGGATACCAGCTTTGCGATCTTCCCCTTATCGAGCAGCCGCCGCTGGTGAATCCGGATCCAAGCTTTCTGGCTCGCTTCGTCATTGGGATGCAACCGGCGCGCCAACTCCCAGAGATGCTGGCGCGCGTGATACAGATCGACAATCTGCACCGCGCCCGGAAAATGTTGTTCGGCCAGATTCCAGATCCATTCGGCCCCGTCGCCCATGACTACTTTCTTTGCCGCGCGGCTCCAGCCGCGCTTCCAGGCTTCCACGTAAATCCGCTTGCCAAACTCCTGGGCGGTCTCGATGGCTCCGGTGTAAGTGGTGGAATCGGGATCGCGGATTGGGTAGCCCTCTTTGTCCCACGCAGTCTGCGTGAAGACGCATCCCAGCTTCACTTCCCGCGTACGGGAGGGCTGACCTTCCATCTTGCCTTGCCGGTCCACCGTCTCTTTCTTCACGACCGGTATTCCTGTCCCATCCATTTGCACATAGAAGATAGGAACCGCTTTGCCCATGACCATCGGCAGATCCAACTGCATGGCCCGATGCATCTCCTGCCGCTCGCGCGCGGCGATATCTTGCCCAATCGCCTCCGCCGTTCGCTCCACGGCTTTGGTGGTCACATCCAGATCGGCGAGTTGTTTCATCTGCTGGCGTCCGTGGTCGAAGGCCGCCTCTTGGCCGACCACAGCCTCCATCCGGCGCACTCCAGGCGAGGACTCCGTGTTTTCGATATCCAGTTCGACATCGGCGGGAAACTGGCCTTTGTGACAGCGCGGGCATAAGTAGTAGGGACGCCACACTTCCACCGAGCCCACCGCGGTCAGGACCGGCTTGGATCGCAGTTCCCGGTAGTGAGCTTGGCGACCGCAAGGACAAGAAATGGTCCGTTGGTCAACGGCCGGGGGCGGGAAGCGCAGCAATTTGGTTAACACTGCCGCCCCAGCCTGATGCATGACCGACCGCACGGCCATCTCGACGGCTTCCAGGTCCAGGCGTCCCGACTGGCGACGGCCGTTGTAGACGACGCGCAACAATTGGTCTACTTCGCGCGTGACTTCTTGGCGGACGGCGTCCGCCGTTTTTTTTCCTCTGGCGAGGGAGTATCGGCGGCCGGGCGTGCGCGACAGATCTCCTCATTGACCTCTAATAGCTCCTGGCTCAGTAGGCGGAAGCGATGAAATGCTTCCACCTGACGCTGCGCCTTCCGCAGTTCCACAGCGGAGGAGAATGTTTCGCTGACGGATTTTCCGTTGATCTTCCGGGTCAGACGGAAATTGGGGCCGTGACCGGGCTGGCCGGGTTGATGACAACGACAGTTCGGTTTTCCGCAACGGCCATGGATGGCGGTGATGGAGCCGCTGCGAAAGTCGCCCAGCTCCAGGATCTGCGTGAGGATGCTGGAACGAAGCTGTTCGAGGGTGGCGAGAGAGTCGGACAAGGAGGCCTCCATTCCTAACGTATATATACGTTAGGATAATAACAACAAAAAAAGAAACTGCCAGGTCTCTCCTTTATGCGTCGCCCGCCCCTAGGTTTTTGTGTTGTCCTAAAATTAGGATATTCTGTTGTAACATATCTAGGCTATGCGGTCGATGGCTTTCTAGGCTTTTGTGCTCCGGTCTACGCGCCATGCCGACTGCGTCGGCTTGCCGGGCATCGGAAGTTGATCGGATGAGCGGCTCCGAGGCCGCCATGCGGGTTGATGTTCAAAACCGTTTCTCCGCTTTGGCATCAGCTTCTCGGTAGATCACGCTCTTGAGACCCGACAACAAGTCCCCGAGCAGTATTCGTCCGTAACGCATCCGGGCGGTTTTTGACCAGCTCGCCATGCGAGGGTGCCCATCAATTCTCTGCGCCGCATGCCGGTGGCGAAGCCACATACGAAAAGGGCCTTCAATTCTTCCGTCACTTTCTTGAGCAGTGCGGCATACTGATCATCGCTGACGAACCCGCGAATGAGTATCTTGTCATTTTCCCGTTGTGATTTTCCAAACCGGGAAATGTACTATTGCGTCAACCCACCCCCACGGGATTATTGTGCGAGGAGATTCCCGTGAAGGATCTTGAAACTTTGCTGAAGATTATCGAAGCGGCGATTCATGTTATGGCCAGGACTGCTCAGCTTCTAAAGCCGGTCATCCTCGAGATCCTGCTGCTGATCGTGTTGATCGTCGAAGCGGTGCGGTTTTTGATTTCCGTGATCGGCGGCTAACGGGCCTTTCGGTTTCACATTGGCGGGAATTTGCGGCCGATGCGGGCGTATCTGCCAAGTGCGTTATCGAGAGCGTGATTCATCCGACGACCACGAAGAAAAGATCTCCGAGATCCAAGACAGTGAAGCGAGGATGCGACGGCCGAGCCGCAAGGGTAAATAAGAAGCGGGGTGGGGTTCCAAATCCAGACCCCTCCCCGCTCCAAGTTCACAATGAGATTTAATGGCGCCGCTCAGCCATGGGCGGCGGCTTGAGCCGAACGTATCAGTCGAAGCGCCGCGGAAGCACGAGCGTTATTCTTTGATGCGATAGTCTTGGCAAACCTTGCACCGGGGAACCAGCGTGATTTTCAGCAGCCCTTCCGTGTCCACAGAGAGTTCCATCTGGCCGTCGAGAACCGATTTCCCTCGCGACGGCAAGGGCAGCGTGATCGGCTGGCGCAAGACCTCATGATGGCCCTGGAAAACGCGGACACTCGCCGCGATATTGGGCGTCTTCAATCCGACATCACAGATTCCAACCGCAGCTTTCACCGGAAGCTGGATCTCGTTATCGCTTCCGTAGTCGAGTTTGTAGGTTACCTCTTGCGACGATCCACAGATGTCAGTGGATTTGCGTCGCTTCAGGTAAACCCGCGCATATGCATGGCAGTTGTTTCCGCCGTGCCCTCCGATCCAAAGGACGTAGCTGTGCTTATCAGTCGCCCAGTCGTGAGTGTGTTCTCCGGCGCCGCCCGGGCTGGTGGTCGGGTTCCATTGAATTTCCAGCCCGTTCACGCCCTTTTCCCTGTCAACGTCCCATCCCGGCTCTTTCAACATGTCCGATGTGATTTCGAGAACTTGCCTGTGCTGGTCGGAATCAAGGTAAAACCACTTCCAATCGCCAATTTTCGTTTCCCAAGACTCGCCATCAAGCGCAACGAGCTTGGCCTGCACGGTGAACCGCGGCAAGGCGCCGCAGATCCACAGCGGAAACGACGGCCATTCCATCCAGCTAAAGCGACTCGATTTCAATCCAAGGGACAAAGTATAGTGCTGAGGCGTGGTGCTGTTCGTGATCATCCACTCGGGGATGATCGATCGAAAGCAAGCCCATTGACGACGCTTCGACGGTCAAGCGGTTTCCGTTCTTGTTGCCATCGTCATGGACCCACGCTTCGGGGACAAAGCCGGCGCCGCCCTTCAAGAAGCCACTTCCCGTTACGAACAGTCGGGTGGGGCCATTGGCAAGAGCGATCACCGACAGGCCATCTTCGTCAACGTTGACGAGCGGTTTCACCGGGATCGGCAAGGACGCGGAGGGTGTTGTCGATCGAACCGCGA
The DNA here is from genome assembly GCA_963763545.1 of Bryobacterales bacterium. Classification (GTDB taxonomy): domain Bacteria; phylum Acidobacteriota; class Terriglobia; order Bryobacterales; family Bryobacteraceae; genus PALSA-243. The sequence continues at coordinate 67,083 of CAVXPE010000016.1, forward strand.
ATGTCCCGGATTCTCGCCTTCAGTTTCCTATCGACGTCGTTCAAGTCACCTTGAAGCAGGGAATTGATGTTATCGGCGAGTCGGTCGAGATCGCGAATGGCCCCCCCGCTGCCGACGAACCTTCTCGTCGAGGTCCTGAACGCGCTCTTTGAGGGCCTGGTTGAGATTGAAGATGGCTGCGTCGATGATGGCCTGGACCTGCCTCAATCGTTCCGCCAGCGCGGCATCCGCTTTCCCAATCGCATGGTCCAGCAAACCACCCGCGAGGATCGCCAACGGACCATACTTGGCGAGAGCCCCGGCGGCCAAAGAAAAGAGGTCCTGAGAATACGAAGGAGGCGGAACGAACAGATCCGCCAAGGCAAATGCGCCATACCGCAACAACGCACGACGGTTATGCATATTTCTCCTAAGAGCCGATAAGGCCCTTCGTTCGGCTTCGTTTTGGGGAAGCCGGCCACGAACACCCACCATTCGATCTCGACATGGCCAATCCCAAAGTACTTTTCCTGTGTGATAATGAGCACTATATTCGACAACTGATTGTCGAATATAGCTGGCCGCCAGGTTTCGACAATCAGCTATATTGCCGATTTTATAGCCACACCAGCGACCTTAGCAATTGATTTTTTATGACTCGGAGTAACACAGCATTGTCGAATTTACGTGTAGAAACCATTGTGATAGTTTAAGCATCTAACCAAGATCATGGAACGGGATTTCAGCGAGCCTATCCAAAAAGCCCTCCGGCTAACGGATCAGGACCGTACAAGCAAGGCAATCGCTCAGGCAATCGGCGGGAGGCCGTCAACCGTAAACGCTTGGAGGAGCGGACAAAGAGTCCCACCCCCGCCCCTCGCGGAAAAGTTGGCAAAGTACCTATTCCCGAAAGATCGCAAAATGCAACGTTGGCTTATCCAAGAACTCGACCTCTCCCGCGATCCTGAAAAGCTAACGCTGCTAAAGGATTTGGATGAAAACAATCGAACCCTTATGATCGGCAGCACCAGCAAGGCCGGCTTTGGTGCCGGTGGTTTTCTCGATTTACTCACGTCCCGCTTCTTTCAACTGGCCGGAATTCCTCACAAATTCATGGAGCGTGATGACATGGTCGATCTCAAAGCTCAGATCGTCGACGGGGGCGTCGATGTAGGCGTGGGGCTTTTTGCGACCCTTGATCGTTCTTTGGTCGTAAAATTCTTTCCGACGCCGATGCGGGTCGGGTTGAATGCCGTTGTGCTTGCCGACAGCCTGAAGCGAACCCAGATGTCGCTCAAGAAACTTCGCAGAATACTCGCGCCACCAAATATGAGCGACAAGCGGGCCAAGGCGATCCAAACGTCACACCTGTTATTGTGCCGACCGACGTTGGTGGCCTTTATGCATCCAAGACCCTCGGTTACAAAGACATCCATCTGGAGACCCTCGACAACCAGCACTATTCGACCTACGGCAAGGGCCTCATTGAGGTGGAAGGACACGCTGCGGAAATGCACTTGACATCTATCCCGGTCGCACTGGTTGATGATGTCATGGCGCTCTATGTTTTGCGGCACCTGGATAAGGAAAAGCGAGCAGCATGTCTTGTTTTCCCGCTCAGTAACGAGAGCGTTGCTAGCGGAACCAAGAAGTGGATGCCAGAGTACCTCGTCGGGCTTTCCGTGAAGCGAACCAATCTCGAGCTCTCAGATTATCTTCAAGATGCCCTTCGCCTTTTCCTCCGTACCGAGGTACAGATGATTTCCACATTCTATGCCGAGGTTTGTCTCGAATTTGAGGACTTCGCGACCGAGACGTGCGCAGCCAATCGGACCTGGAGCGGACAATATACTGAATTGATAGACGGTCAAGCTGCGGCCGGAAATCGCCCGTGCGGAAGGGCTTGGGTCGAATACACATTTGGTCTGACGCCGACGCAATTGAAGGTTCATCAGGACTTTGAGCTCCCGTGGAATCCCATCTTGCTCCATGCTCAGAAGATCTATCATCGGAAGCGTCGCAAGGCCAGCGCGAACTAGGCCTCATCTTCTCGGGGAACCACACGAGGGAGCTTTTCCCACTACCGGTCATCCCGAGAGTAGCGATATGTTTAGACCAATCACCGTGGACGGCGGCGGAATTAGGACTACGGGGATTGCAAAGCACGAGCCGTGATCGCGTGACTGATCGAAGTTGACTGTAACGCATCAATCCTCCCTTAGCCGAAATCGGGTCAGCGTCGGCCGGCCACTCGCCATGGTCTAGTTGAGCAGACCAAAGCGTTGACTACTGGTGCCGGCATCTCAAGGCTCTCGGCAACGACCTTGGCTAGATGGCTTGATGACACAATCGGTCGTTCCGCGACAACGGCATTGGCGATCTTGAGCGCGCGCCTTTCCCCTGCTTCAGTCAGAGCACTAACCAGAAAGTCGCTTGGAGCTCTGTTCAGTGCTCGATCAAAAGGTTGAATGCACCCTTGATTTTCTGTGCCGTACCTGAGTGTGGACAGATGCCATGCAAGCCTTTGAACGCGAGCCACGCCGCGCCAGTCGGTTCGACCTCCGCTTGCGGATTGCGTAAGGAGTTCGATCGCCCGTCCGGCCGTGTAATACTTTCGGAAAAGCCTCTTACTCCATCCGAATGCCCACCAGGCCTTGATACAGAGTGCGGCTCCAATTCCCACCATTAGGGCAATTCCGCTTGACCATAGCCCGAGATTCTGAAGCGACACGGTTGCGGCGAAGAAATCGAGGACAACCATCAAGATGGCTGCGAGTGCGAATACGTGACTGAGTACCTGTTCCGTTTGAACAATCCTGGGGAGCGGCTCAAGTGGGATCCCTCTCCGATGTGCCATCCCTGCAAACTCCTCTAAGGCGCAGGCTTCGCCTGCGACGTGCCTATCAACGGCCCTTTGGATGGGGGACATAGAAGCGGATGTGTCGACTAGGATCTCGACAGGATGCCGTGAGGGCTGGTCGGCAACGGGGGAGACTCTCCGCATCCGCATGGCTTGATTCTTTGCAACTATGAACGACCAGGCCTTGTGGTCCCGCGGTGCACGGCCTTCCGCCACGGCTTTGCTCCATTGAAAGAGAGTGTCGGCGACGATGTCGTCCGCTAGGTAAGCACGACCGCGAAGGATAGACCGGGCACCGGATTGAGCCGCAAGCATCACTTCACGAAGAAGAGTATCGTTATTCATTTCTTTTGGGTCACCTTTCTCAGGGTTGTTGATCGATACTACTTCGCTGTCCGAATTGATTTGAGCAGAAAACTGAGTGTCGTTGATCGCACTCAGCCCTATCCTCCGGTCGCAGAGACCTGCAATCAGATCTTCAACGTCCTTCCCTGGAACAGCACAAACCAAAGAAGATTGGAGTTCGTGAACAAGCCAGGCTGCCGCGTAGCTCTTCCCGCAACCAGCCGGTAAATCCAAAAACACTTTTGGTAGGCGATTGGATTGTTCGGACGATGAACGTAGAGCCAAAGCGACTGCTGTGGATCCCTGCGGTAATTGCCGTAGTGCCGAGAGACGATGCTGGCGGTCAAGAACGACCAAGGGTTTCCCGGTGCTTTCTAGGCTTCGAATCAGGTCACCGATGAATGTCAAGCAGCCGGCCCCGGTTCCACCTGCTAGACTGCCAACCACGTAAACCGTTACAGGCTCCTGCGCCGAAAAACCGTACGGTAACCCAAGACAAGGCATGAACCTGCAAATCATTTGTGTGCCGTCGTGGAGCGCAAATGTGAGGTCGTTGTGGAATCCCCTGGTTTCACTATCGGTAACGATATTAGGATCGCCCGCTTGTCGTACGCCTACATCATCCTGTGTGACAATCGAGACTTCGTTCAGAAGGCGCAGAGCTGCATAATATTTAGCCCTGAGATCGAGAAGTTCAATTTGGTGGAGCAGTCGCCGAACAATGTGAAGGCCAGTTCCACCAACACCCATGGCATAAGCGAGCGTTTTGGGCGTCGAAGAGGCGTGGTCCTGTTGCTGGGCGGCCGATCGGATATTGAACGTCGCCTCCACGGTTTCGTCCTCGCGATAATCGAAGGTGACGTCAAGCAAGCCAAGTTCCCCAAGGTCCACTTCCCAATGCTCGGCCTTCGGCGCATCATACATGAGGACGTATGCGGCAAACGTGACGGGTTCGAGGTCTTCGTCAGTTGCGACGAGCCGAACGATGCTTGCACCCTCTTCAAGGATCAAGTCACAGAAAAGTGATGTCGCATCGAGGACACCACGGTCGATACCGTCCACTCGGATACACAGGGAGCCAGGAGCAATGCGCCGCCGCCGGCCACTTTCTTTCGCGAGCATTTCATTGAAGTAGTCCATGTCGAAATTAGGTTCATTGCCTGCAAGATTTGCGCTCGGTCCGGGGTCGGGGCCACAGCCGCGGATGATGGGCACCCAGACGTGCTCATCGAATGGGCCGGCTGGAACCGGCGGTTTTGCGGTGCTGGGAGCCTTGCGGGTTTCGTTATCGAAGGTGTCGATGTCGAAAAACTTATGAATTCTCTTCATTTCGGACCTGCTTTCGTGGAACATCGCGCGGATGTGGTCGGGGAGGGTAGCGTCGGAGGGGATTGCGGGAACTTGCGGGAGAAAAGTCAGAAGACAGCGGCAGACGAGATCGATTTCATCCGTGTCCGGACGACGCGACACGATCCGGACGGCGTTGCCTTGCTTGCCGAGTTCGATCCGGTCGCCGAACCGGCGCTGAACGCCCCGTTCGAAAATGCGCTTCGCGCGGCTGGATGCTGCCCAGTCCTTGCCTTCCGCGCGTGAGTTGCTCACGGAGCTGTACATGTCGAGCATTTGCGACGCCGAGTAGTCGCACACGATCTGCGTTAACCCAACGGCGGCGTAAAAGGAATTGTGGTTCAAGACCGTCTTGACGATCTGCTTGATGAAACAGCGGAGCTGCTGGGGTTCCGCAAGAAGCCGTCCACCCCGCTCTTCGTCGAGCTCGAATTCATCGAGCGTGTCCAACACGAGGAAGCGCAAGAGTTCCGAAGGGCCGGTCAATGACCGGTACGACAGGCGCCCGTCGACATTGAGCGGCACCCGCCGCTGACGCCGGTTGTCGATCTGCTGCGCCGAGGTGTAGGGCAGTTCGGCAACAGCTTTCGCTCCCGCCTTTATCGCCTTATCCTCCGAGCCCAGGATCAGGCGGCCGACTTCCAGCTCCTCCGCGACGTCGGGAAGAGTTAATCCCATTGGGAGAGCGGCGGTGGATGTGCGTGTACGGATGGACATAAGGGACAGCTCCTGTCTCCAATCCTACTCCCGACCCCGCCATCTGGTTTTGCGATTTTCCCGTTGCCGTTTTCCCGGAATGCGCGTCTGGGTAACGGCAACCGGATGGCCGTCCCCTTCTGGAGATGAGTCGTATTATGGAGCCAGACGGAAAAGGCGCGCTGGCTAGCGCCCCGTAGTTACATTTCTGGTTACATTCGGCCAAAAACAGCAGCCGCTCGTTGGCGAGCGGTGCTGTTAATTACTTTATTTTGAACGTGGTGCGGAGAGGGAGACTTCGAACCCAAAAGGTCTCGAGCAAAAGATCTCAAGACTACCGAGTTCTCACTATTCTGACAACCGCTCCTCCTTTACTGCTTCCTGTCCGTTTTCATCTTTAGCTGAGATCGTTCAATCGACAGCGTGATCAATCGGTCGATGAGCTTTCTGAAGCGTTTGAAATTGGAGACCTCGGCCTTCACTTGGGACACGAATGCGTCGCGGATATACTGCGTATGCCCCTTCCCCCGATGGGTGTAGCTCAGATGCCAGTACGCCCCGTATGTGGTCTTGGTCTTTCGCGCCTGTTTACTCAGTGAGCCTGGCCGCAATGCGCCGAGCTTTCCGATCTCCCGTTTGATTCCTTGAATCGCCTCTTCCAATCGTTCGAGTTTATGTTGAGTCATATGTATCATTATTATGATACATATAAAGCTTAAGCAACAGCAAAGGAGACCGGAATGCGGATTTGGACGGAGTGGTGGTCTTGGGTGGCCCCGTTGCGGCCGGCCTGCTCGAGGTTGCGCAGCTTTCTTTGGCTGCTGACGGCGCTCGCGGGCATTTCCATCCGCTGTGACCTTCTCGGAGTGACCAGCATCGTTCGCGCACTCGGTCTGGGCGCTCAGTGCTATGACCGGCTGCTCGACTTCTTCCACTCCCGTGCGGTCGACCCGGATGCCTTATGCCGATGCTGGGTGCGCGTCGTCTTTGCGCGGATGCCGGGCATTCATCGCGTCAACGGCAGACCGGTGCTTCTCGGCGATGGCCTCAAGATCCCCAAGCGTGGCCGTAAGATGCCGGCGGTGAAACTCCTGCACCAAGTCTCCGATTGCAACACCAAGCCCGAGTACATCATGGGACATTCCTTTCAGGTCGTCTCGATCCTGGTGTCCGCGGCCGCCACGTTCTTCGCCGTGCCTCTGTCCGCGCGCATTCACGAGGGACTCGTGTTCAGCAACCGTGACAAACGGACTCTCCCCAAGAAATTCCTCTCCTTGGTCGGGGCTCTCGGGATTGCCGAGCCGGTCTACCTCGTCGCCGACGCCTATTACGCCTGCTCTACGATGGCCTTGGGGCTGACCCAAGCCGGAAGCCATTTGATCTCCCGGCTTCGCAAAACCTGCGTCGCGTTCGAGCCGATACCGCCGACTGTGGGCCAACGCAAGCGCGGTCGTCCCAGGCTGTATGGACCCAAGATCCACTTATTCACCCTGTTCGAAAAACCAGATGACCGCTGGATCACGACGGCTAGCCCCGTCTACGGCGAAAAGGACGTGCTGATCCGTTATCTCTGTCTGGATCTGCTGTGGAGGCCGATCCGCCGCCTGGCCCGCTTCGTGCTGGTCGAACATCCGGACCGGGGACGCATCGTGTTCCTGTGCACGGATCTGGATCTGAACTCGATCGAGATCATCCGGCTCTACGGCCTGCGCTTCAAAATCGAGTTCTCCTTCAAGCAGGCCGTCCGCACGCTTGGCGCCTACGGCTATCACTTCTGGATGATGACCATGGACCAAATCGGCTCCCGCTCTGGCGATCAGTATCTCCACCGCAAGACCGACCGGTACCGCGATGCCGTCCGGCGCAAACTCGCCGCCTACCATCGCTTCATCCAGACCGCTCTGATCGCGCAAGGGGTCCTTCAATGCGTTGCCACGACTGCGCCTGCCCTGGTTTGGTCCAGCTTCGGCTCCTGGCTTTGCACTATCAGACCCGGAATCCCACCTTCCGAGCTGGTCGTGATGATCGCTCTCAGAAATTCACTCCCCGATTTTCTCATCGCTTCAGGTTCGGGCGACTTGTTAAGGAAATTCCTGCGCGACCGGCTCGATTTAAAGGGCTGAGGGGTTCCGCCTGGCTGGCTAACCAAGAACGAGGTAGTCTTGAGATGGGTTGTCAGATCAACATCACTATTACATGCTGCCGTGGGATATGGGCTTGACCGGGGCCCCGGGCGACGTCCGCGCTGAGACGCTTGAACGGGGGCGCGGATCACTAATCTCGGATGACGATATTGCGGAGGCGCTCGCGGATCTGAATGTGAAATACGGAGCGCTGATTTTGGACAGCTGCTTCTCCGGGCAGGCCCTTGAAGGCTCTGACCTCGTCGGACCGACGAACGCAAAAGGCCTCATTGGCTGGGCCTATGACAAGGGAATCAGCCTGCTTGCCGCTTCCGAGGCTACCGACCCGAGCTTTGAGCTAAAGAAACTCGGCACCAGCGTACTCACGTATGCCCTGATCCACGATGGCTGGCGGCAGATGATGGCCGATCAGCGACCATTCGATGGCCGTATTGAGTTGGAGGAGTGGCTGCGGTTTGCCCCGGCACGGGTTCCTCTGGTGATTCGCGAGGCTGATCAGGCACATCCCGGCGTTAAGTCGGCGGGCACGGCCGGGCAGCGGGCGCGGTTTGCGCCGTCGCGCAAAACCCGTTCTGCCTTCCTGGTATTGACGGCTGCTGAGAAAGAACCCTAGTCTTTCTGTGTGGCTTCGCCCGGCTTAGCGAAGAAAAAGCCGAGCGTGGGTGCGACCATCCAGGAAAGCTTGGGAGCGGAACCGCCCACGAAGCTGAGTGCTACCTCGATCCGGAACACGCCCAATGGCACCAGCAATAGTGAGCCGACGACGAGTGCGTTCCACACCCCGGTCGCCAGAAGCGCGGCGATAAACGAACCGGACTTAAATCGCGAGCGGCGTGCGCCCTTAGGGCTCGCCGCGAAATAGAACGCCAGCACCACACCGATGTGCGGCGCGTATACGGTACTAATCTGGTCCAAAGCCGGAAGCAGGGTCGAACTGTCTATACTGGCCGTCACCAGTAATAAGAAGGGCAGCGCCAGCGCGACAACGAAGCAGGCGAACCATACAAGAGCGAGTGTGCCGGCCATGCCCAGTTGCGACGTGAATTTCATCCTACGGATGTCCCTCGCTGGCCGTGAGAAGCTGCTGTTTGAGCTGGCCGGCAATACCGGTCACGAGTTGCTGATCGGTTTCAGGGCGCCACGTCGCCTCCGCCGACCGCTGGTACTCCACGAGTGCCTTGACCTCAAATGGCACCGCCTGCCCTGCGTGTGGTTCTTCGACGCGCACCCAGTAGGCAACCCGACGCGCGCGTATGCCGCGATCAGCCGGTTTCACCAACCCGGGCCGCGGTTCGCGGTCAGTGAAGAAAACGTAGAATGTTTGTTTCGGCAAATGCTCGCCGCGCACGCGGAACTTGAGTTGATCCTGTAATGTCTTGAACGCAACGTCAAGGAAATCAGGGTATGCAATCGCGCTGCGCCGGTCAGACACTCCCTGCGGAAACTCGTCGGGATCGGGGAAGATCGCCTCCCCGCGCTGCCCGTTGACCTGTACCCGAGCCGAGGCATACCCGATGCCGCGCGGGCCCTGCGAGACCAGCGTGTAAGTCGTCGAACCGCTCGGCCTTACGGTCTTGGAGCCGGAGGCGGGCACCGCTCCCACGCCGTCGATGAATGCCGAGGTCCCCAGCGACTTCCAAGTAATGGCGACAGCTTCTCCGGCCTCAACAGAGTCAGGACTCGCCGTGATGGTAACCTGCCCGAGAACCGGCGCGATCGCTGCGACGATAAAGAAGATTACCCGATGCATTCCGAGAACGTACCACAAATGGCAAGCCGCCGTTGGCTTGGCAGTCGCCACTCTCCTGGGGAAAACCGATTCCCCGCCCTCAATGATGGCTTATCAGCGCGAAATCGAGGTCCACATTTTCCGCTCGAACGCTTGGTTTTTGTAGGCCATGGGACAGCTTGGGCACTTGATTCGTAAGATAATCGCGTAGTTCGGACACGTTAATGTCCCCGTCGCCATTTGCGTCCGCCTTCCCGCTTAGCCCATCCAGCAGAGCCCGCGTGAAGGTTCCGCTTCCGAATTCATTCGATTCCAGGGCGACGTTGAGGCTTTCGGAGGCGGCGAGCACATGGGCTCCGGTGCCGCGCCTCAGGTCGGCAAATCGCTCGCGAAGCAGTTCGTCAAAAGAGTCGGCCCCCGCAAAGCATGTGTCAATGAGCACAAGCTTTCTCCGGGCGGTGATACCGTCGAGCAGATGGTCTATCTCGCCGTAGGGCAGGCCCTTTTCCTCGGAACAGGCGCCTCTGGAAATCCCACGTTCCAAAGTAGTAGCCGCCATCGCTATCAAGCACCCCATGGCCAGCCAAAAACAACGACCACAACATCATTGACGCCGGCCCCGGCGAGAAAGTCCTGGGCCGCCGTGATCTTGTCCTTCGTGGCGTCCTGATCCACAAAACTAGCGAATGAACGGACTGAATGGTCCGGATTCCCGCGCCAAAGCCGTTCGATCTTAAGCGCGTCACTCGCCGCGTACCTTAGTACTACTGTGTTATAAACGACGAGCGCAGCAGAAGGGCAACAGGGGAGATGTTGAAGCAGGAGTCGGGCAATCCTGATGCGGATAGTCGCGATGGACTGCGGATTATGCCGTTCGGCGCGCGTGCGGCGAGCCGCGGGTCTGGAAGTGGGGAGGAATCTTCGCGGCGCGTAGCTCCAGTCGGCCGGGGCGGGCGTAGGGGGAAAAACGGCTCCGCTCGATCACTAGGAAGCCATAAGCGGCAATGCAGAGGGTGGCGTGGTGATGGAATCCTCGCCAGCCTCGTCCCTCATAATGCCCCAATCCCAGTTCCTGTTTCAGTTCTTCGTAGTCGCGCTCGATGATCCAGCGGTGTTTGGCTAATCTCACCAGTGCGGTCAGGCGGGTCTTTGCCAACAGTGTAGACAGCCAGTATTTGGCAGGCTCGGTTTCACCGGAAGGCCATTCGATTAACAGCCATTCCTCCGGGTACGGCTCGCTCCGCTTCTGATCCCGGTGCGCGGGTCGGACCCGAACGGCGGCGAAGCGCGACTTCAGTTGTTTTCTGGTTCCCTCCCGCCAGGCAACGATTTTCCATGCGTGAGCAGGCAACGAAAGCGCCACTTGCTTTACCGAAACCGGCTGGTGCTCCGCGTCGCGGTGTAATTTGGTTGGCGGACGCCCTCTGCCCTTCCGCCGTTTTTTCGGTTGCGGCGCTTGGCCGGGCTGCCACACGGTCATGTTCTCGTGGACGCCCACCGCATACTGCAACTCCAGTTCGGTGATCCCCTCCCTAAACCGAGTCTCATTGCCATAGGCGGAGTCGGCTAGAACCGGTCCCGTTGGTATCCCTTGCTCTACCGCGTGGCGAATTTGTGCGAGCGCAATCGCCGGCTTGGTTTGAAAACTAATCTCTTCGGGGATACCAGCGGCTTTACGCCGTTCCCCGTCGCTGGTCCAACTCTCCGGCAGATATAGACGCCACGCCACGGGGAGACTGGCGTGATGGGTTGCCACCGACAAACTCACCGCGACCTGGCAGTTATCCTGCTTGCCCACTTGTCCACAGTACTGACGCGCCACCCCGACCGAATGCGTTCCTTTCTTCGGAAAACCAGTATCATCCACGATCCAGGCCGCCATCGATCCGGTCCGACTCATCGCCCCGAGCACCTGCTCTCGTACGCTTTCCAGAACGGCTTCGTCGCTCCATGGCGAATCCGCTACCAGATGGTGCAGGGATTGGTGCGTCCGCCGGACATTATCGGGAGCCAGGCGCGGCGGCCATCGGCTCGACGCTCTTGCGCTCGCCCGGCAGCAGCAGTCCGGCACAGTAAGCCTTTATCGGAGCGCTGCGATCAGCATGCCCTGCGGCTTTCGCCAAGCCATCCGTGTATGCCGCAAGGCGCTTTTCCTGTGGGCTTGGCGCAGAAGATTGTCCCACAAAAACATTCTACATCAGTTTTGTTTTTTATAACACAGTAGTATTAGATCATTGCTTGGATCGTTATATTTCGAGACGCCGATCGATAACAGATAGAGTGCCGGTTTCACGGGCGCTCCAGAGTAGGTTATCTGCAGCGTATCGGCCAGACTCTCCACGCCCTTTTCATTGACCACGGAAACCTGGATCTTGTTTGTGCCGTTCGATAACGGCACGGTCACCTCATCCTCGACCGATTTTTTATGGCGCTGACTCAATTCAATACCTCGAAAACCGTGGATGGGAACGCCATCGACATAGACATTGATGCGATTCAACTCATAGAGCGAGTCCGAGGCGCTGACTTTAAAATGAACGTCCGGCTGGCTCGATGACGGTGGCGGCGCGGGATCGTCGATGCGGAGTTCGAGAACATGAAAGTCCTCGCCTATATCGGCGGGCTCGAAACCGAGGCGCCTTACCCGCTCTTCATAAAGAACGGTCAAGGCGTTGTCGTTAATCGTAGACCCGAGCCGCGCCAGCACTTTGTCGGGCCGATTGAACCGGAGGTCGAACTGCTCGAACGGGAACACTCGCTGCCCGATTCGAAAGGCAACGCCGCTGACGCCGGCTCTGGATGTCATGTAGTAATTGTCCGGCGTCGCAATTACATAATCGCTATTGCCGAGCGGAAACACCGTCACCACTTCTTTGATTTCTTTAATGTTCCACAGCTTGGCAGAGCCATCGAGCGATCCGCTGGCCAACCTCCCTTTACTATCGAATGCAAGAGAGGTGACAAGGCCTTGATGTCCCCTCAACACCGCCACTTCCGTGCCGGTCGCGACATTAAGGATGTGAATATCGGCGCTCGCCGCCAAGGCTAGCTGTTGGCCATCAGGACTGAAGGCAACGGCTGCGCACTGCAAATCAAACCGCCTGATGAGCTTGTGCGTTGATAATTCCCAGAGGAATGTTCTTGTCCCGCCGGCGGCAAGAAGCGTCCCGTCCCGGCTAATCGCGACCTTTTCAAGAGATTCCGGGTCTGCAGCCTCCGTAAACAGGACATCGCCGGTCTGCGTATTCCAGGCAGTGACGCGCCGCTTCGCATTGATGATCGCCTGCATGGCCGGACTCGAAAGCGATTGCTCCGGCGAGTGGACGACTTGGGCGGTTTGATTTCCCGAGGAGGCATGGACTAGAATTCGGCCGTCACCGCTCAGGGCAACCTGATTCGAGGAAAAGAAGGTTGTATCGAATGCGCGTATGGTCTGGCCTCTAGCCACATCGATCAGAGTCACCTTGTCATCAATGCGGCCGACTGCCAGTTTAGTGCCGGCAAGGTCGAAGGCAATACCGACCGAATCAGCCGACTTCCCCATGATCGTGTGAAGTTTATTGCGGTTTCTAAGCTCCAAAAGTCTACGAATCCGGAAGTTCCGAAAATATCCAGCGCCGCGGTGGCGAGCACATCGCCGCTCGGGCTCACCGCTACCGTTACCGCACCTGGAGGAAACATACCTCTGTCAAGCGTTCTCGCGCTTCCGGAGATCAGGTCCCACAAACGGGTCGGCTGGAAACTATTGGCCGTGGCCAGGATATTACCATCCGGCCGGAGCGAAACTGAACTGACTGCGGCGGCGCGAGCTGAAAGGTACTGAACCTGCTTAGGCGCGTTGACATCCCAGATGACTATGTTGTTTTCCAGCGCGATTGCGGCAATTCGGCCGTCGGGGCCGAACGTCGGAAGATGCGGAGGATCCCAACGAATCGCTTGGAACTTTAGCAGCGTTTCATGCGCCTTTTGAGGGTCGTCCCAGCTGATGATGGGCAGCGGCTTGATCAGCCGGCCGGTCGCGACATCCCATTGTTTGATGGTGTAGTCGAGGCCCGTTGCCAAGAGGCTCTTTCCGTCGGGACTGAACGCAATCGTCCCGGCCATGGAGTTATGATCCGGCATGAAGATGAAAGACCACGGTCCTCCACCCATGAATGTATCCAAATCGCGAATCCGGGTGCCTGTCTGAACGTCCCACAGCGTTATCGTGAAGGCGATGCCGTTAACTTCGTAACTGGTGAGGTTATAGCTGACGCTTGCCAGCATTCGACTATCGGGGCTAAATATCGCGGAAGTGACACAGTCGGTATTAAACGACGAGGCGTCGATGGGCCGTCCTGTAACGCTGTCGCGCGGGGTGGGGCTGAGTGGGACACGGGAAGAAGCATTCGGCGGATTTCCCGGCCGGATGGCAAATCCCAAATTCGCACCGAATTGTCGTTGCTCGCCGTCGCTAACAGGCGCCCGTCGGCGCTGAACGATACCGAGTTTACAACCTTGGAATGCCCTCGCAGAATTTGCATCTGGTTGCCGGTGCGGAATTCCCACAGCGCCAATTCTGAGTCAAGCCCCGCGCTTGCTAAGGTACTGCCATCGGGGCTTACGGCCAGCGACGTAATCCCCGCCGGTCTTCGGATCGTTCGGCTCTCTCTTCCCGTTTCTACGTCCCAGAATTTAATCGTCGCGTCGAGGCTGCCACTGACCAGCGTCCTCCCATCCCGGCTGAACGCCAGCGATGTCACGTTGCTCAGGTGCCCCGCGAGGCTACGAAGTTCACTTCCGCTCCGGATATCCCAAAGCTTGATGGTCGAATCTCGACCACCGCTTGCGAGCAGTGTGCCACCGGAATTAAACGCGAGTGCATCGATCGCGTTGGTGTGCCCTGTTTGCGCGACCAGATCCACTGTCGGTGCTGGCCAGCAGACTTGAACTGCCCCCGCGAGAAGGGCACAATACAGCAAAACGACCGTCGCGTTCCGGGAAGTCATTTTTGCCTTCGTTTCTAAACACGCCAGATAGATCATCGGGGTATGCATGCGCGCCGATTGGGCCATGGGAATTCGATTGCCTCACATCTCGGGGTGCTCGTGCCGAGCGCGATTCAGTCCAGACCGCCGCTGGTATGTATAACATATTGCGCAGACGTGAGGTGGCCGCGTTCTAGATTGGTCTGCGTACGGTTAGAAAGCACGGGATATTCTGCGCGAAATAACGGAGTAGGCCCTGTAGGGCGGGACAGTTTCTCAAACTGTGCTTGCTCGCAGGCTGGTGTTAGAAAACAGGTCATCAGCTCGCTACGAGGAGACCGAATACCATCGTTGGCCGAATCATCGGACGGGGATGTCGGAGATGCTAAGCTGTGGGACTTTTTCGTGAGTTACTTTTGGCACGACGGCGAGTTCGATGCGCAAGGGCGGGTTCCACACGCGATCTAGGTGCCCGCTGCTCGTGCATTCGGCCGGAGGCTCGGATTTAATTCACAGGCAACGAAATGACTGTCTGAGTTGTCGACGGGCCAGGGCTGTAATGAATGGCTTGGCGGTCGATGCGGCGCGTTCTGAACGTATCGACATAGTCGTCGCCGCAGGCGATTACACCACTCGCCGGCAACAGGTCCCGCCGTTGATGTGCTGGATCGATGAGCCAGAGCCAGCCTTGCGTTTGGACGGCGACTAACCCTGGGCAGCTTTGGAGGTCAATACGTCTGTCGAACAACGACGCAAGGTCGCGGCTGGCCAGGGCCGGCGATTGATCCTGCGCAAACGGTGCGGCACGAACGACCCATTCAGCAGTTGTTGCCGTCGAAGAATTTTCAAGAAGGGAGATGGGGCAGACCCAAAGAGAGACGGAAGCGTCCCCAACCGCCGGTCTGTGCGCCAAGAGAAACATCCACCGTTCGTGGTTCAGAGCCATCGCCTCGACGTGATCCGCTGGATCGCTTGTAACAAGCATCTGGCGCTGAAAAATTGACATTTCACTGAGAACGATCGTTTGAAGGATGCCGCCTTGGTCGGTTGGAATCAGAATACCGCGGTCGGAACCCGCGGCGGAGACGAACTTGTCGGGGGAGCCGATTCGCGTCAATCGGGCGTTGATTTTCGGAGATTCGAGGAGCGATTCCTGGTTCGAAACGAAGAACGCCTCGGAACCCGAAAGGTATAACGCTCCCCTGCCGTATCCAATTGCAAGACGTAGATCCCGGGGCGCGCCGATTTGGGCTGAGTTGGTAACGGTACAATTGGGCCTTGCGCAATCGACTTGAATCCGCATGAGCTTTCGCCCGGAGTCTGGCGCTTTGAAGTCGAGACTGAGCCAGAGCTTGACTATTGCGTTTTCCGTCGCGGTTGCTACCAGGTTGCCGGTACGCCGCCCTTCTCAATTCACTTCCCGAACTTATAGACCGTGAAACTGGCATCCGCGAATTCTCGACGTTCTGCAGTATTATTTCGCAAGCCGGTGATCTCATCGAAAGTCGAAATCCCGAACTGGTCGCAGCGGCCCGTGCTGTGCCCACGCGTTACGACGAAGGGCTCGCCGAAGCCGAATGAACGGGTTGGTCGGCTGCGATTCGCGGGAGCCATCGTCCCTTCGGGTTACCGGAAGCGAACGCGGATCGACTGAATTATTGGCTGTGGCAGCTGACGACAATGCCTCACAACGCTACGTGAACTGAGTGTTTGGGCCGGCTTTCCAGAACGCCGTCAGGACCGGAAATAATCCTCTCACACACTTCTGACGGCGCGTGAAGTTGTCCGCACGACTGCCGCGGGCAGAGAGGCAAGTACGTCCTTGTCGGCGAGCGTCCGCTGTACGAGAGCCGTAACTATCGTGGAGTAGACTGTAGGATTAAACCATGTTACACATCCCGGTTCGATTGGCCGTGTGTGCCTGTATTTTAGTGGTATCTGCCGTCGCCCAGCAGAGCCGCATCACCGAACCCATCAACGATACCGCCCGCGTAATTCTACCCGGAAGCGTACCTTTCAAGGCCCGGCTCAGCGCCGATCAAGGTCCGGCCAACCCGTCTCTGCAAATCCCCTTCATCACTGTGACCATGAAGCCATCGGCCGCGCAGCAAGCCGATCTCGACCATCTTCTGGAGGAGCAGCGCGACCGATCCTCATCAAAGTTTCATCAGTGGCTCACGCCTGAGCAGTTTGGAGACCGGTTCGGCCTCACGTCCGGGCGATTATGCCGCTGTGACCGCCTGGCTCGAATCGCATGGTCTGCACGTGGAGTACGTCGCCCGAGCGCGCAACTGGGTGGCGTTCAGCGGCGCCGCGCACGATGTCGAAGGAGCATTTCATACCCAAATTCACCGTTATCTCGTCGATGGCCAGGCGCATTTCGCCAACTCCACGGCTGTCTCTATTCCCGCCGCTCTAGCCGGCATCGCCAGCGGCATTCGAGGGCTGGATGATTTCTGGCGCGTGGCCCCGGCCGCTTTCCCAGATAACACCACCGCCTCCGGCGTCAACCAGTTGGCCCCCGACGATTGGGCCACCATCTACGACGTTTCCCCACTCTACGCCATGGGCATCGACGGCACAGGGCCAGAGGATCGGAATTTTGGGCGGCTCGGACATGAACCAGTCGTACATCGACACTTTTCGCAGCCAGTTCGGCCTGCCGCCCGCCACCGTCGAGCAGCACCTCGTGGGACCAGATCCTGGCATCACCGCATCCGCCAACGAAGCGGCCCTCGATGTCGAATGGTCCGGCGCCATTGCGCGGCGCGCCACCATCGTCTACATCTATTCCGCCAATTTCAATACGGCGGCGCAGGGCGCCATCGATCAGAATCTCGCCACCGTCCTCAGCGAGAGCCTGAGTTCGTGCGAGCCTGAATGCCGCCGCCGGGAAACCGCCTGATGGCCCAGCAGGCAAATGCGCAGGGCATCACGTGGATGGCATCGTCGGGCGATTCGGGCCCCGCTGGCTGCGATGCGCATGGTTTTTTTGGCGCCACCGGAAATGCCACCACGGTCTCGGATGGTCCGGCCGTCGGCATCCCCGCGAGTTATCCCGAAGTCACGGCCGTCGGCGGCACTGAATTTAACGAAGCCGGAGGACACTACTGGAACAGTTCCAATACCGCCAACGGCGCCTCCGCGATCTCATACATTCCCGAAATGGTGTGGAACGAAACCGGAGCCGGTGGATTACTTGCCTCAGGCGGCGGCCCATCCATCTTCTTTTCCAAACCGCCCTGGCAGGCCGGGCCCGGAGTCCCCGCCGACAACGCCCGCGACGTTCCCGATATTTCTTTCAGCGCCGCCGGCAATCATGACCCCTACATAGTGGTCAACTCCAACGGCCAACGGGCCACGGGCGGCACATCGGCCAGTTCGCCTTCGTTTGCCGGAGTAGTGGCCCTGCTCAATCACTACTTGGTTTCCAGCGGTGTTCAATCGCAGCCCGGCCTGGGAAATATTAATCCCGAACTGTATCGCCTAGCCCGCGCCACCACAAACGTCTTCCACGACATCACCCAAGGAAACAACTTCGTTCCCTGCGTCGCGGGAAGCCCGGGCTGCGTCAACGGCTCGATGGGATATGCCGCCACGCCTGGGTACGATCTGGCAACTGGCCTCGGCTCTCTCGACGTTTACAATTTCGTTACCCAATGGAACACCGCCGCCGGGACCACCATCTCGCTGGCTGCCAGTCCCTCCAGCATCACGTTTGGCGACCCGGTTCAACTCACCGCCACCGTTACGCCCGTGGCCGGCAGCGGCGCCGTTCCCAGCGGCACAGTCGCTTTCAGCAACGGCCGAACGCTCCTCGGCATCGGCCCGATCGTGAATGCCGGAGGCGTCGCCTTTGCCACGTTGACCATCACCGGTAGTGTCTTGCCCGTAGGTAGCGCCTGTATTACCGCCGCATATTCCGGCGATTCCAACTTCAATTCGTCGACCGGCTCTGCCACGCTCTCTGTCGCGCCCGGCGCCGCGGGCTCGTATGTCTCGGTCAACATCGTCCCCGAACCCAGCGCATGAGGGCGAGTTTATCCGGGTGACTCTCACCGAGGAAGCCGGCATGGCAACCACGATCACCGGGTGGACCATCAACGGCAACAACGATTTCCCGCTGTTCGCGCAAGATTTCGGCACAACCACCCTCCCGGCATACGGAAGCCTGTCTGCCAGCATAACCTCCGCTTTCCCAGCCGTCCTTCCCAGCGACCGCGTGTATGTCTTCACCGGCGTCGATGCGGGCGGGCGCACATGGTCGCAGCAGTACACTCTGACTCTCGAAGGCCCGTTGCAGACACCTGACATCACGCTGGTGAGCGCTCCGGCCACGGTGCAGCAGAATCCCGCCGCCGGTTCCTCCTGCCAATGGTCGCAGCAGTTGATTCTTCAGGAGCAGCTTGGCTTTGAGATCCAACTGACGCGGTTCCTCGCAGGCGGCGTTGACTGGTCGTCGCAGATCCAGCATCTCTTCGGGACCACGCACCTGGCCCCGCTCGGAATGCTGCAGGCGAACATATGCTGGCCCGGGCCGGCTGCGCCGCCGGCCACCACTTTCGAAGTGGACGGTACAGATCAAACCGGCTTCCCCGTCACGGCGACTGTGCAAGCCACTTATGCGGGCCCCGCTACAAGTCCGGCAGTGCTTTCAGTGGCGCAGAATAGCGTCACGCTTAACGCGCCGGGTGCTTCCGAGGCAGCCTCTGCAACCCTCAATGTGAGTCTCGCTGGCAGTGGAGCGTGGACGGCGTCGGTGATCCCGGCCAACCGGTCGACTGCCTGGCTGACAGCGAATGTCGCGACCGGCGCCGGATCAAATCAGGTGATGATGATGGCCTCCAGCGACGGCCTTACCCCGGGCGTTTACAACGCCACCTTGTTGATTCAGGCGACGAATGCGGTTCCGCAATTCGTCGAAGTGCCGGTGATGTTCTTAGTGGGCACTACCGCCGGGATCGCCATCAATGGTCTCAGCAATGGAGCGTCATTCCAGACGGTGTATGCTCCGGGGATGATCCTCAGCGTGTTCGGTTCGCAACTGGCGTCGAGCACCCAGGTGGTGAGCAGCCTTCCCCTGCCTGTATCGCTGGCCGGGGTTTCGGCGACTGTGAATGGCGTCGCGGCGCCTTTCTACTACGCTTCTCCCAGCCAGTTGAACATCCAGATTCCCTACGAGACCGGTATCGGCCCAGCCGTTCTCGGAGTGAACAACAATGGGCAAGTCGCGTCGTACATCTTCACAGTGGCTGCGTCCGCTCCCGGCATTTTCACCGATTCCAACCATCCGTCAGCGCTGGTCCCATATTCCAGTGGCAACCGCGGCGACACGCTGCTCATCTTCATCACCGGAGAAGGCCAAGTCTCACCGGCGCTGCCTACCGGGGCATCGCCCTTCATTGCGACGCCTCTCGGCCTCCTGCCCCAACCCACACTGCCGGTTGCGGTTACTGTGGGAGGTGTGCCGGCACAGATTGCTTTCGTCGGCATTCCGGCGGGTCTGGCCGGGGCGACGCAGATTAATTTCGTAATCCCGTCCAATGCCCCGCTGGGTGTGCAACCGGTCGTGGTAACCGTGGGAGGCATCGCCAGCCCTGCGGCAACGATTACCGTAGGGCAATAGTCGTCTTCTTTTGCCGATAGCCGTCGTCAGCCGTTGGACGATTTCCTTGGCTTACATGGCCGGAGCGATCGCACTGATCGCGTATGCACCATAGGCCCTGGGGCTTGTGTGAGTTCCGAGAGACGAAGAGATGCTTCCCCAACACCAAAGGAAAGGGGCACGATATGAAGGAATATCGGTAGCTATCGGACCTCTTCGGTGGACTGGCACCCGCTCGTAAGCTTGCTGCCGATGCGGTCAAGTTCGGCAAGTTCCTGGTCCGAAAGCATCGAGAAGTCCGTGATCTGAACCACCTCAGTGCGGGAGGCATGGATGGTCTTAAGCACTTCCGGCAGGCGCCCCTCGCCGATTTCCTGCAGTTATCGTCAACCGAATCAATGACTGCTTGCGTGTCGGCTGCTATTGACCCGCTCAGGATCTCCCCGATCATCCGTATCAACCGCCTGGTGCGCACCGTACGCCTGGAGCCATTCGCCATCCACAGCGTTACTTCGCTATCCGAAAACTTGCTGTTCGAGAAGCTCGATGCGCTTGCTAAGTTTCATGGCCTATCGGCTCCTTTCACCGGCACTTCTTCCCACTCGATCCACTCAAGGCCATCTTGGATGATGAGCTGTTTCACGATATCGACGCGGCGTTCGCCTTGGTACTCTTTGGGCAACCTTCGCAACCATCCGTATTGAAGAATGACTCGAGAAAAACGTTCCGATGAAAGCTCGAGTCGCTCAATCCGCGCCACTAGTCTGGTCTTCATCTTTCCGCCGGCGTGCCCGGATTCTCCAGGTTGTGAATTCGCCTCGTAACGTTCCTCATTGCAATCGATCCTGCTTCGATGCTTCCGCAGCCCTTTCCAAAGCGGCGCCGCGGGCCTCAACGTCCTCAATCTCAATGGCTTTTGAAGTGTGCGCCAGAACGATGTCTGCGGCGTGCAGCCGCGTAGACGCGGGCGCCGATCCGTCCACCATGATCTTCAGCAATGTCGTTACTGCGGCGCCGGAAGCCTGCTGAAGACGGGCTACGGACTGCCGGAACGCGCCACGCCGTGCTTCCCGGTACTCCTGGTCGAATTCGGGGACCTTCATCCAGGCGATCAGCGTCGGTGAGCTGATGCCGACAGCCTTGGCTGCTTCCTCGATGTTGCGATGGGTCAGTAGCGCAGCAATGGCCGCTTCTTTCTTTCGCCCGAACTTTGTACCGTGTCCCTTCATGGTGAGACCTGATTAAGCCTGTTTAAGTTCGGACACGCGGTCATCGCCAGCCATTCGCCACGGCAGATTTTTCCTGCAGAATTGCCTTGCTTGTTTCCGCAACCAGAGCGATGAATGTCATCGACACGGTAAGCCGTGAGAAAGAGAGCACTTACATGAAGACGTTCACAATCGACACCGACAATAACATCACTGTCCACGCCTCGCGCAAAGCCGCCAAGGAGACCAGTCTCGGCGTGTTCGCTACCGAAGAGCAGTTCGCTGACCTGATTGGGCCGGATAACAAGCGGCTGGTTGAAATCTGGAACAGCCTGCCGGGCGTCAAACCGGTAACGAAGTTCGCTAACCGCAAGATGGCCACCGAACGCATCTGGGGAGCCATTCAGATGCTGGGCGACACCGCGTCGGCCGCAAACGAAACCGCGAACGCCGAGCCCCAGGAAACGTTCGCGGAACAACCCGCAGCCGCTGCCGAGCAATCCGTGGTCCCGCCTGAAGAGCCGATTGCCGAAACACAACCCGAAGCGCCGGTAGCGCCGACCTCCGCCGAACCGCTGGCCGAGGCTGGCGTACAGGCGGCCGACGTTGCGCCCGAGCAGCCGACGCCGACGAATGAGACCACCTCCGCGAAGAAGGGGCGCAAAGCCAAGAAGGCGGCGACGACCAAGGCCGCCGCCACTGACGGCGCGCTGGAGCAACCGGCCCACGGGAGGGCAGCAAGACGGCCCAGGTAGTTGCGATGCTGCAGCGCGAGGACGGCGCGACGATTAGCGAGATCATGAGTTCGATGTGCTGGCAAAAGCACACGGTCAGAGGGTTCATGGCTGGCGCGATGAAGAAGGCCGGGTACGCGGTCGAGTCCTTCAAGCCCGAGGGCGGCGAGCGGACGTACCGCATCATCAACAAATAGAGTCACGCCGCTTCCAACGCCCGCCCGGCTCCGGCCGCGGCGGGCGTTTTGCGTTCGGGCCCGTCTGCGTGCGAGGTCGGACCAATGTGGCCACCCGCGCCGCCACGCTCGCGCGTGGGCGAAGTCTAGCGTAACGTGGGCTATTCCTGGGCGTCGCCATGGTCAGTTGTATAGTTTTCGCGCGGACATGTCTTGCGAGAAATCATCGATCCATTGGAGTTCAAGGTAGAGCCGACCGAGGCCCGGAATCTCGTTTGCGGGCACTGGCTCGAACTTGCGATCCTCGATTTCTGTTCTTTCGAGAAGAACCTGGCTCAGTTCCTGTAGAGCGTATCCAACATCCGCCGGGTCCCAGGAGGCCGCTCCGCGCTACGCGATGTCACGGATCAAACCGAGACACTTCCTCGCAACCTCAACCTGCAGTTGACCAACCGCTTAGACTCAGTTCGCTCGTTATTGGCCATCGATATTTTCATCTCCTATCTCCTCTCTCGGCGCATTGCGCCGTTCCGCCGCGACCTCTTCGAAAGTGCGCCCGTCGCCCTCGAGCACGGCGGGCTTGCCAACGTATTCCTGGTACCGTTGGCAAATCACGTCGGCGTAGCGGAGATCCAACTCCATCAGCCGTGCCTTTCGGTTTCGGCGCTCGCAGCCGATTAAGCTGGAGCCCGACTCCGCCGAACAGGTCCACGACTAGGTCACCCGCCTTGCTGCTATTCACCAGGGCGCGCTCGACCAGTTCCACCGGCTTCATCGTTGGATGCAGCCGATTCGCCGCCGGCTTGTTCTCCTCCCAAAGCGTCGACTGCGATTTATCTCCATACCAGGCATCGCTTTGCCCGGCCACATGCGCGTAGAATATTGGCTCGTGCCGGAACTTGTAGCGGCCGAAACCCCACGCAAAAGTATTCTTGGCCCAGATGATCTGACAGCGGACCTCAAAGCCAGAAGCCTCCAGGGCATTCTGGAATTCGCGCTGCCAGGATGATGGATGGCAGACATATAGGGAGGCGCCGGGCTTCATAATCCGGCGGTAGTTCTGAAATGCGGTCGCCAAGAACTTGCCGAATTGCTCATCAGTCATCCTGTCGCCCTGGATGGTGAGTCGGTCTTCGGTGTAGCCTTCGTAGTCCACGTTGTCGGGCGGATCAGTGAAGACCAGATCGGCGGTACTGCCGTTCATCAGGCGCGCGACGTCATCGGCATTGGTGGCATCGCCGACCAGCAGAATGTGTGACCCCATCTGCCACAAATCGCCCGAAATGCTTATAGGAGCATTAGCGACTTCTGGCACAGCGTCTTCATCGCTAAGGCCGGTAGATATTTCTTCGGCGGCCAGAAACTTAGCCAGCTCGTCATCCTCGAAACCGGTTAAAGCTGAGATCGAACTCGGACGCTTTCAAGTCCAGCAATTCGAGAGCGAGCAGTTCCTCGTCCCACGCGGCCCATGTGACGGAGCGGTTCACCATTAGCCGGAAAGCCCGGACCTGCTCCTCCGACCATTCGTCGCAAAGGATCACGGGAATGCCGGTAATATCGCCGCCGGGCCAGGATCCCAGCTTGCGGGCGGCCTTCAGACGTAGGTGACCATCCACGACGCTTCCGTCGCTGCGCGCGAGAACTGGTATCTTGAAGCCGAACTCCCGGATCGACGAACACATGCGATCCACAGCCCCATCGTTCTTGCGCGGGTTGCGAGCATACATGATGAGCCGGTCAATCGGCCAGATTTGAATTTCGAGTGGTGGCGTAGTGGTCATCCTGCCCCTTGAATAACAGTTGCGGATTTCAGTCGTCAACAGAAAAGTGAATTAGCAGACAGGACCGGCCAATTCATCTATATTGGTCCGCAGTTGACCACATCATCCAGACGCCGGCGCGAAAAGGAGTGCGCCCCGAATAGGGGGCTATTTCGACACGGCGAGAGCGGATCGAGTGGCAGACGGCCGATTGAGGTTGGGCGGTATGCCACGTTTGGCCTCCAAGCGGTTCTCGCCCCTCAGCCATTCCGAGAGCGGCCGCGTACCTATTCGTATTTGCGCGCGACGAAGCATCGCACTGAGAAAGCGAACCTCTGCTACCAGGTTCCTTTCCGGGCATCCTCGCGCCTCGCGCATTATGATTACCTGGCCTTTTTCCGCCCACAGTAATCCCCATTGCGCGGGAAGATCCTTGACCTGGATGATACCGGTTGGACAGAGATAATAGCGACGCCGGCCCATTCCCGCCCTCGAGATTTTACGGGCAGCCTTGGTTGAGTCCCGCAGGAAATCCGAACGGGTCAATTTGCATTCGAGCAGGATGGAATCCGCGCCGGTTGCCCAGCCCACAACGTCGGGATTCTCGCCTCCGGCCGCGGCAAACTCGTACAGGACGACCGAGCACTGCCTGCTGAGCCATCTGACACCCAGTGAAACGAGAGTTGAGTGCTGCATATTCGATCCCCAGATCATCAAACATTGTACCCACAGAATGTTTGATGATGTGGATCAAGACATCATTCGCGGCGCGGTCAGGTGACATTTGTTCGCCGGACCGAACGCTCGATGGCGACGACACTTCCGTCGCCGCGCGCTAAGGAATCGGGCGAATTGGAGTTGGCCGGTCGATGGTTGAACATGCGATTGTTCGCTTTGGGAGCGCTCCTCTCGGAGCGCAGCAAGAAAACACCATTGCCGTTTAGCGCGTCGCTTACTCCGTGGAGGTGCCTTTGAGATCACCGCTGGGGAGGCAGCGACGGATTCAAATGTCGGGTTTTTTGCCGGAAATGTCGGGTGGATGTCGGGTTTTTTAAGGGAACCCGACATCGATTTTCCAAACAGAATCAGTCGGTTAGATCCAAAATGTCGGGTTTGTCGGGTTTTTATAGGAGGAGAGAGGCCCCAGGAATTCGAACAGTTTTTTATGGGTTCGAAGAAGCTCGGCCGCCGACGGCCACTTTTGGACTCCAGTTGGACTCCAAAACGTACTCGCCAGGAAATGTTCTATCTCTAAGTCTTTGAGGAATTTGGTCGGGCTGCCGAGATTTGAACTCGGGACCTCTTGCACCCCAAGCAAGCGCGCTAGCCAGGCTGCGCCACAGCCCGAATCATCCATTGTACAACGCCGCGCCCGCGTTCACCCAAGCAAATCGAGCGCGCCCTGCATTTCCGCGCGCGCGTGCCCATCGCCCACACGCGTCGCCGCTTCCACGCCTTGGCGATACATCTCGCGCGCTTCATCTTCACGGCCCATCCGTTCCAGCGTCTGTCCGCCATGAAAATACGCCGCGTGGTAATCCGGATTCGCCGCAATGAGCGCGCGAAACTCGCGCATCGCGCCTTCCCAATCGCTCGAGCCTTTGTACTCCATTGCCAGCCCGTAGCGCGCGAACGCGTCGCCTGGGCTCTGCGCCACCATGCTTTTCAAGATGTCCAGCCGGTTCGATGCCATGCTACGTACCTCCGAGTGTCATGCCCCTATTTCCAACCTCGCGCACCTCGCGTCGATGCCGGCGGGTCCGCAATCCGCCATGCTTCCGCTCGGCGGCGCGTGGAGCGGCGTTTGCCGCGCGATCCCGAACGACCCCTGACAGCCTGAGGCGGCCGACGTCGAACGCCGCTGCAATCTCGCTACCCCTGCGGCGCCTGCTCGCGCTTCCTGACGATGGCGGCCCGGACGCCATCCGTTTCACTGTCTCCCGCGAGGATGGAGCCGTCCTTCGACTGTACTACGTCGCCGAGCGCGATCACCACCTCTACGCGCACGGCCCGCTCGAATACTCGCGCATCGTCGCCGTTGATCCGCCCCACCCGGGCGGCGAACGCCTCGACGCCCAAGCCCGGTCGAGGCGCTGCCGTAATCGGAATTCTTCTTTGGGAAAAGGAAGGGGCTGGACATCTACTTTTACTTTGTGATCGGAGGCCGGGCAGAATCTGGCGGCAGGCAAGCTTGCGCTGCTGGCTCGGACGGTCGTCTCGGCGCTGGCAGCACGGATTCCGGTGCGGTGGCCCGCATATCGATCCAATGGCGCGCTAACGCGAGGAATGATCAATCTAGCTATCCCAGATCTAGCCTGGAAACAGGTACGCAAGCTACCATGGTCGAGATTTTCGGGGCAAAGTCAAATACAAATAGAGGTTGTTGGCGGCCTTCCATCCAAACCAGCCGGCACTTTCGACCGTGGAAATTTGTATGGAAGATCCTCGCGCGTGCAGTCGACACTCGACCTTGCCAGCGACATGACATTTCCTACTTTGCCTTGACAAACGAACGGTAAAAGCTTCATGAAGGGGCAGCTCCGGGGATGCCATTTTATCCGTCTTATCCTGATGTCTATTTCGGTTCTCTTGTGTGTTCAGACGGCAACCGCGCAGTCCGCCGGGCCTACCTTTGAAGTCGCCACTGTGAAGCCTGCTCCGCCGCAGGCCGACCCGAACACCGGCGGCTGGAGCTATCCCGGCGGCGGCCGATTCGTTGCGACCCACTTACCCCTGACGATGCTCCTCCAACTGGCCTATGGCGTTGACAAAAGCCTGATCGCCAACAAACCGGGCTGGCTGGAAAACGACCTCTTTGACATTGAAGCCAAGGCCGAGGACGGTATTCGTCTCAGCCGCGAGGAGCTCAAGCCCCGTCTACAGGATTTGCTCCGCCAGCGCTTCCATCTCGTAGCCCACATGGAAACCCGCCAGAGCCGCGGATACGCTCTCGTCGTTGCCAAAGGTGGCCCGCACCTCACGTCCACCAAGGCGACGCACTTCCCGGACTTCCGCATCAATCTCAGTTCCGGCCACATGCAGGGAGAAAACTGGTCCATGGCCCAGTTGGCCGGATACCTCACTCCGGCGGCCGGTTTCCCTGTAGTGGACCAGACCGGGATCGCGGGTAGCTATGACATCGCCTTCAGCTACGCGCCGAAGCCCGACTCCGACAGCAACCTCCCCGCACTCGAGGAAGCTCTTAAGGAGGCGACGGGCCTTCTGCTCAAGCCGCAAATGATCCCCGCCGAAACGCTCGTCATCGACTCAGTCGACAAGATCCCCACGACAAACTGAACAGTTGTCACCAGTCCGTAGGCCGGGAGGCCAGCGCCCAGGTCCCAGACAGCCAACGCCAACCCATTGCTCCACAACCGCGAGGCGCCTCTGTAAACCGAAGATGCACGCGAATAGAGAGAGCGAGAGAAAACGAGACCACGCTGGCACGATCCGGCATCGGTTGGCGCAGTGAGCGGAGAGAGCTATCGACACGAAAGTGCTTGTTTTCTTGCGGATTTCGGCTCCGTCGTCCGCTAGCATGTGAGCCTTTGTACTCCATGGCCAGCCCGCAGCGCGCAAACGCGTCGCCTGGGCTCCTACGTCACCATGCTTTTCAAGATGTCTAGCCGGTGCGATGCCATGCTACGATACCTCCGAGTGTCGTGCCCCTATTTCCATCCTCGCGCGCCTCGCTTCGATGCCGGGGATCCGCAATCCGCCATGCTCCCGCTCGGCGGCGCATGGAGCGGCATTTGCCGCGCGATCCCGGACGACCCCTGGCAGCCTGAGGCGGCCGACGTCGAACGCCGCTGCAATCTCGGCTACGCCCGCGGCGTCTGCTCGCGATTTCCCGACGACAGCGGCCCGGACGCCATCCGTTTCACCGTCTCCCGCGACGATGGCGCTGTCCTTCGACTGTACTACGTCGCCGAGCGCGATCACCACCCGCACGCGCATGGACCGCTCGAATACTCACGCACGGCCGCCATTGAGCCGCCTCAAGCATGCTGCGAACCCCTCGACGCTCAAGCCCGGGCTTACGCGGCAAGCTACCTGCGGCGAAAATCCGAAGCCTCCGGCCAATCGTCGGCATCGAGTTAGAGTAATGGAAGGCAAACCAGTCAGCGCATCGGCGTCTGAATATTGCGAATTTGCGCTACCCAACGACGCCAACGGCTTGGGCAACGTCCTTGGCGGCAAGGTGATGCATCTCGTGGATCTTGCGGCGGCTATGGTTGCTATCCGCCACGCCCGCCGCCCCGCGGTCACTGCCTCTGTGGATAGCCTGAACTTCCTGCATCCTGTGCGCATCGGACAGCTAATGATCCTGCGATCGTCTGTGAATCGCGTCTTTCGCACATCCATGGAAGTGGGCGTGAAGGTGCTCGCGGAAGACCTGCTGACCGGGGAAAAGCTACATACCTGCTCGGCCTACCTCACCTTCGTCGCGCTCGATGAAGACCGCAAGGCCACGCCCGTACCTCCCGTGATCCCCGAAACCGAAGAGGAGCACCGCCGCTATCGCCAGGCGGGTGAGCGCAGGGAGTACAGGCTGGCGTTGCGCCACCGGCTGAAATCCAGGCGCGATTGAAACCGCCCCGCCGGCATCACTCTTTATACATGTATTTAATGCTGGGCTTGTAAAGCAGGATATTGGGACCTTCGGTCCGGTTTACCTTCAGGCAACACTTGTCGTACCACTCGATCACGCCGTGCAGCGTCTCGCCGTCGCGCAGCACGAATACCATGGCCGTCTTGGCCTGCATCTGCTTCACGTAATAAAAATTCTCGGCGTTGGTCTGGTCCGGAGGAGCCGGCTTCTTCTGCGGCGGGACGCGGCGCGGCGCGGTGATCTGCTCTTTGATTTCGTTAAGGGACGGACGAATAAGTTTGCGGTTGACAGCTTCCACGGGATGCCATCCTTCGATGAGGTTATGATTGACCGTCGCGACTCGCTGGAGCGGCGCGGCGCCGTTTGATTTACAGTCGGTTCGGCTTTAACCCATAAATATCACACTGAACCCCCCGCCGCAACGTGAGCGCATTTGGCCCTTATGGGCTGCTGCGCTATTTTCCAAACCACGAGTGCAGTTTACGTTTGACGCGCTCGGCCAGCGATGGTTTGCTGGGTTGTGGGGCCGTTGGGTTCAGTGGGGGTCCGCTGCCCGGCTTCGCGACCGCCGCCGCGGCCAAATCCTGCACCTGGGTCTGCGTCTCGCAGGGGCGCTCGCCGGCGAATCGGATGACGTTCGAAAGAAGCGCGTAATCCTGACGGTAACGGATGCCGTCCTTCTTCTGGATACATACTGAAAACCCGGGATACTGCGCCCCGGCGAAGGTCACGTTTTCGAGCGTGACCGGCGCAAAGCCAATAAGATTGCGCTCGATATAGCTGGTTTCGTAGCGATGGTGGCGCAAGCTCCAGATGAAGACGCGGAAGTTGTCAAAGTCATAGGGATGAGAGCCGCCGCCAATGGTAGTCCAGAGCCAGATGTTTTTGGTTTGATCGCCGTCGCGCAAGTTTCCCAGCGAAAAGTAGGAGACAATGCGGCGGCCCTCGGCGTATTGCGCCACTTCGTCGGGAATCGCCATGTTGAGCCAGCGCGTCAGCGTCCAGCCGGCCTCGCCATCCGCAGTTCGGACCAAGCTCCAATCGTCGGTGAGCATTGGCGGCGTATCGGCGGGTTCCTCGACTTCTTCGGATTCCGTCTTCGAAAGATCTTGCCAATCGGTCGGCGGCGCGGGGGGCTTGGGCATGGGAACAGGCGGAATGGCCGGCTCCTTCCCCTTCTTTTTGAGTATGACCTTCTTTGGCGTTGGCGGCAGTATCGGCGTTCGCGGCACGTGGGCTCGCGGCGTCACCACGTGCGTCAGCACGTCCACTTTGTCCTTCTCCTTGACTGTGACGAAAGCGGGCGATTCGCGTGAAGGCTGCGTATACACGCGCAGATCTCCGTAGCGCGGCGTTGCGGCGCCCTGCGATGGCAGCTTCGCCGCCGCCTGCGCCAGTCGCTTCAGATTTTGCATGTCGGAGGCGGCCAGCAATTGGCGCTCGTCCACCCAGCCTTCAGCGCCGCGCGCGGTGCGCACCCGAAAAACCGTGCGATGGCGCTGCAAAATTTGCAGACGTTCACCGTGTTTCGCGGTGCCCGCCACCGCCGATTGGAGAGGAATATCCTTGCGAATGTTCAATGTTGGAGGTCCCACGAAAGCTTCGCCGATCACCGGCGCGCGCGGCGGCGAGTGGCCGCATGAAATGCAAAGCAGGAGGGTTATCGATGCGGCAAGAACGCGGGGATTAACTTTGATTATGGGACTCAAATGCCCCTTCAAAACTTATTCTACCAATCGGTCTGAAGGTAGAGTCTGATGTCACCCGAATGGAAGGCGTCAACCGGTACGTTCGCGCGCTCAAGCGCCGGCCGATTTTAGTTACCCGCCGTATTGCTCGAAAAACCGGGCGATGGTCGCGATTCCTGAATAATAGTTCTCGGTCTTGTATTTCTCGTTGGGAGAATGCAGCCCGTCGTCAGGCAATCCGAAACCCATGAGGATCGTCGGAATCTTCAGGTGGCTCGCGAAATCGCCGACGATGGGTATCGACCCGCCGGAGCGAATGAACACGGTCTGCTTGCCGAACGTGGCGCCGAACGCCTCGGCTGCTGCGCGAATCGCGGGATGATCGGGATTCACTACCAGACCGGGCGAAGCGGTCAACACACGCACTTCGGCGCGGATGCCCTTGGGTGAGTTCTTCGATACCCAATCGCGAAACGCGGCGATCACCTTGTCCGGATCTTGGCGCGGAACGATCCGGAAACTTACCTTGGCGGTAGCTGTTGCCGGGATCACGGTCTTCGAGCCTGCCCCCGTGAATCCCCCCGCGATGCCATGCACTTCGAAAGTCGGCCGTGACCAGACGCGTTCGAGAATCGATCGCCGCGGTTCGCCCGTGAGCGCGCTCGAGCCCACCTCCTTCGCGAGGAACTCGCTCTCATTGAAGGGAAGCCGCTTCCAACTGTCCAGCTCCGCCGCGGCTGGCTCCTCGACATCGTCATAGATGCCGGGAATCTGGATCGCCCCGTCGGCGTCCTTCGCCTTGGCAAGTAACTCGATCAGTCCGTAGACCGCATTCGGCGCCGCGCCGCCATAGAGTCCCGAGTGAAGATCGCGCGATGGACCGTCCGCCTGCACTTCCATGTAGATGAGGCCGCGCAGCCCAATGCAAAGCGTAGGGATGCCCTCGGCATACATGGCGGTGTCGGACACCAGCGCGACATCGGCGGCCAGTCTCGCCGGATTTTCGGCTACGTACTTTGCGATCGCCGCGCCGCCCACTTCCTCTTCGCCTTCGATGATGAACTTTACGTTCAGCGGCAGGGCGCCGTTCACCGCGCGCAAGGCTTCAATGGCCTTGATGTGCATATACATCTGGCCCTTGTCGTCCACCGCGCCGCGCGCGTAGAGATTGCCGTTGCGCTCCGTGGGTTCGAAGGGCGGCGTGACCCACAGATCGAGCGGGTCGGCGGGCTGCACATCGTAGTGGCCATAGCAGAGCACGGTTGGCTTGCCGGGCGCATGCAACCAATCGGCATAGACGAGCGGATGACCGGCGGTCGGGATGATCTCGACATTCTCCAGACCCGCGCGCCGCAAGCTTTCGGCGACGAATTGAGCGGCGCGCTCCACATCGCTTTTGTGCTCGGGCAAGGTGCTGATGCTAGGAATCCGGATGAATTCCTTCAGTTCATCGAGCAGGCGCGGGCGGTGTTGCTGAATATAGGAATCGATGGTGGACATGCGCAACCATTATAGAAATGCGGCGCGGCCCATATTTATGGGAAAATGGCTCCGTGAAGACCACGGTCGAGCTTCCAGATCCTCTGTTTCGAAAAGCGAAAGCTGCGGCGGCTGAAGAAGGCAAGAGCCTCAAGGAGTTTTTTACAGAGGCAGTGGTGGATCGTTTGCGGCGGAACGGAATTCCGGACAATGCGCCACGCCCGTGGGAGGCTGCCTTTGGGGGATTGAAGCATCTGCATCGTGAGAACAAACGTATCGAAAGAATTATCGAGAAGGAATTCGAGACCATAGACGAGGAAGAGTGGCGCTGATTCTCGACACCAACGCACTTTCGGCTTTCGTCGATGGCGTTCCTTCCATTCGAACCGTGATTCGAAGCAGCGGACTCGATTTGAGCCTGCCTGTAGTGGCTTACGGCGAATACCTGTTCGGAGTCCGCCATTCGCGGCTGCGGGTACATTACGAACAGTGGCTCAAAGAGAATTTAACGGTTCTAGACTTGCTGCCGATCAACTCGGAGACCGCGAGCCATTACGCCGAAGTGCGCTCCGAATTGCGTCAGGCCGGGAAACCGATCCCAAGCAACGACGTTTGGATTGCCGCCCTCGCTCGCCAATTTGGCTACCCATTATTGACGCGTGATCGGCACTTTGACGCTATCCGAGGATTGCGCGTCGTAACGTGGTGAGCGCAATGCGCCCTATTGGGCTACGGACGCCTTTGCGTCGTAAGACTCGCCTCAACTTTCAAGACCGCCACATAGCTCAAATTGCGGTAGAGCTGGTTGTAGTCGAGGCCGAATCCCACCACAAACCGGTCTGGGATCTCGAAGCACCGGTAGTCCACCGGGGTCTGCACAATGCGGCGCGACGTGCGGTCGAGGAACGTACACACCGCCAGTGAATTCGGCGCGCGGCCGGCGAGCGTCTGCAGCAGATAGCGCAGGGTGAAGCCGGTATCGATGACGTCTTCCACCAGCATCACGTCTTCGCCTTCGATGCTATCGTCGAGGTCCTTCGCGATGCGCACCACGCCCGGCGCGCCGTTCTTGTTCGAGAAGCTCGAGATCGCCAGGAAATCGATCTTCACCGGAACTTCGATGTGGCGCGCCAACGCGGTCAGAAAAAACACCGAGCCCTTCAGCACGCCGATCAGCTTCACCGTACGCCCGGCATAGGCCCGCGTGATTTCGGCGGCCACCTCGCGGATGCGCTGCGCGATCTCCTCTTCGGTAAAGAGAATCTTCTCGAGCCCTGCCGGAATCGGTTGGCTCATGCCTCCACCGGCCTTTGCGCCAGACCGTATTTAAAGATCAGATTCTCGAAGTCCTTCTGGTAGAAAACCTGGATATTCAGATCGGGATACAGTTCGCGCAACAGCCGCACCTTGCGGTTCTTTTTCGTCACCAGCGATTGCTTCATGGTGGTCAGCTCGACATAAAGATCGAACTCCGGCAGATAGAAATCGGGCGTGAAGGCTTCCAGCACTTCGCCGTTGGGTCCGGTATGAATGGGAAAGCTGCGCGGCTCATACTCCCATGCGATGCGGTAAAAATCCAGCAGGTTGGCGAACATCTCCTCGCTCTGGTGGGCGAAGATCTTCTTGCGCAGCGTCGCGTTTCCGGAGGGCGCGAGGCCGTAACGCGCCAGCCGGTAGCCGCATCTGAAACTGCAGTTGCGCTTCGGCGGCGGTCGAGAGAAATCCGCGCTCGGCGAGTCCCATGGATGTAGCGGCGTTGGCGATCAATTCGGCCATCTGTTCCGAATTGAGCGCTTCGGCGTTGAGCACCAGATCGAACAGATCGGCGGTGGCTTTGGTCTTGCCGAACTTGGCTTTGCGGTCGGCGCGGTCGGCGGCCTCCAGATCGAGCATCAACTGCGCGCGCGGCGGCGCGTTCGAGCCGGTGATCGAGCATCAGGTTGCCGATGCGGACGTTTTCCGGCGCCACCACGTGCGCGCGCAGCAGGCCGGGGAAATGGCGCGCCTGCAGTTCGCCGCCCGACGGCGCAGTAGACAAGGTGGTGCTCGGTGGCGAGGCGCGCCAGAATCGAAGTCGCGAGAGCGGGCCAAGCCTTCGGCGGGATCTGCGTGTCCGGGCCGAACTCTTCGGCGCCCAGCTTGTGGAGGCGCGATTGCGTTGATGTAGTTCGAACTCCAGCCGCTGCGCCGCGATGCGCGCGACCTCTTCATACCGGCATCCCGGATGACCCGAAACCGCGACCAACGCCATGTGACACCGCCATCATAGCGCGCTTCGAAAGCGACGCCAGCCGATGCCTTCTTCGGCGTCGAAACGCAGAATTTGGGAAATGATTCCGAGCGTCTCCACTACACGCGGGCCGGGGCGGTTGAAGTATTGGTTGCCATCGGCCAGATACACGCGGCCTTCCCGCACCGCGCGCAGGTCGCGCCAATCGGGGCGCTCCGTAAGCCAATGCATCTCCTTCTCCGTGCGCGCCAGATCGAATCCGCACGGGGCGATAAGAATCACGTCAGGGTCCGAAGCCTCGAGATTCTTCCCACGTCATCCATGGCGAATGGCGTGCCGGCTTCGCCGAAGAGATTGATCGCGCCCGCCATTTCGATCAGTTCCGGCGTCCAGTTGCCCGCGGCCATCAGCGGCTCGATCCACTCGATGCAGGCGACGCGCGGCGCGGTCTTGCGCGCGTGGCGCGAGAGCGCCTTCATTGCGGCCTTCTAGTCTCCGCGATCAGGGCTTCGCCTCGATCCGCAATATCCAGCGCGCGGGCCACGCATCCGTATGTCCTCCCAGATCTGCTCCAGCGAATCCGGCTGCAGTGAGACGATCCGCGGCTGCGTCTTCAATCCCGCGCGAAAGCGCCAGTTCCACGTCGCGCAGACTTACGGCGCAGACATCGCACTGAATCTGCGTCAGAATATGCGTGGGCGCGAGCGCGCTCCAACACGTCGTCGAGCACGTCGTAAATCGAAACTGAAGTCCGCGCGGATTCCTTCACCGCGCGGTCGATCTCGCGGCTATCGGCGTGGATATCGATGCGCGGGCGCGTGCACACGGGCAGCGCGCGCACGCTCTCCGGATAATCGCACTCGTGCGACCGCGCCACCAGGGAATCCAGCATGCCGAGCGCGTCCACGATCTCCGTGGCGCTCGCGATCATCGAGACGATACGGGGCATGGCAGCAGGTCGCGGTAGACGAAATCTCCGGCGCGATGGATTTCCCCCGCTTCGATCGCCAGCGGTGCGCGGAACATCGGTCCGTCATATACCAGCGAATGAAACTCGCCGTTCTCGCCGCAAGGGTCTACCGAGGCGGGAAGCTCATCTAGTAGCGCGGCGTCGAACTCGCGGCCAGCGAACGATTCATCGAGCGTGCGAGTATCGATGCAAGCAAGCCGCGCCCGCAGTTTGCCCGAGATCATATCCCGAGCCAGTTGCGGCGTGGGGACCTCCCACAATGGAAAGAGCGGCGTCAATCCCGATCCCGCGAGTTGGCGCTCCCGGTATTCACGGATGTCGCGCAGGAAGAGATCGCCGAAAGCGATGTGCGTGAAGCCTTCGCTTACCGCGCGTTTGCAGGCATCGTCCATGCGCGATTCGTAATCGTCATTCGTGCACGGCCAAGGCAGCAGAATCTTCCACAGCGGGATGTCCACTGCTTCCGCTTGCATTTCGAGCAACTCGCGCCGCACGCCGTGCATGGCAACGCGGTCCATGGCCTGATTGATTGTTGTAAGCAGCGCCTCTACGGCGATGTTCTGTTCGCGGAGAACATGCAGAGTCCAGGCACTGTCCTTGCCGGAGCTCCAGGCGAGCAGCGTTTTCACTATGCCGGCTGCGGAACCACACGTTCCGCGCGCGCCACGCCGCGGCTGAGCCACGCATGAACCCCGAAGAGCACGGCGGTGTAGATCAAGTCCGATTCGAACGTGCGGCGGTAAAACGGAAGCGCCGCGGTGTAGTCCGCAAGCAGGCCGCTAAGACCCGGGCCGTAGGTATGCCCGAACAGCCACATCGGGAGATTCGTCAGCAGGAAGAACTGTAAGCTGCCCAAGAGCATCATGCCGCCGATCCAGGCGGGGTTTTCGGTATTGCGCAGCTTCGTGCCCATCCACACGCTGATCAGGAAACTGGCGTAGACAAACGGCGTGGCCGTTGAGTACCCGCCAAGGAACGGATCGGTCACCGCCATCAAGGCGATGGGCAGCGCGTACGCCTGCCATCCCCGCAACCGCGCGCCCGCGAACAGGCTCAGTGCGCCTACCGGAGCGAAATTCAAGTTTTGAACCATGCGCGCCATCCCGGCAAGAACCGTCATGCCGATCGCCCACGGCTTCGTCGTATTCTCCATCGATTGCTCCTTTGTCAATTATGCCTCACCAAGCCCCGAGCTGGATCGGTTCGGTTCCCACAACGTCTCAGGCACCCCGGCGGCATGGCTCGCCCAACGGCTCCAGACGAAAAGGGCGTCGCTCAGCCGGTTGAGATAGCGAACGGCTTCCTCCGGGATGCTCTCCTCCCGCGCCAGCGCCACTGCGATGCGTTCGGCGCGGCGGCAAACGGTGCGGCAAATGTGCAGATCGGTGTTGAGGCGGCTGCCGCCTGGCAGCACGAAGGAACGCAGCGGCGACAGCGGCTCGTTCATTTGATCCATCTCGGTTTCGAGGCGGGCGATCTCGGCATCCGTGATGCGCGCCTGCTTGGGATGGACGTCTTCCGGCAGCGTGGCAAGAATCGACCCGAGATTGAACAGCTCATGTTGCACCCGCAGTAGGATCCCGGCGAGCGGCAGCAACGCCGCGCAGCCGGTCTTGATCGATTCCTCCGCTGATTCCCGCGCCGCCCCGACGAATGCGTTCAACTCGTCCACTGTGCCATAAGCCTCGATGCGAAGGTTATCCTTGGGCACGCGCTGACCGCCTACGAGCCCGGTTTCACCGCGGTCGCCTCGCCGCGTGTAGACGCGGTTTATCGCGAGGCGCGGAGTATCGAATGGTTCACTCATTGCGCTCCTTTGCGAATCGAGAATTTCATTCCCGCGACAAAGTTCAGGCGTGGCGAGGGGAAGCCATAGATCTCCTCAAAGTGTTCGTTGAGCGCGTTCCGCAAGTTTCCGTAAACCGTCATCCACGGCGTGAGAGCGTAATTCAAATTCACCCCGATATTCGCATAGCCGGGGTTCTGGAACAATCCCGCGCTGGCGCCGTAATTCGGTTCGACGTCGAGGTCGGAACCGCGGAAGTAACCCGTAAGATCGGCGCTGACCTTGCCCCTGGTGAACGTGGCAACCATCGATCCGCTGTTGTCAGGACGGCGCAGCAACTCCTCCCCAACCTGGAAAGGGCTCGGCGCCTGGTTCGAGTTATCGAGCGAAAGCACGCGCGTGCGCAGCAGGGTATACGAACCTTTGAGAAAGAGCCAGCGCGTGGGCCGAACGCTCGCGGAAAACTCCGCTCCCTGGGCGCGCGAGTTCGCGAGGTTATCCGTGGTGAAGTGGCTGAGCGCAGTGAGCGATCCGCCCAGGCTCACGATGAGATCGTAATAGCGATTGTAGAAATAAGCGCCATCCAACAGCACGCGGTTGTGAAACAGCGATTGCTCGATGCCTGCGTCGACGCTTGCCGTGCGCTCCGGTTTAAGGGCCGGGTTGGTGGTGAACGCCAAATCGAAACCCGCCGGCGGCCGAATTCCGGTACCCACCGAAGTGTGCAGACGCGTAGTTTTGGCCAGCAGGTACGAGAGTGCGCCTTTAGGATTGACCCGCGAAATCGTGTTCGCCGGAATCGCCGGCTGCGACGAACTCGACGAAGGAATCGTCAGTGTCTGGAAGACATCGCCGCGTACGCCGGCATTCAGGAAGAGACGCCCGCCGAGAAAATCGAAGCGATTTTCCAAATAGAAACCATAGTCATTACGGTTCAGGGGCGTGATGAGGAATTGCGCGTTGTTGACGTAGGTATCCGTGAAGCTCTCACGCGCGACCGTGAATCCGAAAGCCATCGTATAGTTGCGCGCCACGCTGACGATGGTCCGCGCTTCACCTTGCGCCCGCCAATCCTTCTCATAGCTGAACCCGTATGGACTGGTGAATCCGCTGAGGTTCTGGAAGAACGAACCGGTGATTTCTTCGCGCACGCGGTTCGAAATATCGGCCGTGTAGCGGGCGAAGTAGTTGCCGAAATCGTTGTGCGAACGGCTCGTCTTATCGATACCGGTAAATAGATGTTCGGGGTCCGAACCATAGGGACCGGGCTCGCCCACATCGTTGGCATCGATATCGGCGTGCAAAGTCAGGCTCTGCTTGCCGAAGCGGCGCGTCACCGTGAGCATCGCCAGTTCGTTCCAATAATCGCTGTTTACCACCGGGCCGTTCGTATCGAGGCGAGTGAGCGTAGCCGCGATTCCGAACCCCGCAAGCGTGCCCGTGCCCGTGATGGCTTCCCGATGTTCCGCAAAGCTTCCTCCCTCGAGGAGGACGTCGAACTCCGGCTCGTCGCGCGGCTGGCGCGTGATGAAATTCACTGCGCCGCTATTCGCATAGGAGCCATATATCGCCGATTGGGGACCGCGCGCGATCTCGATCTGATCGAGCGCTTCGCTCGGGATATGCGCGAAATCGAAAGCGCCGCCGAACTGGTTAACGGTAACGCCATCGATCTGCACCAGGTTGAAATTGGCATACCCGCCGCGCAGGAACATGCTGGCTACCGAGCCCGTGTACCCCGATTGGCTGATGGAAACCCCCGGTATTTCGCGCAATAGATCGACCGCGAAAGGCTCGTTGCGCTGGCGGATCTCTTCGGTCGAAATCACGCTGGCGCCGCCGCCTTGCTGATTCACCGATGCATCGATGGCAGAGCCCTCGACGCGGACAGAATCGGTCTGCGGCGCGATTTCGAGATGGGCTGTGACGTTCGCGCCGGGCGCCAGAGTCTGCGTGCTGAACCCCGAGGCGTTGACGACGAGCTTCTCGTCGGGCTTGCCCGGATCGGCGATGCGAAAGGCCCCATCCGGGCCGGTAATGGTTTGCGCCTCGACGCCGACGCGGCTTACGATCGAGACTTGTGCGTTGGCGACGGGCTTGCCGGATGGATCGGTTACCTTACCCTGCAGATCGGCGGCGCGCAGGCAAGCGGAAAATATTGCGAGACAGGCCAATAGGCCTGATACTTTGTGACGCATATGTGGGCTCCTCCCTCGAGAGCCGTGATGTAGGTTTCTCGCTGGCCGGTCTCCTGGCTCGCGCGTGAGCGGTTCGAACCGCCTTCCCATCCCGTTCGGAACAGTGGCTTTGTGGAACGAACCTGGCGCTTACAGTGGCGGGGCCGCGCTGGCATTGCACCAGCTTCCCGTTCACCAGCGGAATCAACTTCCTCCAAAGTGTACACTAACATAGGGTCAAAATGTACAACGGCCGCCCGCATCTGTCGCGGATAGTACTAACTTTGGTAGTATTCGCCTTCCTGTCGCCCGCTCCGGCGGCGGACGCCAAATTCGATAAGAAAAGAGCGCAAGCCCTCTATCAGCAGGGTGTGCAAGCCGATAATACCGGCCATCGCGAACAGGCCATGACGCTCTATTCGGAGGCCATCGAGGCCGATCCGCACAACGGCGCCGCGTGGCGCGCACGCAGCAAGGATTACCTGGCGGCGGGCGATGAGACCAAAGCTTTGGCCGATCTCGACAAGGCCGTGGAACTGGAGCCCTCCGGCGCCGAGAACTACGCCGCACGCGGTGACTATTACGCTGCCATCGGGCAAACGGCGCGCGCAATTCCTGACTACTCCACGGCGATCAACATGAAGCTGGAGAGCACGCAGGCATTTACCGGCCGTGGCAACGCCTATCTCGCAATGAAGGATTACCTCAAGGCCGTGCCCGATTTTACCGAAGCAATTCGCCTGCGCCTGGATAATCCCGAGCCGTACAAGGGGCGCGGCCTGGCGCGCATCGCGCTGGGGCAATACCGCGACGCGGTGGACGATTTCA
The DNA here is from genome assembly GCA_963763545.1 of Bryobacterales bacterium. GTDB lineage: Bacteria > Acidobacteriota > Terriglobia > Bryobacterales > Bryobacteraceae > PALSA-243. The sequence goes on from CAVXPE010000016.1 coordinate 106,403, forward strand.
ACCTCTGTCTGGCCCGCAAGCCCGATTATGAAGCCGTCTACGTGGAGCGCGCCGTGGCATATTCGGGAATCGGCGATTATGCCCGTTCGAAATCGGATCTGGATGCGGCCATCCAACTCAAAGCCGACGACGGGCGCGCCTGGCGCGTGCGCGGCGCGGTGAAAGAACGTCTGCATGACGACGAGGGTGCGGTTGCCGATTACACCGAAGCGATGCGTCTTGATCCCAAGGATGTGCGCATTTACCTTTCGCGCGGGGCGGTGTACGCGCGCAACAACAAGCTTGAGGAAGCGTTGCGCGACCGCGAAAAGTGCGTCGAACTCGAGCCGCGCAACCCGTATTGTTATGTGGCGCGCGGCAGCTCATACCACTTATTGGGTCAACACGAGAAGGGCATCGCCGACCGTACCACGGCAATTACGCTCGACCCCGGGGCGCCGCTCGGCTGGACGGCGCGCGGCAATGCTTACTTCCTGATGGGACGGTATGACGACGCGCTGGCGGATTTGAACCACGCTCTCCTTCTCGACCCGGAGAACGCGGAGACTAAGGCCTTACTGGCGCAGACGCAGGAAGAAATCAAGCGGCAGATCGCCAGGTCGCAGGACGCCGAAAAACGGCCCGACACGGTGATGATCACCTTGCCGCCTCCTCCCACCATTCCAAAAACCGAGAGCCCGGCGCCAGAGGCCAAGTCGGAGACGGCGCAGATCGAGACAGCGAAGATTGACGAGTGGAAACCGGAACCGGCTAAGAGCGAAGTGAAGCCGGAGGTCAAAGCGGACGTCCAGCCTGAGTCCGGGCCGCAATCCGCACCGGCGCTGCCGCAGACTACGCTGCAACCCCGGGTTCCGCCGCCGGCCCTATCCGCGCCGAAGCCCGCAGTGCCTGGCAATGCGGCCGCGCTGCACGCCGAGGGACGTAAACTACTCCAGGACGGGCAGTTTGCGCAGGCTGTCGCAAAGCTCACCGAAGCGATCGAGATCGATCCCTCGATGACGCTTGCCTACAACGCGCGCGGATTCGCCTACCTGCAGTTGAAGCTCTACGCTAAAGCCATCTCCGATTTCGATAAAGCGATTCAGTTGAATCCGCGATATGCCAACGCATACGCCAATCGCAGCGCCGCAAAGAAAGCCGCCGGCGACAAATCGGGCGCGGATGGCGATCTGGCCAAGGCGCGCGAACTCACGGCGCGCTAAAGTGGACAGCGGTCTGGTTTAGCCATAAGAGTGGCGGCCCGGGCCGCCACTGGGGCGAGCATAGGCTCGCGCGCAAAGACGCACTTGGGCTGGACGGCCCCGTTAGTTAAGTTTTCAAAGAACTGTGGGCCGCGCCATCGAACACCTTTCGGCGAGAATGGATCGGACCCGGCAGTGTACCCCGAGAAGTATTTTCGAGGCAATGGAGCTTTTGGGCGGCGACGCCCGCTGCTACTCCGAGATTACAACGCGGATGTGGTGGACTTAGATGAGGACTCCCGTAAGTGACTGATTTCGCGGAATGGAATTATTTTGGGAAGCCGTGACTGGGAAATTGGAAGAGCGCAATTCACCCGAGAGACGCTGAGGCGCGGAGGAAAACGAGCTGGGCTGGCGCTTTCGGAATACACTTGGGGCTTTGCGATGATGACCTGCGATTGTGTTGAGGCCCTGTGGCCGTCCAAGGGGGCCTGCGACACGTTGGGCCCAAATGCCGTGAAGTCGGGATCGACAGGCCGGAGGCCTGTCATACGCACACACGTGCGGCGTGGGGGTGTGGCTGGCTTATCAATTTTGACCTCGCGGAAGACGATTATGCGGCGCGAAGCTCGGTTTTGCCATCCGGTTTGGGCCCGCCTTTCGGCAGTTTCCCCTGAAAATGGTAGATCCGGGCGGCGCTGAGGTGCGCGGCGCGCACGCGGCGGCGATCGATTTCGGTCTGAGAAAAAACGAACCCACCGTGGGAGGAGGCGGGCGTGAAGTCTTCACCCGGCTCGTAGGTTTCTTCCATGGCTTCAGCCAGTTCGACGAATTGCGTAGCTTGCTCGACGGCTACCTCGTGAGCGGCTTTGCGTGCGTCCTGGAGGACCTTCAAGTGGGCCTGATGCTTTTCGAGGGCCCGCAGAATCTTCACTTCGTAACCTGTGAGCAAGTGAAACTCATGGGCTTGCTCCAGGAAGGTGCGAGAGGCAGCCAGCGCGGTATCGGCCTCCGGATGTCCGGATTGCATCTCCTCGACATGGTCGCGGTGCCCGTTTGAAAACATCCCCATTTCCAAAGAACGGGCCCGCTCAAGCCTGTACATGTTCTCCGAAATGGATTTTGCGTAAAACCTTTCGATGGCGCCCAAAGGGGCGAGTTCGGCTTGGATCTCCGAACAGAAGGACTTAAAGGCCACGAGCTCTTCGGGACTCGAGCAGACGATTTGGCCGTTCAACCCGTTCCTATAAGCGTTCAAGCTGGAACGGCGGCGGCCTTCAGCAGTCACCGGTCCGTGACTTAGGGCGCCGTTGCGGCGGTTGGCGAGCAGTTTGGCTTCGCTGATGGGTTTTTTGGCGGGTGCAGGCTCGTTCGCCTCAGGCGTTTCGTTGGTTTCGATTTCGTTGGTTGCGATCATAGTGAGAATCCGTTTCGGGGGAAATTTCTTCCCCTATTTCATCGTAGCGGGCGGGAAAAAGGCGGCAGGGTGGGGGAGGGGTGTAGGTGATTGATAGGATGTGGGTTAGCGATTTTCGAAGTGGCGTGACTGGGTTTTGGAGGGGTCTCGTTTTGGGATGGAACGGGTTGATGACGTGGCCGGGCATCTGACGCTACCAGGCCGGACAGCCTGTTCTGCTTGGTCCGAAGCGGAGTGCTTGCGGACGCGGAGAGCCGGCGAAAGCATTTTGGACCACCGAAGTGAATGCTTGCAGTGGCGAGTCTTTTGATTAAACGATGGCAGATACTTCTCTGTGTGGAGCGCAGTATGCGGCCTGACTGCCGTCGACAGGCATTGGAAGCTGGACCGCTAAATATTTCTGGTTGTTCTTCTTCGTCATGCACGGGTTATCGCGTGATATTGGCGGGCATCCGACAAGCGCGCCCGGGGAACCGAATAACTGGCGGATTGGCGACGAATCACTTGGAATGCGTCAGCCCGATCCGCGTGTAGGGGGTTTCCCGGCGAAGTGGCACTCCGGCCAAGCCGACTTGAACGAAGTGGCCTCCGGCCACGGCCTGTGTTATTGTGAATCGCGTGAAAAGCGTTCGCCCTATTCGCCACAGTTGCTGTAAGTCATTGATTGCAGAAGCACATCGTTAGTAGCTCCATAGCGCGACACGCGACTGCCACTTCCTTCAAGTCGCCCCTATCGAAAGTGCCGCGGCCCGAATTCTCTCTCGCCGTGCACGAGGTTTTCCGCCCGCGGCACTCCCGATAGGGCGTTAACGACTTGCGGGCGGTAATCCGAGCCACGTCCGAGTATCAGACGATCCGCTCAGAACGCGCCGCTGTTTTTCAGCAGCAGCGCGGTTTGCCTGGCACCGGGCGCCGCCACGAGTTGCATCAGTCTTCCTTCAGGCACGGTTGGTATCATAGGAGACTTCATGGATTCCAAACTTTATGTGGAGCCTGGTCAGCACCCCGCGGAGGCGCAAACTGGGCGGAGGAGCAAGGGGGACGTATATTTTTCCGCCGACGTAGAGACAGACGGCCCCATACCGGGCCCGTACTCAATTCTCTCCTTCGCCCTTGTCTACGCAGGTTGCTTTGACGGTTCAGAATTCCAACGACCGGACCGCCACGAGCAGGTGTTCTACAGGGAACTAAGACCCATTTCCGAGGATTTTGATCCTGAGGCTCTCAAGATCAACGGTCTCGACAGGTCACGTCTTTGCGCGGAAGGTCAAGATCCTGGGCAAGCGATGACCGAAGCCTGCCGCTGGATCCGTGGCATTCATCCAGAGGCTGAACCCGTCCTTGTTGCTTATCCGCTAAGCTATGACTGGACGTGGCTGTACTGGTATTTCATAAGGTTCTCCGCAGAAGGATCTCCCTTCTACTACTCCCGATGTTTCGACATTAAGACGGCCGTCGCGGTCAAAGCCGGTATCCCAATCTCCGAAGCGGGTCGTTCTCGCATCGATCCGGCGTTACGGTCGCAACGTCCCAACACGCACCACGCCGTGGATGATGCAGTCGCGCAGGCGGAGATTTTTGCCAACGTTTTCGAGTGGGAGGGGCGTCTTGGGCGAACTCGCTGATCGGCGTGCGCAAACGGCAGGTAGACTGAGTGAGCTAGTGAGTCGATTACAAGCCTCTGAGATTCTCGCTGCGGGTAAAGCGTGTGTTTATGCGACGGGGTCCTTCGGTCGCGGAGAGGCCAGTGCCCACAGCGATTTGGATTTGTTCATTCTGGGTAAGTCCAGAACGGACCGAAACGAGAGCCTCCTCAAACGTCTAGACGAGATCTGTATTAAGGCGGACCTTATTGAGGTTACTCGCGAGCTTCAGATCCCGGAATTCTCCGGCGATGGTCGATATCTCTCACACTATTCAGTTAAGGATTTTACGAAGACTCTGGGAACGCCAGAAGACGACGTCACGAACACGTTCACCGCAAGACTGCTCCTGCTTTGGAGAGCCGTCCGCTCGTGGAACCTGCGGTCTACGAGGATCTGCTTGAAGAAGTTCTCGAAGCATACTGGAGGGATTACCCCGACCATAAGAATGACTTCATGCCCGCTTTTCTGGCGAACGACATCCTCCGCCTCTGGCGTACGTTCTGCGTCAACTACGAGGCAAGGACCGAGCGAGTTCCGGACAGCCAGAAGGCAAAAGGCAAACTAAAGAATTACAAGCTAAAGCACAGCCGCCTCCTGACCTGTTACTCATCGATCCTTTCATTGCTCGCTGTTTATCGTCAGAAACAGACGGTGACACCAACCGATTGTCTTTCTATAATACATCGTACTCCAACGGAGCGCCTCGAATGGCTTCTCGAACAGTCAGAGCTGAGCGCTGCGCACTCGAACCTCGAAAAACTCCTCAACCAATATGAACGTTTCCTCTCCACGACGAACCGTGGCGAGGCAGAACTCGTACACGAGTTTATGGAGAAGCAACAAAGTCGCCGCTACATGGGACAGGCTTATGAATTTGGCGACACGCTGTTCGATGTCCTGACTAGCATCGGCAACGGCAATCACTTTCACCGACTTCGTGTGGTTTGATCTAGGCGTTGGCAAGGAAGGCCACATTCAAAGGAGCGCACCTGCGGGGCTACAATATCTGCGGCTCCGCGATGAGGAGACGCGGGTCGAATTGAAACGACCGAGGTGGACATGATTTTGGGATAGCCGCTGTGGTTTGGGTTGAGTAAGATATTATGTTCTTCCGGAATCACAACGGAGCGCACGCGCACGGCTAACTGGACGCCGACGCTCAACCATCGGCGTCCCGCCTCCTGGCAGGACGCGATGTGATTGAGGGTTGCGGCCTGCAATAGCTCCAGAGAGCTCGTCAACTCTGTCAACGACCAGACATAGTCTCGCGGTAGTTGACTCTTGTATAACATCGAAACGCCGATCTGATTCCAACGCCCTCCGGCTAACATCGCGCCGGTGTAGTCTCCCGCCGCCCGCGCGGAGCGGTGCATCCGGTAGATTTTCATCGTCGGTTATGAAAATACGCCGTGGTCGATGCGGAGTAGAACTTCCAGCACCCGGCGCTCCTGGGCGCGATCTCCCGTAGCGACGAGTTCCCGCGGCGAACGCCCCCCGAAGATATCGCGCGGCGTCTCCATCCAACTTCGCGCTCGGGCTTCGTCGCCGAACACTTCTAGCGCGCGGCTCCAATCGTATTAGCGTTGGGTCGATCAAGTTGTCCGGCGAGTTCTTCCGCCGGAGTCGGGACCTGCATATTTCCCATCCACCTACACGATGGTCCAGTTCGCTGGACGTCGCCCGGCGCATGACCTCTCGAAGGCTCCTGGTCCGTCCGTTCCCCTGGCTTGATCCCAGAGCCCGCCGGATGATGCGCGATCCGGAGAGATCTCGCCGAAAGCGTTTAAACCGGACGCCCACAATACCTGAAAGGCAGACGTAAATCGACGCCCAACCCGGACTACTCACTTTCTGCCGCGACGCGCGAGGCCGCGTCTACTTCGTTGCGCTTGGTCACCGTGCTCGATCCGCAGCGGACTCCGCGCGGACCTGCGCGCGTCTCGTATCCGCAGCCCCGGAAAGGGCGCAACGTCTCACGCAACTCGCGACGAAACTGTGAGTAGTGCGGGCTAGCATTCTCTGGCGAAGACCGCTCCCTGGCGGTCGCGGCTCTGTAAAAACCTTAACACCGCGGAATTGACGCAACAATATTGGATCTACGGAACCGTGGGCGTTAGCAAGCGGTGTTTCTTGGAATTCTGCCACGGGCTGCTAGTCCGTATCGACCGTCTTGTCGAACCACAAATTCCACAAGCGCGGGCCGTGCAACTTCATTCCCAGTACGCGGCCGCTGGCGTCGCGCGTGAAGTGCAGCGTCCATGGGCCGGCCAGGAAACGGTCCGCGCCGACGGGATTCACCGCGACGTTCCACGCCGCCGCGCCCGCGATCCATAGGCGGCCGTCCTCGAGATACACGCGGTAGCGCGCGTCCGCATCGCCGCTACGGTAGTCGCCGATGTAGGGCGCGGGATCCACCGGGCTGGCGCTCGCGCCTTCCAGCCGATGATAGACTGTTCGCGGGAACCGGTCCCACGCCAGAGCGATGGCGTCCCGCGAAAACTTGGTGAGCGTCAGGCGATTCGTGCCGGTATCGGTAAAGAGCTGGCGCTGGTTCAGCGGGTAGAGCTTGAATTCGCCATCGGGCAGTTCGATCCACATGCCGTCTGCCGAACTCCAAGCGCGCAAGATCCAGCCCTGCGGCGATTCCCACACGCCATCGAGCTCGGGAAATCCGCTGACGGGATAATCCAGATCGGCGGGGCCGCGCAACGGGCGCAGCTTATCTTCGAGGTAGACCTCGGCAATGCGCCGCGCCAGCAACGGGCTCTCTTCATCCTCGCGATTGCAGAGGCAGGCGACACTGAGATGCTGCGCGGGGAAGCGGATCATCTCCGATCGGAACCCCGGCAGGCTGCCCGGATGGCTGACGGCTTGGAGACCGGCGTAGCGGCCGAGGATCAATCCCGCCGCATAAGGCAATGGTTCGCCGCTGCGCAGCCGGCCGCGCGCGAACATAAAGTTCAGGAACTGCGCGCCACCCACCACCGGGCTATAGAAATTGTCATCCCAGTGGAGGAGATCGTCGATGGTGGTGAAGAGGCCGCCGGCACCCGACATCAGTATGGGCTGCGAGATCTTGCGATAGCGCGCGCCGCGTTCGACGTATCCGGACGCGCGGTCATGCAGCTTTTGGAGATGCCCATAAAACTGCGTATTCGCCATTCGCAGCGGTCCGAAGAGGCGCTCTTCCGCGTAAGCCGCGAGCGTCATGCCGGTAACGCGTTCCACGATCGCGCCCAGCAGCAGGTAGTCGGAATTGGTGTATTCGTACCCGGCTCCGGGAGCGAAATTGAGAGCGGTTTGGCGCGCCAGCAGTTTCAAGCTGCCGGCGACGTCGAGCGATTCCTCGGCGCGCCCCGCAATCTCGAGGAGCGGCCCGAAATCGCGCAGGCCGCTGGTGTGGTGGAGCAGGTCGGCCACGGTGATGGCATCGGCATAGCCCGGCAACTCGGGCAGGAAGCGGCGGACGGGGTCGGAGAGATGCACCTTGCCGTTATCGATCAGGAAGAATAGCGCGGCGGCGGTGAACTGTTTGCTCATCGACGCCACATTGAAAGCAGTGGCGGAACTGAGTGGCGCGCGCGTTTCAAGATCGGCGAGGCCGAACGCGGTCTTGTAAAGGAAGCGGCCGTTTTGAATTACGCCGATGGCGCAGCCGGGCGCGTTGGAGTCGCGCAAGGGAGCGAGGATCTTGTCTACCGCTGCGGTACGTTCGTCTGCACAGACAGCCGACGCGAATGTGAATAGCAGGAGCGCGGTCCTGGTCACGGATACTACTTTATCGCAGACGGGAGCATCAGGCTTCGGCGATCGGGCGCGCGACAGAAAGTGATAGATTCGTGGGAATTGTGGCGAATCGAGAAAATCCGAGCGTAGTCCGTATGGTTAACCGAAGCCGCGACCGCTCCCTTGCAGTCGCGGCTCGGTATCGGACCCTTCATCCCAGAAGGACGCGTCAGGCTTCGGCGACGACGGCGGTCTGGGGCGTCGGCGCAAGCGGGTGCGCTTCGGCTTTCGCAAAACCGGCATCAAGGCAGAACTTCACCAATTGCGACTTCGTGTACGCATCACCCTCGGCGGTGGTTGTCAGCATCGTCAGGCTGAATCCCGCGGCCACCGGCGGCGTCACGCGGTCATCGTTCGACGCCATTTCGAGAATCACTGCGCGACCGCCCGGATTCAAGCTTCCCCGCACCTTGCGCATGAAATCGGTACAGGTTTCGGGCGAGAAGTGGTGCAGGAAATTGGTTACCAGCGCCAAGTCGTAAGGGCCGCCGAAATCCACGTCGAACGCGCTTCCCGGCAACTTCTCGAAGCGATCCGCGACGCCTGCCTTCTGCGCGTTCTCTTCAGCCACTTCGAGCACGGCGGCCCAATCGAGCGCGGTGATGCGCGCTTCCGGATTCAACTTGGCCACGCCGATGCCGTAGACGCCATGCCCGGCGGCGATATCGAGCACGCGCATCGGGCCAGTGCGCCCGCGAAGGGCCGCTTCGGCCAGCAGCGGCGCGGCTAGCGAGGCCATCGGCGCCATGCTGCGCGCGAACTCCACCCACACCGGGTTGTCCGGCTCCACGGAACCATTGCCCGGCAAAGTGGTGCGGCCGTTGCGGACGATATCGGCCAGGTGATGCAGAGGCTCCTGCATGGCCGGCATTCCGATGAATCGCGACATCGATGCCAGGCAGACGGGCGAGCGCGGATCGAGAAACGCCGCGCTGGTGGGCGAGTGCGTGTAGATTCCATCGGCTTTCTGAATGAGCCCCATGATGGTCAGATAGTCGCAAAGAATGCGGGTGCCGCGCTCCGAGGCGCCACATCGCGCGGCCAAGGTTGCGGCGTCGGCGGGGCCTTCACCGATGGCGCGGAACAGGTCCAATTGAATTGCGGCAACTAACGCTGCGGTACGTTGGTTCGCCAATAGAGTTTCGAAAATGATGCCTGGATTCGGCGCTTCGGAAGGGGTCGGGTGCATGGCCATTGAAGTATAACAACGCGCCCCACTTGTTTAAAGATCAGGGGTGAAAAGAGTTGTTGTTGCGTTTCCGCGGAAGGTGGAGTGGGCAGGCTCTTGGGTGAGTCCCTGGGCTTCACAGCAGGAAAGCCGGGAGATGAGTCCCGGCCCTCCATTCGAAGCGGAAAGGAGGATCACCCATTTATGATCCTTTTGCTGCGTGACCTCCGGCTGATACTCGGCCGGATCAGGGCACTGGTCTTCTGGCGCAAGCGCCGGTAATCAGTGCGAAGGGGCCGGGAGCGCCAACTTCTGGCCCGCTTCCAGCATACACCAAACGGCTCTCCGCGCACGAGGCGTTAATTCGCCGCCGGTTTCTCCGCGTGGTCGATTACGAGCCTCACGACCGGCGCTTTGTCCGACTCCAACCTGAGCCCGAGTTGGCTCTGTAAGTCCTGGGAGATCGACGCCCAATCGCTCATCGCACGCTTGAAATCATTGGCCGCGGCCTGGTCGTTCAAATCACGCTTCTGACCGTCGATGAGCAGCGTGAAATCATAAGCTCCCTGGAGGCCGGTCCGGTCGAGAACGGGGCGGTCGAGAGAGCCGAGATGGGAAAGGAACTCGCCGAGTTCAGGCATCGTGAAGTTGGTGAACTTTAGCCCGCCGTCCGCAGGTCTAATTCCGGATGGAGCCTCACTGGTAGAGGCTTTGAGCTTGGATCCGCCTTTTGCAACGCCGAGATCAAGCACAGGGAGCTCTTTGGTCTCAGTGTGAAGCACAAGCTTGAACCGGTCCGCCAGCAGAGCGCGGAGCATCAGCATGAGGCGGTCTTTGCTTGCGTTGCCTTCCGCTTTGGCCAGAACTTCATATTCGTCTCGCCGGTACGGTTCGCCTCCAACGATCTGATAGTCAAAAACACCATAGGCGGCTTTGATGCAGCCTACGAGGGTAACGCCCGTGAATGAGATCCCGTCGGGGTTAACCTTCATTGATACCGGCACGCGCGTGGTCTCGGGTTTGATCGACGCTACGGCGAATTCCGGCTTTTCCTGGGCGAACGCGATCCACTGCGGCGCACGCGAGCCTACGGCGGCTAGCGCGGCGAGCGCGAGCACGCCCACCGCAACACGGCCGAGTGAAACCCGCGGCGAGAACCGGCGGCTTTGGCGCAGCAGCAGTTCGATGCGGTCGCTCAGGCGGGAGGCCGGGCCGAGGACTCCCGATGCCAACACCTCATTCCTGCGCGCCCAGCGCAGTTCGAACATGCGCGCCAAGCTCGCGGCATAGGGCCGCGCGGCGCCCGTCTGAGCGACCACCCAATCGTCGCACGCAATTTCCCGCTCGCGCTCGATTCGCCGCATGATCCAGATCGCGACCGGATGCAGCGCCAGTATTGCTCCGGCAAGGCGGGTCGCGAGATTGCTCCAATCGTCGTGGCGCGCGAGATGAGCGGCTTCGTGCAGCAAGACATGATCGAGTTCTCCCTCCGCGAGCTCACCAGTAAGCGATTCAGGGAGAATCACGGCCGGGCGCAGAAACCCAACCGCCATGGGCGATGCGATTTCGTTCGAGAGAACGAGGATCGCACGTCTGCCCGTCGGCGGAAGAGGCCGCGAAGAGACCAGTGCCCGCGCTTTCACGCCGCGCAGGTGGATATAGCTGAGCCCGATCTGGATTACACGATAAAGGAAGACTGCGGCCCATAGCCCTGCCAGCCACCCCAGCCATCCCGTGGATTGGTCCGGTCTCAGCGTAACGATTGCAGGTTGGTCGATAGTCAGCGCCACGCGAAGATCGCCGCTTGCGGCCCTCGCCTCGACTGGTGTGGGGGCCGATTTCACGCTAAGGTGAAGCGACTCCACTATCGTCGGCACGGCCGGCAAGACGAGCAGTTGCAAGAGAACCACAAACCAGATCACGTAACGAGTCGAAGCGTTCACGCGAGGCAACGCTCTTAGCGCCAGCCAGACAAGCGCGGCGAGAATCGCCGCCTGCCAGAGACTATTCAAAACAGCGATAAGGATATTCATTGATCCTCCTCCCTAAGCAGCGCGCGGATGCGCTCTCTCTCCTGTTCGTTCAAGTCTTCCGCTTCTAACAAATTCAGAACCAGCGCTTCCGCGGAATTGCCAAAAAATCGCCCTAGCAAATGACGCACTGCGCTGCGGCTAGCCTGCGCACGGCTCACCACCGGACGATAGATGAAGGCTCGGCCTTGCTTCGGTTTGTCGTGACGCACGTAGCCTTTGACCTCGAGAATTCGCATGGTGGTGAGAACGGTGTTGTACGCGAGTCCGAGTTGCTTCGGCAACTCTTCCGTAATATCTGCCACCGTGGCGCGGCCCTTTTGCCAGAGCACGTCCATCAGCCGGAGTTCGGCCTCGGTTAAGTTTGGGGACTTTTTGCGGCCCATACGGCTTAGGCAATCGACAACTAACAATTTAAGAGTCAGCCTGAGTATAGCCGCGCCTCACACGGGCTGTCAACTAAATTCTTAAGAGTTATGGACTGCTTCGGGCAGCGACGTGGCAACGCGGAGACGATTTATTTCAAAAGTCTGTTACCGCAAAAGGTTTGAGGATCGCCCGGCGAAATCGAGCACCCAACCGGGGAAGATGCCAAGGATCAGCGTGCCGCAGCGGGCAGCAGCAGGGCGGCGCTCAGGCCGGGCGATAGCGGTTCGGCCTTCAATCGCAGCCTCGCTCGGCTCCTTCATGTACATCACCACCAGGATGCGCAGATAGTAATAGGCCGCCACGGCGCTGTTGAGCAGGCCGAGCACGGTGAGCCAGACCAGGTGCGATTCGAGCGCCGCTTTGAAGATGTAGAACTTGCCGAAGAATCCGCCGGTGAGCGGCACGCCGATCAGCGAGAGCATGAAGATGGTCAGCATCGCCGCAGTCATCGGCTGCTTCTGGGCCAGGCCGGAGAAATCGTCGATGCTCTGATAGCGCTCGCCCTTGCCGGAAAGATGCGTGACCACAGCGAAGGCGCCGATGTTCATGAACGCGTATGCGGCCAGATAGAACATGGCGGCGGCGACGCCGATATCGGAGCGCGCGGTGAGCGCCACCAGCACGTAGCCGGCGTGCGCGATGGAACTATAGGCCAGCAGGCGCTTGATGTTCGATTGCAACAGCGCGGCGAAGTTGCCGATGGTCATCGAGAGCAGCGCCGACATCCAGACCAGCGGCTCCCAACCGCGAGCCGATCGGCTCGAAGGCGGTCATGAAGATGCGCAGAAAAATGGCGAACGCCGCCGCTTTGGGCCCCGCCGAAAGGAATGCCGCGACGGGAGTGGGCGCGCCCTGATAAACGTCGGGCGCCCAAACCTGGAAGGGCGCGGCCGAGACTTTGAACGCCAGGCCGACAAACATCAACGCCGCCGCAATGCCGATGAATAGCGGACTGGGCGCGCTCGGAGCCGGCTTGCGCCGCGCGGATGGCCGTCAGATCGACGCTGCCCGTGGCGCCGTAGACCAACGCAACGCCATAGAGGAAGAAGGCGGTGGCGAACGATCCCAGAAGGAAGTATTTGAGCGCCGATTCGTTGGCGCGCTTATCGTCGCGCAGATATCCGGCCAGCACGTAGCTCGCGATGGACGAGATTTCGAGGCCGATGAAGATGACGATCAGCTCGATTGGCCGTCGCCATGATGCACTGGCCGGCGATCGAAAAAAGCAGCAGCGCGTGATATTCGCCGGTTTCGGCGTCCTGCACCTGGAGAAACCGGTAGGACGCGAGCACGGTCAGATATGCCGACGGCCATCACCAGCATGCGGAAAAAGGTGGCGAATCCATCGACCATCAGCAGGCCGCCGAAGGCTGGGCCGGGCTCGCCATACGCGTAGATGGAGCGCGGCGATGGCGCCGATCAGCGCCAGGATCGAGATGTGTCCGAAGGCGTTCGAGGCGCGCTTGTTCAGCAGCGGATCGAGCACCATCAAGAGCGTCGCGGCGATGGTGAGAATGATCTCGGGCAGGAAGCGGATCATGTCCGCCATGTTGAAACCGGGGTTAACGGGCACGCGCGACCTCCGAACTGGAACCGGCATGGCGCTGTTTGAGCTCGACCCGGAATGGCACATTCACCTGCGTCTGTTCGAGCACACGAGCGGTGGCCTTGCCGACTGGCGGCAGGAACGATTGCGGATATACGCCCATCCACACCATCATCGCGACCAGCGGAATCACGGCGGCCCATTCGCGCGCCATTGAGATCGAACATGTGATGGCGAACATTCTTCGCCGGCTTCACCGTAGAAGACGCGCTGGTACAGCCACAGCATGTAGCAGGCGGAGAGAATCACGCCGATGGCCGCGTAGATGGCCCAGGTGAAATTCGCGGTGGCCGTCCCTTGCAGAACCAGAAACTCGCCGACGAAATTGTTCAGCAGAGGCAGCCCGATGCTGGCGAGGGTGGTGACCAGAAACATGGTGGATAGCCACGGCGCAATGGTGGCGACGCCGCCGTAATCCTTGATTTCGAGCGAGTGGCGGCGCTCATACAGCAGGCCGACCATGGCGAAGAGCGCGCCGGTGGAGATGCCGTGATTGAGCATCTGGTAGACCGCGCCATCGAGCCCGATCTGCGTGAAGGAAAACATTCCGAGCACGACGAACCCGAGATGGCTCACCGAGGAATATGCCACCAGCTTTTTCATATTGGGCTGCACCATGGCGACCAGCGCGCCGTAGATGATGCCGATGATGGCGAGCGTGGCGATCCATGGTGCGCATTGGCGCGCGGCGATGGGGAACATCGGCAGGCAGTAGTGCAGAATACCGAAGGTGCCCATCTTCAGCATGACGGAGGCCAGCATGATGGAACCAGCGGTGGGCGCCTCCACGTGCGCGTCCGGCAGCCAGGTGTGCAGCGGGAAGAGCGGAACCTTGATGGCGAAGGCGACGAAGAAGGCGAGGAAGAGCAGCATGCCCTCGGCCGGCGCGAACGTCAATCGGCCGCTCGATAGCTTCTCGAGAATCGCGGGATAGCTGAAGGTTTCGGTCTTGTTATAGAGATAGATGATCGCCGCCAGCATCAGCACCGAGCCGGCGAAGGTGTAAAGGAAGAACTTCACGGCGGCGTAGATGCGGCGGTCATGGCCCCAGATGCCGACCAGGAAGTACATAGGCACCAGGGAGATTTCCCAGAAGACGTAGAACAGGAACAGGTCCTGCGCGATGAAGACGCCGACGAGGCCGAATTCGAGCAGCAGCAGGAAAGCGAAGAACTCTTTGGCGCGATGCTCGATGCTGCGCCAGGAGATCAACGCGCAAATGGGCGTGAGGAAGGTGGAGAGCAGCACCAGCCAGAGGCTGATGCCATCGCAACCGATGTAAAAGTGGATGTCCGGCGAGGCGATCCACGGGATGTCGATTACATACTGGATGCCTGTTGCGTTGCGGTCGAATCCGAAGATCAGGCCAATCGACGCGACGAACGTGGCGAGCGAAGCGATGAGCGCCCACATGCGGCTCGCTTCCGGCGAAGAGCGGGGAAGGGCCAGCGCGATCGAGGAAGGCCGCCAGGGGCATTAGGAGGACAATCAGCAGCAGCAGGTTCATCGCATGCCTCCCGCGACCGACATGGCGACAATCACCAGCACGCCGCCGAACAGCACCCAGGTGGCGTAGCTGCGAATGTTGCCCGATTGCATCAGCCGCAAAACGCCGCCGACGCGGCGCGCGGCTGAGCCGACGCCGTTCACCGTGCCATCGATCAAGCCCGGCGTCGGCGCCCTTCCAGAGAACCGTGCGCGACAATTCAACCGTCGGATTGACGACTGGCGGCATCGTAGATCTCATCCACGTACCACTTGTTGTAGACCGCTTTGTAGAGGCCGCCCAGGCTGTTGGCGAACGAATCGGCCATGCCGGGTTTGGCGACGTACATGACGTATGCGACGGCGATGCCGATCAGGCCGAAGGCCACGGAGATCACGACCAGCGTAATGTCTTCGGGCACTTCCGGCGTTGCGAAGAATTTGCCCAGGAATGCCGGAATGGGGATGAAGCCGCCGACCAGCGAGAGCAGCGCCAGGATAACCAGCGGCACCATCATCACGGGCGGCGATTCGTGCGGATGCTCGTGGCCGCGGTAATCGCCGAAGAAGGTCATGAACATGGCGCGGAAAACGTAGAACGCGGTCATGCCGGCGGTGATGACGCCCACCCAGAACATCCAGGGCGCGTGATGATTGGCGGCGACCAGGATGGCATCCTTGCTGAAGAATCCGGAGAACGGCGGCACGCCGGAGATGGCGACGGCGGCGCACATCATGGTGGCGAAGGTCCATGGGATCTTCTTCCGCAGGCCGCCCATGTTGCGCATGTCCTGTTCGCCAGAGAGCGCGTGGATCACGCTGCCGGAGCCGAGGAAGAGCAGCGCCTTGAAGAACGCGTGCGTCATCAGGTGAAAGATGCCCGCGGAAAACGCGCCGCAGCCCACGCCCAGGAACATGTAGCCGAGCTGCGAAACGGTGGAGTAGGCGAAGACCTTCTTGATATCGTTCTGCGCCATGCCGATGGTGGCGGCGAAGAATGCGGTGGCGATGCCGATGATGGCGATCGATGTTCATCGCATCCGGCGCATGCACATAGATGGGCCACGAGCGCGAGCACATGTAGACGCCGGCGGTCACCATGGTCGCGGCGTGGATCAGCGCGGAGACGGGCGTGGGGCCGGCCATGGCGTCGGGCAGCCAGGTGTAGAGCGGAATCTGCGCCGATTTGCCGGCCGCGCCCACCAGCAGCAGCAAGCCGATCAGCGTCAGCGAGGATTGCGAAGCGCCCGCCGTCTGATGGAACACCGTGCCGAAATCGAGCGAGCCGAATTGCTTGAAGATGAAGAACATCGCCAGCGAGAATCCGAAATCGCCGATGCGGTTGACGATGAACGCCTTGTTGCCGGCGTTGGTGGCGAACTGTTTATCGAAGTAGAAGCCGATCAGCAGGTAGCTGCACAAGCCCACGCCTTCCCAGCCGACGAAGAGAACCAGGTAGTTCGACGCCAGCACCAGGGTCAGCATGAAGAACATGAACAGGTTCAGATAGGCGAAGAAGCGGTAATAGCCGCCAAAATTCGGGCCATGCTCGTGCGCCATGTAGCCGATGGAATAGATGTGGATCAGGGAGCCGATGCCGGTGACGATCAGCAGCATGATGGCGCGTGAGCCGGTCGACGGTGAAATCGAAGCTTACGGTGAAGGTGCCGCTCTGGATCCAGGTGAAGTAGTGCTCGGTGTAGGGCGTGTCGAGGTCGCCAGGCCGAGGATGGCTCTTCAGCGCCCAGGCAAACGCCAGGACCACGCTGCCGATGGCGAAGACGTTGACCATGCTCTTCGAGAAGCGGCGGCCGAAGATGCCGTTGATCAGGAAGCCGGCGAAGGGGAGGATTGGGATGAGCCAGAGTTGCATGGTTAGAGAGGCTTAGATTCGACCGCAGAGACGCAGAGGCGCTGAGAAAACCTAACGACTTGTGTTTCTCTGCGTCTCTGCGTCTCTGCGGTGAACATATGCTTTCTCAGTCTTTCATCGAGCTGACGTCGTCGATATTCAACGTGTTGCGGTTCTTGAATACGGTCAGGATGATCGCCAGGCCGACCGCGGCTTCGGCGGCGGCCACCACCATTACGAAGAAGGCGAAGAGGTGGCCGTCGACCTGTTTGAATTGATAGGAAAATGCGATGAAGGTCAAATTCACGGCGTTGAGCATCAGCTCGATCGACATGAATACCGTGATGATGCTGCGGCGGAACACGAAGCCGGCTACGCCCAGCGCGAACAGGATGGCGCTGAGAACCAGATACCAGGAGACGGGAACGCCCGACATCAATCGAGCTCCTTTCGCGCAAGGACTACGGCGCCGATGATGGCGATCAGGATCAGCAGCGACGTGATTTCAAAGGGCAGCAGGTAGGTGGTGAAAAGCGCGCGGCCGACGTCCAGCGCCGTGCCGCCGGTGAAGCCGCCGAAATGCACGACGGGGTTATCCGGGATACCAGCGCTGCACGAAGTAGGAAACCAGCAACAGCAGCGCGATCAGCAGCGGGCCGCCCAGCACGCTGGCGATCAGCGAGCGGCCCTGCTTGGCTTCGGCGCCGGCGTTGAGCAGCATGATGACGAAGACGAACAGCACCATCACGGCGCCGGCGTAGACGATGACTTGCGCGGCGGCGATGAACTCTCCGCCCAGTTGCAGATAGAGCATCGCCAGCGAGGCCATCACGCCCACCAGCGACAGCGCGCTCGAAATGGGATGGGTCTGCACCACCACGTTGATGGCGCAGACTACCGCGATGATGGCGAAGAGCAGAAAGACGATGACGTCCATTTTAAGAGGCCATTTTCATGAAAACCAGGCGACCATGAAACCGGTAACCAGCAGATTCAACATCGCCACCGGGAAACAGGAATTTCCAAGCAAAACCCATCAACTGGTCATAGCGGAAGCGCGGCAGCGTGGCGCGAATCCACATGAATACGAAAAGAATGCCGCCGGTTTTGGCGCAGAACCAGAAGAGCGGCATCAGCCAGGATTGCACGATAGGCAAGGCGAAGATGCCGGCCATCAGAAGGAAGAGAACGCCGAACACGGGATAAGAAATTTTGTCGCGGTTGCGCACGGCGGTGGCTGCGTGAAAGAAGAGCGCCAATGCGGAAAGCAGGAAAATCAACGACGGAACGTAGTTCGAGCCCCAGCTCACCGGAAACGGCGCCATCCATCCGCCGAGAAACAAAACAGTCGCCATGGCGCTGACGGTCACCATGTTGGCGTATTCGGCCATGAAGAAGGATGCAAACTTCATGCTGCTGTATTCGACGTGGAATCCGGCCACCAATTCGTTTTCGGCCTCGGGGAGATCGAACGGGATGCGGTTGGTTTCGGCGAATGCGGCGATTATGAAGAGAATGAAGCCTGACGATCTGACCGCCGCCAATGATATTCCAGTGAATGATGCTGCCGGATTGCCTAATGACGATTTCGCGCAGGCTGAGGGAATTCGAAACCAGCAGCGGCGCGGCAATCGCGAGCGACATGGGCAGCTCATAACTGATCATCTGCGCCGAGCTTCGCAATCCGCCGAGCAGAGCGTACTTGTTGTTCGACGCCCACCCGGCGAGCGCAACGCCGTAAACGCCCATGGAAGAGACGGCCAGGATATAGAGCACGCCGACGTTCAGATCGGTAAGCTGCATCCAGGTGGGGTGGCCGGCGACATCGATGATGGGGCCGAAGGGAATCACGGCGATGGAGAGCAAGCGCCATGAACACCGCGAGGAACGGCGCCAACAGGTAAAGGAACGTGTTGGCGTACGGCGGCATCATGTCTTCCTTGGTGATGAGCTTTAGCACGTCCGCGAGCGGCTGCAGCAACCCGTGCCACCCGACGTTATAAGGACCGGGACGCACCTGAACGTGCGCGATGACTTTGCGTTCCACCCACTGCAGGTACGCCAGCACGTGCATCAAGACGGCGACCACGATCAGGATCTTGATCAACGCGATGATGTAGTAATTATCGAGCAGGTGGCTCATTGCGGCTGACGGCTTTCTTGGGGCTGATGGCTCTCCAAAACCGAATTCAGAACCTTAGAATAGCGCCCCAGCGTACCCGAGTCGAATAGCCCGTTGTGGTCGGAGCGGACGAGGTCGGGACGGGGAGTGACAGGGATTCGTCCATTGACCGGCATGGTCTGCGCGGCGCCGCCGGTGGCGATCACGGGAACGGGAATATCGTAGCCGCGCACGTGCTTGCGAATCTCTTCGAAGACGGTGTCGGCAACCCAGGGACCGAGCGCGGCGGCTACGCCCATATCGCGCGCGAGGAAGCCCATGATTTCCAGATCGGCCTTGGCGCCCATGGTATTGATGGCCTTTTTCAGGCGCTGCACTTCGCCGGTGCCGTTGGTGATGGTTCCGTGTTTTTCGTAGGCGCTGGCGGAGGGGAGGACGACATCGGCCTGCTGCGCGGTTTCGGTGAGGAACATGTCCTGGACGACGAGGAAGCGGGCGCGCTTGGAGGCGCCGTCTTTGTATGGATTTTCGCCTACGACCCAGAGGACGTTTAGGTCGGATTGGAGCATCTCGTCGTAGTGCAGACCCGCGCTATTGGAAGACTTGTAGCCAGGCAGCAGGTCGGGCGTGAGGCCCATGTCGATAGCGCCGCGCGAGTTGGAGTAGTCGAGGAGGCAGATGTATTTTACAGGGATTCCGAGCGACTCACCGTAATCGACCAGCCTGGCGATATCGGCGCCCTTGACGGAATCGTCGAACAGGATGACCAGTTCGGGCTCGGCCTTGAGCTTGTCGCGAAGGCCTTCCAGCGCTTCCAGACCGCTCGCCCGAACACTGTGCGTGGAGTACTGGTCTTCGCGGACGGGCTTGGCGGTGGAAACGTAGACGTGCGCCTGGTGGTGGCGAAAGTTGGCGCGAATCTGGAAAGAGAGCAGCGGATGTTCGAGCGCGAGGTCGGCGCCGAGGATGAGGAATGCTTTGCGGTCGTAGAGATCGGCTACCGTACCCAACTTCCCGGTCTTGCCGCTGAGGGCGTCGAGCAGGCCAATGACGTCACCGGTGCGGCGGTGATCGATGTTGTTGGTGCGCAGGATTTCGCGCGCAAACTTCTGCAGGTAGTAATTCTCTTCGTTGGTGGTGTGGTTGGAGCCGATTACGCCGAAGGAGCCGCCATCGGCCAATTCCTGGGTGAATTTCTTGGCCACGGCGGCGAGGGCTTGCGACCAGGAGACCTCTTCCAACTTGCCGTTGACGCGCATGAGCGGGGCTTGCAGGCGTTCGGCGTGATCGTAGAAATCGAAAGCGTAGCGGCCCTTGATGCAGAGGAACTCGCCGTTGATGCCGGAGTGGTCGCGATTGTTGCCGCGGATAATCTGATCGTTGCGCGTGCCGAGCGTCGTCTTGCAGCCATCGGAGCAGTGGGTGCAGATGGTTCCCACATGCGTCATCTCCCACGGGCGCGTTTTATAGCGATACGCTCCGCTGGTGAGCGCGCCCACGGGACAGATATCGATGCACATGCCGCATTCGTCGCAATTCAAGTGATCGCCCACGTTGGGGGCGATCTCGGAAACGGCGCCGCGGTTGATTACGCCCAGCGCGGCCACGCCCATGCCTTCGTTGCAGACGCGCACGCAGCGGAAGCAGAGAATGCAGCGCGGGGCATCGAAATAGACCACGGGCGAGAATTGTTTCTCGGGCGTGTGGATCTTGATTTCGTTGTAGCGGCTCTCGCCCGCGCCGTAGCGGAAGGTCATATCCTGCAGCTCGCACTCGCCGCCTTTGTCGCAGACTGGGCAATCGAGCGGATGATTGGTGAGCAGGTATTCGATGGTGTATTTGCGCGCCTCGGCAACTACTTTGGTTTCCGAGCGGATTACCATGCCTTCGGCGACGGGGAGGGTGCATGCCGTCTGCATTTTCGGCATCTTCTCGACTTCGACGAGGCACATGCGGCAGGCGGCGGCCAGGGAGTAGCCTTCGTAGTAGCAGAACGCGGGGATTTCTATGCCGGCGGCTTTGGCGGCTTCGATGACGAGGGTTCCGGGCGCGGCTTGGAGTTCGCGGCCATCGAGCGTGAATTTGACTAGATCAGGCATTAGCGTCGCCCCCAGGTTTGCGTCAGGCCCCACGCGTAGGCCGGGAGGCCTGCGCCACGCGGGGCTGGCGCATTGAAGGGTGCGTGAAGGATCATGACGACAGGCCAGGAGGCCTGTCGTACGAAGAAGGGCATCAAGCGGTCACCAACCTTTCTTCGCGATCGACGGCTGCGGGCCCTTTGCGCAGATACTCTTCGAATTCGTGGCGCCATTTTACGACTATGGATTCGATGGGGAGCGCGGCGGCGTCGCCCAGCGGGCAGAAGGTTCGGCCGAGCATATTGCGGCTCAGGTCGCCCAGGAGATCGATGTCTTCGCGGCGGCCGTCGCCTTCGGAAAAGCGCGTGAGTATTTTGCGGATCCAGGTGGTGCCCTCGCGACACGGGATGCACCAGCCGCAGCTTTCATGCGCGTAGAAGCGGATGATGCGCAGCGCGGCCTTCACCATGCACGTGTCCTCATCCATGATGACGACGCCGCCGGAGCCGAGCATGCTCTTGCGGGCGGCCATGGAATCGTAATCCATGGTGGCGCCTTCGCACTCTTCGGCGGTGAGAAGAGGACACGACGTTCCGCCGGGGATGAAGGCTTTGAATTTCTTTCCGTTGCGGATGCCGCCGCCGACTTCCTCGATCATCTGCATCACAGGGAAGCCTAAGCGCAATTCGTAGACGCCGGGTTTGTTGACGTGGCCGGTGAGGCAGGTGAGCTTGGTGCCGCCGGCTTTGGGAACGCCATAATCGGCGAACTTCTGGCCGCCTTCGAGGATGATGGGCGGCACGGCGCAGAAGGTCTCGACATTATTTAATACGGTGGGGCATTGGAAGGCGCCGACCACGGCGGGAAACGGCGGACGGATGCGCGGGATGCCGCGCTTACCTTCGAGCGATTCGAGCAGCGCCGATTCCTCGCCGCACTCGTACGCGCCGGCGCCGGAGTGGGTGTAGAGTTCGAAATCGAAGCCCGTGCCGCCGATGTTCTTGCCCAGCCATCCCTTGGCGTACGCCTCGGCGATGGCGACATCCATGATGTCGATCAGGTAGCGATATTCGCCGCGGATGTAGATCCAGCCGACGTGGGCATCGACCGCGAGGCCCGCGATGAGGATGCCTTCGATGAGCAGGTGGGGATCGTACTCCATGAGCACGCGGTCTTTGCAGGTGCCGGGTTCGCTCTCATCGGCGTTGACGACGATGTACTTGGGCTTGGGGGAATTGCGCGGGACGAAGCCCCACTTCATGCCGGTGGGGAAGCCGGCGCCGCCGCGGCCGCGAAGGTTGGAGGTCTTGACCTCTTGAATGATCTCTTCCGGCTTCATGCCCGCGGCTTTGGTGAAGGCTTTGTAGCCATCGGTCGCGAGGTAGTTTTCGATGGAGGCGGAATTCTCCATGCCGAAACGGCGCGTCAGCACTCGGGTTTCCAGCGGGCTGGGTTCGTTATAGAGCGGCATGGAGTTTACTGTTTCTTCCTCAGCCCGTCGAGGATCTCGTCGAGCTTTTCGGGCGTCACGAAGTGGTGGAAATCGTAATTGACCTGAACGGCGGGCGCCCAGGAGCAGGCGCCGATGCATTCGACCTCTTCGAGCGAAATCAGGCCATCCGCCGTGGCTTCGCGATGGCCGATGCCGAGCTTTTGGCAGGCATGCTCCCACAGCTTGTCGCCATCCCAGAGGAGGCAACTGATATTGGTGCAGATCTGGACGTGAAACTTGCCCCACGGCTTCTTGTGGAGCATTGAATAATACGATAGAACCTCGTTGACGGCCAGGGTGGTGACGCCCGTGCGTTTGGCCACTTCCTCAATGAGCTCGTCAGAACAGTGCCCGACTTCATCCTGGGCGTAGATAAGCATAGGGACCAAGGCCGCGCGCTGGCGGCCCTCCGGATAGCTCTTCAGGAGCTTGTCGAAACGGGCTTCGAGCCCGGGTGAAAAGGTCATGACAGACTCGTGCTACGGAAGCGCAAGATGCAGGATGTGAAGGCTCAACCTTGACTATACTGGGTTGGAAATTGGGGTGTCAACCTGGATGAAGCCAGCACTTCACCGCAGAGACGCTGAGACGCAGAGATAAGCGGTTCAGGGCCCTTACGTTGTCGATTTCTTGGCGGAGAATTCGAACGTTCGGTCCATGCCCGGAATCTCGCCTGTGAATTTGATCTCGCTCTCGGTTACTTTGCCCTTGTAGTTGATGCGAAATTCGTTGCCGTTGAATTCGCGAACCACGCTGAAGGAGATGTTGTCGCCATCCACCTTGCCTTCGGAGATCTGCGACTCGCCCATTTGTCCGCTTGTCATGGTTCCCGTCAGCTTCGCGCCATCGACTTTCAGGGCAAACGTTGTCTCAATGTTTCCATTGGGCGTTTCGATGGACGCCTTCCATGTTCCGGTGGCGTCCGCTGCCAGGGCCGCGCCGGCGCAAATCAAAAATAAGGCTATAAGCCGCTTCATGAGAAACTCCTGTCTTGCCATTAGAGTCGAAATCTGGGGCCGGCGCAAGGCGGGGCGATGTAGGGGCTTGGGGCGCGATTTTGACGCAGCGGCGCAGAGACGCGGAGATAAGCACGGAGGTTTGAGAGGCGATCATGCGGCTTTTGGGCTTCGATGCTGGATTCGGGTTGCGCGTTCGTCAGTTTTTTACGTCACGGGTTGGGCCGTATCGCGCCCAGAACACCGCGCCCTTGCGGTCGCGGCTCGGGGTGGCGTCGGGTCGCGTACGGACTACGCTGTTGCCTCGTCTTTTCGTTTACACTAATCCCCTATAGGAGCATCATGCAAAAATTCATTTCCCTGGCACTGGCCGGAGCGCTCTGCGCGCTGGCCCAGCCGCAAGCATCGAAGATCTCGCCGGAAAAAGAGGCGTCCATGAAGGCCGATCTGGTTGGCCAGATCGACGCCATGAAGAAGCAGGCGCAGGTCATGGTGGATAGCGTCTTCAGCTTCGGCGAGCTTGGCTTTCAGGAGTTCGAAACGTCGAAGTATCTCAGCGGGATTCTGGAAAAGGAGGGCTTCCAGATTCAACGTAATTATGCGAATATTCCCACCGCTTGGGTGGCATCGTGGGGCTCCGGCAAGCCCGTTATCTCCCTCGGTTCCGATATCGACGATATCCCGCAAGCTTCACAGAAGCCAGGCGTGGGATGGCACGAACCCATAATCGAAGGCGCGCCCGGCCACGGCGAAGGGCACAACTCCGGCGTGCCGCTCAACATCCTCGCGGCCATTGCAGTGAAGAAGGTGATGGAGCGCGAACATCTGCAGGGCACGATCCGCCTATGGCCGGGGGTGGCCGAGGAAGAACTCGGGTCCAAAGCGTTCTTCGTGAAAGCGGGCATGTTCAAGGACGTCGACGTCTGCCTGTTCACGCACGTAGCTTCGGCGTTCGGCGTGTCCTCCGGCCCGGCGATGAACCAGAACGGACTGGTCTCGGTGGAATACATGTTCCAGGGCGAGAGCGCGCACGCGGCGGGCGCTCCGTGGCGCGGCAAGAGCGCGCTGGACGCGGTGGAACTGATGGACGTGGGCTGGAACTTTCGGCGCGAGCACTTGCGCCTGGCGCAGCGCTCGCACTACGTGATCACCAACGGCGGCGACCAGCCGAACGTGGTGCCGCCGAACGCTAGCGTATGGTATTACTTCCGCGAGGCCGATTACGACCACATCATGGATATGTGGCATATCGGGGATAACATGGCGAAGGGCGCCACCTTGATGACGGACACCAGTTACACGGAGCGCCTCTTGGGCAGCGCGTGGCCGGGCCATTTCAGCCCGGTGATCGCCGAGACGATGACCGCCAACATCCAGAAGGTCGGGATGCCGCAATGGACGGACGCCGATCAGCAACTCGCGCGCGGACTGCAAGCCGAACTGAAGGTTCCGGTGCGCGGCCTTTCATCGCGCGTGCCGGCCGGAAGAGGCGGACGCGGAGGAGCAGCGGCCGCAGCGACGCCGGCGCCCGATGCGGCGGGCGACGATGGATTCGGCGGCGGCCGCGGCGCACCTATGCCGACGGGCGGCGGCTCAGACGACATCGGCGACGTGTCATGGGTAGTGCCTACGATTACCTTGCGTTACCCGGCGAACATTCCCGGCGGTCCCGGCCACAATTGGGCGGACGGCGTTGCGATGGCAACCCCGATCGCACATAAGGGCGTGATTGCGGGCGCGAAGGCGCAGGCCATGACGATGCTCGACATCCTGACGAACCCCGAGATTGTGCAGAAAGCGTGGGACTACTTCAAAAACGTGCAGACGAAAACGATGAAGTACACGAGCTTCATTCGCGACGGCGACAAGCCCTCGACCTTCCTCAACGAAAAAATCATGGAGAAGTACCGGCCTCTGATGAAGCCACTCTATTACGATCCGTCGAAGTACGATAACTACCTCGATCAGTTGGGCATCAAGTATCCGACGGTGAGAACGCCCGCTGAAGTAGGCTCCTTTTCGACGCAGAGGCGCAGAGACGCGGAGATAAGCGCAGAGAAAACCAAGCATTCTCGGCGTTTATCTCTGCGCCTCTGCGTCTCTGCGTCAAATTGAAACTCGCTCTGTGGGATAATCGGTTCAGCACCCCGCAATTCCCCATGGATCGCGAATTCATCCGCAATTTCTCTATCATTGCGCATATCGACCACGGCAAATCGACGCTGGCGGATCGGCTGCTCGAGACTACCGGCGCGCTTGTCGCAGCGCGAAATGATGGAGCAGGTGCTCGATTCCATGGACCTGGAGCGCGAGCGCGGCATCACCATCAAGGCGCACGCCGTGCGCCTGAACTATCGCGCCGACGATGGCAAGATGTACCAGTTGAACCTGATCGATACGCCCGGCCACGTCGATTTCTCCTACGAAGTTTCGCGCAGCCTGCAGGCGTGCGAGGGCGCGCTGCTGGTGGTGGACGCGTCGCAGGGCGTGGAGGCGCAGACGCTGGCCAATACGTATCTGGCGCTGCACCACAACCTGGAAATCATTCCGGTGATCAACAAGATCGATCTGCCGGCGGCCGAGCCCGAGCGTATCCGCGAGCAGATTGAAACCATCATCGGCCTCGATGCGCGCGACGCGGTGCTGGCCAGCGCCAAGCAGGGCATCGGCATCCACGAAATTCTGGAAGCCATCGTCCACCTGGTGCCGCCGCCCGAAGGGCTCGCCCGACGCTCCGCTGCGCGCGCTGATTTTCGATTCGTGGTTCGATGCTTATCGCGGCGTGATCATTCTGCTGCGCGTGGTGGACGGGCGCATCCGGCATGGGCCAGAAGATCCGGCTGTGGTCGAACGGCGGCAGGTCGTATCGAAGTGGATGGGCTGGGCTACCAGGCGCCCAAGGCGACGCCCGTGCGACGAACTTTCGGCGGGCGAAGTGGGCTTTCTCTTCGCCAACATCAAGACGGTTTCCGACGCCAAGATCGGCGACACCATTCTCGATCACGAGAACCCCGCGCCCGAGCCGCTGCCCGGTTTCGAAGAGATCAAGCCGATGGTGTTCGCCGGGCTTTATCCGGTGGAATCGCACGAGCACGGCCTGCTGCGCGATGCGCTCGAAAAACTGCGGCTGAACGATAGCGCGTTCAGCTTCGAGCCGGAAAACTCGGTGGCGCTGGGCTTCGGCTTCCGCTGCGGATTTCTGGGGCTGCTGCATCTGGAGATTGTGCAGGAGCGGCTGGAGCGCGAGTTCAATATCGATCTCATCACCACCGCGCCGGGCGTGCGCTACCGGATCACTGGCACGGACGGCGAAGTGATCGAGGTCGATAACCCGACCAAATTTCCCGACCCTTCGGACGATCAAGCAGATCGAAGAGCCGATCATCGACGCGACGGTGATCACGCGCGAGGAGTATCTGGGCGGCATTCTGAAGCTGCTGGAAGAGAAGCGCGGCGTGCAGAAGAAGTTCGAGTACATCGGCGGCGGGCGCGTGATGCTGATGTACGAGCTGCCGCTGAACGAAATCGTGCTGGATTTCTACGACCGGCTGAAATCGGCCTCGCGCGGCTATGCGTCGCTCGATTATCACTTGTCGGGGTATCGCGTGTCGCCCATGGTGAGGCTGGACGTGCTGGTGGCGGGCGAGCCGGTGGACGCGCTTTCGCATGATCGTGCACAAGGAATTCGCCTTCGAGCGCGGCAAGGAATCTGATTTCGCGGCTGCGCAAGTTGATTCCGCGGCAGATGTTCGAAGTGGCGCTGCAGGCGGCCATCGGCAACAAGATCGTGGCGCGCGAAACGATTTCGGCGCTGCGGAAGAACGTGCTGGCGAAGTGCTACGGCGGCGACATTTCGCGCAAGCGCAAACTGCTCGAGAAGCAGAAAGAGGGCAAGAAGCGCATGAAGCGGGTGGGCCGGGTGGAGATTCCGCAGGAGGCGTTCCTGGCGGTGTTGAAGGTGGGGCAGACGGACGAAGAGGATTAGCCGGCAGCGGCCGCCGCGCCAAGCTCCAGGATGCTCATAGCACCTTTTGGGGCGACGCTTCGCGTGGGACTATGCCGCCGTCACGCAGCGGTGTCCGCAGGCGTTCGAGCAGATCCTCCGGGATCTTCAGATTGCCTGCGCAGCCCGTGCCCAGATTTACGTCCGGTTTCACCGCGCCGTGGAAATCCGAACCGCCAGTGACCTGCAGGCCATGGCGCCAGGCGAGTTCCAGATAGAGCGCGGTGTTTTCCGGCGAGTGGTCGCTATGGTACGCCTCAATGGCGGCGAGGCCCATCTCGCACAGTTCGGGCATCAAGGCCCGAATATCTCCTTTGACGCGGATGGGGTGGGCGAGCGACGAAATGCCGCCGGCGTCACGAATCGACTTCACCCCCTCGGCGAAGGTTGGCTCGCGGCGGTAGACATACCCCTTCGCCGATTCGTCCAGGTATTCGTCGAACGCCTGGCGCAGGTTCGGCACGTACCCCTTTTCGACCAACAATTGCGCGAAGTGCGGCCGTCCGGTCATGCCGCGTCCACGCGCTTCGGCCTCTGCGAGCGTGATGTCCATTCCCAGCTCCTGGAGACGCGCGACCAGGCGAATGTTGCGGTCGCGGCGGGCGGCCTGCAGATCGCGGATGCGTGAACGGAATTCGCTCAATCCATCGGTGTTGAGGAAATAGCCGAGCAGATGGACGGACTGTCCATGCAGCTTGGTCGAAAGCTCGATACCACAGATCAAATCGAGCCCGGCGGCGCGCGCCACGGGCAGCGCGAGATCGAAGCCGGAGAAGGTATCGTGATCGGTTATACCTAGAGAGGTGACGCCCAAGCGGATCGCCTCGGCGACGAGTTGGGCGGGCGAGAAAGTCCCGTCCGATTCATTGGTGTGCGAGTGGAGGTCGATCAAAGGAGACTAAACCTGAACGCTCCAGTGTAGCCCATATTGGCCCCCTCTCTTGTGGAGTTTCACAGTACCAATGCCAAGGGTCACGAGGCCCGGCGCATTTTTCCATCGGGAAGGAAGTGGATACCGCACTCTTTGTGTGCGTTTTGTTCCCACCACCAGCGACCCGCGCGCGCATCCTCGCCCGGCATGATGGGGCGCGTACACGGCGCGCAGCCGATGCTGGCATAGCCGCGCGCATAAAGGGGATGCACCGGCACGCGGTTAACCCGGGTATACTCCTCGACCTGCGCCGCAGTCCAATCGGCCAGGGGATTGATCTTGACGGGGGTATTCGCGAGTTCGACCTTGGGTATGTAGGCGCGGGTTTCGGACTGCTCGCGGCGAATTCCCGCGGCCCAAGCGCTTAATGTAGCGAGCTTTCGTTCCAGCGGGCGCACCTTACGCACATCGCAGCAGGCGCGGCGCGCATCGACGCTCTCATAGAACAAATCGCGTCCGCGCAAGGCGACCATATGGCGGACTTCCTCAGGATCGGGCCGAACGATTTCCGTGGCGATGCCGTACCGTTCGCGCACGGTTTCGATCATGCCGTAGGTTTCCTCCGGCAAGCGGCCCGTATCGAGGGTGAAAACACGAATCCGCGGCGAGATGCGGACGGCGATATCGAGAATCGCCATCCCCTCTTTTTGAAAGCTGGTAGCGATGGCAAACCCGGCACCGTGGCGCTCAAGGGCCCAAGCGAGCACCTCGGACGCCGACGCCCTCTCCAATTCTACAGCGAGACTTTGAAAAGTCCTCAATCCCTATCAAGATTAGGACATATGCTCCCATTTGTCAACCGGCTGATACGACCCCAAATTTATCAACCGGTTACAGGAATTAGTGGCGTCTCGAGAAGGCGAGTTCGGGACTCTCTTCACGCAGGCGATCGAGATCGAGTTCCTCCGCCAGGGAGAGATCAAGCACGCGAACGCGCTGGCCCTCGCGAAGCTCCTGCAGCCGTATTTCACGGCCGTTAGCGAACCGCACGGCATCGCGATAACTATGCGCCGACGCGGTGATTTGAGTGAACGTCACCTCTTCCGCTCCCGTCACCCCTAGTTCGGATTGCAGGCGTACCGGGATGTCCTCCAGCAACAAACGGGCGCCCGGCGGAATGCACACGGCGCACACCGCTGCAGTCTCGGCGGGCTGGAAAAATTCCTTGAATGCGGTCCAGAAACTCCTGCGCGCGGCAGGCACAGGAATTCTATGGATATCGGCCGGCGCCGCTAACCCCAGGGAGCCAGTCGGGAAACGATGAGAAACCAATTCTTCGCCCTCGCGCGCAAGACGATTGGGAACTGCCATTAGCGAATAGTCACACATGATTCGCTCTCTCCTCCATACTTCGAGTGTCGATTCGAAAGGCCCGGTTTGACAAGCTTCATTAGGGCTTCGCGGTTCGTTTGAGAACCACTAACGAGTGCGATTGGATACGTCAGGCATGCGTGGCGCACAACGGCTGTTAAGATGTTTCAAATGGATACAGAAAGCACCCCGCCCCAGCCGCCGGTTGCGGAATCGAATGCGGCTTGGCGGCGAGTGCTGCTGGCCCGCCATCCAAAGCGTCCGCATTCGCTAGATTACATCGAGCGCCTGTGCACCGGCTTTCAGGAGATACACGGCGACCGCTCGTTCGGCGATGACCCAGCGATCGTTACGGGATTGGGGCATTTCGAAGGCAAGCCCGTGATGGTTGTGGCGGAACAGAAGGGGCGGGATACCAAGCAGAAGATTTATCGAAACTTCGGGATGCCGAAGCCGGAAGGCTATCGCAAAGCGCTACGGGCGATGCAATTGGCGGGAAAGTTCAACCGTCCGATTGTGACGCTGATCGATACTCCGGGAGCTTATCCCGGCGTGGACGCGGAAGAACGCGGGCAGGCCGAAGCCATTGCGCGCAACTTGCGGGAGATGGCGCGGCTGCCGGTTCCGGTGATCGCAGTATGTATCGGTGAGGGCGGCAGCGGCGGCGCGCTGGCGCTGGGCGTGGGGAGCGTAGTGCTGATGCTGGAGAATGCGGTGTATAGCGTAATTTCTCCAGAAAACTGCGCGAACATCATCTTCAAAGATGCCGGCAAGGCGCAGCAGGTGGCGCCGTTCATGCGGCTGACCGCTGAGGATTTGCTGGAGTTGCAGCTGATCGATGGAATTGTACCGGAGCCGGCGGGCGGCGCGCACGAGAATACCGATCTGGCGGCGGAGAATCTCCGCCAGGCCTTGAGGAAGTGGCTGGCGGAGTTGGCGCCGTTGAGCGGCGCGGAGCTCGTGGAGCAGCGATACGAGAAATTTCGCAAGATGGGGAATTTCTTCGCGTAAGGAGATGCGACGTCGTACCTCGCTCGAGCGGCTCGCGGCGAAACTGTGTGCGAGAAATGCGACGAGCTAGCGGTCTGTGCGTCAAAAACCGCTCCCTTGCGGTCGCGGCTCGGTAAAGCCTCCGTCGAGCACTTCGCGGACCTTCGTTAGCAGCACATCCGGCGTGAAGGGCTTATGCAGAAACGCTTTTGGGGTCTCGTCCAGCCCCGTCGCATTATCGCGATATCCCGACATATAAAGAACTTTCAACCCCGGCGCGCGCCCCGCCAATTTCGCGCCTAACTCGAAGCCTGTCATCTGCGGCATCACCACGTCGGTCAACACCATATCGATCTTGTGCGAGTTTTTCTCATATGCCGCCAGCGCCATGCCGCCGTTGCTCGCTTCGAGCACATCGTATCCGTGAGATTGAAGCACCGCCTGCACGAGCTTGCGTACGCCCTCCTCGTCATCGACCAGCAGGATGGTTTCCGAGCCTTTGGCCGATGCGCGCGCGCGGCGTCTCCGCCAGCGGCTCCTTTACGCGCGGCAGGTAGATTTCGAAAATGCTGCCGCATCCCGGTTGGCTATAGACGGTGATCTGTCCCTCGCTTTGCTTTACGATGCCGTAAACCGTCGCCAATCCGAGACCGCTTCCCTTGCCAGGTCCTTTGCTGGTGAAGAAAGGCTCGAAGAGGCGCGAGCGGGTCGCGGCATCCATTCCGACACCCGTATCGCTGATGGCCATCATCACGTAAGGGCCCGGCGTCAATCCAAGGTTCTTGCTCGCACGGCCCTTCGTCCAGATCGACGGCGGCGATCTCGATCACCAGCTTTCCGCCGTCAGGCATCGCATCGCGCGCGTTCGAGGCCAGGTTTACGATGGCTTGCTCCATTTGCGAAGGATCGGCCTTGACCCTGCCCGCGCCCGCGGATTCAGCAAAATGAGTTCGATCCCCTGACCCAGCAGGCGATGGAGCAGCGGTTCCATCGCCGTCACCAGCGCGCTGAGATCGATCACGCTCGGCTGGGCCGTGGCTCCGCGGCTGAAGGCGAGCAGGTGGCGCGTCAGAGCGGCCGCGCGCTCGCCTGCATATATGATTTCATCCACGAAACGGCGCAGCGGGCTCGAGGGCGGCGCCTCCACGCGCAGCAGTTCGGCGTATCCAGTAGATCACGGTGAGCACGTTGTTGAAGTCGCCCGCCACGCCGCGCGCCAGCCGCCCCACCGCATCCATCTTTTCCGCATGGGTGAGTTGCTCCTCCAATTGCCGCCGCTTGCCGATATCGCGGAAGACCAGGATTGCACCGCGCAATCCCGCCGATTCGTCCCGCGCGGGCGAAGCGCTCAGCTCGATGGGGCACTCCACTCCATTGCGCGTTACCAACGCGGTTCTATCCAACAGCGACACCGTCGCGCGCTCGCGCAACGCACGCGCCAGCGGATTCTCCACCGGCTCGTGCGTCCCTTCATGGACGAGTTTCAGGATTTCCGATGCGGGCTTGCCGCGCGCCTCTTTCTTCGGCCAGCCTGTGAGCGTTTCCGCGACCGGGTTCAAAAACGTGACGTGACCTTCACGGTCGGTCGCCAGCACCGCATCGCCAATGCTCGAAAGCGTCGCTTCGAGCAGGCGCCGGTTCTCGCGCCAGGCCGAGGTGATCCACGTGATCAAGACGGCAATGGCGAGGAAGGCGGCGATCTGCGCGGCGGTTCTCCACAACGAGACTGGCGCTTGGGAATCCGCTGCCTGGAAAGAAGTAAAAAATGGCAACCGCCGAAGCGGCCGTGGCCACAATTCCGCCCGCACGGCCGTAATACCAGAGCGCTCAGCCAGACCGCGGCAACGAAGAGAACGAAGAAATCGCGCATCGAGGTATGGCCGGAGCAGCAGCGACGTTAGCACCGCCGCCGCCGTCACGGCAAGGGCGAAGACGCCGCCGTTCAACGGGGATGCGCGCGCGAATTCACGCTTGCAGAATACTACGGCTACGGGAAACTCCGGGTAAGATTCAGTACAGAGGAGGGTCGCCAGGCGGGCGCGTCTTCCACCGCCGATGAATCCAGAGCCACTCGGTTGGATGCGTGCGCACGATACTCTCGAAGACTGGCTTGCAGCGCCGCCGTGTCGCGCGCCGCATTGCCCGTAATGGGAACGGGAGGATAAAAACGCAGCACGTAGCGCTGTTCCTCTTGCGACCAAAGCGCGAACCCAGGAATTACGGCCGCTCCGCTACGGGCGGCGAGCTTCGCGAAACCCACGTCGGTACATGCGGGCAGGCCGAAGAAATCGACGAATACGCCGGTATCGGCGGTCCAGTTGTGATCGATCAGGATGCCCACAGCCTGATTGGCCGCAAGGGCCTTCAGGATGGGCCGCGCGATGTCGCGTTTGCTGATGGAGCGATTCCCGGAAAGCTCGCGCCGCCGCTCAATCAGGCGATCGATCCAAGGATTATCGAGGGGACGGACGACCACGTTCATTGGGCCGGTCAACCATGCGTGCGCAAATGCGCTCAACTCCCAGTTGCCCAGGTGGCCGGTGGCGATCAACACGCCACGTCCGGCCCGCATTGCGTTGACATAGTGCTCGAGACCCTCGCAGCGAATCCAGCGTTCGACATTTCCTCGCCGGATGGAGGGGAACTTGGCGAAAGCAAGCAGCACGCGCGCCAGGGAATCGAATACGCCATCGGTGATGGTTTTGCGATCCGCGCCGGGCGATGCGAATGAGAGATTCGCGTACGCCGCCCGCCGCAGGCGGGGCACGGCCCGATCGAGCAGGGCGAGATATCGCCGCGCAAGCCATCCCGCGAGGGGCAACGGCGCCCATTCGATCGATTTCAGGGCGGCGACTGTAAGACCGTATTCGAATAGGTTGCGTAGGGCCGAGCGGCGGCGCATGAACTGGCATTGTATCGGGTTCCCGAGCGAGCCCGGTGGAAACGGCCCCGTGTATTCTGGTAGACAAGCATGGCCGCCGCCACTATCACCGCACCGCGTGTAGCGAGATCCCCATCGCGATGGATTATCGGGCGCGGCGTGGATCTATCGCTGGTGATCGGCAGTTCGGCCGCCGGCTATCTGTACCTGATTCTTTATCTTGCGCTTCACGTACCGATCGGTTACCTTTGGTGGTTCTGGTCGGTGGGGCTGGATGGCACGCACATCTTCGGCACCGCATCGCGGACCTTCTTCGATCGGGAAGCGCGCACGAAACACCCGCGGCTGCTCTTCGGCAGCGCGCTGTTCTTCTTCTCACTCGGTCCGCTGATGGTGCTTGTGGGATGGAAAGGATGGCTCGCCTTGCTGGTGGGCGTATGGGCTTATTATCACGTGGTCAAGCAGCACTACGGTTTCATGGTGCTGTACAAAGTGAAGAACGGCGACCTGGCGCGAATCGATAATACTCTGGACAAGCTGTTTCTCGCGGTAATGACGATCTTCCCGCCCTTCCACCGCTTCTTTATCGAAAGCCCGCAGGAACTGGGCATGCCGTTTCATCCGCTGCGAAGCTGGTCGGCGCCCTGTTGGTCCATCGTAATCGCGGTAGCGGCTGCGTATCTCACGCGGCAGATCGTTCGGCACAGGGATGGCGTGCGGCCCGATGCGCCGAAGTTGCTTCTGTTGGGCGGGGTAATTCCACTGCACTGGCTGACGTTCGCATACATGAGCTGGCAGGCGGCCGTGCCGACCGTGACCATTGTGCATAACCTGCAGTATCACGCGCTGGTGTGGTTCCACAACAGGAATCGATATACAAGCGCGGATGGAAAATCAAAACATGGGCATGTTCCCGCAGCGGTGGGAAAGCATCTCGCGGCATACGTGGCCATGGCGCTGAGCTTCAGCGCGCTGTACCGCATCCCGGGCTTCCAACTCGGAAATACGAGCGATCTTGCATTCGGTTTCTTCTGCGGATTCGGCCTCACCCACTACTACCTCGACAGCAAGATCTGGCGCGTGCGCCACGATCCGGGCCTGCGCGAGGCGCTGCGTATGGCTTGAGTGTTAAGAGTTCACCGCAGAAGCTCTGAGTCGCGGAGAAAGCCTTGTGCCCCCATGCTAGATTGAAAGCAGCGATGACCACTGGCCTGCGACGACTGATGCTGATCGCTTGCGCCGCCGCACTGGGGGCGCAGACGCCGGGTCAGAATCCACAATCGATGGGGCAACCCGCGACGCAACCTCAGGGTCTTGAAACCGATTGGGAAATCGGCGGCGTGCTCAAGGAGATCGCCGCGCACGCCTCGCGATTGACGCCGGCGCTCGATCACGTTGACGCCCGTTCCTGGGTGGATCAAGGCGCCTCGGAGACTTATGGCGAACAGTTGCAATCCACGAAAGATCAGGCGCGCGCGTTAAACGAGGGCGCGGCGGATCTGGTGAGAAATCCGGAGCGGCTGTCCGCTCTGCTCGATGTATTCTTCCGGATACAGGCCATCGATTCGATGCTCGGGTCGGTGGAGGAAGGTATCCGGAAGTACGGATACAAGCCGGATGCGCAGACGCTCGCCAGCCTACAAGCAGAATCCGGCGCGAACCGCGACCGCCTTCAGCGCTACATTGTCAGTCTCGCGGCCGAGCGCGAGCGGGAATTTCAGGCGATGGATCGGGAGGCGCAGCGCTGCCGCGCCGTGGTCACGGCGCCAAGATCGGGAAAGAAGAAATAATCATGCCGTTTCAATGCGCCATTTGCGGCGAAGAATCGATGCGTATCTGTGCGCGATGCACCAAAGACACCTGCGCCAATCATCTTTGCGAGCGGTGCCTGCGATGCAGCGATTGCTGCGATTGCGAAGTGGTCCTTTCGGAACCGGTACACGAACCCGTGCGCACTTTGCTCCGTAACACGGCGGGGCCACAGCCGCCGATTCCGGAGCCCACACCCCACCCCGACGAGCCGAATCCGGAACCGGATCCTTGGCCGAGCCCGGAAGGGATAGCGCCAGAAACGCCGGAGACGGCTTTCTAGACTCGCAGTCTGTGGCGAAACCGCTCCCTCGCGGTCGCGGCTCGGTAAAAAGAGCCGTGGACGTTTAGCAAGGAAGTTTTTAGTGGAGATGCGGGCGCTCAACGCTTGCGCGCGCGAATGGTCACGTCCAGATCACCATTGCGCGTGTTCGTAAAGCGGAGCGTAACGCGCCCCTGAGCATCCAAGGTCACCTTTGCCGGGACATTCGATGCTGTCAGCATCCACCCGTCGGGCAGTGAGACATCGTTCACGGGCCGGCCGAGGGTGCGCGTCCAAACGAGTTCGCGGCTATCCATTTTGTAGCCGACCGGATCGGTATAGGTTTCCTCCACGCGAATGCGTACGGATTCGCCCTTCCCGACCGCCGCGGGCAGATCGCCCTGCACCACTACCGATTTCGGATCGGTGGGCGTCGGATAGTATCCAAGCGCGTTGACTTCGGCGCCGCTCACCAAGTGCGTGTGCAGCGGTTCGCCGGTATCGAGATCGAACATATTGGAATCGGGGGCCACCTCGCTGCCCGCGCGAACAAAGCTGTGTACCGATTTCTGCCCTTCGCGCGTGACCGTAAAATCGTGCGAGATGCGGAACTGATGGGTAGCGGGATCCAGCAGCCAATAGCGGATCTCGCGATCCTGTTCCGCGCGGTGTACCTGGGCGGCGAGCAGGATGGGAATCAAGAGCAGTGCGCGCTTCACGGCAGCTTCCTTCCCTCGATGCGTACCGGAAGCAGGTCGTCGCGGTCGTTGAAGAAGCTGATGTGGATGCGGCCATCGGCATCGGTGGTTACGATGCCCGGCGCGCGCGATCCGATCAACTCGTAGCCCTGCGGCAGCACGATTACGTTGCGCGTCACACCCAGCGGCCGATCGAAGACGAACCCAGTAGCCGTGGTTTGATAGGAGACCGCATCGGTGTAGGTTCGTAGAATGCGAATGCGCGTCTCGGCCCCTTTGGCTACCGGCCGCAGCAGCTTCACCCATAGGAACTCGGCGTCGTCCGCTGTGTCCGACGGCGCGCCGCCGGCCGCTTTGGCTTCGCGTCCTTTGATGGTTTTGAGTTCGAGCGGTTTGCCGCTTGCGAGATCGATCGCGCTTTCCTTCGTCACAACGGAGCCCGGCCGGACCGGGTTGAAGAAATAATCCGCTCCTACCCGCGTTACCGAAGCGTCGTACGAGAGCTCGAAGGAGTGAGTCGCCGGCGCAAGCAGCCGATAGACCGTAAGATCGCTCGCGCCCCAGCCGCATATGGCGCAAGCTAGCAAACAGAGCGTCTTAATCACTGGAGTCGATTGTATCAACGCCGGGCCATGCCAGCGCCCGATCCGATCAGGCGATGGCTCCCTTCTCGTCGATTGCGATGGCCGACGGCGGTCGAAGTGGGATTGGAAGATAGTAACGCGCGTAACGCCGCTCTCGTTCACGAATGAGCGCCCCCTTTTGGACAAGGTCAGCTAGGTCGCGCGTCGTCGTCGCCGTCGTCGCGCCTGTAATGTGCGAGTAATTGCCGGCGCTCAGTCCTCCCTCGAACCCTTCCGGGCCCTCCGCCAGCATTCGAAGGAGCGCCTTTTCCTGACGTTTATTAAGCTCGCCGCGCAGCCGGTCCAAGAGTCTCGTTTTGTCTATGAGGAACTCAACGCCAGCTGTCGTCCGGCGTTGACCTTCGATCGCGATGCCGGCGAACCAGCGAAGCCACGGGGTTATTTGATTCTTTTTGTTGTTGTTGCCAGTTCCGCGTCATGATCAATAGCAAGGCTTCTTTCAATCATACTCATCCTGCTGATTTCGCCGGAGAGAGTCGTCGGTACGCCGCAAGGAGGCGAGATTCGGCGTTGGAGCATTCTTTAAGCTGGCGAAGTAACGGCTGCATTCTCCGAAGTGTGCCGCCACCGGGTCTGCTTGAATCGACGGCTTATGCCACAGGCTCCAAAACAAGACCCGCGTGTTTTTCCTCACGCGTCACAGACCTGGCAAAAGCGCTGGCTTTCCCGGCCACAAGAAACCGGTCGGCATCAATGCGTCCGAACAACTCAATCAAGGTCGCGATAACTCCAGTCCAGCCCGTCTGGTGACTGGCCCCAATGCCGGCGCCGTTGTCTCCGTGGAAGTACTCGTAGAAGAGCACGTAGTCCTTCCAGTTGGGGTCGCTTTGGAATTTCCCCGCGCCGCCAAACACTGGTCTTCGCCCAGTCTTGTCGCGCACGAAGATCCGGGTCAGCCGATTGGCAATTTCGCGAGCCACTTCGAAAAGGTTCATGGCGTTGCCGGAACCAGTGGGGCATTCGATCTTGAAGTTGTCGCCATAGTAGAGGTAGAAGGACAGCAGAGCACGAATCAGGAGCGCGTTCACCGGCATCCAGATAGGACCTCGCCAATTCGAGTTTCCGCCAAACATGCCCGAATCCGATTCCGCTGGAAGATACTTCACTTTGTAGTTTTCACCGTGGACGCTGAACAGGTAAGGATGTTCGGCGTGGTAACGCGATATCGCCCGTATTCCGTATGGGCTCAGGAATTCATTCTCGTCGAGCATTCGGGACAGGATGCGGCGCAATCTGCCCGGATTTACCAGTGCGGCAATGCCGCGGCCCCCGACGCCGCGATGTTCGGGGCCAGTCGGATGAATGCTCTGCAGCAGTTCGGGCATGCGTTGAATGCGCTCTAAATTAGTGGCTTCCGTTTGCGGCAGCCGCTTCCGCTGCCACGGTTCAATAACGGTGGTAGCGCAGAGCGGCAACAGACCCACCATGGAGCGCAGCCTGAGCCGGTCCGAACTTCCGTCGGGAAGACGCAGAACGTCGTAATAGAAGCCGTCTTCTTCGTCCCACATACCACCCGGCCCCATGTGATTCATAGCGCTGGCAATCCAGAGGAAATGATCGACGAACTTAGCCGCCATGTCATCGTAGCTGGGATCGGCGCCGGCCAACTCAGCGCAAATCTCGAGCATGTTCTGGCAGTACAATGCCATCCACGCAGTGCCATCGGCCTGCTCCAAATAGCCCCCGCCAGGCATCGGCGCGCTGCGATCGAAGACTCCGATGTTGTCGAGCCCGAGGAAGCCGCCTTCGAAAACGTTCTTCCCGAACCGATCTTTCCGGTTTACCCACCAGGTGAAGTTCAATGTCAGTTTTCGAAAGGACCGCCGCAAAAACTCGAGGTCGCCTTGCCCGCGGAGCGCCTGCTCCATCCTGAAGAGGAACAGCGTAGCCCATGCGTGCACCGGCGGATTGACATCTCCGAAATTCCACTCGTAGGCAGGGATCTGCCCGGTTGGGTGCAAGAAAAAGCGCTGCAGCAACACGTCGAGCTGTTCCTTTGCAAAATCCAGATCCACCGTTGAGAGGGCGATGGCGTGGAACGCCAAGTCCCAGGCGGCATACCAGGGGTACTCCCACTTGTCCGGCATCGAGATGATGTGCTCGTTCACCATGTGATACCAGTTGCTGTTCCGAACGGGCGGGGCGTTAGGCTGCATCGGACCGGCGCCGTGCTCCTCGAGCCATTTGGCCACATCGAAGGCGAAGTATTGTTTACTCCAAAGCATCCCCGCCAAGGCCTGGCGCATCACACTGGCTCTGTCGGCGTCCACACCGTCGGGAGTGATGCTTCGATAGAACTCATCCGCCTCGGATCGGCGCACCCGAATAACTTCGGTAAATTGCTTCCCGAACGGCTCGCCGAGTTCCTCAAGGGTCCGGTCGCAAAGCCGCAGCCGGATTGTAACTGTCTTCCCAGCGCCGACATTGATGCCATAGTGAGCGGCCGCTTTCGTGCCTGTCTGTTCGGGGTTCGTAGCTTCTTCCCGACCGGATACTATGCGGTCGTTGATGCCGTCTTTGACATACGGGCTGGAATTGGGCGTGCCGAAGATTCGCTCATTATTCGTCTCGTTCTCGGTGAACAGCAGGGGTACGTCTCCCTCGCAGTAGAGGTATCGGTTCCCCATTTCAGCGTGCGCCGCGACGATAACTCGAGCACCCTCGGTTTCCTCGGCTTGCCGCAAGGCCGGCTTCGGCGTGCCCGGCCACCACGTCCATGTATTGCGAAACCACAAAGTCGGCAAGACATTCAGCGCTGCTTCCTCAGGCCCGCGATTGCACACGCTGATCTGAATGAGGACGTCCTCCGGCGTGTTCTTGGCATACTCCACAAAAACATCGAAGTAGCGATCCGCCTCGAAGACGCCGGTATCCAGCAGCTCATACTCCGGATCGGAACGATTGCGCAGGTGATTCGTCCGAACCAGGTCATCGTATGGAAACGCCGCCTGCGGATACTTGTAAAGGTACTTCATGTAAGAGTGCGTCGGGATGTTATCCAGGTAGAAGTAATATTCCTTGACATCTTCCCCATGGTTGCCTTCGCCGTTGGTTAGGCCAAAAAGGCGCTCCTTCAGGATGGGATCCTTGCCGTTCCATAAGGCGAGGGCGAAACAAAGCAACTGCAAGTCATCGCTGAGACCGGCCAACCCATCCTCGCCCCAGTGATACGCCCGTGAGCGTGCGTGATCGTGGGTGAAATAGTTCCAGGCATTTCCATCATGGCTATAGTCCTCACGAACCGTGCCCCATTGCCGCTCAGAGAGGTAGGGCCCCCACTTTCTCCAGGGGACGCTTGCCTTACAGGCCTCCTGTAACCTCGCGGTCTCTCGATCAACGTTCATTAAATTTCAGCCCCTCCGATGTGACGATGCCGGTAAGTCTTCACGCGACGTAGCAAATGTTGTTGGTTCGCACGGGAAGCGATTTCGAGAGCTATCGTCCTCTTCTTCTTTCATCGGTGTCGCCCGGAAGCGTCAAATACTAAGTCTTGGACTTGGTTCTCGAATCTATGTCGTGAGGTGCGCCTCGTACGATAGGCGCCAGGGTTCGCCAGCTAGACATGGCGCACCCTGGCGCGTGCTTCCCGATTTCCTCAAGGCTGCTTACAAATCGCCGGAGTATTGTTTCCGAACATTCGCCGAAACAATTGTTTGGAACTTTCATTTTTCCGCAACCGCGTTGTAAAGAGAAACCGCCATCATGAAGGCGATGGGCAACGCGCTTTCCTTTGAGGCCGGGCATCCAGACAACTTGCCCAGAGGGCGCGAGATTTTCGGATGCTCCGATGCTGGTGCGTCCTGGTGCTTTCCATTGAGGAAGAGCGCCGCGGACAACTCACTCAGGAATCACGGTTGCCCGCGAAAAAAATCACCGAGCGCACCTACTGCATGGATGCCACCATCCCGCTCTCCGTCCCTGCGCCCATTGCGCTTTCAAATTTGCATCGATCGTGAGTCGCTCGTTCCCATGCCGCTTCGCATCGAGTTTTCAGCCGCGCTCGTTTCTTCAGCTGACGCTCGAAGCCGTCAACCACAAGCTGCCCCGCCCATCGAAGGCGAGTGCAGCTAATTGAAGGAGAAGCACGATGACGCCGTCCTCGCAACTCCACTTCGCCTGGCATAACGCGCCCGGCATTCTACGACGCTTCCAAACCGGTGTTTCGCTGCATAGCCACACCATGCACTCCCAGGAGAGCCTGGACTTTCTGCCCGCCATCGCGCGCAAGGTTCCCGTTGTGCGCCATGCGGTGGATTACGAAGAGCGCCAGTTCGAAAAGCGCAACGGACGCCGCCCGGCTTACGACACCGCTTATTGGACGCCGCCCGCTTCCGAGCGCGAAGCATTCCAGTTGGAAACCAAACAGATTTCCGAGACCCTGGGATTAGAGCCGCTCGTCTCTCTCAGCGACCACGATTCCATCGAAGCGGCCATGCACCTTCATGTGGTCGAAAAGCCGGAAGCCGTTCCCGTTTCAGTGGAGTGGACCGTGCCGTACGGACCGTCATTTTTTCATCTAGGCATTCACAACCTGCCGCGCGGTGAAGCGCGAGGGTGGATGGATGCGCTGGCAGGATACACGCGGACGCGACAACCACGAGAGCTGTGCCGGCTGTTTGCGGCGCTCGCCGAGAGTCCCAGAATCCTGATCGTCTTCAATCATCCGCTCTGGGATGAGAAGGGAATCGGCGCGGCGGAACACAGAAAATTGGTCGCCTCATTCCTGGGCGAATGCGGCGCGTGGATTCACGCCCTGGAACTCAACGGCATGCGGTCGTGGACCGAAAACAAACAGGTGATCGATCTCGCGAAAGCGACCAACCGCTGCGTGATCTCCGGCGGCGACCGGCACGGGCTGGAACCGAACGCTCTAGTGAATCTGACCAATGCCTCTACGTTCGAAGAGTTTGTGGATGAGGTTCGCCGCGAAGGCATGAGCGACGTGCTGATCATGCCGCAATACCGCGAACCGATCGCCGTTCGTTACGCCGAGACCATATGGGAAACGATCCGCGATTATCCCCAAAAGCAAGGCCGAGTGCGCTGGTCCGACCGGTTCTATCAGCGGACCGCCAATGGCGACGTTCCTTTCACGCAGATCTGGGACGATGGCGGCCCCGGCGCGATCGGCGTGTTCATTCGCATCTTGCGCCTGCTGGGCAACAGCCACGTGCGCTCCACGCTCCGCCTCGCGATGCGCGCAACGGGCGAGGTGATGCCGTGAGCGTGCCGGCGGTGAATCGCCATCCGCGGGTGGCACTCTTCCCCGATTCGTTCCACGAAGTGAACGGCGCTGCCCTCACGTGCCGTCAACTCGAAGCATATGCGGCGCGGCAGAATCGCGATTTCATGACCGTACGTTGTGGCCCGCGCGAATTCTTTCAACGCACCGGCCACGCCTGGCGCTTGCAATTGCAGCGCGGGAGGCTGGCTCTCCCCATCGATCGCGATCTGCATTTCGACCCGCTGCTGTTCATCCGGCGGCGGGAGGTTGTGGATGGCGTTCGCGCATTCGCCCCCGATCTAATTCACATCACGAGCCCAGGCGATGTCGGGATTCTTGGCGCATGGACCGCGCATGCCCTAGGCGTACCGCTAATTGCATCGTGGCACACGAATGTTCACGAATTCGCTAGCCGCCGCTTGGGCCGCATGCTCTCCCTGCTGCCTGGCGTTGGCCGCTTGCAGAACGCGACCGAGCGCTTCGTGTTGCAGCGCGTACTGTGGTTCTTCGCCCGCGCCTATTTGGCGCTGGCGCCCAATCCGGAACTGGTGAATATGATCTCGGCGCGATCCGGTAAGCCTGCGCTTCTGATGACGCGCGGCGTCGATACCTCGCTCTTCTCCCCAGGCCGCCGCAACCGCCAGGACGGACCATTCACGCTCGGTTTCGTCGGACGGCTCAATCCTGAAAAGAACGTCCGCTTTCTGGCGACGCTGGAGAAGGCTCTGCTGGCCGCTGGCGCGCCGCCGTTCCGTTTCTCGATTGTGGGCGGCGGCAGTGAAGCGG
This sequence comes from Bryobacterales bacterium, assembly GCA_963763545.1. Classification (GTDB taxonomy): domain Bacteria; phylum Acidobacteriota; class Terriglobia; order Bryobacterales; family Bryobacteraceae; genus PALSA-243. The sequence continues at coordinate 149,190 of CAVXPE010000016.1, forward strand.
AATGGCTGCAAGCCAATCTGTGCCAGGCGCACTTCCCCGGCGTGCTGACCGGCGAGCCATTAGCACGCGCGTTCGCCAACATGGATCTATTCGTATTTCCCTCGCAGACCGACACCTTCGGCAACGTCGTGCGCGAGGCGCTAGCCAGCGGTGTTCCCGCTGTAGTGACGAATGAGGGAGGACCGAAGTATCTCATAGAGCCCGGTGTAAACGGCTTCGTGGCGGATACGGAAGAGGCCTTCGTGAAAGCCGTCCTCGACGTGATGAACGACCCGGCGCTGCACCGCCGCATGCGCGAGGCGGCTCCGGAAGGGGCGGCACACAACTCGTGGGACCGCGTGTTTGAATCGGAGGTATATGCGGCGTATCGATTTTGCGTTGCGATGAAAGAGGAGGCGGGCGTCAGGTGCGATGGGTGCTTGAGGCCGAGGGCGCTTGATGCTCCCGCGAGCGAATCGTAACGGCGGGCGCTAGCCCATTCGCAAGGTGTTTCCGGTTAGCCGGTAACTGGTTTCAGCGCATGCAGCACGGCAGCTTTGAAAGGCGGCAAATCGTCCTGTACCGTCTTCCAGATGACCGGCAGTTCAATCCGCTCGTACTGATGACGCAGCCAATTCCCCATGCCTCGGATATTGCGCCAGTCCAGGCCTTGGCAGCGGGTTTCCGCGTCATCGCCGAGGCGAATGGCGGCTTCGCTGATGGCTTGAAGCTTGCGCTCCACGGCGGCAATGGTTTTCGGGTCTTCGCGGAATTGATCGAAATCCATGCCGGCGGTAAACGTCTCTATCATCCCGATGGCGTCTACTATGTCGCGGAGCGAACTGTTCGCGTCTCTAAAAGGCAAGCACGGCCTCACGAGTAGCCCGTTCGCGCACACGGTCTTTCAGGGCTTTTGCGGAGGTCAGGTCCACCCGAACACCGAGAATATCGGCGAGCCGGTTCTCCAATCCCACCATATCCAGCAGTGAGAACTGCTTCGAGGCGTCGAACTCGGCCATCAGATCCACGTCCGACTGAGGAGATGCTTCGCCTCGAGCGACGGAACCGAACAGGGATAGCCGCACGATCCCGGCGGCCTTCAGCTCCGGCTCATATTCACGTAGCTTGGCGATTACCGTCGACTTATCCATAGCGATATCCCTTCATATTTTCCCGCAACCTCAAGAAACGCGCAAACCGTGGATTCGACGGCGTACGGCGCGGTATAACAGTGGGCGTGAATCTTCCCGTCAACCCGCCGATCCTGCCGATGCTCGCCAAGCGAGTGGACGACTTGCCCGCCGGCGAAACGTGGATCTTCGAACCGAAGTGGGATGGGTTTCGCGCGTTGGTTTTTCGCGACGGGGACGAGATCCAGATCCAGAGCCGCGATGAAAAGCCGCTGAACCGCTATTTTCCCGAATTGCTCGAGCCGTTGCGGTCGCAGTTGCCGGCGCGTTGCGTGCTGGATGGCGAAATCGTCATCGCCCAGAATGGCGGGCTCGATTTCGAGGCGCTGCAGCTTCGGCTTCATCCGGCCGCGTCGCGCGTGAAGCTTCTGTCCCAGCAAATCCCGGCATCGATCGTGTTCTTCGACCTGCTGTGCGAGGGCGATCGCGATTTGCGGGGCGAGCCGTTCCAAGAGCGGCGCCGGGAGTTGGAAGCGCTGCTCTCATCCGGCAGCGCCGCCGATCCATCTGACGCCGGCGACCCGCGAATCGAGCGTCGCGTCGGATTGGTTTCGCCGCTTCGAGGGCGCGGGTCTCGACGGCGTCATGGCCAAGCCGATTTCGGGGACCTACGAGCCGAACAAGCGCGTGATGCTCAAGGTCAAGCACGAGCGCGATTGCGACTGCGTGGTCGCCGGATTTCGATGGTACAAGAAAGGCGAGCGCACGGCATGTCGGCTCGCTGCTGCTCGGGCTGTTCGACGATTCCGGCGCGCTGCAGCACGTGGGCGTCTGCGCGAGCTTCACGGAGGAGAAGCGCCGGGAGCTGGTGGAATTTCTGGCGCCCTATCGCGAGAATGCGCTCGCCAATCATCCGTGGAAGCAGTGGGCGGAGCATGCGTCCGGCGACGGCGAAGCCGGGCATCGCATGCCGGGCGGCCAGAGCCGCTGGAGCCAGGGCAAGGATCTGTCGTGGGAGCCGCTGCGGCCCGAGCTGGTGGTCGAAGTCGCTTATGAGCACATGCAGGGCGCGCGCTTCCGGCACATGGCGCATTTTCGAAGATGGCGCACGGACAAGAAGCCGAGCGACTGCACGTATGCCCAGCTCGAAGTGGTTCCGCCGCACGAACTGGCGGCGATTTTCGCCGGCGGGCGCTGAGCGTCGCTGCTCACGCACGCTCTTTCGCAGTACGCCGCTTCCCGCCATTCGCGCGTCGGATCGTCATCGGGATCGGGCGTTTCCTGCGGCGGCCGGAGCGCTTCGGGCACATGGCGCAGGTTCACGCGGATGCGGGTCCAGGTGGACGATCGGCCTCGCATGGAGTCGACCAGGACGTCGTCGACGGCGAGAAGCGCGGCCGCTTCGGGATATTTGCTCTTCCATCTTTCCAGACCCGCCAGCGCGGCGTCTTTATCGGGCGAGTTCGCCACCACCAGCAGCGGCATTCGCTGCGCGGCGCCTTCGTCGTAGTCTTTGCCGCGGCGGACTTGGCGCGCGAAGGCGCCACGCGCGGCGCTTCGCCCTCCATCTTGCGAAAGTGCGGCGGCCAGGGCGCGTCGGCGAGACCCGCGGCCTCGTCTTTGGCCGCGAGTTCCAACAGTTGTTCGAGCGAACCCGGCGCGGCGTCCATGCCTGCGTGCGGATCGCCGAGCTCCTCGAAGCGCTTCGGCACCGTGAGGATGGTGAAGTCGGCCGGCTCGCAGTCGGGAACCTCATGCCAGTGAAGCGGCGTGGACACGCGGGCATCGGGGAGCGGGCGCACGGAATAGGCGGAGCAGGTGGTCCGATCCTTCGCGTTCTGGTTGTAGTCGAGGAACACGCCGTGACGCTCCTCTTTCCACCATTTCGAACTGGCCAGGGCGGGCACGCGCCGCTCGACGGCGCGCGAGAGCGCGACCGCCGCGCGGCGCACTTCGGCGAAGGTCCAGCGCGGCTGGATGCGCACATTCACGTGCATCCCGCGGGAACCGCTGGTTTTGGGCCAGCCGCGAAGCCCCATCTCTTCGAGCAGCGCCTTCACTTCAAGAGCGACCATGCGCACGTCGGCCCAACTCACGCCGGGGCCCGGATCGAGATCGACGCGCAGTTCGTCCGGGTGGTCGAGATCGCCCGAGCGCACGGGGTGCGGATGCAGCTCGATGCAGCCCAGGTTGACGATCCAGGCGAGGCCGGCCGCATCGTCGACCACCACCTCTTCCGCGGTGCGGCCCGAAGGGAATGACAGCGTGACGGTTCGCAGCCACGCGGGCCGCTCCGTGGGCGCGCGCTTCTGATAAAAGGCCTCGCCCTCGGCGCCGTTCACGAAGCGCTTGAGCACGATCGGACGATCCTGGATTCCGGCCAGAGCGCCCGGCGCGACCGACAGGTAGTAACGGACGAGGTCGAGCTTCGAGACCTTCGTCTGCTTCGAGAAATACAGCTTCTCGGGATGCGTGACGCGAACCTCGCGTCCCTCGATCGAGAGCACCTCGACGGCTTCTTCTTTGCTCACAAAATCAGGCTACAACGAAACAGGAGGGCGCTAGGCCTTCACAGCCAAGATCGCATCCAGCGCCGTGCCCGTCCGCTGCCCTTCCACTTCCGCGAATCCCGCCGCGCGCAGCAGGCGCGAGTATTCGCTCAAGCTGCGCTCGCGGCCTTCCGTCACTACCAGCATGTTGAGCGATTGCATATTCGCTTGCACCGGCCCCACGCCATCTTCGTTCAGTAGCTTCTCCGCCAGCAGCAGCGCCGCCGCCCGCCGGCAGGCGCGCCAGAATCTTGCGCAGCAGCAGCCCGATTTTGTCCTCGCGCCCAATCGTGCAGAATGCGGCCCAGCGCGTAGAGGTCGGCCGCGGGCAATTCGTCTTCGAAGAAATCGCCGGCCACGATTTCGATGCGCTCGCGCGCCGTCGATAAGCTCCACCTGCTCGCGCGCCAGCGCCGCCACTTGCGGCAAATCGAAAACCGTTCCGTGCAGTTGCGGATACTTTTCGCAAGCCGCGATCGCCAAATGGCCCGTCGCTCCGCCCAGGTCCGCCATGCGCCGGAAGCGGCCCAGGTCGAACGCCGACTACGACTTTCGGCGAGGTCAGCATGCCGGAGCCGTGCATGCCGCGCGCGAAATCGCGCATGGCCTGCTCGGTGCGAAAGAAGCTGGAAAAGATCGGTCCATCCAAGCCGAACGTCTGCTTCCAGCGCGGCGCGCCCTTCCTTCACAGCGTCGGCCGAGATTGCCCCACATCGGATAAAGGGCTTCGTCCGAATAGCGGATGTAGCCGTGCAAGGAATGCGGGCTCGCGGCGCAGAGGTAGGTTTCCGCCACCGGCTCGTTGGTATAGACGCCGTCCTCCTTCCGCATCAGTCCGAGCGCCGCGCACGCATCGAGCAGCCGTTCCGTGGCGTCCGGCGTGCGCGTTGAGGAGCGCCGCGATCTGCGCCGCAGTTGCAGGGGCTTCGCTCAGGCGGTCGAAGATTCCCAGCGAAACCGCCACGAACATCGTTTTCGAACGGCGGAAGGCTTCGATCAGATCGAGCACCGGCTCGGGATCGGGAAGGCTCATGGTTTTCGAAAATGGTCGTAGCCCAGCGGTTCGAGAGCGGCGCGTCATCCAATACGAACCTCGCCCGCGCGGCCTTTTCGCATCGTACCAATTCGCGTCAGACGAAGTCCTTCGAATCTGTCGGGGACCGGGACGGCGCGCGGGAACCGTGAAGAGCAACTCGTAGTCTTCGCCACCGTGGAGCGCTTGCGTCAGCGTCGCGCCGCGAAAGATGGGTGGCGCTTCGATCTCCGCGCTCAAGCCTGACGCCTTCGACAAGCGATGCAGATCGAGCGAAAGGCCATCGCTCAAATCCATCGCCGCCGTGGCCTGCAATCGCGCGCGCAAGAATCGTCCGAGCGCGAGGCGCGGCTCGGGCCGCAAGTGCCGCTGCGGCGCGCGGCCCGCCTTTCCACGTTTCCAAGCCCAGCGCCGATCCGCCCAATGTCGCCGCTGACGTAGATGGCATCGCCCACCCGCGCGCCGTCACGGCGGAGGCACTTCCGGCGCGGCGCCGGCGCCGCACACCACGATGTCGCACGTCGTCTTGGCCGAGTGGCCGAGATCGCCGCCCGCAAGCGGAGTCTTCTCCTGCGCCGCCAGTCGAAGAAGACCGCTATAGAAGCCATCCAGCCATCGCGCGTCGTTCCAGGGAGCGAGCGCCAAGGAGACCAGGCAAAATCGGGGCTCGCCGCCCATGGCTGCGATATCGCTCAACCCGCGCGCCAACGCCTTCCAGCCGATATCCGCAGCCCGATGCGTCTCGCGCCGGAAGTGGACGTCTTCAACCAGCAGGTCGGTGGTGAAGAGCAAGTCCTCGGATGCGCCGCGGGAATGGTAGACAGCGCAATCGTCGCCAATTCCGAGGGCCAAGCCCGATGCGCGCCACGTTGGAACGCGGGCGCGGATTCGTTCGATGAGTTGAAGCTCGCTCTGCATACGCGCGGCGGCTCGTGGCGTCAGAAATTGACGATCGACGCAAACGACGAGGGGTCGAGACTCGCCCCGCCCACCAACACTCCGTCGATTTCCGGCTGCGCCATCAGAGCGCGGGCATTGTCAGGTTTTACGCTGCCACCATAGAGAATGCGCACGGCTGCCGCGGCGTCCTTGCCGAACGCATCGCGCACTTGCGCGCGGATGGCACGGTGGGCATCGGCGGCGATTTCAGGCGTGGCCGTTTTGCCGGTGCCGATGGCCCAGACCGGTTCGTAGGCGATCACGATCTTTTCAAATTCCGTTGCGCTCAAGCCGGCGATGCCGTTCGCGCACTGGCTCGCCAACACCTTTTCGGTGCGGCCAGCATTCGCGCTCTTCGAGCCGTTCGCCGACGCACACGATAGGCGTGAGCGCGGCTTCGAGCGCCGCGCGCGCACGCTTCAATACCGTCTCATCGGTTTCGCCGAAATACTGGCGCCGTTCGCTGTGGCCCACCAGCACGTGAGTCGCGCCTGCGTCAACGATCATCGCGCCCGAAATCTCGCCCGTGAACGCACCCTCTTTCGCCCATGCCTACGTTTTGCGCGCCGATGTGCACGGCCGATCCCTTGGCCACCGCGGCCGCCGCGAAGAGGTCGGTATAAGGCGGGCAGATCACAATCTCGCAGTGGGACGATTGCGCCACCATCGGCAGAAATTTTTCGAAGAATGCAGTGGTTTCCGCGGGCGTCTTGTACATCTTCCAATTGCCCGCCATGACAGGTTTTCTCATAGAATTTGCGGTAAGAAACTTTTTCCGTGCTCGATCTTTGCGCCGAAATTCTCCGCCACGGTCTGGCCGATATCCGAAAGCGACGCGCGCAACGCCAGGTTTACTCCGGCCCTCGCGTTCGGTCCGAATGCGAGCAGCGGTACGTATTCGCGCGTGTGATCGGTTCCGACGACGGTGGGGTCGCAACCATGGTCGGCGGTGAGAATTGCCAGATCGTCCGGGCGCATCGCCATTTCCAATTGCGGCAGCCACCTGTCGAACTCTTCAAGCGCGTTGCCATACCCCGCGATATCGTTGCGATGGCCGTACTGCTGATCGAAATCCACCAGGTTGGTAAAGACTAAGCCATCGTCCATCGCGGCCAGGGCTTCGAGCGTCGCCGCCATTCCCGCCGCGTTGTTTTTCGTCGTGGTCGATTCGCGGATGCCGCGCCCAAGGAACACGTCGAAGATTTTGCCGACGCTATGAATGAAGACGCCGCGCTCTTCCAACCGATCAAGCAGCATGCCGGGAGGAGGCGGCACGGCGTAATCGTGACGGTTCGCGGTGCGCGTGAAATGCCCCGGCGAACCGAGGAACGGCCGGGCGATCACCCGTCCCACTTCGTACGGCTCGCACAGGATCTCGCGCGCGGTTTCGCAAATCTTATACAGCTCCCACAGCGGGATCACCTCTTCGTGCGCCGCCACCTGGAACACGCTGTCCGCCGACGTATAGACGATGGGCGACCCGGTGCGCATGTGTTCCGCGCCCAATTCCTGGATGATTTCCGTACCCGACGCCGCCTTGTTGCCAAGCGAACTGCGCCCGATGCGCGTCTCGAATTCGTCCATGATTTGGCGCGGGAACCCAAGAGGGAAAAGTGGAAACGGCTTCGCCAGATGGATCCCGGCCATTTCCCAATGCCCGGTGGTGGTGTCTTTCCCCGGTGAGGCAAGCGTGCAGCGGCCGAATGAGGCGACTGGCGAATCCGATGCGGCGATGCCCGCCAGTGGCTTGATGTTCCCGAGCCCAAGCCTCGCCAGATTCGGCACGTTCAATCCGCGAATGCGCGCGATATTGCCAATGGTGTCGCTCGCCGGATCGGATGCGCCATATTGCGCCGCATCCGGCATGGCCCCGATGCCGGCGCTATCGAGCACCATCCAGATCACGCGGCGAAACATCAGTTCGAGCGTAACATGCGGCTGACGGCGGACCCGCTCGCCTCGCTCACCGGCCCGCGCGCTACCCTGAGTATTCGCCCATGACGCTTCGTGAAATCGCCCAAGCGCTCCGCTGCCACCTCGAAGGCGATCCCGAAATCGAAATTCGCGCCGTTGCCGCGATGGAGCGCGCCGGGCCCGGTGACCTCACCTTTCTTGCCAACCCCAAATACGCACCCAAGGTGAAGAACACCCAGGCCAGCGCTATCTTGGTCTCGGAGCCCATCGCGGGGATTGCCTCGCTTGTCTCAACCAATCCCTATCTCGATTTCGCCCGCGCCCTGGCACTGTTCTATCAACCGCCCGAGCCGGCGCCTGGAGTGCATCCCCTGGCCTACGTCGCCCCCAGCGCGGAAATCGGCGAGAACTGTTCCATCGCGCCTTTCGCGGCAGTAGGCGAACGCGCGCGTATCGGCCGCAACGCCGTATTGCACCCACATGTAGTGATCTACGAAGGCGCACAAATTGGCGACGATTTCCTCGCGCACTCGCACGCCGCGGTGCGCGAGTTCTGCCGCATCGGCCACCGCGTCACGCTGCAGAACGGCGTCGTGGTGGGCGGCGACGGCTTCGGTTTCGCCAAGCGGGCCGATGGATCTCACGAAAAGATAGTCCAATCGGGCGTGACGATCATCGAGGACGATGTGGAAGTCCAAAGTCTCACGTCGATCGATCGCGCCACCGTCGGCGAAACCCGCGTGAAGCGCGGCGCCAAGATCGATAGCCTGGTTCAAGTGGGACACGCCTGCGTGGTGGGCGAAGACAATATCATTTGCGCGCAGACGGGCCTGGCAGGCAGCACCACGCTCGAACGCAACGTGCTACTCGCGGGCCAGGTGGGTTCGTCGGGACACCTCACGGTACACGAGGGCGCCATTGTTTACGCCCAGAGCGGCATCGGCGGCGACGTCGCGGCGGGCGCTCGCATTTCCGGCTCGCCCGCTTTCGCAGCCAATGAGTGGCTGCGGGCCATCACCGCTTTTCCCAAGCTGCCCGAGTTACTCAAGACCATCCGCGAATTGCAAAAGAAGGTAGAGAAACTGGAGAAACATGCCTCAAGCGAATCTTCCGAGTGACGGACGCCGTCCGGTTCCTTATTTGAACGCGAAGTTCATGAATAGCCCCGACGCTCGCGCCCTGCGTCTGCTGGCGGAATATCTCGAGCCGTTGGCCGTATTTCGCCGGGAGAAACTGCGCGACACCGTCGTCTTCTTTGGCTCGGCTCGTGTTACGGAGGATGGCCCGCTCGGCCAATATTACAAGGACGCACGCACTTTGGCCAAGCTAGTCACCGAGTGGGCGCAGCAGTTCATCGACGGCTCTTATCGTTTCGTGGTTTGCTCCGGCGGAGGCCCTGGCATCATGGAAGCCGCCAACCGCGGCGCAGCCGATGCGCACGGGAAGACTGTCGGGCTTAATATCGGTCTGCCCTTCGAACAGCTTCCCAATCCGTATATTACGCCCGAGCTCAGTTTCGAGTTTCACTATTTCTTCATGCGCAAGTTCTGGTTCGCGTATCCGGCGAAGGCGCTTGTGGTCTTCCCGGGCGGCTTCGGAACCTTGGACGAGATGTTCGAAATCCTGACGTTGGTGCAGACGCAGAAACTGGCCAAGAAGATTACAGTGCTGCTCTACGGCTCTCAATACTGGAAAGAGGTCCTCAATTTCGACGCGCTGGTGAAGTGGGGAACCATCTCGCCGGAGGACCTAAAACTCTTCCAATACGCAGACGATCCCGAAGCGGCCTTCGATCTGTTGAGGGAAGGCCTGTTAACTCACGCCCAGCCTGAAACCGCAGAGACGCCGGCCATATCGAAATCCCGCAATCCTCAAATGCCGGGCGGCGCTTAGCCCGGTAGGTTATCGGGATGCTATCACGGCGGCTCTCAGGGCCGCCGTTCCTTGAGCGGATTGCGGCCCTGAGACATCATCCACAGTCTTCCGAAATTCGCGCGGCCAATGCGAAGCGAAGTCTCCGCAGCCGCGCCTTGCTACTAATCTACGCGGCGCTAAGCGTGCGAGACTCTTTCCGCAATCTGTTCGCCGATCAACCTTCTCGTCCTTTCCATGAACGAAAGTTTGTCCGCCAGGCAGCTCTCGAGAAGCACGCCGACGCCAGGATGCCCAAGCACATCTGACGCCGCGATCAGAGCGATATAGCTCGCTACCTGCAAGTGCGCCAAGTGGCTGGCCCTGGCCAGGACGAAGAGTTTGCGGGCGACCGGACCCTGGATCTCATTGAGTTCCCGGCGAAAATCCTCGATGAACACTTCATGCAACCGGTGATTGATCTTAGCCGGTTTCTCTCCGATGAGTTTGAAGCATTCGTCCAGTCTGCTCATGATTTGAGACGAGACTAACTCACGCGCATCGAGCGCCTCTTTGATCTCTGGATTCTGGGCCGCGTTGCCCAGTTCCTGATAGATTTTCTGGCTTCGTTCCGCGCCATGCCGCAACTCGCTCAGCATATAGACGCAGAGTTCTCTCGGTGTTGTGATAGGCATTACCTTGTTAACTCCTTTTCGACAGATTGGCTCCCATTGGGATACACGCAGCCGAACTGCGCGCACCCACCGTGACGCCCCCTCGCCATCCGCGGATCTATTTTTTTTGAATTACAACGGGCGCAACGCTTCTTACGCGTTTCGCAACGAAACTGTGTAAGAATGCGGGCTATGTTCCAAATTGCCGTTGCGCCTGAAATCGAAATCCGGCAGTGGACGCTCGCCGATGCTGACGCATGTTTCGAAACGGCCGCGCGCAACCGCGCCTCGCTTCGCGAATGGTTGCCGTGGGTGGATAGGACGCATTCCGCCGAAGATGTCCGCCACTATATCCGGACAATAGCGATTCCCCAGTACGAAGCGAATCAAGGCCCCAATTGCGGCGTCTGGTTTGCCGGCAAGCTCGTTGGCGGAATCGGATGTCACGCCATCGATTGGGCGAACCGAAGCTGCGCGGTGGGCTATTGGCTCGATGCCGCGGTTCGTTCGCGCGGCGTGATGACGCAATGCTGCGCGGCGCTTCTCCGCTACCTTTTCGAGGAGTTGAAGTTACATCGCGTATGCATACGTTGCGCCACAGGCAACACGCGAAGCTGCGCAATCCCCCAACGTCTCGGATTCCGTCACGAAGGAGTGGAACTGGAAGCGGAATGGGTGGGCGGCCGATGGGTGGATCTTGTGAATTGGGCAATTCTGGAGGGCGAATGGCGCCAGTCGGTTGGCGGCGCGCCACAGTTGCGTGGCCGAGCTTAAGCCCACTTTCGATACCAGATTCCTACCATAGTACTCGTACATTCCCAGAGCGCCCGGCGAAAATTGCCTTTGCGCTGTTTCCGTGCTATTTTCCGGCTTGTGTGTTACGGAGGAGATAAACGATGACGGCAATTATGAAGACCTGCGCCCTGGCGATTTTCGCGGGAGCAATGGCGAATGCGGCTACCACTACTTCGACGACGCTCACCGTCACGAACGCAACGGTAAGCTTGACCTCAGGCACTTCGGCGACTGTATCCGGGCCCGCGACCTTGACGAATTTCGGTAGCGGCACATTCATCACAACCGCTACGCTCGGGACCACCCTCTCAGGCAATTTTACAATCACTCTTTCCGGTGGAACCTTGACGGGAACGATATCGTTTTCAACGGCGATTTTGACGGGATCGGGGACTGGTTCGGCTACGGTCACGGGCGGCACCGGCGGCTACGCGGGCGCGACTGGCTCTTTCCCATCGCTAAGCGGCTCAGGCGCGATCGGGACCGCGATCACCCTGAGCTTTTCCGGAGCCGGCAGTATCACGATAGGCGGCGCGACGGGGACAACGGGATCGACCGGCACGACTGGCTCAACAGGTAGCACTGGCAGTACCGGCGCCACGGGCGCAACCGGCACAGCGCCTACAATCACCGCCGTGCAAGATGCCGGCAGCTACACCGCCGGTATCGCCGAGGGAAGCATCTTCGTAGTGAAAGGAACGAACCTGAGTCCATCGGGCCTGGGTAGCGGCGGCCTTCTCTCCTTCGGCTTTCCATTGCCCTCCAGTTCAAATGGCGTCAGCATCAATTTCACGCCCACATCCGGCGGCTCCGCCACGAGCGCTTACCTCATCTATCTTTACAATGCGAGCGGGACGAGCCAGCTTGCCGCAATCTTGCCATCGAGCATAACCCCCGGCAACTATAACGTCACCGTAACCAGCGGCGGCTCCACCAGCGCTCCACTCGCGGTTAGTGTAGTTAAATCCAAGCCCGCGATGTTCACCCTGGACCAGGCGGGCGACGGTCTTGCGATCGTTCAGAACTACGTTTCCGCGTCGGAAACCGATGAGGATCTCTATGTTACCGGCGTCCTGAACCAGCAGACAGTGTCCCCGGCTTACCCAGGCCAGACGCTGATCGCGTGGATCACCGGACTCGGGCCGATCACTAGCGGCGATAATACGGCCGCTCCCGTTCTTAACGTGGCAGGCTCTTCCAATGTCCAGGTAATCGTGGGAGGCGTCGCCGTCACGCCAACATTCGCCGGCCGCGCGCCGGGACTTGCCGGCGAAGACCAGGTCGATTTCGTACTTCCAGCGAATGTTCCAACGGGCTGCGCCGTGTCGTTCCAGATCTTGGCGAATGGAGTGGCGAGCGCACCCACCTACATCGCGATCGCGCCCAATTCCGCCGCCGGCGCGTGCGTGCAGGCCGGGTTTACCCCGTCCCAATTGCAGGCTCTACAGAACGGCCTCTTCAGCAGTAGTAGCGCTTCCACCATCACTGGAGGCACGTTTTTGATCGAGAATTATTCAACAACGGAATCTGTTCCTGGTCTTGGCACAGAGAGCGCAACCATCGGGCTGGCCGGCGGCGAGTTCCTCAAATACACCGGTTTTCAATTGAACGGGTATGCCTCGTATGCAAATGCCTTTACGGCAACCAACTCGTGCCAGTTTATCCCATTGGCTACTACGACAACTACTTCGACAACCACTTCGACAGGTTCGTCTTCGCCAATCCCAGTCGGAACCGCGACTTTCCTCGATGCGGGCACGATTACTCTTACTGGGCCGAGCGGCTCGGGTATCAGCGGCCTCCCATTTACGGAAACCTCCAATGCCTACAGCCTGAGCATCTCGACGCAGATTTCCGGCCTCCCCACTATTCCGGGCATGCAGAACAACGGTACGATAATCGGTGGCCAATACACGCTGACTGGCTCGGGCGGAAAGGACGTTGGCCCATTTACAGGCTTGGTCAACCTTGGCTCGCCGCTGACGATTACGGGCGGCCTTCCCTCAACGGTGAACCGCAGCGCGGGATTGACTCTGAGCTGGACCGGAGGCAATTCGTCGGACCTGGTGATTATTGAAGGCCTCGCGGCAACCACCAGTAGCACGACAACCGCATCCGGAACCACCTTTACCGAAAACGGCGCCGAATTCGTCTGCACTACCACTGCTGGAGGCGGCGGGTTTACCGTGCCTGCGTCCATTACATCGCAATTCGCGGCCTTGAATCCCGCCTCTTCCGCGGCAGGCTCGGCACTCTCGTTCCTCGCCGTCTTCTCCGCCACTAACCCGTCGAACGGCAATGGGATCTTTACCGCACCGCTAACTGCAGGCGGAAATGTCACGGCGTACTTCCTCGGCTACGTTGGAGCAACCGACGCGCCGGTCTGGCAGTAGGCGGCTTCCGCATCCAGGCAGCGCGGATTACAATCGGGTCGATGACCCCTTCTGCTTCGTGGTTATTGACCCTCGCCGCGCTGCCCTGTCTCGCGGCGGTGACCGATCAGCAATGTACCGATCTTTTGCAACACGCTCTGAGCGCGAGTAACCCGGAGACGCGGAAGATGGCCGTTGTGGCCTTGAGTCTGGCCGCGGAGAATGCCGCGCTATTCGACCAGTTGCAGACCATGTTGCACGATAAGGACGTGGAGGTGCGGTTGGCGGTGATCGCCGGCTTGCAGGAGCTGAAGACGAAACCGGCCATCGCCGCGCTGCACACGGCGCTCGAAGACCCCGCGCCTGAAGTGAGCTTCGCGGCGGCAAAGGCGCTGTGGGCGCTCGACGATCCCGCGGGCAAACAGGAACTACTGGGCGTCCTCGCGGGCGAGAGCAAAACGTCGTCTGGCTTCTTCACCAAGCAGATGCGCGAAGCCATCCGCATGATGCATACGCCGCGCACGACCTTCCTTTACGCCGTCCGTCAAGGCGTGGGGTTCGCACCGGTGCCTGGGTTGGGCATGGGCATTTCGTCGATGCAACAGATCCTAACCGACCCCGGCATCTCCGGACGCGCCACGGCAGCGCTGCTGGTGGGCCGCGACAAAGACCCCGCCACGACCGCGGCGCTCAAGGATGCCCTCTTCGATAAGGACTGGCGCGTGCGCGCGGCGGCTGTGCATTCGCTGGCACTGCGTAATGATCCCGCCTTGCGAGTCGATCTCGAACCGATGTTCGAAGACGACAGAGAAGAGGTGCGCTTACGCGCCGCAGCGGGGCTGCTCAGATTGTCGGCGGTGCAGGCAAAGGCCTCCGCAAAACCTAGTGCAAGGGCGGCAAAGAAGAAATGAGCGCGTCGCCGATTGTCTTGGCGTCGCAATCGCCGCGGCGCGCAGAAATTCTGCGACAGGCCGGCATCGCATTCTCTATCCGGCCGGCATCGGTGGATGAAACGCCGCGCGCGGGCGAGCGACCGCTGGATTACGTGGAGCGGTTGGCGGAAGAGAAAGCGGCCGCAGTTCCGGCCGCGCCAGACGAGATCGTTCTGGGGGCCGATACGACCGTGGTAATCGATGGCGAGATGTTAGGCAAACCCACGGACGAAGCCGATGCGCGCCGCATGCTGACTCGGCTCGCCGGCCGCCGTCACGAAGTGATGACGGGCATCTGCCTTAAGCGCGGCGAAGAACACGTATGCGATACGGCGGTGACCGAAGTCTGGTTCGGCGCGATGACGGAAGAGGAGATCGCCGAATATGCCGCGAGCGGCGAGCCGCTCGACAAAGCCGGCGCCTATGCCATTCAGGGACTGGCGTCGAAATACGTGGACAAGATCCACGGCTGTTACTTCAACGTGGTTGGGCTGCCCGTCGCAATGGTCTACGCTCACTTGAGGTATTTCACAAAGAGCACCGAGTTGCCGCACTCGTTGTAGAGCAACTCGTCCACCATATTTCGAGTCATCAGGATGCCGAAGCCACCCGGCCTTTGCCCGTGTTCTTCGCGGAATTCGACGTGGCGAACGGGCGAATCGTCAGGATTCGAGATGGCCGCATGGGGCAGCAGTTCGAGCGAGAAGCCCTTCCCGGGGTCGTGAAGGTGAACGATCACCGAGCGCTCCGTGCGCAACATCGAAGCTCGGACGCGCTTTCTGGGGTCGCCTTTCGCGCCGTGTTCGATACCGTTCAGCAGGAGCTCGCGAAAGGCGGCGGCAATATCCTCGCGCGTGTGCTGCGGGAGATCCGATTCCAGTTCGCGCAGAAACTGGGTGGCGCGGTCGGCGGCCGACAGTTTGCACCGGATATCGAGCGCGATCCAATCGGGGCGCGATGAAACCAGCCGCAGATCGTTCTGCCAGGATTCGCTGTCGAGCGCCTGCTGCACGAGGTCGGCTACGGGTTGGTCGGCCAGCGGCTTGTGCAGATAGCTGAAGGCGCGTTCGCGTACGGCGCGCACGGCGGCGGCGGGGTCGCTGTCCCCGGCCAAGATCACTTTGGTATCGGGACGGATGGCGCGGGCGCGGCGGAGCAGTTGAAACTGATCGAATCCGTTACGGCCTTGTCCGGCAAGGATCAGGTCGCAAGGAGCCTCGCGAAGGTAAGATATAGCATCGCTTCCATCCGCGACGGATTGAATGGAACGGTCGTCGCGGCTGAGCAGGTCTCTGAGGAGTTCCTGAACGGCAGGGTCGGCATCGACTAGAAGCAGAGAGCGTGAACTCACCATTCCCATCATACAGGCGACTGGCGTGAAGGCGCGCACATTCGTTGTACCACCGTTATAATGTGGGGGATATGAACGGGAGCGAATCGGCAACGAAGCAGGATATCAAGCAACTCCGCCCCGAGACAAGCCACGAGTACAACAAGCTCCTCGCTGCGATCCGCGATCGCGAAGCTAAATTACTCCAAGCCTTCTCCGGCTACGCGGCGTTGAACCACAAGCGCATAACGCAGCAAGATGCGAACATTGCGGTCTTCCTCGAAAAGCCTTTCAACATGCAGCCCGGCGCGTAACGTTCAGATTGAGGCTCCACACGACCGCCCTGCTTACTTACCCTTCTTCTTGTGCGTCGCCGAAGGCGCGGCTCCGCCACTCTTCCATTTCACGATCTCCGCGGCCAGCGTGGTCTTGATCGAAACGAACTGATCATTATCCGCCTGGTTCGTCCGCTCGTGTGGATCCGCCGTCAGATCGTAGAGTTCGTTCGGGCCTTTGCCATCGTTGCGGGGGATCCACTTGTAACGCTCCACGCGCGCCATATCGGTGTTCTTGTACGAGCCGCAGACTGTCGCGCGCCAGTGGGTCCTCTTGGGAAACGGCTTGCCGGTAGCCATCAGCAGATAACTGCTGCCGCGCCATCCGTTTGAAGCAGCGACGCCCAGGGCCTCGCATATTGTGGGCGCAAAATCGTAAGAAGCAATCAGTTCCACCTGCATCGCGATGGCTGGAACGCGGCCGGCCCAACTCCATAGCATCGGCGTCGCGATCACTTCGTCGTACATGTTGACGGGATCGGAAGCATCGCCGGAATCCCACAATCCGTGGCGCCCGAGGAGAGATCCGCAGGTCGAGGTAAACACGATGAGCGTGTTATCCACCAGACCGCGCTTGCGTACTTGCGCGACGGCGGCGCCGACGGCGTCGTCAAGCTCCGACACTCCGGCGGCGAACTTGCGGACATTGCCGATGATATCGGAGAGCATCTCCTTCCCCGCCGCGGCATTGGGGCTCGGCGTATCGGCGGCGTAGCCTTCGAACTTCACATCGCGATAGATGTCGCGGTACTTCTGCGCCACGCCGTCGTAGGGGGCGCGCAGTTTCGAATAGCCGGCAGTAAAGAAGAACGGTTTGCCTGCGGTCTGCTTACCGAGGAACGCGGCAACATCCGCCGCCTCTCCCGAGTGGACCTCATAGCCCAGGCCGCTGAGAATCTTGTCGAGGCCAGTATCGGGCGAGGCAGCTTGTGTGGGGATCGCGCCGGTAAGAAAAGTGACGCGGCTCGCTTGCGATTCGGGCGTGGAGACGAAGTGGTTCAGAAAACGCGTGCCCGATTGCGACAACTGATCGATATTCGGCGCGTGGACCTCTTTGTTCCCGTAGCAGCTGAGCATCCAGGCGGGCAGGTTATCCACCAGGAACAGCAGCACGTTGGGCCGCGGCGGCGGCGCTTTCGCGGCAAACGCAGGCAGGGCCATGCTGCCGAAGAAAAAATGGCGGCGGGTGATTTCCATGGGCGAACTTTCAGTATAGGAAATCGGTGGGCCTTGTGCGTGCCGGATTCTCGTCGTTAGCCATGATCGTGTTGTACTATAAGGGATTATTCATGAAGGCCCTTTTGGAATCGCTCCGGCCCGGTGAACGGGATTGGGAGCTGGCCCAAGCAATCGACCCCGTTCGTCTGCCCGCGCATATCGCAATCATTATGGACGGCAACGGCCGCTGGGCCGGACGGCGTTTTCTGCCTCGCGTGGCCGGTCACAAGGCTGGGGTTGGACCAGTCCGCACTACCGCGGAGACCTGCGCGCGCATGGGCGTCAAGGTGCTGACTCTCTACGCGTTTTCGGTGGAGAACTGGAAGCGCCCGCGCCACGAAGTGGAGACGCTCTGGCGCCTGCTACGCTACTATCTCAATCATGAGCTGCACACCTTGCAGCGCAACGACATCCGGCTGCAGGTGATTGGCCGCACGGACGCGCTGCCCGCGGAAGTGCGCCGCGAACTCGATGCCACCATCGAGGCAACATCCGCCAACCGCGGCATGACGCTGAACCTGGCGATCAACTACGGCGGGCGCGCCGAGATTGTGGATGCGGTCAATTCGATTCTCGACATGGCGCGCCTCGACGGCAGCATCCACTCTCTGAAGCTCGATGAAGACCTGATCTCGGACAGCCTCTACACGGCCTCGTATCCCGACCCCGACCTGCTCATTCGAACCTCCGGCGAGATGCGCATCAGCAACTTCCTGCTGTGGCAGATCGCGTATGCGGAACTCTACGTCACTGAGACCCTCTGGCCCGATTTCAACCGCGCCGACCTGCTGGAAGCCGTGCTCGAATACCAGAAACGCGACCGCCGGTACGGCGGACTGAGCGCACCCAAGGACGCGATGGCGCTTCAGGACGAGTCCCTCATGCAACCGGCCCTTCGCGAATCATGAAGCGCGTTCTAACCGCCGCCGCGCTATTTCCTCCTGTCCTTGCCACCGTCTTCTTCGCCAGCGATTGGCTCTTCTTCGTGGTTGTCGCGCTGGTAGCGTCGATTTGCTACTACGAGTACGATTCGATCGCCGCCGCTTACGGATTCGGCGCGCCGGGCCCGATCGGTTACGGCGCAGGCTTGCTGCTCTTGTGGTGGGGCGGGGATGCGTGGCTCGTCGTTCTGGCCGCCGCGTTAATCGCCTTCGCGATGTCGCTCCGCATGGACCATATAGCGCACGCGCTGCCGCGATCCGCCCTGCTGGTGACGGGCATCGTCTACATCTTCGGCGCGTGGAAGTGCGCGGTCGTTCTCCATCGTTTGAACGTGCACTGGCTGATGTACGCGCTGATCTTGAACTGGGTGGGCGACATCGGCGCGTATTACGTTGGGCGCGCCTTCGGAAAGCATCGTCTGGCGGAGCGCGTCAGCCCCAAGAAGACCTGGGAAGGCGCGATAGCGGCGGTGGTGACAGCAGTCTTGATCGCAGGGGCCTACCTGGTCTACTTTGTGCCCGCCGTCGGCATTGTCGAAGCGGTGGTGCTGACCGCCGTGGCCAATATCGCCGGCCAGCTTGGCGATCTGTGCGAATCGGCGATGAAACGCGGCGCAGGCTTGAAAGACAGCGGCGCGATTCTACCCGGACACGGCGGATTGCTCGATCGCGTGGATAGCACGCTCTTCTCCCTGCCGGTGGTTTATGCGTTCGCGTTGCTAAGGATGCAGACGCTGTAAGCTGTAGCAGCGGCGTCGCGCGGATGCTGCGCTACGATAGACACTTGTCCAAAAACCTGCCTCGCTTGCGAATGGATCTCGATTTCATGCCGTCGCCCGCGCCGGAACATCCGGGGCTCTTCATTCGCGACCCCTACCGCTATTCCGACGCCATGCTGGTGATTCCGCCCGGCGCTCATCGAGTGCCTGGATTGCTTCGACGGAGCGCATACCGCGCTCGATTTGCGCGCGGCACTGGCGCGGATGACGGGCGATTTGCAAGTGAGCGAGATCGAAACGAAGCTGACGGAAGCGCTGGACCAAGCCGGGTTCCTGGAGAACGAAACCTTCGAGGCTATGCGCGACGAGCGGCGGCGGGAATTCGCGGCGCATCCTGTGCGCGAGCCAGCGCATGCGGGTTCGGCGTATCCGGCGGAACAGGATGAGTTGGCTGCGACGATGCGACGTTACGCGGAGGGCGGCAACGCGGAACGGGACGCCGCAGCACGGGTTGATGGGGATCGCGGCGCCGCACGTCAGTCCCGAGGGCGGATGGCAATCGTACCGCGAAGCGTATAGCGTGCTGCGGCCCGAGCATCGCGAGCGCACGTTCGTGGTGCTGGCGACTTCGCATTACGGCGCGCCGGAACGTTTCGGCCTGACGCGCAAGACGTTCCGCACGCCTCTGGGCGAGGTCGCAAACGACACGCGGCTGGTCGATTGGCTGGCGGAGCGCGCGCCGAAATCGATCGAGATGGAGGATTTCTGCCACTCGTTCGAGCACACCGTGGAGCTGCAACTGATCTTCCTGCAGCACGCGCTGGGACCGGGCGTGCGCATTCTGCCGATTCTCTGCGGTCCGTTCGCGCGAAGCGTTGCAGCATGGACCAGCATGGGCCGCGGCGGCAAGCCCGAGGACGACGACAAGGTGAAGGCGTTTCTGGAAGCGCTGGGCGAGATGCGCGAGCGCGAAGGCGACAAGCTGTTTTGGATTCTGGGCGTGGACATGGCGCACATGGGCGCGCGCTATCAGGATCGATTCGCGGCCCGTCGCCGGCGAAGGCCTATGGCCGCCGTGGACGAGCGCGACCGGGCAGCGCATTGCGCGCATCAACGCCTGCGACGCTTATGGCTTCTGGAATCTGGTGCAGGAGAACCGCGACGATCTGAAGTGGTGCGGCTCGTCGCCGTTCTACACCTTCCTGAAGACCGCGCCCGGATGTGCGCGGCGAATTGCTGCGCTATGAGCAGTGGAATATCGACGACCAACAGCGTGGTGAGCTTCGCCGGAATGTCTTTTACCGAAGTCTGAAGGGCTGGTTACTCAATGGTGGCAAGCACTTCTCCCGCCGCCACGGTGGCGCCGGCTTTGGCGGAGAGGCTGGCAATGTTCCCGGCGCGGGCGGCCTTCATTTCGTTCTGCATTTTCATGGCTTCGACGACCACGATTCCCTGGCCCGCTTCCACCGCATCGCCGACCGCAACAAGCACGCGCACCACTTTGCCCGGCATCGGCGCGGCGACGCGCTGCACTCCGCTGCGCGCGCCGGCGGCCGATTGCCGGCTCCAGCGGCGCGGATCGCGAACTTCGATTTCGAAGCGATGGCCGCAAACCGATGACGGCGCCGTCTTCGACGCGGGCATCGTAGCTTCGGCCATCGAGCAACACAGAGTAAACGCCAGGCTGAGGGGTTTCGACGCTGACCTCGCGCTCGGGAGCGTCGCCGAGGCGGAACTTGCCGGGCGTGAGTTCGATGCGTTCCTCGCGGTCGCCAATGGTAAGATTGAGCTTCATCGCAGGTTAGCGGTTCGGCCTTCGGCCAGCCATTGGCTGGCGGAGGGACGCGGATCGGGTTGAGCGTTACGCCTGGTGAAGTGAAGCGCGGCAACCAGGGCGGCGACCGCTTCGACATCGCCCGGCGGCGGCACGGGTCTGACGCGCGCGAAGAATTCGTCGATGAATCCGGTATGCAGATTGCCGGCGCGGAATTCGCGGATCTTCCAGAATCTGGCGGAAGAAGCCGATGTTGGTGCGGATGCCGCCCACGCGATACTCGCCCAGCGCGCGGACAGCGCGCGCGGCGGCTTCGTCGCGCGTGGCCGCCCAGACGGCGAGCTTGGCGAGCAGCGGATCGTAATCCATGGGGACGGTCCAGCCTTCGTAGACGCCGCCATCGAGGCGCACGCCGGGCCCGGCGGGCTCGGTGAGGCGCGTGATTTTGCCGGGGAAGGGGAGGAAATTGTTGGCCGGATCTTCGGCGTAGATGCGGCACTCGATGGCCGAGCCGCGCCAGCGCGACGTCCTCCTGCGTGAAAGGCGAGCTTCGCGCCGGCGGCGATTTCGAGTCTGCAGCTTGACCAGGTCGAGGCCGGTGACCAGTTCGGTCACGGGATGCTCCACCTGCAGCCGCGTGTTCATTTCGAGGAAATAGAAGTGGCGGTCGTCGATCGACCAGGAATTCCACCGTGCCGGCGTTGTAGTAGCCGGCGGCGCGCGCGGCGCGGATGGCGGCTTCGCCCATGGCGCTGGCGCAGTCTCGGGATGGCGCGCGATGAGCGGCGAAGGGCATTCCTCGATCACCTTTTGATGGCGGCGCTGGATGGAGCATTCGCGCTCGCCCAGGTGGACCATGTTGCCGTGACGGTCGCCGAGCAGTTGGATTTCGATGTGGCGCGGACGCTCGATCAGCTTTTCGACATAGACTTCGGCGTTGCGAAACGCGCGCTCGGCTTCGCTCGACGCATCGCGCAGGGCGGATTCGAGATCGGCTTCGCGATCCACGCGGCGCATGCCTTTGCCGCCGCCGCCGGCGACGGCTTTGAGCAGCACCGGATAGCCGATGCTGCGCGGCGAAAGCGCGGGCTTCGTCGAGAGGTGACGCCGTGATCGGTGCCCGGCGACGACGGGCGCGCCCGCTGCCATGGCGATCCGCCGCGCGGCGGTTTTCGATCCCATGGCGCGGATGGACGCCGCCGGCGGGCCGATGAAGACGAGGCCGGCGTCTTCGCACGCCTGCGGCGAAATCGGCGTTTTCGCTGAGGAATCCGTAGCCGGGATGGATGGCTTCGGCGCCGTGTTTGCTGCGCGGCGTCGATGATGCGGTCGATGCGGAGATAGCTTTCGGAGGAGGCGCGGGCCCGATGTGCGCGGCTTCGTCGGCCATGCGGACGTGGAGCGAGGCGCGGTCGGCATCGGAATAGACGGCGACGCTGGCGATGCCCATTTCGCGCAGCGCGCGGATGACGCGGACTGCGATCTCGCCGCGATTGGCGATCAGGACCTTGCGAAACATGAAGCGAAGATTTTAGCAGGAGGCGGGAAGGGGCTTCACCGGCGAATGAACTTTGGAAACCTGTTGTACCACTTGCCGTGCGGCGCCTTGGGAATGGAACTCAGCCAATTCTGCAGCGCGTCGACGAGATGTCGCGTGAAATAGGCGGCGGCCTCTAATCTTGGGCATTCCGGTACTGGCGGTGAAACAAGATTTGTTGAAGCCCTTGCGTCAAGCGGCGGAGTTCCGATTCGCTGTTGGCTTCCTTGATGCGCCTCCAAACAGAGATGAAGGGCCTTCTTGGATGTCTTGGTGACAGGGGCGGCAGACGCCTTCGCCGCTCGCACCTGGACCGCCCTGCGCGCGCTGTCGTTGCGTTACTTGGGAGTAAGCTTGGCGTCCCAGGCGGGGCTCCCTTTTTTCCCGTCCTTGCGCCCAAGGGCAGCTCGGTCTGTCTTCGCGGTTACGGCCATGATTCATTAAACGTGACTGGTCGGGTATTGGCAAATTCGGGCGCGGTCAAGTATTTCTGGAAGTGGCGATTAATGCGACGCTGTAGTATTGACTCAAAAATGGGGCGATTGATTTCGGATCGAGCGACAATATATATGCAGTGGCGGTCTTGACGCCGAGCGAATTGCTTGCCAGATTGAAGAGCTTGCCGTGAAAATCAGCTTCGGAATTCCGGATGACATTTACCGCGAGGTCGAGGCGGCCGCGCTGCACCGTGGCGTATCGGTTGAAGAGCTGCTCGGATCGATAGCCGACAGTCATTTGCGGTCGTGGAAGGCGCTCAATGCGAGGGCCGCGCAAGGCAGTCTGGAAGAATTTCGGGAGATCATGCGCAACGTTCCTGACATTGAGCCCGAAGAGTAGGATCGAAGTCGGACCTGATGGTGACGCGCCATCGCCCTCGTCAATAAGCCAACTCCAAGCTTGCGCGCCAGAGCCGCTGGGACCGGGACCGCGAAGAATACCCAGACGTGGGCTCCTTTTCCGGAGCGGGACCTTTCCAGCGCGGCCGAGACGTTCATTTCGCGGCACGATTCGACAAAGGCTAGGGCGTCCAGATTCCACGACTCCTTATCGAAATCGACCGCCAAGAAGCAGCAGGTATCGTCAGCGAGCAAGGGATAGACGCCAACAGTGATTTTGCCCGAGAGGTGTTGATATATGACCTCGTCAGTGAGAGGCAGGAGTTGTCGTGTGGCTTTGTCCTGCTTTTTTCTCTGCGATTGCGGCAGGCTCGACAGCGCCTTCCAGTCGTGGATGCCCGCCGGAGCATACCCCGACTTTCCGTCCGCTCTCTCCCATCGCACGGCGAATACGTCGTCGCGCCCACGGAACAGAGAACGAAATAAGGCGATCTTCTCTGCGACCGAGGGTTCGGAGCGGGTCGGCAACGCAGGCGTCGGGGCGAGCGCGGCCCTCGTGCCGTTGGTCGGCTCGACTGGCTCTCTACCCTGCCCGGTGCCGGCGAGCAACTTCCGCAGACGGGTGTTCTCCTCCTGCAGACGCTCGCATTCGGCGTTCACTCTTGCCAATTGCTCGGAGAGGCTCTCGAACTCTGCCACAACCGGCATTATTGCAGAACGGCAGGACACATCCGGGGGAGCGCCACATCTACGATTTCCAACTACAGGATGGCCGTGATTGCCGTCTTTTCGAAGGCTTTCCGAACCTCTAGACTGCTCTTTCGGCAAGTGGTCCCAGCCCTGGATCGTAGATGATCTTGTAGCGGCGAGCGCAACAAGGCTCAACAGGCGTCCACAGATTTCCACAAGGCCCGCCGCAACTCAAACAGTTTCAAGCACTTGACAACAGGCCTCTTGTGCTATTCCGAGAGGGCGGTTTGGGGTGCAAGAGGTCCCGAGTTCAAATCTCGGCAGCCCGACCAAATTCCTCAGATTTAGTTTTCCTGTTCGCTTAACAGCGGATGCTCGCCCCGAGTGTCTTCACTCCTCATTTCCCAGACTGGCAATGGGTTTGAGCAGCGGACTAAGAGTAAGATCGCCCAATCTGACATCGAAATGGTACTCATGCTTTGGCGGGATGAGTACCGCAATCAGTACTTCCTGCCTCTCGTATGTGATTGGAAATGCGCCTCTCAATGAAATTAGGTTTTTTGACTAGCACATTTGGATAATAGCGGTACCGGACTAGCCTCTGTTAGTCTGCCCAAGGGAGAAATCAGGCACACCTACTAGTAACCTTGAGCACTATGATCCCGCGATGCCGCCGGTTGCTCAAAGCCCGTCTCGCGCGAGCGCTAAGCCAAGGATCTGAAAAGCCCATTCAAGAAATAAGCGTTCCGCCTGCTCCGCGAGAGGGAACTTACTATGCGATACCTGCATGCCGTGGCAATTGCGATCGCCCTGTGGGCGCCGGGCCCATCGATAATGTTTGGTCAAAGCTCGGGTCTGTCAATAGCGGCAAACTCCACGAGTTATCTTCTGGTAAGCCAGACATTTGTTACGCGATCGCAGTCGTATTACACGTATCAGGCGATTGTAGTAAATAACGGCCCCGCCCTTGCCAGCGCTGCCGCCACGGCGACGAGCCTGTCTCCCAATATAACGGTCGTGCCCGGCCAAGGCGCCTTGCAATTCGCTCCCGTACCGTCGAACACCCCAACGATAAGCACCAACACGTTTACGATTATGACCAGCGGCGGCGTTCAGTTCGATGGTTCTCAGATCAGTTGGTCGTTCAATGGCCCGTCTGCCAATGCGGGATCGCCGCAGACCGTCCCTGTTCTTAGCGCCGTGGCGCTAAATGGCGGGGGGTCGACGAACCCTGGCGGGATTGGCATCCTCACTTATAGTTGGTCGATTCAATCGGCGCCGGCTGGCTCGACCGCCACGCTGTCGAATGCAAACTCCGTGACGGCGACTTTCACGCCGGATTTGGTCGGATCCTATACCGTCGCGCTTACGGTGAGTAACGGTTCCCAGTCGGCAACCGCGACCGTCCTCATCAGTACTACGGATGTTCCCCCCACCGCTAATGCCGGTTCCAATCAAAGCGTGGCTGTAGGTTCGATGGTAACTCTAAATGGGACGAAATCGTCCGATCTCAATAACCAACCTCTAGCCTATACCTGGTCTCTGATCTCCGCTCCGCCTAAGAGCGCGGCTACTATCTTTAGCCTTCGCTCGCCAATCGCCAGCTTTATGGCAGACGTTCCGGGTGCGTATATTGTGGGACTTGTAGTTAACGACGGGACCCTGAGCAGCGCGATGTCCACAGCTACGATTTCCACGGGCAACACGCCTCCGATTGCGGTCGCCATAGCTACGCCTCAGTTAGCGACGATCGACGGCCTGGTCCAGTTGGACGGGTCTAAGTCGACGGATGTAGATGGCAATCCACTCACATATATGTGGAGTTTGAACACGACTCAAGCGCCGGGGAGCAGGGCCGCGCTCAGCAATCCGAATATCGTGAATCCCACCTTCACCGTAGATGTCACGGGAACTTACATCGCACAACTGATTGTGGAAGATGGAACGACTACCAGTCAGCCGGCGACGGTAAGCATCAGCACGAACGCCGCGCCTCCGCCCACCGCAAATGCCGGCCTGAACCAGAAGGTTATCGTTGGATCTACCGTACATCTGCAGGGTGCGGGAACCGATCCGCACAGTTTGCCTTTGAATTACATGTGGTCTCTGCCTACGGTCCCGCCGGGCAGCGCTGCCTCGTTGTCCGCGACCAACGTTCAGAGTCCTACTTTCGTCGCCGACTTGCCGGGGACTTACACGGCACAACTTATCGTTTACAATGGAACGCTCTTTAGCCCTCCGTCGTTGGTCACGATCACGAGCACGGTTACTCCGCCGGTAGCGTTTCCCACGACGAGTACGCCAAGCGTTGCCGTGGGATCCCTGGCGCTACTCAGCGGAGCCTCGTCATCCGACCCTGATAATGATCCAATCACGGGATATATGTGGTCCCTCAGCGTTCCGCCGGGAAGCCGCGCCTCACTCAACGGCGCGAATGGGGAATTCCCGAGCTTTGTGCCCGATATACCGGGCACATACGTGGCGCAGCTTATCGTCAAAGACGCATTCGCGGCGAGCAGTCCCGCAACCATCTCTATCTCGGCCGGATCGATGGGGATCACGATGAGTCCAAATCCATTGACTTTGGGCCAGGACCGAGAGCCGTTGACGATCACCCTAAGTCCCGGAACCGGGTACGACCCTGTCAATGTGACGCTGAGCGGCTATGACCAATCGCTTATTTCGCTGCCATCGAACACAGTCACCATTCCCGCGAACTCGGGCTCCGTCAATGTTGTGGTGACGCCACTAACCATGGGTAGTACGTCGATAACTGCCAGCGCGCCGGGTTACCAATCGAGCAGCGTTCCGGTGAACGTAATAACTCCAACTATCACCGTTACCTTTCAGAACAATCTAACCTCGATTGTCGTGGGTCAGACCATTAGCGCCACGATTACGCTGAGTTCCCCGGCCCCGCAACCCTACGGAACCACGGTGACTCTTTTCGATATACAGGATCACGACGCTTTCAATGTGCCAGGCCTGGTTACTTTCAACTCTTCCACAGTGTTGATTCCGGGTGGCAGCACGACCGGAACGTTCACGCTGACCGGCGCCGAGCCCGGCTCAATCGAAATTCTACCCGCCTCGCCCGGGTATTCACGGGTGCACGTGATTTTGTTTGCGGTAACTGCGAACTGACGAGTTTCAGTCGTTCCCGTGGGATGATGGCCAGCACGAACGCCGATTCGTCACTATCGTGGCGCCTTCGAGGCAACGATGTCGATCGCGAGTGTAATCGCCGTTTCCTGCTCGATAAACGGGTTGGGCCGTCCAAGCTCAACTTGCACGAAGGACGGAGAGAGCAAATTCGTCGTCGTCATCCTCTTCCTTTGATCGGCGGCAGGCCGAAGGTGCCAGTTTATCGTCTTATGTGCAATCCGCGGTAGATCCTGGTACCCCGGTCCATGGAGAGATGAAGTAAGAAGAGGACGACGCCCGTGTACTCCGGCCTTTCTGACCGCGAGAGCGTTAATCGCTGTAGTTCTGCACATACGTATCTCGCGGCAGTCCACGGCTGCGCGCTTTGTGCTGTACCCGCGTCGCATCTTCCCGGCTCATCCCATCACCCAGCGCGACCAGATAGTATCCCCGACGTCCTTTGGGCGCAAAAACTTCGGCACGAAGATCCGGCCACTTATCGTCGATCTGTTTTGCCTTCTTCGCAGCCATGTCGCGAGAACGGAACGTGAAGGCGATCACGCGCCACACGCCCCGTGCCGATGACGGCGTGATCGCGGCCGGTGGAACAACGGGTCTAATGGTGGCCTGAGGGGCCTGAGGGGCAGGGGTAACAGGTGCGATATCCGGCTCCGCATCCGGCTTGCGCCGGAGATTAAACATCAGGATGGAAAGCATCAGAATCGCCAATCCGGCAATGATCCATTTCGGGAAGGCTTTAGGCGAACGGGCATCGGCTTCGCCCCGAACGGATGGAACTGGCGCCGGCTCCGCGGGCTCAACAGCGGTTACGACGGGCGGAGCCGGGGCCGCCATCACGGGCTCAACAGCGGTTACGACGGACGGAGCCGGCTGCCGGCATCGCGAGCTCAACAGGGGTTACGACGGACGCAACCGGCTCGGGAACCGTCGGCATCGCGGGCACCACTGGCGTGACGGTGGGTGGGGTTTCGATCTCCCTTGCGATCTCCGCCAGCGTCCAGCGCTGCCGTGCATCCACGGCCGTAGCGTGGCGCACGATGGTTGCAAGCGGCTCGCTCAGCGGTTCCGGGGCTCGCAGTCGGCGCACCAGTTCGCCCAGTTGCCGCACATCCTCCGGGTGCCCTTCCAGATCGTCCGACTCGCGCAGGCCATCGGTAGCCAGCTTCACCTTCTCGCCGACCGCAACGATATGATCGGGATCCACCGCGCCGTGCACCAGCCCCTGCCCATGCAGGTAACGCAGCCCGGCTAGCACGGCTTCCAATACGCCGCGCGTCTCCAGCTCGCTGAGCGGGCCCTGTTCGAGCGCGGGGGCGAGGACGTCGTCCGGATACTCGAAAACGCCATAAATATAACTGATGCCTGCCAATTCACTGCGGCCCACATCGCGCAGGTACAGCAGATTTGCATGGCGCAGATGCCGCGATCGCTGCCAGGTGGCGAACTGCCGTTCGGCTTCGGGGCCCTGCGTCGGGCGCCAGCTTTATGAGCAGCCGCTCGCCATCTCCGGTCAAGGCTGCGAAGAAGGCCCCGGTCCGGTCATGCCGGATACATTGTTCGAGAGTGTAGATGCCGTCAACGGACACACCCTCCTCCAGCGTCTTCGAAATCGACCATGGATATTTCCTCTGCGAGATTCGGGTTCTTCCGGCGGCGTAATTTTGTATTCATGATGAAGCATCGAACCGGCCGTAGCCGGTAAAACTTACCAACCCCCGCTCATAAGTGCGTGTTTCGCCGTCGAAAATCCGGTTGGACCCGAGAATGCAAGCGCTTCAGGTTCCAAACTCAGCAGTTATCGAAAAAAACTAGGGAGAATGCCCCAGTGTGGAATAAACAGAAAGATGAATTCATGACCCGGCAACAACCAGAACCCATCAACCAAGGTAGTGCGCTGCCGCCGGCCGCTCCACCAAGCCCGGCGCCCATACAGACCAGTGTTCGCGTACCCGTACCTACAGCGGCGATTGGCCCTTCGATGCACATCAAGGGAGAAATCCGTTTACGCGAAGAACTACTGGTGGACGGCGATGTGGAGGGGCAGGTCGAATCGGAGAGCCTCCTCACCGTCGGTCCGAATGGCAAAGTCCGGGCCAATATCAAGGCCCGTGAGGTGGTGATTTTCGGCAGCGTCCGCGGCGACGTGGAGGTTACCGGGAAGATTGCAATCCGCGGGCAGGGAAGTCTGATCGGCAACATCAAGAGCGCCGGCATCAGCATCGACGACGGGGCCTACTTCAAGGGCAGTATCGATATTACGCGGTCCGATCCAAAGATGGCCGCCAAGACGGCGCACGTCGAGCCGAAGATCGCTGCCCAAGCGAGTTAGCGCCGAGTTCGGGGAGGTAAAGCGCGCAGCATCAAAGCAGAACGCGATTGCGATTCGACCTTGAGTTTCGCAAAGTCCATCGCAGCGCCTCCCTACAGCGCTCTGCGCGCCTAGCGCAGCGTCGGTGACGCCGCAGAGGCGGCGGATTGGCTCCATTCAGCTAATGAGCTGAAAGAGTTTTGGAACAAAACCGCGCGGTTTTCGTAGGAAGACCTGGAGAATCCCCCTATGTTTTGTGACCGTTGTGGCGCTCAGTTGCTGGAGACGAACCGATTCTGTCCAACCTGTGGGAAGCCGGTCGTAGGCAATATGCCGTTGATGCCCGTTCAGAGCCGTATCGCCGGTCATGTTCGGATGCTGGGTATCCTGTGGCTAGCGCTGTCCGGTATGCTGCTTGTCGGCGGCATCGTAATGCTTACTATTTTTCGAAGCAGGGGTATGTGGGACGGAGGATTTCCACCCGGAATGCCGCCGTTCGTACACGATATCCTGAGTTTCGTTGGCATCCTGCTGCTGGGAGGCGGAGCGGCGGGGGTTTTTGCGGGATGGGGGTTGCTGGATCGGCAAGCATGGGCACGTACGCTGAGCATCGTGCTGGCGTGCTTCGCCCTCCTGTTGTTCATGCCATTGGGAACACTGCTGGGAATTTACACGCTCTGGGTCCTATTACCTGCGCAATCTGAAGAGGACTATCGCAAAATCTCGCGCGCCGCTTAGCGGGCGCGTAGCTAATGCTCGGACGCGGCGCCGCGCAGCGAATGGGCGCTTCCCGGCTCCCTGTATAATGTCCTGGTGAAAGTAGCCTGCTTGCCGACCGCCGCGGTTGCCTTTGCGTTTTCCCTTTATCCGGCGGCCCGCGGCGCCACGCTCGAGGGGGCAGCGGTGCCGGGCCGAAATTACGCCAAAGCCGAATTCCGGCTTTGGTATCCGGACGATGCGGGACCTTTCCGCGCCGTGGTCGTACTCGTGCCCGGTTCGAATGGTGACGGCCGGCCAATGGTTGATGACGTCGCGTGGCAGACATTTGCCGTGAAGCACAAACTGGCGCTGGTGGGTTGCCACTTCACGGATAAGCCACACGATCAGAGCTTCCTCGAAGACTATGCAAATGTCTCGCAGGGCAGCGGACAGGCTCTCCTGGACACGCTGAATGACTATGGATCCCGTGCCAACCATCCGGAACTTGGCGCGGCGCCGCTGCTCTTGTGGGGCATGTCGGCAGGCGGCCAGTTCAATTACGAGTTCGTAGCCTGGAAACCCGAGCGAGTGATCGCCTTCGTCGTCAACAAGGGCGGGATCTACGATACGGCCCTCACCCCACGAGCGTCGCGAGACGTTCCGGGCATGCTGTTCATCGGCGGCAAGGATCTGGAGTCCCGCATACAGAC
>CAVXPE010000017.1:0-162132 GCA_963763545.1 Bryobacterales bacterium
CTGAAAGAGATTTCCTCGCCAGAGCAGCCTGGAGACGCTTCCCGGCTCCAGCACCAACTGGCCGTCCTTGTTGGCCAGCGGATTACTGCCATCCTCGAGTTGAGCAAATCCGGCGAAGGGAGTGGGTTCGGGCGCGAACCAATTCAGCTCCATGAACGATTGCAATTCGTGCAGCGCGGTCAACGCGGGCGCGAGCCAACTCACGCCTCTCGGCACTCCCGGCGCGGGCGGCTGGAACACGTGCAGGACGTTCTTCTGCGGCGGGCACGCGCACGCTCTCGAACATCGGGGGAAGCTCACCCGGGTGTTGCGGATAGATCCGATCCGCCTGGCCCGCGGCGTCGTATTCGATGCCATCGAGGATGTGCCCCCGATCTGCACTCGCGAACGATCCAGATACTCAGGTCCCAGCAATCGCAATTGCAACGGCACCGCCCCGGGTCCATCGGGCGTCATCAACACAAGCGATTCGCCATCGATCAGCACATTGCGAAGTAGGTCGGCCTGGAAGCCGTAGAAGTCGCGCCAGCCCTTCGAAGTCGCACTGGTCGGTCCACTCAAGAACGCCTCCTGGGCTCGGCGTTTCAAGCAGCAGCCTGCGTGAGCATCGGCTTGATGCAGGTAGGAGACCGCGCCGGAAACCGTAGCTTCGATCGCTCGCTTGCCCCAAGGATTCGATCGACGTCGCGCACACGCCGCAGGACGCAGGCGGCTGACGCAACATCCCGAAATTGGCTGTCGGCGGATTCCACACCA
This sequence comes from Bryobacterales bacterium, assembly GCA_963763545.1. Taxonomy (GTDB): domain Bacteria; phylum Acidobacteriota; class Terriglobia; order Bryobacterales; family Bryobacteraceae; genus PALSA-243. Next base: position 757 of record CAVXPE010000017.1, read on the forward strand.
CCGTGCGCGATCCGCCGCGGCCAGCCGCATCGAAGGCCGTAGGCGTAGCGCCAGTCAACATGCCCCAGGCGGCTCGGATGCGCATCGGCAGAGCTGTCATTGCAGAGCCTTCAGAAAGTTCATTGCAACCCGGCCGGCAGATAATTAGCGATCTCGGCGTGAGCGGACATATTTTCCCGAATTGTTCCGCGCTTGGGAACAACTATCTTGCAGGCCACGCTTCAGCATCTGGTCGCCGAGGTGCGCGGCCTCGTCGCGCTCCACCATCTGCATATCTCCACTGGGCCACTCGACGACCACCACGGGACGGCCATCGTTAGCGATGACCGCGATGACTTGGATTATTCCCACTGGTTGCATCTCTTCCTCGCTTTGCTTCAAGAATGCTTCGCACCAGCCGCGTCGATGATTTCTGCTTTGCCGCTTCGGCATCAACGCTACTCAATGGATATGTTGCCGGATGCGGACGCTCACGGCGCCCGCAGTTCAGGGTGATGGTGAGATTGATCGGGCGGGCTGGAAATTCATCGGACCGCCTGACTCGGACACAAGCAGCTCTCCTGACGCCGTGCTCCGGGACCCGCAAATCCGGGAGTCACTGCGAGTATACGGCCAAAGGCAGACCTTCGTCCAGCTTTCTTGCTTGCGTTCTATGTTCTTCACCTTAGAATCAAAGTCGAGGCAGTTGCAAAGACTGCCATCAGGTCACAGACGTAAACGCGGAGAAGAAAATAAAGGGCAGATCCTCATGGGTCAGGAATTCCCTGGCTTTTCCCGAACATATGGCTGACGTAATTCATTCACTCAAACGCCTGGAACGTGCCGGAAGTGAAACTTAAAGACCACGCAGAAGCTCATCGATGCGGCGGCGGAGTTGGAGCGACTTATAGTCTCGAACTTCAAAGGGCATCCGGAAGCTACGTTCAAGTTGGAGCCAACCAGCTACTACCACTACTACTTCCAAAATCGGAAGCTTCTCTTCAGCGAATCGAATGAATCGGTATCAGCTGATCGATCAGAAGCACTCCGGTTTTGGAAAGCATCGCTAAAGGACTCCTCGATGTCATGGAGGCTGAGCTCCTGAAGGCGAATGAGAAGAACAAACCCGCGCTAGAGATTCTGGAACGGGCGGTGCAAGCGCTCAAGCTAAGCTGACGGATGACAACTTATCTACCACTTCTGACCCGTGGCGTCCCCGCTCGAAAGATCATCGTGCGGGGACGCTTAACCGTTTACAAACTGCTCCTGAACTGCCCGGGCCGTTCACGCGGGCGGACGCGCGCGTCCTGCATCAGCGTGATAGAGCACGTCGAACTCCTCGCACCAGCGGTTCCGGTCCAGCCCGCGAGCAGCCTACTGTGCAATGCGGAGATCGCCAAACAGCGGCAATCGAGCGCTTCGTTCCTCGCCCGCGCGTAGTTCATCCACTGACGCTTGCCCCGGATGATCGTCAGTCGCTCGGCCAAGATCTGCTCGTACCACTGCTTTTCGCGGGCCATCGGAGTGTGCACGTAGCCGGGACCCGCCGCGCTGATGCGAAGTCGGTTGGCCAGGAACAGCTTGCTCTCGTCGGGAGACACCAGATATATCGCGTGGCGATTCTTGTCGAACGTGGCCCGCCGTGGGAAGATGGGCTTCCCGAATCCTCCCGAGAGTCCTTTCACCGCGAAGATCCGCCAGCCATGTTTGTTTCTGGTGAACGCAGTGACATCGCTCGCGCTGTATCCGCAATCGATGCACGCGGCCTGAACCTGGAGCAGCATCCCGGAAGCGTGAGGCCAGCTCTTCGAGAGCAATTCATCCAATCGCGCCCACACCTCGGGCTCGGCGGGCGATCCGTACAGGACGAAGTAGCCGACGGAAACGATGATTCGAACGATATACCCAACTGACAATTTCCACCTCGATGCGATCGGCCTGGACATCTCCGCGCCAGCGGTCAAGAAGCGACTCGCCCGCTGGCACGTGCCCTCCAGCCACGGCTCGGGCGCGCCAGCAGCTCTTCGATCTCCGGAACCTCCGCCGTGGGCGGGCCCCAGCTCGCGCCAGCGCGATCGACGAACGTCTTCTCCGCGCTCCGGAACGCCCTTTGCCGCTTCCCAGCGCCGAAGGACGTCGCGCCACTCCGTCCACGGCGAATAGAGCTGGTTCAGGTGATAGCCCCGGGTGTCCGGATCGCAAACGGCGGTAGGCTCCCAACGCCCTTCGGCCAGCATCGCCGTCTTCTCACTCTCCCGGATATCATCGCCGCACAGCGGACAGGAATACACGGCGCGGTCGCCCTCCATGCGGAGTCTCTCGAATTCGAACGTAGATCGCCATCGCGCAGCGCGGGCAAGGCACGCGGTAGATGCGCTGGTCGGTCGCCATGAACAAGCGCTCGATTCGGCTGATGCCCTTTACCGTCGGCATACTGAGTCAGGATCCGCTTTCTCCGGATCCGAAAGCTCGTCAGCGCGTTGACATGCAGATCACAGCGGATCGCCTTCGCGGCGTGGATATCGGCTCCGAAACTGTCCGCTTCATCGATCAGCACGATCCGCGCCGGCAAGGAGCGCAGCGAACTAGCGCTGTTGGCGCCCGTGAGCACCAGCGTGCCGCCGGAGCGCGTGGCCTTGTACGGTACGGCAGCGGGCAGGCTTCCATTGGCGCCACCGCCACCAGATCCCTGAGCGGCAAGCTCAGATCGAGCATCTCCTGAACGCGCTGATTGCTGAAGCGCCGCGCCATTTCGACGCTCGGCCTGGACGCAGAGGATCGCGCTCGGGACGAGGTGGAGGTAGTAGCCCATCACACACAGGAGAAATTCCGTCGCTCCCAGTTGCGTCCCCTTCATGAGGACCGTGGTGGTCACTTTGGAGTGCGGCGACAAGTGTCCATCACCTCGGCCCAGTAGGGCGTGCGACCTACCCGATACGGACCAGACAACCTGGAGGAGGAGCCGAGGACGCGGTGTTGCTCGCTCCACTCGACCACGCTGATGGCGGGTGGCGGAGCGGCGCTCTTGGCGGCTTCGCGCAGGACCTCCCAGCAGCGATCCTCAAAACTCGCCACGGGCGACCGCCTCAAGGACTTGGCGCATCTCGGCGTCAAGGATCTGGCGTAATTCCTCGGCGGAGCAATTCACGCCGACTCGCGCGACCACTCTGTCGGGGACGCCGAGGCACCGGTCCCGGAGAGCAGCGAGGCGCTCGCCCAGACAGCCTGCGCGAAATCGCGCGGGAGGATCTTGCCTTCGAGCTGCGCCACCTGGAGAACCCGGAGCTTCGCCAGAGCTTTTTCCTTGGTGGTCCGCGCGAGGCTGTAATCGGTGGGTTTCCTTGGCACGTTAAAGCGATTCTAGCCCTTGGAGCGATTAACGGGTATCGGGGAGCGTCCGCGCTTCAATGACGGGGCTCGTCGCGCGACTAGGCGGGTATCCATACGGGCGGTGGAGAGGTAAAAGCCAGTTTCCGGAAACCCCGTTTCCCAGGCAGCTTTCCTGCCAACCGTGGCCAACTCTCGACTAAATGCATTCTTTTGTCGAAAAGGCGCAAGCTGTTGGCGAGGATACGAGAGGGCGGTGGGGGTCTCTATCGTGTGGATGGAGGATTTGCGCGCGTGTTTCGATATGTCGCGGCGATGTCCTCCAAACTGCGGGCGATGCTGGTGAAAGCCTGGACGAACTGCCATGCCAGCCAAAGCGTGAATGCGGCTACGCTGAGATAGATCAAGACGAGGAAAACCGAAAATCCAAACGCAATCATTTGTTGTCCAATCATTTGTCGTCCTTCCGAGCATCTATTGTAAAGCGGGTGGGTTGCCGTCAAATATGCGCTTATTGGATTGACGGATGCGACTTTCTGCGGGATGGGGACGTATGTAGGCTTTCCGGAAAGTGGCCTGCCAGCAGCCATGTGAAGAGAATTGCCCACTTTTCGCATATCTGACACGATGATCGACATGGGCATTAGGCCCCCGGCGACCCGCTTTCGAAAGATCGTTTGGCGGGTGGGGGGCTGAATGGGCCGCAATTACGCGGCGGCGGGAGTCTTGCGCTCGGCAAGCGCGCCGAAGGCAGCGGCGCGGTCTTCGAAGAACAGCTCAGCGCCGCAAACGAAGTGATTTCGACCGTTCACTTGCATTTGGAAGCTGCCGCCCTGGACGAAAAATCCAGGCTGAGCTGTCCGCTGACTCCGGACAACTCGCCATTCGGTGATCGCGGCGCCGGGCGTGATGCGCTTGGATGTTGCCTCGGCGATGGCAGCGACCGGAGCGGGCGCGGGTGCGGGAGTCACCGGGGCGCTCACGGGAGCGGTGACCGCTACCTCGCTGGTAACGCTCACGGGAGCGGTTAGCTCGCTCACCAGCGCGGTGATAACCTCGCTCTTGGTACGCTTGGGCATCTTACCCTTACCGGTTAGCATCAGCTTATTGGTGTTGTTTGCTTTGGTGGTCTTAACTGTCTTGTTAGTCATGGCTTAGGTTCCTTTTGTGCTGTCTCGTACCATTCGGTACTCTTCTAGTGTCTCAAGGGCGTTTGATGCTTGCCAAGTGATTGAGAGATAAATGCTTAGGTGCGTGGGTGTAATGCGGATGCATAGATTGGCCACTCACTCTATGCCGGCTCATGCCCAGTCATCTTCATCGGCCTCTCGATCTGAACTTTCTGCGTGGTCCAACTTCTTTTGAAATTCTGCTGCGTTGATCGGCGGCATAAGTTGTTCAGCGGTCGGCATCGATTCGAGCCATGCCTTGGCATCGGCTGATTCGAGTCCCTCGGCAACCAACTTCGTCTGGATATCGACGCTGGCGCGCTCGATCTTCAACTTGGCCTCTTTTTCGAGCTGGTCGATTTTGGTATAGGCGACGCGCGTGAGTTCAGCGCGGCGGCTGGCGCTGGCGTTCTCGCCACGGCCATACCACCCCAGACTGACACTGGGTGCAAAGCTGTCGGGGATGCCCAAGTCACGGCAGCGCTGGGCGATTCGCCCCTGAGCCTGCCGCGTAGCATCGCGTGCGGCGGCTTGGGCCTGCTTCCACACCGCATCGTTATCGAAATGGTAGATGGCCGCAAGTTGGGATTGAAAGTCCGCTTTGCGCTGGGCCGCGATGGTAGTAGCCTCAGCCTTGGCGACTTTCGCCCTCATCCTACAAATCTGCATCAAAGTTTCGCGTTCGATTCTGGTCACGATTGTTCCTCCTCCCTTCGCGCGAACGTATTTCTTCGTTTACTTCGTAAACAGACTAACTTCGTATTCTTCGTTTCTTCTCAGGGGGGGTATCCCCTAACGCCGGGTATATACCCCCTCTACGAAGAAACGAAGAAAACGAATAAAGCCCCTCATCACACTGCCCAATACCGGACGGTCGGCCTTCCGCCGGAATCCTCCTTGCTAAATCGAGCCAGCCCGCGCTCCGTGAGCACGCCTATAGCGCGATCTAACTCCGCAGCCGTCTTGTTCCTACCGAAGTGATTAGTGATGTCCCACCGCGTCATGCCATCGGCGCCGCGATCCGGAGCGCCCGCATAAGCTCATCCGCCGTGGGATCGCCGAGGGCATCGCCCCAGATGTAGAGCGCCGACTGCTCGCAGTAGCGCCACACGGCCAAACCGGCGCGCAAATGCTCGATGCGGATCTGATCGGCGCAATCGAGCAATGCGTAGTTGAGCGACAGCCGGAGCACATGTGGAGCGCGGCGGGCGATAAGGTCCCCGAACAGTCCGGGCCTGCCTACCGTGAGGTCGTGATACTTCTCGATCCACAGGGCACTGGCCTCCCGCTCGAAATGGATGCGCGTGTTTCCCAGCTTTCGAGCGTTGTCCGTTGCCTCGCGCAGCCGGATGAGGCTATCGCCATACAGGATGGAATCGCCGCCGAACGGCAGTTCCTGGAAGCGGGTCACGCAGGCGAAGAGGTTTCGATTTGCGAATCCGTTCGCAAGTTCAGTACTGGATAGTTTGCGGAGCAACTCGTCTTTCGTCACATGGCAGATTGCCGACAGGTGAGCGCCTCGCGCATGAACCTCTCCCTTGCCACGGACCTTGATATCGGCAGTGCCCTGGTCCCAGCATTGGCGCAACACGGCGCTGAGAGTCGTGCCTTCCCTCGCCATCACCGCCAGGACGCGCGCGAACTCGGGTTCATAGGATCAGACGGCGTTTGTCGGTATCATTCAGCGATTCGATCAGGGCTTCGCCGCTTCCAAGGCCCGATAGAAGACAGTTCTCTACCCAGTGCTGGTCGATGGCCTCAAGGGCGCCACGGACGCGGCCCCATGACGTTCCCTTGCGTGCGATAGATGAGATGCCGACCAGCACGGCGTACTCGTTGGTATGGTGCCGGTCGCCCTCGACCGCCAGATAAGGCCCGCGGCCGGCCATGTTGCCGAAGCCAACCAGGACCTGCAGCAATAGAGCCGCCGGGTCAGCCTCGGAGTGAGGCCCTATGGCGCGCACCAGATCGCCGGACACCCCGTGGAGGGCATCGTCATGGAGCTGCTCGGGCCAAGCCGGAACCGATGGCGCTTCCTCCACCCGATGATTGCGCCCTACCGCGAGCTTCCCGAAGATATCCGCGCCCGCGCCGAGCAACGTGTCTACGTCCTCCATCTGTTCAAAGCATCGTTTCGACAACGTATGCATCTTGCTGATCATCGTCCGCAGGCAGGATTTGTCTTTGATGATGCGGATGTAGGCCTCGACGTGAGGGATCTCCGGCAGCCCATCGTCGAGCGAAACCAAGTAGGATGCGCCATCGCACGACTCCAGTTCACTGTGACGGTGGAGTTCATTGGCCACGGTTAGGCGGTCTACGTTTCCCCCCGCTGATCGAGTTCCAGGATGCGTCGGAAGATGACCTGATGCTTCCTTAGGCTGAAGTTGTCGGGACTAAGTTCGGCGCGTACGGCGGTAGGTAGATGGCTCTCGGCATCCTTCAGTACGGAACCGAGCACGAATCTTTCGGCATCGACATTGGTTGGTAAACTCTCTTGACGACGGTCGTTTGAATTATAATCGGTATCGGTCGACATAGTAACCTTGCCCACGCGCCGCGACAGTCGTCGTCAAACGGACGCGGCGCGTGGGGGTGCTTTCCTTCCTGTTCTTGCCTTACGCGCTTAGCTGCGTGTTCCCCGCATTCTCCAGCCACTTCAGAAGCGCTGTCTTCGGGATGTAAAACCGCTTTCCTACCCGAATGGACGGCATTTCCCCTTGCTGGAGCAAAGCGTAGGTGTAATTCAGCCCAAAGCGGGTGAGCTTCATGGTCTCGCGGGGAGTCAGCGTCAGACTGTCCGGAGTGTTAGTAGAACCTCGGTGCTTGCGTAATGCCATGATGTACGGCAGAATAACATGGAGAGTTGGCGAAAGACAATAGGGAAGTTATAGAAATATAAGGTGTTATAATAAGTATACTGTAAGTCAACTAATAGTCACATGAAAGTATACTCAGAATCACTCGACAAGAAAGGAGAAGTTAGTGACAGGCTCGATCACCAAACACCGAAAGAAGAGCGACGGCCGCTTAACGTGGGGCTACTGGTTTGTTCCTGGACTGGACGAATCGGGCAAGCGGGTGCAGGTCACCAAGTCCGGATTTGAGACCCGCGCCAAGGCGAAGGCGGCTCTCGACATATTACTTGATGAACACCAAACGGCGAGCCCTGAGCCCAAGCCTCCGGTACGGAAACAGCAGCCCGTTGTGGCCAAGGCAGCGCCAACCGTCGCCGAGTACCTGGAAGATTGGATCAGGGATCATGCGGCCGCAAGGTGCCAGCCAAAGACGCTGGAACGGTACCGGGATTTCGTCCGCTACATCGTGCGGGAGCTTGGGGGCAAAAGGTTGACGGAACTTTCGACGAAGCTCCTTCAGGAATTCGTCAACCGCTCGAAGATCGCAGGGGGCGCTGTTACCGAAACGTACCCCAATGGCAGGCCCCTCTCGGCGCGCACGGTACGGCATATCGCCTCGATGCTGTATGGCGCCTTGGCGGATGCGGAACGCTTCGAGCTGATTCCGGCCAACCCGATGGCGGGTAAAAAGGTCAAGCTTCCGAAGCGGAGTAAATCCCAACCGAAGGTGCTCGACCCGACCAAGCTCGGCCGGCTCTTCGCTGCCGCGAAAGGCACCCGGCTTTATCCGTTCGTCATCCTGGCGGCATCGAGCGGGTGTCGCCGCGGTGAATTGCTGGCGCTGACATGGGGCGATCTCGACTTCGATACGGGCACGATAACGATTTCAAAATCGCTGGAACAGGTAAAGGGACAGCCACTCAGACTCAAGGGCACCAAATCGGACGAGCCGCGATCTTTTGAGGTTGACGATTTCGCGCTCGACGCCCTTCGGGAGCACCGGAGCCAGCAGGATCAGGACCGGGAAGACGTTCGGCCGCGGCTATCAAGAGCGCAATCTGATCTTCTGCCAGCCCAGTGGCGCGTTCTACTCGCCTGACCGATGCGGCGCTCGGGTGAAAGAACTCATGATCAAAGCCGGGTTGACGGGTGTGAGTCTACATTCGCTGAGACACAGCAACGCCTCGGTAATGCTGAGCGAGGGAGTTCCGCTGCCGGTGGTGTCCGAGCGGTTGGGCCATGCGGATCAAAACATCACGCTTGCGGTCTACAGCCATGTGATGCCGAAGGATCGGAAAGCGGCTTCCCGGGCTTTCCGTAACGCTCTCTCGGAGGTGATCGCGGAGGAGCGAGGGAGAGAGGATGCGCCACCCGCGCTGCTAAAAGTATCCGGTGATCGTTAGATCCCGGGCTAGCGTCGGGCTAGCTGCTGTTAAAACACGATAAAACAGGGTAAAACGTTTGTGACAGGGAGCGTTAAAAATCAATCACTTAACACTGCGTAACACCGGCAATAACGATACTTATCGGGTTCGAGCCCCGTCGTCCCCGCCATTCCTTTCAATCACTGACAAAACTTTTTAGCGGTCGGATTTTGGCTTTTTTGGATGCCGTGAAGTAGGCGCGAACTAGACGCCCCTTTCCGTTCTCGCGGCGTCCTTCAACACCCCAGCGATCAAATCGACCGTCTTCCGCTTCAACTCTTCCCGTAGATGCTGGTAGCGGCGAAACTCCCGACGCTTGTGCCCAGTCGGTAGGCCGATAATGTTGTCCTCGACGCTGGCGCTCGTCAGGGTCGACGCTGCGAATGACGGAGATCATGAATGCGCAGGGGTTGGATTCCAACAACTTTTGCCACCCGCTGAAATCGTCTCCGAAACCACGCATGCGGTCTTTTGAAATCTCCTTTGAACCGAGGATTGGGTTTGGCAGGAAATACCTATTCGTGGCGGCCGTAGCGCGGAAAGCACGAAGAGCTGCGACAGCCATGTCCGGCAGTTGAATTCGCTTTGGTTCATCATTCTTCGTCAGCCGGACGTAGATGCAAGGATTCCCGGAATCGAGATCGATGTCGCTCCTTTACGGCTCAGGATCTCTTCCTTCCGCATTCCGGTAGTGGGCGCTGGCCAGCTTTTCTCACGGACTCGTGAGGGACTGAACGAGGAGCGCGTCGCGAATCGCTTTAGCTGACCCATTTGGCCGGCTAGCGTTCTTATTGTGAAATCAAGAGGGCGAATGGCCTTTGGAAGAGGTCAATCTGTCCCATCGCCGGTTTCAATACATGTGCCCCGTTTACCCTTCGACGCGGTCGCAATGGTTCTCATCCGTTCGATCCCCCGAAGGATCTTTCTCTCGCCGGAGCCAAACGCGGGATCTATTCGGCGTTACTTATCGTCGTCATCGTCGCGGTATTTCTTGGCAGCTTTGACGAATGGCCCCGGCATCTCCACCTTGTTCTCCCCCGGATAGGGTCGTTTCCAATCCGTCGCCGAGTACCAGGTTACATGGTTCAGGAAATTCGGATCGACTGCGTCGGCTTTGTCGTACTTGCCTTTCATTACCTCCGCCGTGGCCTTGAGCCAGGCTTTCTGCATGGGGCTGTACCCAAGCGGTGTTGTCGGCCGGCAAGGCCTGGTCCCTGGTCGAGAGGGATGACCGCCGCCAGGTGGTCGTATGGCGTCAGATCGGGCGTGTTTTGAAACGCGTCGAACATGGGGGATGCCACCAGATCGAACTGCGTCAGCGGCTGCATACCCAGAATGTTCTCGATCGTGCGATTGATGTTCTCGGCTGTGTACGTTGTATGAATCGCCTTGCCCTGGCCGGGCGCCTGCGGAGCCGCCGTATAAGGGCTGATGACAAAAACAGGCTGACGGTGGCCATCCACGTGATCGACGCCGCCCTGGGAATCGTCTTCCTCCACGAAGATCGCCGATTGCGCCCATATCTTGCTGTGGCTGATCGCTTCCACCATGCGGCCAAGCGCAAGATCGTTGTCGGCCTGGTAGTTGATCGGATAGGGTTGGCCTTTTGTGGTTCCGGCGGTGTGGTCGTCCGGAAGCCACAGAATCGTCAGATTGGGAACCTGATTGGCTGCATCCAGCCGCTGGAACTCGGGTATCCAGTAATCCATTCGGTACTGGTCGGGAATCAGTGAGATTGAACGGCGGATAATGCGGGTCCATGATTTTGGCCGCCGAGGGAATCGTCGGAGGTTACGCTGATCGCATCGTCCGGAACGACGCAACTGGATTTGGGCGCTTTGCCTTCCTTGCATAGCGCGGTACGGTAGAAATCGCTCCAGGTGTAGTTCGTGCCATCCGGCTTTTTGGCGATCTTTGCGCGTTACTCCATTCGCCGTACAGCCTGGCGGAAAGTCCCTTGGCTTCCGCCGCGGTCCATAGAAAGCCTTTCGGGGTATAGGTCAGAGGCATCGTCGGAATCGCCGCCCGGATAGGAACGAATCCAGTCCGGCGACAGGATGTCATTGGAGTAGAAGGACCCCGACATCCCGATCCAGGGATGACCATCCGCCGACTGGCGGCTGGGAGCGTAGACATTGTCGAGCAGCGGGAAGCGTTTGACGAATGCGTGCTGATTGGGAACGGCGGACGCAAAGATCGCGAGCGACGGGTCGCCGTTGCCCCACGGCACGTCTCCCAGCATCTGGTCGTAGGTGCGGTTCTCTTTGATGACCAGAAAGACGTACTTGATGAGCGAGGGCTCGCCGATGTGCCTGGGAACAGCCACCGGCGCGGCGTGCGCATCGATGTATTCCGGTCCCACCTCGATATTGGTGGTCAGGTTCCAGTGATTATTGTCGAAGACCTGTTTGCTGAACCGGGCCAGTTGATTCGCGTTCGGCAGCGGGATCAGATTGACGGTTCCGGTATCCTGATGCGTGCTAAAACCGGAGAGGCCGCCGGAACGCGCTGGAACATGCGTGCCCAATCCCTTGTCGTCGGCGACGACCAGTTGTTTCTGCGCTTTGTCATAGGCGATGGAGGTCGGGAAATAGCCGGTCGGAATGTAACCGATGACCGGATGCGCATCCCGTCCCTGAAGGTTGACGACGGCGACGGCATTGGCTTGGCCCAGCGTGACATAAGCCCGTCCGTCATCGGTCACGGCGACGCCGTTCGGTCCGGAGCCGAAGACGCCGCCGGCGATCGGAACGCTGAGATCGATCGTGCGCACGACCTCATCGGTATTCAGGTCGATGACCGAGAGGCTGTCGCTGTAGGCATTGGCGACGTAAAGATTGGAGCCGGAGATCGTCATTCCGGCCGGGTGCAGGCCCACCTTGATAGTCTTCACCTCCTTGCCCGCCGAGAGATCGACGACGGACACTGTGCCGGTGATGGCAAAAGCATCTTTCCGGTCGACGACGATCGGCGTGCCGTCGGAATAGTTCGTGAAGTCTTCGCTGGTGGCGGGGCGTCCGCCTTCGTTGCTGACATAGGCATATTTGCCATGGATGACCACGCTGTTCGGCGCATTGCCGACCGGAATCTGAGCGATGAGCTTGGCCGGAGAGGCGGCCAGGTCGATCACGCCGAGCGTGTTGGCCGCGTTCAGCGCCACATAGGCGCGCTTGCCGTCCGCGGAAACCGCGATGCCGCCCGGGTTGATGGATTTCGCATTGTGATACGGCCGGCCATCCGCCGGCGGCTCGGGAAGCTCCACGCTCTGCCCGTTGGTCAAAAGACCCGTCTGCGGGTTCACATTCGCGATCACGACGTGGTTGTCGTCCTGGCTGAAGAACAGGCTTTTGCCGTCGGCGGAATAGGTGATGCCGGTGAAGGACCCCGCTTTGCTGGATGTGGATTCCGCGCCTTTCATAAAGGCTGGAATGAAGCGCTGGAGAACCTGTCCGGTGGCGGTATTGAACACGATAATCGGTTGGGGCGAGCCCATCAGCAGGACGGCGCCGCTATTGGTCTTGACATTCGGATTCAGAGCAATGGCTTTGGCGCGCACCGGCGAACCGAGTTCAATGATCTTGCCGGCAGGCGTCAGCGTCTGGTTGTCCGACACGACGATAGACCCATCCTTTTGCGGGCCAACGGTGCGATTGGGATTGGCAGTTTGTGGATTTTGAGCCTGACCCAAAACTACGGTTGAACCGGCTATCAGGAAAATCCGAAGAGCTCTCCCTAGCCTGCATACCTCATTCGGCTTTTGCATTGTCGATTGTTCTCCTTTGGCAAATCGCGCTATCGGCCGTCTCGTCACGGGCGGTCCATTCTCGGTCCCAATCGCTAACCGTCGCGAGGATGCCGGCCATTCCTCATCGTTTTGAGGGAAACGCAATTATACCCGCTTACTGTCACAATTTCGTTAGGAGGCTAGTTCTGAGGGATTCCCCGCTGCCGCAAAGGTTGATCGTCAAAACCGGAAATTCAACTGGTAGGAAAAGAATGTTGAGAGGAAAGGGTTGTGCCCATCAAATGATGCTGAACTGCATCCCTGCACCCAATTCATTTCCCAGGAGATGCAAGACCTACTCTATTCATCGTCAGGCGGTAGAACGCTTTCAGGCCAAGATGCTTCGATTACTTCGAAGCCGATTTCAAACTTTCGTGAGCCATCAATCGGAAGACAACGTCGGACAACACCGCTGCGCTTAACGCCGTTAGCGAGGGTTACCTCAACATCGGTTCCGACGGCAAACATCCGGTTTACAAGCAAACGGCCGCCAGACCTGGAAATATCGTGCATCAGGGCCAAACACTTTACTCCCTGTGAATCCATTTGGGCGGGAAGGTTGACCCGCTTGCGCTCCTCTAATCGGCGGTATTCAGCGTGATTTTGGGTTTTCATCAACGCGCATTTCGAATGCGGCCAGCTTCGGTGTGGGAAGCGCTCGCCTATTGAGCTTATCGTCGGTTCCCGTTTAACCTTGAGAACCTTTTTGCGTCGAATCGTTTCTCCGCTGTCGGACCTGCCCATGCAAACTTTGATATAGCAACCTCCGGCGCGCCAGCGATCTGAATGACGCGGCGCCTCCCTATTACCGATCGTCCGCGGTCGTCTGCGGCCCGCAATCTTCCAACCGATTTTCCAATACGCGCCTGAGCTCGAACCCCTCGATCCTCAGATAAGCCGCCGCGGCCGCCTCGAGAGCCTTAGCCGGCGCCAATCCGATTAGCTCGGTTGACGTTACGGACACGCCCCGCTTAGACGCTTCCGCCCGCACTGCCTCTAGCGCTACGTGCATCCCCGTCCGCTCGAAATCCGTCAGGTTCATCGAGACCTGCGCCCGCCCGCGCGATTCCAGATACACGCCCATCGCCCGCACGCACGCCAATCCGCCCGACGACCCGCGTACCGCGCGCGCGATGGCGCGCGCGATCGCTACGTCCGGCGTATCGAGTAGCACGTTGAACGCCACCAGCAGTTTACGGGCGCCAACCACCGACGCCCCCGCGCTCGGATGCAGCTCCGGGCCTCCGAAATCCGGGCATCGTTCGGGATTCGCTCGCGCCTCTACCTGCAACCCTTCGAATTGTCCCCGCCTCACGTCCGGCAGGCTCATGCACTGCGACCGTCGCGCCGAGGCTTCATAGAGATAAACCGGCACGCGCAGTTCCTCCCAGATGCGCCGGCCCACTTCCGTGGCGAGCGCTGCGCACTCGTCCATGGAGATGCCGCTCAACGGCACAAAAGGAACCACGTCCGCCGCGCCAATGCGTGGATGCACGCCGGTGTGAATGCGGAGATCGATCAATTCGACCGCCTTGCGCACGCCTCGTAGCGCGGCCTCGCCAACCATTTCCACCGGCGCTACGAACGTGATTACCGAGCGGTTATGGTCTGGGTCGGAAGTGCGATGCAGAATCGACGCGCCCGCCGATGCGATGGCTTCCACAATCGCATCCACTTTCGCGAGATCGCGTCCTTCGGAAAAGTTCGGGACGCACTCGACCAGAGTCGCCGCCACGTCTACCGCTGCCCACCCCGTCCGTCGCCTTGCCCGACGCCACCGCCGGCCGGACGCGTTGGTGCGGGCGTTGTTCCCTCCGCCGGACGCTGTTGCGGTGGCTGAGTATTCAACGGCGCCTGGTCGTACGCCGAAACCAGGCTTTGATTGCCATCCTTATCGATCGCCTTGATGCCGATCACTACATCGTCGATCGAGAAATCCGGCATCGTGTACTCCGTGACGTTGCCCACGTAGATCTCGCGCTGCCATACGGGCGACGTCGTGTCCCGAATCACTACCGCATACCCCGCAAGATCCGGCTCCGGATTCGGATTCGTCCAGCGAAGCGCGGCATCGTATCCACTCTTGCCGCGTGAAAGGCCCGGACGGTTCGCCATAGCTGCCCGCCGCGCCGCCTGCTCTTCGGGAGTTGCCGCCGTCGCGCCCGTTGCCCCCCCGCGTCCACCCTGACCCTGGCCTTGACCCGCGCCGCCACGCCCACGCCCCGCTCCCGGCGGCGCCTGCACCACCGGCGGCTTCGGCGCCAACGCCAGGCTCGCCAGCACCGCCGCATTGACCTTCGCTACGCGAGTCGTATACGGAACCGACGCGCTTGCGAAAGTGTCCGTCGCTGTGTGCTGATTGGCGTAATTCTCGCTCGGGGTAGTGAAGCGCACCGCCGCGAATCCGTCACGCACGAACGAAGTGTGGTCGCCGCCGCGCGAGAAGCGGTCGCGGCGGAAAATCAAATCCACCGTCATCGAAGGCATGTAGCGTTCGGCGATTTCCTTCGCGTATCGCGCCACGGCGCGTGATGGCGAATCTTCCGGACCTTCTGCGAATACCCGCACGTGCCCATTGGCGCGTGCTTCCGTTGCCCGAGACGTCAGTGCCGATGATGTCGTTGTTCAGCATCGCCTCAATGGTCATTTTCTTTTCCTTCGCTTCGTCGGCGAAGTTCTTACTTCCGTTCAGCCCGATCTCCTCCGCTGCAAACGCGATAAAGACGATCGACTTATCGAACTGATACTGGCTCATCACGCGCGCCAACTCCATCGTGGCGGCCGTGCCGCTCGCGTCGTCCGCCACGCCCGGCGCGTCGGGATCGACGTCCGCCGCGTTGGCGGGGGTTCCATCGTCTGTCCGCTGCGCATTCGGATTGCCGCGCCGCAGCGCGATGCTATCGTAATGCCCGCCAATAATCACATATCTGTCCTTATCCACTGTTCCGGGGAGCACGGCAACCACATTCGCCAACTCTACGTCCTTGGCCACCCGCGGGCCCTTCTTCACCGAGAAATGATCCAGGCTCACTTCGAGCTTCGGGCTATAGCTCTTGAACTCCTTCTCGATCCAGCGTTGCGCCGCGCCGATGCCGCGCGTTTCGCTATCCTGTTCCGAACCTACGTAGCGTGTTCCATACTCGCCCAGGTGCTTCATGATGGCGCCGATTCGCTCCTGCGACACTTGATCCACAATCTGTTTCACCGTGGGATTCAGCCCGGTGACGGGCGTCTGAGCTGCCGCTCCGTAGGGACGCCATGCCACTAACAATGTGAGAAAGAGCGCCGGAACCAGCGCGAGCAAACGAAGCCTGCGACGATGCATTTAGACTAACTCCAGTGGAGGAAATGACTCTTAGTGTAACACCAGGGAAGTGCCGGTAAGCTTGTTCCGGCTTCGGGGCGCGACGATGTTGCCCTCGCGGTAAATCATCTCGCCGCGTTTCATCGTGGCGTGCACCAGATTGGCGCCGAAATGGCTCGCCAGATCGCGGTAGTCTGACACATTGAGAATCACAATGTCCGCTTCCTTGCCTGGTTCGAGCGAGCCGGTTTTCGTAGCCCGTCCCAGCGCATGCGCGCCATTGATGGTCGCGGCCGAGATCGCCTCCGCCGCCGTCAACCCCAATCGGAGGCAGGCCAGGGAGACAGCGGTTTGCATGTTCAGCGTGGGATTGTGCCGCGCATGGAAATTACTGCCCAGCGCGATAGGCACGCCCGCGTCCACCAATACGCGCGCCGGCGCGTTGCCCAGGCCGCTATGGAACGAGGCGCACGGCAGCAGCGTCGCCATGGTAGGCGAACCGGCGAGCATGGAGGCTTCCGACGGCCTCGCATGCTCCAAATGATCGATGCTCACCGCCAGATTCCGCACTGCCATCGCGATCGCCGCTGCCGCATTCATTCCGTCGGCGTGAATCTTGCATCCAAAGCCCGCCGCGCGCGCCGCCGCGAGGTAGCGATCGAACCAGGGATGATGCAAGGGTTCGCCGTCCCAAGCTAAATCGGCGAACTGCGCCAGGTTCCGTTTGCGGATGCGCGGGAGGAAATCGCCGAATAGCCTTTTGGCGTATTCTTCGAACGCCGCCTGATTCATTGCCTCGCGGGTCGGCAACCGGAAGAGAAAAGTGGGAACTACGTCGAGCGGCTCATCCTGCAGGATGGAAAGGATGCGGAGCATTTTCTTCTCCGCCTCTTCGTTCGTCCCCGCGCCGGTTTTGATCTCCACCGTGGTAGTGCCGTGGCGAGCCATTGCGCCAATGTAAGCAAGCCAGCGCGCGGCCGTACGCTTCGCGGTGTCGGCAACCAACGCTCGCGCGGCCGCTTCGCGGTGTTCGTCCGCCACATCCGGCGGAGGAAATGCCAGATGGGTGTGGCAATCGATGAAACCCGGCATCACAACGCGGCCCGCGGCGTTGATTTCCACGGCATCGCGCGCCGCTGTGAGGTTCTCCACACGGCGCGACGGTCCGACCTCGCACAACACGCCGCCGGCGACGAGCGCTGCGCCATCTCCAATTACACCCAATTCGTTCAATCCGGTCCCGCAACGCGGTGTCCGCGAGCCGCGCAACGTAAGCAGCTGTTTCGCGCCTCGGATCAGTATCTTCCCCAGGTGGAACCCCAATTTACTGTAGCATCGGTAAGTATAGAGAAAATTAGAGATAACTATGGCTACGCGCCCTTCCCCTTCCGGTAAAAGGCCGTTAAAAACCTTGGAGCGGGTATTTTCCAAACGCGGCATTGGATCGCGAAGCGAAGCGAGGAGTTGGATCGCCGCCGGGAGAGTTCGTGTCAACGGGAAGATCGTGCGCGATGCCGACCACTGGATCGATCTTGGCCGCGACCGCGTCACTTTCGACGGAAAGCCGCTCGCCGATGCAGCCAAGCTTTACATTCTACTTTACAAGCCGAAGGGCTACCTGACCACGCGGCGGGACCCAGAAGGCCGCCCCACGGTGTATGATCTGATCGCCGATGCCGGCCAGTGGCTTTCTCCCGTGGGTCGGCTCGATCTCGATACCAGCGGACTGCTGATCCTGACGAATGACACCGAATTCGCCGACCGCATCATGAGTCCGGAATTCAAAGTTCCCAAGACTTATCAGGTAAAAGCATCTACCATTCTTACCGGCGAACAGCTCGATCGACTACGCCACGGCGTTGAGCTAAGCGACGGCCCGACGCGGCCCGCCGAGGTGCGATGGCTGCGGGACAGCGGAAAATATACGCACTTTGCAATTACGATCACGGAGGGGCGAAACCGCCAAGTGAGGAGGATGATCGAGGCTGTTGGAAGCAAGGTATTGAAGTTAGTGCGGACCGCTATCGGCGAAGTTATTATAGGCGACTTACCGATCGGTAAGTGGAGGAAATTGGACGCCGACGAGCTAGCAGGCCTGAATCGAGGGTCGGAGACGCGGAAGCGGTGAATGCCGCGAACGGCGTCCTGCGCCAAATGGGTGATACTCTACCGCCATGGATAATTTGACGCGGCGGGCATTCGCCGGCGGGGTCTCGGCGGCGATTGTGTTGGGACGATACAAGCTGTTCGCGCAATCGCCGGCGACGTACCCGGCGCGCGCGATCCGGCTGGTGGAGGAATCGCCCGTGGTCGATCTGCTGAACCAGTTCCGCTTCCCGGATTACGCCGAGAAGCCGCCGAAAATCGATAAGTGGCTGAATCAGCCGGATGCGTTTACGCGCGCCGACGCGGAAGAGTATCTCGGTTCCGGCATCAACGTCTTCTCGCTAGGAGCGGGCACATCGGACTACGAAACCGGGCTTCGTTTTTTCGCCCGCTGGAACGGGTTTCTGGCGGCGCATCCGGAATGGCTGCTGCGCGTGACGTCCGTGGCCGATATCGAGCGGGCACATCGGGACAAGCGCATCGGCGTGATGATCACCCTGCAGGATTCGACGCACTTCCGCACGCCGCGCGACGTAGATGAGTTTTTCGGGCTGGGCCAACGGATCGGCCAACTGACCTACAACTTCAACAACAGGATCGGCAGCGGATTCCTCGAGCAGCGCGATGGCGGCCTCTCGGTCTTCGGCGCGTCCATCCTGAAGCGCATGGAAGAGGTGAAGATGGCGGTCGATGTTTCGCACTGCGCTGACCAGACCACGCTCGACGCGCTCGAGGTCGCAACCAAACCGGTAATCTTCACCCATGCAACCTGCCGGTCGCTGATTCCGAAGCTGATGCGGGCGAAGACGGACGACGCGATCAAGCGGATGGCGAAGACGGGTGGGGTCATGGGCATCGACTTCATCCGGTTCATGGTGCGCGAACAGGAGCCCGTGGGCATCGAGAACGCGCTCGATCATTTCGATTACGTGCGGAAGTTGGTGGGCGCGGAGCATCTCGCCATCGGGAGCGACCTCGATCTGGTAGGGAACGGCAATCCAGTAGGGGGAGGCGGGTTTAATCCGGCGTCGCAGGCGAACTTCGAGCGCTACCTCTACCACGTGGATAAGCCCGAGCACGTAGCGGTCACTGGGCTCGATCAAGCCAAGCGGACGTTCGACATCGCCGATGGCTTGATCCGGCGCGGGTACAGCGACGTGGAGATTCGCGGCGTGCTGGGCGGCAATGCGATGCGCGTGCTGGGGGGCATTTGGGGACGGTAGCGGCGGGGGCGGTGCCTATCTACCGCGAATACCAGCGAACGCCGAAAAAAACCGATGCCAGCGTCCCCTTCATGTAGAAATCCTGGCTGGTCGAGGTATTGAAGTGGAACAGCTTCGCCCCGCCGCGCACTTCGAAATGGCTCACCCGAATGTTAATCGTCGATTCCCCTTCGTATAACGTCGAGTGGTGCGGAATAGCAAAACCATCCGCGCTTGCTTCGAACCGGATATTAGGGGTGATATATTCCGTCGCGCTCAATCCCAGCGTCGGCGTGATGAACCACTTCGTCTCGGTAGCCGCGTAGCTGATGGGGTTGCCGTTGGCGTCGATAAGCGGATTGCCGTTGGCATCCACGAGAGGCAGCAGTGGCGCGTCGAACCCGGCTCTCGCCGACGTGTATTGCACCTGCCAAAGCGTCTTCAGCCGAAAGCGCCGGCTCTCCACGGGATAGGGCCACGTCAGATAATCGAATGAAAGTTTCAGGTTCTGGATCAGGTAATCCGTGGAAACGAGGGTCCCCGCCGTATAGATCTGGCCGAACGCGACGGTGTCCACAGGCGTCGTATAATCGCCAGACGCGCGCGTTTGGAAGTACGAAAACCGCAGCATATTGTGCAGTCCCAAGGCCAATCCGAACTCGGCTCCGTCCGCCAGTTTTGGCTTGCCCTGCATGGTGATGTATGAATTGTCGACGATGCCCGAATTGCGACCCTTGTTAAAAGCCGGTTGCTGCTGGGGCAGCCATCCCGTGATGCCCAAATAGAAGCCGTACTCACCCGGCAGCCGGACATCGGGATACTTTGGTAACTCGGGCGGCGCATTCACGATGGGGCCGCCCGTTGGCTGCGGAGTCGCGGGCGACGCTGGGGTCGCAGGCGGCGTTTGTTGCGTTGGATTCTGAGTCGTCGGGTTCTGGGCCGCTGGCGCCGCCGCCGGCGGGTTCTGCGTGGTAGGGTTTTGCGTCGTTGGATTTTGGGACGCAATCGCCGTATCCGTGGAGGCGGCGGCCGCATCGGCCTGCTGCGCGCATAGCCGCGGCGCGAATGAACTCGCCAAAGTCAGACTGACCACACAAAAGTAGAAAATGCCGTTTCGATAGATCTTCACGAATACCTCAAAATTGGATTCAAGCGAGCGTATGGCGGCGTTGGCGTAACCATGGATGCATCTGTCAGTCCAAATCCCCTACCCGCCACGCAGAATCCTCTATTGTGCCAAAACGGGCGTGTTCCCGTCGAAGCGCCACTCGCGAGGCCCTTTACGCCTGTTGCGAAGGAGGCACAGGTGTGCGGCTTCCTGTTCCGCTTTCCTGCGGCATTCCTGACGTCGGCGTAAGATCGCGCCGGCCGATCTTCCCTCACAAAGCGCGATGGAATCAGCGAATCGATAACTTGTGCGCGGCTTCAGGCTCCGAGGGGGCGGCTCTCAAGAACGATCAGGCGGGCGGAAAGTTGGGCCGTCCGGTGTGGCCGTAGCCCCGGATGGCCCCCTCTTGTGAACGACAATGGGCGGGCGGCGTGGGCGTATTAAAGTCGGGATGGCACGCGACTTACACTAAGTCAGCCTTCGGCTGTCATGACGGGCGCGCCCGCTTCGCAGGTAGCATGGTGGCAGTTACAGGCAATCTCAATCTTGTTACCTGAATCGTGGCAATAATCGCTGCAGTATTTCTTGCCCTGATCGACCATGCAGTTACAGGCTGGATGAGCACATTTCTTTTGTGGAGCGGACATGTTGCCTCCTACACAAAGTATAGGCGGTTCACCCGCCTGGAAATACCCACGAGCGGGACGCTCTGGGTGGCGCGGGTCCACTCCGTTGTAATTTGCAGCACAAGCCCTATCGTAAAGGCTCAGGATATCTCCGGAAAGAAAAGAACCGGTCAACATGCGGGACCAACAGCGGGCCGCAAGCGGCGAGACAACAACCGTCTCCGGCCTGCCCGTCGCTTTCACCGCGCCGCAACGGGCGCTGGCATCGTATCTTTGGTGAATCGGGGCATCATCTGATCGCGATTGGCGACGTGCCACACGGCCGCGGCCACTTCCGCGGAGGCCTCTTTCACATCATCGGGAATGATGCGCTCGTAAGTGTCGAGATTGGTGTGGTGCGTCATGCTGCCGTACTCGATGGGGTCCTGCTGGAAGCCGATTCCGGGCAGTCCGGCATTGTTGAATGAAGTGCTGTCGGTGCCCCCGGTAGCGCGGCTTGTGGTGGCGCTCACAGCCGCCGAGTCCCCAATCCTTGAACAGCGCGAATACCGGCTCGCAGAATTGTCGCCGCTTCGGGCGGTCCGAAAATTCCCGCGCCGCGCAGGCGCCCGGTGCCGGTATCGACGTTGAAATAGCAATCGAGCTTGGCGAATTCGGGCTTGGGATTTTCGAACGTGCCGAAGTGCTGCCTTCACATACGCGAGCGAGCCGAGCAGTCCCTCTTCTTCGCCCGACCACAGCGCCACGCGAATGGTGCGGCGCGGCTTCAGGCCGAGCGTTTGAATCAGCCGCGCGGCTTCGAGCATGATCGAGGAGCCGATGCCGTTATCCGTTGCGCCGGTGGCGGCGTGCCACGAATCGAGGTGCCCGCCGAGCATGACGATTTCGTCGGCCTTGTCGAGCCGGGGATCTCCGCCACCACGTTGTAGCTGGTTTTGCCCTCGGGGAAAATCTGGTTGACGATGTTGAACTCGAGCTTGACGTCGTCGCCGTCGGCGAGCAGGCGCTCGATGCGGCCGTAATCGTCGTTGCGCAGGATCACGGTGGGGACGGTCTTTGTCGGGCGTCGTAGTCGGGTGCTGCTGCGCCACGATGATGCCTTGGCCGCGCGCCGCATCGTTAATGCGCACCAACGCGCCGTCGGCGATAAGCATCGCGTCGATTGCATCGGTCGACCTGGCGCGCGGTGAGCCGTCCGTCGTCTGCGGCGGGTCCGCGTCCCGCCGCCGCCGAAGTTGCCGCGGCCTCGTCCACCGGCGGCGGGGTCGTCAGGCAGACGCTTCTGCGGAGGGTCGAAATCGACGGGAATCACGGCGGCTTTGCCGATCAGCACCATCTTGCCGTGGACGGAGTTCTTCACCCGTGCGATCCATTGATCCATCTCGTCCTGCGTCGGGCCAAGGAATTGCGGGCCGCCGCGTCCGCCGCGCCCTCCGGCCGCGGCATTTGCCGGCGCGCGGAGCTTCCGGACCGTGCGGCGGGATCAACTGAATCGCCGAGCCGGTGACGGTTCCCTTGGTTGAGGGCGTCCAGGCGAGCACTTCGAACTTCAGGTTCTCTTTGACCGGCGCGGTGATGAATCCGGAGGCGCGCTCGTTGAGCCAGCCGGGATGGCCGAAATCCCACGCTTCCAGGTGGGCGTTCTTCATGCCCCACGCGGTCGTTTCTTTGATGACCCAATCGGCGGCGGCTTCGTGGTTGGGCGTGCCGGTCATGCGCGGACCGTAGCGGTCGGTGAGCATGTGCACGGTGTGCATGATCATGGAATGTTCCAACTCTTCGCTGCGGATACGCGCGGAGGTGGCTTCGTCGACTTTGTCCTGCGCCACGAGGACACAGGTGAAAGCAAAGGCGAGGGACAGTTTCTTCATATAGCCATACAGTATAACTGGTAGCGAGAGAACTCGAAGCGCCACGCTGGCCACGAAGACTCGCGCAGGCGCTTTTACCCCACCACTTCCAGAAATGCCCGCGCGGCGTGGCTCAGCGCGCGCCGCGCGGGATAGACCAGCCGGATCTTGCGCTCCACGTGCATTTCCTTCACGCGAACCTCGCACAGCATGCTTCTGTTCGATCTCCTGCTCCACGCACATGCGCGGCAGGAACGCCACGCCCTGATTGCTCTGCACCAGCTTGCGGATGGTCTCGATGGTCGGCATCTCCACGTCCATGTTCAGCGGCACCTTGTGCGCCTGGAACTCGCGCAGCACCACGTCGCGATACGGCGAGACCACGTTGTGCGCGATGAAGTGTCTCGTCGCCCAGTTCGGCGATGGAGACCGTCTTGCGGCGCGCCAGCCGATGCTGCGGCGACACCACGAAGGCCAGCGAATCGGTGTAGATCACTTTGACTCTCAGCCGCTCGTCGCCGGGATCGTAGCTGATGACGCCCAGCTCCAGGTTGCCGTCGAGCAACTCGTTCGGGATCTTGCTCGAAAGGCTGCGCCGCACCTGCACCTTCATCTTCGGGATACAGCTCGCGATAGCGCTCGATGTGCTCGCAGCAGATAGAGCGTGGTCGATTCATTGGCGCCGATGATCAGCCGGCCGGCCGAGTTATCGCGCAGCTCGGCGAGCGAGTTATCGAGTTCCAGCTTCAGGTTCTGGAAGCGCCGAGCGTATTCGAGCACCGTGCGCCCGGCGTCGGTGAGGAGCAGGTCTTTGCCGGAGCGGTCGATCAGCTTCTCGCCGAGTTCCTGTTCCAGCCGCTGCAGGGCCAGCGAGATCGCGGGCTGCGTGCGGAGCAGTTTCTCGGCCGCGCGCGAGAAACTGCGTTCTCGTTGGCGACGGTCAGGAAGACCTGAAGCGTATGAAGTTCCATGAATCACATGCTAATATATATCCTTCAAGTATTATAAATTTGCCAAATCGCAACGGACTGCTCGTCGATAATGAGCCATGACTGGTGGATCATTCATGAGCGACCGCGTATACATCTTCGATACCACGCTGCGCGATGGCGAGCAATCGCCGGGCTGCAGCATGACGGTGCCCGAAAAGCTGCGCATGGCCCGCAAGCTGGTGGAACTGGGCGTGGACATCCTGGAGGCCGGTTTCCCCATCGCTTCCGAAGGCGATTTCGAAGCGGTGGACGCGGTGAGCCGCGAGTTTCCCTGGGCGCAGCGTGGCGGCGCTGGCGCGCTGCTGCACCGCTCGATGTGGAGCGCGCCGCGAAGTCGCTGGAGCACGCCAAGCGGCCGCGCATCCATACCTTCATCGCCACCAGCGACATTCACCTGAAATACAAGCTGAAGAAATCGCAGCAGCAGGTGCTGGACGAAGCGGTGGCGGCGGTGGAACTGGCGCGCCGTCATGTGGACGACGTGGAGTTTTCCGCCGAAGACGGAGCGCGCACCGACCCCGATTACCTGGAAAAGGTTTCCCGCGCGGTGGTGGCCGCGGGCGCCCGCACCGTGAATATTCCCGACACGGTGGGCTACTCGATTCCCGAGGAATACGGCGCGCTGATCGGCCGCGTGGCGAAGGCGCTGGGCGATAGCGCCGTGGTCAGCGTGCACTGCCACGACGATCTGGGTCTGGCGGTGGCGAACTCGCTGGCCGCCGTCGCAGCCGGCGCGCGGCAGATCGAATGCACCATCAACGGGATCGGCGAGCGCGCGGGCAACTGCTCGCTCGAAGAGATCGTCATGATCCTCAAGACGCGCGCCGATGCGTATCCGTATACGACCGGCATTCACACCGAGCATCTCTTCGCCGCCAGCGAGATGCTCAGTTCGATCATCACCTTCGGGCCGCAACCGAACAAGGCCATCGTGGGACGCAACGCCTTCGCGCACGAAGCCGGCATCCATCAGGACGGCTACCTAAAGAGAAGACCACTTACGAGATTATCGATCCGCACTCGGTGGGCGTGCCCGAGGGCAGGCTGGTGCTGGGCAAGCACAGCGGCCGCCACGCGCTGAACCAACGCGCCAAGGAACTGGGCTACGACCTGAACCGCGAGGAACTCGACCGGCTCTATCATCGCTTCACCGCGGTGGCCGACCATCGCAAGAAGGGCCTGATGGATGAAGAGATTGCGGCACTGGCGCATAGATTGCCAGTCGCAGCGGCAGCAGCCGCTGCAGGCTAGCGGCGCAGCACTGCGCGGACCGCTTACTGAGATCTCATGGATCTCAACATACTGGTTCTTCCCGGCGACGGCATCGGAACGGAAGTCACTGCGCGAAGCCGTGCGCGTGCTGCGGCACGTCGCGGAGAAGTGGAATCACAAACTTGCAGCTGACCGAAGGGCCTGCTGGGCGGAGTCGCGATTCATAAGACCGGCTCGCCGTTTCCCGAGGAGACGGCGCGGCTGGCCGCGGCGGCCGACGCGACGCTGCTGGGCGCGGTGGGGCTGCCGGAGTTCGACGACGCGCCGCCCGAAAAGCGGCCGGAAAAAGGACTGCTGGGAATTCGCAAGGCGCTGGGCGTATATGCGAATCTGCGCCCGGTGCGCGCGTACGCGTCGCAGCTGGATTCTTCGCCTTTGAAGAATCACCTGGTGGAAGGTACGGATATGATTATCGTCCGCGAACTGACGGGCGGAATCTACTACGGAACTCCGCGCGGCATCTCCGGAGAACGGCGCGGGGAGCGGGCGGTCAATACCATGACTTACACGCGCGCGGAGATCGAGCGCGTTTCCCGCATGGCCTTCCACCTGGCGCGCGCGCGCAGGAAGAAAGTGACGTCGGTGGATAAGTCGAACGTGCTCGAAAACTCGCAGCTCTGGCGGCGCGTGGTGATCGAGGTCGCGAAAGATTATCCCGATGTGGAGCTCGATCACATCCTGGTGGACAACTGCGCCATGCAGTTGATTCTGAACCCGCGGCGCTTCGACGTCGTGCTGACGGAAAACATGTTCGGCGACATCCTGAGCGACGAAGGCGCGGTGCTGGCCGGCTCGATCGGCATGCTGCCTTCGGCCTCCATCGGCGACCGCCGGCCGAACGGCGCGTGGGTGGGGCTATACGAGCCGGTCCACGGCTCCGCGCCCGATATCGCCGGGCAGAATAAGGCCAATCCGCTGGGCGCCATCGGGTCGGCCGGCGCTATGCTGGAATATAGTTTCGGATTGAAGGAAGAAGCCGCCGCGGTGGATCGCGCGATCGAAGCCGTACTGAAGAGCGGCCGCGTCACAGCCGATTTGAAGCCCGCGGGCAACGCCGGCGACCACGGAAGAAGTTGGCGAGGCGGTCTGCGCCGCGATCGGATTGCCGAGTAAAAGCGTCGTACTCCGAGCCATTTATGCCACGACATTATCGAGAAACTTTGGGACGCCCACGTCGTCCATGAACAAGCCGGCGCGCCCACGCTGCTTATTCATCGACCTTCACCTGGTCCACGAAGTCACTTCGCCGCAGGCCTTCGACGGCTTGCGCGAGCGCGGCCTCAAAGTCCGGCGCCCCGACCTCACCATCGCCACAGCCGACCACAGCATCCCCACCACCGATCGTTCGCTGCCCATCCTCGACCCCATCGCCGCCAAGCAACTCGCTCAGTTAGAGACCAACTGCAAGGAATTTGGCATCCGCTTGCTGGGCGTCCATAGCGACAGGCAGGGGATCGTACACGTGATCGGCCCCGAACTGGGACTGACGCAGCCCGGAATGACCGTGGTCTGCGGCGACAGTCACACCGCGACGCACGGCGCGTTCGGCGCGCTGGCGTTCGGCATCGGTACCAGCGAAGTGGAGCACGTGCTGGCCTCGCAATGCCTGCTGCAGCGCAAGTCGAAGACGTTTCAGGTGCGCGTCGATGGCGCGCTTCGGCCCGGCGTTTCGGCCAAGGACATCATCCTCGCGCTGATCGCGCAGATCGGCATCGGCGGCGGCACCGGCAGCGTCTTCGAATACACCGGCAGCGCCATCCGCGCGCTTTCCATGGAAGAGCGAATGACGGTGTGCAATATGTCGATCGAGGGCGGCGCCCGCGCCGGCATGGTTGCGCCGGACGATACAACGTTCCAGTATCTGGCGGGACGGCCGCATGCGCCGAAGGGCGCGGCATGGGATGCCGCCGTCGCGCGGTGGAAGCAGTTACCCACGGATGACGGCGCGACTTACGACCGCTCGGTATCGATCGACGCCAATGCGCTCGAACCGATGATCACTTACGGCACCAATCCTGGCATGGGCGTTGCGATCGGCGCGCCGGTTCCGGAGCCATCGAAAATCTCCGACCCGATGCAGCGCGAGTCGGTTGAGAAAGCGCTGAGAGTACATGGGCATCGAAGGCGGCAAGCCGCTGCTGGGGCATGCCATCGACGTCGTATTTATCGGAAGCTGCACCAACTCGCGCATCACCGATCTGCGATCGGCGGCCGCAGGTGCTCAAGGGCCGGAAAGTAAGTCCGAATGTGCGGGTGATGGTGGTGCCGGGTTCGCAGGAAGTGAAGCGCCAGGCCATTGCCGAAGGGCTGCCCGAGCTATTCCGCGCCGCTGGATGCGAGTGGCGCGAACCGGGCTGCTCGATGTGCATCGCGATGAATGGCGATCACATTGACGCCCGGGCAGTACAGCCGTCTCCACCAGCAATCGCAACTTCGAAGGGCGGCAGGGTAAAGGCGGGACGGACATTCCTCGCCAGCCCGCTGACGGCCGCGGCCAGCGCGCTCGCCGGCGCTGTCGCCGATGTGAGGACGATTCTATGAAGCCGTTCACGAACTTCGAAAGCCGCCTGGTAAAGCTCGCGGTAAACAACATCGATACCGACCAGATTATTCCGGCGCGCTTCCTAAAAACGACGTCGAAGGTCGGGCTGGATAAGAACCTGTTCTACGACTGGCGCTACAACGCGAAGCGGCGATCCGAATCCCTGATTTCGTCCTGAACAAGCCGGAATCGCAAGGCGCGCTGGTATTACTGGCGGGCGATAACTTCGGCTGCGGCAGCTCGCGCGAGCACGCCCCCTGGGCGCTGACGCAGTTCGGCTTCCGCGCCGTAATCAGCACCAGTTTCGCGGACATCTTCAAGCAGAATTCGCTGAAAAATTCGCTGCTGCCGATCGTGGTCCCGATCGATGTGCACAACTCCTTGTTCGCCGCTCCGCCGGAAGCCACTGTGCAAATCGATCTTGCAAGGCAAACTTTGACTACGCCAGACGGCCGCGCAGTGGAATTTCCCATCGACGAATTCTCCAAACATTGTCTGCTCGAAGGCGTCGACGAACTCGGCTACATCCTGCACCAGGATGCGGCGATCGCAGCCTATGAAGCCGCGAACCCGGCCGCCATCAACGCGTTAGTAGGATAGGCTTCCAGCCTGTCCAGGCGAGCGAAACTCGCCTGCGCACCGGCGGCAAGATCCGGAACGGACGCAAGACTGTCGGCGGCGCCGGTAACAAAAGCGGCTCTCGAAAATGTAGAAACTCGAGAGACGAGCAAAGCTCGCCTACTTCCTCTCATACAGGGCCAGCGCCTCTTTCGCGCCAGGCAAATCCAAACCCCCTGCCTCAACCAACCCGCGCAGGAACGCGATAGCCTTCTCCTGCCGCGACGCCCCCAGCGCGCGCAACACCGTCTTCCGAAAATAAGGTTCCGCCGCGTGCGGCAGCGCCTCCAGCAAAATATCGACCGCCGCCGGCGATTCTCGACGCCCCCAGCGCCAGCGCCGCCTCTTCCTTCAACTCCGGCCGGACCACTCTCGAGATAGCCCTTCACCAGCGGCAGCGCCCGCGCCGGTTCCAAACGCAGCAGCGAATCGAACACCTGACCCGTCACCGCCGGTTCTTTGTCGCCCATCCGCGCTTTCAGCCGCAACAGAAGCGACGCCTCCTCGCCCTCCATTTCCGCAACCGCGCGGACGGCTTCCACCCGCACCACCTGCGCCTTGTCCGCCATCGCGTCCACCAGAACGCGGAAGATCTCGCGCGCGCGGAATATCGTTGCACGAAACCAGCGCCAGCAGACAAATTCCCCGTAGCGTTTGCGCCGTATCCTCCTGGCCGTTCCACACCGCTTCCAGCTGCACGTGCCGCGCGCCCATCAGGAATGGCGCGTGCTCGCGATAGTCGAGATCCATCAGCGCCTGCGCAATCGCGTTCTTTGCCCAGCATTGCGGATCGCGCTCGACCGGCTTGACGAAGAGCCGGTCGAAGGCGCCGAGCAGATCGGGGATGAGCTCGACGCAGTTGCAGTTCGCCCGAAATCTTCGCGGCCTTCGCCGCGACGAGATTGACACGGTCGAGCCAAAGCATCGCGCAATCGCGCGAGCCGCGTTCTCGGGAGAAATGTCACGGAGCGCACCGACCGCTTCGACCTCCGCTTCTATGTTGCGTTTCGCCATCGAAACCATCCTAGAATACAAAAGGAGGTACTATGAAGCGAACGGCAAACGCGCAATGGCAGGGCGATCTGAAATCGGGCAAAGGCAACATCTCGACGGCGAGCGGAGTGCTGGACAAAACGCAGTATTCGTTCAGCACGCGTTTTGAGGATGGGAAGGGAACCAATCCTGAGGAGTTGCTGGCGGCCGCCCACGCCGGATGCTTTACCATGGCTCTTTCGGCGCAGTTGGGTCAGGCCAATCTGACGGCCGAGAGCATCGAGACCCAATGCTCCATCAGTCTCGAAAAACAGCCGGACGGTTTTTCGATTACCGAAAGCCATCTCGATCTCAAGGCGAAAGTGCCCGGCGCGACGCAGGAGCAATTCGACAAAGCCGTTCAGGCCGCGAAGACAGGCTGCCCGGTGTCAAAGCTGTATAAGACCAACATCACCTTAACCGCGCAGTTGGTATCGTAAACGAAACAGGATCGCATGGCGCTCGACATACAAGAAAACGACCGTGAAGGCATAGCTATTCTGGAGATGAAGGGGCGCATTGTCGTGGGCCCGGAGGCGAGCGCCCTGCGTGAGAAGGTGGCGGCATTGGACGCCGCCGGCAAGCGCAACCTGGTGCTGAACATGACCCATGTCGATTTCATCGACAGTACGGGCCTTGGGCGCGCTGGTGATCTGCGTCACTACCCTGCGCAAGAACCACGGCAACATCAAACTGGTGAACCTGAATCGGCGCAACATCGAACTGCTTGTCATGACCAAGCTGGCAGACTGTATTCGAAATCTTCACCGATGAACAGGACGCCGTCAGCAGTTACTATCCTGACCGTAAGATCCAGGCATTCGACATACTTAGTTTCGTCCAGCATATGAAAAAGGACGAGTGACAATGGAACGAGACACGAACTTACACCTCTTGAAGCGGGCGCGCAGGCCCCCGACTTTCGGTTGCCGCGCCTCGATGGCGGCGAGACATCGCTAGCGGAAATCGTAGCCGCGGGACCGGCGCTGCTGGCGTTCTTTAAGATCTCGTGTCCGGTGTGCCAACTCGCGTTTCCGTTTCTTGAACGCGCTGCACCATGCCGGGCCGTCTGCCGGTTTACGGCATCTCGCAAAACAACGCCCGCGATACGCGCGAGTTCGCGAAGCGCTACGGCGTGACGTTCCCCGTGCTGCTCGATCTCGAAAGCACCGGCTTCCCGGTAAGCAACGCCTATGGCCTCACCAATGTCCCGACCCTGTATCTGATCGAGCCGGGTGGCTCGATCGCGCAGACCATCCATGGCTGGAGCAAAAATCATATGGCGGCATTGGGTGCAACTAGCGGCGTCAGTGTGTTCCGGCCGGGCGAGAACGTGCCCGAATGGAAGGCCGGTTGAGGCTCGCGCAACTAGGCTCCCGGCGGGCGCCCCTCCGAAAATAGTAACCTGAAGTTTCACTAATATGGCCGAATCTCCCATTACGCCTCGCGGCGAGGACTTTGCCTCGTGGTATCAAGACGTCGTTCTGCAAGGCGACATGGCGGAACCCGCCGAAATCGTCAAGGGCTGCATGGTCATCAAAGCCAACGGCTATGCCGTCTGGGAATTGATGCAGCGCGAATTCGACGACCGCTTTAAAGCCACCGATCACCAGAACGTGTATTTCCCGCTGCTGATCCCGCAGAGCTTTCTGCGCAAGGAAGCCGAGCACGTGGAAGGCTTCTCGCCCGAGCTCGCCGTGGTAACCATCGCGGGCGGCAAGGAACTGGAAGAACCGTACGTCATCCGGCCGACCTCTGAAACCATCATCGGCCACTTCTTCGCCAAGTGGATCCAGAGTTGGCGCGACCTGCCCGTGCTGGTGAACCAATGGGCCAACGTGGTGCGGTGGGAGTTGCGTACGCGCATGTTCCTGCGCACCACCGAGTTCCTCTGGCAGGAAGGCCACACCGCGCATTCGAATCACGAAGAGGCCATCGAGGAGGTGCTGCGCATCCTCGATATCTACGCCGAAGTGGCCGAGAGACATCATGGCGATGCCGGTCATCAAGGGCGCCAAGACGCGCGCCGAAAAATTCGCAGGCGCGCTGCGTAGCTATTCCATTGAGGCCATGATGCAGAACGGCCTGGCGCTGCAAGCGGGCACCAGTCACGATTTGGGACAGAATTTCGGCAAAGCCTTCGACGTGAAGTTCCAGAGCAAGGAAGGCCAGCTCGATTACGTCTGGCAGACGAGTTGGGGCGTGAGCACGCGGCTGATCGGCGGTTTGATCATGACGCATTCCGACGATAAAGGCCTCGTGCTGCCGCCGAAACTGGCGCCGGTGAAAGCCGTGTTGGCGCCGATTTACCGTAAGGACCAGGAGAAGGATGCGGTGCTCGAAGCAGCCCATCGCATCGCGAAGGAAGTGGGCGCGAAGGTAGACGACGCGCGAGGGCCTATCGCCCGGCGCGAAGTTCTATCACTGGGAGCGCCGCGGCGTGCCCGTGGTACTGGAACTGGGTCCGCGCGATCTGGCATCGGGCAATGTAGTGCTGAAACGCCGCGACACGGGAGCGAAAGAGATCGTTCCCCAGACGAAATCTCGCAACGCGCTTGCCCGAGGTGCTCGACGCAAATGCAGAAGGACCTCTACGCTGCCGCCAAGCAGCGCCAAAAGGAAAACACGGTGCTGGCGAATTCCGTGGAGGAAGTCGAAGAAATCCTGCGCGAGGTAAGCGCCGAAAAGGGCGGCGGAAAATTCGTCATGGCGCATGTCAAGGACGATCCTTCCGTCGACGCCCGCATGAAGGAATTCAAAGCCACGGTGCGCTGCATCCCGATGGTGGACGAATTCGACGGGGCAGGGAAGTGCATCGTAACGGGTGAGATGGTGGATCGGCGCGCCGTGATTGCCAAGGCGTATTGATGCTTAACCCTTGGTTGGCGGCTCTTCCTGCTCCAGGACTTCCAATTCCGCAATTGCTTCCCAATCCTTTGCCCGGCTTGCCGCGCGTTTGACCTGAATGAGCCGGCGCAAGCCGAGGCAGAGACACTCGATGCCAAAAGGCCTGAGCGTGATCGTGTAGGGAAGCAGATCGTCATATCCCCCGCCGCCGGTGATTTCGCCAAGCAAGTCGATGTCGCCGATTGCCGTGGTCAACGTAAAGTTGAGTCCCTGCCGAATGGTCTCGGTATCGAACCGAACGGTAGACCCGGCGGCGCCCCGCGCAAGTACGGATTGAGATCTGCCAGCGCGGTGACGAGGCGTGTAAGATTCTCTGGCATTCGTTCGTAGACTACATCCAGATCGACAGTTAGCCGCGCGGCTCCGTACGCCGTCGCGGCGGCGCCGCCGACCACGATGTAGCGAACCCTGGCTGACGTCAGGGCTCGGAGCAGGGCGGCGAAATCGGTCATGGCTTCAGGCGCGCTTGGCGACGGGCTTCTCGGCCCGCCCGCCGCATCTCCTCGGCGAACCGTTGTAGCGCCATCAGCTTTTCGAAGCGCTCCGTAACCGTGAGCTTGAGATTTTCCCGCAGCAGCGTCCGGTCAACGTCCTTCTTG
This sequence comes from Bryobacterales bacterium, assembly GCA_963763545.1. Lineage (GTDB taxonomy): Bacteria > Acidobacteriota > Terriglobia > Bryobacterales > Bryobacteraceae > PALSA-243. The sequence goes on from CAVXPE010000017.1 coordinate 33,456, forward strand.
TAGAACTCGATGACCGGGTCGGGCGTCAGCGGCGGCAGGGGCTCGCGGGGCATCACCCTCATTGTAGTCACCAAACCGCCGCGCCATCGTCTAACCTGCATGCTGGCTGGCAACCTTCGCTACACCTTTCGCTCGTTCCGCAAGAATCCCGGATTCACGGCCATCGCCGTGCTCTCGCTGGCGCTGGGAATTGGCGCAAATACCGCCATCTTCAGCCTGCTGGACCGCGTGATGCTGCGCTCGCTTCCCGTGCGCGATCCGCAACAGTTAGTCTTATTTACGGCCAATGGGCCGCGCCGGGGCAGCGTCAACACCAATTACGACGATACCTTCACCTTCTCTTATCCGATGTATCTCGATTTCCGCGACCGCGCGCCCGATCTAAGCGGCGCCATCGGATGGTATCCCATCTCGGCGAGCCTGTCCCTGAATGGCACAACCGAGCGTGTCGCCGCGAACCTGGTCTCCGGAAACTTCTTCGAGGTTCTCGGCGCAGGCACGGCGATCGGGCGGCCGATCATCTCCGATGATACCCGCGCCATGGGCGCGAACGCGGTAGCGGTGTTGAGCTATGGTTTCTGGCAGCAGCGCTTCGGCGGCGATCCGGGGATTCTGAACCGGCAAGTTTCGATCAATGGACAGCCCCTCACCGTGGTTGGAGTGGCGGCGCCGGGCTTCGATGGCGTCGCAATGGGCGAAGCGCCCGCGGCGTTCATTCCTGTCACCATGAAACCCCAACTCTTGCCCGAGCGTGCGCAGATGGAATCGCGCCGCAACATGTGGCTGAACGTGATGGGGCGGTTGAAGCCGGGCGTAACGCGCGCCAGCGCGGAAGCGGCGCTCAACGTGTTCTGGAAGCCGATTCTGCAAGACGAGCTGAACCAGATGACGAGCGCGTCGCCGCAATCCCGGCAACGCTTCTTGAATCGCCATATCGCCCTATCGGACGCGTCAAACGGCATATCGATGCTGCGGATGTTATTTCGCCAGCCATTGGCGCTGCTCACGGGATTGGTGGGCCTCGTCCTGCTGATCGCTTGCGCTAATGTGGCAAATTTGATGATCGCGCGGGCAGCTGGACGGCAGAAGGAGATCGCGATCCGGCTGGCGGTGGGAGCTACTCGGGGCGATATCGTCCGCCAAATCCTGGCCGAGGGGATGATTCTCGCGGCGGCAGGCGGTGCGTTGGGCGTACTGGTAGCGGTATGGAGCGGCCGAGCGCTCCTCGCGTTTCTGCCATTCGCCAATTACACTGCGACGCTTTCGGCCGATCCCGATTGGCGCATTCTCGCCTTCACCGCCACGGTATCGCTCCTCTGCGGAGTAGTATTCGGCCTCGCGCCGGCATTCCAGACTACGCGTCCCGACCTTGCATCGACCATGAAAGAGCAGGCGGGCGGAGTAATCTCGAGCGGCGCGCACGTGTTTGTGCGCAAGGGCCTGGTGATCGCGCAAGTGGCGCTCTCCTTGTTGCTGCTGACAGGCGCCGGGCTGTTTCTGCGCAGTCTCGGCAACCTCAAGAGCATCGATCTCGGCTTCCACGCCGATCATCTGATGTCGTTCGCGATTCAACCTTCGCTGAATGGCTACGATGCGCGGCGAGCGATTGCGTTATTCGATGCGGTGAACCAACGCAGTTGCCGCTCTGCCGGGTGTGCGCGCAGTGGCATCGACGCAGACGCCGCTGCTAAACAACGACAATTGGGATTCTGGCATTACCGTTCCTGGCTACACGCCCAAAGAGGGCGAGAACGCTCCCAATGTGGACGCCGTCAGTGCGGGATACTTCGCGGCGCTGGGAATGCCGCTAGCCGCGGGGCGCGATTTGCGCGCGTCGGACAACGGGTCTGCGCCGCGCGTGGCGGTAGTAAACGAGACCTTCGCGCAGGTATATTTTGAGGGCGCGAACCCGATCGGCAGGCAGTTCTACTTCAGCTCGGATGAAAAGAAGACGCCAGTCGAAATCGTCGGAGTGGCGAAAGACGGCAAGTACGCCGACGTCCGTGAGCAAAAACAGCGCTTCGTGTTCACGCCGTATGCCCAGCAATACAATCCCAATATCGGTGCGATGTTTTATTACGTTCGGACGGCGCAGGACCCGGAATCTATCGCCTCCGCGTTGCGGCAGACCATACATGAAACGGACGCCAACCTGCCCATTTTCGGCTTGAAGACAATGGACCGCCAGATCGACGAAGACATGTTCGCCGATCGCATCGTCTCGCTGCTCTCGGCCTTCTTCGGCATACTTGCAACGGCACTCGCGGCGATCGGTTTGTACGGCGTGATGTCGTACACCGTGACAAGGCGCACGCGCGAGATCGGAATCCGCATGGCTTTGGGTGCAAGCCGCGGTGAAGTGCTAGGGATTGTGATGCGCGAGGTGGCTATCTTGGCGGGCATTGGGATCGCGATCGCCGCGCCGCTATCGTTCCCGCTAGCCAACCTGGCGAAATCGATGCTCTACGGCGTGGCGCCGCACGACGCCATAGCGCTGGCAGGCGCCGCCGCGGTGTTGGCGGCGACGGCGTTGGCGGCGGGCTACCTGCCGGCGGCGCGGGCAGCGCGCGTAGATCCGCTGGTGGCACTTCGAAACGATTAGTGCGTTTTCGTGCGTTTTCGTGCGATAGGCCTCCTGGCCTGTCGATGCGCCGAAGGCGCAGGCTCCTTCGAGCGCACCTGCAATCGTCCAACCTGCGCTTTGCGGCGCATCGACAGGTCAGGAGGCCTATCCGCACCAGGACTATAGCCACTTTAAGTCCGCGTACTTCTCACCCGTGAGATGCAGAAACAGAGCCTCCAACGCCGTAAACTCTTGCCCGTCGAATGCAATTGCGCCATCCGCGGCCAACGCCGTAATATCGCCCTCCCACACCAGCTTGCCCGGCTTGGTCACGATGGCCACTTGTTGGCACAACCGCTCCACCGTATCGAGCACATGCGTCGTAATAAATACCGTGCGTCCCTGCTCAGTGAAGCGGCGCAGCCATTGCTTCAGCAGCGCAACGCCGCCGGGGTCGATGCTCTCGAAAGGCTCGTCTAGAAACAACACTTCGGGAGAATGAATCACGGCGGCGGCAAAGGCTACGCGCTTGCGCATGCCGGTGCTGTAGTCGGAGAGCGGCTTCGAGGAATCCGTGAGCTCGAGCGCGGCCAGTAGCTCAGTCACCCGTTTTCGCGTAGTCTCTTCGTCGAGTCCATACATGCGTCCGATGAATGCCAGAAACTCGTGAGCGTAGAGCGGCTCGAACAGCCCCAGTGTTTCCGGCATCACGCCCATGCGGCGTTTGAGCGAAACGCTCTCGGGCGTGAACGGTTCGCCCAGAATTTCGATTGAGCCGGCGGTCGGATCGAGCAAGCCCGTCATGCATCCGATGGTCGTACTCTTGCCCGACCCGTTCGGTCCCAGAAAACCGAACATCGTGCCCGCGGGCACGCGCAACGAGAGATTCTCCACCGCGGTTACAGTGCCGTAGCGCTTGACCAGGCTGTGTACGCGAATAGCGTCGGCGTGCGGGTGCATTTACGATTTTCCTTCCACGATCTTCATTAGTATCTCGCGCCGGCGATAGACCAGCGGCGCGGCGATGCTGAGCGAAATCTTGTAGAACGCATACGCCAGACCGGCGGGAATCGCCGCAAATGCCCAATTTTCCGGAGAAAGCAGCGCGGGCGCCCACCTTTTTTAGTAACACGGGCAGGAAGAGGCCGCCCAGCATGCAGGTGAATACCACCACGTTGCCGGCCGCGGAAAGGTCGTTCCCCACGGCGCTCGTGTAATTACCCTTGCGGGGGCCGTAAAGCGTCGACCACAGCCCCATGCCGTTGAATACCAGCAATCCGGTAGCTGCGGAACACAACAGCATGAAGACCTCGCGTCCATCGCGGGCACGCGGGATGAACGCGAGCCACGCAATAAGCCCCAGCGGAATCATTCCGGCCCCCATCAAGAGGGATGCGTAGCTGGCCGCGCGCAAGGCCGCTCCAGGATCGGCGGGTAGGAGGAAGAATCGGCGGAACCCGCCGCCGGTATATCCAAATTGATTGACGGCAATGCGCGAAGTCCCCATATAACCCAATACGGGCATTGCGCCCATTGCAGCCGCGAACCAGTCCGGCGGTCCGTTGCGTTGACGCGCCAGGCTGAAAGTGAGGAATGCGGCGAGCGGCAGGCCGAGAAAATAGAGCGTGCGGACGCGGCTGTTACGCGAATAGAAACGCAGCCAGAAGCCCACCATCGCGGCATTGGCGGCGCCGAAGAGCGCTCCAATCCGCTCGTAGCGGTTGTCCCAACCCGCGGCCTTGGTTTGTACCGCGCGGCCGCGGAAGGGATTCTTTTCCACCCAAACCAGCGCCAACATGAATGCCGCGAACCAGGCCGCCACCAGCAACAATCCCGCAGTAAGCCTGCGTGCCGGAAGCGGTGATGGCGTCGGCGGCGGCGAACGGCGGCGTGAAGCGCAGCACGGCCAGTATCCGGTCCGTCAGGGCCGGATTATGCCTTAGCAGAGGTATGAGTATGCTGGGCAGCATGCTGACGGACATGATCAGCAACAGCATGAGAGAGGAACCCATCTTCGTTTCCGCCAGCCGGTCGATGAGCATCCCCAAGGTACGCGCCAGCGCGTAATTCGACGCGACCAGTAGCAGCACAGCGGGAAGACCGAGGCCGATTGAAGCGCTGCCGAATACGTAAATCCCCACCGACAGGCCGAGATCGCACAACAGGATCAGAAACCAGAACGGGTCCGCGATGCCGATGAAGAACGTCACCAGGCGCCGGTCGCCGGCGGACAGCGGATAACGGCGCAGCTCGCTTTCCGAGAAAACGGCGTTCATGCCGAAGCCGAGCAGCAGCGTCCACATCACGGCGCTCAGAAAGATTCCGGAGAGCGAAATTCTCGCTACCATTCCGGCCTGTCCCGATTTGACCGCGGCAATGCCGCCGCCGATTCCACCGGCGGCCAGGAGCGCTGCCACCAGCACAAAAAGCAGGTATCCAATGACGAACAGCGCAATACGGCCGCCGCGCGAGCGCGTCTTGGCCCACATCAGCTTGTAACGCAGACCGATCAGGTGGCCGATGAGTTCGCGGTTCATCTCATCAAGTGTAAGCCACCGTGCGGGCGCCGAATGGACGGGCGCCGGCTATGATCCTGAATCGGCAAGCACTCGACGACAAAGCAGGTCACCCAACGGGGGCGCATCGTCTGTGCAAGGGGAGCGCGCACGCGCTTTGATATTGTGGGTCGATGATGGATCTATCGAATGGATATGAAGGCGTTGCCGTGGAGTTTCTGGCGCGCCGTGGCAGCGCTCGCACGCTGCCATCCGGGGCCGCAGTGATCGATCTCGGCTGCGGTCCCGGATTTCCAATCTCCCGAGGTTCTAGTTGCCGAAGGTCTCAACGTCTTTGCAGTTGATGCTGCGCCATCGTTCGTGGAGGCCTTCCGGCGCAATCTTCCAAATACGCCTGTGGTATGTGAGGCGGTCCAACATTCGACATTCTTCGACCGCACTTTCGATGGGGTTCTCGCCTGGGGCCTCATCTTCCTGCTTTCTCCCGGAGACCAGCGGCGCCTGATCCAAAGGATCGCCGGCATATTAGCGCCGGGCGGCCGCCTGTTATTTACTGCGTGCGCTGAACCTTTGGTATGGAACGATGCGATGACCGGATTAGAGTCGCGTTCTCTTGGGGCTGAGGAGTACCGCAAGCAACTTTCGGCGGTAGGTCTCTCCGTTACCCATGAGCACGAGGATGAAGGCCAAAACCATTACTACGATGTTTGCAAGGACGGGCGCGGCCCGGAGTAGCCGAGAAGTAAGCGGCGCCATGAACCTTTCCCGGTTGTATGCTGTGGAGATGACGCGCCCATGTCCGCTGCGACTTCTGGCGGCAACCCTCCTGCTGCCTTTATTGCTCCTCATCGCTTCGAACCCGGCTTCAGCCATGACTCCCGAGGAGCGCCGCGCCTATCTGGAAAAGCTGCAACAGATCCTCCCCGACGCACCGGCCTTCCGCGCCTGGCTGGAAAAAAGCGCCGAACTGCCACCGGATTTCGACTCTCTGCCACGCATGAACGCCCTCCCCGATCCCCTGCGTTTCCTCGATGGCCGGCCGGTGCGGACGGCGGCGGATTGGAAGGCGCGGCGCGCCGAGATTCAGCAGTTATTCGAAAAGTACGACCTCGGCACGTTCCCTCCGAAGCCTAAACTCGATCGCGTAGTCGCGCTGGATGAGACTCACGGCAACGGCTATCTCATCCGTAATGTCCGCCTCGAGTTCGGTCCGGGGAGCCGGGGAACCATGCGTGTTCAACTAGTGATCCCGGATGGGAAAGGTCCGTTCCCCGTACTCATCAGTCCCAACCTCGCCGGATGGGGGCCTTCGCTCCTCCGCCGCGGATATATCTCGTGCGGATACGCGGCGAATGACGCCATGGACGACGCGGCTGCCTTGGGCCAACTCTATCCCGATTACGACTTCGCTCTGTTGCCCCGCCGCGCGTGGGCCGCCGGGCCGGTGCTCGACTATCTGGAATCGCTGCCGCAAGTGGATATGAAACATGTGGCGATGTTCGGCTACTCGCGCGACGGCAAAATGGCCGCGATGGCCGCCGCGCTGCATGAACGGATCTCCGCGGTGATCGCGGGCAGCACTGGCGTTGGCGGCGTCCTTGCCTGGCGTGCGGCCGGTGAGCGCGGTTTCGGCGAAAGCATCGAAAGCGCCACGCGATCGTTCCCCACCTGGTTTGTTCCGCGCCTGCGATTCTTCGCGGGTCGCGAAGACAGGCTGCCCATCGATGGCAACCTATTGGCCGCACTGATCGCCCCGCGCGGAGCGCTTTTGGAGTGGGGACATAACGATCAGGTTTCGAATACGTGGGGCATGGAGCAAACTTACTACTCCGCGCTCAAAGTCTATAAGTTGCTCGGCCAGCCGAACCGGTTGGGTACGCTACGCGTTCCCGGTTTCCACGGAGCCAACGATCAGGAGGCCTGCCTCGATTGGCTCGACATCCAGTTCGGCCGCTCCCCGGCGCAATGGTCCAACAATTTGATTTTCCAATGGGATTGGGACAAATGGCGCGCCAACTCCAAAGAGACGGTCGACCTGAAAAGCTATCCACAGCGCGCCGCGGACGATATTCTCTCCGCTGCCGGCCATCCGATTACCGCGACTGCCGATTGGGAATCGAAGGCCGGCGGGATCCGAAAGTCTGTCGCATGGGCTTTGGGGGACGAGCCTGCCATGATGCCTCCTGGTCCGGGTCGCGGCCCAGGACGCGGTGGCCCGCCGGTTGCCGGAAGAGGTGGCGCAGCAGGCGGCCGCCCTGCGGGCAATCCAGGACAGACCACGCCAGATCTGGTTGCCTGGGTGATCTCTAACGGCGGAACTTCCTACGGCTGGAAAGCGCCGGAGAAGGATGCCACAGTCTCGAAGCCAGTCACCTTCGGCTTTAACGTCAGGGGCGATCTCTACTATCCGTCGAACACTCCGGAAGGCACGAAGCTGCCCACCGTAATCTGGCTGCATGGATTCAGTTGCTCACTCGGTTACATGTGGGTGTATCACAGCGATCTGCATCCCATTCTGGCGTTGGTGCGGGCGGGCTACGCCGTGCTTGCATACGATCAGACCGGCAACGGCAGCCGCCAAATGGAAACCGGACCGTTCTACGACCGGTATCCGCATTGGTCGCAAATGGGCCGCATGGTGGAGGACGCGCGCGCGGCGGTAGACGCTCTGTCGAAAGACAGCCTCGTCGACTCATCGAGGATTTACGCGTTCGGCTATTCCGTCGGCGCGACCGCCGGTTTATACGCGGCCGCGCTCGATCCGCGCATCAAAGGCATCGTTTCCATCAGCGGATTTACGCCCATGCGCACCGATCCCGCCGAACGAGGCGACGGAGGCATCGCGCGCTACAGCAGCGAGCGCTCCCTCATGCCGCGGCTTGGCTTCTTTATCGGCCACGAACGCCAGATCCCATACGACTTCCACGAAGTGATGGGCGCCATCGCGCCGCGTCCGTTGCTGGTAGTGCAGCCTGCGCTGGACCGGGACGCGAACCCCGCCGACGTGCACAACGCTGTCGATGAGGCCAGGAAGGTCTATGCGCTATACGGCGCGGCAGACAAAGTGGAATTAAGCGAGCCTTGGGATTACAATCGATTGCCGGAAAAAACCCAGGATGAAATCATCCGTTGGATGCGCGGCAAGTTTCAATAGGCCTACAAACAAGCTGCGTTTGCGGACGAGCCCCGCGGGCTGATCTGAGGCTTTGCTCCGATAGGGCAAGCCTGCGTTCGGTAGGTAAAGGCTGACGCGCTTCACGGGAGCAATCCGGAAGCAACCCCGCACGCGGTCCGCTGCTACCTGTAAGTCTTAGTGAAGCCGTTGCGCATGTTCGTGATGGTAAAGGAACCGTCTTTCGAGGCCGACACCTTAATCATCTTCGCCTCGTCATTCGCCACGCTCAGGTTGGCAATGAAGTTTTCCGGCGGATTCAGTTCCGCCGGGATACCGGTCGAGAAATGAACCTGCCATATGTCGGGCTTGCTCGCAACATTCCTCAGCGTCGTGACCGTTTCGACGGCGTTTCCCTTTCGCGCGCCGTTATTCATAATGGCCGCCTTCGGCGCGAGCGCCGCCACCAGTTCGGGCGAATTCGAAAGGTTCACGCCATGGTGGTTCACCATGAAGAGGTCCACTTTACCGACATTGTTTGTGGGGCACACCAGGCGGTTCTCTACCCACTTCAGCAGGTCGCCGAAATCGGCCATCCGGAAGTTTCCGAACTTCCACAACTCGCCCACCGATCCAGAGTTGTCGTCATTCATCAACTCCTCGCGAGGCTCGGCGGGACACGCCAGATTCGGCTTTCCGGCGCCAGCGCCGGCGGATTTCGGCGGCGCGTCGATGGCCTTACCATCGGACGTCAGAACCGTCACATCGACGTCCCGGAGGGGAATCGTATCGCCAGGCTTCACGATCATTCGCTTTTTGCCCTGCACAAACGCGAAATAGGCCTCGGCCGCCCGCGTGTTGACCGGATTCATCTTCGGATCGGGCGAAAGCGTGCCGTGATCGACAAACGTCTTTACCGGAATTTCAGCTGCGAGCGCCGGCACGTTGCCCACGTGATCCACGTCGAAGTGGCTCACAATCACGTAATCGAAACTAGTGATCCCGATTTCCTTCGTCGCCGCCAGAATACGCTGAAGGTCCCGGCGGTTGGCGCTCGGAAACCCGGCGTCGATCAGCACCGCCTGACCGCTCGGCGTCCTGATGATTTCTGCCTTGCCTCCCTCGGTATCCAGAACGTAAATATCCAGCGTGTCCGCCGCTTGAATAGCGGGGACCAGCATCATCGCAATGCATATCAGCGCGGAAAATTTCATCTTGAACCTAGCCCTCAGGAGATCATATCAGTCCTCCGCTCCCGATTCGGTCCGCGAACGTGCGACGCTGGACTTCCACCTTTCAACGGCCCTGCAAACGCCCGCCGCAAACCTCGGCGCGACCTTCGCAGAGCCTTCAATAACGCGCCGCTAAAACGTCCACGGCTCTCTAGATTCAATGCTTTACAGAGCCGCGACCGCCAGGGAGCGGTTTTTGCCATAAACCGCTGGCTATACTCAGCACCATGCCTTGGGGATGCGCGGGGGCCGCAAGTTCGATTCCGCAGCCAAATCATAGCTGTCCCTCATCCGACGCAGCCGCCTCCTATCGCGCCGCCAAAAAATCTCCGCCAAATCCCAAGAGCTTGACAGCGCCGCCCGTCCGGGTGCATTATATCCGTAACGGATGTATATATGCCGACGAGTCGAGTATCTCAGGAATTGCCGTCGCTGACCCCACCCGTCTTTCATATTCTATTGGCGCTCGCCGATGAGGAACGCCACGGGTACGGAATCATGCAAGACGTCACGCGACAGACGGATGGCGCGCTCCAACTCGGGCCGGGAACGCTATACGGGTGCTTGAAACGCATGCTCGCGGCCGGCCTGGTTGAGGAGGCCGACGAACGCCGCGACCCGCCGCTGGGTGACGAGCGGCGGCGCTACTATCGCATGACCCCGTTCGGAAAGCGCGCTGTGCGGACGGAAGCGCAGCGGCTGGCCGGTGCGGTAACCGTGGCGATGTCGCGGCTGGCAGGAGAGCAGGTATGAATCCGGCTATGGTGTCCGGCTTCTGCCGGCTGTATTCGATGATGCTGTACGCCTATCCGGCCGGCTTCCGTCGTGAATATGCAGGTCCGATGAAACAGCTGTTCCGCGACCGTTGTCGCGATGTTTCAAGTACCGCGGGTGCTATGCGCGTCCTACAATTCGTGATGTTGGTGACGACGGACTGGATGCGTACGTCTGTCCGTGAACGGGCTGCCGAGTTCTGGAAAGCTGACCACAAGAAGAGGATGCGTAGCTCCGTTACGGAGTGGGCTGGGACCATTCTCATCTACCTATTCGCCACAACTACGCTGGTGCAAGCGTATGTGATTCCGAGCGGGTCCATGGAAGGCAACCTGCTCATCGGGGACCATGTGCTCGTGGATCGTACAGCGTACGCCGATCCCGGAGCGCTCGGCCGCCACATCATGCCATACCAGGACGTCCAGCGCGGCGACATCATTGTGTTCTTGTATCCGGAAGACGTACGCGAGACCTATGTGAAGCGCGTGATCGGCGTGCCCGGAGACCGGATTCACATGGAGAAGGGACAGGTGATCCGGAATGGGCGGCGATTGGTGGAACCATACACGCAGCACATCGCCGCGTATCCCGAGAATTACCGCGACAACTTTCCGCAGGCGCCGGCCGTGTTCACTCTGCCCCGCGGGCGCGACATGCTGGAACATTACGTGAGCAATGGCGAACTGATGGTGCCGCCTGGAATGCTGTTCGTACTTGGAGACAATCGCGAGAACTCCGAGGACAGCCGGTATTGGGGCTTCGTGCCGCGCAGTTATGTGATCGGGAAGCCGCTGGTGGTGTACTGGTCGTTCGACGCGCCGGAAGAGGATTTGAAAGATTGGAGCCTGGGTCACGCAGTCGATGTGCTCACACACTTCTTCACCAAGACGCGATGGAGTCGGATGTTAACGGTTCCACGATCGCAGAACGCGGGGGAACGGCCGTGAAGAAAGTGGCAATGGTGGTGTTCGGCTGGTTGGTTCCGGGTGGAGCGTACCTGTTGATGCGGCGTTATCTGCAGTTCGCTGTGTTCGCGACGGCGGTGACGGCGGCGGTGATCGCCGGCGTCGCGCTGCGGGGCGGGTCGGGGTGGCCGCGGCCTGAGGAGTTGGCCGGCGTCGATGGATTTACCGCGCTCCTTTTCCAGGCGGGAGCGGCGGCGAAGCTACTGGCCGGTGCGCCGTTTCTGGCGGCTTCGGCGATGGTGGATGCGGGCGGGTTTCTGAGTAGCCGCGTGCATGAGTACGGCAACGTGCTACTGATTTTGGCGGGCGTGATGAACGTTCTCGGCGTGTCGAGCGCGCTGGACCAGCGGGAGGGGTGAATGTCGCATTCGCTGTTTACACTGTTTTGCGCGGTACTGGTGGCTGGCGTGACGGCGGCCACGGACAATCAGGCGTCGCGGGAGCGTGGATGGGTGGCCGCGAGGACGTTCGTCTATTGCGTCGCGGCTGTGATAGGCGGTAGCTGGCTGATGCACGCGATCCATGGCTAGGGGTCTTTAGATCCGTGTCCGCTCCAGGTTCGCCGTGGCAGGTTGGTCGCCCACCCGGATAAAGGTCCTGCGCCAAGAGCAGTATCGGCATCATCGTTGGAACCGCATAAATCAGGCGATGTCTTCGATACCGATGTGCTCTCGGGGCGCCAAACCGGTACGACGTCGGGAGGATCTGGGCTGAGATCCAGAGATCAGAAACGGGCGTGAGACGTTCGGGTGGGCGGGAATCTCTGCGAATCGGAGAGATCGTTTTCTTGGCTTATAGAACGCGCTCGTGCTCTAATCAGTCCGGCTACTGAATAGAAATCGGAACAGCTACGCTCGACGAGCCTCCGACCGTTACCACAAGATTCACCGCCGACGAAGCCTGAAGGCCCGAAGGCAGAGCTACGTTAATTTGGAAGTATCCGGATTCGAGCGTGGGAGCCGATCCGGCGTAGAGAACCATGGCATTCGTTCCCCCGATAGTAACTGAGACCGGCAGAGTCAGAGTCGGAAGCGATGCAGTGATCGGCCATAATCCCCCCGTTATTCCGAGAGGATTCGTCACGCCGCCGCCGGTTCCGTAGATCGATATAAAATCGCCCGCTTTTGCCGGATTCGACGGGAGAATTCAGCGTCCCGTCGGAATTCGCGACGGCGTAAATCCCCGGCGCTGCCGTCGCGACAACCACCGGTGCCGATGCCGACGCCCCGGCCGGCGGACCACCATTGTAAGTGACGACGACTTCAGTGGACGTTTGGCCGGCGATCTCCCACGGCACCTGCACGGTGACCTGTTGTGACTGCGCGGAGAATACCGGAGCCGGCAATTCCGCCAAATGTGACCTGAGTGCCTCCCAACTGGTCCACTGGCGCCTGACCCGCTGCGACCGCGGCCGTCGCGGGACCAATTCCGTAACCACGGAGGGTGACGATCTCTCCTGGCGCGACGGTGCCCGCCGCGCCGCTCGCCGCGTTCTGCACCGTCAGCCACGGGAAGATGCTGATGACCGTCAAGTTGGCGACCCCTTGCGCCAGCATGATCGCGCCGTTGGGAGCCACCGCGATCAGTGGCCCACCGCCGGCAGTCGGCGATACGTACGCGTAGGTGGCGCCGGCAAACTGTCCATTGGAGGTGAATTTCGCCGCGAATCGCATCGCTGCCGGTGTTCTCCTACTAATCCCGATTGAAACGCTCCCGGAGATGCCGCGAGAACCGCAGTCCCCGCGACGCCGGCAACGAAGGCGCTGCCCGCCGAATCCAAATCTAAATCCAATCCGTTCGCAGTGGGGACATACGTCGAGTAGACCAGGGCCGATCCGTCGGCGCTCAGGTGCGAAAGATAGCCTCCGGAAGACAGCTCCGCCCCGCCTTGCGCCAACACGTACGCGCCGCCTTGCGCATCCACTTTTATCTCCGACGCCTAGTTCAGCGTGGCGCCGAGAAATGTGGAATAAACCAAGCCCGTTCCCTGCGGGTTCAGCTTGGTCACGAACTCCATGTACTCCGCGCTGGGAAAGTAGGCGGTTTGAAATGCTCCCGGCGTGACCGGAAAATCGGCCGCCTGCGTGAACCCGGCGACGAAGCGCATCGCCCGCCGCGTCGATGGCGATCCCTTGCGGAATCGTCAGTCCATTGCCGGACAGGTACGTTGCGTAGAGCAGCGCCGACCCGGACGCATTCAGCTTGGCGACCACGCCCGAACCGTCTGGATACGGCGGCGTGGACTGAAACGCGCCGGGCGTCGTTGGAAATGGCAAGGTCCCGGCGGTCGTGGTGGCGATGTAGACCTCGCCCGCAGGGTCGATCGCCAGGGCCACTGCCCGCATGGCTGCGCCGGTGGATTCACCGGAAGAAGAGTCGAATAGACAAGCGCAGTTCCCGACGAGTTGAGTTTAGCGACGAATCCGCCGCCCGCCAGGATTGGTGAACGCCGCGCCGGCCGTAACCGGAAACGTATCCGGCTGACTGACAGTATTCGGACCCGTGGTGCCGCCCAGGTAGACATTCCCGCTCGCGTCCACGCAAATCGCGCTCGCGGCTGTCTGGTTTCCGTTGCCGCCGAAGTAGGTCGCGAATAAGACGTTACCCGCCGGGTCCAGCTTGATCACGAACGCATCCGTGCACGGAAACATCAGCGGGCCTCCCATGGGGGCCCGCCAGAACCTCGCAAGTACCGCCGCTGAACTGGGTTTGAAGCGCGCCCGCGGTCGCAGGAAAGGACGAAGAGGTTGTCGAGCCGGTGAGGTATGTGTTTCCCGCCGCGTCCACCGCCATGGCCGCGACTGTGGTGTTGGCAGGGACAGCGTAGGTAAACGTCGGCTGATTTGCGGCTATCACGCAGGGTGCAAGAAACAACAGAACAGGCGTTGCCCGCATGACATAAAGTATACAGCCCAGCTTCCGATAATCTGGTCTTATACCCACTTGGCCGTATAGTCGGCAACGCGCGGAATTGACTCCGGCCAACCGTGGTCCAAGTGATTACGCGCGAAGAGTCGCCCAGAGTCTACACGGCGATCCGTTTCGTATGGCTTCGACAATTCGGGTTCTCACGTGCTTCACCATTTGCTTCCTGGATCCGTCGAACGGCAGGATTATGCCATCAACAATGACAGTACTGTAGGATCTTGCCAGCAATTTTGGCACGAATTGTCACGATCTATCACACAGATCCACGTTGAGCCATTTGTTTTCAACACCCGTCATGTCGATTACGACGGCGTCCTACACATCCTACAAACGTCCGGCCTGCCAAGCCGTATTCATCATGGATTCAGCCACTTACGTCCCAAACGAGCCCCTCCGACATCAATTAATTTTCGCGCCGTGCGCAGCGATTTTCATACGTCCCGATGACGGCCCCGAATAGGCCCGTGTGGGTGGGTCACAAGCGTTGCAAAATAAGCTTACCCAAATCATGTCATTCGCATACGCGGATATTCCGCGCCATCCACGTCCGTTTTCAGCCGCGCATCCGCTAGAGTGAAATCGAAGGTGGCGAAGTCGCTTTGGCGGCGGCTTCGCTTTTCCTTTTTCGGCGATCGTGACCGTCAGTTTCAACGGGCCGTTGACGCCGCCGGTTTGAGTTCGTTTTTTCGTTTTGCGAACCACCCCCGGCGGCGGCGGCGCTCCGCGGTTTGGGTTTGTTTTTTCGCTTCACGAATCCATGCCAGGAGCGCCGTCGCCGCGCACGCGGGTGCGCGGTAGTTCTCCATCACATGGGGGTGCTGAGACAGTTGAGTTCGTTTTTTCGTTTTGCGAACCACCTCAGTGGCGCGGGCGCTCCGCGGTTTGGGTTTGTTTTTTCGCTTCACGAATCCATGCCAGGAGCGCCGTCGCCGCGCACGCGGGTGCACGGCAGTTCTCCATCACATGTGGGGGCTGAGACAGTCGAGTTCGTTTTTTCGTTTTTGCGAATCCGGCTCGACCATTGGCACGAACCGCGGTTTGGGTTCGTTCTTTCAAAACTGCGTTCGAGCAGTTCAGGGCTGTATTTTCAGCAGCTTCCGAAAGCCGCCCGCCGATCTTTGACATTTGAATATCCCCTTTCGAGAAGGGGGAAACGAGTCTTCTTGAGGCGGCCTATGCTTGGCGTCCACAGTCCGCCCCAATTGCGGAAAGGGTGCGCGCGAGGTGTATTCAGCCAGCGCGCGCCTTCCTGCCGGCGGACCGGATAGAACTGGCGGCGACGCAATCAGGTAGCTAGAGCCCGCCGCGCCCGCCGCGGCCGGCGGTATCGCTGGACGGCGGCACGATCCCCTTTAGTCGGAAATAAACGCTCATGTAGCCATACTCTTCGTTGTCATGAATTACGTTGCGGACGAGGGCGCCGAGTTTGGAGAGCGCTCCGCGTCCAGAGCCGGTCATTTCAGTCGCATTGGCATCCGTAACTGCAGCCCAACCGGCATCGCATACGTCGAACGAGGCCTGGAATCCCTTGATGATATCGGCCTTCGACTTGGAGCCGAAATCGGGTTTTGCAGTTACGCCGTTCACTCGCCCGCAGTAGTTGATCTGGGCCTCTGCGATGTGTTGGATCAGTTCGCCGAGGCTGCGCATTTCGGGCGCAGGCCTGAAGGCGTAGATGTCTTCGGGAGCTTTGTCGGCGGCCTTCAGCAGATTGTTCTTGACCGATGTATACGCGGCCTTCATTTCGGTCATCAGCGGATTCGGGGTCTGCGCGTGGAGCGTAATCGAAAGAAGCGAGGCGCTCAACAGACAGAATACGGATCGGGACATGAAATCTCTTCTCCTGGATGGATTTTGAGTGCGAAAACGATCTTAGCGCACCAATGGATTCAGCGCCAAATTAGCACTCTCGGCTACCCCTAAATATGCAAGCGGCTACCACCGCAATCACGCCGTGAAATCCGGGTGAAAGGTGCGGTTTTAGGCGGAAATTGTGTTACATTAGATTCATAGCGCATTATTAACCGTTTCTTTTCGCACAGTTGCGAGGACACGCGGCCCGCCACTCAGTTTGTTTCGTTGAAGTAGTCGTTTTAAATCTCCGCTTCGATCCAAGGTCATAAAATTCGGACCGAGAAGAACTATGAAACTAGCCGCAATCACCCTGATAATGATTCTCTGCGTGACTAAATTGCAACATCGCGCTGCTGCCATTCAATTGATTCCACAAGCTTTATCTGATTCTACACCCACTGGGCCCGCAATGTCGCTATCGCGGGAGGAAGCGCACGCAATGATCCGGGCCGCCGCCTTGAAGCATAACGTGCCAGCCGCGTTCGTGAAGAGCATCGTGGCGGCGGAATCGAATTTCGATCCATCCGTGGTTTCGTCCAAAGGGGCGATCGGTCTGATGCAACTGATGCCGGAATTGGCGCTGGAGTATGGGGTGGACCCGAGGATTCCGGAGCAGAATATCGACGGCGGGACGCGGTATTTGCGCGTCCTGATTCAGCGATACCAGAAATCGCGCGATTGGCTTCGGCGGACGATAGCGGCATATAATGCGGGGCCGGGAATGGTGGATAAATACCGAGGCGTGCCTCCGTTCAAGGAGACGCGGAATTATGTGGCGCGCGTGTTGAGCTATTTGAAGCAGTTCCAGAGAGAAGGCTGAAAGCGCGGCGGTAAGCGCCAAAAAACTTGCCCCCAAAAATCCTTGCTAACGCGCATGGCTCTGTAGATTCAGTACTTTACCGAGCCGCGACCGCAAGGGAGCGGTCTTCGCCACCAACAGCCAGCCCTATCGCGCCAGCGCTTCCATCGGATCGATAGTTGCGGCGCGCCTTGCAGGGCCGCAGCACGCGACAGCTGCTACCAGCATGAGCGCGAGCGCGACCAAAACCAGCGTGGCAGGGTCGGCAGGACTTACATCGTAGAGCAGCTTTCGCATCGACTGCGTGAGCAACAGAGGCGCCTACAGTCCCCGACGCCAGGCCGGCGGCGACCGGTTCGAGGCCTTGGCGAAGTATCCATCGAAGTACCTGCGCGCGGCTCGCTCCCAGCGCCATGCGTATGCCGATGTCGCGCGTGCGTTGCGCCACCAAGTGGGCCAGCAATCCATAGAGACCGACCGCAGCCAAAAGGAGCGCCAGGCCGGCGAACGCGCCCAGCATCCAGAGCTGCGCCCGCTGGACGGAGAGTTCCTTCGCGACCAGATCGGAAAGCGGTTGAACGGCGGCGATGGGCTGGTTCGCATCTACCGACCAGACGGCCTGCCGCAACGCCGTAGCGTACTCAAGCGGATCGCCTTTGACGCGCACCGCGAGATCGCGCGGGTTGAAGTATCCCACCTCTGCGAACGGCTGCGTAACCGGATAATAGTTTTCAGCGCGGCCGGCGATATCCACTCCCATCTGCTTCACGTCGGCGACAATTCCCACTACCGTAAGCCAGGGTTGTTTCTCATCGTCGAGGCGGAAACGATGGCCGAGCGGATTGCGGCCGGGCCAGAACTCACGGGCCGACGCCTCGTTAACGATCGCCACCGGCTGCGAGTTCGGAGTGTCGCGATCGTCGAAATAACGGCCCGCGATCAGGCGCATGCCCGCGGCGCGGAAGTAGTTGGCGCTCACCACGCGATGGTTCGCGTCCGGATCGTGGCCGGGCGGAGGCGGCGCGGCGTCTTCAACCAGAAATCCCGAAGTGCCCCCGCGGTTCGTCAAGGGGAGGAACGTGGTGAAGCCGGCGGCGATCACTCCGGGAATTGCTTCCACGCGGCGAAGCACCTCCCGATAAAAAGCGGCGCGCGCCTCATAGGTCCGATAGCGGGAGGCGGTGGAACCGGGCAGGGAAGTGCGGAGCGTCATCACATGCGCCGGTTCGAAGCCCAGATCGGCATGCACCAGCGCCCACACCGTCTTCACCATAAGACCGGCAGCGGTGCAGAGCACCACGGCCAGCGCGACCTCGCCGGTTACCAGCCAGCCGCGCAGACCTTTTCCGCCCCCAATGGCGGCGCGCCCACCCTCATTCAGAACCAACGCCAGATGGGCGCGGGCCATACTGGCGGCAGGCAGCGCTCCGAACACCACAGCGGAAAGTATCGCAGCGGCCAAGGCAAAGAGCAGCAGCCGCGCATCGATTTCCGGTTGCGCCCAGCCTGCGAGCGCTTCGGGAATGAGCGTGCTCAAGGGATGCATGCCGTACGCAGCCAGTAGGACGCCCAGACCCGCCCCGGCCGCCGCGATGATCAGACTTTCCGCGAGACTTTGGCGGATGAGCGTCCAGCGTCCGGCGCCCAGCGCCGCGCGGACGGCGATCTCACGCCGCCTGCCGGCCGCTCGCGCCAGCAACAGACCCGCGATGTTCACACAGCAGATGAGCAGCACGATCAGGACGCCGCCCGCCAACACACGCGTAGCGAGATCGAGCTTACCGAGAAATTGCTCGCGGATGCCGACCACGCTGGCGCCGACGCGATCGTTGCTGTCGGGATGTTCGGCGCGCAACTGCGCCGCGATGGCTGACATTTCGCGTTGGGCATCGGCGATCGTCACGCCAGGGCGCAACCGCGCAAAGACATGCAGCAGATGGGTTTCGCGCCGCGCCCAATCCGCGGGCGAGAAGGCCATGGGTAACCATGCATCGCTGCGGCCGGGAAAGACAAACGCGCGAGGCATCACGCCGATCACTTGGAATTTGACGCCGTCGAGCAGGAGATCCCGGCCGACGACGCTCTTCTCGCCGCCATAGCGTTCCGTCCACAATCGATGGCTCAGCAGAACCACTTTCGGGCCGCCGGCCTCGTCTTCCTGGAGTGTGAAGCCGCGGCCCAGAATTGGTTCCACGCCCAGCAGGGGCAGCAGGTTTGCGGTCATTAGGGTGACTTCCACTTGCTGCGGCTGGCCATCGCCGGTGATGGCGCGCAGATCGCCGCGCGTTGCCGCCATATCCGTGAAGACGTGGTTCCGTTGCTTCCAATCGAGCATGTTCGCGGGCGCAGGCGTGTTCTGCGGGAAGCCCATCCAGGATGCCTCCTCCCAAACTTCAACTACGCGGGCGGAGTCTCTCATCTGCAGCGGACGCAGCATAACAGCGTCGACCAAGCTGAAGATGGCCACGGTAGCGCCCATGCCTGCAGCTAAAGCAAGGACTGCGGTGAGAGTGAAGCTGGGCGTCTTGCGGAGAGTGCGGAAGGCAATGCGAATGTCATCGGCCAGGGGCATAGGAAAGCGTCAGCAACGGGATTGCCACGGACGGACGCTGTGTTTGAACACGTTATTGCGCTGCCATCGTCCGGTTTTGGGATAGCGCGGCCGACTTTGGTGCGATAGGCCTCCTGGCCTGTCGACGCGCCGAAGGCGCGGGCCGCTCTATCGGACCGCGATGGGGTCCCGAAACTCTAACAATCGGGTAGCGGCCGTTCTCTTCTTGTTCGTATTTGGATTTTTCGAACCACCATGCCATGCGGGCGCGGGGGTCGGCGGCGAATTTCGGGTCGGCGGCCACCTGGGCTTCGAACTGTTTGCGCAGTTCCGGCTGATCGGCCATCATGCTCCGCGCGATGGGTTCGGAGAGATATTCGCCGAGATCCAATCCGCCGCGCCCGCCACGTCCGCCGCCGGCGCCTTCGGAGAAGAATACGGAGTTCATCAATCCCCATGCGGCGAGCGAATCGGGCGCCTGCGGTTCCAGCAGCGCGAGAATCAGACGCGAGCGGCGCTGCTTCATGGGCACCCAATAGGACCCGGCGGGAATCGTTGATCTTCTCCTTCACCAGTCTCGGCTCGAACGTGAGCATCACGTGGCCCTCCATTGCCTCGTCCGCGAATTTCGTACTCGCTGAAGCGGTAGGTTTCGAAGACCTGCTCGATGGGTTTGGCGGTGCGCTCCATCTCCACGCCGTGCAGCGCCAGCAGGTCGGCGACGCTGCTGAACGCCGCGGGAATCAGGTAGCCGAGCGGCATCTGCGCTTCGACAGTGGTATCGATCTGGTCGTGAATCACGGTCTGGATGTCGTCGAGTTCGGCAGTGTAGCGGTTCACCATCGCGCCGGTCACTTCGCTCTTGAATGGCGCGTTTTTCAGCGCGTGATAGACCAGCGGACGGCTCTTAGCGGCGCTCACTTTTCCGGCCAGATAGACAGGCGGCGCGGACTGGTCGCCGGCGCGCGCGGCCATTTGCTTGATCGGCTTCGCGCACGGCGCTGCGCAGCCCTTCGGGATCGGCGCAGATGATGTCGAAGGTGTGGCGCATGATGTCGTAATGCGCCCAGGCGCGCGTTTTGCGCGGACTTCAGGCTATGGCTTTCGACCAGCAGCGACGGGCGGTTCTGCACGGCCGAATACAGATGCGAATAGCGCGGCGAGAAGACTTCCATGAAGAATTCGCGCTTGCCGTTGACGTTGCGCAGCGCGCCGTAAGGCGCCACCATGTGGCCGTCGTCGGCCATGCGCTTGTCGAGCTCGGGCACGTACTTGTCGCGCACCCAGGCGCCGGCGGGCTCGGCGATATCCTGATTGCGCGCCATGTCCCAGGTGACGTCGTACTGCATGTCGGAGCCGTCGGTGACGTGGTTATCGATCAGGAAATCGGGCATCCAGGTGTTGAAGAATTTGCAGCCACGCGCGCATCTCGGGCGTATCGGCCTTCATGTAGTCGCGATTCAGATTGAGGCGCTGCGCGGTGGCGCGCAGGCCGGTGACTCGCGGCCCGTTCTGGCTGGGCCGATGATACGGGCTGAAGTTTTCGTGTCCGTCCACGTTGAATACCGGGAATGATGACGAAGATGGCGTGGTCGAGCCAGGCGGCGTAAGTGCTTGCTGACGGTCATGTCGCGCACCAGCATGAGGACGGTGTCTTTGCCTTCGATTTCGCCCGCGTGGATGCCGCTCTGGATCATGATGATGGCCTTGTTGGTTTTGGCGGCGGCTTCCGGAGTGAAGGCGCGGTCCTTCGAAACCACCAGCGCGATCATGGTGCGGCCTTCGGGCGTGGTGCCGATGTCGAGCACCTTCACGAAGCGCGAGGCGCGCTCCAGGCGATGCGAAATCTCGACGGCTTCGGCGTAGGGCGCGGTCTCGTTCCAATCGGTCTTCTCGCCGGTGGTGAGCAGGTCGGGCGGCGACGCCTTGGTGCTGGCGGCAAGCGATGCGGCGGCCTTGGCGGCGGGCGGCTCGAAGGCGGAGTGGGGCGCGATGGGGTCTTGCGCGGCGGCGAGGAAGCTAAGGCTCAGAATGAGGGCGAATCTCGTGGACATAAAGGGAATTGTAATCAAAACGCGAGACCGCCCGCGGCGTTCGCCGATATTTTGACGTTAAAAACGGTGGTGGCGAAATCCGACGGATTCACTATTCGCTGTCGGACGACCGTTGACAACGTTCTTTATCATTCACTCAGCCGAAGAGGTTCGGCACATTTTTTTACAATCTGGGGACGCGCTCGTCGAATCGCTGCGCAATGTCACAAAACATTATGGAACAAGCTCGGGCACCCCGGTGCTGAGGGCAGTCGCGTGCCTAGAACAGCAGCCAACCTTGAACACGGCCTAAGTGGGATTCAGGAGCAGCGAGCGACCGGAGTTGCGTCCTCTTCGGACAAGCGCAGAACATTTACAAGATGCTGCTGCATCTGCTCCGCATTCGAGCACCGCTCATCGAGTTCGTCGGCCATGCACCAAAGAAGGACCTTCCATAGGTCGGCCCGCGCTTCCGATCGCGGCGCTTCGAGAAGGTTATTCAGCGCCGAGGCGGAAATTCCTCCATTGGGCGTCCGCGCGGGAAGCTGGCCGGTGATTGCCTCAACCGCCATAATACCTACCGAAAAGATATCGCTGCGCTGATCGGTCAGCTCGCCTCTGAGCTGTTCCGGTGACATATACGCTTCAGTGCCCATCGCTATACCCGTGCTGGTGAGGTTGCAGGCGGACGAATGCATTTTGGCCAAACCAAAGTCCAAAATCTTAAGGCAATGTCCATCATTTTCATGGAGCCGGACAATCACGTTCTCTGGCTTTAAATCGCGATGCACGATGTCTGCCTCGTGCGCCGCCCGCAGAGCGGTGAGCAGTTGATCAAACCAGATAGCAGCTGTCGCGGGCGGAATCTTAACCAGCCGCCTGAGCTCGTTCCGCCATGAGGCGCCAGTCAGTAGCTCCATCACCAGGTATGCTCCGTCTCCGCCCAGCCACCCGTAATCATGAATGGAAACGATATAAGGATGGTTCAGCCGCGCCAGCACCCGAGCTTCGCGCTCAAACCGGCTCAAAGCGACTCGATCTCCGAACAGCCTGCCGGTCATGATCTTGAGTGCTACGGAGCGACTCAAGTTCAGGTCTGTTGCCTCAAAGACCACCCCCATGCCGCCGCTGCCAATCCGGCGGTCAAGCCGGTATCGTTGCGCAATGACCCTCTCCACGGGCAAAGAGAGCTTCAGTTCGCTCGAGTCGGCCGGGCATCGCTCTGCAAGGCTGTCGAAGCACGTACCGCATTGTGGACATTCTTTAAGAAGTTTGATTGTTTGACGGTCAAGGCGGCCCAGGACCTCCCGCCGCTCGCGAAGCCCTTCATCCATTCTTCTCTTTAACCAGAAGGTTTCAAATCTGGCTCCCATTGCGTTAGCAATGCCATCCAACAGACGCCGGTCGGTTTTCGTGTAAGGTTCTTCAGATTTCTTCTCTCCGAGCAATAGGGCCCCTCCGGCGTGGGCTTTGCCGGCAGACACTGGAATGACTGTGAGCTTCGGTGAATCACTGGCCGGCACTCCGTTCCCGGATGGAAGCGCGCCCTCCCCGGTGGACCTGCAGGCTTGTAGAAGTTCCAAGGCGCCGGTCCCCAATGCGGCAGGTATCTCGATCGGCCCGTTCTCTGAAGCCCGGATCACCGCCGGGCGTCCCGATTCTCCGTTCCAGGTACACACAAACAGCGATTTGGGGTGGAGCGCCGAATCCAGTTCCTTACAGGCTAACTTGCAGACCTCCTCTTCCGAATCGCAGTCCCTGATACTTCCGATCAACCTTTGGAGGATGTCTTCCTGCTGGTAGTCCGTCCGGAAAAATTTCCTGTCCAGCCACCCGTGCATTTCCCGGCGGTACTTCAAGCTCAATACGCATAAGGCCAGCAGTATCAGATTGACGATTGAAGAAACCTGCCGAAGTGCGTCCAGCAAGGTCCGATTGGGATGAGCAACGACGGGAAGTATGAATCCCAGGAATGGCAAGATCAGAAGGACCTGCAACACCCGTCGAGCCATCACGTACCGCAAACCGCGCCGGACGACGACATGAATATCGAGCAGCCGGTGCTTGAGAATCGCATACGTTAGCGAAACGGGAATCACCACGACGAAGCCGTCGACAACCCATCGCAACACGGCCCAGGTTCCGGTGGTCAACAGTTCTCCGTGCCCCGCAATCGACAACAACAGGCCGATTACCCTGAGTCCTACCTCAGGAGCCATCCCCACCGTGCAGCCGGCCGCGAACCAGCGGATGCGGCGGCGGTAATTGACATCGGTGGAGTGCCGGTAACCCCAAATCAGCAAGGCGCAGCTCGCGCCCAAAGCAAGCGCCAGAAACACTTCCTGGAAACTTCGCAAATATATAAGGTTCAGCTCCGCAATCCAGAAGTGACGGTACGCCAAACTGACCACGGCTTCCTGGCCGCGCAGGCTGGCGGCGAAGAACGCCACTTGCGATACCAGAAGCGCGCCGGTGACTGAGTATAGAACGCTTCGCATCGCTCGCCAAACAAACTCCGGAGCAGCTGCGGCGTTCACCCGAAGGAAGAAATGATAGCTCACCGCCAGTAATCCTGGAGTGGTGAAAGAAGCGATCTGGTTCAGGATGAATTCCAGGTCCGGCGGCGTACCCGAGTTAAAACTAAGCGGCGTGGCCATCGCTCGCAATACCATCAGGAGTTGTACGGCGCACCCAAGCTGCGCCAGCCGGTCGGCGGGCTTTAACAAACCGAGTGCGAGGCCGGAGGCACAGAGGAGAAGACTTTGAATAACGAACGTGATGACTTCGGAAGGGTCGCCGTGCCACGCGAGCATGCGGAAAGCATAATCGTGCGTTTCCCCATGACGGTCGACCCGAAGGGTGTAATCGGAGCCGGGTCGAACAAACTGCTCGAAAATATCCACACCCACCTTCGCAGCCCGGGAGTCGCCGTTGAAGGCCAATATTCGATCGCCCTTCACGAGGATTCGCGCCGCCGGCCCTGACACATCGACCTTGCCTACGATCGTTCCCATGATGGAATGGGAGGACTCCCACCAACCGGAAGCTTTGGCTCCGCGATTCCGGAGCAGAACCAAGCCTGAGCAGATATAGAACGCCAATAGTGCGATTCCGGCGGCAATGGCGAACCAGAAGAATGGCGGTCGCCGCGCCTGGGGCTCGGGAGCGCCTCCTGCCCGAGTGGATTCCAGGATGGAGCGCAACGCCGATTCAAACTGCGGCGAGGAAAGGAAACCGCTGGCATCTTCTGCTTCGGCGAGCAACGATTCCAGTTCTTTCCGAAGCCCGTCGTCCCCGGCGCAGGCTTGCTGGAGGAAGGCCGCGCGCGCCGACAGGTCGCGTTTCAGAGCCTCAGAGTAAAGAATTTCGATTTGCTGCCATCGCTCCGACACGGCTATTTACCGCGAAGCTCGCGCCTCAGCCAGGCGCGAGCGAGACTCCACCTGCTTTTTACGGTCGTTGGCGAGACCCCTACCACCTCCGCGGTCTCTTCGATGGTCAGGCCGCCAAAGAAACGGAGCTCTACGATACGAGCCTGTTGATTATCCATGGCCGCCAGCCGGGTGAGCGCCTGATCGAGTTCTACGATATTGTCCTTCCATTCCGCGCCTACTCGAAACTCAACTTCCGCCAAATCCACAGAAAGTGCGTTGCCACCGCGCTTGACAGTATGTTTCGTCCGGTAGTGGTCAACCAGGATGCAGCGCATCAGATTGGAGGCCAAACCGAAGAAGTGAGTACGATCCCGCCACTCGACGCGGTCCTGATCGACCAAACGGAGATAAGCCTCGTGCACCAACGCCTTCGACTCAAACGTGTCTTCGCGTTTCCTGCGATGCAAATGATGGCGGGCAAGGCGCCGCAACTCGCCGTAAACCAGTGGCAGCAACTGCTGCAGGGCCTCGTGATTACCGCCCCGGCAGGCCAGCAGAATTTGCGTCACGTTCTGGGCCGACTCCGCCATGAGGTCGCCGGTTGAACGATAACAATTTTAACACGTTCTCCAGACCTGGAAATTTTTGGCTGTTTTCACAGGATTTTACGAACACCCTTATGGCGGCGGAATCGCAGTTATTTTCCGTCGCCAGAAAAGGTCCGGTATTTTCCTGGTATGGCCACACAAGAAGACGCGCGCGATGAGGATGCGGAAGAGCCCTCGCTCGAGGCGTTAATTCAAGCCGTGCTGAACAGCAACACAGAGGCGATAGACGCTGCGGAGCCATTGGACTGCGTCCGCTCGTAGTGCAAACCGTTACCGCGAGAGGCCCTTCCACAGGCGCAACAGCGGTTTATCCCGTTGGAACAATTCAATAAGGAGAAGAAACACGATGAAAAACACACTAAGAAGCGGGTCAAACGGGCCCGTCCGGAAGTTCCTTTCAAGAGTACGAAAAGGAGAGAGTTTCATGTTAAAGGACATTTTGAAGACGCTGAAGTTTTGGGCTATTTCGATTACAGCAGTGGTTTTCTTCCTGTCGGGCGGCGAAATGCGTGCCCAGTCGGGGAGCGACGCCTTCGTATCATTTGATCAATTCCTGTCAGCGACCGCGGCTGCGGTCTATAACAGCACGACCATGCCGAAAGTAGCCAATGCTGCCGCATTCGAGGAGATGCGCCAGCAAATTCTGAAGGTAGATCAAGGCATGCAAGTGACCCACAGTTTTGCCATTGGGTCCCAAACATACGACTGCATGGCGATCGAGAGCCAGCCCGCGATCCGGCTTCTCGGTTTGAAAGGCGTGGCAACTCCACCGGCGCCAAAAGCACCCCCCTCGGGCGCCACGGGAGCGCATACATCGATTCTTCCCGCCAGTGGCGCAGATCGCTTCGGGAACGCAATCGGCTGTCAGGACAAGACCGTCCCCATAGGGCGCACGACGCTCGAACAGATGACTCGATTCCCGACGCTACAGGCTTTCCTGCGCCGGAGTCCGGCTGGCAAGGGCAAGCCCCTTGTGGCAAAAGACTCTTCCTCCAACGATGTAGCGTTCGCTCGCCAGAATGCGGTCCCATCCCTCCCGTTCTACGTTGCTCAAAACCTCACCAACCAAACGGTATACAATCTAGGCGTTAGTTCCACTTTAAGTATCAATGCGCCTGAAGTTAATCTCCCCATAGAGTTGCCAGGCAGCGAGCCACTCTTTTCTCAATCCTATGTCGCTGCCTACGGTCTTGATGGCTCACAAGTGATGGCCGGATGGGTCGCCTATGAAAACACACAACCCCCTTATCTGCAGAGTTTTTTGTATAACTTGGAAGCCAGCTGCTTCAACTATGATTGCGTTGCCTTTGTGCAATACGACAGCAGCCTCTTCTTGGGAGTTCCTCTTTCCCCGGTCAGCGTGCCCGGCGGAGCGCAGGGTGAAGTGACCATCCAGTGGTTGTGGGTGGATGGCAATTGGTGGCTTCAAGTACACGGAAGGTGGGTCGGTTACTATCCAGGAGTATTGTTTGGCGGAGCTGACATAGCGACTCATGCCGATTACATCAGTCTTGGTGGAACAGCCAATGGTTATGGCTACGTCCCGCAGATGGGTAGCGGCTATTATGGGACTTCCGGACTACCGTATGCGGCGTATCAGCGTCAGATTTGGTACTACGACGGCGCCTACAATGGCACCTATGCATACGGCCTGAGTTATCCTCCTACCAACAACTGCCCTAGCGTCACTTCGATGTTAGGGCCATACTGGGACGGAGTCGGCGATTTTGGCGTTTACTTCTTCTTCGGTGGACCCGGCGGGCTCTGCCAGTGAAGCATAAGCGAATGCTCCTCCAGTAGGCTTTCCAAGTCGAATCCGAAGCATTCCAGCATCTCACTGGCACGGGAAGCGGTGGCGCCCACACGAAGCTCTACACGCCGCCGCCTCCGCTTCTCGGCCCGTGCAGCTTGACCGCTCACAGATCGACCTCCAGCGGAGATGCAAATTTACTTTCGAGCTCGAGCATAGCGTCGCCGCTTGCTAAGACAGGTAAAGGACGTTATCGCTTCGGGCGCCTACAATGAAGCGGACGAGCCTAACGTTTTTCCTTGCCTGGAAGGCCAGCCGGATTTTCGTGCGTGCGTTCGCGAAATGCGCCACGAAGGCCGGAGGCGAGGGAGACGGCGGACTCGCCAAACTTATCCCGCATCTTGTCCGCCACAGCGAGCGTGCGGCGCCAGCGCTCATGCGTGTCTTCGCCGAGCAGGTCCATCTGTTCTTCCTCTTCGGCCCAGGAGGATGCGTTCACGCCGAGCAGGCGCACGGCCGCCCCCGGCTTCCAATTGGCCAGGAATAGCGCGTGGATCTCGCGATAAATCTCCGTGTCGATGGACGTGCCGCGCGCGAGTGAGTGGGCGCGGGTAATGGTGGAGAAATCCGAGTAGCGCAGTTTAAGTTGCAGGGTGCGGGCAAGCAGATTGTGCTCGCGGATGCGGCGGCCCACCATTTCGCTGAGGCGGGCGAGGGTGGATTCAAGCTGCGCGCGATCGGCGGTATCTTCGTTGAAGGTGTGTTCGTGGCTGATGGATTTCGGCCCGGAATCCTCGCCGATTTCGGTATCGTACCAGCCGCCGGCGTCCATGCCGTGCGATTTTCCGGCAAGCGCAAGACCCCATTTGCCGAAGCGCCGTTCGAGGAATGCGTCGTCGAGTCCTGCGAGATCGCCTACCTTGCGGATGCCGAGCGCGTGCAGGTTCTTTTCGGTGACTTTGCCTACGCCGGGGATCTTGCGCACGTCGAGCGGCGCGAGGAAGGCGGACTCGCAGCCTGGGATGATCCAGAGGATGCCGTTGGGTTTCGCCTGATCGGAGGCGACTTTGGCGACCATGCGCGAGGCGGAGATGCCGATGGAGCAATTCAATTGTGTGGCGGCCTTCATGCGGCCGTGGAGGATGTGCGCGGCCTTGAGCGGCGGACCGTAGAGGCGGCCGGTGCCGGTGAGATCGAGATAGGCTTCGTCGACAGAGGCCATTTCGACGAGCGGAGAAAAATCCTGAAGGACGGCGTAGACTTTCCTGGAGTATTCGCGGTACCGATCCGGATGGCCATCGACGAAGATGGCCTGAGGGCAGAGCTTGTAGGCGGTGCGGAGGGGCATGGCGGAGTGCACGCCGAATTTGCGCGCGACGTAGGAAGCGGCGGAGACGACGCCGCGTTCGTTGGGGCGTCCGCCGACGACTACGGGCTTGCCGCGAAGGGCGGGATCGTAGAGCTCTTCCACGGAGACGAAGAAAGCGTCCATGTCGACGTGGAAGAAGGTGCGCACGGTTTCATGATGGCAGATCCGACGCGAGATTTAACGCGGTGTTCAGTAACTTGACTGCCCGCGCGGAGATATGCCACACTCACCAGTACCACTGGTACGAAATGCTGCTGGAGCGTTTTATTGATCCTCGCAAATTATAGCGACAACTAGAGCCAGTTTGGGGACGAAGGCGGCCGTTGTGGGGCAGGCCTTCCGGCCTGCCGCCGGGCTTCCGCCCGGCGTCCCGCTGGAAAAGGCGGTTGTCTCTCTATTGTGCGAACCTCAATAGGTAGGTCATTCCCGTGAGTAAATGGCTCTTTGCAGCGCTGACTGCCGCCGGCCTCGTTATTGTATTCGGATTGATCTTTCACGGCGCCTACCGCGGCTATTTCCAGGATGACGAAATTGACACGCTGAGCTGGGCGCCCGATCTATCTTCCGTCGAATACGCCAAGGCGCTAATCACGCCGCGTTATCTCGAAAACAATTTCCGTCCGGTTGGGCACTGGTACTTTCACGAATTCGGCAGGCTGTTAGGTCTTTCTTTCAGCCCCTATGTAATCTCTCTTCAAGCCTTTCACTTACTGAACATTTGGCTATTCTGGCTGATATGCCGCCGTTTGGGCGTGCCCGTCACAGGGGCTTTTGCCGGAGCGATGTTTTTCGCCCTGCACCCCGCCGTTTTCGAGATTTATTGGAAGCCCATGTATGTCTACGACGAGCTTTGTACGACATTCTGCCTGATTTCGTTTTTAGCGTGGCTGCACGATAAGTGGGTAATTAGCTTTCTGTCTTTTTGGCTGGCGTATAAGTCGAAGGAGCTTGCGGTTATGCTTCCCTTCGTGATCATTCTATATGAATATACGTTAGGGAAGCGCCGCTGGAAAGTACTTCTGCCGTTTGTCCTAGTCTCCTTGTCATTCGGACTCCAAGGGCTCCTGAAGAACGGCCATCAAAGTCAAAACTATTCTTTCACCTTTACCCCATCCTCGTTCTTTACCACCAGCGCCTTTTATTCGGCCAAACTGTTCGCGGCGCCGCTGTTGGCGCTCGGCTTCATACTGCTTGCCGTTTTCCAGCGCGACCGCCGTGCGTGGTTAGGGTTGGCGATCCTGTTTCTCTTTTTCGTTCCACTACTGTTCCTGCCCGGCCGACTTTATCCCGCATACTGTTATCTACCGTTGACCGGCGTGGCTTTGGCAGTGGCGGTCATCGCGGGCCGTTACAGTTGGCGATTGGTCCTCGGCGGCGTTTTGATATGGACCGCGGTCAGCGTCGTACTTGTGCGGCATGAATCGCGCGCTACCCTGGCCGCCGACCAAGAGAATCGCAGATATGTCACCGCGCTGGCGAAACTGGCGGCGACGTCTCCCGGATTACACGATTTCGTTTGGGATGGCAGTCCTTCCCACTTTGAGCCTTGGGGCATTCATGGGGCCATCCGCTACCTCTGGCGCCGCGACGACTTTCATCTCATGAAGGCCGACGACGCGAACGCCCCCGACGCGCTAGCTCGTCCGGGCGCAGTGCTGCTCGAATGGAAGGCGCCGGAAAGGACGCTCCTGGCGATCGGCGGAGGGACTCAGCCGGCGACACTGTCGTTCATTTCCATGGCCTCTTCGGATGGATGGTTCCAACTGGACTCCGGCTGGTATATGCGGGAGGATGCGGGAAGGTGGATCAAGCCAGTTGCTACTGCGCGGCTTCGAAGACCGGATGTTGCCAGTAATTTTGAATTGAAGATCTTCGTGGCTGGCGGTCGACTTCGGAGAGTGGGTCGCACGCAAGTGTCGGTCAAACTGCAGGGCGAGGTTTCCGCTACCGAGACCTTTAACACGGAGGGTTTCCACACGCTCCGCTTCCCCGTTCCGGCTGGCAGCCCGGGTTCGGTTCGCGTGGAGCTCGACGTCGCGCCGCCTTATACACCCGAAAATGACTCGCGGTCGCTCGGCGTCATTGTGATGTCGATGGGTTTTCGGGAATAGAAAGTGAGGATCGTACGATCGGCAGGTGTGTTTCTGCTAAATGTTCTTATCGCCGTCGGAGCAGAACTCTTGGTAGCGTATCCAATACCGCGCAAGCTGACGTTGCAGTGGTCTTTGTGGACGAATATCACCGTTTACAGCGGTCTCTCCGCCGCAGGCGCTTTCGTCTTAGGCTATGCAACTCTATGGCGTCTGGAGGAGGGCAGAAACGAAGTGGATCTGGTTGGTTGGCGCGGCCTGGTGTGGAGTCGGTCCCCTGCGCGCCTCTCTCGAGCCGGGCAGCGTATTAGATGCCGATGAATCCTACAGGATTTTCGGAGGTATCACAAGAAGAGATATTCAGGATAGCGTGACATGGACTGCATTCATTTTGCCGTTCTTCCGCACGCTGTTTTATTCAGCCGGTGCAGCCGTTAAGTCAATGATCATCCGAAACCGCAAACGCTCCGGGGATGGTCAGGAGTGAAAACCGACGATGTGCCCGGCGATAGCGCACACCGATAGCGGCCGGGGCAGCGGCGAACTGGGTGAGTGAGGTCAATATATGGCCGATAGCGATGCGCCGACGCTCGGAGTCATTGTGATGTCGATAGGGTTTCGGGAATGAAGATGTTCCTGGCGCCGCAGCCTGGACAGTTGTACTGGTCGAAGAGCCAGCGCCGGCGTCGAACCACGCCCAAGCTCAGAAGCCAATCGGACGGATGCGCTTGACCGCATCGAATGCAGATGTTTGTACGAAGCGCGGGGTCCACGCGCACGTCTAAGTCACCAAAGTAGAGCGCCCAACCGTAGATAGTAAGTCGAGCGTTGAATCTCCGGTCTGCCGTGCGCAGGAGCCAAGTGAGATATAACAACAAACGCTCCGGGAGACGGAAGGGAATCCGCAGTTGGCCCTGCCCAGGGTTCCTTGCCCTTCTGTTGAGAAAGGTCAGGGAGGCGCATAGCGTCCGGGAACCGGCCGGTCGCAACCCAAAGTACCAGGCAAGCATCTTCGACAGCTCCGCTTCGCTGCCAAATAGATTGACGTGACCGCCGCGATTCCGAAAGAGCTTGCGATAAAAGCGATCGCTGAAGGTGGTCGCATCCGGGACGGCAGCGTAAATCGCGCCGTCCGGTCGAATCACCCTTCCAATCTCTTGGAGCGCGGGCTTCAGCCGCTCGAAGTGTTCGAGAGTATGGTTCAAAATGATCGCATCGAACGAGCGGGAAGCAAAGGGCAGGGAACTCGCGTCGGTTTGAACAAAGCGAATTCCCTCCTGAATCTTGTTTGGCAGAAACAGATCGGCGGCGATGAGAATCAATCTCGGATAAGCGCTCGCCAGGAAGCTTCCGTCTCGCGAGCCGAGATCGAGAACGCGGGAGCCGGGCGGCAGGTGATCCAAAATCTCTTCCACCGTTTGCTCCTATGCCGGCGCGCGCGGTGGCGCGAGGACATAGCGCCGGCCGCGCCATTCGATCGCGTCGCTCCTCGCGGAAGTTAGAAACGAGATGAGCCAGACCCAGGTCGCGAATGGAACCAGCGCAATGTGCGCCCACGTGTTCCGCCGGAACCACGCCGAGTGTTCCGGCAGGGCCAGACGCGCCAAGTGCGCGCGCCGCCATCCGAGCGCCATCCCGCAAGCCAATTGCACAGCCAGCGCCGCCGCGGCCGGCCGGTATCCCCGACCCCATGCGGCAAGGGATGCCGCCATCGCGCCGCAATAGAAAAGGTGCGCCAGAAACCCAGTCCACCAGAGTTGCGGATTGTAGACGCGCGTGATGGTCATCTGGCGGCGTATCCACCGGAAGAAGGACATGCAACGCGGCCGATCGAACGAAGGCGTGAGTGCGCCGGGCGCGTAAGCAATCGATAAGCCCCCATGATGCATTGCCGCGCTCAGTGCGTAATCGTCGCTTACCGCGCCTTTCCAAAACTCCGGTACGCGCGCTTCGAAGAATGTCTCCTTGCGAATGGCCATCGCTCCGCCCCACGCGAACGGGCTATCGGCCCCGCCCAACAATCCGCCCGCGGCCGAGTTCCAAACGCTGGCCATGAGACTCCAGAAGGACGGCGGTTCAGGCATGAACCAACGATAGCCGGTGGACGCGCCTATGCCATCCCGTGCAAGCGGCGCAACCAGCGCCCGCAGCCAGCCGCGCGTAGGGCAGCCGTCGGAATCGGCAAAAGCGAAGACCTCGCTCTGCTTACGCGCCGCCCGGACGGCGGCTTGCAGGTTCTGCACCTTCTCGCCGGTGTTGGGGTCTCCGCCGTGCGTCAAGACCACTTTCACGCGACGGGGCAATACGCCTGGTGGAATATCCGCGGCAGTTTGCGCGACGATCAGCAGTTCATAATCTGGATAATCGAGCCCCGCGAGCGCCGCCAGATTCTCGCGCAGTCCTTCGTCCTCCCCCTTTACGGGCACGATTACGGTTGCTGGCGGCGTCCAGGTTCCTGGCTGCTTAAGTTGCTCAAGGATGTACTTCGAACGCCGATGTTGAGCGAGTAATCCTGCGACGGAGAGCAGCAACGCGGGGGCGGCGAGGAGCCAGTACCAGAGCACGGAACTTCATAGGATAGCAGCCGAGGCTCAGCTTATCCTGCCAGCGCTGTTCGCACAATCTGCGCCTGCTCCTGCTGATGCCGCTTGCCCGACCCTGTCGCTGGACTGGCCGACGGCGTGCGGCCGGCGTAGCGAGGAGTGCGTCCCTGGGGACCGAGCAAGGCCGCCATGCTATTCGCGCACGAAACGCCATGCGCCCATATTGGCGGGCTCTTCCTGCGCCCAGATTACCTGTGCGTTGGCGGGATAGCGCGCCAGTATTCGCTCCACTCGATCCGCCGCGAACGGATACATCTGCTCCACGCGGACTATCGCGGCGCCTGGCGCTTTCAGCTCGTCACGGGCGGCCAGGAGATCGTAGTAGACCTTGCCTGAGCAGAAGACCACGCGCGAAACCTGCGCGGGGTCCACAGCGGAATCATCGAGAATTTCGGCGAACTTGCCCGTCGGTGAAATCGTCGAGACGGGAAACGGCCTTTTGATGGCGCAGCAGGCTCTTGGGGGTGAAGATCGACCAGCGGCTTGCGCACGCCACGGCGGTCTTTGCCGCCATACATCTGGCGGCGCAGCACGTGGAAATATTGCGCGGGCGTGGTGCAGTTCACCACCTGCATGTTGTCTTCGGCGCAGAGACTGAGGAAGCGCTCGATGCGCGCGCTGGAATGTTCCGGCCCCTGGCCTTCGTAGCCGTGCGGCAGCAGCAGCACGAGGCCGCTGGGCTGTCCCCATTTCGATTCCGAGCTGGCGATGAATTGGTCGATGATGATCTGGCCGCCATTGGCGAAATCGCCGAATTGCGCTTCCCAAAGCACCAGCGCCAGCGGATCGCCTACGGTATATCCGAACTCAAATCCGAGCACGGCGAATTCGCTGAGCGAACTGTCGTAGACGTCGAACTGCGCCTGGTCGGGCGCGATGTGCTGCATGGGAATGTAGCGCGAGCTGTTCTCCGAATCGTAGAACGCGAGGTGCCGTTGGGTGAATGTGCCGCGGCCGGAATCCTCGCCGCTAAGACGAACGCGCGTGCCCTGCAGCGCCAGGGAACCGAAGGCCAGCGCTTCGCCTAACGCCCAATCGATGGGCAGATTCTTATCGACGGCTTCGCGGCGACGCTCGACGAACCCGCGCAGCTTGGGATGCAGATGGAAATCCGCCGGGAAGGTGGTGATGCCGCGGACGACGCGCTCGATCATCGCGCGGTCAATCGCCACCGGAGGGACGGGTTGCGCGAGTTCTTCAGACGACGGCGTGACCAGCTCTTCGAGTTCATAGGGCGCGGATTGCTTCTGCACTTCGGCGTGCGCGGCGGCCAGACGGTCGACAGCCGCTTTGCGCATCGCCTTCACCTCTTCGGCCGAGATCAGACCTTCGCGCATCAAGCGCTCGGCGTAAATGGTCGGCGACCGAAGGGTGGTCCTTGATCTTGCGGTAGAGAATGGGCTGCGTATAACTGGGGTCGTCGGCCTCGTTGTGGCCGTGGCGGCGGTAGCAGTTGAGGTCGATCACAACGTCGCCTTTGAACTGCTGGCGGTAATCGTAGGCGATCTCCGCAACGCGGATGCCGGCTTCCGGATCGTCGGCGTTGATGTGGAAGATCGGGGCCTGGAAGCCGCGCGAGATATCGGTGCAATATTGCGTGGAGCGCGATTCGTCGGGCAGCGTGGTGAACCCGATTTGGTTGTTGATGATCAGGTGAATGGTGCCGCCGGTGGAGTAGCCGTCGAGTTCGGCGAGGTTGAGCGTTTCGGCCACAACGCCCTGTCCGGCAAACGCGGCATCGCCATGAAGCAGGAGCGGGATGATACGCTCGCGGTTGATGTCGCCGGCGTGGTCCTGTTTGGGACGCGTGATGCCTTCGACAACCGGGTCGACCGCTTCCAGATGGCTCGGATTGGGCGCCACTGAAATCTTCAGCTCGCGTCCATTTTCGAACTTGCGCACGCCAAGGCCGCCCAGGTGATACTTAACGTCGCCCGAACCCTGCACGCTCGAAGGATCGACGCCTTCGAATTCGGAGAAGATCCACTTCACGTCGATGCCCAGGGCGTTGGCGAGCAGGTTCAAACGGCCGCGGTGCGACATGCCGATGACTGCCTCCTGTACATCGTGGTTCGCGGCCCGGCGGAGGATGGCTTCGAGGATGGCGATGGCGGCCTCCCCGCCTTCGAGAGCGAAGCGTTTCTGTCCGATGAAGCGCGAGTGCAGGAAGTGCTCGAACTCCTCGCTGTTCATCAGATCGCGCAGCACGCGCAGCCGGACTTCTTTCGAGATAGGCCAATTGTTGGCCTCGCGGCTCCATGCGTTGTTGCAGCCAGCGTTTGCGCTCCGGCAACTGGATGTGCATGTACTCGGCGCCGATCTTCCCGCAGTATGTCTGGCGCAGAGTCTCGAGAATCTCGCGGAGCGTGGCTTGAGCCTTTGCCGGTAGCTTCGCCGAGCGTGCCGGCGAAAAATTCGCGATCGAGATCCCATATGGTGAGGCCGTAGGATTCGGGGTCGAGTTCGGCGTGATGCGAAGGCTCCGCGCCCAGCGGGTCCAGATCGGCGATCAGGTGGCCGCGCACGCGATACGCGTTGATCATCTGGATGACGCCGGCTTCTTTCGCGATAACGTCGAGATGGCGCGCTGCCGCGTCCGGGCACGAAAGAGGTACGGTCGATCTCCCAACGCACGGGCACGTGGGGCAGTTGGAGGTCGGCGAAGATGGCATCGTAGAAGCCGTTTTCGCCATCCAACAGCGCCTGCAACTTGCCTAAAAATGCGCCCGATTCCGCGCCTTGAATAATCCGGTGATCGTAGGTGGAGGTGATATTCATCACCTTGCTGATGCCCAGTGCGGAGCGCGTGTCGTCGGCCGCGCCGCGGTATTCGGCCGGATAATCGATGGCGCCAGTGGCGACGATGCAGCCCTGCCCCATCATGAGGCGCGGGTTCGACGACATGGTGCCGACGGTGCCGGGGTTGGTCAGGGAAATGGTGGTGCCCTGAAAATCGGCGGGGGTGAGTTTCGCGGAGCGGGCGCGCGCCACGAGATCGTCGAAGGCCGCGAGGTATTCGTGGAAGGAGAGCGCGCCCGCGTTTTTGATGTTGGGGACCATCAGGCTGCGAGCGCCGTCTTTTCCGGCGACATCGATAGCGATGCCCAGATTGATTTGCGGACGCAGCAAACGATAGGGCTGGCCGTCGCGCTCGGTGTAGGCATGATTGAGCGCGGGCACTTCCGCCAATGCCTTGACGATGGCCCATCCCACGATGTGCGTGAATGAGACTTTGCTCTTGCCCGCGATGGAGCGGTGCTGGTTGATCACGCGGCGGTTCTCTTCCATCACCTTCACGGCGATGGTGCGCTGCGAGGTGGCGAGCGGGATGAACACGCTGGCGGACATGTTCTCAGCGATGCGTCCCGCGGCGCCGCGCAGAGGCTGAAGTTGCTCGCCGGCGGAGGGCTCGATGGATGGCGCGGCTGGGAATGGCGGCCGGCGCCGAGGAAGCTGCCGCAACGCGCACGCCATTGGCGCCATTGCCATTCGCTTCGAAGACGTGCTTCCACGTTTCGTCTACGGTGGAGCGGTCGTGTAGATATTGTTGATAAAGCTCGTCTTCGAGCCAGCTATTGATGCCCAGATCGGGGCCGGATTTTGCTGCCATGGGAGGGAGAAAGCGCTTTCTTCTACTATGATAGCGTGCGCGGGCGGGGCGGCGTTGCTCTCGCTTCAGGTCGTAGTCGAACTGCGGGGCGTATGCATCTCGGGCGCTACGCACCGCTTCTACGATCTCATCCTTCCACATCACAGTCTTCTCCTCCCATCATTTCTTCCGGTCTCCCGGACCGCCGCCCAAATCTTCCACGTCAGGGCGCCTCTGTTGCTCGAGGGCAATAGAGGCAGCGGCGACTGCATGTTCGGGTGGGCCCGCGTCCTCCATCAGTTTCACGGATACATTCTCGCGATGACTTGTCCAGGCAAAAACCGGATACGGAAGTTTATCGCCTGCCCGCTGGCATTCGCTTCGCGCTCAAGCCCGGAGGCACGGGATGGTTCTACCGTCGCATGACCGGCGGTACACGGTCCACTCTACCGGGTGGCCTCCGCGAAAACGGCATGTCGTCGTCATGGAAGTCACGTACGGCATCTTTTTCGAGGACTATTGACGATGTTAGGTTCTGGGCGGTTCCGACACACTGGATTTCTGTCGTCACAATCACTGCTGTCCAAGACAATCCTGAAGTGTTGTAGCTCTTGCTGAAATCAGAGGACTTATTGGAGGGATTTTTGCTATTTGATAAGGAGGTCGTCGATTTGCTGTGAGCCAGCCTGTCCAAATCAGCTCATGACAAGGGTGAGTTGCTCCGCAACCGGTAGCAGCGGTGGGGTTTCCATCGGCTTGTGCAGCCACTTGGTCAATTCGCGATAGGTAAATAGGTTCAGCCGCAACATAGATGCCAGATTCGACAAAGACCAGTTCGCCTTCGACAGGTGATGGAGCCATTTCAACAGCAGCATCGCGATCATGGCTGTCCAAATCTGGATGCGAAGCGCATTCTCGCTGGTTCCGACAAAGCTCTTCACCGTCAAATTCTGCTTCAGCGCCTTGAAAAACAATTCGATCTTCCAGCGCTCTTTGTAGATAGCGGCGATGGTGGTGGCGCCGAAATCAAATAGATTGGCGAGCAGCACGATCTCGCGTTCGTTCTCCGCATCCCACACCACCACGCGGCGCAGCGGGCCGGGGCAATCGGCCTGAGCCTGGACGCCGGTGAGTCGGATGATCTGATCGGCCCGGATATTGCGGTTTTCCGGAACCTCCAATTCCGCCTCGACGGTAAAGACTGCGTTGTCTTTCAGGCGGGTAACGAAGTAGACGCCGCTCAGGGTCCAGCGGCCGAACAGAGCGTAGTCGGTATATCCGCGATCTATGGCCACGATAGATCCGGGATTCAGGCTGAAAGAATTGGCCATTTTGACGTCGCTGCGTTTGGCTTCGGTGAGTAGCACGTAAGCGGGCAGGTAGTCATCGTGATCGAGCAGGACGTGCGCTTTGACGCCGCCCTTGGCACGTCGGAACTGCGCCCAAGGGAACATCGTCAGGCACAGCGAAATGGTGGTTGAATCCAATGACAACAGTTTGTTCTTGAAGCGGAACTTGTGTTGGCGCGAACCCAGGCCCTGCTGGTCGCGAAAGCGCGCCAGGGCAGTCCAGAACAGATCTTCGAACAGCGCCGCGGGCCGGTGTTCATTGGCGTAGGACAACGTGGAGCGGCTGGGCGCTTTGGAAATGCCCAAGTGCACCAGGCGGCCGAGGCAGCAGGCCAGCCCGTTACAAATCTCGCGGAGGGAATCGGCCCTGCCGAGTTGACAAAAGAGCATGGCTACGAATTGAGTCCAGCAGCCGAATCCCTTCGCGGCGTGCTCGGCCCCGTGTTTCTTCACCAAGACGGCGAACTCAGTACGGGGAAAATGCTGGAGCAGTTGATTGAACAGGCTGGCAGTGGGTACGATTGTCTGGGCCCTCCTTGTGGGCGACGTTCGGCGAAGCTCCCGGGCAAGGAATCATTCGCCAACGTTCAATTATAGGAGGGTCCTCTACCTGCGCTCTTCAGAAGCTGTCTTGGACAAGAGTGGTCCACAATGGATTCTGGAAGGCGTGCGACAGGGCCAATATCGTGTGATCGACCGCTGCTCGCCGCCGGAGAGCGACCCGATTCGCATTATCGGAGTTCGCGCGATGAGGCTCGCGAACCTGAAAGGTCGTGGGGATCAGATTTATAGGGCTTGTTAGCTCTATTTCACGAATCAAGTGCCGACAAGCTGAGTTACGACCGGTTTCGTCGAGCTCGACGACGGCCGAGCTAGCTTTAAGCCTCTTTTTCCGAAGTGCGGAGTCGGTCGTGCAGATTTACGCGACGGGATACGGACCGGCGGGGGCGTTCCCTTGTTGATCACTTCGTAAACGCGGAATTGCGGATTTGCAAGGAATGAAGGTACGCGCGCAAAGACGCCATTCAGCAATGGATCGATCACGGATGAATCGCCACCGGTGTTCCCCCGAAAGTCGAACACGAGCGTGTTCACCGGTTGGGAATCGAGCGTCGCCAAAATCGCAGCGGAGGAACTCGAAAACGGATTCGAGGCATCGTTCTCACCGACGTTGTACTTGAAATACAACATCCGATTCGCCGCCGAATAGCTGTACCAATGGTTCGAAGACGCCTGTTGGAGATAATCCGGAACCGGCCCTGCCACCGAATCGGGTGATACCTGAGCCGCAGACGTGTCGCCAGTGGCAACCTAAAGAGTAAATTGATTGCCCGCCAGTGTCTGAAAGGTCAGCGACGATGTCGCAGCGGCCGTAAGAACTCCGAGTCCCTGCAAAATTTGCTGGCTCCTCAGGTATTGCTGGGCTTGATAGTGCAGCCACTGGTAATTGGCGTGAGGAATGATCGTCCCGAGCATCTGCACCACTTGATTGATTGGAACGTTATCCACCTGCACGAGTCGCGTCCCTAGCGCCTGCGCGTACGGGGCCGTCGCGGAGGTGACGAAAATGCCGTCGTCCAGCCAGCGGAATTGCAACGGAAACACAGAAAACCCGGCGTTCTGCGCCGCGGCGTTCGCCTGATAAATGGTAGTGTGCGCATCGCCCGCCATGGCGATCAGCGCGGAGAGCTGGACATAAAACTGCGCGTCGGTCAACGTCGAAATCTGCGCTTGCAGAGTTGCGGCGGCCTGTTGATAGGCGGCCGGACTGAGTTGCGCGAAGAAATTGACATCGAGCGCCGGCACCTGCGTCGCGACATAGTTAAGATCGGCCTGCCGTTGCGCCGTCGAGAACCGCTGGGCGCTGAGCGGAAGGATCAAGAGCAGCCAGGCGGCAAGAGTCAGACGCATGATTCTCAAAGTCTACAGGCAAGCCGGTCAGCGAGCAATGGGATTCTCATGAGCAGTCCGAATTTCAAGGTGACCGGCAGATCGCCGCGCCGCTTTAGTTAGCTAGCTCCGCGTATCTCCACAGCTCGCCTGCAACCAGGCAGTCCGTCCAGTCGCAGAGGTCTCCGGCCTGTCACCGGCTACGCATCGGGCGTTGCCTCCGGCCATATCGGTACTATCTCTGAATCTGACTCGGGGACGGTGACTATTGCCCGCTCGCCGTGATAGAGGAGACAGGCTCTGCAGGGCGGCGAAGCGGCGATTTCGTTAGGCTCACTGCGTTGGTGATCTCCGGTGTTCTGTGGCGATTGCTAGATTCACGGCGAACCAGGCGCCTCAATGGAAGGTAACCCCACTCTCGGTCCACCATCCTGTTTCCGATTGGGCCCACCATCCGGCCGGAGCACTTCGACAGGTCGCTTGTGATATGTCAGGGTGGCTGGCGGGTGAGTCCGCGGAGACCACCTGCTCACTTGTTTTGCAGTTTGCCGTTTCTGTCCGTGCCCGATGCCAGCCTTCCCGCCCTAGGTTGAGCGCTCGCCACATCATTTGCAACTTCATCATCTGCTTCTCGCGGTCCCTGAAAGGGACACCCTGCGCGTCCACCATGCGAGAGTGAAGGTCGCAGCCAATGGCGCGCCGCAGAAGTGGTTCGCCAGCGTCGAACAGTTTCGCGCTTCCAATGATGCCGGGTGGGGTCTCCGCATGCGATCGCGTCGGCGCCGTTACCGAGATGCGTCTTCCCGCACAACCCAAGGAGCGGTTGAAGTTGTCCCTTCGTTGACGCGATTATGATAGTTTCACCGATGGCACCCATGGAATCAGTCCGTAGCGCCCCGGCCCGCGGGTCGAATTGCCTGACTCGCTGGATCACGGGCGCCATCGCCTTGTCTCTCCTAACACCGAGTCTCTTCGCCCAACGTCCGGCCCTATTCTCCGCTCTCTTAGGCGGCAGCGGACAGGATTACGCCACATCGGTCACCGCAGACCCGCAGGGCAACATTTACGTCGTAGGTCTGACGTACTCAAACGATTTCCCGGTCACGGCCTCCGCATTCCAGACCAAGTTTGGCGGTACGTGCGACGCGTTCGTCGCAAAGCTCGGGCCGGATGGCAAGCTGCTCTGGTCAACCTATCTCGGCGGCATTCTCGACGATTGGGCAACCGGCGTCGCTCTGGATAGCGCCGGGAATGTGCTGGTCGCCGGCTATACCCGCTCCGCAAATTTCCCGCTTGCCAATCCGATGCAGAACGTACTGGACAACGGCGAATCGGACGACTACGACGCCTTCGTGGCAAAACTCGACCCGAACGGCGCCAAGCTCCTCTATTCCACCTTCCTGGGCGGCGAGGCCGAGCTGGCCGGCCAGGCAGACGACGGGGCTGCGGGCATCGCCGTGGATTCCACCGGCGCCGCTTATGTCGCGGTCAGTTCCAACTCCGCGGTTGGTTTTCCCGGCGCCCCGAATGCAGCTATTCAATCCGGCATCTTCGTCGGCAAACTGTCGCCGCAAGGCGCGTTGGTTTACTCGTACTTCCATCCTTACGGTATCGCAGGGGGAATCGCACTGGATGCGTCAGGCGCCGTTTACGTCGCGGGGTCGGTCGCATCTGTCTATCCGTCCAGCGCCACGCAGGTCTTTGGCCTTGTTGGCAGCGCGTATGCGATCGTCTTCAAGATCTCGCCCGATGGGTCAAAGAAGATCTACGAGACCGCAATAGGCGGCAGTGTCCAAACGAATGCAGCGGCCATCGCCGTGAACGCCGCCGGCGAGGCCTATGTCGCGGGCAGCACGTCGTCAGTGGATTTCCCACTCGTTCATCCGCTCCAGACCTCACCGGGCGCGCGGCCACTCTTCGAGAGCACGGATAGCGGAACCACTTCGGCACCCATCGATAATCTGCCCTTCGCGCTTCCACAGATGTTCGTGGCGAACCCCGTCACGCCAACTACCCTCTACGCCGCCACCGGGGATCTTGGCGTCTTCAAGAGCTTGGATGGAGGCGCAACGTGGGTCCACGCCAATAGCGGCATTGCCGGCACGAACGTAAAGGCGCTGGCCATCGATCCAGTTCATCCGCAGACCCTGTACGCGGCCACGGCAACGGCCGTTTACAAATCCACCGACGGCGCAAATACCTGGTCCGCGATCGATTCACCGCCGTTCGCCGTTTCTCAACTTGCCGTGGACGCACAGAATGACAACGTCGTCTATGAAGCCGGCACGAACATTCGCAGGAGCCTCGACGCCGGCGCCACGTGGAACGCGGTGGCATTCCCGGGAACGGTGGCATCCATGGCACTCGACCCGCGAGTCAGCGGCCACCTCTTCGCCGTCTCGAATATTGTGTTCTGCGGAATCCAGTGCCCCGACAACCAGCCAGCCTATCTTTATCGCAGCATGGACGGCGGCGCCAATTGGATTCAAGTCCCGTTGACGTCGGCCGCGCAGCCCGGTTTGACCGTCGATCCTTCGACCAACCCCTCGACCATCTACAACGGACTTTACTCTCGCAGCGTGGATGGCGGCGTCACATGGTCGTCAATCGGCGGTTTACCGTTTGCCAGTGCGAACGTCAGTGCATTCGCGGTGGATCAGGCTGGAAACCTTTATGCCGCGGTTTCCGGAACCACAATGTTCCTCTCGCGCGACCATGGCCAGACATGGACAGCCATCGGCTCCCCCACGTCGCCAGCCGCTCCCGAAACGTTCAGCCCCAGCGTCATCGCAATCGTTCCCGCCGGCTCCTCCGGCACAGTCTACGCTACTCTCCTCCAGGTTGCTACCAGCGGTTTCGTTTCGAAACTCAGCGCGGATGGGTCGACGCTCGAATACTCGACCTACTTGCGGGGTCACGCTTCCACGCAGCCTTTCCCGATCTTCTCGGCCGAGCCGGCAATCATGCAGAATCAGAATTGGATTTCCTCAATCGCAGTGGACGCATCCGGCAACATAGTGGTCGCCGGCGGCACGCGTGCCACCGATTTCCCGACGGCGAACCCGGCGCAAGCCGCCAGCGCCGGACATGCCGACGCCTTCTCCGCGACGATCTCGGCGGACGGAAGCAAACTCAACTACTCAACCTACTTCGGCGGTTCAGGGGACGACGGTGCCTTGGCCGTAGGACTCGATTCCCAAGGCAACACGATCTTAGCCGGACAGACCTGGTCGTACGACTTCCCGGCTTCGATTCCCGTCGTGCCACCCTTCGGGTATGGCGATGCGTTCGCGGTCAAGCTCGCCACCGCGCCGCCATCCATCACGTCCGTGCTCAATGGCGCTAGCTACCAACCCGGTATCGCCGCCGGGTCTTGGGCCACGATCAAGGGCAACAACTTGGCAAACAGTACTCGCACATGGGGCAGCTCGGACATCGTCAACGGCGTTCTTCCCATGTCGCTCGACGGCGTCAGCGTCTCCATTGATGGTAAGCCGGCCTTTGTGGAATACATCAGCCCCACGCAGATCAATGTGCAGGCGCCATCGGATAGCGTGGTTGGCACGGTCAACGTGCTGGTTGATGACAACGGCGCACTGAGCGCTCCCGCGCTGGCGCAATTGCAGGCCGTGGCGCCGGCCTTCTTCCTCTTCGGCGCGACGAACTACGCCGCCGCCAACCTGCTGCCCGGCTACGCGCCGGTAGCGGATCCCTCCGTTGTGCCGGGCGCGGTCGCAGCCAAACCCGGCGATACGCTGGTGCTGTGGGGCACGGGCTTCGGCGCGACCAATCCAACGGTCCGCGCCGGCGTCACTGTGAACGACGCGCCGGCCGTAGTGGCCTCCGTCATTGTGACCGTAGGCGGCGTGGCCGCGCAGGTGATTAGCGCAGTTCTGGCTCCTGGAGAGGCAGGGCTCTATCAAGTGACCATTCAATTGCCATCGAACGTCCCAACTGGCGCTGTACCCGTGCAGGCTTTGGTGGGAGGCGCGCCCACTCCGGGTGGCGTGAACATCGCCATCCTACAATAAGCAGTGCGGCTTAACGGCCCCCCTAACCTTGGACAAGCGCATCCCATTAGTAATCCGGCAGATCGCGTATAATCTGCGCGGCGGATTCCTGGTGCGTCCGCTGATCATCGCGCTCACCATCGGTTGCGCTGGCGCAATCTTGTCGTTGCTCGAAGAGTTGATCCCCGGCTTCTCCGATTTCGTTCCGCCGCGCTCTTTCCCTCGCATTCCGATCCGCAAGTGGCGCAGGTCATTCTGGCGCGGAATCGCGGCCTCCATCATGACGGTGGTCTCCATCGTTTTCGCGATCCTGCTGATGACGCTCACGCTGGCCTCCATGCAGTTTTCCCCGCGCATCATCGTCAGCTTCTGCCAGAGATCGCGTGACGCAGTGGACCCTGGGAATCTTTCTCGGCACCTTTTCCTACTGCATGGCCGCGCTCCCGGCGGCGCGCTCACTGCCGCGCCCCTTCGTGCCTGTCGTCA
This sequence comes from Bryobacterales bacterium, assembly GCA_963763545.1. Classification (GTDB taxonomy): domain Bacteria; phylum Acidobacteriota; class Terriglobia; order Bryobacterales; family Bryobacteraceae; genus PALSA-243. The sequence goes on from CAVXPE010000017.1 coordinate 77,901, forward strand.
CCGTGTTGGGCGCGATGCTGCTGGCGCTGGCATGCGTCGCGCTGGCTGCTGTTCTTCATCCATCACATTTCGCGCGCCATCAGCGTCAACCACATCGTGGACCGGATCGCCTCGGAAACCGAGGCGATGATTGATGACATCATGCCTCGGCCTCGCCGGCTGGGCGATGCGGACTACGACGATCCGCGCCGCGGATACGAACTGGGAAACGACGCTCGCCAGCCGCGTCTCCGGCTACATCCGCTTCCTCGACGCAAGGCGCCTGGTGGCGCTTGCCAAGTCGTACCACGTCAAAGTCGATGTCTTGCGCCGCGTCGGCCACTTCGTCCCGGCCGGCAGTGCCGCTCATGAAGCTTTCGAAGGGAGACCGCCTTCCCGCCGGACGGCGCGCGAGGAACTTCTCGGCGCCTTCGACTTCGGTCCCACGCGGACGCTGCAACAGGACGTGGAATTCGGAGTCTTGCAGATCGTCGATATCGCGCTGAAAGCCATCTCGCCCGCGGTCAACGATCCCACCACGGCCATCGGTTGCGTGGACCAGTTGAGCCGCATCCTGATTCGGTTCGCATCGCGCGAAATGCCGTCGTCGAATGCTCTACGATCCGCCCGCGGTCTTTCGCGTTCACGTTTCATGGATCGGCTTCGAGCAGTTATTGGATTCGGCCTTCGAGCAGATACGCCACTATTCGACATCCGATGTGGCGGTCAGCCTGCGGCTCCTCCGTGCGCTGGCCGATATCGCCGTAGCCATGCCCGACCCGCGGTTCCACCGGATCCTCGTGGAGCGCGGACGCCGCATCGTGCAGGGTTGCGCTGGCTCGCTGGGCGAAGAAGAGCTGAAACCGATCCAGGCAAGAGCGGCCGCGCTCGAAGAAATCGCTGCCGCACACCAGGTGTGAACCGGCTACACTCCTCGCCGGTTCCCGTAAAGATCTACATGCAGCCGTGGACTGAAGCGGAAACCTTCGGCCTTGCAGATCTCCGCCAGCCAAACCGCGCGCTCGCGCAGTACCTCCGATCGGTCCCCTCGGGCATCAGGATCACGCGCGCGCGGCGGCGCATCCAGCGGTGCGAACTAGCGCGCGCACTTCCTCCAAATCCCCCGGCTGCGCGATCACGAATTTCAACTGATATTCGTATCCGCCTATCAGCCGGGCGAGGATCTCCGGCTGCGTGCGCAAGCGCTCGTGCTGCGCGGCCCATGGACCCTCCGGCGTGGAATTCGCCAGCTTCGGGACTGATGCTCATCAGATCGCAAGCCACCGGCTTGAATACCGTGCCCGCCGTTTCGATCGTGATGTGCATGCCCTGCCTCGCGCAGCCGCTCCGTGAGCTCGACGATCTCCGGCAGCGATCATCGGTTCGCCGCCGGTGACCACCACATGGCGCCCGCGATGCCGCCCGGCTTCCGTCCATGATCTGCATCGAGCGTCATCTCGCCGCCTTCCGGCTGCCACGAGGTGTATGGCGTATCGCACCAGGAGCAGCGCAGATTGCAGCCGCTGGTGCGGATGAAGAACGAGGGCACGCCCACCAGCGAGCCTTCGCCCTGCAGCGAGTAGAACAGCTCAGCGATCTTCAATCGCCGGCCTCTTCGAATCCCTTGCGGCGCAGCAGGCAGGCATCGCACTGCGCCGCAGGCGCGGCCATCGGGCGCCGGATCGTAGCAGCTGAAGCGTCAGCCCGAATGGCACACCCAAGTTCATGCGCCAGCTTCACGATCTCCGCCTTGGTCAGGCGGAGTAGCGGCGTGTGGATCTTGAGGCGCGTCCGCCCTTCCACGCCGGCTTTGGTCGCGAGGTTCGCCATGCGCTCGTAGGCTTCGATGTATTCCGGACGGCAATCGGGATAGCCCGAATAATCGAGCGCATTGACGCCGATGAAGATGTCCGCGCTCTCCAGCACCTCCGCCCACGCCAGCGCGAAGGAAAGGAAAATCGTGTTGCGCGCCGGCACGTAGGTGATCGGGAATGCCGTCGCACATCTCGGCGGCGCTACGCGCTTTCGGCACCGGCGATATCGGCCGTCAGCGCCGATCCGCCAAATGCATCGAGCCCGAAATGCGCGACTAGATGCTTCTCGGCGCCGAAGATCGCCGCGATGCGCGCGGCCGCGGCCAGCTCGTGTTTGTGGCGCTGGCCGTAATCGAAGGAGAGCGCGTAGCAGGCGTATCCCTCGCGCCGCGCCAGCGCCAGGCAGGTGGAGGAATCGAGCCCGCCGCTGAGCAGGCAGACCGCTTTCTTGGGGGTTTCCACGAGGAGTCTCTATAATTATATGCTCGGTGCGCATCCGCTTTCTCACTTCCACGCCGCTCGATATTCGCCGCGGCAGCGGCACCTACGTCGGCATTCACGTGCTGGGACGCGCGCTCGAAGAGCCTGGGGCACACGGTGGAATTACGAGACGCCGCAACGCCATTACCGCATCTACACGCTGGAGCGGCTGATGTTCAACCGCTCGCTGCGCGCCTCCCGGGAATTCGATCTCACCGTGGGCTTCGATATGGATGGCTACCGCATCGCGCGCGCCGCCGGGCATGTGGCGTCGCTCAAGGGCGTGATTGCCGACGAGGTCCGTTTCGAATCCGGCCTGACGCGGCTCACCATGTCCGCTGCAGGCGCGCTGCGAGCGGCTGCATGTGCGGCGGGCGTCGCGCGTGTTGGTGACCAGCGCCTATTCGGCCGCACAGGCTATGGAGTTCTACGGCCTGCGTCAAACGCCCCGCTATGGTTCCGGAGCTGATCGATCTTGCAGGAGTGGCGCCGCATGCTCGCGCGGACTCCGCCGCAAGCTCGCGCGGCTTCACGCTGCTCTTCGTCGGCCGATTTTATCGGCGCAAAGCGAGTCGAATCTTCTGTTGCGCGCGGCGGCGATGCTGCGCGATCGCATGCCGGGCATCGCGGTGCGCATCGTGGGCAACGGGCCCTTGCGACTGCAGCGTGGCGGCGCCTCTATCGCGCGATCTGCATCTCGATGGCGTCGTGACTTGGCTGGGCGATGTTTCGCGCGCGCCAGCTCGCCGAGGAATACAACCGCGCCGCTGCCTTCTGTCTGCCGAGCGTACAGGAAGGCTTCGGCATCGTGCTGCTGGAAGCGATGGCAGCGGGCAAGCCGATCGTCGCCGCGCGTTCAGCCGCTATTCCGGAAGTGGCGCCGCACGCGGTACTGGTCGAGCCTGAGAGCGCTGAAGCGCTAGCCGCTGGAATCGAACGCGTGCGCGGCGCGTCGCCGGCGCATCGCGAATGGGTGGAGCAGTTCGACGCGGATCCTGTCGCACGGAGGTTTTTGGAGGCGGTTCGATAGCTGCAATACGGCGCGCGTTAAAATAAGCCACTTGAGCGAGGCTACCCTTTTCCCGCACGAATTCCGCACGGCGCGGCCCCCACGGCCCGTCTATTGTCACCAGGAGTTTCTCGATAAGCTCGAAGCCCGCCGCAACGAGCCGACGGGCAAGCGAGCCGCCCTCCTCATGCAGCGGATGGCGGTGGACATCGCGCGGCTGCACTACAAAGGCGCGAGCGGGGTAAACCGCGGGTGGCGGCGGTCCCGGCTGGGCGGCGGGTCGGGGTCACATTTCTATGCCTGGTGGGCTCCGGCGGGCGCCGCGCCGCTCAAAGACGGCGCTGCATTCGCAGGCCGAGCCCGAAGCGGTTTTCCTGCGCGACATCCGTCACCACGACGATCACACGCCCTTGTACCCGGGCGATGCCGACAAAGACTATCTGCCGCTGAGCGTGCCGGATCTTCGCGGCGACGAGTACGCGCCGGAGCCGTGGACTCAGCCGCAGGCGCGCTTCGCCCGCAGCCGCGCCGACGGCCAGGATACTCAAAGGTCATCCGGGGTCGGGCAAGACCACGGCGCTGCTTGCACGCGGCCGACGAATCGCATGCCGAGCGCGTTCTGTACCTGACGTTTTCGCGGGATCTGGCGGCGCTGGCCCGCGATTATTTCGACCGGTTCTGTTCCGACGCGCGAACTTTTGTCGTGCAGACCTACCCGGACTGGCTGCGGCAGGTGGCGGGACGAGCGACAGCCGAACCAGCCGTCTGAAGAGGCGCCGCGCGCGATTCCGGCGCGACCTGCTCAATCACCAGCGCTCGCTCGGCGCCTGGTCGAACGAGCTCGACGCGCTCTACGACGAGATGCACGCGCATCTGGTGGGCGCCGCGCGTGCCGAGAAGTCGGGGAGGTTTCCCGGCCGCCGAGCGCGTGCGCCTTCCCGAAGCGGCGTACCGCGCGCAGCGCGGCCGCTATCTTGGCGCGGCTGCGCCGACAACGTTCTCGAAGCGGCGCGCCGGCTGGAGCGCGCGGCGGAGCGCGCCGCTGGCGGACCGCTACTTTCCCGAGCTGGCTCTGGCCTGGCGGGCCGCGCGTGCGTTGAGTTCGCAAGCGGGGCGGCATCGACCCATCGCTTCTCAACTATGGCTGCATCGCCGTGGATGAAGTGCAGGACCTGACCCCGCTCGAAGTGTTTACCGTGATTGCTCTGGCGCGTCACGCAGGCTCCGCAGGCCGGCAGCGCCGCTGCTGCTGGCGGGCGACGAAGCGCAGACCGTGCGCGCGACGGATTTCGAATGGGCGTGGCTGAACGACATGCTGCACGATTCGCTCGGCGCGCCGCAGGAGTTCAAGCTGCCCGTGAATCTGCGCAGCCCGCGCCGCATCGCGGATCTGGTGAATCGCGCATGGGATCTTTACGACTCACCTGCACAAACAGGACCGGCCCTCTGGCACCGGCTACGCCGAAATCGACGACGACTCGCCGGACAGGTTCTGTATGCCGCCGTGCGCGAGAGCGGAGCTGCCGGAACTGCTGACAGACTTGTCGCGGCGGGAAGGGCTGGCGCTGATCGCTTTCGATAAGGCGGGATTCCGGAGAAAACGCTGCCCTCCGTCCTTTCGCCGGCCGAGGCCAAGGGCCTGGACTTCCATTCCGTCTGCCTGCTGAATGGCGGCGCGCTGCTTGCGCCGGATCACGGACCCGCGCGCCGGCGGCCGGCCGACACGCTTGGCAGGCGGCTGGCGATCGATCAGCTTCGCGTGGCTCTCTCGCGGCCCACCGAGCGGCTGATCTGGGTGGACGTCGCGCCCGAACCGGCCACGGTTCGCGAAGTCAGGCGATTTGCTTCGCCCGCGCGGGGAGAGATGACGCTGCTTCCCATGACGGTGGAGGCTTGCTGGCGACGCTGGCAGAAGAAGAGCTGGATGTAGAGGAGCGCATCCAGCGCTGCCAGAAGGACGCCCGCCAGCTCGTCGCCGTGAAGCCCGATCTGGCGTGGTCGCGCGCCCAGCAGGCCGTGGCGCTGCTCGGGATGCCGGACGAACACGGCCGTCACGGATCCGACGGCCCGCGACACGGCATACATGACGCTCGCCGAGGTCTGTTTTCAGCTGGCCTTCCGCAAGAAGCTGTCGCCGGAACTGGGCCGACCGGATCTATACGACCAAGCCGCCGATGCGGCCCGCGGCGCTGGAAATTCTTCTGGCGGCCGCGATGCGGGCGATCGGCGCGGCGGAGCAGGGCAATGGCGCGGAGCGTCTGAACGAGATCGCGCATGGAGGCGATTCAGTCAGTCTCGAAGCGCGGGAAGAAATGCCGTCCTGGCTTATCGTCGAGATCACGCCGCGGGCGGAGGTCATGGCTGGACGAACTGGACCGCAATCTCGAGGCCGGTGACAACGCCGCTTCTCGCGCAGCGGATTTTGCCGCCATTTTTCGACGCGCTGGGTCTGCCCGATGCGCAGGCGCGCAAGGATCGCCTGGCGCAGCGCGCCGTGCAGATTCTGATGAAAGGCGCGAAAATACCCGCAGGCGCTGACGATTCTGGAGCAGTCTGCCGAGAGAGCGCAAACCGAAGCTGGTGGCCGAATGCTATGAAGAGTCGGGCCAGTTCGCCAAGGCCGCAGCGAATTATCTGGAGCTGGGCGATCGGGAGAAGGCGCTGCGGTGTTTCCGTTCCGTACCGGATTTCGATGCGGCGCTGAGCCTGGTGCGGAGATGGAGAGGCATCCGGCGCGGGAATCGCTGGAATGGCTGGCCGAACTGGACGCGCTGCTCGCGCGGCGTCCGGAGAATTTCAACCGCGCGATGACGCCGCCGGAAAAGAAACTGCTGGAAGCCATGCTGGAACGGGGCCTGGGTGTCCAACGCAAGAAACCAGCGGTGAAAAAAGCGGCCGCTAAGAAGGCGGAGACGACAAAGCCCGCAGCGAAGAAAACGGCGCCTGCGAAGAAGGCCGCTGCGAAGAGCGCCAAGCGTCCGGCAAGCGTGCGTCCCGAACCGTTCTGAGGACGCCGGAACGTTAGGGCCAGCAACATTGATGCGGCGTCCCAGAGATTGAAAATCGTGACGCCGAGGCCGGCAAAGTCCTTCACATTCCGTGTCATGACGGTAAGATCGTGTCCAGAGCCGTTGCGGCGATGAAACCGTCCGCCACCTTTAGCGGTCGCCCGATCAGTTGAGAGTGTCGGCCAGCACGCCCAGCGCTCGGCAATTGGTTGGCTAACGCGCAGGATGCGGCCTTCAAACCAGGGCCGCAGAGTCTCATCGAGCCAATGCCGCAATTGGGTTCGGCGTCTGCTCTTAGAAAGCAGCGTAACGCCTTTCAGAACCTCGCCGAGCGAGACTACGCTGAAGTACAACTGATCGTCGTCGGCATCGTCGAGCCATGCGTACACACTAGTTGCGGGCTGGGGCGGCTCATCTCCGAAGGTATGTTGGTGTCGAGAAGAAAACCCTTCATAGTTCGACGTCACGGCCCAAATCCCGATCTCTCCCGAAGTCGAGATCAAGGCCTCTGAACGGCGATTCGGCAAACTACTGGCCAGGCTCTTTCTTCCGGGCGCCGCCCGCCTTTGGGACGGGCAGTCCTCCTGTGACCGGGGGGAGGGCTGAAGATGGACGGCCTCCTCGAGTAACGTTGCGACATAGGCTTCGACGGGCGCCCGCGCATGGATGCCTGACGTCCAGTCCCCTGACCTCCGGTCGGACTTCAACGGTAATTGTCATGCCCATCCTCCAGAACTTCACGCTACCGCCGCCTCGCATCGGAAGTCAATGCAACATCGCTGCGCCGGTCACGCCAGCGCCAGATTCGGCTGTGCCTTGAGATCGAACGAAGCGAATTCGCCGCGGTCGAGCTTGGGAAACGCGGCGGCCGCGATCATGGCCGCGTTGTCGGTGGAAAGTCCGGGCGTCGGGAAGTAGACCGGGTAAGGCAGTTTCGCGGCCTGCGCGGCGGCGCGCAGGCCCGAGTTGCAGGCCACGCCGCCCGAGACGATCAGCGCGCGCGCATCCATGCGTTCCGCCGAGGCCGCGGCGCGCGTCAGCAGCTCCGTGATCACGGCGTGCTGGAACGAAGCCAGCAGGTCGAGCGTGGCTCGCGGCGGTGACCGCCAGCCACTCTTCGTTGAAGGCGTCGGATTCTCCCGCAGCAGCGCGCGGCGCGCCGCGATTTCGGCCGTCCATGTCGCGCGCCTCCACCCAGCGCAGCACCGCGGTCTTGAGGCCGCTGAAGCTGAAATCGAGCGCGTTGCCCTTCATCTTGGCGAAGGTGAATCGCACCGCGCGCGGGTCGCCGTGCGGCGCCAGACGGTCGACCATCGGGCCGCCGGGATATCCGAAGCCGAGTAACTTGGCCGACCTTGTCGAACGCTTCGCCGGCGGCGTCGTCGCGAGTCTTGCCGAGCGAGGCGGTACGCGAATCCCTCGCGGACCTCGAACAGGTGCGTGTGGCCGCCGCTGACCACCAGCGCGAGCGCGGGAAGTTCCACCGGCGCGCCATCGCGCTGCGCTTCCATAATGACAGCGTGGATATGCCCTTCGATGTGGTTCACCGCGATCAGCGGCACGCCCGCGCGCGAAGCACAGCGACTTGGCGTAAGTGAGGCCCACGAGCAGCGACCCGACCAGTCCCGGCCCGACCGTGGCGGCGATGGCGGAGAGATCGTCGAGCGCTCGATCCGGCGCGCTCCAGCGCTTCGCGCACCACCGGCACGATGGCGCGCAGGTGCTCGCGCGAGGCCAGTTCGGGGACCACGCCGCCGTACTTGCCATGAGTCGCCATCTGCGAAGCCACCACGGAGGAGAGCACGCGTTTCGCCGTCTTCCACTACCGCCGCGGCGGTCTCATCGCAGGAGGATTCGATGCCCAGGATGCGCATGAATTGACGCCGCGCCCGCTCTACGCTGGCGCTCGAGCTCCGTTACCCTTGGGGCGCGGTTCAAGAACGCCCTCGATCTTCGACATCAGGTCCGCAACGGTGTATGGTTTCTGCAACACGCCGGCGATGCCGGCGGACGTAAATCGCCGTTGGATCTCGGCTTCGCTGTAGCCGCTCGAAAGAATGATAGGGATTTCCGGTCTCGCATTCCGAATCATGGGAATCAACTGCTCACCCGTCAACACCGGCATGGTGAGGTCGAGGATTACCAGCGAAACTTCGCTTCCCTTCAACAAAAGGTCGAGGGCCTCCCTTCCACCAGGCGCCGCGAGCACATTGTAACCGCGGGACCTCAGCGCGGATGACGCGGTGCGAAGAACGATCTCTTCATCGTCGATCACCATCACGGTCAGGCGCCCGGCATTTTCGGGCGCGGCGGATATTGGCATCGTGGATCACCGCGGCGGCAGGTTCACGGGACGGCAACAGAACCGTGAAAGCGGCGCCCGCTCCCTGGTCGCTGACCACTTCGATATCGCCCTGGTGACCCTTCACGATCCCCAGGACGGCCGCCAGACCCAGCCCGCGCCCGGTGAATTTAGTGGTGAAGAACGGATCGAAGATTCGCTTTTGCGTTTCGGCGTTCATGCCGCATCCGTTATCCGCGATTTCCAATGACACATATCGTCCGGGCGGGAGTTGGGTATGGAGGCGTTCGCTGAAACGGGCCCGGTGCGATCGATAGCGGCGATCCGGATCCGAATGCACGCCGGGAGAGGCGCCGATGGCTTCGGACGCGTTGATGAGCAGGTTCATCACGATCTGTTGCATCTGGCCGCGATCGGCTTCGACGAAACACTGCTCGGAAGCAAGATCCAAGTCGACCGTGACGTTGCGCGGGATGGATGCACGCAACAAGGTCAGATTGTCGCGGATCAACTTGTTGAGATCCACATCTTCAAGAACGAACTGGCCTCTTCCCGAATAGGCAAGCATTTGGCTGGTGAGATCGGCAGCCCGTTCGGCAGCGAGCACGATATCGCCCGCGAGCGGACGGCATGCCTCGGGCGCGATCTCGGCGAGCAAGCTGGCATTGCCGAGAATGGCCACCAGCAGATTATTAAAATCGTGGGCGATGCCACCCGCCATGACGCCAAGACTTTCCAGGCGGGCGTTCTCGCGAATCTGCTCGTGGCGCTCACGCGCCCTTTCCTCGGATTGGCTTTGCTCGGTAATGTCACGTGTGGAACCGGCAACGGCTTCCACCTCACCCTTTGCGCCGAGCACGGGTACGAAGATGTATTCGTAGTACCTCTGCTCTCCCGCGGCGCCAGTATACGGCGTCCTATCACGCAACGACTGCTTCGTATGGATCACTTGTTGGATCTGCCGCTGCAAGCGTTCGGCGAGATCTGGAGGATATTCGAGATCGAAGAAGTTTTTCCCTACGGCTTCGGATAGCGGTTTTTGCCAAAGGGAAAGTAGCGCGCGATTCACGTAGGTGAATCTGCCATCGAGGTCAAAGGTGTAGGTAAAGTCCGGGGTATTCGAAAGAGCCGTATCAAATGTGTGCCACTGTTCGCGCAGTTGCTGTTCGGCGCGCTTGCGATCCGTGATATCGAAGACTACGCCGGGAAACCGGACCGGAATACCCGCCTGCAAATGGCACCGGCCCCGAGCCATAACCCAACGCACCGATTTGTCCTGCTGCGAAATGCGATACTCTTCCACAAAGTTGGCGCCGGTTGCGATGGACTCCTTAATCGATTCGCGCGACTCGCGTCCGGTCTTCCGGATAGATGCCGTCAAGAAACTCCGCAATGGGCGCGCCCGCGGCGGCCCGCTCAGGATCGACCGAGAAGAGATCGGCGAACTTTGCGTTGGCGTAGACGCGGTCGCTGGGAACGTCCCAATCCCATGCGCCGATGCCGCCGCCGGCCTCGATCGCGAAGCTAAGGCGCTCCTCGCTCTTGCGCAGCGCCGCTTGAACACGCGCGCGTTCAACGGCGTCCCAAGTCTGGTCTGCGACTTCGCGGACCAGAGAGATATCGTCATCCCTCCAGATGCGGGCCTCGGAATGGTGGACATATAGGCCGGCGTGCCATCGGCCGTCCCGAATGATGGGCGCGCCGATCAGCGCGACCGCGCCGATTTCACCGAACACGGAGTCCGCTGTAAGCGGATCGATGCGCGCGTCGGCAATGCCAAGCGTTTTCCCGAGGCGTACCTCCGCCAGATAGCGCGTTCCGATGCCCGCGGCTGGAAAAGGACCACTGAGCAACGGAAGACGGCCGCTCGCCCAGCCGGCGCCGAAGCGCAATTCGTCGTCGCTCTCCATTTCGAAGAAGCCGACGCGGTCGGTGTCGAGATACCGGCCAACCGCTTCCGCAGCTGCCGCCATCATTGTGTCCGGATCGGTGGTTTGCCGCTGGCCCTCGAGCAATCGAAGCAGCAGTTGGTGACGTGCGTTTAGGCGGCGCAGATTGTCAGTGGCCAAGTCACCGCCTGTATCGGCGGAGCTATCGGAAGTGAGCGGTTCTGCCATGGAAAGCGGCTCCGGCGGGCGTGGCGCCGCCCTCCTCGACCTTGACCCAAATTTTAACGCACGGCTGCGGATAGAACGGTTCTAATTGTCTTTCTCCGCACATGCTGCGGGTTAGTTTCCGGCTGGCGGCGTTTCGCGGGTCGGGCTTGATCGTCACCGGCTGAGTGTAGCTCTGTCCATCCACTGTGAGCCGCACGCTGTATTGGCCAGGCTGCAAGCCCGCCGCGCCGCCCCGTCCACCGCGGCCGCCGCCGCGTCCACCACGGCCGCCGCGTCCACCGGCGGCGGCGCTATCCGCCGCAGGCGCGGGAGCGCCCGCAGTGCAGGCATCGGCCGGTGGAGGAGCGCCGCCGCCGCGTCCGAACCCTCCACCGCCTCCACCACCGCCGCGTCCCGCCGGCGCCACCGAGCGCGAAGCGATGCATTCCGGCAGCGGCCGAGGGCGGCGGCGCGGGTTGTTCCCAAATCGCCTGCACGTTGATGGCTTCCGTATCGACCGGGCGCACCGGCGTATCACTGGCGGCGCAGGCGCGCACCGCGCCGGACCCATCCAGCAGCTCGAGCTTCAGCGGCTGCGTGGCCGCGGACTTGAGCCAATAGTAGGCGACTACGCCCGCAGGCGGATTCAGTTCCTGCGGCTCTTCATGCGGCAGCGGCGTGCCGTTCTGGCCGCCGTTGCGGACGGCGAGAGTCTCTCCGGGCTTGAAGAGATAGGCGCTGGAGGAAACGATCTGTCCGCCCTTGCGCGGCGATCTGCCGCAGCGGAGTCATCTGATCCATCACCCAGAAACCGCGGCCGAACGTGGCGACAGCTAGATCGTCGCCGTGCACCACGATGTCGCGGACGGAGGTGACCGGCATGTTGTTCTGCAACGGCTGCCAGGTTCGCCGTCGTTGAACGAGACATAGACGCGCAGCTCGGTGGCGGCGTAGAGCAATCCCTTGGCTTCCGGGTCTTCTTTCACCGAGTTGACGAAGGCTCCCTCGGGGATGCCGGCGGCGACGTTGCGCCACGTCTTTCCGCCATCGTGCGTGCGGTAAATATACGGCCTGTTGTCGGCCAGGCGATGGCGATCGATGGATGCGTAGGCGGTGTCGACATCGAAATGCCCCGCTTCAACCTGCGACACTTTGCTCCAGGAGGTAAGGTCGGGCGGCGTGACGTCGATCCAGTTTTTGCCATCGTCGCGGGTGACATGGATCAGGCCGTCGTCGGTACCCGACCAAACCGTGGTTGCCGAGATCGGCGATGGGCTAATGGTGTAGACCACGCCGAAGCGGTCGGTCATGGGCTGGTCGATATCCTTGGCGGTGAGGGGGTCGAGGGTCTCGGGAACGAGCGGATGCAAGCGCGCCAGATCGGGACTGATTTTCTCCCAACTGCGACCGCGATCCCGTGAGCGGAAGACAAATTGGTTTGAGTAATAGATCGCTTCGTCGGCGGGAGAGAAGACCGTGGGCAGGGTCCAGGTCTTACGGTTGGGATCGTTTGGATCGGCCGCGGGCAGTTCGCCGCCAAGTGAAGCGGCTGAATTGAGATACTGATCGCAACGGCCTGCGGGGCCGCCATAGAGAATGTTGCCGTCCTTCGGGTCGGGGACCACAGTGTTGCTTTCGCCGGCGAGGCAGGTAGGCTCCCAGTTGCGGAACGAGAGCACGCCCTCGCGCGACCAGGTGCTGACGCCCACGCCGCCCGAATCCTGCTGAGCGCCGTAGAGCCAATAGGGGAAGCGGTTGTCGGCTGCCACATGATAGACCTGCGCGGTGGGCTGGTTATACCAAGTGCTCCAGCTTTTGCCACCATCGACGCTGACTACGGTGCCTTGGTCGCTCGACAGCACCATGCGGTTGCCGTCCTTGGGGTTGACCCAGATCTGGTGATAGTCGTCGCCGCCGGGCGCGCCCTTGATGGGTACAAAGGTTTTGCCGGCGTCGGTGGTCATGTAAGTTGCGGTATTGATGACATAGGCGCGGTCGGGGTTGGTGGGGTCGACCGTGACAGATTCGAAATACCAGCCGCGGCCCCAGAGGCGGTTCTCGCTGTTAACGAGCCGCCAGGTGGCGCCGGCATCGTCGGAGATGTACACGCCGCCTTCGTTAGCACGGCCAGCGGTGGCGCCGCTTCGGCGTCCGCCGCGTCCTGCGGCTCCCCCGGCTGCTGGAACTGCTCCGGCGCCGCCGCTGCGGCCGCCGCTCCGCGTCCACCGCCACCGTTGCCTGCCGCGATCGCGCTGCCGAGATCATCCACGACAGCCCAAAGCCGGTTGGAGTTGCTGGGCGCGACGGCGATGCCGATCTTGCCGACGAACTGATCGTTGGGAAGACCGCCGGTCAGTTGCTTCCAGGTGTCGCCGCCGTCGGTGGATTTGTAGAGTCCGCCGCCGGGCATATTGCTTGGCGCGTAGACCGACCATGGCGGACGGCGTGTAGCCCACAGTGAAGCATAAAGCACGCGCGAGTTTTTCCAATCCATCGCGATTTCGATGGCGCCGACTCCGTTGGGATCCTTGGGGTTGTTCAGGATCTTCTTCCATGTAGCGCCGCCGTCAAGCGAACGGAAGACGCCGCGCTCGGGATTGGCGTCATAGACGTGGCCGAGCGCGGCTACGTAAACGCGATTGGGATTCGCCGGATCGACAACGATGCGGCCGATCTGTCGCGTGGCTTCGAGGCCGATATGCGTCCAGGTCTTGCCCGGCGTCGCTGGATTTGAACACGCCGATGCCGTAAGAGTGCTGGCTGCGGATATCCGGCTCGCCGGTGCCGACGTAGATGATGTTCGGATTCGACGGCGCCACGGCGATGGCGCCGATAGAGCCAATCGGGATGCCCTCATCGCCGATTGGATTCCAAGTGCGGCCGGCATTTTCGGTCTTCCAAACGCCCCCGCCGACGGAGCCGAAATAGAACGTGTCGGGCTGGTTCGCATTGCCTGCCACGCCATAACTTCGCCCACCACGCATGGGACCGACATCACGCCAGTGAAGCCCGGCGAGCAAGCTCGCGGGATACGGGGTTTGCTGAGCGAGCACGACGAAACCGAGGGTGGTCACGAGGGCAACAGTGGCTACGGCGAGTAACTGGCGGCGGTATCGAACTACCATTTGGCGAATGCTCCTGAGGGGTCTGGCTTCACGGCCAGCCGAAGGATACACTTTATCACCGCAACGGCGCTTATAGTAGACCGCGCATCACTTTGCCTCGACAGGCCGCATCAGGCGAATCGCAGCAGATAGTAGCTCTTCTTGCCGGTCCGCAGGACCAGCATCGATTTCGAGGCGAGATCGGATTCGGTAACAGGGCCATCGGCGCTCATGCGGCGGTTGTTCAGATACACGCCTCCGCCCTGAATCAGCCGGGTGGCTTCGCCCTTCGACGCGCACGCCCCGGCTGCGACAAACGCTTGCGAAAGACGCAGACCGGAAGTGAGCGCCGCGCGCTCCAGCGTCTTCGAAGGCACGTCGGCGAAGATCGAGGAAAGCTCCTCATCGGAGAGCCCCGAAAGTTCTTTGCCGAAGAGCGCTTCCGACGCCCGCACCGCCTCGTCGAGGCCTTCCTTGCCGTGTACAATCTCCGTCATGCGCGCGGCCAGCAGCTTCTGCGCGTCACGGCGCTCGGGATGCTCGCGGTGCGCGGCTACTGACTGCGTCGATGCTCTCGAGGGTTTCGAAAGTGAACAGCTTGAGGTAGCGCTCCACATCGGCGTCTTCGGACTGCACCCAGAATTGATAGAACTGGTAGGGCGAGGTGCTGCCGCGCATCAAGCCACACCGCGTTTCCGGCGGACTTGCCGAATTTCTCTCCGCTCGCCGTCGCCAGCAGCGGATGGGTGAAACCATAGACCTCGGCGCCGCTGCGCGCCTTGCGCACCAGGTCGATGCCTGCCGTGATGTTGCCCCATTGATCGCTGCCGCCTGCCTGAATCGTGCAGCCGTAAGCATCGAAGAGCTGCAGGAAATCATTCGCCTGCAGCAGCATGTAACTGAATTCGGTGTAGGAGATGCCCTGCTCGCGATCCTCCAGGCGCCGGCGCACCGATTCCTTGGCGATCATGTAATTCACCGTGAAATACTTGCCGACGTTGCGCAGCCAATCGAGGTAGCTGACCGGCGCGGTCCATTCGGCGTTATCCACCAGCAGCGCGGCGTTCGGACCTTCAAACGCGACGAAGCGGCTGAGTTGCCGCCGCACGGCCTCGACGTTGGCCGCCAGCGTATCGAGATCGAGCAGATTGCGTTCGGCGGATCGGCCGCTCGGGTCGCCCACCATGCCGGTGGCGCCGCCTACCAGCACGATGGGCCGGTGTCCCGCGCGCTGCAACCGCGCGAGCAACAGAATCGGCAGCAGACTGCCCACGTGCAGGCTGTCGGCGGTGGGGTCGAAGCCGATATAGACGCTTGCGCCGGGCGTGTCGAGCAGGCGTTCGAGCGCCTCTTCGTTGCTGGCTTGATCGATAAGGCCGCGCGCGCGCAGGTCGGATAGGAAAGATGTCATTGCCGGAAAGTCTTAGGATAGCGCGGAACGAAGTATCACGACTTCACACATGATTTGTGTGATGATGAAACTATGGCGAACCGGAATATTACGCTGAGCATGCCAGAGGAACTGATCCGTAAGCGAAGATCGAAGGCGCGAAGAGGGATCTTTCCATCAGCGCCCTGGTGCGGGAGGCGCTCGAGAAAGATCTTCGAGCGCACGATGATGGCAAGAAGGCGCTCCGTCGATTTCTCAACTTAGCCAAGAAACGCCCGATTGAGATGCCGGAAAAACTGTGGAAGCGCGAAGATCTCTATGAGAGAGACTGAGATCGCGTTCTTCGATACGAACATATTTCTCTACGCTCGCGATAGACGCGACCCTCTCAAACAAGCGATTGCGACAGAAACATTGCTTGCCGCGGAAAAGCTGGTGATCAGCACGCAGGTTGTGCAGGAATTCTATTCCGCCGCGACCAGAAAATTACGCATGGACCCTGCCGACGCCGCTACGGCAGCCGAGTCGCTCTGTGGTCTGACGATAGTAGCCGTTGGCTGTTTTGAAATCGTCCGCGCGATCAGTATCGAGCGCCGGCATCGCATATCCTTTTGGGACGCCCTGATCATCGCCGCGGCGGAAACCGCGGGCGCAACGATTCTATTCAGCGAAGATCTAACGCACGGTCAAAGAATCGGTTCCATTCAAATCGTCAACCCGTTCCACACTCTCTCCTCGTGAAGCCTATCGCATGTGTTCTTGTAGACCAATCGATGCGCGGGCGCCCTTCTGTAGCCTGCGCGTGTACGGCGACCCGCAGGCCAACGGCTTCGCCTCGCCGCACGCGGCATCGATCTGCTCCTTCATCATGGTCATCTTGCCACCGTCGCGGATGCTGGCCTTGGCGAAGACCTTAACCTCGTCGGAGCGAGTTCGGGGACTTTGAAGGTGCTCATGATCTGTTCGAGTGTAATCGGGTTTAAGCGACCGTGGGAAAGCTGTCATTGCGCTGCCTGCTCAAAGAACGCAAGCGATTGCGCCGCTGCGCTCTCCCATGAAAATCGACTGGCCTGCAGGCGGCCTTTAGAGGCGAGTTCGCTGCGAAGGTTGGGTGAGAGCATCAGCCTTTCCAGCGCATCGCGAAGCTCGGTGACGCTGCGCGGGTCGATCAACAGCGCCGCGTCGCCGGCGATTTCGGGCAGCGAGGAAATGTTCGATGTAACGGATGGCACGCCCGCCGCCATGGCCTGCGCCAGCGGAAATCCAAATCCTTCATAAAGCGATGGATAGGCGAAGATGGTCGCCGCTGCGGTGAGCGGCGCCAAATCCGGCTTCGGGAATGTATCCCAGATAACGCGCGGATGCGGTGTTGCGAACCCGCGCGGCGGTAGCGCTCGTCAGCCCAACCCATGGGACCGGCGAGCACCAGTTCGAAATGCTCGCGTAGCGAGGGCGGCAAGCGCTTCGAAAGCGGCGAGCAGCATGGGGATGTTCTTGCGCGGCTCGATAGTTCCCAGCGCGAAGACAAACGGACGCTTCAGTCCGTACCGCGCGCGCACCGCGTCGATCTCAGCGGGCGCGGCATCGAAAAACTGCCGCGGGATGCCCGAATGGATCACCGTGATGCGTTCGGGCGGAATGCGCAGGATGCGAACTGCATCGCGTTTGGTGGCATTCCGAAACCGCGATCAGCCGGTGCGCGCGGCGCAGAACGTCGGCCGTGGCGGCGTCCGCGCGGCGCGTGGCCGCCGAATGAAGTTCCGGCATGATCCACGACGTCATGTCGTGAATCGTGGATGTCAGCCGCGGACGCCGCGGCGGGTGCCTCACCAGATTCGTGGCGTGAAAAATATCGCAGCCACGCGCCGCCCAATCGAGCACCGGCAGCGGAGTGTAATTGGAGAGCGCGAGCGCGCCCAATCCCAGGAAACGTGCGCACTGGACCCGCGGCGGATGCATCGTGATTGAGCGGCCGCGAGGAGTCAAGCCGCGGGAATGTGCGGATGGCGTCGTCTCCGGCGAGGCGCCGCAGATGTTCGATCCAGTAATAGAGATAATTCTTGACGCCCGCGCTGCGCACCAGCAGCGGCGTGGCATCGATGGCGACGCGCATCTAAACCAGTATGTGCTACACTTTCGGTTTATGGCAGCATGCCCGCCGCGCCATAACGGCGGGCTTTTTGCTTCTAAGTGGCTTACGATTTTGACGCAGAGACGCCAGAGCGCGCAGACACACCGGTGATTTTCTCTGCGCCTCTGCGTCTCTGCGTCAAATTGAAGCCCTCAATTTCCGCGTATGACTCTCGACTTCGCTAAATCGGACGGCCTCGTCACTGCTGTCATCCAAGACCACGCCAGCGGCCGCGTGCTGATGGTGGGATACATGAACGAAGAGGCCTTCCGCCTCACGGTCGAAACCGGCTTCGCTACGTTCTATAGCCGCTCGCGCCAAAAGCTCTGGCTCAAGGGCGAAAGCTCGGGGCACCGGCTGGTGGTCAAATCGATCGCCGCCGATTGCGACCTCGACGCCGTGCTGGTGGAGGTGGAAGCGATTGGGCCCGGCGTGTGCCATGAAGGCTACGAGAGCTGCTTCTTCCGCAAGCTCGAAGACGGGCGAATGGAAGAGTCGCCGAAGAGCGCGCAGTACGACCCCGCCGCTGTCTACGGGGGCAAGCCGTGACGCTCAAGCTTGGCATTCCCAAAGGCAGCCTGGAAAACGCGACCATCGAACTGTTTCGCCGCGCCGGGTTCACCATCACCACCAGCAGCCGCTCGTATTTTCCCGCCATCGACGATCCGGAGATCGAGTGCATGCTCATCCGCGCGCAGGAAATGGCGCGCTATGTGGAGGACGGCATTCTCGACGCCGGGCCTCACCGGGCGCGATTGGATGGAAGAGAACGAATCGGACGTCGTCGCCGTGGCCGACCTGATCTACGCCAAGCAGAGCTTCGGCAAAGTGCGCTGGGTGCTGGCCGTGCCGGAGGCGTCGAGCTTCCATTCGCGTGAATGATCTCGAAGGCAAGGTCATCGCCACCGAGCTGGTGCAGACCACCAAGCGCTATCTCAAGGCGCACGGCGTCACGGCCAAGGTGGAATTCAGTTGGGGCGCCACCGAAGTGAAGCCGCCGGTGCTGGCGGATGCGATCGTGGAAGTGACCGAGACCGGCTCCTCGCTACGCGCCAACAAGCTCAAGATCATCGACACGGTGCTTGAATCGAATACGCAATTGATCGCCAATAACTCCGCGTGGCTCGATGCCGCGAAGCGCCGCAAGCTGGAGGACATGAAGATGCTGCTCGAAGGCGCCATCAACGCGCTGGGCAAAGTGGGCCTGATGCTGAACGTCCACAAGAACGATTTGCAGCAGGTCTCGCCGTTCTGCCGGCGCTCAAGCGCCCCACCATTTCGCACCTCAGCGACGAAGAGTGGCTGGCGGTGAATACGATTCTCGATGAAACCACGGTGCGCGACATCATTCCGCGCTTGAAGCAGGCGGGCGGGCAGGGAATCGTGGAATATCCGCTCAACAAAATCGTACTGTGATCCGCATCATTCAAAGCAAGGACGTCGGCGCGCTGTTGACGCGCAAAGCGGCTCGGCTCACCGAAGCCGAGGAGACCGTGCGCCCGATTCTCGAAAGCGTGCGCCGCCGCGGCGATAAAGCGCTTCTCGAATATGCGCGCCAGTTCGATGGATTCACGCGTCCCAGCGTGCGCGTTGCGGCGGCCGATCTGCGCGCGGCCGCGAAGCGGCTGGAGCCCGCATTCCGCGACGCCGTCGAAACTGCGTCGGCCAACATCCGCGCCTACGCGCAACGGCAGATGCCGCGCGAATGGTCGAGCGAGATGCGCGCCGGATTGCGCGCCGGGCAGATCGTGCGCCCGCTCGATACCGTCGCGGCGTACGTGCCCGCGGGGCGCTATCCGCTGCCCTCCACCGTGATGATGACGGTGATTCCCGCGCAGGTGGCGGGCGTCGCGAACGTTTGCGTCGCATCGCCCAAACCGGTGGATGCGGTCTTGGGCGTGGCGGCGATGCTGGGCGTTAAGAACGTCTTCGAAATGGGCGGCGCGCAGGCCATCGCGGCGTTCGCCTTCGGAACCCGAACCGTGCCGCGCGCCGACCGCATCGTGGGCCCCGGCAACATCTATGTAGCGGCGGCGAAGAAGCTGCTGGCGGGCGAGGTGGGCATCGATTTCGTGGCTGGCCCGACGGAGATCCTGATCATCGCGGCCGATGGCGATCCGCGCCCCATCGCGGCCGACATGCTGGCGCAGGCGGAGCACGATGCGGACGCTTCCGCCGTTCTGCTGACTACTTCGAAGCGCCTCGCATCCGCGGTGTCGAAGGAGATCGGACGCCAATTGGAAACGCTGCCGACGGCGGCCGTCGCACGCCAGGCGATCAACAAGAATTCCGCCGTGGTGCTGGTGCGCAGGCTGGATGAGGCCGTGGAGATCTCCAACCGTTTCGCGCCCGAGCATTTGAATATTCCCGACGAATCGCTGCTGGCGAAGATCCGGCACGCGGGCAGCGTGTTCGTGGGGCCGTTCAGTCCGGAAGCAGCGGGCGATTACGCATCGGGCCCGAATCATGTGCTGCCTACCGGCGGCGCGGCGCGCCAGCGCGGAGGCCTTTCCGTGGCGGATTATCTGAAAGTCATTTCGGTGCAGCAGTTGAGTGAAAGCGCGCTGCGCCGGCTTGCTCCGGCCGTCACGACCCTGGCGCGCGCGGAAGGCTTGGAAGCGCACGCCCGTTCGGTGGAGGTGCGGCTCAAGTGAAGCCTCTCAAACCGCGCCTGGCGGTCCAGAAGATGGCGCCGTATTCGCCGCCCACGGCGGGCCGCGCCGGCAAGATGCGCCTGGATTTCAACGAGAATACCGTCGGCTGCTCGCCGCGCGTGATCGATGCGCTGAAGCGGGGCGTCGGCGCCGAAGGCCTCGCCGTGTATCCCGAATACGGCGAAGCCAAGGCCGCCATCGCGCAGTATTTTCAGGTGTCGCCCGATCAGTTCGTCTTCACCAACGGCACCGATGAAGCCATTCAGGTGTTCCTCAACACCTACGTCGACGATGGCCAGGAAGTGATCGTGCTCAAGCCTGCCTATGCGATGTATCGCTTCTATGCCGAAGTGGCGGGCGCGAAGATCATCGAGATTCCCTATCGCGCCCGAGATGGATTTCCCCTCGACGACGTGCTGCACGCCATCACCACAGAGACGCGCGCGGTCCTGATCGCGAACCCGAACAATCCCACCGGCACCGCCGTCTCGCTGGAAGGCATCGCGCGCATTTTGCGCAAGGCGCGCCACGCCGCGGTGCTCATCGACGAGGCCTACTACGAGTTTTCCGGCATCACGGCGCTGCCCGAAATCGCCGCGCAGCCGAATCTGTTCGTGTGCCGGACGTTTTCCAAAGTGTTCGGCATGGCCGCCATGCGCCTCGGCTGCCTGTTCTCGAACGAAACCAACGTGCGCTATCTGCACAAGGCGCAATCGCCCTACAGCGTGAACATGCTGGCGGTTCTGGCGGCGCAGGCCGCGGTGGAAGACGCCGATTACGTGCGCAACTATGTCGCGGAGGCGCTGGCGGCGCGCGAGCTGCTTGTGTCTGGGCCTGGAGAAACTGGGCATCGGCTACGTGCCGAGCTCGGCGAATTTCGTGTTGGGCCGTTTCGGCGCGCGCGCCATCGAAGTGCGCGACGCGCTTCGCGCCCAGGGAATTCTGGTGCGCGACCGCAGCTACGAGGCGCCGGGCTGCGTCCGCATCACCGTGGGCACGCGCGAGCAGACGCGGCAGATGCTCGCTGCGCTGGAAGAGATTTGGAAACAATGAACAAACCCCTGTTGGTTTTCGACATGGATGGCGTCCTGGTGGATGTCACCGAATCGTACCGCGAGACCATCGCGCGCACCGTCGAGCATTTCACCGGCGCGCGGCCCACGCACGAGCGCATCCAGGAGGTGAAGAACGCCGGCGGCTGGAACGACGATTGGCGGCTTTCCCACCACATGGTGCGCGAAGCTGGCATCGAAGCCGCGTTCGAGGATGTGGTGTCGCATTTCCAGGGCTGTTCCTCGGCAACGGCTCGGGTGAGGGTGGTCTGATGCTGCGCGAACAATGGGTGGCGAAGCCCGGCGTGCTCGAAAAACTGAACGAGCAGTTCGGCTTCGCCGTCTTCACCGGGCGGCCGAAAGTGGAAGCCGACATGACGCTGCGGCGCTTCGCGCCCGGTTTGGTTTTCGACCCCGTCATCGGCATGGAAGAAGTTGAAGAACCACAAGCCCGCGCCCGAAGGGTTGCTCAAAATTCTCGAAGCCAACTGCGATTGCCGGGTCTTCTACGTCGGCGACACGGTGGATGACGCGCGTTGCGCCAAGGCCGCGCGCGTGCCCTTCATCGGCATCGCGGCGCCGTCGAATCCGTTGTACCTCGATCTGGTGTTCCTGTTCCAGGCGGAAGGCGCCTATGCCATCGTGGACGACATCAACTATCTCGAAGAGGTGTTCACGGAATGAGACGGGCAGCGATCGAGCGAAACACGAAAGAGACGCGCATCGCGGGCACGTTTGCAGATCGAAGGCCGCGGCCGCTACGAGATCTCGACCGGCGTTCGCTTCCTCGATCACATGCTGGAGCTTTTCTCAAAGCACGGCGGGTTCGATCTCAAGCTCCATGCCGAAGGCGACCTGGACGTCGATCAGCATCACACGGTAGAGGATGCCGGCATCGTGCTGGGCCAGTTGTTCTCGCAAGCCCTGGGCGACCGCAAAGGCATCAACCGCGCCGGATACTTCGTGCAGCCGATGGATGAGACGCTCGCCGTGGTGGCCGTGGATCTGGGCGGACGGCCCGCGCTGGTTTACAAGGACCTGGTCAAAGTGGTGCGGGTGGGCGATTTACAAGTCGAGTTGCTGGACGATTTCTTCGGCGGATTCGTCAACCATGCCGGCGCCAATCTGCACGCCAAGGTAATGTACGGCCGTTCGAGCCATCATAAGATCGAGGCCATCTTCAAGTGCTTCGCGCGCGCCATGAAGTACGCTTGCTCGAAAGATGCGCGCTTGAAAGATCAACTGCCGTCGACGAAGGGGCTGCTATGATCGCCATTCTCGATTACGGCGCGGGCAATCTGCGCTCGGTGCAGAACGCGCTGGAAGAGATCGGCTGCGAGTATCGCCTGGTGCGCGATGCCGCGGGTTTGCGCGAGGCGGATAAGATCCTGCTGCCCGGCGTGGGCCATTTCGGACAGATGATGCGCGCGCTGGATGCGCTCGAGGTGCGCGAGGCGCTGATCGAGCGGATCGCGGAAGGCGCTCCGTTCCTGGGCATCTGTCTGGGCCTGCAGGCGCTGTTCGAAACCAGCGAAGAGGCTCCGGAAGTACGCGGCCTTGGCATCTTCCCCGGCATCGTGCGCCGTTTTCCCGCGCACGCGCGCGTGCCGCACATGGGCTGGGACGAAGTACAGTGGCGCAGGCCTCCCGGCCTGCGCACCTCGCGAAGCGAGGCGTCTTACTTCTACTTCGCCCACAGTTACTACGTGCCCGAAGGCGAATATACAGCGGCCGCATGCGTCTACGAAGTCCCATTCACGGCCGTGCTGGAGCAATCGAACGTCTTCGGCGTGCAGTTCCACCCGGAGAAATCGGGGCCTGAAGGCCTCGCCATCGTCAGGAGGTTCTTAGTAGGATAGGCCTCCTGGCCTGTCCAGCGCGCGCAGCGCGCTCACGCCGGCCATGACAAGCGCATCATCCCCTGTCTCGACGTCACCGCCGGCCGCGTGGTCAAGGGCGTGAACTTCGTCAACCTGCGCGACGCGGGCGACCCGGTGGAACTCGCCGACCGCTACAACCGCGACGGCGCGGACGAGGTCGTCTTCCTCGACATCACCGCGTCCAGCGACGCCCGCGAAACCATGGCCGACGTGGTCGCCCGCACCGCGCGCAAAGTCTTCATCCCGCTTGCCGTAGGCGGCGGCATCCGCTCGGTCGCCGACGCGCGCCGCATTCTGCTCTCCGGCGCCGACAAGGTTTCCGTCAACACCGCCGCCGTCCGGCGGCCCGAACTGATCACCGAACTCAGCCGCGAATTCGGCGCGCAGGCGGTGGTGCTGGCTATCGACGCGCGCCGGCGCGCACCGGGCGAATGGCGCGTCTACACGCGCGGCGGCCGCGACGAGGAAGGTCTCGACGCCGTCGCCTGGGCGGCGCGCGGCGAAGAGCTCGGCGCGGGCGAAATTCTGCTCACGTCGATGGATACCGACGGCGTCCAGGAAGGCTTCGATTGCGCGCTCACCGCGGCCGTGTCGCGCGCCACGCACGTGCCGATGATCGCCAGCGGCGGCGCAGGGAAGCCCGAACATTTCGTGCGCGTGCTGACCGAAGGCTGCGCCGACGCCGCGCTCGCCGCGTCGATTTTTCACTACGGAACCTATACCGTGCATCAACTCAAAGAAGAACTCGCCCGCCGCGGCATTCCGGTGCGCCCCGCATGATCTTCCCGTGCATCGATCTGATGGACGGCAAGGCCGTGCAACTGGTGCAAGGCCGCGAGAAGGCGCTCGAAGCCGATTCGCCGCAGGCGATGCTGCGCAGGTTCGCCGCGTTTCCCGAAATTCAGGTGATCGATCTCGACGCCGCCATGGGCCGCGGCTCGAACGACGCTCTGGTCCGGCTGCTGGCGTCGAAGGCCGCCATCCGCGCCGGCGGCGGCGTGCGCTCCGTGGAGCGCGCGCGGGCGCTGGTCGAACAGGGCGCGCGCAAGGTGATCGTGGGCACGGCGGCGTTCGAATCCGCCGGCATCGATGCGCCTTTCCTGGCCGGACTGCGCGCCGCCATCGGCCGCGACCGCATTGTGATCGCGCTCGATTCGAAAGAGGGCCGCATCGTGGTGAAAGGGTGGCGCGAATCGACTGGCTCTCGCCGCCGAGGACGTGTTAGGCGCGCTCGAACCTTACTGCTCGGGCTTTCTCTGCACTTACGTCGATAAGGAAGGCATGATGCAAGGCACCGACCTCGATTGGTTTCGCCGCCTGCGCGCGGCGACGCCGCTCGAAGTCACAGCGGCCGGCGGCGTGACCACCATGGATGAAGTGCGCGCGTTGCTGGCGATGGATGTGAATGTGGCGGTAGGGATGGCGATGTATACCGGACGGCTGAGCGTGGAAGAGTTGGCCGCGTTGAAATCCTAATGATGGGGCCGGCCTTCCGGTCTGCCGCCGGGCTTCCGCCCGGCGCTCCTCGGGCGGAGAGAACGCTTGCCAATCCACTACAAAATCAGAGTCTTGCCAAGCCCTACCCCGCCCCCGGAACGTCGATTGACAAATCGGCCACCAATGGCAAGTGGTCCGAAGCAATCAAGGACAGACGGCTCCTATGAAAGTGCGAGCCCTCGACCCGGAAGTGGTGATCGAAATAGATGTGGTCCAGGCTCAACAGCGGCAGACCGGACGGATATGATCGCAGGCGAGGCAAATGATCGCGCCGATCCGTGCGGTGAAACTCCCCCGACAGGGTTTGCGTCACCAGGCCCCGGGTCCATTCGTTAAAGTCCCCGAGCACGATCCGCGGGCCTCTGATGTCGAACGCTTTGAGCAAATCGCGGCCCACTAACATCGGGGCCTGCTCCCGCCGCTCCCGATGCCCCGTGCCTAGGTGGGCGTTGAACACGTGTACGATATGCGGTCCCACCTGGATGTCGGTACGGAGCACGCCGCGCTCCTCTCTACCCGATACGCTCAGATCGATGTGCGCGGTCTGCTCGAAAGCGCCACCGGCTCAGAGTCACGTTGCCGTAGACTCCTCCGAGGTGTTTGCGGGTTTCGCCGATGACGTGAGAGTATCCGAACCGCTGCGCGAGGTAATCCGCCTGATGGTCCTCGATAGAGAACCCTTCGTGGCTGACCACCTCCTGGAGCGCCACGACGTCCGCGCCGATTTTTTCCAGCACGCGAGCGATACGTTCAATACGAGTGCGGCCGTCGAGACCACGCCCTTTGTGAATGTTGTACGTCGCGACGCGGATCTTCTGCGTCATCGTCTGACGTCCGGGGTTAAGCGTGTCATACGAGGTCTTCGATGAGCGAAGCCAGCCGCTCTTTCGTCCGCTGCCATTGCCCCCGGCGGCGCCAATCCGAAGCTCGACCTTTTCGCAGACCGCGAGATCGGCTGCGAATATTTCGCGGAGTTGCTCGACCAGGGCCGGCTCATGGAAACATACGTTGGTTTCTTCGCTCAGCGCGAAGGAGCGATTGTCGAAATTGGCGGTGCCTACCGTTGCCCAGGCGCCATCCACCACCATGGTCTTCTGATGGAGCATGACGGGTTGAAACTCATAAATCTCCACCCCGGCTTCCAACAGCTTCCCGTATAAACGCAAGCTATTCTGCCGCGCCCACCACGTGTCGTTGCGTTTGCCGGCGACCATCAGCTTGACGGCAACCCCTCGGCGTGAGGCATCGGATAACATACAGACTACGCGCGAATCCGGGACGAAGTACGGGTTTGCGATGTGCAGATACCTGCGAGCGCATTGCACCGCGATCAGATACATCGTGCCCGCCGCGCCGGCTCCAGCGGATGGAGAACTCTGGATGGTCTGCACCTGCACGTTGCCAACCGGCTGAGGAACCGGAAAGAAGCCGTGGCCACTCAGAATATCGCCGGTGGTCACCAGCCAGTTCTGAGCGAAGCCGGTCTGCTGCACTAATGCCGCGGGCCCTTCCACGCAAATCTGCACATCACGCCAACCGCGCTCATTCTCGCCCGAGCCGAGCCAATGATCCGCAAGTCCCGCGCCGCCCGTAAAAGCAATGCGTCCGTCGACGATCAGAGATTTTCGATGCGTACGATGATTGGCGCGGTCCGCGGTATACCAATGAATTGGCCGGAACCAAGCCAACTGGCAGCCCCCCTTTTCCAGAATATCCAGGATTTCATCGCCAAGCCTCGCCGAACCCACCGCATCCACCAGCAGTTTGACGGCGATCCCCTGGCGCGCCTTCTCAGCGAAAGCTTCGGCGAAGCGCCGTCCGATTCGGCCGTTCCAAAGATGTGCTGTTCCATGGTGATGGAACATTGGGCGGATTCGATCGCATCCAGCATGGCTGGAAAGAATTCGTCGCCATTGTTGTAGATGGTGACGCGATTGCCGTCAACCAGCGGCGTGCCGGTCATCCCGGCCATGGTCGTTCGAAATTCGGCCGATGCTGTATCGATATCGGGTTCGAGAGCGTAAAACGCGGGATGGACTATGGGCGAGGTGTGATAAAGAGCCAGTGAGACGATTCCAACCAGCAATGCCTGGAGCCAGGAACCCCTCTCCCACAAGAGCAATGACAATGCCAGCCATACCCACCAGGCGCGAATCAGAACTCGCACCCGATCCCACAGATCGCACGCCCCAAGACGCTTCCGCTTCGGCCGCGGGGGCGCGAGCCGTTGGAGCCGCTCCTTCGACACACGGGGCTGCAACCAGCGCCGGGTTTCCTTCAGGTCGCGGAGCTCGTGTGGAGCGGACCCCAGGTCCGGAAAGGACACGACGATATCTCCTATCACCGGTTGATGCCTATGCAACGGCGACGATTCGAAACCCATCATGCAGAAGGGCTTCATAGCGGACATCCATTTGCTCAGTTCCCAGAAGGCTGATCGACGTCGTCTGGCAGTTCGTTCGTGTCGCTATCGGCGAAGTATGGGAAATATTCGGCCAGGCCCTCGCCCACCGCTTCGATTCCGGCGATGATGCCGCCCGTAATATCGCCGTGCTTCAACCTCTCGGACAAGCTGTGCGCGATCTGCTGCCAAAACTCTTGGCCAACCTTCTCGTGGATGCCGCGATCGCCTAACACGACGAACTTGTGTCGCGCCGGCACGACGAAGAATAAGACGGCGTTGCGCTGCTTCGTCGCGGTCATGCCCAGCCGCTCGAATGTGTTTTCCGCTGCTTTCCGCACATCGCCCCAGAAAGGCCGCGCCACGGAAACGCGGATCTCGCCGGAAGTTCGCCTCTCGGCTTTCCGAATTGCTTGTTTGATCCGTTCCTTATCGATGCTCACCATGATCCACTTGCTCCTCCCCCACCGGATCGCCCGCCTCCCCCGCTGAATCCGCCTCCTCCGCCTCCGCCAAATCCGCCTCTCCCGCCATAGCCGCCACCGCCGCCGGAGAGGATGCTAGCCAGAAAGTAGAAGGCCAACCCCGGATGCGTGATCAGGAACCCCAAAATCAGGATTCCGATGATGCCATAGAAGATCAACTGAAACGGGCTTAAGGGCTTGGACTGCGGCCGCCTCTCCGCCGGCGGAAGCGCGTCGGACTGGCCGCCGATCACTCCAATCAGCGAATCGACAGCCGCTGTCACCGCTTGATCGTTCTGGCCGGCCTGAAGCCGCGGCGCCATGACCTCGTTGATGACGCGGGATGCGATCGCATCGGGCACTACGGGCTCCAGGCCGTAGCCGACCTCTATCCTCATCTTACGGTCTTGCGGCATGATGAAGAGGGCCAGCCCGTCATCAAGCCCCTTCCGGCCAATTTTCCATTTTGCAAAGGCCCGGACGGCCCAGTCGTCGATCGGCGCATCGCCGGTCGTCGGCGCGATGTAGACGATCAGTTGATGGCCTGTCGCGCGTTCGTAGCCGGCAAGGCGGGCGTTCAGCGACTGGATCGCTGCCGCCGACAGGAAGTTCGCATTATCTGTCACCCATTGAGTCGGCGGTCCCGGAATGGGCGTTTCAGCGCCATACACGAGCTTGGCCCAACCCAAGGCGATAAGGCAGAACAGGCTGCGGCGGGGAAACAACTTAGAACTTCACCTCAGGGGCCTTCTCGCTCCCGGCCTGCGCCTGGAAGTAGGGCTTGGGTGCAAATTTATCGCCGAAGAAGCCGGCGATGAGCACTAACGGAAAGCTGTTTCGGCGGGTGTTGAAGGCTTGCGCCGCCTCATTGAATCGCTGCCGCTCCACGGTAATGCGATTCTCCGTGCCCTCGAGTTGCGCCTGGAGATCGCGGAAGTTGGCGGTGGCTTTGAGCTGCGGATAGTTTTCGCTCACAGCCATCAAGTGGCTCAGCGCCGAAGACAGCCCTTGCTGCGCCTGTTGATACCGTTGGAATGCAGCGGGGTCTTTGAGAATGTCTCCCATCGCGGCGGGCGTGATCTGGCCGACCTTGGCCCGCGCCTCCGTGACCGCCGTCATCGTGCTCTGTTCGAAGTTTGCTGCGCCCTTGACAGTCGCGACCAGGTTAGGCACCAGATCCGCGCGCCGCTGATAGGCGTTTTGCACCTGTGCCCATTGCGCTTGCGTAGCCTGATCGAGTTGCACAAGCGAGTTGTAACTCCCACCGATTGAGAGCCCGCCAATCAGCAGGATAAGGAGTAATATGCCAACACAACCGATGGCTAACTTGCTGTTCATCTATCCTCCATTTGTCGCCGCCCTTTATGAGTCCCCATACAAAGCTGAAGCGCTCCTTTCGGCGGCATCCCCTTTACCGCTTTGAGTTTCCTCGCGGCGGCAGTTGGATCAACCAAGCGGAGCGCTTCTTTATGGATATGGGCCCGTGCATCTTACGCATCGGGCGCTTACTTTTGCGTCACTTGCAGGGCAACGCGCCGATTCTCAGCCCGCCCTTCCGCAGTGCTATTGTCGGCTACGGGATTTTGCTGCCCGTAACCTTCGATGCTGAGGCGGTCCGATGACACGCCGTCCGCGACCAGTTGCGACCGTACGGCGCTAGCTCGATTCTTGGAGAGCCGCGCGTTTCCCGCCTCGTCGCCTACGTTATCGGTATAACCGGCGATCGTCAGATGGACGTTCGGACAACTTTTCATAACCTCGCCGATGTTGTTGAGTTGCTCTTGCGACCCGGCCCGTAGCGTCGCATCTCCCGTATTGAACCGTAGTTCGTCCGCGTTGAACCAGGTTGTCCCCGCCGCGACGTCGCCAGGACCCTGCACGTAACCAAGTAGTCGTGAAGCGACTCCATCGGCCGGCAGATTCACGCCCGAAGGTAATCTGCACGCCGTGTTCACGGTGGGAGGCTCCTCCATGCGGTTTGCGGTTCCCATCGGCGCCGATGTGACTTGCGTGGTTGGCTTACGCGCATGCGTCAGGAACCATAAAAGGCCCAAGCCGAGAGCCGCGATGGCTAAAGCCGCGAGCCAGCCCGATCCCGATCTCTCGCGTTGTACAGCCTGGGCGACAACGGGGGAAACCTCTTCTTTGACCGTCGTTGCCGTTTTCGTCGTGGCCGGCCAGAAGAGTTCGCTCATGCCCGCAGGCAAAGCGTTTTGAATTGTGCCGCTCTCCCGTTGTAGAAGGGCTCCGAGGCTGTTGATGTTCATTCCGCCGTCGCGAAGCCGTTTAGTAAGGAAGCTCATCACAACCGGCGCGGCCATGGAGAGCATTGTCAGAGCCGAACCGGGCGTTGTTAAGCCGGCGGCCCGGCTGATGCCGTTCACGACGGCGTTTTCCTTGCTTCCGAAGAGTGTGGAAAGCACTCGCTTGCCGGCTGTCATCGCAGACGAACTGGGGGCGGCAAGGCTGCCGGCCATTTGAGACCAGGAAAAATCCCCGCCGGCGCCCGACACGGTATCGAGTACCTTTTGCAGCGTACCAGAATCCTGGGATTTACTGGCCATGCCGCCTAGCAGGCTGGCGATTGAGGTTTCCATGCCGCGTGAGACCGATTCCTCCGGTTGCCCAAGCGCGTGTGCGACGTCACCGACTGTTCGCCTGTCCAATGTGTTTAGTAACGAGGCAAATATCGAATCCGACATACTCACTCCTTCCTGGGACCCGGCCTAGGCAAGGTCCTCTAGCGTACCTGCTAGGACCGATGCCACTTGATTTCCATGCGGCTCAGTTTCACGATAGTTGGACGGGCTCACCGGTGGATGGAAGGCTCGTTTATCCTTCTCATATGCCGAATGCGGGGCGGCAGCTCGTGCGCCGGCGCTCGTATCCCATCTCCCTATCGTTCCTCCCGATTCGGCGTCAGGCGAACGGGGAGGCTTGGCGGGCTCACATACTGCAACCATGCGCCCCTCGGCAAGCCCTGCATAGTCGCCGGCAAATCCGCTGCGGTGGTCGCCACGGCACGGCGGACTCGTTGGCCCTTCTCTCACCGGTTACGCGCGAAAATGGGAAACCAGTCCTCTGACCGTATCCATAAATCCGCTATGACCGGCGCTCGCCAAGTGCCCAATCGTATCGGTGAGGCTGGCTCCGGAAGCCACCTGCTTCGATAGAAACCCGCCTAGCAGCGCGGCGGCGATCGGCAGCATAGAGCGAATAACTCCGCTGCTGAGACCCACTTTCTCCGCCGCCATGGAAACGATATTCCCGGTATCGCCCGAACCAAAGATCTGCGACAGAAGCGTCCTACCCTGATCCAAAGCCGCCGGAGAGGCCAGAGAGTCGGAGTTGTCGGCAAACCGCGTGAGCTTACCACTGTTGATCGAATCCGTAATACCGGAGGCCGTACCGCCCGACAGCCTTTCCTGCAGGCCGCCTGCGAGGGCCGGCAACAGAGTCGACATAGCTGCAGTCGCCTGGCTGGGGCTGATCCCGAACTGGCTTGCGAGTTGGTTGATGATTCCGCCACCGCCGCTGGATAGCATCGTTTCGATGATGTTCATTGCTTGGGCTTTCCTTTCGCCACTTTGGCCTAGACGCGAGACGCCGGGGCCGGACTCATTAAAAGTGGCCTGCCGGATCTTTCAACCCTTCAGAACCCGCGTTTTTCCGACAGTATTTGCGCGGCGAGACTCGATCCTTCACTCCGATTTCTCCCAGCTAGGCCGGCGAGAATAGATCGGGGCAATTACCGGCAGCATCAGCACTAACGAGAACAGATAAGGGAACTTGCCAGGGATGGATGAGAACGGAGAACCCAAGTGGGGGAGAATCCTATGGCGGACTCGATGTTCGGCTCATTACTAAACCTGCCGGGCGGCTGGACCGCCGCGAGGCTGCCGGAGAGGGGTCTGCACTCTTCCCGCCGTTGCCCACTCACTCCTGCCATGGCGCTGGCACTACAACGCGAAGGGCCCGTAAGGCTGCTCGTTCAGGAGACCGGCGCCGAATCATGCTTACTAATTCTCGTCGAGAATTCCGA
Source organism: Bryobacterales bacterium (assembly GCA_963763545.1). GTDB lineage: Bacteria > Acidobacteriota > Terriglobia > Bryobacterales > Bryobacteraceae > PALSA-243. The sequence goes on from CAVXPE010000017.1 coordinate 109,204, forward strand.
TGCCATGTTAAAGGCGTCGGGGAGAAATATCCCGTCCCAGACGCCTGTGCCTCGGAAGACCGGGCCGGGAACCGGCGGGTCACAATACGCGCAACAAAATAGTGACAACTCGAACAAGAGAGTTCACAAGCCGGTTTGGCTTAGTGGACCGCAAAGGAGAAACCATGACTTACGAGAAGATAGTAACACTCTATGACACGGCGGAACATGCGGAGGCTGCGCGGCGTAACCTCGAAGCGGCGGGCTTCCCGCCAAGCGACATCAGCTCGATCAACAACAAGACCCTAAGCATGCCGGGCGACAAGCTTCGCGATCCCGGACTCTGGCATCGGCTCTTTGGGCGGGAAATTCAGCAGTACGAAGCGGCCCTCTATGGCCGTTCGGTCGAAGCCGGGGGCACGCTCCTTACGATTCGCGTCCCCGAAACCGACGTCGCGAGAGCCACCGCCATCTTGAACGCACATCAATCGGTGGATGTACTGAAGCGCGCCGAACAACAGGGGCTGCTCAAGACGGCGCCCCCCACGAAACCGGCTGTAGCGCCTGTGCCTGCAACGCGAACCGAAGTTCCTCCGGTGGCGACCAACCGGGTCACATCATCCGGCACAGCAAATGAACCATCACGCACAGCAAATGAACCAAGCAGAGAGGAAGTAATCGCTCTGGCGGAGGAAAAGATTAACGTCGCCAAGCGGGTGATCCAAGACGGAACGACGCGCATACGCCGTTTCGTAACGGAAACGCCTGTGGAGGCCCAAGTGACGTTGCATGAAGAACACGCACGGGTGCTCCGGCGGGCGATTAGCGATCCGAATTACACACGAAACCTGGACTGGACGGACAAGACGATTGAAATCACCGAAACAGCCGAGGAAGCGGTGGTTACCAAGTCCGCTCACGTCGCGGAAGAAGTGGTGATTCAACGGGAAGGCAGCGACCACGTAAAGACGGTGCGGGATAAGGTACGGAAGCAGGAAGTCGAAGTAGAGCACCTATCCAGGGCCGACCAACTGGTCGCGAAGGGATAAGCGGTCTGTTGAGCAGCCGTCTTCTGGGGCGGCTTTCTAGCTGAGGCGCTGGGGCCGGTTTGACCGGCTCCAGCGCCTCAATAGTTTATGAGTGATACCTTTCGCCGTAGTATCCCCCTACAAACGAAAGTCCGAGGGAGCGTGTGAGTTTGGCCACAGGTGACTTATAGCTCAGCCACGTCCGAGCCGCCGCCAAGACTCGATAAGATTCCGCAGAGACACAAAGAGCATTGCCTAGGGAACGAGGATTGGACTCACTCAGCACGTGCGTTCGAAAGTCTGCGCTGCTCGTCACCGAGCGCGGGTAATTGAAGCGCAGCAGCCCCGCTATTGTTGGTTCCCTACAGTCGCTCGCACAGGAGCGTCGCCTTCTTCCCAGCGCACAACCCCCTCATCGGTAGCCACGAAGATGCGTTGGGGGTCGGTGGGGTCGAAGGCTAGCGAACGCGCCCGCGTGTCGGAAAGCCGATGCCAGTTAGCACCGCTGTCTCGCGACATCATCAGACCCAGGTTGGTGCCGGCAAACACTACCTCGGGGCTGTTTGGCGCCGATCTGACTACGTATGTGCGAAACTGCCCGCCCAGTTCGTGTTCCAGACTGGTCCACGTGCTGCCGCCATCCACGCTCCGGTAGACTCCGCTGCACGCGCCAGCGAATAAATGGCTTCGCCGCTTCACGTTTACGTCCAGCGAAAATATGTCCGAGTCTTCCTCCATCCCTTTGTGGATGGGCTGCCAGGTGCGGCCGCCGTTGATTGTCTTCCATGCGAGGTGGGGCGTTCCGGCATAAAGAATCTTGACGTCCGCGGGATCGAACGCAAGGGAAACCACGGGGTGCGGCCATGCGGCGCCGGGCGAAGAGAGAAGCGTCCAATCGGCGCCGCCGTTGCGCGTCAAATAGACGCCCTCTTCCGTACCGGCGGCGATAACATGGGCATCCACCTTCCACATGGCCATGGACCAAACCTGCTTTTGCTCCAGGCCGGGCACTGGCTGCCAGGTGGCGCCTTCATCGACGCTGCGGAAAACGCCCGCGAACTGTGGGTTTTCGCTCGAAACACCCATCCAATAGACATTTTTCCTGTCCGGATCGATCAGCATTGCGTGCAGATTGGATCGCTGTTCGGCCGGAAAGGGCAACGGGCTCCAGGTGGTTCCCCCATCGCGCGAGCGAAACAGGTGGGCAGTGGCCGTCCCAGCCAGCAGGGTATTCGTGTGATGCGGGTCGGCCTGAATCAAGCTTATTGGACCGTGCAGACCAGCATCGGGCTGCCCCCATAAAAATGTTGCGGCGAGTGCGAATGCGAACGCTATGAAGCGTTGGGTGTGGGCCGAAAGGTAGGTAGGCGGCATGGTTTATCCCAACTCGATAGATGATGCCTTCAATGGGATAACTCAAGAATTTGGGTTACGTGAAGTCTCCCCAAAAACTGCATCCTCCTGCACCGCTGGGAATCAGCCCACTCAGAACAGGGGTCAGTCCGCAAATATCCAGTACGGAATATCTAAGCTCAATCCGCGCTCGGAAGTAAGTGTGGTTGTCCCACTGGGAGGTATATTTGATGAAGACGTGTGCAGCAATAGCCGCCGCGGTGGTCTTGCTTGGATGGACCGCGGCTGCTCAAGACCAGCCAAAGGTGGGAGTCTACCTTGGCTATGACTACGTGCGGTTCGATTCCGCCACTAACGTGCCGGCTTTCAGCGCTGACGGTGGGAACGGCGAGTTCATCTATAAATTCAATCATCGGCTCAGCGCCGTTGCCGACCTAGGCGCGGTAAACAACCAAAACCTGGAAGGCATTCACGCCGATACCACCATCGCGAACTTCCTATTCGGTCCGCGATTCAACTTCAGCCGCCACCGGTCGCGCTTCCAACCCTTTGCGCAAGTCCTGTTTGGCGGCGTATATGCGACGAGCAGTGTAGCAGTTCCCGGAACTGTGATCGCCGGGCTGCCGTCAGGGCCCGTAGTGGTTCTTCCCGGGCAGGCGGTCACGGCGCGCGTGGGCGCATCGCAGACTGCCTTCGCCATGACGGCCGGCCTGGGACTCGATATCCGGGTCAGCAAGCATGTAACGTTTCGTCCGATCGAGGTCGATTACTATCTGACGCGCCTGCAGAACCTTCGCACCGAGGGGGATAACAACCAGGAGAACATTCGTTACTCGGGCGGTTTTACTTTCTGGTTTGGCGGAGAGAAGCCCGCGCCCGTCGCGCACCGCCAGATTCAGATGAAGACCTGCCCCGATGGCAGCCAAGTAGATATGAACGTCGCATGTCCAAAACAAAACTTCGCCCTGTCCCTCAGCGCTTCGCCAGCGGAGATATGCTCTGGGGAGACTGCCACGCTGACGCCGTCCATTAGCGGCGCACCTGCGAATCGATTGACTTTCTCGTCGTGGTCCGTAAACGGGGAGCCGGCCAGCCAGACCGGGTCGTATCAATTCAATAGCGACGGCAAGCCGGCGGGGACCTACACAGTGAAATTGACCACCGGCGGCGATGCGTTCAATCCACAGTCCGCCGAAACAACGATCACCGTTCGTGAGTACAAGCCGCCGACGGGAACGGCCCAAGCGAATCCCGCGGAGATTAAGGCCGGCGACAAATCCACGGTTACATCCAGCTTCCAAAACCAGTGCGGAGGCCCGATCCAACCTGCGACGTACCAGGCGTCGGAAGGCGCGATGCAGGGAGACCAGTTCGATTCCTCCAGCATGCAATGGGACGCCTCGAACAATGCCGAGCAGCGGAAAACCGTTACCATCACGGCGAACGCTGCGGACAACCGGAGCGCCGGCACGGCCACCACGACAGTCGACGTCGTCAAGGGCGCGGCGGTAATGCCAGTACGGCTTCCGGATGTGCTCTTCTCGCCGAATAGCTCGCGCGTGAACAACTGCGGCAAGCGAATCCTGCTGGAACAACTGCGCTCTTATTACGAGAGAGACTCGTCGGGCACGGTAGTCCTGGTGGGCCATCAGGCCGCCGATGAGAAGGGAGCCAACCTGTCGCAGTCACGGGCCATGAATGCGGCCGCCGTGATCTCGGCCGGAACTGGCGTCTGCCTGTCGATTCCAGAGGCGCAAGTGCAAATAAGCTCTCCTGGCGTCGATCAGAATGGAGTCGGATTTGAAGCCGGCTTCTGCCGTAGTTCGGTAGGGGCCATTGGGCCCGACACCGACCTGCGCCGCGTTGAAGTATGGTTCGTTCCCTCGGGTGGTCAGATTCCCGCTTCGGTTACAAACAATCAGAGCGCCACATCGTTGCCCGTGAGCCGCCTCGGGTGCCCGAAGTAGCCCGCGGTTGATCGAAGGGCGGTCCGGGGTGAAGCCACTCGCCGGACCGCCCGTCTTGCTTATCAGCTAATACTGCGCAAGCGGCGGGCTCCCGCCCGCCGCCTTTGCCAGCGCCCCCGCCGCGTCCTCCACCACGCTCGCCCAGTCCCCAATCTGTGGCTGGCGGAAGAGTCGCGCGCTGGGATACCACGGGCTATCGATTCGGCCACGCAGCCACGCCCAGTATGCGGAAAAGGAGGTAAGAATCCACACAGGACGATCCAGCGCGCCGGCCAGATGACCGATAACGGTATCCACGGTAATCACGAGGTCGAGCCTGGAGATCATCGCCGCCGTATCGGCCAACCCTTTACTTCTTGCAATGGAGGTGAGATTGACATCGTCATAACCGGCGAGAATCGCGTCGTCGCCGGGGCGAAGGTTCTGCTGCAAGGAAACGAAACGCACGCCCGGAACCTGGAACAGCCGCCCGAAGATCGAAAGCGGAATGGATCGGTTATGATCCAGCGGATAGTCGGGATTACCAGCCCAGCAAACGCCCACTAACAGCCGCTGCAGGGAAGGCGATCCCGACGATTCGTCAAGCCCGATAATGGTTTCCGATTCGGCGGGCGCCCGCAGATAAGGAGTTCTCGAAGGAATAGTATCGACAGTAGTGTTGAGGGCCAACGGCAGGCTGCCGAACGGCGCGTGAAGATCGAATTCGGGAATTGGATCGCCCGCGGTCAAAACTTGCGCGACGCCTGGAATGGAACTCATCAGGCTGACGAGCGGCCTCTGCACATCGAGGTAAACGCGCGCCCCCCGATCGACGATCGGTTCCACGAAGCGGGCAAACAGAACGGTATCCCCAAGGCCTTGCTCACTGTGGAGAAGGATGGTCTTACCAGCCAGAGAGGATTGGCCGTCCCATCGCGGCTGCGCAAAATTGGGAGGCTTCATCTTCAGTTCGGGAACGCGCCAGCGAGATTCATAATCCGGCCAACCGCGCTCGAAATCACCCAACGCAAGATGAACGACGGATTCGTTAAATACCGGCTGGGGGCTCGCGGGGTCGAGTTGGCGCGCGCGCTCAAAGTATGGCAGTGCCTCCTCGTGCCGGTTGAGCGCGGTAAGGGCCAAGCCGAGATTCGAGTAGCCTAACTTGATTCCGGGGTCGATTGAGATCGCTGCGGCAAAGCTGGCCGCCGCCTCCGACGGGCGGTTCAAACGGGCCAACACGATTCCGAGATTGCTGTGGGCTTCGGCATATGCCGGCCGCAGGGTGATCGCCGCGCCGTATGCCTCCGCGGCTTCCTCGTAACGGCCCATAGCCTTCAGCGAATTCCCAAGGTTGAGATGCGCTTCCGGAAAATTTTCGCGAAGCGATGCTGCGCGACGGTATTCGACGATTGCATCCTCGTAGCGCTCAAGACCGCTTAGCGTGTTGCCGAGGCTGTTATGGACATCCGCGGCATTCGGGTTGCATTCGACAGCCCTTTCCAGCAGGAGTTAGCGATTCCTGCAGGCGGCCCTGCTGACGCCGGATAGCCGCGAGCCGGTGAAGGGACGGAAAATGCCCGGGATTGTGCTCAACAATCGCGGCGAACAGCGAGCCGGCTTCGTTCAGACTGCCCCTTCCGTGAAATTGCACGGCGCAATGAAATATGGTCTCCCAAGGGTTTGCACTCGCGGTCACGGCCGGCTCACTCATAGCAGAGCCTCACCGACCTGCTCCAACACGCCCTCCCAGTCCCCGGGGCGTTTCTGGCGGAAAAGACGCGCGGTGGAATACCACGGACTGTCCGCCCGATGGCGCAGCCACACCCAATAGGCGCGAAATGGCAGAAGAACCCACACCGGCGAGTGAACCGCGCCCGCCAGGTGAGCGATAGCGGTGTCTACCGTGATTACCAGATCGAGTCTGGAAATGAGCGCCGCCGTATCGGCCAGGCTGCTTCCTTTGTGAATGGCCGCGAGATCGATATTATCGAAACGAGCCAGAATCGAGTCGTCCCCCGCGCGGAGGTTTTGCTGCAAGGAAACGAATCGGGCGCCTGGAATCCGGAAGAGCCGCTCGAAGGCCGAAAGTGGGATAGATCGATTGCGATCGTTGGAATGCGCGGGATTGCCCGCCCAACAAACGCCTACGAGTGGCCGCGCACTATCTGAGTTGTCCAGGCTCGCGATCGTTTCCGAGTCGGTTGGCGCGCGCAGATAGCCAACTTCACAACGGATGGACTCCAAGGTGGCGTCGAACGCCAGCGGGAGACTGCCTATCGAAGCGTGTAAATCGAAATCGGGGAGCGGGTCGCCTGACGTGAAGACTTGCGCGACGCCGGGCATCGAGCGCGCCAGCGGCGCCAGGGCCTCTTGCGCCGCCAGAATCACCCGCGCGCCTTTTGCGGCGACCGGCTCGATAAAACGCGCAAACAGGATCGTGTCGCCGAGACCCTGCTCGGCATGCAGCAGGATCGTTTTGCCGGCAATATCGGAGCGTCCGTCCCACATTGGCTGCGTGAAGCCGGGGCGATGAAGCTTGAGAGCGGGAACGCGCCAGCGAGCTTCGTAATCCCGCCAGCCTTTTTCGAAATTGCCCAGCGCGAGCTGGACGAGAGCCTCGTTGTACACCGGTTCCGGAGCATCGGGGTCAAGCCGGCGGGCACGCTGAAAGAAAGGCAAGGCCTCCTCATGGCGATCGAGATCGGCCAGCGCCAGAGCGAGGTTGTTGTAACCCAGCCTGATTCCGGGATCGAACTTGACGGCGGCTTCAAAGCTTGCTAAGGCATCAGCCGGACGGTTCATGAGATCCAACACGAGCCCGAGATTGCTATGCGCCTCGGCGTATTCTGGCCGCAAGGCGATCGCGGCGCGGTAAGCGTCGGCGGCCTCTTCGTAACGGCGCATCGCCTTTAACGAATTTCCGAGATTGACTTGCGCCTCGGGAAAATTTTCTCTTAACGAAGCCGCGCAACGGTATTGCGTGATCGCATCCTCGTGGCGGTCTAGAGCATTCAGCGTGTTGCCCAGGCTGTTGTGTGCGTCGGCGGAATTCGGATTGCATTCGATCGCCTTTTCGAGCAGCGCCAGCGATTCCTCCAGATGGCCCTGATGCCGCCGGATTGCAGCCAGCCGGTGAAGCGACATAAAGTGCCCGGGATTGTGTTCAACGATAGCGGTGAAAACCGACGCGGCTTCATCCAGCCTTCCACTTCCGTGGAATTGGACAGCGCATTGGAATACGGGTTCCCACAGATTTTCATTGATGGGGGATTGAGGGGAGTGCATTAGTGGCCGTATGGACTCATCGCGATTATAGAAGACCTTCGGTGCGGCGGACAATCTAGCGGCAATTCACGACCGTAAACGTTAAGGAAAGGCCAAAGTCGGAGGGGCCGCGGCGCCTTCCCCGCTATAATCGGTCTAGGACCCTTTGCCGAAAGCCTGGAAAGCCGCTTGCCGGCGCGCGGAGTACGAAATACCGTCACGCGCACGTAAGCATTCATAGGAGACGGAAATGACAAATCTCGAATCTTTGAAACAATATACGACCGTGGTAGCGGATACCGGCGACATCGAAGCGATTGCGCGCCATCGGCCGCAAGATGCCACCACGAATCCATCGCTTCTCTACCATGCGGCGCAAAAGCCGGCCTACCGCAAGTTGGTCGACGAAGCCTCCGAACTTGCCCAGAAGCAGGACGGCGGCCAGGACAAGATGGCGGAAGAGTTCATCGATCGCCTTTTCGTTTTGTTCGGCTGTGAGATTCTCAAGGTGGTCCCGGGCCGCGTCTCCACCGAAGTTCCGGCGAGATTGAGCTTCGATACCGAAAACGCCATCGTCAAGGCCCGAAAGCTCATCTCCCTCTACGAGGCCGCGGGCGTGTCCCGCGAGCGCATCCTGATCAAGCTTGCCAGCACATGGGAAGGCATCCGGGCGGCCGAGCGTCTCGAGAAGGAAGGCATTCATTGCAATCTCACGCTGCTCTTCAGCTTCGCTCAAGCGGTGGCGTGCGCCGAAGCCCAAGTGACCTTGATTTCGCCGTTTGTCGGACGTATTTACGATTGGTACAAGAAGGAAGGCGGCGGCAAGGAGATTCCCCCCGACCAGGATCCCGGAGTTGCGTCCGTGACCCGCATTTATAACTATTACAAAAAGTACGGATACAAAACTCAAGTGATGGGAGCGAGTTTCCGCAATGTAAATCAGATCGAGCGCCTGGCCGGGTGCGACCTGCTTACCATAAGCCCCGAGCTGCTGGACGAATTGGAAAAAACCGAGGGCGCACTGGAGCGCAAGCTTGATCCCGCGAAGGCTAAGACAGCCAAGGAAGATCGTCTGCATCTGGATGAGAAAACCTTCCGCTGGATGCACAACGAGGACGCCATGGCGACCGACAAGCTGGCGGAGGGCATCAGAAAGTTCAACAGCGACGCCTTGCACTTGGAAGAGTACGCGGCGTCGCAGGTTGCGGCAACAGCAAGGTAAGCAAGCTAGCAACACCGCGATCGAACCCGGCGTAAGCCAGCGGCGATCTCCGACTACTTCTTGCGCTTCTTCTTGAATGCCGCTACACCTGCTTGCAGGATCTCCACAGCGCGTTTCGGGCCGGAACGTTTCTTTACTTTGAACTTCTTGCCGCGCTGCTTGTTATAGGAGATGAAAAACTCTTCGAGTTGGTCCAGCACCGAGTCGCTAATGTCATGAATCGAGACGACGTGGTCGTGAGCATAAGAGTGGACCGCTACGGCCAGTAGACGGTCATTGACTTCCGTGAGGCCGTCTTGCGTTTGCTCCGCCTCGATCGCGCCGACGATGCGCACATCGAGCAGGCAGCCCACATGCGCCGGCTCGTCCATCAAGACCATGACGTCAAGCGGGTCGCCGTCGTCGCCGCGCGTGGAAGGCGCGAAGCCGAAATCGAAAGGAAAGGCCATGCCTTCTGGTAACAGGCCTCCCAGGCGAAAGAGGTTCGATTCCGGATCGTAATCGAACTTATTGCGGCGTCCCTTCGGCGTTTCGATGATCACGCTGCAAGTACGCTTCTTAACGTCGAGGTTAAGCGGAAACGCTGCAAGATCGGCCATGTCCGCATTTTAGGCCAACCTGTGAATACCTGTATTCCCGCGCAGAGCCTTTACGCACAAAACCCACCGCAATGTGGGGCAGTCCTTCGGGACTGCCGCCGGGCTTCTGCCCGGCGCGCTCCCAGGCGCAGAGAACGCCTGCGATACACGAAGCGCACTACCGCAGCGGCGGCGTGCTCCCGGGCGCGCGCCGATGGCGCGTAGCCTGTTCGTACGCATACGCAAACTTGATCAGCTTCGCTTCCGACCACGCGCGCCCGTAAATGGTCATCCCCGCAGGCAGCGCGCCGCCGCGCGTGTACCCCATCGGCACGTTGATTGCCGGGAAGCCGGTAGTGGGCGAATAAAACTGGCTGTTGTCTCCGTGCGGCGTGTTCAGGTCGCCGATCAGCCGCGGCGGGTTGCTCCATGTCGGATAGACGAAAGCGTCCAGCTTGAGCTTGTCCATCGTCTTAAGCACCGCATCGCGCACTTGTTCGCGATAAGCAGCGTCGGCTTTGCAAGCCGGAGTGTCCGGTCCGTTCTCGGCGCCCTTCTCAGCCGATTCCAAGCGGCTCTGATTGTTCGGATGAAACTTGCCGGATCGCAAGATCTCAGTGAGATCCTTCATTGGCACGTGTCCCGCGCGCGCCGCCAGATAGTGGTTCATATCGTACTTGAAGCCCATGCACGGACCCACGTCGCGCGGGCGCCGAATCGCTTCGATGCCTTCCACGGTCGCCGGGTCGACAACCGTCGCTCCCGCGCGCTTCAGATCCTCAAGCGCGGTATGAAACACGCTCACGATCTCGGGATCGGTAGTAGGCCGCTCGTACGCCTGGTGCAGCACGCCGATGACGGCGCCGTGAAGGCCGTCGCGATCGAGCGCGGCCAGGTAGTCCTGTGGAAGATGTGCGGGCGCCGCGGCGGTGACGGGGTCGTCGGGGTCTTCGCCCACAATCGCCTGAAAGACTCTCGCCGCGTCTTCCACGGTGCGCGCCATCGGCCCCGCGATATCGGCGAGCATACTCAAGGGCATCACGCCGGCCCGGCTGGTGAGGCCCATAGTCGAGCGAATCCCCACCAGCGCCTGATGCGAGGAAGGCCCGCGGATGGAGTTGCCGGTGTCACTCCCGAGTCCCACCAATCCGAAGCTCGCGGCGACAGAGGCCGCCGTGCCGCCGCTCGATCCCGCGGTCACGCGGTTCAGCGCGTAAGGGTTGCGCGTGTAGCCCGGCAGGATCGAATTGACGGTTTCATAAGGACTGAACGCCCACTCGGCCATATTCGATTTCGCCAGCACCAGCGCGCCCGCGTCCTTAATCCGCTTCACCAGGAACGCATCCTTTTCTGGCAGATAGCCGGCGAAGGCGAGCGCTCCGTCCGTGGTCTGCAGGCCCTTGGTCTCGAAATTGTCCTTCACGATCACCGGCACGCAATGCAGCGGCCCCGTAAGTCCCGATTGCGCGAAGCGCCGGTCGAGCTCCTCCGCCTGCTTCTCCACGTCCGGATTCAATACCACGATGGAATTAATGGCTGGCCCGTTCTTGTCGTAGACCTCAATGCGCTTGAGATAATCGCCCACCAGTTCCCGGCAAGTGAGCCGGCCCGCTTTCATGGCGTCGTGGACTTGCGCGATCGTTGCCTCCACGACGTCGAAGGGCGCCGGCGGCAGCGGCGCTTGCGCGGGACCCCGTCCTTGCCCGTGCAGCAAGATGGCGGCGGAGAGAAGACAGCAGAGCGGGCGAATCACCAGATTATTGTATGACGGCCTTATTTTTTCTGCTTTTTGGCCGGATCGCCGCTCAACTTCCATTTGCGCTCGTCCGCAATCAAGTGGAGCGGCGTCCGAAAGCATTGCCCCACCCCCTTTAAGAACTCTGGACTGCTACTGGCACGAAGGCCCAATACCGGTGCAAGGGGCGCGCGGTGCGAGTTCGCCGGCATTTGTCGTTTCACGCTTGACTTCTGCTGGCATACATAATATCGTTAGGGGTGTGTTCCATACACCTAAATCCGGAATGCCTGCTGGGGCTTTGCCAATGCTCATTCTGCGCGTGCTCCAATCCGGGTCGCTGCATGGATATGCGATTGCGCAGCGAATTCATGTGCTCTCCAGCGAAGTGCTGGGAGTAGAAGAAGGCCTGCTCTATCCCACCTTGCAGAAAATGTTGCTCAAGGGCTGGGTAACGGCGGAGTGGGGCATCTCCGAGACCAATCGAAAGGTTCGCTGCTACAACCTCACGCAGACAGGTCGCAGATATCTGAAAGCTGAGTTGTCCGACTACGACCGCGTGACGCACGCGATCCAGGAAGTCTTGCGCTCTGCCTGACCAAAACAAAACTTCTCAGGAGGCCCGACATGGGTGAACTGTTCCGCCGCATTCGATACTTCATCAACCGACGCCAGAGGGATGCCGAACTCGAAAGTGAGTTGGAAATTCACCGCGAGATGACGGCGCACGCCGGGCGCAGCAACTTCGGCAGCAAACTCCGAATGCTCGAAAAGTCGCGCGAAGCGTGGGGCTGGACGTGGCTCGACCGCTTATGTCAGGACTTGCGTTACGCAACGCGAACGCTGGCGCGCTCGCCGGGGTTCACGCTCACCGCGGTACTCGTGATGGCGATCGGAATTGGCGTCAATGTCGAGGCGTTCGCCCTGTTCAACATGGTGGCGCTGGAGCCCTTGCCGGTGCGCGATCCAGCATCCCTGGTGCGCTTGCAAAGGCGGTCCCCGGAAATCATCAGTGGTCAGATGCCGTATGCAATGGCGATGTTTTACCGCGACCATGCAAAGACGCTCTCGGGTGTGCTGACGATGATGGGCGCGCGGCTAAGGCTTGAAGATGATCTGGAGCCCGTGAAGGCGAATTTTGTGAGTGCAAACTTCTTCCAGGAACTGGGCGCTATAGCGGCTTATGGACGTCTGCTGGCTGCGGAGCGCGACGAAGCCGGCAATGCGGCCCCTGTTGTGGTGTTGGGCCACGAGTTCTGGCAACAACGGTTCGGCGCGGATCCTGACATTGTGGGCAAGGTCGTCCATCTGAATCGCAAGCCGGTGACGGTGGTGGGCGTGGAGCCCTACGGCTTTCCGAGCCTGGATGGCCAGGATGCCGAGGTATGGCTGCCCATTACCCAGCAGCCTTACTTGGTGGAGGGTAGCAAGGTACTGACCGAGGTATCTGAAGCGTCGGTGCGCGTGTGGGGCAGGCTCGCGGCGGGCTCAACCGCCAGGCAGTCCGAACAGGAGTTACTCGCCCTCACCAATGAGCTCCGTAAGCTATATCCCAGAGACATCTGGAAAGGCGAATACATTCATAGCGACCCCGGCGGACACCTGCATGTAATGGAGCCTGGGATGTACAACATCGCTGAGATGGTAGGAGTGCTCACGTTGCTGATTTTGACAGTAACCTGTGCCAACCTTGGAGGACTGCAGCTGGCTCGTGGCGTGGCCCGGGAGCGGGAAATAGGCATTCGGCTCAGCGTGGGAGCCAGCGCAACCCGGATTTTCCGGCAGCTCCTGACCGAGAGCCTGGTACTCGCGCTGCTCGGTTCGGTTGCGGGGATGCTGCTTGCCTGCGGCGCACTGAAGATTGTGCTGGTCCAGACGGGCGCGCCGGCGTGGTTGAGCGCGAAGCCGGATTGGCGGGTGCTGGCATTTGTGGTGGTGATCGCGCTGGCCGCGACCGTTCTCTTCGGGTTTGCTCCCGCGCTGCAGATTGCCCGGCAGCGGCAGCGAAAAACGCTCGCGCGACAGCTTCTGACATGCGCTCAGATTGCGGCGAGCTGCGTGCTGCTCATTGTGGCGAGCCTGTTGGTGCGAGCCGCTCAACACGCACTGTATACCAATCCGGGCTTTGGCTATGAGCAGGTGATGTCGATTGATCCGGGGCTGGCGCGGCATGGATATTCGGCGGCGGCGGCGCAGCATTATCTGGACCAACTACGCAGCCGGCTACAGGCGGCGCCGGGAGTCACTTCCGTTTCGCTGGCTAAGCTGGCGCCGATGGGACACACGATCAGCAGGATCGACACCGAGATAAAGGGCGTACGGCATCGATCTACCCGAATTGGGTGGATGCCGGGTTCTTTCGCACCATGGAGATTCCGCTGCGGATGGGGCGTAGTTTTGTTCGCGGCGAGAAGAATACGGTAATTGTGAGCGAGTCGCTCGCGCGCAGGCAGTGGCCTGGTGAGAACCCTCTGGGTAAGCCGTATTTAAATACCGGGACCGTGGTCGGCGTGGCAGGGAATGCGCGTGTGAACGCCATGAACGATGGCGACGCAATGGAGATGTACCAGCCGGCGCAGACAATGGATATGCCGGACATGGTTGTTTTGGTCAAGACCGCGGGGGCGCCGGACGGGCTGGCGCCGATAGCTAAATCGATTGTGGAAAGCCTCGACCCAAAGCTGTTTCCGGAGATTACCCTGTTGAAGTCCGGGTTCCGCAAAGACATGGAGCAGGTGGAAACCGTAGCCTTGGCGGTGACGCTGGTCGGACTGGTCGCGCTGGCGCTCGCTTCAGTGGGCATCGTGGGGCTCGTATTGTTTTCAGTCTCGCAGCGAATGAAAGAGATCGCGATCCGTACGGCGCTGGGCGCAGGAAAGCTACAGGTGCTGGGAGCGGTCCTGCGGCAGTTCACGTGGCCAGTAGCAATCGGCGCGGCGGCCGGGGCGGGGATTGCGGCAGCGGCTTCGAGAGTGCTGCGCATCGTCCTTTACGGCGTGAGCAACTTAGACCCGGCGAGCTATCTTGCGGCGATTCTGGCGTTGGCAGTCATCGTATTCCTTGCGGCGCTGTTGCCGGCGCGTCGCGCGTTGCGGCCGGACCTGGCAAAGACATTGCACTTCGAATAATCGCTGTTCCATTGCAGGTTCTCAGGGCGCGCATACTCGGTTCCCAAGAGGACAAGATCGCTGGAATACGGTGATCTCGCTCATGGGCCCGGCTTCTTCCGCCCACCTATTTCAATTGGATGACGCGAAACCCATAAACTTGATGACCATGAACGCAGCACTATTCAGCCATCGTGTCTACGTGGTCAGCGATCTGAACAGAACGCCTCCAGGAAAATAGATTTTTACCGTGATCGCGAAGGTTTAGTTATCCGGAATTAGCCTGAGGCTGGATGGCCGTAAAACGCCCCTTCCGTCGAAGCGCTCCACACTGAGACGCTAGGCCGTGGCGATGATCCGAAATTTCAGGTGGACAGGATTGGTGACAGCGAACAGAAAACGCGCTTCCGGGAAATACCGCCGGCACTTTCGGTCGAATCGTCGGCATTCCGGACAAAAGTCCAAGATAACCTTCGCTTCCGGAGCTTTGGGTGATGCGCTCGGAGCGGCCGCCACTACTTCGTTCTATGTCGTAGGAGCAATGGCGCGCCAAGACTCGACGTCCACTAGGGCAGGCGTTTTGTCACATTTCGCGGAGTGGCGGAAGGTGCAGGTTTTGCATCGTCGATTCATGCATCGCCTGAGGGGCCTGAAGCTGGAGCAAAGCGTATCTGCCTTTCCTCGAATGACAGGAAGTTGGCTCCCTCCTCAATGGCGGATATTACGACCGCCAGTTCGGCCGGAATGTCCCCTGCGGTCATGTGGCGAGCAATTGCCGGCGCACCAAACGCGACCCCGAACTCCTTCTGAGTCCAACTGGACAAGCTCGCCAGGAGGTCTTTTCCGGAGACCGCCATTGGCCTCTTGCCCTCTACTTGCCAGATGCCCTTCACGCGGTCACGAGCAATGCGGTTCGCGGTTGCCACGTCGAGTCTGCGGTTGGTTTGCACTGAGGCGGATGCGATGCCGTCTTCGACAGTTTGGCGCTCACCATCGCAGATCTCAAGGATCTTATCTCGCAATTCGATTTCGCTGGGCAGTTCCTTGTCCTTGATGCGCGAAGCGAGGACCCTTCGGATCGCGCGAGGTTGCAGGAGGAAGTTCTCGATTTCTTTCCGGCACCAAATATGCAAATTTACCCGCCGATCGCTTGCATCTCGATATCGGTCGCTTATTTCGGTATCTGAGTGGTAGTCGGAATCGAGTATGCAATATGTCGTGATTTGGTCGCCGACGGCATTCTTCAAAGTCATTGATGAGCCGACCGCGTACGGCCAACCGCTCCATCCGCCGATCGGGAGCGCTGGGATGGCGTCCAGGGGCAACTCTGCGTCTGGGTAAAGTAACGAATGGAAGTGTCTCAAAAGACTCAGATCCTTTCCCTCGACTAAGAGGAACTTACGTGCACTCCAAAGTCGCGCTAGATGGACGTTGTGGATACCCCCAATTTGATCGATTAATAATTGCACCCCCGGTTCATTGTTCGCGTAACGCGACCGCTTCCCCTTTTTGTCGACTATCAGGATATTGCTGGGATCTGCTTCTGCCATTATCTCGACAGAGTGGGTAGCGACGACGCACTGTCGAAACCGTGATCGGGTTAGCCGATACAGCTTGCGTTGTAGATCAGGATGCATGTAGACGTCAGGCTCGTCGAGCACGACGGTGGATGTCCGCGAGAGAAACCAGATCGTCTGCAGCCACATTTGAAGTCCGTGCCCCATCCATCCGACCTCCGCGACGAAATCACCGTCTCGGACGTTCAGCGACAGGAGCGATCCGTCTTTTGTCGCTACTGCCTCCTTAACCGGGTCGAGCTGGAGTCCATGCCATGTCTCCTCGGCAAGACGTTTGAACTCGTCGAACGCGGTTTCCATGCGGACGAGCTGGTTGCGAAAGTGCCGTGAGGAGAGCCGCGTGTTAAGGTGCGAGGCTACCCGCTCGTCCGTGAGGCGGTATTCTTCCGCTAATAGGGGGCCAATCTGCGGAAGAACGCTTATCCATGGCAACTTCAGGCCAAGAAAGCTGGAAGGTGTCGTGACCCAGTCGTCACCGTCCTGTGCCGTCGCGAAAATCGTCTCTTCGCGACCGACATATATCGTGATGACTGCTCCTCCCTTAAAGCTCGCAGTTATTGTTGCTGGCGGCTCTCCGTAGCGATGAAAGACCGCACTGAGGTTCAACCCAAGTTGAGCAATTCCTGGCGCAATTCCAACGCGGAATCGGGGCAGCTCCAACCATTTTGGAGCCTGCACAAAGGTCGCTCCTTTCCGATTGACGACGGCGGCAACGAGCCGGAGAGCTTCGATTACCGAGGATTTTCCAGCGTTATTCTTGCCCACCACGACGGTATTGGGCTCTAGGAGCAACGTATGATCCTCAAAGCACCGAAACTTTTGAAGTCGAATCTGTCGAAGCATCTAATATTGATTTGTACCAAATCGCACCATGTGGCGGATACAACCACCTGTCGAATTGCGGCGCTTGATTTCGCCCTCTCACCAACGAGGCGTCCGGTCGTATAAGCCCGCTATAGTAAAGGCCTCGGAGGGGCTATTCGATGGAGAGTATTCTTCGAGCCGGTGATCCGTCTATAGCGCATCAGTCAGATGTCGGAGCGGGAGTGCCCTGGCTCTTTTGCCGCGCCGAACGGGAGTTCGCAAGGGGCCGGATAACGGTCACAGACTTTCGAAAAATATCTTCCCGTTGTTTTTGCTCAATTCTCTCAATCGTTTGCGGAGAATTGCCGCCTCGACGCACCCCGCCGCTCGGCCAGACCTCCGCCGCGCTCCTGCTAATCTGAAATCGAAAAGGGCTGTCGGCGCCTCGCGCGTCAGGCAGCCTTTTTTATTTTCGATACGCAAAGGAGAAACGAAATGTCCACCCCAGCCCAAATCGCCGCCAATCAGGAAAATTCTCGGCGTTCGACGGGTCCAACGAGCGAAATCGGCCGCAAGACCGTAAGCGCGAATTCCGTAAAACACGCCTTCTGTTCCAAGGTGCATACGCTCCTGCCCGGCGAAGAAGAACCGTTCGCCGAATACCTCCAGGAATACAGGAAGGTCTACGCTCCCATCGGCGTGCCCGAAGAGGACTTGGTCCACAGCCTGGCGGACAACAACTGGCGATTGAAAAAAATCACTTCGCTGGAACGGACGCTCCTAACGAGGCTTGAAACCGTCGAGCCCGAGGCCTTCGAGGACACGCTCAAAGAACTGCGCCGCACATCCACCTACGCCCACAGAACTCAACGCACCATCGAAAAAATCCGCGCCGAGCTGCGAATGATGCAGTCGGGGCGCAAGTCTGCCTACGACAAAGCCCAACAAGAGGCGATCGTACTCACACAGTTAGCTCATCTGAAAGGCGAACCGGTCGATCAGGCCAAGGAATTCCCGTCCCCCGAACTCTGCGGTGGCTTTGTTTATTCACTGCCCGAAGTCGCTCGCCGCATCGGTCGCGCCGCCCGCCTGGAGGAGGCCAAGTTCCGCGTAGGACAGGCTTCCAGCCTGTCCAGCTAGTGTCAACGTAGCCCCGTTTTCAGCAGGGCACGGCGCCGCTCTCCCTCGCTCCCAAGCCTACGGAGTAAGTGGCCCACCGATCTTTCTCAATTGAATAACCCTGGGCCTTATCCCACGCCCAAAGTGTCTATAGCAACAACTTTGGGCGCCTTTGTGGGGCAGGCCTTCCGGCCTGCCGCCGGGCTTCCGCCCGGCGACCCGCAAGAAACGGAAACTCTCTCTATCCTCCGAGCCTCACTCAGTCATGCCGAAGCGCATCGAGCGGGTCCGAGTTAGCCGCCTGTATCGCCGGTATGCAACAAGCCAACAAAGCTACCCCAGTCAGACCCGTCGCGAGCACAGCCAGTGTCACTGGGTCCCGTGGTGAAACCTCATAAAGCATACTAGCCAGCAGTCTGCCAAGACGAAGCCAGCATGGAGCGTTTTCGTCCCATCATGATGACCACCCTCGCCGCCCTGATGGGCGCTCTGCCCATCGCTCTGGGCTTTGGCGCCGATGGGTCTTCGCGTAGGCCGCTTGGCTTGGTGGTTGTTGGCGGGCTGGTCGTATCGCAGTTCATCACTCTTTTCGTTACCCCGGCCATCTACCTTTATCTCGAAGAATTTCAGGAGCGGGTGCTCGACCGCAGCAGCTTTTTCCGCTCCGACCACGCGAACGTTCCCCAACCCGCCACGGCTCATGCATCGGCCCAACACGCTACAGGAGTGGTGCATGCCTCCGACGACTAAGCCGAAGCCCGCCCCGAATTTGAATGCCGCGGCGCTCTTTAACAGGTTCGCCGCTACTCCTCTCGTGGGACTGCTGCTGTTCTTGAGCGGCTGTACCGTCGGCCCCAGGTACGCCCGGCCTTCCGCGCAGGCGCCCGCGGCCTACAAAGAACTTACGCCCGCCGACTTCAGCGTGACCGACGGCTGGAAGGTGGCCCAGCCCCAGGACAGCGTCATCCACGATAAATGGTGGGAAATCTTTGGCGACCCGCAATTGAACGCGCTCGAGGAGCAAGTCAACGTCTCGAACCAGAACATCGTCTCCGCCGCGGCCAGTTTCCTCGAGGCGCGCACGCTCATCCGCCAGGCTCGCGCGCGTTATTACCCTACGGTTTCGGTCGCGCCTTCCATCACCAACCAGCGGCAACCCGTTGTCGGCAGCTTCCCCATCCCGGCCTCGGAAATTACCTCGTTCACCGATTATTCCCTGCCTTTTGACGCCTCCTGGGTGCCCGATTTCTGGGGCCGCGTCAGAAATACGGTAAACGCCAATGCCTTTGCCGCTCAGGCCAGTGCGGCTGACCTCGAAAATGTGCGGCTGACCGCGCAGGTGGAGCTGGCGGTCGACTATTACGATCTTCGCGCGCAGGACGCCTTAAAGGAGCTTTTTGACGCCACCGTCGTTGCCTACAAGGATTCTCTCGATCTGACGCAGCTGCAATTCAATGCCGGCATCGCCTCCGATGAAGCTGTCGCGCAGGCCGAAACGCAGCTCGAAGCCACCGAGGCGCAAGATACCAATCTCGGCATTCTGCGCGCCCAGCTCGAGCACGCCATTGCCATGCTGGTGGGCCAGCCCGCTCCCACCTTCTCGCTTCCGATTGCGGCTCTCGAAGCCCACCCGCTGGCCATCCCCTTCGGCGTTCCCTCGGAGCTTCTCGAACGGCGCCCGGACATTGCCGCCGCGGAACGCGTGGTAGCCCAGGCGAACGCGCAAATTGGCGTAGCGGTCGCCGCCTTCTATCCCAACGTGACGCTCAGCGCCTCTGCCGGGCTTGCCGCGGCCTCGCCTGCGAGCTGGTTTACGTGGCCTGCGCGCTGTGGTCGGTGGGCCCGGCGCTCTCGGAAACCATCTTTGACGCGGGATTGCGCCGCGCCACCGTCCAGCAATTTCAGGCGACCTACAATCAAACCGTGGCCAACTACCGCGAGACGGTGCTGACGGCCTTTCAGCAGGTCGAAGACAACCTGGCCGCGCTGCGCATTCTGTCGCAGGAAATCTTGCAGCAGGATTCCGCAGTCGCCTCGGCGCAGCGAAACCTGGACGTCGCCAACAACCGTTACCGCGCCGGCATCGACCCCTACCTCAACGTCATCACCGCGCAGACCACCTTACTGACCAACCAGCAGGCGGCAGTGGATCTACGCAGGCAGCAAATGACCAGCGGAGTCCAGTTGATCGAAGCCCTCGGCGGCGGCTGGAACGCCTCGCGTCTCCCCGCGCCCCAGGATCTCGGCGCCAAAATATCGCTGGGTCAAGTCAGCGCGAACCCATAACCTCGCCACTCGCGAGCCGTATCGGTTACCGGCCCCCAAGCAGTCCAAGTTGCAAAATCACCGAATACCTGGTGCGAGTTGAGGATATGGGGCGAAACTTTAGAAACGTGCCGTTGATGCGCTTTTCAGTTGTCTTGCCATTCGTGCATTTCCTGCTGGCGCTTGGGCTATTCGAGTGGGGCATACGCATACCATGGCCGAAAGGTTCAGACACACTAATTACTCCAACCCCGATAATAATTTCGACAGGGATCAATGCCCCCGCGATTGTGTTTAGGCTGATAGCCCTCCCATTCCGGGACCGCTGGCGACACGTAGTATTCGGTCTCAATTTGGACGACCTCTTTTTCTTTTGGGAATCATAGTGCTGTGGTATGTAGTTGGGAGGGCGCTCGACCGTCAGATTTCGATACCGGCCAACGGTATGCTGAGAGATGTGCTGACGGTTCGCAAAGTTCTGCAAGATGTGTTCTTGATAGGGTGGGGAACCATTCTATTAACCGTGGGCCTACACGGTTTGCTTACTCGATGGAGGCGCATTTACTTACCCTTGCGGACGGAAGACATGCTCATCACGGTTTGGTCTTTGATCTTGATCTTTCTTCCTTCCGTGCAACTGTTGAAATCGATACGTCGTAAGTACTCGCAAGCAGCTACTGCCGTGTGATCTTGGCCCGGAAATAATTTTGAAACTTTCCTTAATTCGCGTTTTGTCACTCCTTATTGCTCGATTCTCCACGGCGAGCGTTCCGGCCAATGCCGCAGCGCGTCGGTAGCCCACGCCGTGGTCTTATCCGTGTGGCAGGTCGTGCAGGCATTAGGGATTTTGTATTTGTCGGTCATCGCCGGCGTGATGAAGCCGAACGTATGCGCCCGCACCTTAACATCCAGCAGCGTGGTTTCAATCTTGGGCATATGGCACGAAACGCATTGGCTGCCGGGTGTGCCCGCGCGGTGATGGGTATGTTCTTCGAGCGTGGCCGTCCGCGGACCGTTCGGCAAACCCGGGCCGTGGCACGTAAGGCAGAGCTGGTTCTCGCTGATGGGCGCGCGTAATTGCGCGTTGTTAGCGGTGCCGTGAACGTCGTGGCAGCTGAAACACGTTACGCCCCGCCGGTACATCACGCTTTGCACGAAGTCGTTCCCCTGCATACGATTCTTGTGCGCGGTACCGTCGGCGAAGTGCGTGAACGTCGTCTCCCCGAGCGTGTGTTCTTCGAGCGTCCAGAAGTCCTGCAAGTTTGATCCCGCGCTGAACCCCACCGGCCAGTCGTAATATTTGCCGGCGATTGGGTTCTGCACCGGGCGTCCCTGCGAATGGCACTGGATGCAGGTATCGTTCGCGTGCACGTAATCCATGCGCGCGGGATTCAGAATGTTGGCTGGCGTCGGATGCGCTACGTGCTCGCTCCCCGGCCCGTGGCACCGTTCGCAGCCTACGTTCCACTCGGTCACCGATTTATCCTGGATGTTGTAATTCACCGAATGGCAGCCATCACAGGTCGGCCCGGTCGGCCGCTTCATGTTGTCGGGAGGATACAGTGTCGCCCACCAGTCGGTTCCATTCGCGACGAAATAAGGGCGCCAGACTTTGTTGGTGATGTCCCACTGCGCCGGCTCCGGAAAATAATCGTCACCAATCTTCGTGAAGTAGCGCTGCTTCCAAATGCTTCCGTACACCAGAGCGATATCATTTTTGCCGAATTTTACCAGTGGATCGGGTTTCGAAAGGTCCGGCAGGATCGCCTCGGGATGCTCGCGCGGATCGCGCACCACATTGGCCATCGGAGTCTTCTTCCAACGCTCGTAAATCTGCGCATGGCAGCTCTGGCAGGCCAGCGATCCCGTGTAGCGGCTGCCCACGGTGCTCTGCGCGGGCGCAGGATTTTGTGATGGAGCGGAGGTCCTATTTTGCGCCGCGGCGCACAGTGGCAGCAACGCCACCAGTGCCGCCACGCGTAACAATGTTATGGCCTTCATGTTTGTGGCTTCCGTGGCCCTCGCGGCAGCGCGCACATTACCGATGATCCTGGACACTATCCCGGTCTCGCCCATGCTTACTCTTGCGCGGTATAGATTCTGATCTCCGCGGGTTCGTGGCCATGAACCGGAACCGCCAGATAAAAGCGGTCAAAACCCTTGCCCGGCACTCGCGTCGGCCCTGTCGGCGCGGCAATTCCGAAGTGTCCCGCGGTTTTCGCGCCGATCACCGTCGGAATCTTCGCGAGCAGTGCGTAATGATCGGGATCGTGCATCTGAAAAACGTAAATGAACCCTTCGCCCCCCGGCATGTAAATGCGCTTGTACGCGGCGTCGTAGTACAGGTCGTCGGTGTCCTGCACGCTGGGCAGCGCCGCAATCATGTGCCCCGTAGCCGTATCGAACACCGCGAGGCGCGGCGGCTGGTGCGTGCCCACGAACAGGCGATGATCGGCCTCGTCGAGCGCCATCGGGAAATTTCCCTCGACGGTCAGCGGCCATTTCTTGACGGCTTTCGTCGAGCGATTGATCACCGCAATCTGTTTCGAGTCCGGCAAGTTCACGTAAATATTCGGCCCGTCCTTTTCCAATTGAAACGATTCCGGCTCCCCGCCCAGCTTGTATTCCTCGTCGATCCGCTGGTTGGTCAGCGCGTCGATCGTGGCAATCGCGCCGGTATTTTCGTTGTTGCCGCAACCCACGTACACGCGCTTGGTGGCCGCGTCATATCGCAGGTTGTCAGCGCCGCCCGCGAAGTCCACGGTGGTTTTCAGCTCGTAGGTTTTTCCGTCGAAGATGTACACCTTGCCTTGGCCGCTGGCCGTAAATATTTCGTTAGCCTCGGGCGAGTACGCCTCTCCTTGGGGATCGGGCACGCCCGTAATGGTGTGCTCGAGCGTTCTTCCGCCGGTATTGATCACCACCACGGAATTGCTCCCCAATGCGGAGATGAACAGCCGCCCTCCTCCGGAAGCAAAGTGATCGAAGCGCCCTTTGATTTCTTCGAGCGGAATCGCTTCGGTCAGCACCAAAGGCCTGTCGCCTTGCGCGGGAGCGCTCTTAACCGCGTGCCCCGCAGCCGTTTTTTGTGCGCCCGAAAGCGTGGCGACTGCTGCGATCAGGATCATCGCCATACAACCGGTAAACAAGCTTTTCATATCATTCTCCACCACGATTTAGCCTTCAGCCGGATTCCTTCGCTGGCCCAGGCCCAATAACACGGCGCTGGGCTTCGCATCGCCATTATGCCAGAGCGACCGGGATGCGAGAGCGCTTCACGGCTGTGCTTCGTACACTAGCACCCTCGCGGGCTTGCCCGGGCTGCTCGGCGCGGCAACGTAGAAACGATTCAGTTCCGGCACGAATAGGGAAGTACGCGCGCCGGGAGAACTGCGAACCTTTGTCACGAGCGCGTAGTGATCGGCGTCACGTTGCTCGAAGATACCGATCGTGCCGTCTCCGCCAGACATGTAAAGTCGTTTGTGCACGCCGTCGTACGTGAGGTCATCTGCATCGCCCACGGCCTCCACGCTCGTCAGTATCTTGCCTGACTTTGTGTCGAACACCAGTAGCGCCGGAGGAGTCCGGCTGCCGACAAAAAGGCGCTGATCGCTTTCGTCCAGAGCCATGGGAAAAAAGTTTTTGAATCCCGACACAGGCCATTTGTCGATCACCCGGCGCCTGCTCGAATCCGCCACCGCTATGTATCCTGCGGTAGGCACGCTGATATACAGTCTGCCCGTAGTTTTTTGGAATTGGATGGATTCCGGATGGCCATCCACGGGAATTTCAAACATGGGCTTGCCGCTCTTTGACTCCAGGGCGCGGAGCCCGCGCCTGGCTGCCAGAGCCGTAGCCCACATTAACAAGCGGGGCGCCATAAGTGTTGGCGCTGCGCTGGTCGACGGCGATATTGTCAGCATCGGCGAGAGCAGGCTCGGTGCGGATCAGCTTGTAGGACGAACCGTCATAGATGTAGCAGGCATCCCGCTGCCCATCCGCAACGAAGAGTAGGTTGGACTCAGGCGCAAATAGAATGCCCTGGGGTTCCTTTAATCCCGTGATGGTGTGGACCGTCTTGCCCACAGCCAAGTCGATTACTTCGACTGTCTTGTTGCCCAGGGCAGCCAAAAACAGCCGGCTCCCTTCACGTCTATCGACAGATGATCGATGCGGCCGGTAACACCCGGAAGTTCGATGGTCTGCACGAGCTTGAGGAGTTGGGGTGTCTGTTGGGTTTGCGCTACCGAAAGCAAAGGAAGCCCCGCGCCAAGCGCACCCATGACGATCACTCGGAAAAGTCTCTTCATGCAGTCCTCCGTCTCACAGCGGCGCAACGCAGCTCACTGCTGTGGTTCAAAGACTAGAACCTTCGCGGGCTGACCGGCGTAGCGGGTTGTGGGTACGTAGAGCTGATTCAAATCCGGGGCGAAAAATGAGGTACTGGCGCCCGGCACGGTAGGAACAGTCGCCGCGAGGACGTAATGATCCGGGTCCTTTTGCTCGAACACGGCAATCACGCCTTCTCCTCCCGTCATATAGACCCGCTTGTGGGCCACGTCATACCAGAGATCGTCTGTATGAGACACAGCCGGGACGCTTGTCACCAACTTGCCCGAGGTCGTGTCAAAAACGATCAGGGCTGCCGGATTGCGGGCGCCAAGGAAAAGACGATGGTCCTGTTCATCGAGGGCCATGGGGAAAAATTGCTTGAACCCCTCCACAGGCCATTTCGCTATCACCTGACCCTTTTTGGCCAAATCCACGACGGCGACATAACCCTGGTAGGTCATATTGGCGAAAAGCCGCCTGGATCCCGGCAGCTTCTCCACCTGGAATGCCTCCGGACGTGGACCTTTGTCGGTAATATTAACGTCGTAGACAAGCTTGCCATCTCTTGAATCCAAGGCCCTGAGACCGCGCTCCACCGTCACAAATACCAGCCCGGCTCCATAATCAGCCGTACTTTGCGGATCGTATCGGAGGTTATCGTTATTGGGCGCGGGAACGCTGCGAATCAATCTATAGGAAGTACCGTCGTAAATACTGACGCCCGGCGTGCCGGCGGCGACGAAGAGAGATTCGATTGCGGGACATACAGAATGCCCTCGGGGTCTCCGCCCAATGAGCCGATGCTGTGGAGGGGCTTTCCCGCAGCCAGGTCGACGATTTCCACCGACTGGTTGCCTAGGGCAGCCATGAACAGCCGCTTCCCCTGCACGTCGACATTCATGTGGTCGATCCGGCCCTCGACTCCAGGCAAGGGGATTGTCTGCACGAGCTTGAGCGGCAGCGGCTTCTTTCGAGGTTTTTCGCTTTGGGCCTTTTGGCTCGGAGTCCCTGCCAGGCAGCAGAATGCGCAGGCTAGTAAAAACGAGCACAGATTCGCGGCTCTCATACCCCCTCCGTTTAACCAAGTAAATATGGCCGGTCTATACCACGAATCTCCCGTTTCTGCGCAGTGTCTCGTCTCACCCGAGATCGGTCCCTATGCTTGCAATACTATCGGAACAATCTGAAAACTCCCTGAATTCCAGCTCACGCATTCCCCTTAAGCGGGACACTCTGGTTTTCAGCTTTCTTGAATAGGTACCCGCAGAATGCCCCACTGGGGATCAATAACATCTTTCTTAGCCCTTTGATTCCTTCGAGCGGAATCGCTTCGGTCAGCACCAAAGGCTTATCGTGCTGCGCGGAAACGCTTTTAACGGAGTCACCGGTAGCCGCCTTTTGCGCCTCTTAAGAAGTGCCATGGCCATAATCGCGGCTAGCGCGAGGAATCCAGCCAGGAACTTCTTCACGTCCGGCTGCGTCTTCTTAAGTACCTGTGGGGATGAGGTGCTTTCGGTGTGCTTCATGCGGATTTTCCTTTCTGAGCGACCTGTTCACTCTTGGCTTGCATTGATTTCACGAGAGCAGCAGACGATGCTCCTTCGAGCGACAGTCCATAGCCAACTTCTCGAACGATGCGCTCCTTCAAGGGCTGGATGAAATGCACGCGCGTGTTGCGGCGTGTCACTTCCGGAGCCTTCAGGTACAGCTCGGCCAATTCCTGCGCGCGATTGAGCGCCTTACCGTTCGGAACAACTTCCGCAACCACTCCCCATTCGTGTGCGGTACGCGCCGTGATCGGCTGTGGATTCAGCAGGAAGGCCTCCGCTCGTCCCGCTCCAGCGCGATAGCTCCAGGTGGTAAAGATTCCGTCACCGGGCGCAACGCCTGCGCTGAAGTGGGCCACATCCTGAAAGGTCGCGCCATCCGCCGCCACAATTACACTGGCAAGTAGCGCGTAGTCTGAGTGCACGTGGGCACGTCCCTCGATGGCCGCGATGACCGGCACGCGTATGTTGGCTATGTTTTCCAAAACCTGAACGCCTTCATCATGAACTTGGCTCCACACGCCGGGATCGGCGACGTCGCCAAAAGATGACCAAGCGACGTCGGCAATGAAGTCCCCACCTGCGCCCGTAAGGATTACGATCTTGTTCGCTCGATCTTGCGAAATCCGGTAGAAGGCATCGACAAATTCCGTGTGAGATTGCGCGGTCATAATGAACGGCCCGCCGTTGGCTGTGAAATTCAGCAACCAGCACACCTTTGTTATCTCGTGTCAGCTTTAGGTTCTGATAAGCATTGAAGTAGTCACTCTGAACTTGCATCGTGTTCTCCTCTCTGTGTTGCCCTAACTGCGTTCACCCGAATGTGTTATTCCGGCTCCCCGTACCCCCGACCCTCCATCGCTGTGAATTGCGCCTCGCGCGTATGAAAATCTCGATCTGTGCTCGTTTTGCTAAAGAGCGTTTTGAAACAGCGCGTCAACATTCAATTTTGCATCCTGAACCAATCGCCGGCAACCCGGAAGTTGTCACCGGAACCGTTTACCCAGACTGGAACAGTGGTGCCGCCGCAAAGCGATTCGCTCACGGCTCTGCGTCACATTCCTCCGCGTCACAACTGCGATGCAGGAGGCAGGAATGCAACAAGGGAGTCTGATCCAGGAGCGGTCGGAAGCGCGCAATCTCGCCCGCAAAGTACGCCGCGCAAGCTGCAGTCAGGCCTGGCAGGAGGCGCCCGCCGCCGCTCCAGTCGCGTCCGCCGCTCGCCTTCCCGAACATTCCTCCGTCGACTAAAAGCACAGATTCCAGCCGCCATGAGGAGAACTCCTCCTCTGCTCCAGCCAAAAGGCAGCGTTGCGCACCGCTCCCAGTAGCACGCGCAACTCTTGCCGGTGCGCTCTTGTCGGGGCGCAACACAGTCGTCGCTCCTCCACTGCCTCCCGCAGCGCCCTCCGCGCACCTTGCACATAATCCCGGCATGACACATGATTCTTTCTTCTGCACGGCAAGCAGCATCCGCCAGCACTCCCCATGACCAGGAGACGCTCCCATGGATTTCGACGCTATCGTGATTGGCTCTGGCCAGGCCGGCAATCCTCTTTCGCAGCGCCTCGCCGACCTTGGATGGCACGTCGCGCTCATCGAGCGTGGTCCGTTGGGCGGCACCTGCATTAACACCGGCTGCACTCCCACCAAGACCATGGTGGCCAGCGCTCAAGTCGCCCATTACGCGCGCCACGCCGCTCGCTGGGGCGTCCGCGCCAGTGACGTGAGCGTCGATTTGCCCGCCATCGTCGACCGCAAAAATAAACTCGTCGAGCATTACCGCTCTGGCCAGGAAAGCAACGTCGCCCGCCGCAAAACACTCCGCCTCTATCGCGGCCAGGCCCAATTTACCGGTCCGCACACCGTCGAAGTTGCCGGCGAATCGCTCGCGTCGCAAAAAATCTTCATCGACGTTGGCGCCAGCCCCGCCATTCCCCGCATCGCAGGACTCGATTCGGCCGGCTATCTCACCAACGTGTCGATCATGGAACTGCAAGCCGTGCCGCAACATCTCGTCATTCTCGGCGGAGGCTATATCGGCCTCGAGTTCGGCCAGATGTTCGCCCGTTTCGGCAGCCGCGTTACCGTCATACACAGCGGCGCGCAGATTCTCTCGCATGAAGATCCCGACATTGCCGCCGCGCTCCAACAAATTCTCGAATCCGAGGGCCCGCGTTTCGTTCTGAACACTAAAACCACCCGCGTCGAGCGCATCCCGGAAGGTCTGCAGTTAGAATTCGACACGCCGCAAGGCCCGCAGCAAATTTCCGGCTCGCACCTTCTCGTCGCCGCCGGCCGCACCCCCAACACCGCCGGCTTGGGGCTCGATAAAGCGGGTATCGAGACCAACGCCGCCGGCTTCATTCGCGTAAATCCGCGCCTTGAAACCAGCGTTCCCGGTGTCTGGGCCGTTGGCGACGTGAAGGGCGGCCCCGCGTTTACGCACATCTCCTACAACGATTATCAAATCGTCTGGGCCAACCTCATCGACGGGAAAAACCAGACCACCGAGAACCGCTACGTGCCCTACGCCGTGTTCACCGATCCCCAGCTCGGCCGCGTAGGCCTCACCGAAAAAGAAGCTCGCGAGAAAAAATATCGCCTCAAAATCGGCACATATCCCATGGCCCGCGTAGTCCGCGCCGTCGAACGCGCCGAAACCGCAGGCCTGATGAAGCTCGTCGTCAACGCCGCGGACGATCGTATCCTCGGCGCCGCCATCCTCGCCTCCGAAGGTGGCGAGCTCGTGCAATTGTTAGGCCTAACCATCCTGGCAGGCGCCCCCTACACCCTCCTCAAAGGTGCCGTCTACATCCACCCCACTCTGGCCGAAGGTTTCTTCGGCCTCATGGATTCGGTAAAGCCCGTCGACTAACCTGAGCGGTTATGCCGCTTTGGTAGCGCAGACACTCTGGCCTGCGCTCTTTTTAGTGCAGCACTTGCCCCGAATAAATTAGGAACGCAGGCCCAATGATTTTCGAATCTCGGCCAATTATGGCAACATCTAAGTTGATATTCGGTGAACTAGCTAAGGTAGCAAGCGATTCCAAACATCGGGAAGATTACGCCATGCAGGAAACTCCCCAGGAATACACCCGCCGCATACTCGCCCAGGTTGGCGGCCTCGATCCTGTAGCCGTTCAATCAGAAACGCCAGCCAAACTCGAACGCCTGGTCAAAGCTCTCCCCGTCTCGCGCCTACGCGAGCGGCCCGCGCCCGGCAAATGGTCTGCCGTCGAAATTCTTGCCCACCTGGCCGACGTGGAAATCGTTGTCGGCTGGCGCATGCGGCAAATCCTCGGCGCTCCCGGCACCCCGATTCAGGCCTACGATCAGGACTCCTGGGCCGCAGCAGGGCATTACGAAACACGCGACCCGCACAAGTCGCTGCAGATCATTCGCACTCTGCGCGAAGCCAATCTTGCGCTTCTGGAATCCCTGACACCCGAGCAGTGGAAGCAGTACGGCCTGCACGCCGAGCGCGGCGAAGAGTCCATTGAACGCATCGCGCGCATGCTGGCCGGCCACGATCTCAATCACCTCAAGCAGCTCGAAAAAATTGTAAACTTAGAAAAATGACTGCCGCGACCCACGTCGGCTGCGCGTCACGAATTTAACGGGAGAAAAACGCCATGGCCAAAGCTACCTTCGGTGCCGGATGCTTCTGGGGAATTGAAAGCGCCTTCCGCCAGGTTAAAGGAGTGACCGATGTCGCCGTAGGCTACGCCGGGGGCACCCTCCCCAATCCCACCTATCAGGACGTTTGCACCGACCGCACCGGCCACGCCGAGGTCGTTGAAGTCGATTACGATCCCGCCCAGGTTTCCTACGAAGACCTGCTGCGCGTCTTCTTCGAGATTCACGATCCTACGCAGCTCAATCGCCAGGGCCCCGATTACGGCAAGCAATACCGGTCGGTCATTTTCTTTCACGACCCCCAGCAGGAGGCCGCCGCGCGCGCCATGAAGGACGAGCTCGACCGCGCCAAGCGTTATCCCCGCAAAATCGTCACCCAGATCGAGCCCGCCCCCCAGTTCTATCGCGGCGAGGAATATCATCAGCGCTATTTCGAAAAGCACAACATAGCCGCCTGCCGCACCCACTAACCGCGCCGATCAGGCGTCTCCGGGGTGGCCAATTTTTGCGCGCTCCGCAAAAGTGGGGCTTCGTCCAATTTCCGCGAATCCCTGCCAGCTCCACCGGGCGATGCAACACCATCTGCCATAAATCGTTTCCATTGAGACCGCCCCGCTTATCAGGAAACTGGGATCATTAACGGCACAACTGCTATCGCCTCGGTGTCTATAAAATGTTTAGGCAACAAATTGACGAGAGCGCTCAGAGCACACCATGCGCAATATGCGTCTTAAGAAGATAGTTTTGCCCGTCGCCCAAGTGACGATTGGTGCGATCTTGACGCTCTGGGCGGACCGGGTCGCATTGAATATTGATAGGGGAATTACGGCCGCGCCTTCTCACTGAATAGCCATACTGGACGTCTGCGTCGTACTCGCGAGGTCGAATCTTTCGAGGAATCAACGCGCCTGCGCTTCCGTTTCGAGGGCTTATCCTCTTGCTCCCGCAGAATGTCATAATCGGTCAATCCTAGGGCTGATGACCGGCAACCTATTTATTGACCGGCGTAGCTATCGTGTGGTATGCAATTGGGCGGATGCTCGATCGTCGCAGATCGCAAGCAACCTCTACTGGATTGCACGAGACAACAGGCGAAATGCTATTCAATACGCTTTCTGGGGGCTAAGGAAGGCTCCTTCGTCGGGGGCCTGTGGTCCATTCGCGAATAGATTCCGCCGGTCGGGTTTGAGATTTGGCCTCCGGACGATTGCGTTGCAACAGGCACTGGCCCTTGGAAGCCTGGTGATTGTGTGGTCGTTGATCTTGCTCATTTTTGCAGGTCTAAAACTTGCACCGAGGTGTTCGCTCGAAGCTTACCAGCAATAAGACTTCGTCTTCGATTTGATGCTGAATTCCTAGTACACGACCCGCAGTATCTGGATACTGTAACCTGCCCGATGCCTAGTTAATTCAGTCCAGCTCGGAGAGGGCCTGAGAAGCCGGCTCCTCGGAACGTGACTCGTGCGCAAAAATGCCGCATTCTGAGATGGCGTCTCTCAGGAGTTCGAGCCACTGGCGTTCACTACTGGACTTCAAGCCTGGGCCCTATTGCACCTGGGTCGTCATCGGCTTGCTCTTGTCGACGATAAGTATGGCCAAGCCTCGGACGGCGGTCTTGCCAGGATTGATCGCTTGGTGGACTTCCCCCTCAACTATCGAGAAGGTCTCGCCGGTCTGGTAGGTAGCCGTCGGCTTGCCCCGGCGCTCCATCGTCCAGGGGCCCTGCATTACGTATTCCACCAGCGTGCCGGGGTGCGTGTGCCATCCTTCGGTTCCGCCGGGTTGCATGGTGGTCTGGATCATCACCGCCTCCCATCCCGGCATGGACAGATCCTGCCGCCTGAGTATCTTGCGCTCCACGCCCTGGGGCTGCTGCTGCTGCGCGCGGGCCGCCCCCGGCGCCCACGTAGCGGCGACGATAATGACGACGCCAATAGCAGCGAACATCCCAGCGAAAACCGCGGAACGTATGTGTTTCTGCACGCTGTCCTCCTCGATATGCTGCGTGGGCGGCGGAGCACAAGTTGCCGAACGCTTTCCCGGCCGTGGCTCGCCAGCGTACCACACCGGGTCCGCCGAACGTTCCTCGGCCACCGCCTCGCGGCCCTTCTGCATTCGAAACACGCCCGTCTATTCGAAACTAGTATCTAATTACTATATGGTTTACAACTGGAGTTAATTTCTGCTATGATCCAGTGTGACCGTCGCGCACTGCGTCCGGTTTTTTTCTGCTCGCCGGCTCCCCACTGCCTCCTCCGCCGATCACCGTCCGCCTTTTGAGGCGCTGCCAGCCCCTCTGATCGTCGTTTCGCGCCAAGCCCACTGCCGCATCCGCCGTGTTTTGATATCCTTACAACAAACGCGTCCCCAGGTCCTTTCCTTTGATATGCTTACAAAATTACCGGGGGGTGGGGTAGCATCGGATTATGTTCCCCTCGCGAATGGGTCCATTTCATCTACGCCGGAAACTTTCAGATGGAGTATCCTCTACCGCCGAAGCCTTTACCCGGTCGCGGGGCCGGCGAAGGTCGCGTCGAAGCGCGGTGGCCTCGAGTTGCACCGCGTATTGAGCGCTTTATCGCTACATCCAAGGAGCACGCCATGCGCAATCGCAGGCAGTTCGTGAAGACAGTTGTAGGTGCGACGGCGGGAATGTTCGCAGTCGGAAACCGGTTTCTCGACACAGTCGCGGTCGGCGCAGCAGCGCCGCAAGGCGCCGCGGGGCAGTCTGCCGCCCCGGCGCAAACGGCGCGTCGGGAAGTCCGCGTCGGCGGCAAACGCGTCAAAGTTGTCGACGTGCACGCGCACGCCACTATTCCTGAAGTTGCCAACGTCGTCAAAGGCACTCCTCGAGCGCAACGCCGGCGGTGGCGGCCGCGCTCTGGGCGCCGACCGCATCGCCGAAATGGATAAGCGGGGAATTGACGTTCAAGCGCTCGACATCAATGCCTTCTGGTGGTACGCGGCGGCCGACCGCGACCTCGCCACCAAGATCGTCCAGGTCCAAGACGAAGGGCTCTCGGCGTGGTGCAAGCTCCATCCGGACCGCTTTGTGGCCTTCACCTCGCCCGCGTTGCAGTTTCCGGACTTGGCGGCGCAGCAACTCGACCACGCGGTGAAAAATCTCGGCATGCGCGGCGCTGCGATTGGCGGCCACGTCGAAGGCGTGTCCCTGTCCGATCCCAAATTCGATCCGTTCTGGGCTAAGGCCCAGGAGCTTGGCGTCCTGGTGTTCATGCATCCCGGGGGCGCCGAGAACGTAATAAAAATGGGTGGACTCGAAGGCAAAGGAGACTTGGGAAATATCATCGGCAATCCCCTCGAAACCACGGTGTTCTTCGCGCACCTGATTT
This sequence comes from Bryobacterales bacterium, assembly GCA_963763545.1. Taxonomy (GTDB): domain Bacteria; phylum Acidobacteriota; class Terriglobia; order Bryobacterales; family Bryobacteraceae; genus PALSA-243. The sequence goes on from CAVXPE010000017.1 coordinate 142,055, forward strand.
ATGACGGCACGCTCGACAAGTTTCCGGGACTTAAGATTTGCGGGGCCCATGGCGGCGGATACATGCCATCCTATCTCGGCCGGACAGAGGTGGCTTGCGACGTGCGCGCAAACGCCAAATGCGTGAACAAGAAAAAGCCGGACGAGTATTTCCATCAGCAACTTTTGGTCGATTCGATGGTTTTTTCGCCGGAAGGAGTGCGGCACCTGGTGGCCGAACTCGGGCCAAGCCAAGTGGTTTACGGCACCGATATTCCGCTCGTCTGGCCCGATACGATTGACGCGATCTTGGGCGCGCAGATACCCGACGCACAAAAAGAAGCCGTTCTCGGCGGAAATTTGGTCAAGCTGCTCAAGTTGAGCTAGTTCATTCAATGGAGGAGAAAAATATTATGAGACGACTACACCTGGGATTTGCCGTAGTGCTGGGAATCGTTACTTTGGCATTAGCGCTCCCCCAAAGGGGCCAAATGACCGCAGCGCAAACGAGTTCGGCGTCCAGCAGCAGCGGCCCTTACAAAGTGCTGAAGGTTGCGAAAGTCGGCGGTGACGGCGGGTTCGACTACGTAAACGCGGATTCTGCCGGTCGCCGGTTGTACGTTTGCCGCAGTGGTCCCATGGGCCGGATCATGGTGTTCGATCTCGATACGCTCCAACAAGTCGGCGAAGTAGCCAATGCTAGCGGGCACGGGGCGGTAGTCGATCCGAAGTCCAACCATGGCTTCGCCACCAGCAAGCCCATCGTCATGTGGGACACCAAAACATTCGCCACGATCAAGACCATCGACGTGCAAGGCGGATCCCGACGGCATCTTGTTCGATCCGTCCAACCAGCGCGTCTACGATCTTCAGCCACGCCTCGCCGCAACGTCACCGTGATCGACGCCAAGGACGGGTCCATCGCCGGCACGATCGACCTGGGCGGAGCGCCGGAGCAGGCCGTGAGCGACGGCAAGGGCCATCTCTACATCGATCTCGAAGACAAGGACAACATCGCGGTGGTGGATGCCAAGACCATGACGGTGACCGCGACTTACGATCTCGCCGGCAAGGGCGGCACTTGCGCCGGCCTCGCCTTGGACGTCAAGAACCACATCCTGTTCGCCGCCTGCCGCAATCCGGCGAATATGGTGATTCTGAACGCCGACGACGGCAAGATCATCACCACCCTTCCGATCGGCAGCGGCACCGATGGCGCTGTGTTCAACCCCAACACCATGGAAGCATTCACCTCGCAAGGCGACGGCACGCTGACCGTGGTTAAGGAAAACAGCCCGACGAGTTTCGTAGTCGAGCAGACCGTGCAAACGATGGTCAGCGCCAAGACGCTGACGCTCGACTCCAAAACCGGCCACATCCTGCTGATCGCCGCCGAATACGGCCCGCCGCCGGCTGCCCCGCCAGCGGGAACTCCCCCAGGTCGTCCGGCTCGGGGCCCAATGGTGCCCGGCTCGTTCTCCGTCCTGATGGTAGGTGTCGGCAAATAGTGCCGTAGCGAAAGAAATTTCTCGCGCGTTAAAGGAGGTCCTATGCCGCGTTACCTGCAACAAATTTCCTATACCCAGGAAGCCTGGCAGGCGCTCATCAAAAATCCGCAAAACCGGATTGATGCCGTCCGTCCAGCAGTCGAGAAACTAGGTGGGAAAATCGAGACCGCCTATTTCGCGTTTGGCGATTACGACGTGATCGTCATCGCGGAACTTCCGGACAATGTCAGCGCCGCCGCGCTGGCCGTGGCGTTTGCGGGCGGCGGAGCGTGCCGCAACGTGAAAACCACCCCACTGCTTTCGGCCGCCGAAGCGGTCGAGGCCATGAAGAAAGCCGGCCAATCCGGCTACAAAGCCGTCCACGCATAGGGGCCAGGGAAGGGAAGCATCGGGCAAACAAGATTGCTCGCTTCCATGCACCAGAATGCCGGTCATCGCGTCGCCCTCGAGGCGCGGATCGGGCACGGCGCGGCCAACCGCGAAATGGTAAATCACCTGTTGCGGTAATTTCGCGGAGTCCTCGTCGCCTTCCGCAAGAAAGCCGAGATAGCGGTGCACATCGTCATCGTAAAATGCGCCGATGCCGGTGGCGTTCCATCCCAGCGCCTCCGCCCCCAGATATAGGCGCTCTCCAATCGCGCCAGCCTCGAAAAAAGCATAGCGGTAGCCGCGATTGCCAAAGCGGAGGGCGGCGCGGGCGAGATCGGCGATCATGGAGATGGTGAAGCAGGCATTCCCTGCGAGGGCTTGTTCGAGACTGAGGTAGGCGGCGACGCGCTGGACGTTACCGCAATGAAGTTGCTCAAGTTTAGCGCGGATGCGCTGAAGCAGGCGATGTGCCGGCCGCCGGCCGGGCAGCCGGTTTGTTCCACCTATAAATGCCCGGCTCGCAATCGCGTACGCGATGGACATAGAGATAGAGGGTGATGAGATCGGCGCCGTCTTCGCGCCGGCCTGGGAGGCCGGGAAAATTTCCGCGCCAATCAGAGGGCCAATCGCGAGTGGCAAAATCGAGAAGCTGTTCCAGGTCGGTGCGCTCCATCAGCGCGGTTTGCGGATCAAAATCGAGCGCGGAACGCCGTTGGCGCGCGATCAGTGCGAATGGTGCATCGCGAACGGGCGGCCGCGAAATTTCGCACGCGAAAGAATCAGCCGGCAGACCAACTTCGGCAGTTGCAGGCTCCAGCACATTGCTGGAATCAGGAGCGCTGGGGATGGAATCAGGAACGATGGGCGCGCCGACGGAGGGCGGCGGTCCGGCGGGCTCGGGCAGCAGCGTCGAGCGATGAATATCGAGCAGAGCTTCGTAGCGAACTTCTTCGGTGGACAGTTCGTTCGGATGGCCCGCGAAGATTCCGCTCGCTGCGATTTCCTCCGTCGGAGTGGAGGAACGCGGCGCCGCAAGCGTACTTGACGGAAACACCAGAAAGGCCAGGGGTGCTTCATCGCCTCCCGCCAAGCCGAGCTTTTTTGCGAGAGCGGCCATCGGCGAAACGAGCGATCGCGCCGCCACGCAATCCTAGCGCGGCGGCAGCCAGAAGCAGGCTCATCATGGCGTGACCAAAATCGTGGCAGCAGTAGCGATAGGCCCGGTCGCGGTACTTCCAGGCTTCGCGCCAAAATACAGAGGTCAGCGCGACAATTAAAGGCGACTCCGCCGCCAAGGAATTTCGAGCGCTGGCGCCAGCTCCAGCGGCCAATTTCCGGTGCTGCGCTGTTCGAGGGCATGGGCGTCCGCGCGGTAGTGATATAAACCGTCGTCAGATCCGCGAAGCCGCGCAGCGCGATATGCGTTTCGGTGGGGTGCAGATTGCCCGAAGAAGGATTTACGCGCAGGCTGTAGCGCGCACCCGTGCCGGGAACTTTTTTCCAGGCGCTGATCGCCATGGAGTGCCAAAGTAAACGGCTAAGCCAGAGCGCATCGAGTGGAGTGGACTCGGGAACTTGAGATTTGCCGCCTTCGTGCGGCGCATCGCCTCCAGCAAGTCCCGCTATCGCGGCGAACGTGCCGGCGGTGGTAAAGCCCGGCTCAGGCGGAAGCGAGATTGTGGGCGCCCGGTCATAAGTACGGAACGGATTGGGCTGATTTTTCCAATCGAGGAAATGCGCGCCGGTGCGAACAGACGCAAAAGTGTGTTTGGTGGCCTGATGATAATCGAACAGGTGTTCGGTGGCGTTATTGAGGCCGCGGGTTTCAGGCCTGTAAGCAGATGGGACAGAAAACGTGTCATTTTAATTGGTGTAAAGTTTAATTGACCCGAGCAATGATTCTGTCACAGCAGGGGGGATCGCCCGTGACTTAAAAGGGATTTAAAAGTGGAATAGGCATTTTGCGGGCGCGGCCAAAACCAAATTCGTCACTATACTGGTCGCGGGTGGCGCAAGGTTGCGGCGGGTTCCGCGGGTGCGGGCAATCACTTGACTTACGGGGCGCGCGGAGGTTTACTTACCGCGTTTGTGTTGGGGGAATGGGGGAGCGATGGCGAATCGCAGGGATTTTTTGAAAACGGTGGCGGGCACGGCCGCTGGAATGTTGCTTGCGAACCGTGGCTTTAGTGAGGCTGCGCCGGCGCGCGGGAATGCCGCAGGGACAGGCGGCGACGCCGGCGGCAGCGGGAAAGCGCCGCGAGGTTTCAGTAGGAGGGAAGCGCGTGAAGGTGGTGGACGTGCACGCGCATTGCATGTTTCCAGACGTAGCGGACGTTGTTGCAGGCACGAGCCTGGCCCGCAATGGTAATGGCCGGGGGGGAGGGGCCGGGGGCGGGGGAAACCCGCAGGTGCTGGGGCCGGACCGCCTGCGCGCGCTTGATGAACGCGGGATCGACGTTCAGGTGCTCGATATCAACGGCTTTTGGTGGTACGCGGCGGATCGCGATCTGGCGAGCAAGATTGTCGATTTCCATAATCAAAAACTGGCCGCCTGGTGCAATGCGCACTCGGACCGGTTCGTCGCGCTGACCTCAGTGGCATTGCAATTTCCCGACCTGGCGGCGCAGCAACTCGAGCACGCCGTAAAAGAATTGGGGCTGCGAGGCGCCGCAATTGGGGGGCATGTCGCGGGCGAAGCGCTGTCGGCGCCCAAGTACGATCCTTTCTGGGCGAAGGCGGAGGAACTGCGGGCCTTGGTCTTCATGCATCCGGGCGGGGCGACCAATGTGCTGAAGGAAGATGCGCTCAAGGGCAGCGGCGATCTGGGGAACATCATCGGTGATCCGTTGGAAACAACGGTGTTCATGTCGCACCTGATTTACGACGGCACGCTCGACAAGTTTCCGGCACTGAAGATTTGCGGGGCCCACGCCGGGGGTTACCTGCCGAGTTATCTCGGGCGAACCGACGTGGCTTGCGACGTGCGTGCGAACGCGAAGTGCGCCAATAAAAAGCATCCCAGCGAATATTTCAAAACGCAGCTTATGGCCGATTGCATGGCTTTTTCATCCGAAGGCATCCGGCACCTGGTCGCGGAGCTGGGGGCGAGCCAGGTAGTGTACGGGACCGACATACCGTTCAATTGGCCCGATGCGGTGGACCTGATCCAGAATGCCGCTTTGAGCAATGCGGAAAAGGAAGCGGTTCTGGGCGGAAACCTGACGAAATTGCTGCGCCTTTGAAGCGGCCGATCCCCTTAACGTCTAATATCTAACCTGGCCGTTTAATTCTGGATGGCAGGCCGGATTTCGGAGCATAATTCGTGCCGGTGCGTACGGCACGAAGGCGCACTGGGGTGCCTTCTGGAGCGTTCCGCTTGATTTTCACCGTTTTCGTTCGCGCGCACAGTCCGCTGCGGCGAGGCCACCATTCGGGAGGCTGCTGGCGTCGCTGGTATTTGTTTCGGCACTTGTTTTGGCGGGGGCGGGCGTGTGCCGCGCGCAAAATCGTGATGTGCTGTGCAATCACGGCACAGGAAATTTCTATGCGGAGTTTCGCAGCGGCGTTTCCGTGCGGGTGGACGCGGCACGAAACGGGGAACTGGCGGCTCGGCTGTGCCGCGCAGTGCTGAGCTGGCAGAACCAGGAGTTAGTGATTGCCGACCGGGTTTTGCAGGTGGATGTGGACGCACTCGGCGCCGATATCGGGCTGGGAACGCCGGTAATTGCGTTCCAGGTAAAGAAGTCCGAGGGCTGCTGCGTGGACTATGAAATTTATTCGCTACAAAAACCCCCGAAAGTGTTGCGGACAATTACGGGCGCCGATTTTTTTAGCGCCGCGGACACCGATCTCGACGGCGAAGTGGAAATTTGGACCGATGATGCCGCCGCGGTGGACGGGTTTGACGGTTTAGCCGTCGGCCAGATGGACTTTGCGCCGACCGTGGTGTTGCGGTTCACGGGCGGCAAATTGCTGGACGTCAGCACCGAGTTCCAATCCTATTTTGACGACAAGATTGCGAAGTTGCGGGCGGATCTAAGTCCGCAGGACCTGCGCGATTTCAAAACCAGCGATGCCAGACTGCCCGCCCCGGTGCCCTTTACGGTGGAAGGGCTGCACCGTCGAGACCATTTGCAGAACGTAAAAATCAAGGTCCTGGAAATTGTGTGGTCCTACCTGTACAGCGGCAGGGACGAAGCGGCTTGGAACGCTCTCGCGGAATTCTGGCCCGCTGAAGATGCGGGCCGCGCTCGGGCGGCAATCCTCAGCGCGCGCTCGCGGGGGATACGGTCACAGGTAGACGGGGTTTCCACGGAACTGGCCGCAAGCCGAAAAAGCCATGTGAGCATCTATGACGGCATCCATGAGACCGAAAAAGGGAAGCGAGGAGTGATTCTGCCCCAGCCGATCTTGTTACGGCGACCGCCTCCGCTGGGGCCGGCGCAGCAGGGTTTAGCGGTCGGGGAGGTGCTTCTGTATTTGGTGATTGATTCCGCGGGTAAAGTTCGTTCTGCCGAGCAGGCGGACGACGCGAAATGGTTCGACGTGGGCCTGCAGGGCGCCACGGCGAATTGGAAGTTCATTCCCGCCTTTCAGGGAGAACAAGCCGTCGCCTGCCGGGTGGCGTTTGCCGTCACCATGATGCGGTAAGAAGTTGCGAGGCGCGGTTTCAGTGGTTTGATTCCGGCGATCCGGTTTCCTGCGATATTGACAGCATATCCGCACGGTCATATGGTCTGGTCGTCATCAGGGCATTCATGATTACGGCATGGATAGGATGGTGGGACATGAAAAAAAATGGGCACGCAGAGAAGAGGTTTTCGCGGCGGGATTTGATCAAGACCACTGCGGCAGGCGCCGGCGCTGCGGCACTGGGCGCGCTGGGGCTGGCACAGTCGCAGGCGCAAACCCGGCCGACGAAGTGGGATAAAGAGGCTGATGTGGTGGTGATTGGCGCGGGCGCGACGGGCCTGCCTGCAGCGATCGAGGCGGTCGAAGGAGGCGCGTCGGTGATTTTGATCGACGCGAATTCGGATGTCGGTGGGCATGCGATTCTGAGCGGCGGAAACGTAGCCCTGGGCGGAGGCACGAGCAGGCAGAAAAAATATGGCGTAGCGGACTCGCCGGATCAGTTGTTCGCCGACCTTACAGACTGGTCGGTGGTAGAGCCCAACGGATTTCCTGATTACCGGTATAACGACAGAGAAATTATCCGGGCGTTTGCCGACAACAGCGCTCCCGCATATGAATGGCTGATAAAGCACGGCGTGATTTTCGTGGATAAGCCTCCGGACACGGCCGGGGGACACGCGACGGGGAATTCGGCTCCGCGCGAAAACCACGCGGCTCCGACGACCTGGCCGCAGGTGGAGACGGGCGTGCCCGTGGAGCCGGCGCGCCAAATGACGGCGTCATCGGGAATTGGAGTTATACGACCCCTCGAAGCTGCCGCGAGAAAGCTGGGCGTACAAATCCTGCTGCAACACAAGATGACGGGCCTGGTGAGGGAGCATCCCTCAGCAGGGCGAGTATTGGGAATCACGGCCACCAATCAGGGCAAGGCGGTCAGCATCCGCGCACGTAAGGGCGTGATCATCGGGACCGGCGGACACAGCAGCAACGTGAATTTCCGGCGGATATTCGATCCCCGGCTTACCGAGGAATATCAAGTCGCCGGCGAGCCGTATTCTTATCAGGACGCGAGTGGAGAGCTGGCGGCGATGGCCATCGGAGCATCGTTGTGGGGCGCGTACAACCAGACCGGCGAATTCGGGCAGAATGTCACTAAGGCGGGGCGGATTGGGTGCCAGTACGGATACGTGAACCTCTCGTGGCAGCCCGGCAGCAGTGTTTTCCCGCGGGCGCGCGCGAGCGGGTTGGCAGTGCGCGATTACCAAGACTTGATTTTGGTGAACCGCGCGGGGCTCAGGTTTTACGATGAGACGCAGGGCCAATATACCGCCAATAATTACGGCTCGATTAAACCATACACGCAGGGAAGTTACTTGAATACGGCGGGGGTCAAATTTTCTCCGGCGAATTTCCTGAACGCGGCAATGGCTGGAGTCGGTGATGGGTCGAATGGTGGCGGGCCGATATGGGCGATCTTCGATTCGGACGCGGTGAAAAGGGAAGGTTGGGAGGTCGGTCCCTCCGCATGTGGATATCGCCGGGGGCTATTTCTTCTCAGCGCCGACGATCGCGGAATTGGCGGGCAGTATCACCAACAAGTATCAACCCAAGCCCATGCCAGCCGAGGCGCTCGCCGGCACGGTGAGCAAATACAACTCCTACGTGGATGCGGGAAAAGATGCGGATTTTGGCAAGCCGGCGCCGAAATGCAAGATTCAGACGCCTCCGTTTTATGCGGCCTGGGCCACACCGGTGATCCACGACACGCGCTCCGGGCTGCGGATTAACGCGAAGTGCCAGGTGGTCGATCTCGACGGCAAAGTCATTGCGGGACTGTATTGCGGAGGTGAGTCCGCAGGCGGCTTCAGTTTACACGGGCTCGCGAGATGCATCGTGCAGGGACGCATTGCGGCAAGAAGTGCGGCGGCGGAAAGTTGATGGAATTTGCGGCACGGCGGCGGCAATAGCTGAGTGAATGCCGCATTCCTTATCGGGAAATGATCTACACGGGGCCCATCGACGAGGTCTGCGATTAACGCTTCGGTAAGCTACCTTACCGCTAGCTCGAATTCGGCACGAGACCAAAGAAATGGAATTTTATCAGGACGCGCCGGTGCTGAACTATCCCAACACTCACGCTTACACGCGAGTCACGGAGTTCAAATATCTGACCGGCAGGTTCATCCCACTGCCGGCATCGTCTTTGAAACCCCGCGCGCGGAAGGGGACCCTTACTATCCGGTGCCGTGGCCGCAGAATGCGGAGCTATACGCCCAGTACGTGCAACTGGCGGATGTGACACTCGTGTGCACTTCGTGGGCAGGCTCGCAACCTACAAGTACTACAACATGGATCAGATTACCGCTCAGGCCCTGAGCAACTACGCTAAGATCAGCGGGAACAAACATCGCGCTGAGTCGACCGTGCGCATAGCGCGGCCCCAGTTAAGCCCGAAACCCGCCGGCATGCGGGTGGTTTACGAAAAATTTTCCCAGGTCCAAGCACTGAGGGAGCATTCCTCCCGAGGGTTCGCGAGCCCGGCTGACGTTCCTTGTTTAGGCCTTTCCATAAGGGTGATCATCGCGCTCCCGTGGCGGGATAGCTTGCGCGATGCCCGCAAGGCCATAAAAGAAACGCCCCGCCGGGAGGGGTGTCAGCCGGCGAGGCGCTCGTTTTGAAAAGGGGCAGTGTTGAATGAAGAGTAGCACCCGGGGGCGGATTGTCGAGTATCTCATCGCACTCTATTTTGGATAGTTCCGATCACTTTTTTCTAGTAACTTCGGTATCGCGTTCAGCGCCTGAAATCCATACAAGCGCCCGTGCAGCCCTGCTGCCTTGGGGGTGGGGGGTGGGTTGCGGGGCGCCTTTTGTTGTTAATTGGTTTGGTAACATACCTTTACTAATTGGGCACTTGAGAATGGGGAACCATTGAATCCCGACCAGCGTTTCGCCGCCTATTTCACTATGGAAATTGCATTGGAAAACGCCATGCCCAGTTACAGCGGGGGGTTAGGCGTGCTCGCAGGCGACACGATCCGCGCCGCCGCCGATTTGCGCTTTCCGCTGGTGGCCGTTTCGCTTTTATATCGCAACGGATATTTCACCCAGCGCTTTACCTCCGACGGCGTGCAGGTAGCCGATCCGGTCGAATGGCGTCCCGAGGACTTTCTCAAGGAGGAACAGGCGCGCGTTGCGGTCCCCATGGAAAGGCGCAACGTGCAATTGCGCTGCTGGCGCTACGACGTGCCGGGTGCGTCCGGCGGCGATGTGCCGGTCTATTTTTTGGATGCCGATCTGCCTGCGAATGAAGAAAGCGACCGCAGCCTTACCGGCAGCCTGTACGGTGGCGATCCTTTATACCGCCTGCGCCAGGAAGTTCTGCTGGGCATCGGCGGCGCGCGCATGCTGCAAGCGCTGGGGTACACCGCGCTCGGCCGCTATCATATGAATGAGGGCCACGCCGCGCTGCTTACGCTCGAACTGCTGGCCGAAGAGGCGCTCAAACTGGGCCGCTCCTCCATTCGCGCCGAAGACATCGAGAAAGTCCGCGCAAGATGCGTTTTCACCACCCATACCCCTGTGGCAGCGGGGCACGACAGGTTTCCCCTGGAATACCTGGTCCGCCTTTTCCCCGATCACTTGAATTTTCTCGATTTGCAGGATCCCGCCGCAGCTGCGCTTCTCAATCGTGTTCTCCAGACCGATCGTAACTATACGGACTTAGCTGAAGCCGCGCGCGATGGCGCTTACCTGAACATGACGTATCTGGCATTGAGCCTCAGCCACTTCGTCAACGCCGTGGCCAGGCAGCATGGCGAAACGTCGCGCAAAATGTTTCCCGACGTGCGCGTCGAATCCATTACCAATGGCGTGCATGCCGCTAGCTGGATGTCGCCTCCCTTTCAGCGCCTGCTGGACCGCTACATCTCCTACTGGAGGGAAGACAGCCTTGCTCTACGCCTGGCCCTGCGCATTCCCGCCGAAGCCGTGTGGGCCGCGCACCAGGCAGCCAAGCGCGAACTGATGGATGAGGTCCACAGGAAAACGGGCCTTTCGCTCGATCCCGAAGCCTTCACCATCGGCTTTGCCCGCCGCGTGACCGGCTACAAGCGCGCCGATTTGATTCTCAACAATCTCGACAGGCTCAGGCAAATCGTAAGAAATGCCGGAAAAGTACAGATTATTTATGCGGGAAAAGCCCACCCCCACGATACTCCGGGGCAGCAGATCATCGGGCGAATCTTCAAAGCCCAAAAGGCGCTGCGAAAATCCGTCAAAGTAGTTTTTCTCGAAAATTACAATCTCGAACTCGCGCGCAAGATCACCTCGGGCGTTGATTTGTGGCTCAACACTCCGCAGTTCCCGCTTCGAGGCCTCCGGCACCAGCGGAATGAAGGCCGCGCTTAATGGCGTTCCGAGCCTCAGCATCCTTGATGGCTGGTGGGTGGAGGGACATATCGAGGGACTCACCGGCTGGTCGATTGGAGAGTCTCGGTCAGGACCTGCTGCCGAGGGAGTAACCGACAATCGCAAGGAGGCCGACTCGCTGTATTCCAAGCTGGAGCACATAATCCTGCCCCTGTTCTACCGGGATCGCAGCGCCTATTTGGATGTTATGCGCCACACCATCGCCATCAACGGCGCATTTTTCAATACGCACCGCATGGTGCAGGAGTACATCACGAAGGCCTACCTGCGCTGAGAAACGAAATCGGTTCGCCCCGCAGAGGGTGCCCGGCGGACGGATCCCTGGCATCCTAAGAGGTACTCGCGGCAGGATGTTGTGGCGGGCGCTCGCTTCGAGCAGATCGCGTACCTTAGCCGCAAGCTCATCTGGTCCGAACGTAACGTCCTCTGCGTCGGGCGCCACAGTCTACTTACTCCTCTGGCCCTCCGCGAAAAGGCTCCGCAGCACAAACCCCAGGTTCGCAGGGCGTTCCGCAAGTCTGCGCATAAAGTAGGGACACCATGCCGTGCCGAATGGGACGTAGACCCGCAAAGGATGCCCGCGCTCGAACACTTGCTGCTGTAAATCCCGCCGGATTCCGTAGATCATCTGGAATTCGTAAACGTCCGGCCCAAGTGAAAACTGCGCAATTTTATCGCTCGCATGTTTAACCAGCCGTGGATCGTGCGTCGCAATCGCGGCAAAAAAGCGAGGCCTTCCGCTTTGGCCGTCTGGCTCGAGCAACCGGTCGATCAGTTTTCGGTAGTTCGCGTCCACGTCGCTTTTCTTCTGGAACGCCACGGAAGGGGGCTCGAGGTAGGCGCCCTTCACGAGCCGTATTTTTGGCGGGAGGCGTGGGGCGACTGTTGAAGACAAGCCGCGATATTCGAGGGTGAGCCCGTCCCGGAGGCGCACGATATCCGCCTCGCTGCGCCGCAGATAGGCTTGCACGGCCACACCGGCATTGCCGTTTCGGGTGTGCACCTGTTCAAAGATCTCGAGCGTGCGCGAGACGTATGGCGAGGCCTCCATGTCGATCTCGATAGTGCGCCGCATAGTCAGCGCCGCGCCGGCAATCTCCTGGGCCAGCGACAGGCACAGTTCCTGGTCGAAATCGAGCCCCAGCTGCGTCAACTTGATGGAGATGTTGGCGTCCAGCCCGGCGCTGTCGATCGCTGCGAGCATTTCGATGTAGGTATCGCGGGCCCGCCGCGCGTCGTCGGCGGTCTCCACGTTTTCGCCCAGTAGATTGAGAATCACTCGCCGGCCGGAGCGGCAAAGCTCCGTCGCAGCCCCCAGGGCCTCGGCCAAAGTTTCCCCTGCGACAAAGCGCTGCGCAAATCCGTACCGCATCCCGCTCCGCGCAATGGCGGAGGTCACGCTTTTTTTCGTGGAAAGCCAAAAGAAAAATTTGCGTACAAGCATCATTTCCAAGTGCCGCCGGTCTTGCCACCGAGCCCGTCGATCTCCTTGGCAAAAAGGTGCGCCTCGAAGATCCGGGTGCGAGCTCTACTTGGAGCCCGCCCAATAGATTGTAAGGTACTCGGCTGCTGCGGCCTCTAGGATCAGCCGAAAAGATTGCTTAGCAAGGATGGAAACTGTTATGGCCGCAGAGAGCAAACAGTCAACTCTGCGGCCAGCTTTGCGCAACTTTTCCATCCTGCGAGGGTTAAAATAGGAGATTGCTAGTGTCGCGGCGTTTAAGCACCGCGCGGGCCGCCAGAAAGCGGCAGAGGTCGCAGATGGCTAGTCGAAAAGGTAGAGGCCGGATTCGCAAACCGAAAATTCAGCGAGCGTTCGCAGCCACCTCCAAACAGGGCTTGGCGCGCGCGCAGAAAACACTGGCCGCCGCATTGATCTTGCTGGTTCTGGGCGCCGCAACGCTGGTGATCCCTTATCTGGCTGCCGCGCCAGTGCAGGCGCGCGAGGGGCAAGCAAAAGACAAACACGACAAGAAGACAGCTTCCAGCGATAGCTCGGCGGCCGGCAAGGCGGCCTCCAACGGTTTGAGTGGGCTACCCGCCACCGAACTCACCCCGGACGAGGCTATCTCGCATGCGCTCAACCGGCTGGGTTTTGGGCCTCGGCCCGGTGATGTCGACCGTGTGAAGCAAATGGGCCTGGCAAAATGGATCGATCGGCAGCTTCATCCGGAATCGATTGATAACTCCGCCCTGGAGTCGCGCCTCGAGCGATTTCCCACCCTGGCCATGTCCTCTGAAGCATTGCTGACGAAGTTCCCGCGGCCGCAGGTCGCCGCCAAGCGCGAAGGCCTCACTGCCGAGGAGTACCGCAAGCAGCAACTGGAAAAGCTGCAGGCCGCACGCCAAAGCGCGGATGGAAGCGAGCAGGCTGCCACTCAACAAGAAATGCCTCGAAACGGCCAGCAAGCCGGCATTCAGCGGGGTAACGGACAGTCGAACGCGCAAGATGACGGCACCATGAATACGCCCAACCCGCCGGCATCCGGTGGCCAAGCCGCGAACGTGCCGGTGAATGACGCCGGCAATCCCCCCGCGAACGCCAATGGCCCCGCTAATCCCCTCCCTAATCAAATGATGAACTACGAGCAGTTGCAAACACCGCAGCGCATCGTCGCCGAACTTTCCATGGCCAAGATCGATCGCGCCATTTACAGCGAGCGGCAACTCGACGAGAAGATGGTGGATTTCTGGTTCAACCACTTCAATGTTTTCGCGGCCAAGGGCGCAGACCGCTGGCTGCTCACTTCCTACGAACGCGACGCGATTCGGCCGCACGCCATGGGCAAATTCCGCGATCTGCTGGAGGCCACGGCGAAGAGTCCCGCGATGCTGTTTTTCCTGGACAACTGGCAGACCGTCGATCCCGGAGGCATGGCAGCGGCTGCAGCAGGAGCAGCAGGCGCGCCGCGGCGATGCGCGGTGCTTTCGGCCGCGGCCGCTTCGGATTTCCGCCGGTATGCCGCGGCGAATGGCAGATCCGCGATCAGGCGCCAAGCAAGAAGAAACAGGAGCGCGGCCTGAACGAAAATTATGGCCGCGAGCTGATGGAACTGCACACGCTCGGCGTGGATGGCGGCTACACGCAGCAGGACGTGATCGAAGTGGCGCAAGGCATTCACCGGATGGAGCATTCGGCAGCCGCAGCGCGATCCGGAGTTTTTCTTTGACGAACGGCTGCACGACCACAAGCCGAAGACGGTCCTGGGCCACAAGATTGACGCGGGCGGCATGAAGGATGGCGAGGAAGTGCTGGACATGCTGGCGCGCGATCCGCACACGGCGCATCACTTTCGTTCGAGATCGCGCAGCGCTTCGTTTCCGATAATCCGCCCGAAGCGCTGGTGGACCGCATGGCGCAAACGTTCTTGCAAACCGATGGCGACATTCGCGAAGTGCTGCACACGATGATTTATTCGCCGGAGTTCTGGTCGCAAAGACGCCTATCGCGCCAAGATCAAGACGCCATTCGAGCTGGTGGTTTCGGCCGCGCGGGCCGTGGGCGCGGACGTGGAAATTCCGCTCCTGCTGGTGCAATGGACGGCCGCATCGGCGAGCCGCTCTACCAGTGCGAGCCGCCGACCGGCTATTCCGACAAGGCGCGATGCGTGGGTGAATACCGGCGCGCTGCTCAATCGGATGAATTATTCGCTCGCGCTTACAGCGAACCGTCTCCGCGGCGCGCAGGTGGATATCGCGGCTGCTGCTCGGTGCGAGCGGCACGGGCGCGCGAATCCTCAGGCGGCTGCTCGACCGCGCGATTGCCGTTATTGCTGGCCGGGGAAGTGTCTCCGCGAGACGCGCGAGACGCTGGAAAAGCAGTTGAACGATCCGCAGATTTTGCAGGCGAGGCTCGACGATCCGGTCAAGCAGGTGAACGCCGCCATGATCGCGGGATTGGTGCTGGGCTCGCCGGAATTTCAGCGCCGATATGGCACAGTTATCCGTAGCGCGGGCCCTGCGGCCTTGTTGGTTGCGCGAAGTTCGTGGATTGGGTGAAGTTGCATGGTCGCGGTAAGTTAGATTTCGGCGTTGCAACGGACGGAAGGAGAACCACGATGAAAGTTTCACGACGAGATTTCCTGAAAAGCGGCGGCGTGGCCATGATCGGCATGAGCACGATTCCCGCATTTCTGCAGCGCGCGGTGGCGGCGACGCCATGCCCCGAACGGGAAAAAACTGATCGTGCTTTTCCAGCGCGGCGCGGCGGACGGATTGAACATCGTCGTGCCTTTCGGCGAGCAAAACTACTACCGCATCCGCCCGACCATCGCGATTCCGCAGCCGCGCGCGGGCGCCGAAGGCGCCGCGCTCGATCTCGACGGATTTTTCGGCCTGCACCCGAGCCTCGCGCCGCTGCTGCCGCTATTTCAGAAGCGCCAACTCGCCATCGTTCACGCGGCGGGATCGCCGGACACGACGCGCTCGCATTTCGACGCGCAGGATTTCATGGAGTCCGGCACGCCCGGCGTAAAATCCACCGAGGACGGCTGGCTCAATCGCACCCTGCAAGCGCTGCCCGAGCAGGACGCATCGCCTTTTCGCGCCGTGGCGATGGGCCCGAATCTGCCGCTGACGCTGCGCGGCGCCGCGCCCGCCATCGCGCTCGCCGGATGTGAAACAGTTCCGCGTGTTGGCCAATCCACAGCCGTCGAAGGCGGATTCGAAGCGCTGTATGCGCAGACGGTGGACAAGGCGTTGCGCGGCACGGGCACGGAAACGTTTGAAGCGATCGACATGCTGCGCAAGGCCGATCCTTCGCGCTTCCAGCCCGAGAATGGCGCGGATATATCCGAAAGGCCGAGTGGGCCAGACGCTGCAGCAAGTCGCGCAGCTTCTCAAAGCCGACATCGGCATGGAAGTCACGTTCGTCGATACCGGCGGATGGGACAATCACGTCAACGAAGGCGGCGCGCAAGGGCAGATGTCGAATCTGCTGCGCGAACTGGGCCAAGTCCTGGCCGCGTTTCTCCAGGATATGGGCGACCGCATGGAAGACATCGTCGTGGTCACGATGTCCGAATTCGGCCGCACCGCGCACGAAAACGGCAATCGCGGCACCGATCACGGCCACGCCAATTGCATGTTCGTGATGGGCGGCCCCGTGAAAGGCGGAAAGGTTTACGGCAAGTGGCCGGGGCTCGGTCCGGAACAGTTGAACGAAGGCCGCGACCTGGCACTCACCACCGATTTCCGCTCGGTGCTCGGCGAAGTCATCTGCGGCCACCTGGGCAACCGACGAACTCGACACGGTGTTTCCCGGGCTTTGACAACGACCCGCGGAAATTCCCGAACCTGCTGAAGACGTAGCGATCTTGAGTGCGTATCGGGCAAATCGCTAATGCGAGTCGCGGCTGCAATCTTCGCCGCATCCTGTTCGAAAGGCAAGTCGCGTCGTGCGTGCCAACGCCGGCTGACGACTAGTCGGCGGCCACGCGCGCGGGTTCTTCTGCGGGCTCGGCTGAACGGATGCGCATTCCGTAGAACGAGCGATACACGAAAGTAAATGAGATCAGGAAGAACACGCCGCCAGAAGACGTGTGAGCATACCGCCTGTTTCCGCTGTGAGTTTCACGGCCAACTCGACGGCGAGCAGGCCGAAGAGACGTGGTGAACTTGATTACCGGGTTCAGCGCCACCGAAGAGGTGTCCTTGAAAGGATCGCCGACGGTATCGCCAATGACCATGGCGTCGTGCAGTTCGGTGCCTTTTTGCTTCAATTCCACTTCCACGATTTTCTTGGCGTTGTCCCAGGCGGCTCCGGCGTTGGCCATGAAAATAGCCTGGTAGAGGCCAAAAATGGCGATGGAGATCAGGTAGCCGATGAAAAAGAAAGGCTCGACGAAGGCGAACGCCAGGGTGGCGAAGAACACGGCGATGAAGATGTTGAGCATGCCCTTCTGCGCGTACTGGGTGCAGATGTCGACCACTTTTTTGCTGTCGGCGACCGAGGCTTTTTCGCTGCTTTCGAGATTGATGTTGGCCTTGATGAACTCGACAGCGCGGTAGGCGCCGGTGGTTACGGCTTGCGTGGAAGCGCCGGTGAACCAGTAGATCATGGCGCCGCCGGTGATCAGTCCCAGGAAAAACGGGGCGTGCAGCAGGGACAGCTTGTCGACGTTTTCGGTGATGCCCTTGGTGAGCGCCATGATGATGGAGAAGATCATGGTGGTGGCGCCGACGACGGCGGTGCCGATGAGCACGGGCTTGGCCGTGGCTTTGAAGGTGTTGCCGGCGCCGTCGTTTTCCTCGAGCAGATCTTTGGCGCGCTCGAAGTTGGCGTCGATGTTGAAATCGCGCTTGAGTTCCTGGCTGGATGTTGGGAATTTGTTCGATCTGCGACAACTCAAAAACCGATTGCGCGTTATCGGTGACCGGGCCGTAGGAATCGACGGCGATGGTGACCGGGCCCATGCCCAGGAAGCCGAAAGCCACCAGGCCGAAGGCGAATACCGGCGCGGCGATCATCAGGTTGCCCAGGCCTCCGCTGGCTGACGAGGTAGCCGATGGACATCAGGGCGACCATGGCTAGCCCCAGGTAATAAGCGGAGAAATTGCCGGCCACGAATCCGGACAAAATGCCCAGCGAAGCGCCGCCTTCGCGCGCGGAAGTTACGACTTCCCGGGCGTGCCGCGATTCGGTGGAGGTGAAGACCTTCACCAGTTCGGGGATGACCGCGCCGGCGAGCGTGCCGCAGGAGATGATGGTGGCCAGCTTCCACCACTGGGTGGTGTCGCCGCCCAGGGTGGGGATGATCACGCTCGAGATCACGTAGGTCATGGCGATGGAGACGATGGAGGTGATCCATACCAGGGAAGTGAGCGGCGCTTCGAAGTTCATTTGGTCGACGTTGGCGTAACGGGCCTTGGCGATGGCGCTGTTGATGAAGTAGGCGGCCGCGCTGGCCACCAGCATGGCGATGCGCATCACGAAGATCCACACCAGCAATTGCACCTGCACGGTGGGATTTTTCACGCCCAGCAGGATGAAGGTGATCAGCGCCACGCCGGTGACGCCGTAGGTCTCAAAGCCGTCGGCGCTGGGGCCCACCGAATCGCCGGCATTGTCTCCGGTGCAATCGGCGATCACGCCGGGATTGCGCGCGTCGTCTTCCTTGATCTTGAAGACGATTTTCATCAGGTCGGAGCCGATGTCGGCGATCTTGGTGAAGATGCCGCCGGCGATGCGCAGCGCCGCCGCGCCCAGCGATTCGCCGATGGCGAATCCGATGAAGCACTGGCCGGCATAATCGCTGGGAACGAAGAGCAGGATGAGAAGCATCATCAGCAGCTCCACGCTGATGAGCATCATGCCGATGCTCATGCCCGCGTCGAGCGGAATTTCGTAGATGGGATAGGGCTTGCCGCGCGAGTCCGGCAAACGCCGTGCGCGAATTGGCGAAGGTGTTCACGCGAATGCCGAACCAGGCCACGCCGATAGCTGCCGGCAATGCCCAGGATGCTGAACAGGAAAATGACGGCGACGCGCAACGCTTCGTAGTGCAGCAGGACGCCGAAATAGAGCACGATGATGACGGCGATGAAGCTCTCCAGCAGCAGCAGGAACTTGCCCTGCGTGATGAGGTAGGTCTTGCAGGTCTCGTAGATCAGCTCGGAAATTTCGCGCATCGAGCGGTGCACCGGCAGGTTTTTCAGGCGCACGAAGATGGTCATGCCGAAGATCAGTCCGAGAATGCAGAAGAGGATGCCGAACAGCAGGAGCTTATGGCCGTCGATGCCGAGGAAATCTACCTGCGAGAGGTCGGGGAGCTTGAGGTTGGCCTCGCCCCCTGCGCTTCAGGCGCCGTTTGGGCCAGGGCCGCGGCGGCGCTGGTGGAAATCAGCGCGCCCACCGCCACAGAGATTTTTGCTAAACGAAGCGCGACAGAGCGGATACCCGCCAGGCGCTGCGACTTCATGCGAAACGACTTCACCGCGCTTACCGAAGCCGTGAATAAAGCGGCGCATACCGCGACCGTTAGACCGGCGCTTGGTGCCGCGTAGAACCAGACAAATCCTGCTACCGACATGCTTCCTCCGTTAGTTATTGAGCGGGCTCGAAGTACGGCCCGCACCCGATTGAGCGGGCTCCAAGTGGAGCCCGCACCCGAATCTCAGGGATCGTGCCAGGGGTGGTCGATCTAGACTAATTAAGAAAATAGCAGCCTGATTTTATAGCAGGCTACCCAGCAGCGGTCAAGGAGACCTCCTTCGGTAGAGTCTTGGGGTATACCCCCGGGGCATTTGTATGTTCATCAAAACACGGTACTTGATAAAGTAGGCGTTTGTAAATGTTTGAAACAGAGGTACTTCCTGAGTCGGTTAGACCGAGGGTATTGAGGTGAGCGGCCGGAATGGGCGAGTGACCAGAGCGTGAGACAGCTACGGCAACCCCACGCAGGAGGGCCGAGGCGGTATTTTCTACGATTGACACAATAGAGGGTATCATAAGGGGTTACCAATGTCTACCTCATTATGCGTTGGTATTCATTCGAAAGCGTGCGGCGTTCGAAGGCGGCCGCAGCAACGAATCTGTTCATCCGGTCGCATGGATACGGTTCGTTTAGTCAATTGTGAACGTTTGTGCCGCCCCGCTAAGGCTTCGCGCGAGATAGGGCATAGGGAGTTCGTTGCCCAGCAGGGCTCTAGGACGCTTCCGTTCTATTACTAGACGGTGCCACCTGATTGCTCGGCCGAACTGCTCGCTTGTGTGCCCACCAGCCGCACCAGAACATCGCAGACAAGACAAAATAATGGTAAATAAACCAGCCCTTCATGGTTGTTCCCTCCTGGAGACTATTCTGGTGCAGTCTGCATAGAAAACCGATAGCGCGAAGGATGGAATTTTGGCAGTACCGTGGGGCTATGAACTTACTAGGACCGGCTCCTGTTGTGAAGGCGCAAAAGGGCTTTTTCCTGCTCCGCCCACAGAGGTCGACACACACGGATGATGCAAGAGGGGTAAAGTAAAGCGCACAGGCAAGAGTGCCCTGCGCTACTGGGAATTGACGTGGCGTGAAAGGTGGGGGAGAGGGGTGCGGGTGCTCTGATAAAATCGCAGCGTTTGCGCTGCGACGATTTTGCGGTGGGCGGCGAGATACGGTTTCGGCCACGTTGTGGCAGCGCGTAGGGGGCGGTTAACGGCGTATGGGCACATACCACT
>CAVXPE010000018.1:0-42720 GCA_963763545.1 Bryobacterales bacterium
AGCGCCTCTTACCGTTGCTGGAATTCGGCCGCGAACGGGAAGGCATCGATCTATCGAAGCTGATCCTCACGCACCATAACCTAAGAGACCAGGGCCGGCGCGAGGTGCCGCTCGGCGGCGGCGAGGCGCCCAAACTCAACCCTCTAACCGAATCCGGCGGCGGCTCCGTGCAGGAAAAGGAAAAAGCGCGGCTTGCCGAGATCGTGACCAAGGTAAACGATCTGTTCGAAGGCGACCTCACCGAGGACGACCGTCTCGTTTACGTGAACAACGTCATCAAGGGTAAGCTGCTGGAATCCGTCATCCTCGTTCAACAAGCCTCTAATAACACCAAAGAGCAATTCGCCAATTCACCCGATCTCTCGAACGAGTTATTGAACGCGATTATCGATGCGTTGGCCGCGCACAATACGATGAGCAAGCAGGCGCTCGAATCCGAGCGCGTGCGCAACGGCCTGCGGGATATTTTGCTTGGCCCGGCGCAACTCTACGAGTCGCTGCGATCCCGTCTCGAAGCGCCAAAAGCCTCCGCTCTAAGCTAGGCGAGTGTCTTGCGAAGGGAAACGGTCTGAGGCGAGCGATTTCGAGGAATTGCCGATGGCGACTTAGCGCCGATAACGTTCCTGTTTTCAATGGAGTGAACCCCAAAAGTGAGACACGCCGAATGAACGCACTTTGCATCGAACGGAGGCCAAAATGGCAAAGATGGCAAAGTGGCGCCGGCACACGGTGGAGTTCAAGCGGCAGGTCGTCGAAACGATGAAGACCTGCGAAAACATTCACGCTTTAGCTCGCGAGCTCAAGATCGAGCGGAAGCTTCTCTACACCTGGAAGTACCAGTTCGAAGGCCGCCCCGAACCGCGGCATGCGAATCTGGGAATGACCGCAGAAGAACGCAAAGATAAACAACTCCGCGAGGAGATCGCCAAGCTGAAATCGGCTCTGGCGGATAAAACGCTGGAGAACGATTTTTTCAGAAGTGCCTTGCTCAGAATCAAGGAAGGACGCCGGCAGAGCATCGCGACTGGCGCCTCGGCATCTACGACGCTATCCGGCCGTGGACGCAAGAGCAAGGCAGTTTGACCGTCGAACGGATGTGTTGTCTGGCGGGCGTGAGCCGCGCCGGCTACTACCGGCAGTTAGAAGAGAGCCAACCGGACGAGGCGGAAATGGCGCTGCGGACGGCCATTCAGGAAATCGTGCTGGCGCACCATCGCCGTTACGGCTACCGTCGCGTAACCGCCGAGTTGCATCGCCGCGGCATGGCGGTCAACCACAAGCGCGCGCTACGCGTGATGCGGACCGACAACCTACTGGCAGTGCGGTTCCGCAAATTCGTCTTGACTACGGATTCTCAGCACGATTGCCAGGTATATGTGAATCTGGCGGGGCGTATGACCTTGACGGGGATCGACCAACTCTGGGTCGCGGATATTACCTATATCCGTTTGCGGACCGAGTTTGTTTTCCTGGCCGTAGTCATCGATCGCTTTTCGCGCAAGGCGATCGGTTGGGCGCTGGATCGCTCGCTGGCGGCGCGGCTTGCGATAGCGGCGCTGCGGCATGCCATCGCGCATCGCCAGCCGCCGCCGGGCGTGGTGCATCACTCCGACCAGGGCACGCAGTACGCCAGCGCCGAATACATCGCGGTGCTGACGGCCAGCCAGATGATGCCCAGCATGAGCCGGCCGGGTAATCCTTATGACAATGCGTTTTGCGAAAGCTTCATGAAGACCTTGAAGCAGGAGGAAATCTACTGCAATCAGTACGCGGATTTCGAAGAGCTTTCCCAACATCTGGAAGAGTTCATCGGCGCCTACTACAATCGCCTGCGGCTGCATTCGGCCCTGGGATATCGCACGCCGGAGGAGTTTGAGCGTGACGCCGCCGCCGCGCCGTCGCCGGGCGCAAGCCAGGATGCGGCGAGCATGAAGTTCTTCTCGCCTCCGATCATTGCCAACGTGGAGACGTGACCGATTAGCCTGTCTCCGCGATGAGGCGGAAAGGCAGGGGGGCGAAGGCAAAGTTCGCCCGTAACAGGGAAACTCTCCGCAGGGCCGGAGCCGGTAAGCTCGGGTGATTTCTTAACCGCTATAGGAGAGTTTGCGACGATCCCTTCTCCGCCACTGCCACTCCGCTTTCGATGAATACTGAGGCGCCTCAGTATGCGTTTTTCAAGGCAGGGCGGAATCTATCGGTCCGATGTGGTTTCAAACCAAAACCAAAGTCAAAACCAAATCCTGGGCCGGGACCGCCCGCCTCCCGCTGGTCGGCCCCGGGGCCAGGCAAAAGAACGCGTCGGGAGGACCACGCTCTCCTCATCGTCCGCGATGAGTTCCGCACCGGCTATTCCTTGATCGGGTTGCTCGCCAGCAGAGCCCGTCTCCGCTTCACCGGTATCGTCAGAATAAGCTCTGGACAGCGACCGGCAAACGAATTATCATCGAACGGAGAGTGCGTCTTTCCCCGTGTCTCACTGAAGGGGTTCACCCCACTATCGGCGTTTATCGGCGTTTATCGGCGGCTAATTTTATCTTCCGCAATCTGATAGCAGTCGCCAACAGGTTCGAACCCGGGCCGGGACGAATCGGCTGCCCACACCGCGCCGGAAGCCGCCAGCGCGAACCAAAAAATAGGGGCCGGCCCGTAGCTCGATCCGCGCTTCGTCGACCAGTGTTGACGGTTCTTATGCTGCTGGCTGGATTTCGATTTCCCTGGCGACGGTCGTCGGTTGCGGAATTAGGTCGCCAAACTCACTCAGCGTTTTCAGATGGCCTTCGATCGCTTCCCGGATATTGCGTTCCGTCTCTTCAAGCGTGCGACCGGTTGTGATACACCCGGGCAGATCCGGAACATACGCCGCCCAGTTGCGCTCAGCCTGTTCAACAATGGGGCCGCGTATCTGACGCCCATTAAGCTTTCTCCAATCCCGCTGCCCTTTGGATCGCCTTCAGTGTACCAGCGGGAACGTCGTCACCGGGGTCGGCCGGTCTCGTCACCACGTTCGACTTTGCAGGATGCTTATAATGGCGGTGGCTCCCAGTAGTACGAACGTGCCTCCAGCCGTCAGCCTCCACAAATTTAATCAGGTCCCGGATCTTCACTGCTTTCTATTGTAAAGCTCAGAAAATTTGCCGCTGGTATCAGACCCGTAGGGAAACTGAAATTTTGAGTCACAAGTTTTTGAAATTTATATTTCGCTATCTCTCAATCACTTACCGAAACTCAGCCCCGTAGCCGCAGGCGCCTCCAGCTAATCTGAAATCGGGAAGAAAGTTCGACCCCCGGCAACCCCGGATCTTACAACGAAAGAGATAACTAAAGATAGCCATGTCTGACCAACAACCGCTCGACCAACAACCCGAAGCCGCCCCCTCGCGGAAAGGCATCGGCGGACCCAAGACGTTCGAGGGCCGTCGCCGCTCCTCCTTGAATGCTTGCAAGACCCTTATAACTTCCAAAATCCACCTCTGCTCACCGGAAGAGCAGCCGGCGTTCGACGCTCACATGGCGGCGTACAGAGAAGCCCTCGCCCCCATCGGCATCCTGGAGACCGAACTGGTCGCGGAAATCGCCAAGATGAAGTGGCGCTGTAAAAGGGCGGCAAGCGTGGAAGATTCTATATTTGCCCAGGGCCACCTCGATTACGCCAATGGCATGGAAAGCGGCCATCCGGCGGTAGACAGTTGCTTAGCCGAGGGAAAGGTCTGGAAAGAGCAAGCCAAAAATCTCATCCTCATTTCCCTCTACGAAACGCGTTTCCGCCGCGCCGTGGAAAAGGACATGGCGGAGCTCCAGGTCCTGCAGGAGAGGCGCAAGGCCAGCTACGCCCGCGCCCAAGATGAAGCCATCCGGCTCCTCCAACTCGCGCTATCGCAAGGAAAAGATTACGACCCCGGAGAAGATTTCCTGCCCGCCTCCGCCCATGGCGAGTTCGTTTTTTCAGCCCCCGAACTGCTCCGAGTAATCGACCGCGCCGTCCGCCTCAGCCGCTCGTATGACATCAACAAGCGCCCGCCGACATTCCCGAAGAAGGCCGCCTAAACGACAAATTTGACCAAAAATCTCACCAACTCGAAACTCTCACTATCAACCCAAGCCCAAAAACCGCATGAAGCCCACTCCCAGGCCGCCAAAAAACTCCGCGCTTAACTCTGCGTCTCTGCGCCTCTGCGTCAAAATCGCGCCTCCAAACGCCCTCACGCGTCGAAACCGCTCATAAATGTAACCAAATAAGGGAACTATCCGCCTCCCCAAGGGAAGTCCTAGTATAAGAATCCTCGTGCAACGTCTTCTTTCCCTAATCCCCTTTCTGCTAAGCGCCGGTTTTCTATCCGCCGCGCAGCACAGCGGTTCCGTCCGGGCCGCCGACCAGTTCATTCCCGGCGCCACCGTTACCGCACGGCAGGGCAGCGCCAAAGTCGTTGCCTATACCGGCGAGGACGGCCGCTATACCCTCGAACTCGCCCCCGGCGTTTGGGATATCGACGTCGAGATGTTCGGTTTCACCACTCTGCACGGCCAAGTGACGGTGACCGGCGAGGCGAGCTATCGCGATTGGACCCTCCAGGTTCCGCGCGTCCAAGGCGCCTCCGTCGAGATGAACGCACCCCTGACCGCCAACACCGGGCGCGGCGGGCGGGGCGGACGGGGAGGCCAAGGCGGCGGGCGCGGCCAGTTCGGCGGAGGCGCCCAAGGCAATCCTCAGCCGCAAAACGCCGCGGCAAATCCCCCAGCCAACGGTCAACCCGCCGCTGCGGCGAACCAGCCGAATAACGGACGCGGCGCCACTCCCCAGCAGCCCGCATTTCAGAACATCACTGTGACCGCAACCGAAGCCGGCGCGCAGGATCTCGCGGCCGCGAGCGACTTCGCCGCCAACGCTGGCGATGCCAACGCTGACGCCAACGAATCCTTCATGGTCAACGGCAGTTCGAGCGGCGGACTCGGCGCCGCGGCCGATGAGCAGGCGCGGCGCGACCGCGCCGCTGGACGCGGCGGTCCGGGCGGTCCCGGCGGCCCGGTCCTCGGCGCAAGCGTCGGCGACGTCGCTTTCAACGGCATCCTCTCCGGCGGCGCCGCCGATAGCCTCGGCATGGGCGGCTTCGGAGCGGCCGGCGCCAACACCGGCTTCGGCGCCGATAACGGCGGCGGCCTCGGACCGGCGGTCCCGGCGGTCCCGGTGGCGGTGGCCGCGGGGCGGCGGCGGCGGAGGTGGCGGCGGCGGTGGCGGAGGCGGTGGCGGCGGCGGACGCGGCGGCGGTGGCGGCGGAGGCGGCGGTGGCCGCGGCGGCGCGCGCGGCGGACCCGGCCCCTTCAACGGCCAGTTCGCGACCTTCGGCAACCGGCGGCGCGACCGTCCCACTTATCACGGATCGGTCAATGCCACCGTCAGAACTCCGCGCTCAACGCGGCGCCGTTCTCGCTCAACGGACAAAGCATCGCCAAGCCCTCGTCCGCCCGCGAAACCTTCGGCGCCAACATCGGCGGACCCGCTGCGCATCCCCAAGCTGGTGGATTGGGAACGCGCCAACATCTATCTTCAACTATTCGGGCAGCCGCGCCCGCAGCGCGCGCGATTCGGTGTCCACCGTCCCCACCGCCGCCGAACGCGACGGCGATTTCTTCGACGCCGTTGTCGGCTCGAACCCCATCGTAATTTACGATCCCACTACGCATAATCCATTCCCCGGCAACATCATCCCTTCCTCGCGCATCAATCCGGCGTCGGCCGCGCTGCTTGCAATACTTTCCCGCTGCCCACCTTCGGCGGAGCGATCCAGAACTACTCCATCGCGCCCTCCACTCCCAGCGCATCGAACTCCGTCTCGCTGCGCACCGTGATGCCGCTGCCCACCAATAAGGACAGCATCAATTTCAACGTCCAATATTCAGGGCAACGATTCCACCAGCGAGCAGCTCTTCGGCTTCAAAGACACCTCGAGCGGCTACGGCATGAGCGCCACCGCCGGCTGGAGCCACAGCTTCAAGCCGCGCTTCAACAACAACGCCTCGCTCGCCTTCAGCCGCAACATCAGCAAGGGCACGCCGTTACTTCGCCGTACAAATCGAACATCGAAGGCGAGCTCGGCATCGCGGGAACCGATCAATCGCCGCTCGATTACGGCCCGCCCAATCTCTCGTTCACCAACTTCGGCAGCCTGAGCGATAGCTCGGCCTCGTTGAATCGCAGCCAGACCACCAATTTCACCGACACGATCACTTACGTGGTTCAGCGCAAGCACAATCTCAGCTTCGGCTTCGGCTACCGCCGGATGCAGCAGAACGCGCTCTCCTACGCCAACTCGCGCGGCGCGTTCAGCTTCAGCGGACTTGCTCACCAGCGGCTTCGACGCCGACGGCCAGCCGCTCGCGCACACCGGTTACGATTTCGCCGATTTCCTGCTCGGCTTTCCCCAATCGAGCTCCCTGCGCATCGGCAACTCGAATAACTATTTCCGCGGCTGGGCCACCAACGTCTACGCGCAGGACGATTTCCGCGTCATGCCCGGTCTCACGCTGAACTTGGGCATCCGCTACGAATACTTCTCGCCCTTCACGGAGAAGTACGGGCACTTGTCGAATCTCGATATCAACCCGGCGATGACACAGGTCGCGCTCGTCACGCCCGGCGTTGCCGGACCCTTTACCGGCGCTTTTCCTTCGAGCCTGATCAATCCCGACCCCAACAACTTCTCGCCGCGCTTCGGCTTCGCGTTGCGGCCTTCGCAGAAACGCAGCCGCATCTTCCGCGGCGGTTACAGCATCTTCTATAGCGGCTCCTCCTACGGGCAGATCGCCGCCAAGCTGGCCGCGCAGCCGCCCTTCGCCACCACCGGCTCGCAGAGCACCAACCTCGACGGATCCGCTCACCTCGAAAACGGCTTCCCCACTCAGCCCTCGACAATCACCAACACCTGCGCCATCAACAAGAACTACAAGCTGGCCTACGCGCAGACCTGGAGCTTCGCCATTCAGCAGACGTTGCCCTCCAACACCATCGTCGAGCTGGAATACATCGGCACCAAGGGCACCGGCCTCGGCGTGCAAATGGCGCCGAACCAGGCCGTGCCCGGCTCCGTCGCTCAACGGCGCGACGCAACTGACCATCGCCAACGCATCCAGCTTCCTCTACCAGACCGATTCCGGCGATTCGATCTTCCACGCCGGACAGGTGCGCCTCACGCGCCGCTTCTCGCGCGGCATGTCCGCCGCGGCGCTCTACACGTTCTCCAAATCCATCGACGACGCCTCCAGCTTCACCGGCCTCGGCGGCACCGTGGTACAGAACCCGCTCGATCTCGCCGCCGAGCGCGGCCTCTCGACGCTTCGATCAGCGCAACCGCTTCTCGCTCACCTACACGCTATCGTCGCCCGTGGGCATTCACGGCTTCTGGCGCAACGGCGTGGAAGACCAGAGCGTTTTCGCGGCTGGACGCTCAACGGCACTTTCACCGCGAATTCCGGCATGCCGCTCACGGCTCTGCGTCGGCGGAAATCTCACCAACAGCAAGGGCATCGGGCGCAGTGGGTCAACTGCGCGCCGACGCCACCGGCCAGAGCATCGACGCCGGCAACTCTCCCTACTTCAACCTGCTGGCTTTCACGCTTCCCGCCGCCGGACAATATGGAAACGCGGGGCGTCGATACCATCCCCGGCATTTTCACGACTAGCCTGAACGCATCGCTCAACCGCGCCTGGCGCTTCGGCGAAATCGGACGGCAGACTCTGCAACTGCGCCTCTCCGCCACCAACGCGATGAATCACGTGCAGATCACCAGTTTCGGCACCACGGTCAATTCCGCAACCTACGGCCTGGCGACCGCAGCCTCCGCCACGCGCACCGTCACGCTAACCCTGAGGTACAACTTCTAATGCAACCCCCCGCCGCTCCGCGCCAACCCGCCGTTACGCGACTCCCCGGCGCCATCGCGCACGTCCCGCCGCCACGCGCCGCCGCACTGCGCTAGGCCCCCGTGCGATAGGCCTCCTGGCCTGTCGATGCGCCGAAGGCGCAGGCCCCCGCCGAGCTACGCTCCTCACCCTAGCCCTGCTCCTCACCCTCGCCTCCCCGGGCCAACAGCAGCAAACCGTACCCGTCATCCAAGACACCGGAACCAAATTCACCACGGACGCCAACCTAGTCATCGTCGATGTCACGGTAAAAGATCCCAAGACCGGCAAGCCCATCGAAGGCCTGAAGGCCAGCGACTTCACCCTGCTCGAAGACAACAAGCCGCAAAAGATCTCCACCTTCGAATTTCAGAAGCTCGCCATCGAACCCGAGCCTCCCGAGCCGCCGCCCTCCCTCGAGGATCAGCGCGCCCTGCCCGAAGATCCCAAGACCACCATCACCGTGCCCTCGCGCAACCAGATTCAGTATCACGACAAGCGCCTGATGGTGCTGTTCTTCGACTTCTCGAACATGGGCATCCCCGAGCAGCTTCGCGCCCAGGACGCCGCGCTGAAATA
Source organism: Bryobacterales bacterium (assembly GCA_963763545.1). GTDB lineage: Bacteria > Acidobacteriota > Terriglobia > Bryobacterales > Bryobacteraceae > PALSA-243. The sequence goes on from CAVXPE010000018.1 coordinate 8,474, forward strand.
CATCGACACTCAGATGACCGAGAGCGGACCTGATGGCGATCCTGACTCTTCACCACCGCCGTTCAGGTGAAGACCGATTTCACCGCCAACCGCGATCAACTGACCGACATCATCAAGGCCTTCCCCATCGGCGATGATGAGCGAAATGGCGGACGTGGCCGATACCGGCGACGATAACGGCGAAGACACCGGCGCGGCCTTCGTGGCCGACGAAACCGAATTCAACATCTTCAATACCGACCAAAAGCTGGCGGCCATCGAAGACGCCGTCAAGAAGCTGGCGCAACTGCCGGAAAAGAAGGTGCTGGTCTACATCACCAACGGCATCAGCAAGACCGGCATCGAGAACCAGGCGCAGTTGGAAGCTTCCATCAACGCCGCGGTGAAGGCCAACGTCGCCATCTATCCCATCGATGCGCGCGGCCTGATGGCCGACCCTCCCGGCGGCGGCGCCAGCAAAGCCGCGTCGCGCGGCACCGGCATTTACAACGGCTCGGCCTACAACTCGCAGCGCGCCGCCATCAACGATTCGCAGGAGACGCTCTCCACGCTGGCCTCCGAAACCGGCGGCAAGGTATTCCTCGATTCCAACGACTTATCGCTCGGCATCGTGCAGGCGAAGAACGAATTCCAGCAGCTATTACATTCTGGGCTACTACACCACTAACTCCAAGCAGGACGGCAAATACCGCAAGATCACCGTCAAGCTGAATAAGAACATCTGCCGCCAAACTCGAATTCCGCCACGGTTACTACGGCGACAAGGTCTGGGGTAAGTTCAACGGCGCCGATAAGGAGCAGCAGTTACAGCAGGCGCTGTCTTCGCCCGATCCGCAAACCGATCTGCCGCTGGCCCTGGAAGCCGATTACTTCCGCATCTCGCCCGCGGCCTACTTACGTTCCGGTTTCCGTGAAGATTCCCGGCTCGGTGATCACGCTCGCCGAAAAACGCGCCGGCGGCGAAACCGAATTCGATTTCGTCGGCCAGGTGATCGACGAGCGCAAGCACATCGTCGCCAAGGTGCGCGATTTCATCAAGGTCAAGCTGCCCGCGAGCGAAACCGAAAAGCTGGCCACGCGCAATTTCCACTACGACGCCGGCTTCACGCTGGCGCCCGGCCGCTACCGCATTCAGTTTCTGGTGCGCGAGAACTTCTCGGGCAAGATGGGAACCTTCGACGCCCACTTCGTCGTGCCCGATCTCGCTGCCGATTCGATGCTGCTCAAGACCAGTTCCGTCATCTGGAGCAATCAGCGCGAGCCCTTAAAAGCCGCTGTCGGCGCCGCCGAGAATGCGTCGCGCAGGCAGCGCAATGCCGATCCGCTGATTGTCGGCGATCAAAAGATCGTCCCCAACATCACCAAGGTTTTCCGCCGCAGCCAGAACATGTACGTCACCTTCGACGTCTACGACGCCGTCGCCCGATCCGGACAATCAACGCGCGCGCCGCGTAGGCGTCAGCATGAGCCTGTTCAATCAGAAGGGGCAGAAGGCGTTCGAAGCGGGGCCGATCAAGGCAACGCAAGTCGCATCTACCCGTCCGAACGCGGTGCCGGTGCAGATGCAGGTCCCGCTCAAGGACCTCGCGCCGGGACGCTACCGCTGCCAGATCAACGTAATGGACGAAGTGGGGCGGAAGTTCGCCTTCCCAAGCTCGACGTTGGTGGTGCAATAGGCTGGCGCGAAGCGTCGGGCCGTCCTTTGCCCAACAGCGGCAAACAAGGCGGCGCAGCGATTGCGCGCAATGAACACTACCAAAGCTTTTTTGAAGGTTCTCGGCCTGCTCGCGATCGCGCAACCGATTGATTTTGGTGGTTGCGGGGGACTGCAACGCTCCGAACGCGCTTTTGAGTCCCTACCGCCTCGAACTGGCACATGCCCAATGCTGACGAGGAAAGCCTTGGACTACGAACTTGCCGGCGTGGAGATGACTCTTCAGCTACCGCCGGCATTGACGGGTGAAGGAGACAGCGATGAAGTGAAGGAGACAAGCGATGAAGAAGAGATTCGGTTTCTTCGGGCTGCAACAGGACCCCTCCAACCTTGTGCCTGATAGTTGGCCTCCTCATCTCAAGGGGCTCCTCCGAACTGCGACATCGGCGCTCAAGGGCCTGCGTCGCGCAAGGCAGCAACTGCTTTCAGGTCGAGAGAGCGTCGAGCGCGACGACCAGCTAACGATTATGGAGGCAACGGCTAATCCCAAAAAGACCGCGGCCGTATACTTCGCGATGGCGGAAGCGAAGAGCGCAGCCGATGGGCGCCCCCTTTCAGATCGAGATCTCGCTGAGGCCAAGGAAGTCTGTCGAACACTCGAACAGGAGGCCCTGACCGCCGAGGAGCTTCAAGCGGTGGAGCGCCGCCCGAGGTGGCACGTAGAGAGCGTAGGATGATGTTCCTTTCGCGGGCGAAGCCGGGCTCCGACTTGGCTGCGCCCGACAAGGGACCTCGCCGCGCGGCGCTCGATCTTCCCCGGAGCCGCGCAACATGATGACGGATGCCCGCACTTTGAAGGCGCGCTCTACCAATATGGCGAGTTGGCGAAACTATGGGCTCGACGTTAGCATTTTCCGGCCGCGCGACTGGCGTATCGATCTGCAAGATCTCGACCGCCTGATCGATTCCAATACCAAACCCATCGCGTTATCGGCGGGATCGAATGGCGACCGGATTCCAACACGGCCTGAAGGCGGTCTGCGAACTGGCTCACTCTCGCGGCGCACTGGTTTCGGCGTTGCGGTGCAAGATCGCGGGGGGGGGCGATCCCCGCACACCAACTTCGGTTGCATAGCCCCAGGGAGCAATTGCCAACCTACCCGATTTGGGGCATGGAAACGTCGCATTAGTTTTGGTGGCATACTATATCGGCATGCGCTTCCTGCTGTTCTTCTGGTTCGGCGCTCATCTATGGGCTCTCGGCGGTCCGCGCTATGTGGACGACGTCTCCACGAGCGGGCGCCCTTGCGTTGGCCGAGAAGGGCTCGGCGGCAGCGATCCGGGTGGACGCCGCCGATTGGCCAGGAGTACAGCGGGCGGCGCACGATTTGCAAGCCGACCTGAAACGTGTAACCGGCATCGCTCCCGCGTGGGATACCCCGGCCCACAAGATGGTCCTGATCGGGACCGTCGGCAAGAGTCCTCTGATTGAGCAATTGGCGCGCTCCGGCAAGATCGACGTTAACGCGATTCGCGGCAAGTGGGAGTCCTTCTTCTTACAGACCGTCACCAATCCGCTACCCGGCGTCGAAAGCGCCCTTGTGATCGCCGGCAGCGATAAGCGCGGGACGATCTTCGGCATCTACGACTTGTCGGAGCAGATCGGCGTCTCGCCCTGGTATTGGTGGGCCGACGTCACCCCCGAACACAAATCCGCGCTCTACGTTCTCCCCGGCAAATATCAGCAGGGTGAGCCCAGCGTCAAATACCGCGGCATCTTCTTCAATGATGAAAGGCCCGACCTCGATTTCTGGGTGCGCGCCAAATTCGGCGAACATCCCGTACCGGGCGGCACGGCCGCGAACTTCAACAGCGCATTCTACGCCAAGGTTTTCGAAGTCATCCTCCGCATGAAGGGCAATTATCTGTGGCCTGCTATGTGGAACAATGCTTTCGCCGAGGACGATCCTGCGACTCCCCGCCTGGCGGACGAATACGGGATCGTGATGGGCACGAGCCATCAGGAGCCGATGATGCGCGCCCAGAAAGAATGGGACTGGCATCTTCGGGCCGACATACGGCAACTGGAATTACGCGACTCAATCGGCCATCCTCGATGACTTCTGGCGGCAGGGCATCCGCCAGCGCAAGGACTTCGAGAACATTTACACCATCGGTCTTCGCGGTGAAAACGATTCGGCCATGGTACGCACCGCTGCCGAAGGCGTTGCCTTGACCGAAAAGATCGTCACCGCCCAGCGCAAGATGCTGGCGGAAGAGGTCAACCCGGAGGTGACCAAGGTCCCGCAACTATGGGCTCTATATAAAGAAGTGCAGCAGTATTACGAAGGCGGTCTGCGCGTGCCTGACGACGTCACGCTGCTCTGGGCTGAAGACAACTGGGGCAACATACGCCGCCTTCCCACTCCAGAAGAGCGTAAGCGCTCCGGCGGCGCCGGCATCTACTATCACTTCGACTATCACGGCGGCCCGCGCAGCTATCAGTGGTTGAACACGAGCCCCTTGAACAAGATCTGGGAGCAGATGTCGCTTGCCAAACAATACGGCGCCGATCGCATCTGGATCGTCAACGTCGGCCATTTCAAGGGCTACGAACTTCCCACCGAATTCTTCCTCAGCCTCGGTTGGAACACCGCGCAATGGCGGGGTGAAACGGTCAATGAGTTCACCCGCCAGTGGGCCGAGCGCGAGTTCGGCGCATCCTACGCAGCCGAGGCCGCGGCGATTGTCGACGCTTATACCGATTACAACGCCCGCCGGAAGCCTGAATTATTGGAGCCCGAAACTTACAGCCTCATCAACTATCGCGAAGCCGAGCGCGTGGTGGAAGATTACGACGCCCTGGCGGCACGGGCTGAAGCCCTCTATGCGAAGATACCGGCTGCAAAGCGCGACGCTTTCTTCCAACTCGTTTTGTTCCCCACTAAAGCATGCGCGAATTTAAACGCGATGTACGTGGCCGCGGGCAAGAATGCGCTTTATGCGTCCCAAGGCCGAGCGAGTGCCAATTCCTGGGGCGACAAGGTCAAGACTCTGTTTGACGCCGATGCCGCTTTAACCCGCCAGTGGGATGCGCTCAACGGAGGCAAGTGGGAGCACTTCATGGATCAGCCCCACATCGGCTACACTTCCTGGCGCGACCCGCCCGCCAATACGTTCGCCGCCATCAAGCTCGCAGACCGTGCAGGCCTCGGATGAGGCGTCGCTCGGCGTGACTGCTGACGGCGGTTCGTCTACGCTGCCCGCTTTCGATTCGATCAATCAGCAGCGCAGCTACGTTGACGTCTTCAACAAAGGCCGCCAGCCTTTTGAGTTCACGGCAACCGCCAGCGCTCCGTGGATCACGTTGAGCCAGTCGAAGGGCCGCGTCGAAGAAGAGACGCGCGTCTGGGTCACGATTGATTGGAACCACGCTCCTGTCGGGGTCAATTCAGGCTCTATTCAGATCGGAGGAGCAGGCCATGAGGAGACCATTCAGCTCAGGGCTCGCAAGCCAGCCGACTTGACACGCGCCAACCTCACAGGCTTCGCGGAAGGAGCAGGCTACATCACCATTGACGCCGACCACTTCACCTCAAAGACGGACGCCGGCCAAGCCAATTTCCGCGCCGTGGAACATTACGGCATGAGGACCGATGCTCCGGTTGACGTGCAGGGCCTCAACGCCGGTCCGCACCTGGACTATCGCATCTATGTTTTCACGCCCGGCGAAGCAACAGCCCGCCTCAGGCTCGGCCCGGCGTTAAACTTTGCGCCGGATCGCCCTGTCAGGATAGCGGTCTCGATAGATAGCGAGGCGCCTCAAGTTCTGACCATCGTCCCGCAAGGTTACAACGCCGCCAACGGCAATAGCGATTGGGAGCAATCCGTCCGGGACAATGCCCGCTACGTGACGAGCAGACACCAGATTGTCGGCCCCGGATATCACACCTTCAAGGTCTGGATGGTCGATCCCGGGGTGGTTCTCGAGCACATTCTCATCGATACGCCGGCCTCGGCGAAAGCCCTCAGCTATTTGGGACCGCCGGAGAGTTTCCGTGGAAGCCATCGATAGCGCGTGCCGCTTACGTCGTATCGCGGATTGCCCACAGGGACGACTGTGGTAGCCAGGGACGGAATCCTACAGCATTGCACCTTTTTCGAGATCCCGCTAAGTGGCTTTTCCTTGATCCTCGATTGGATCTAAAGGAGGCTCATAGGCTTTGATTTCAGAGCTTTAGCGACGCTTGGAGAGAGCTGCGGCTGCCGAACTATTCCGAGCGGACGATCCGTTACTAGACCGAAACCGTTGCCGACCCGCCTGGGAGGCGCTTGAATTGCCCATCATTTCGAAGATGATGACCCGGAGTATGAGCCAGCGTGCTTCTTCCCGGACGTTCTTCGATACAGATCTGGTGCAAACTCCTTGAGGATGTTTCCGGCCATATCAATGCCGAGCTGAATTCCGAGCTGCCTGGTCGCGTCCGCCGCCGTTCGATTGTCCGGGACGTAGGCATTGGAGATTGCAACCGCAGTGGAATTCCCCAAGATTTCAGAAAAATTGAATTGGGTTCTGCGGTCGTCGCCATGAGTTATGAAGATCTGCCCCATGGCATATCCCAGTCTGGACCATGTGCTCCCCGTACCTCGCCGGAAGTATCGGGGATCCTGTTTTAACACCGAGGGAAATATCGCCTCGGTCATGAAGTTCCCGATCATTATGTTCCCGTAGGCCGAGCCATAATACCGTCCATAGCCTGCCATCCCTTGGCCATAAGACTTCGTGGAGTTCGATGCTTGGCCGATACCAGCAATGGCTCCAGCCAGCAAGAATGTTCCGGGGTCGAAAGAATCTCGAGCCGCAAGTTTGAATTTCGCGCCAGCGCTGAGGGGTTTGGATTCGCTAAGGCTCGGATGGCTGCGGTAGTTCGGAATGATCCAAAAGATACGCTTCGGCAACTCTTGAGAACCCGTGCTTTGAGCCGGGATGGTGCGGTTTGCCTGACCGCCAGCTGGCGTCGAGGGCGCTGCTGCCTTGGAGCCCTGAGTCGGCGCAGGTATAACTTGGCCAAACAAGTGAGGCACGAATATCCATGCCAGGAAAAGGGCCGGAATCGTGCGCTGTCGGAAAAGGGAATTCATGTAGGCCTTGATCTTTTGCGCCTTCGCTGGGCGTAGTTTCTTCAAGAAATTGTGATTCCGTGGCCTGCGCCTTGACGTTGCCGGCTTGTCCGCGGGTCGCGTTGGCGGTTGTCGGCGAGCGCACAATAGGGATGTTCATTGACCGCGGGCGGAAGTCAAATTATGCTGCCCCCGTAGATCGGCCATAGCGCCGATTCTTCTTAAATCGCTAAAATCCTCTTCTGTGGGCCCCGCTGCGAACGGCGGATCCCATCCTGCCTTCATGATTGAATTCCCATACCGATGCGGGAGTCCGAGCGCGTGCCCATATTCATGCTCCATCGTCAGTAGGAGTTCATTGTCCTTGAACGGCCACTCGGGATCGATCGCAATTACGCGAGAGCCGTATAGAAACATGGCGCCACCCATCCCCGAGCATTCCCCAGGGTTGCACCACCGCACCTCATGTACCTCGGCCCGGTATGGCGCCCAGGCACGAACTGCCTGGCAGTATATGGCCTGAAGTCCAGGCTCCGCATGAGTCAGGCACGGCAGAAACACTATCGCTAAAAATGGAGCCATCCAAAACGCCGGTTCGTTCCTTATCCGCGGTCTTCGTGGCCTGCACGAGCCGGGTCTACCCCAATGAAGATGGGTTCTCAGCGTATGCGATGTTTTTTTTGGGGTTTCCGGTCAGCAAGCAGACGCGGGCATAGTCCTGAAACGCCGCATCGCAAAAACTCTGCAGCTTGCAAGGCTAGTCTTGCAGCCTTGGGGCCGGCGCCTTGAAGCAGTTGCGGTGCGCCGCGGCGCTCGATCTGCCGCGAAGCGGCAATATGGTGACGGGCGCTTCACTTTGAAGGCTCGCTTTGCCAGTACGGCGGATTGGCGAAACAGGCATCGGGTGGCGCGTGCGTCACAGTCGACGAAAGATCTACCGCTGATGGAGCAGCGGCGCAACGCCGAGAAACAGGCCGCCGGCGCCGGGATCAACCGCCCGGGCTGTCTACGCGGTGGGCGGCCCGTCGTTCGGCACCGTAAAGTCGCACGTGGCGGCATCGCCGTCCTTGAAGCGCAAGACCACCCAATCATCATCCTCATCGGGGCCGTGCTCGAACTCGGCGCTGCTGATCATCCTGCCCCTGTCCCGGAAAAGACCGAAGTAATGATGGCGTCTGGTGAAGAACTTGTGATCGATTTTCCCGGCGAGGAGATCGAGCAGTTCCCTAGACGATATCCGTATTTCATTGCGCGTCATGACTGAGCCTCCGTAATAGGGTTTCGTGCGCTTCGTGGAGCGATTCCACGCCATTCCGATCCACGCATCCTCAGGCATCTCCTGCAATTCCGGCAAGGCGTCTCTCACGTGCTGCAGCAATCCATCCAAACCGGCAGTCCATTGAGCATTGTGATCCGCCGGCCTTACGAAAAGCCGTACCTCGGGAAGAAGATTACGGCCCGCGCGGGAGCCGTGCCACTGCTGGTTTATTCCTATGGTGGCGACGAACCGGACCGATGTGTTTGCCTGAAAAACTCCCGCACAACCTCGCTCATGGAATAAGTCGCCCAATTCGACATCTCGTTGAACATCCGTGAACCACCATCGCAGACGATGATCCCCCGAGTGCCGTCATATCCGCTTCGTCGCAACTGGTCGCTTTGCTTTTCAAGGCATTGAATAGTGGATTGTCGTCGACTACGGTTGTGCTGGTGTAAGAACCATAGAAACTCATCGCGGCACCGGAGCCCTTGCTCGGCTGGTACTCGATGGCGATGTACACGTCGGGCAACTGATGTCCAACGAGATGCGAGCGGGGAACGAGCGGCTCCCTTTGAATGGCGCGGATGTACTCATCAAAGGCCGGGTTGAAGATGATGGCGCCAAACTGGTTCGGCGACGGAAGCAGAAGTTTTCGCTTTCGGCCCGTACCGCGATGGGCTACAGGCTGTTGTTCGTGGACCTGAAACACAAAGCGGCCAGTGCGGATTCCGGCTTTTTCGACTCATCGATTAAACTCATTCTGAAACCGTTCGATCGGATTGCGAGCGTGCAGGCTTTGATCCGAGATCGTCACGATGTCGGCCCCGAATTTCACTCCCCCATCGGGAGCTTCAAAGAGGACATCAATGGGCGCAATCCAAGCGCCGGCTCATGCTGAACGCAACCGAATTTGGCAAACACCGACAGAAGGACCACTTCCCATTCCGTCGCGACGTAGTCTTGGGAGACCTTATTGAGGCGCTTCACCCAGTCATGAAGGGTTTTCGGCGATGCGAACGCTGCATTAGCATCAAGGCAGCGCTGGATGATCCGCCGTGCGAAAAGAGACATGGATCATTGATAGCACCGTCAGGAGGCTTCGCAAAACGGGTGAAGCGTCACTCTGACGTAGGTCTATGCTCCGGGGCCGGGCGTACCACCTAAAGCGATATCGATGTCGCGTTGGTGCGCGATTAGCTCAGTATCGTCACCGAAGGCCAGGCTCGGCGTGGGCCACAAAAAACGATTATCTCGAAGTAAAGGCGCCAAAATGATCAACACCATGATTCTCGTTGTACCCGCGAGGCTGCGCCTCCGTCCGGCACTGAAGAAAACGCCGAGGTCGTGCGCGATGCCCTTCAACGTTACGACGCTGGCACCAATCGCTCTCGGCGTTTCCAACTCCAACAGCTTGCAGGCGCGGTCTATCTCGGCTTCAGGCCTGGAAAGGCATTCGCGTCTTATTGCCCAAATGCCCCGGGTATAAGCCCGCGGCCGATGGCGACGAATCGGCCACATGACACCCGCACTGATATTGCACCGTGATCGACTGAATCGATGCCATTGGAAAGCATCGATTGGCGCAAGTGCTGGTCATCGACGCCTTCCACCCCTATTAGAGGTGTGGCTCCGTTAAACAACCCAGGGCATCGCGCTGTCGCCAGGCGACTCGGTTAATACGACCACGCCGGCCGCGCCGGCAGGACTGCGGTCGGCAGGGGGAGCATCGGAGAGACGAAGGCGGCCTTGGGTTCGGAGTCCGCCACGGCGTTTCGTTTGAAGCGTCACAGCTGTTGTGGGGTCTCAGGGGGTGCGGCATCATGCTTGTCGCGCCGCCGCATGAGATGGTGCAGAGCGAACGCGACCTCGTCGGGATGCACCGCACACCAAGCGATGATCCGCTCCAGCTTGACGCCATCATCGGCCATCGCGCTTATCTCCATGAGTTCGGTTTCGATGATTTCTGCGTCCCGCATATCCACCTTCAGCATGGCATACGCCGCAAGGGTACGTCTCGCGGTGCGCCGGCCCGATCTAGTTCCAACTTAACCCTAGCCTGATTCACCTTTCGCGGCCGGATTCACCTTCCCGCTCTCCAGTCTCGTGGCTTTCTTCTTTCCGGTCAGTACCGTCCCGAGCACGACCACCGCCGCCGGCACCGCGGCCAGCAGCGCATACCCGACCTTCCTCTTGCGCGGAGCGGGAATATCCGGGGGCAGCACTCCGGCCTCATGCGAGCGGTCGATGGCCTTACCCATGCGCATCTGGCTGAGGTCGTACTCGAACTGCTTGCCGCAATCCAAGCAGACGACATAGCTCTGACTGTGCGGCTGGCCAGGCTTGGTAATTGGCGCAACGGGCCGGGTAAGGCGGCGGTGGGAACACCGGAAGAGAAGGTTCAGGAGAGTGTCGATCATATTCCGACGAAGACCTCTGAGAATATTTTCGCAGGGCGCCGTGTCGCCGTCCTCGGTCGAGTGCTCCGTTGCTTAGCCGGCACGGTGTAGAAAACTCCCAAGATGGTTAGCAGCGCGGATTTCGGCAGGCGTCTACTCGAGCGTGCGCGTAGTCTCGAACTCGAAAATCCCCGCTGGAGACAGTGAGCCGAGCCGTCCAGCAGTTCGATTCGCGCACTATCTGGACATTCGAAATCGCTTTATTCGAGCATCGGCCTCTTCGAAAACGGATATCCCTTCGGCCCATTGAGTGACTGCCGCTGCCTCACGATCCCCCGCTGAAGCGCCTTTCCCTAAACCCGGTAGACTTTCGCATCGATCACTACCTCAAACAGTGTCGCCAGTGTCGGCCGCGGTAGGCCCTTCTCAGGGTGCTCCCTGGTGCGGCAGACGTAAATGTGGGCGGTGTCGTAGAGGCTTCCGGCGCCGAGATCCAGGCTATGCGGCCGACCTTCGGCATCAGCCACCGTCACCGTGCACCTGCGTTCCGGCACGGGAACAGCACTAGCGAGTTTTCACGATATTTCCGGTTCGCGCTTTTGATCCAATCCCGGAACATCCCAAACACCTGATCGACGGAGTCAACAGTTGCGGGTATTAGTGCCTTTCCGCTGGCGAACCCGACGTTTTGAAGTCGGGCTCCGAATACGGAGGCAAAGTCGCCGATGGATGCTATGCCGCATTCGACATTGTGGCTAAAACCGGCACTCGTGTGCGAGTTTGAGTTCGTCGATTGGACGCCAGACAGCCATCATGGGCACTCCTAGTTCATGGGTCTGCTCCGGGACGCGGAGGCGCGAAAGGTGGTTCGGATCGTGAGCGATAGAGAATAAAAAGCGAATATGATATCCTGCCTCGGTGAAAGGATCACGTCCGCAACCAGTAAGATCTGTCTTTCGCGAGTGTGAGCAGTCTAGCAGACCGTTCGCGCCCGATATCCAGTAATATTGGGGAGCTTCGACAGATAACCTAACCCCGCGGCAGCAGTAGGCTCGATCCCGTGGCCGCGGGGCTTTCGGCTTTTACTTCTTTGTTGCTTTCTTGGCTTTCAAGGACGTATTCTCGGCTTTTGCGGCCGAGTGTCTCTTATTGTGGTGCGCCAACGCCTTCGCGATCTCTTCCGAAGACAGCTTACTGTGGTTTTCGGAATGCAAAACCTCGGTTAGTGGACTCGTAGTCGTTGCCATTGTTAGAGCACCTCCTCGTTTTCACACCGACAGGCATACCAAGGCGGCTGGACGGGAATCGCCAGTCCTGACTGTTCTGTGGCCGGTTGTACGTAGCCACGTTAATCAGAAGCCGGCCTTCCGGCCGCGTGGCGGACTGAAGCAATCGCAAGTTCAAAAGAACCAAAGTGTCGAACTCCAATGCCTACATCCATCATACGCCCGCGGACCGAACGCAAGCGTTTGGCCATCTGCCGGGAGAGCAACCACTAAATGTTCGCAGGGCTTCCGGCTTAACGCTTCTTGGCCTTGTTAGCCTTCGGCGCTGAGAAACCCTTGCACTTCGGATGGTTTATGCAAGCCGGTGCGTGATCACGTCGCGCGCAACCGCATCGACCACACTTGTCGCCAGCGTTATAGTCTTCGTCCATTCTAGAACCCTACTCTATCCTCGCAGGTAATGACAGAGAAGGTACCGCGTTCCGAATTGTTTTTCACCATCCGGCCTTGAAAACCAACGTAAAAAGTAAATCCCTGCTGAGCCCTTTCGCATCGGTCGTCCAATGTGGAGCGTAAAAAGCGATGCGAACAGCGCGAAACATTCTTGTCTTGATTCTTCGGTTCTGTAGCGCGGAGCCGGTCTTCAGTGCCCACAGCCGGCTTGTGATCTGATCCGCGACCCACGGACGCGACTCGCGGCAGCGTCGCCTAACGTTCCCGAGCCGTCGGCTGCGCGTTCCGATACGGGGCCGTGCTGGTTTGGCGCATAGCCGGTCACATGATGATGCTCGGCGGCGGGCGAATCGTATGCGCAAGCGGCGGCGATGCCGGAGCTGGTGCGGAAGTGAGACAAGTCAAACGAGGCTCCATGCCTCCGATGGCGACCCCCGTGGAGCGGTCTCCAGCGCGGCAACTTCTCCTTTCCTGCCCAGCCATGCTAATCGCTCACGGATCGTTCCAGCGCAAACCAGGCGCCGGAACGATTCGGTTTCTCGGCCGCCACTGTGAATCTGGAGGCGCCTCAAGCAATCTGCCCGCATGGTCAATTCACGTCAGCCAGAGTACCCGGCGGCCAACACCGGCCGGCAGCCCTATCCTCCGTCTCAGAACGAATAGCGAAGTTGGAAGTCCAGGACGCGGGATCCCGGATCGTTGGTCGAGTTGATGTCGTTGTAAGCGTTTTGCGTCTGGCCGAACAGGTTGTTCATGGTGATATTGCCGGAGCTGTTCGGCACCAGGAAGAAGTTCGGGTGGTTGAAGATGTTCAGCGCCTGGACGCGGAACTCGATCGACTGTTTTTCGGTGATTCGGGTGCGCTTGGACAGGCTGACGTCCCACGTTTGGAACCATGGCCCGTAGAGGAACACCTGGTTGCCGAACTGGCCCGCGGTATTAGCCGGACCGATATAGGGCGCGCTGGGGTCGAGCGCCGTCGGAACCAACTGGAAAGCGGCCAGGGTGTTGGTAATGAGCGATTGCGGCAGGACATCGACGATCCCGTTGCCTTGCTTCTGAATGCCCATCATACTCTGCAATTGGCTGGTGGTCAGGTTGTGAAGAACCACGCCGCCATCGGTGGTGTTGAATGTCTGCCGCCCGCTGAGGAGTTGCGATGGCGTGCCTGATTGCAGTCGAGTGATGCCGGAGACCTGCCATCCCTCCACTGCCTTGCGAAAAACAGGGTTGCCGACGGAGCCCAGAAAATGCGCCCCTGCCCCCAAGGCAATTCGTACACCCAGTTCAATTTGATGGTATGGCGCTGATCGAAGGGAGAAGGGTAGTTCACTCCCGCCATGTCGCGCAGGCTGAGGAGTTGGCCGTTCAACAACGAGTGCGACAAGGAATAGCTCGCGCCTGTCAGCAGTCCTTTGGCGAGTCTGCGGCGAAGTTCGACCTGCATGGAGTTGTACGCACTGCCGCCCTGGTTGGTAGTGAGGCTCGCGGCGGATCCGCCGGTCGCCGGGTTTACTTGAAACAGGTTCGCCGGATAATTCGCTGCCACCAGGCGCGCCATTTGGGCGGTGGTGCCGGCGATGCTGTTGGCCAGCGCCGCAGCTTGCCCTTGCGCCACATAGTTCGCCAGCGTGGAGTTGCTGGCGCTGGCCAGCGCGGTGGAAAGGATGGGAACGGGCTGTTGGCCAGCCAGACCGGCATTGAAGAAATTGGTGCTCTTCAAACTGTTCAAAGTGGCGAGTTGCGGAACTGAGACTCCGTTGGCGATCGCCAGGTTCGTCTCTGCCGCCTGGAACTGGGTCAAGAACTGGTTCTCGACGATATTGACCTCGTTCAGATTGATCGTTGTGATAGTCCGCGCCGAACGGTTCCCCACATAGCGGACCTCGAGTACGGTATCGGGATTCAAAGAACGCTGGAGCCCGACATTCCAGGACTCGATGTAGCGCACCTTGAGGTTGGGATTGTAGTCGCTGATCGAGCTTCCAGGAGCCAGCGCGATGGGGTACGACGGCGATGCGGCGACTGTCGCGACAGGCAGCGCCGGGTTGCTGAATAGCACGCTGCCGGCGGGACCGAATGCGCCTGTATTCTGGGAGATGGGGTCCACGCTGGTATTGACGCTTACGCCCTGATTGCCGCTCCAGGGGACGGTGATATTTTCGCGCGCGCTGGCGATGGAGAAGCCGGCGCGGAAGACTGCATCGCTGCCTGCCAGTTTGCCCGGCAGGCCTTCGAGCTTGGGCAGAACATACGCGATGCCGGCTGTGGGCGAGGGGAAATGAATCGGCGGGTAGCCCGTGCTATCCGCGGTCACGGGCGTCAAAACCGGGACCGCGCCGCTTGAAGCGCCGGGCTGAAACAGGTTGCCCACGCCTGAAATTCCGTATAGGCCGGCATACCCCGGCCGCGTGTAGGTGTTGTTGAACACGTGGTACGGGAACTGGTTCTCCAATCGGAAGCCAAAGTTCAACGTAAGCCGCGGCCTGATCTTCCAGCTATCCTGCGCAAACAAACCGATACTCCGTTGGCGCACCCGGCCGATGGTCGCATTAGGCCCATACGTCTTACTGTCCTCGCCCAGCACGACAGAGCGGGTGATGGAAGAGACACGGCCCGTCAACAGCGCATACAGATTCTCGGCGTTGGTCAGGTCGGACGAGGCGCTGCCGGGGAAGTTGGTGGAGTTAAACATCGTCACGGCCGGATCTGTGCTCTGAATTCCGAAGGATACGCGCGGAATTAATTGAGTCGAGTCGCTCGATGTATACTCGTTAATCTGCGAAAATGTTCCGCCCAGGTTCACCAGGTGGCTGCCGTGCAGCCAACTGGCGTTTCCGTTCAGTTGCTTGATGGGATTATTGCGCCGCGAGAAGCTGCTGGCGTTGTAAGGAACAGTCACAAAGCCGGCCATATTGGGCGCGTATCCACGCCAGGGGGCAAACATCTCTGGTGTGATGTCGTTAGAGAACAGCACATTGCCGGACGACATGCCGAAACGAATTTCGCTGGTCCAATAGGAACTCCAGGTCGATCGCAGTGCCGTCGATCCCGTCCAGAAGGCCTCGCGCTGCCCGGCGACCACATTGGAGCCCAGCACCGTGCCGCTGCCGGGAAAGACCGGGAGCACGGAATTGATTCCGTCGGGAAAGAGGCGGTAAGGGTTCACCCCGCCGGTGGCTTCCCAGTGCTGTTTGGAATTGATCACCCAATCCAGCTTGCCCTGGGGGAAGTCGATCTTCTGCACGCCCGGCGCCTGAAAATTGAAGTTGTTGCGGTTGTAGTCGTTGGCCGTGGCGCGCGAGGTGAGGCTGCCGCCGCCGGTCGATTGCGCGATCGCCGAAAGCGTATTGGCGATCAGCGGATCGGGCGTGGAGGGGAAGCCATTGGCGGCCGCCAATGCGTACAAGTTGACCGTTTGCAACTGGCCACCCGAGTTCTTGTATGTGAAGATGCCGGCACGCGCGGGATCCGTCAGCACCATGAGCTGCGCGCCCTTGGTCTGCGCTTCATTCCAGGATTGCGGGAAGCGGAAGATCTCGTAATTGAAAAAGATGAAGATCTTTTTCTTGATGATGGGGCCGCCGATGTGCGCGCCCCACTGGTGAAGCACGATGCGGTCCCGCGGAAGTCCGGCGATATTGTTGAAGTAGGTGTTGGCGTCGAAGAAGGTATTGCGCTCTTGCATGAACGCGCCGCCGCGCCACTGGTTGGTGCCGCTCTTGGTCACGAACTTCACCTGGATGGCGCCTTCGCCTAAGCTCTCGGCGCCTGATGCGGCGCTGGTCACCGATACCTCCTCGATGGCGTCCGTCCGCGGATATACGATGGGATAGAAAGCGCCGCCCGAGCCACTCTTGTTTGAGTTGTCCTGGATGTTCGTGCCGTCCATAGTCATATTGATGGTTGCTTGCGGCAGACCGTCGAAAGTTGTGTTTCGAGGCCCGCCGGGGGTCTGAGTTCCGGGCATAGTCACGATGAGATCGGTGGCGTTACGGCTGGGAATGGGCAGATCGTTCACCTGCCGCCCACTCAAATCGCTGGAAACCGTGGCGCTGGCGATTTCGACCACCTCGGACGAGCCTTTAACCTCGACTGTCTCGGATACCGCGCCGACCTCGAGTTGCAGGTTGACGGTGGCCGGAATGCCAGCGTCCATGGCGATTCCCTCCTTGGTGGTCTGCTTGAATCCCGGCGCGGCGGCCGTAACGCTGTAAGTGGCGGTGGGCAGAGACGGTACCGCCCAGTGCCCCTTACTATCCGTCACTGTTTTGAAGGTCTGCGTGGTCAGAGTGTTCGTCACCACGATTTCGACCTTCGGAACCAGGGCGCCTTGCGGGTCGGTGACCAGACCATCCAAGGTGCTGGTATTGACTTGGGCCAGAGCGACAGTTAGGCCCAGAAGCAAGAAGAGAGCTCTCGTTCGGAACATTTCACCCCCTCAAAAACCGCTGGACGAAGGCGGAATATCACCCAATGGAGCGAACTGGGACCTACTGGTTTGGTTTATTATACGCGAAGAGGCAGGAATCGCAACTAATTAATTAAACAATCCGTTTCGCCTGGTTACATGAAAATGGACCTCGTCTGCGAGATCCTGCTGCTGGACAATTTCCGGTAGAGCCCGTGATTTTTGGCGTGCTCTTGCTCAACGTCACTCGAAAGGGCACGCTCCAACATCCCCACTTCTTGTGGTGATTCATGGATCGGGAACGAAAATGTGGGATTTTCGTACACTGGCCCTAAACGGTGTCGTTGGAAGCGTTAGAGCAGGATTCTGGACGTATGGTCGCCGAAAACGGAAGTTGAGATCTGTCAGCGAACCCGTGCCCGCCCAATTCCTGTTGGCGCGTAATCCTGATGGCGGGCAACTCCAAGGGCCGCCTTTGGCGCCACCCTCATTCCGCGCGTACGAACTTGAACGTGGGCGCTGGGTCTACGGCAACGCCGCGCGCGTTCCGCACCTGCCTCAGTGTCAGCGTCTTGCCTTCGATTCGGAAACGATTGCGCTACCTGGTATTCAAGTGGTTATGGACGACGTCCGTCTTAAGGCGGATTGCGCCGAGTATCGCTGGACGTGCCGGGAGGCTTGCTGAGCTGAGCCAAGGCCAGCGGCACCGCTTCTTTCCACCGACCTTGAGACTTCAAAATCAGTTCTACAACTTCGCGCGCAGCACCTTAAGCTCCTCGGCACGCTTAGCGACCGCAGGGGAGCGCCGACCCGTAATGAAACCCGTTTGGATGCCCATCGTATTCGCAAGCGAAAGACCCTGCCCATCCTTGGCGTTGAAGATTTTCATCTCCGACACGCTCCCGGCGCCTGATGCATCGGCTGCAGTACCAGAGATTAGACAGACACCGCCATCCGTGAGGTTCCGTCCACGTCCATGAGGAAGAGTGAGTTTTCGGGCGCGGGCGAGAACCTCGGGCGAAGAGAGATCGGCGAGCGCGATGTCAGGCATGAGCAAATGTTAACTCGCCGGGGCGAACTGATTGACGTCCCGCTGGTCCGTTGCGCGGGGCGCGCCTGCGGATTATTTCCAGAGAAAACGCGCTCTGCTTCTCCGATCATGAGGCCAACATCTCCGATGGCGTTGCCGAGGCGACGCCGACTTAGCAGTGCTGATCGGGTTCGCATAGCATTCCTGATCAGTTCAATTTACACTGCTGCCAGCTTCTTTCCTTAGAACCGTACCGACAAACCTAAGAATAACTGCGTTGAACAGCTCGGGCCTTTGCAGCGGAGCAAAGTGGGTTACGTCCTTGAGGATGATCAGTTCAGCTTTGGGAATAGTCTTAGCTAAATATTCGGCATGTTCACGTTTAATAAATTCATCGTGTTCGCTTTGCACGATCACGACGGGTACGCGAGCTTTGCCAGATCCTGCGCAGAATAGTTGGGTTGTGTCCGTTGCATTAGGCTGACATCTTCGACGAAGCGGTCGAAGCGCTCCGGCGTAACCGACAACTCCGCATAGTCCTTCCGGTGACGGGCGAAACAGCGGTTCAAGGCTGGAGTGACTTGAAATTTCTTTACGCCGCTTGGGTCCATGTTGCAGGCAAAAAAACAAACGCCCGCAACGCGAGACGGAAATTGCGCAGCAAGGATTAAAGCTGTACATGCGCCGTCACTCCAGCCGACCAGGGCGACTTGTTCCAGACGCAGCGCATTCATCACCGCCAGAACATCGCCTGCCATCAGCTCGTACGAGTATGGTCTTTCGTCGCGCGAGCTACGACCGTGGCCGCGGCTGTCGACCAGGATCGCGCGATAGCCATTAGCGACGAGCGTTGCGACCTGATAACCCCAGTTGCCGCTATGACCCAAGCCGCCATGCAGGAGGACTATAGGTGAGCCGGATCCATAAGTGCCGTACCAGATTCGAGCCCCAACATGTTCGACATATCCCTGATCAGTGGCAGCGGGCAACGGAGCGGCGCCGTGCGCCTCAAAATTTGTAAGGTCATCATCTTCGAATGTCATTCCGTCGACCGTGTGGTGCGCCACAAGCGATTTTCGCAAAATATCTGCGCCGCCCCGCACGGGACCACAAGCGTTCCATGGGCGGCGCAGCCATCAAATCAAGCCGATTTCTTGGAAGCTTTCCTGGCCTCCTTCTTTTGCTTTCGCGGTAGCCGTTCCTTATTCTTTTTCTCCAATTTCGGGGCTCGCCGTTTCGCGGGTTCCGTGACGCCAACCGCTGTCGCTAACTTTCCGGCTGCGTCTCCAATGACTTTGGCAGCTCTTACCAGTGCGCCATCCTGGGATTCGAGGGATTCTTCTTTCGCTACCTTCTTCTTTGCCATGCCAGATATTCTAACCTTTCGGCCAGTCCGCGAACGCAATCCAGCGACCGCGCCGCGCGCGTATGGCTGCTTTTTACGGAAAGACGGAATCGTTGGCCGACCGCAGCATGGGTACCGGCTTGATACGTCCATTCTCACAATCGGAGTGGGTCCGGCGTTTCACGCCGCCACCCACTTCGCACCGATCTCTATAAGGGTGTCCTCAGAAGGTCCGTGTGAGCGCCGCGCTCCGACCGGCCGCGGCGCGACATGCAGAAGGGGCCCGTGGTAGGTAGGGTCGCCGGTTGCGCGCCAGGCGATTTCGCCGCTTCGCTCGCCCGCAAGTTTCAAGCCGCGCTGCACTCTCATACGCACACTTTCAAACGCGCCGCCAGTCTTCCCTTCGTTTCATGGACCTCAATAGGCGATATCGAAACCACTGAAGTTAGCAGCCATCATCGTCATTCTCGGGCCACCATGTCACCCTTTGGACGATTTCTGCGCTTTATATAGTGAAAAGAATTTGCCGAGCGCCGACCAACCAAATTTCCGCAAACGACTCCCGCTTCCACCCCGTAGCTAAATCCCTCCCGCCTTTTCTAACCTGCGGCGCTCGATCGCCTGGTGGCCTTCTAAGAAAGCCAACCAAGAAACCAGTCACACAAAAGCTGGCGGCGGAAGAAATCGGCGTCAGCGAACGTCCGTTCAAGGAGCCGCCACAACTTGCGCATCAGCCTTCAGCTGCTCGCCCCAAATAGCCCATGCTAGGATCACGTCTAATGGAATTCCGCCTACTCATCGCGACCGCGCTACTCCCGGTCTTGGCCGGCCTCTCACAAGCCCAAAATAAGCGGCCGCCCTTCACTGTGGTCGAAGCGACCATTCCGGAAATGCAGGGGGCGCTCGCCAACAAGCGCACCACCTCCCGCGAGTTGGTCACGCAATATCTGGTCCGCATCGCCATGTACGATCGCGTGCTCCATTCCCTCGTCACGGTCAACCCGAAGGCGCTCGCCGAGGCCGACGAACGCGACCGCGAACGCGCCGCAGGCAAAGTGCGCGGCCCGCTCCACGGCATCCCCATCGCGCTGAAGGACAACATCCACACCACCGACATGCCCACCACCGGCGGCGCGCTCGCCTTTGCCGGCTTCATTCCTCCCTACGAAGCCACTCTGACCCGCAACCTCCGCGAAGCGGGCGCCATCATCATCGCCAAGACCACTCTCATCGAACTGGCCAATTGGGTGGCGGGCGCGCCCACTGCCATGCCCGCTTACAACGCCGTTGTCGGTTTCGGATTCAATCCCTACGACCCGCGCAGCGATCCGCGCGAGAGCAGCGATGGCCGCGCCGTCCTCAGCCCCGGCGGCTCCAGTTCGGGCGCCGGAACAGCCGCCAATCTCTGGGCGGCCAACGTGGGAAGCGACACCGGCGGCTCCATCGTGCAGCCGTCCAACCAAGCCATGCTCGTCGGCATCCGGCCCACCATTGGCAGAATCAGCCGCTACGGCGTGATCCCCATCACCGCCGACCACGATACCGCCGGCCCAATGGCCCGCACCGTTACCGACGCCGCGATTCTGCTGGGCGCTCTCGAAAGCGCCTCACCCGATCCCAACGATCCCGCCACCAAAACGTGCGCTCCGCCGTCCAACCGCGACTACGCCCAGTTCCTCAAGCGCGATAGCCTCAAGGGCGCGCGTATCGGGATTCCTCGAGCGTTTTACTATGAGGCGGTCCAACTGCCCGGCGAGCAGCGCACGCGCGGCGGCCTGAACGCCGAACAGCAGAAGGTGATGGCCCGCGCCATCGAAGTCCTGAAGCAGCAGGGCGCGGAGATCGTCGATCCGGTCGTGATTCCGAGCTTTGTCGAGCAGGACCCGAAGAAGAACTTCCTCCTGTGGCCCTACTGTTCGGGCGCCGACCAAGCCAAAGGCAAGGACGAAAGCTGTTCCGTGAATTTCAAATACGGCATGAAGCGGGATTTCAACCAGTGGCTCGCCAGCCTCGGAGCAGCCGCGCCCGTCAAAACGCTCACGGAATTGCGCGAATGGAATCTCGCCCACGCCAAAGCCGGCGCCATCAAATACGGCCAATCGCGGATCGATATTTCGGACGAAATGGACCTGGAAGCGGATCGGGCTCGCAATGAAGCCGACGTGAAGAAGGATCAGCTCCTGAGCCGCACCAATGGCATCGATGCCGTGCTCCAGGCCAACCATCTCGATGCCATTCTGACGCCGGCGTCGAGTGCGGCCGACCTCTCCGCCAGGGCGGGGTACCCGCTCATTGTGGTTCCTTTTGCCATGGTCCCGAACGGCGGCGGCGGCCGCGGCGGCGCGCAGCGGCAGAACCCGTATCCTGCGGGCTTCAATCCCCAAGCCAGCGCCGTATGGAGTGGGCTTCACCGGGACCGCGTGCAGCGAGCCGCGCTTGCTGGGAATCGCTTATGCGTTTGAGCAGGCCACCAAGAGCCGTGTGCCGCCGACTCTGTTTCCGTGAAAATTGGCGATGAGTCAAAGGCGTGGGCCAGAACAGTTTGCCGGCCTGTCAAAGTGCACTTCCCAGAACCGGACTCGGGCCAATTAAGCGCCAACAGAGGAAGTCCGCCCAAGTGTCCGAGTAACCCGATACGGCCGTGATCGGTAACGCTGCGCGACGCGCTTCTGGCGAGGCCTCGCTTAGTCCGCATGCAAGGCAAGGGCGAACGAAAAGAAGAATGGCCCAAACCCGCGCTGCGAGAGCGAAGCCACCACTTGGGTCGGGCCAGTGCTATTGGCCGGTTTTTAACGACAAGGCAGGAGTTATCTGGCGATGCGTACATGCGGATTGGTCACCGCTGGCGAATGTTGCTCTAGCCTGAATGCCGGGCGCCACATTGACGAAAAGAAGGACGCGGGAAATCGACGAAGCCAAGGACCGGGTTCGGCTGCAGTGACTCTCCCTGGCGGCAGTTGTGGTAGTGTTGGTTCGCGGCGATTACGAATATCAACCATGCAGTGAATCCAGATTTCGCTGAAAAAAAGGAGTAGGCATGGGAGACAAGGGTGGCAAGAAAGACAAGGAAAAGAACAAGCAACAGCAGTTGACGAAGCAGAAACAAGGGGAGCAGAAGAAGCACGACAATGCCCCGGCCAAGAAGACCTTAGCAGGAACAGCGTAAAACCGATTCTTGTGCGCTGGCGAACGGGTCTGATTAACCGATTCGCTGCTGAAGGTTCTGCAACTGCGGGAGCAATGACCGTATTCGCCTCAGGACAACTCTGTGGGCGCGTCGGTCCTCGGTAACGGCGTAGTATAGACCGAACTGTCGCGCCGTCGCCAGAGCTCCGCGGCTGACCTTCTGCGGCGTGCCGTTACCACAACAGGTCTTCACCGGAGGTTCCGCTGCCGTGTGGCGAACGGATCCTTCGTCTACTCAGGCTCCCGACGAGCCTTCTTACGATTGCGTTTACGGGCCAAGGCCTGTTTTACGCGGAGTTTCTGGCCTGGCTTCAGATAGAATGAGTGCCTTTTGACTTCGCCAATGATGTTCTCCTGAATAACTTGCCTCTTGAAGCGGCGGAGCGCGTTCTCCACAGTCTCGCCTTCTTGGAGCCTTACTTCAGCCAAATAACACCTCTCTCCCGACTTGATTGTTCCACCGGCGTCATGGAACCACTTCCGGCGCAGGAGCCGTATCGCCGTGAGCCAGCTTTTCCGTCAGTTCCTTGCCGGGCTTGAAGCTCGCATCCCGTTTTGCGGCGATGGTGATGGTCTCCCCTGTGCGAGGGTTGCGGCCTTGGCGCTCTTTCCTCTCTTTCACAGTGAAGCTGCCAAACCCCCGTAGGTCCACCCGTTCGTTTGCTCGGAGCGCTTCCGCGATCAGGTCCAGAACAGAGTCCACTGCGACTGCAGCCGCGGCCTTCCCCAATTCAGTCTTGGCCGCGACATCTTCAATCAATTGCTGTTTTGTCATCTTGTTTCAGTTTAGCGGTTTGCGCGGTGAAGCATGCTCCGCGTCGCAGATCGCGGTGGGCGGCTTTCCTATTAGATCCACATCCCGGATGCGAACTGTGCGGCGATAACCCCATTCCCTCCCAGACAGCAGCGCAAGAAATCCCCTATCCCCCCTGGAACACATCGCCGTCGCAAGAAGATACTTGAACCAGCCGGAATTGGTGCTGGAGAGACTTGCTGAGTCTTACGCTGGCCCAAAGCGGCGACCTGAGATGTGGCACGCAGCTCTTGCTTACGGGCACCAACCCGAAATCATCCCATCAATAAATCTCCCTCTCGCATGCCCGCGGACGCGGCGCTCTAGCTCGCTCGGATGATCGTTGGCGCAGCTTGTCGCACTGAGCGAAGAATTACCCCAGATGCCGAAGTACCCCAGGCAACTTCGGAAGAGCGACTTGGTTGAGTACGATTTGGCGACGGACAGCGGGTGAAGGTTGATCGCGTCTAACGTGCGGGTGATCGGGAAAGCAGCGCAACCGGCGTACGAACCGCCGCAACTCGCGGCGCGGCGGGCAGACGAAAGGCCGAATACGAACGGGCCTCGATGCGCGCGCCGTGCGATAAGCGGCGCGGCGGAACGAGCGAGCATCACCAGGCAAACCGCAATCCAAGCTGCAGTTCTCGCGGAATATTCGCCTGATAGGTGACCTGCCCAAACGTCTTCGACCCGAACGTGGTAATCGGCGGAGCGAATAGCGGCGTGTTGAAGACATTAAGAGCTTCCGCCCGGAACTGCGCGTGGAATCGTTCTTTAATGGAAATGTCCTTGAACAGCGACATGTCCCAGTTCGCCTGTCCCGGACTGCGGCACGAAATGTCGCGCGACAAATTGCCGAATGTGTATGCTGGGGCCAGTGAAAACGCCGCCGGGTTCAGATACGAACTCAGCCGCGACTCCGGGCTACCCGAATAACACGCGCTGACGCCGGTCGCGTTCGGACGTTGCGACGCGCCTCCGATTCCCGAGTTCAGGTTGCTCTGTCCGACAAAGAGCGGGAAGCCAGTGTTTACTACGGCGGTTCCGTTCACCGACCAGCCCCCCGCCACATAATTGAGCGCTCTGTTGCCGCCCAGAAGCGCCTTGCCCTTTCCGAACGGCAAATCGTAAGTCCACGTTCCCGTAAATCGGATCGGCGTATCGACAGAGCTCAACCCCCACTCCGCTCCGATGTTGTAAATATTCTGGATGCCTCCGGTTCCCGCGCCGCCGAGGCCATTCAAGGCGTTACCGCCTCCCGCGTTCCACTCGTTATCCTCATTCCGCGACCAGGTAAGCGTGGATAGGAATGTGAGCCCTTTGCTGAACCGCTTCTGCAGCTTTACCGCCAACGAATCGTAGCGGGCGTGCGCCGCCGTCAGATTTTCCGAGATCGTGCTGTACTCCGGAAATGGCAGCAACAACTGCGCCCGCGTGACCGTAGCCGCAGCAATTACGCCCGCAGCGCCCGGTTGGCCGTAGAACGGATTGGGAGTCGACGCGTTGAGCGCCGCCTGTCCCAGTGAAAGGTAAGCCGGGCTGAGCTGGTTGATCGGTAGCGTGCCGGTTCCCGTCGGACTCGGCGTGAGATTGTTCGAGCGCGAGCCAACGTAGCCCACACTGAGCACAATCTCTCCCCGAAGCTCATGCTGCACATCGGCGGAGTATTGATACACAGTTCCGCCGCCGGATTTATTCGAGTCGAGGAAGCTGAACGTCGAACCGATCGCCGTCAACGCGCCCAAAGTATTGCCCGTGGGCTGAATAATCCCCTGCGGAAACGGATTGCTGAGCGAGTTGGCTGGCGTCGAGTTTCCATTGTTGCTCGCTACATAGGTGTTGCCTTGCGTGTAGCCGGGCTCCGAATCGCCCGGTCCGAATACGGTCGGCGCGTAGAAGACGCCGATTCCCGCGCGCAGCGTGGTCTTGGGCGTCAGTTGATAAGCCGTTCCGAATCGAGGACCGAACTTCGTTTTCGATGGCTTGCAGCACGACGTCGGATTGCCGCTGAGGCCGGCAAACTGGATGACGCCATAGGGAATAACTCCCGTGACGCCGGCCCCGATCGGATTCACTTCGGACTGGTTGAATCCGACCGCGATGTTGTTGTGTACTTCCGCCTCGCCGGTCTCGTATTCATATCGCAGGCCCAGGTTCACCGTCAGTTTGCTGCTGACTCGAATATCGTCCTGGAAGTATCCTGCGAAATAACGTGCGTAGACGTTGATGGGTTGCGCCGTGCCCGCGGAGCCGGACGACGGATAGCCTAGCAGAAGATCGGCAAAATCCGCGCCCGTGGTGGTGCTCGAGAGCGTCGGATACTGGCGCGAGAAAACGCCGTTGAAACTGAACGCGCCCGCGTTGAGGCTGACCGTGGGACCGCTGTTGATCGCCCGGTAATCGAATCCGAACGTCATGTTATGCCGCCCGATCGCCTTCGAAACGCTCGCCAAAGCGTTCTTCGAATAGAAATTCGAGTAGCTCTTCGACACATTACTGAGACTCTCGCCATTTAGACCAATGGAGGGAAAATAGTTCGCCTGCACTCCGTTCAGGAAGCTTGCGGGGAAGCCGAGCGACGCTTCATTGAACCCCGCCGCGGCGCTCACGCCCTCGGTGAAATTCGGGAACCGGTTGAACCCGTAGCGCAGAGTCACTACCGTGCTTGGATTCGGAGTCAGGATGGCATTGAGCGCCGTCGCGTCCACGTGACGATAGAGCAGGTATGGCGTGTTGCTGGTGGTGCTGCCGGCTACGATGCCCAGCGGGTTGCCGCCCGGCTCGCGGCTCTTGTAATAAAGAAACGATCCGGAAAACCGCAACCACTCGGTGGCGATCTGTTCGATCTTGCCCATATACTCGTCCGCCCGGTCGAATAGCGAATCGACGCCAGTGTAATTGTTTGCATCGGTCGCCGAGGGCGACTTGCGGGTTGGGCAGGTAGTTAACGAGGTTCGCCCCGATGGGATTGATCGCCGTTGCGGGGATGATATTTCCCGGGTAGGGCGTTCGCACTTGCGAAACGCCGGAGGGGCAATTGTCCGAAGCCGCGCAGGCGTGCGCAGACATCGGATCGAAGATAGTGACCGTGCTCTTTGAATAATTCCCCTGCTTTTCGAGCGCGGTCGGCAGCGCGAACTGGTTGGTCACGGGCGTGTGCTGCCGGTACGCTTCCTGCGCCACATAGAAGAAGGTTTTATTCTTCCCGTTATAGACCTTCGGAATATACATCGGACCGCCCGCGCCGCCCCCAAAGTTCTTCCACAGGGTTTGGGCGCGCGGCAATCCCGCGGCATTCGCGAAGAATTGGTTCGCCGTAAACGCGGTGGTGCGGTAATAGCCGAACACATCGCCATGGAACGAATTGGTCCCGGTCTTCAGTAGCGTGTTGAAGACGCCGCCGCCGGTCCGGCCCATGGTCGCGTCATAAGTGCCGCTCTGGACCTTCATTTCCTGTACGCTCTCGGTAGTGGGAATGATCACGGCCCGATTGGTGGCGTCGGTGACGGGAATGCCGTCGATGAAATAGTTGTTGCCGCGAATCGGCCCTCCGCCCACCGAGATCTGCGACGAGCCGCTCTGGTCCTGGAAGCGGTTGAAGCGCGGATCTCCCGCAGCCACCACATTGTTGGAGAGTTTCGAGAGGAGGAAGACATTGCGCCCCAGGTTCGGCAAATCTGCGATCTGCTGATCTGTAATCACCTGACCGTTAGAGGCGTTCGAACTCTCGATCACGGGGACTTCGCGCCGTAACCATCACGCTTTCCGTGACTTGGCCGACCTCCATTTTGATATCCAGTGTGACGAATTCCTGGGTGTTGATCACCACGCCCTTGTGCTCCGCCTTCTTGAAACCCGGGCGCTTCGGCAAATAGAGAATAGGTTGCCGGCTCGACTTGCGAAAAGACATATTCCCCGAGGCCATTCGAAAGCGTGGCGCGGGAAGCCCCAGTCGCTTCGTTAAGCAGGGTGACTCTTGTCTCGGTCACGACATGATCCGAGGGATCGCGGATCAGTCCTCGAATGCCGCCGACGAAATTCTGCGCGCCGAGCGTCGATAAACAGGTCGTCCACAAGGTCAGCAATACAACTCGATTTCCCGTCACGTTGGCCTCCGAAATTCAAATGAGCGAATTGGAGTTAAACGGACAGGGTCCGAAGGCGCTGCGAGGCGGGCCGTTTAAAGGCGTCAGCCGGGGACGCAGTTACGATTTGAAACCTATTAGGAGGATGCTACACCAGTCGTTGACTGTTGTCACCAGGAATTTTCACGGCGGCCCATAGAAAAGTCAAATGGGCGCGATCATGCGCCGAATCGGTATCGATCGTTCAGGTATTAACCGCAGCGCGTCTCGCTTCGCCCCGCGCGGCAGCGCCCGATCAGGCGGTAGGCGCTCAATCCGACCCGCAAGAAGGCATTTTGCTTGCGCGGATCGTTTTACAACATGTTGTTGGAGGGAAGGGGGGCCAGTTGGTCACTCTAAGCGGTAACTATAACCATCCGTGTTGATCGCGGTCGAATGATGCAGCTGCCCGGTCCAGGATCGCGGTCGCGATGATCGGATCTCCGATTGATGGGGCCCCGATCGCCACAGCTTTTGTTCGAGGTCAAGATGATTCCGCCGCGCCCTTAGCGGGAACGAATTCGCGCAGAACGCGCCACACCCGCAAACTCAGTTGCCGGTTTATCGCGCCGTAGTCGCATTTGACTCAAGTTGCCGAACGGCACACTGACCGTACGACACACGGTGATGGGCAAGCGCTCGCGCTATTTGCATCTCCGCCGGGCGACCCTGATCGGAGAGGAAGAGGGCTGCTGACGACGGACGGCTCGACGGCCACGTTACGCGGGCACGGCGATTGAAGAGAGGAACAGGTTTCGCTTGAAATCCAGACGCCGTTGATTGCCGCAGGCCTTGCGTCGGCGGACGGTCGCGATTTTCTCGAAAAAATGCCGACCTCCGAGCAATTGCTGCGCTAGGCGCCTGTCGTCTCCATCAAGGAGATTCAGCACGGAAGTGCATTAGTGGGTTGCTTGAGGATCGAAGCCCAAAGACGTTTAGCCAGAGTGAAAGAAGATTCGGGATACGAATTTGTATGGGGCAAGAGGCTAATATTGGTCCGGCATTGAAGTCGTGGTTGGACAACGTCCTCGTTCCGGCAATGGTACGGGAGTACCTAGCTGTTCAGTATGATGTCGGGGATAATGGCTTGATCGCAAGCCCATCCAAGAAAATCGGATCGCCCATTCTTGAGCCAATACAATGACCCCTCGTTGCAGTGCATACGCCCGATATTCAAGCGACCGGTAAAGCCCGGCGTCGATTCAGGACCAGATACGCAAGTGCAAGGAATACGCCGCGAAACAAGGCTGGCGGTTTCTGGAGGATCAGGTTTACGCGGATGAAGCCCTATCGGGCGCTGGCGCGGATCGGCCCGAGTTTGCCCGGATGTTGCAAGCGGCTTCGCAGTTGCCCCGTCCGTTCGACGTGCTGCTGCTCGACGACACGAGCCGTCTGTCGCGCGATCAGGGCGAGACGGCCCGAATCTTCGAGCGGCTGAACTTTCTCGGTATTCGCATTGTTGCTGTTTCGCAAGGGATCGACAGCCAGAGCGAACAAGCCGATGTTCTGGTGACCGTTCACGGCTTGGTGGATTCACTTTTTATCAAGGAACTCGCGAAGAAAACCCATCGAGGCCTCGAAGGGCGCGCGCTGAAAGGGCTCTCTACTGGCGGGCGCTGCTACGGCTACAACAACATCCGCGTGGGTGATGCCGTTCGCCAGCAGATCAATGCAGTTGAAGCAGTAATCGTTCGGCGTATCTTCGAACTCGCCGCAAACGATTTTTCTTTGAAGACCATCGCGAAGACCGTGAATGCGGAGGGCGTGGCCTCCCCGCGACCGCGTCCCGGCAAAAAGTATGCGACATGGCGCCCCACCGCAATACGCGCCATGTTGCGGCGGGAACTTTATGTCGGGCGGACCGTGTAGAACCGCTCGCGTCTTGTCAAACAGCCGGGTTCCAACAAACGCTTGCGCAGGGAGCGTCCAGAGGGCGAGTGGCTGGTTACAGAACAGCCGGAACTTCGCATTATCGACGCGGCTCTTTAGGAACGGGTTCAGGCACGAAGCGCGGGTAGCAGAGCAGTACACAAAACCGGTCCACCCTGGTCTGCTGCATCGAGCTTCAACAAGCCCGTACCTCATGACGGGTTTTTTGAAATGTGGTTCGTGCGGAGCCAATCTTGTAATCGTTACGGGGCGCACCAAGGGCGCGCATCCCAAGTATGGCTGCCCCTCAAAACTTCTACCGCGGGGCTTGCGCGAATAGCTTGAAGGAACGCTCCAACTGGTTGGAAGACCGATTGCTTTCGGAGCTTCAGCAGGCCGTCATGCGCCCGGGAGTGGTGGATTATGCGATCGGCGAATTCGAGCGGCAACTGGACGCTTCCCTGGCGGACCTGACGGGCCAAGCTGGCCGCATGCGTCAGCGTTCCGAGCAGATCAAGCAAGAGCTTCGCAATCTGGTAGCGATGACAGCCACCTGCGGGCCGTCACCGGCGCTTATCGAGGGGATCAATCAACGAGAGCAGGAATTGAAGGCGATAATCGGCCAGTTGCTGGCCGGCGAGCGGGGCTCCGTATCACCACAAGTCGGGCAGATCAGGCAATTCGTCACGGAACGCCTGGGGAACATTCGCGGTTTACTCGCGGCCGACGCGCAGAGGCCTAAAGCATGTCAGCAATCATCTGAAAACGTAGTTTTCTGAATGTTGGCCGCCAGGCCAGCGACATCATCGCGCCGAAGGCGCAATCATCCGTCCGATCATCCACCAGATGGGCCGCAGGAAGTATCTTGTCTCAAAGGCGGGAAATAGGTGGAACCCTGCCGTTAGCGCGGCAGGGTTCCGTGTTCGGCAACCATTGGACAGGTAAAACCAAACAGAGCTGGTTTTAACCTGCCACGAGACCACTGCCGTTGTCCAGTCCCGCCTGCGATGACGCATGGCGGTGGTTCATGGCGAAGCGGTTCTGCGGCAACGAGTTTGCCTTGGTCAAGGCTGCCACGCGGTTTTCTTCATCTGCACGCACTGCGACCGCGGACACCGCTACTGCAGCCACCAATGCCGCCAGCAAGCCCGCCGGCAGCAGCGGCGGCGCGCCAACCGACGCCACCAACAGAGCCCCGAAGGGCAGCTCGATCATCGCGACCGCCAGCACGCGTACCGATGCCGCCTGCGCCAAAGGCAATCGCCCGTGACGGATCAAGGTTCCCTTTCGATCGTTTCCCCGGCATCATTCGATTGTGGACGGGCCGATTCGGTAGAGCATCCTCCGACGCCGCAGTCCGCGCAGCAAATCCAGCCCTCTTTGTGGCTGCGCTGCCGGATCTGCGGCCGCACCGGACGCTTCATCGATCCCTTTCCACGCATTCCACGACGAAGGTGAGCCATCGCATGATCAGTCCGGAAATCCGCGCGCAGATTCGCCGCTACTTTTACGCCGAACACTGGAAGATCGGCACCATCGCCAGTGAACTGGGCGTCCACCCGGACGCCGTTCGCAACGCGATGGAAAGCGAACGCTTCAATAGTTCCAAGCCGCTGGGAGCGTCCGTCGTCGATCCCTACATCGAGTTCATTCGCCACACCCTCGATCAACATCCGCGCCTGCGCGCCACGCGCATCTACCAGATGATTCGCGACCGCGGCTACAGCGGCAGCGTGGTGCAGTTGCGGC
Organism: Bryobacterales bacterium; assembly: GCA_963763545.1. Classification (GTDB taxonomy): domain Bacteria; phylum Acidobacteriota; class Terriglobia; order Bryobacterales; family Bryobacteraceae; genus PALSA-243. The sequence goes on from CAVXPE010000018.1 coordinate 39,092, forward strand.
GTACCGTTGCCCGCTTGCGTCCCCAGAGCCGCGAACCGTTCTTGCAACTCCACACGTTTCCCGGCGAGCAAGCGCAAGTCGACTGGGCGCACTTTGGGCATGTGATGGTGGGCCGCGCCAAGCGAGCCTTGTCCTGCTTCGTGATGACGCTTTCGTATTCGCGAGCCTTGTATCTGGAGTTCTTCTTCGATCAAACCATGGAGAATTTCCTGCGCGGCCACGTGCATGCGTTTGAGTATTGGCCCGGGCAGCCGCGCGTGATTCTTTACGACAACCTCAAGAGCGCGGTGCTGGAGCGCCGCGGCAATCAGATCCAGTTTCATCCCCGGCTGATCGAGTTGAGCGCGCATTATCACTTCGCTCCACGGCCTTGCCAGGTGCGCGCCGGCAATCAGAAAGGCCGCGTGGAACGAGCTATCCGCTATGTTCGCGACTCGTTCTGGGCGGGCCGAACTTTTACCACGCTGGCCGAATGCAATCGCCAGGCTTTACTCTGGCGCGACCAGGTCGCGCACCAACGGCGCTGGCCTGGCGGCGACAACCGCACGCTCGCCGATGTCTTCGCTGAAGAACAGTCCCGTCTGCTGCCTCCTCCGCTGCACGCCTTCTCCACCGACCGGATCGAGGCCGTGCGCTCGCGCAAGACCATCTATGTGCGCTTCGATCTCAACGATTACTCCATCCCGCCGGAAGCGGTCGGGCGGCAACTCACCTTGGTTGCCTCCGATATCAGCGTGCGCATTCTCGATGGCTCATTCGAGATCGCCCGACATATTCGCACTTACGATCGGCATCAGCTCGTGCTCGATCCCGCGCATCAGGAAGCCGTGCTCAAGATCAAGCGCAAAGCGTTCCACTCCACGCCCGGCGGCCGGTTGGAGCAAGCTGTGCCGGAGAGCAAAACGCTTTTAGATCTGGCCTTCGCGCAGGGCGAATCGGCCGGCGCTCAGACGGCTCAACTGATGAAACTGCTGGAGCAGTATGGCGCCGCCGCATTGCGCCGCGCCATCGCCGAAGCGCTGCAACGCAACACTCCGCGCGCCTCTTCCGTCGCTTTCCTGCTGCGCCGGCAACCTCGCTCTACGCCGCTTAGCCTCGATCTCAGCCATCATCCGCAAGCTCAATCGCTCGACATCCGCCCGCACGATCTGGAGACCTACGATGAACTCGCCCGCACCAAAGACGACGACAATGACGAACCATAATCTCGCCGCTCAACTCAAGCAGATCGGCTTGTGCGCCGTGCCCGCGCAGTTGGATGACTTCATCGCGCGCGTCACCAAGGCCCGCTGCTCCGCTCATCAGATTCTCGAAGAGCTCGCTCAGGCGGAAGCTTCCGAACGCTCTCGCCGCAGCCTGGAGCGGCGGTTGCGGATCAGCGGCATCAAGAGATTCAAGCCCATGGCCGACTTCGATTGGTCCTGGCCCGCCAAGATCGAACGCGATGTCATCGAGCGCGCGCTGACGCTGGATTTTCTTGGCGAGACACGCAACCTCGTCCTGGTGGGCCGCAACGGTTTGGGCAAGACGATGATCGCTCAGAACATCGCTCACGCCGCCGTGCTCGCCGGTCATACCGTGCTGTTTCGTTCCGCGGCGGCGCTGCTCGAAGAACTGCACCGGCAGTCTCCGGAAGGCCGCCGCCGTAAGCTGCGCAGGTACGCCAACGTTGGACTTTTGTGCATCGACGAGGTCGGGTATTTATCCTTCGACGACAAGGCCGCCGATCTGCTCTACGAAGTCGTCAACCGCCGTTACGAACGCAAGCCAGTGATCCTGACCACGAATCGTCCATTCAAGGAATGGAACGAAGTCTTTCCCAACGCTACCTGCATCGTCACGCTGCTGGATCGTTTGCTCCATCACGCCGACGTCACCGCGATTGAAGGCGACAGCTATCGAATGCGCGAAAGCGAGCAGGAAACCGCGGCGCGCCGGAGGAAGAAATGACTCCCGCTTCGTCGATTCTCGATCCGAACTCCGATCCCGCGCTTTATGTCGCTGCAGTGCTGACGCTCTACGTCGACCTATCGGACACGCCATTGCGAGCCAGCGTTCCAGACCAGCGCCAGGCCCGCCTCTGGTTTGACCGCGGCGTCCCCCTGGAAGTGGTTGAGACGGCCCTCCTGCTGGCCTGTCTCCGTCGCACGGTGCGGCCTGTTGACGTGCCGCCACTACCGCGAGTCCGTTCCCTGGCTTACTTCCAACCCGTCATTGATGAACTCCAGGAACATCCAGTTACCGCCGGTTATCTCCAGTACCTGCGCCTCAAACTTCGTGGGATTGTCGACAAGCCCGCGTCGGCGAAAGTCCAAAAATCTACGTTTTCCGATGATCGCTAACATAAAGCAGAACTCGCCAGGCACATCTCGACCATTGAGATGATTCCGCAGGCGCTGGGTCGCTGTTGCAGACAAAGCGGGGTTCTGTCCGATGATGACCTTCGCTAAACCTCGTCAAGTACGCTGTTCGCCCCCTTGGAACCAGGCCGTTTTAGGCTTCGGCCCCCGATGAAGACCAGTCCACATACCCTGTAAACGCAACGGCGAAGAACAGGCGAAACATGGAATCCTCCGAAGCGGTATGCCGGTGATGCGCTGTCGAGTGTCGTTTGTTGATTCCGATGGAACGGAGCACGCCGTCGAAGTCGAAGCGGAAAGCCTCTACTGATGCCGTGTGACTGGCGATAGCGGGGTTCCCCGCCGCTCCACCAGAAATGCTTTGCACGACGCCACGAGGCCGGTTCACGGTGGAGGGGCGGCAGTCCACCACAACAGCACTCTAAGCTTCTCTTTTCCGAAGTGCTCAACGAACCCTTTGGTCAACCGCGCGATCTCGCCATTCGTGCCAAGCTGAGGGAACTGCTAAAGTATCGACCGATTACGCCGGGGATGGGGTGAGGATCTTGCGTGCGCCTGCCAGCAAAATAAACAGGATTGGCGCAACAAGAACAACTGTCGTAGGCTCTGGGGTACTTAGAACGACTCCGAACGAGGCGCTAGTCCCATCGTAGAACTTCACGTCAATCGCATCTGGAGGTCCGCCGTATGCAACAATCGCCGGAAAGTTAACGGCAGAAACCGGAAGTGGAGTTGTTGAAAGATCTAAAATTCCCCCTCCGGCCGGAGCGTCTAAGTTCACATCGCACACCGACCTCAAAACCGGGCCTAACCACTCTATGGCTAGTCTATCGTTAGCCAGAGGACTCAACTGACCACGCCGCCCGTCCCTGGAAAAATGCCAGCAGGATCCGTTGCTACCGCCGGGCAAAGGCCCCAAATAGACACCGCTAGCCGAATAAAAGTATTCATCGTTGTAGCAAACACCTTCAAAAGGACCGGGCCAATCGCACGGAAGTGTTGAATTCGGGTCCTTCGGAACGGTGGCACCCGGTATTTGCAATGCCCATTCCTAACTCTGTATGCTGCCCCCAATAAGTTGCAGTCCGAAGCCGCCGAACCCTGCTACACCAGGAGTAATGACATCGTAGTCGAGGTTGTTGCACCATGCGGCGTTAGAGAATATGGAAGTTCCAAGTACTAACGCTAAAAGCCCTACGAATCGCCTAAGGGCCGTGAAATGGATGTTTTGCATGTTAGAGCTAGCTCCTTTTGCGTCCGGTATTATAT
>CAVXPE010000019.1:0-251304 GCA_963763545.1 Bryobacterales bacterium
AGGACTCAACCTAAATCCGGCAGTTCAGCCGCCTAGGTCCTGCCAAATAGCCTCCGCTGCCGCACTTTCCAACTGCTCCGCGGCTCATCCTTTTGGTGAAGCTTCAGGTAGTTGTGCGGGCAGGCCTTCCGGCCTGCCGCCTGCTGGGCTTCCGCCCGGCGTGGCGTTCGTGCCGAACTGCCGGATTTAGGCTGAAGGATGTCTATCGGGAGTATTGGTGGGAATCCACCGCGGTGGAGCGCAGCCGACCGTCGAGTAAACTGAAGTGATGGTCGCCGGCCTGGCAGGACGTATTGAGCAGTAAGCCGGATGTGTGCGCCGGTGAGATCTGTGCAAACGGGGACCAGGATTCCAGTCACTGTAATCCTGGACAATCTCGCGGGAGGGCGCCAGCTCCGAAGAGATCCTGACAGAGCTACCCATCGCTTCGGCCGGAGCACATCAAAGCCGCGCTGGACTATGCGGCGGAACTCCGCGCACGAGGAAAAGCTCGTGCCGATTAGACCCGCGTGAGGTTCAAGCTGGATGAGAACCTTCCAGTCGAGTTGGCGGCGGAACTCTGCGCAATGGGCACGACACCGATACAGTCGCCGACGAGGGACTCTGCGGCGAGGCGGATCCGGCCGTCGTAGGAGCTGCGGCAACGGCTGATCGAGTTCTTCTAACCCTCGACAAAGGGATCGCTGATATCCGTAGCCTACGGCGCGCGGCTGTAGTCCTATCTCGGCCGGATTCGGCTGGCCGTCGGGCCGTCCTTTCGTTCGTGGTGCGCGGATTTCAAAGATCGCATCGATGGAGCTGCCAGGTCGAGTGACGGTCGTCAGCCCCACCCGCATCCGGCTCCGGTGACGGCGCGGGTGTTCGGCGAAGGAAAGCGCGTTTCTCGTTCCTTATCGCAAGCAGGAATGCTAACGTCCTTCAATCTGGCAACTTAGGCAAGATGCTCAAGGCGCGGGGCAGGTGCAGCATTGTCCTTTGCTTCGCACACGGGTGGCATACCTCGAAGCGGAAGATCGCTTACAGGAAATTCCTACCATGCGGAGATGGGACTGCAAGGCCAACATTTATCTTGACGGCGAACCGAGTCCGGAATTTGTTCGCACGATAAGCAATATAATGTTGAATCTGAAGCGTTTCCCACATGGAATCTTCGACAACGGACATCACCCTTAGCGCAATCCCTACGCCCACGCCATGGGCGGACGCGAACCGTCGCCTGTTGCTTGGGAGCGGCGCGCCGATTGATCCGATTGTTCGGCTTGCAACCTTCACAGACGTCGAGTTTGAACGCTTCATCTGGGAGTGGGTAAGGGGTTACTTAGCCAATCACTACGTTGAAGTGCAGCACCGTGGCGGCGCGGGTGATAAGGGACGTGATGTAGTCGCGTGGCGAGACTCGTCTTCCACGGTGTCGCGCCGGTGGGATCTTTATCAATGCAAACGCTACAATGATCCACTAACCCCAAGCGAGTTTCTTGTCGAGCTCGGAAAGCTTTGCTTCTACACGCACCGCAAAGACTACACGATTCCAGGGCAATACTGGATCGTCGCTCCGAAGGGCGTCGGCAATGCCTTGCAGGACCTGATCGATGATCCCCTAAAGCTCCGGGAGCGTCTGATCGACGAATGGGACCAACGTTGTCGTGACAAGATCACGGCGAAACACGCCGTTCCCCTGGACGGAGCCTTTCGCACTTACGTCGAGGCTTTCGACTTTTCGATCGTCAAGACGCTAACCCCGAAAATACTCATTGAACAACACAGCCACACAAAGGAACACCTCGCGGTGTTTGGATCGCAATTTAAGCCTCGCCCGCCGGTCGATGCGCCGCCCGTTAATGTCGCACCGAAGGAGACGGTGTATGTGGCATCAGTTTACGAAGCCTTTAGCGACCACTTAAAAACTCCCGTTCTGGAGCCAGGACACTTCGCCCAGCACGATCATCTCACGCATTGTTTCGACCATGCTCGCGAGTGCTTCTACTGCGCCGAATCGCTCAAAGAATTCTCGAGGGACAACCTCCCTGATGACAAGATCTTTAACAACCTCTGCAGCCAGGTTCTTCAGGGCATTACGCCTACGCTGATCAAGGTTCATAAGGACGGCTATGAGAAGCTGATCGAGGTCACGGAAAAGATCGTGCAGACACAGATTACGTCCAACATCCTAACGAACGAAATGGAACCGAACGATCGTGTCGGCCTCTGCCATCAACTCGCGAATGAGGGGAGGGTCAAGTGGGTGAAACCCTAGCGTTCCCGGTGATCGCGCGTCAACGGCCGTTCAATACTCCCTTCGAGACTGGCTTGAGGGGGCTATACCTTCTCGACGCTGCTGCTCCCAGCCAGTTCGATCTGCAACGTCTGGTGCACTACGACTACTTGTTGGTGCACTCTGCCGACCCCGAAGGACCGCCCAGTCTGCATCCCGCTGTGCCGCACCGTTCAGGCGAGTTGCTCATTCGGCGGCAGCTTCTCACGGTCGGCCTGGACCTGATGTTCTCGAAAGAACTCGCCGTCAAAACATTCGCCACATCCGGAATTTTGTTTAGCGCTTCAGATCTGACGAGAGCATTTCTTGATCACCTTTCGTCGCCTTACGCAAAACATCTCAGGCAGCTAGCCAAATGGGTCAATGTCACCTTTCAAGCCTACAGCGATGAAGAGCTGAAATCCTTCATGAACGCACAACTCGGTCGCTGGGGTGCTGAATTTAACCGGGAGTCGATTTTGCGGAGAGTCGCGCCGTGAAGGGTTTCCGCCTCGCTCAACTCGTCGTTACCGGAAGTGGAAAGCCCGATGCGACCATCGACTTTCGGCCAGGTTTCAATATTCTCACTGGTCCATCCAACTCTGGCAAGAGCTACATCGTTGAATGCATTGACTACGCACTGGGTGCTGAGATGTTACCTGGTGAAGGCATCGACGAAGGCAAAGGTTACGAAGTGGTATTCCTGGAAATCATTACTCACAGCGGCACCACGTACACGTTAGAACGCAGCTTGGTGGGGGGATGTACGCCTGTACGAATCCGCATTTAGCGAGAGGCTTACCGCAACCACGCGAGAACTTTCCGTCGAAGCGCAGACTAAGAAGACAGAAACACTGTCGGCGTTCCTGCTCAAGCTCATGGACATCGAGGGGGTGAGGCTCAGGACCAATGCCAACGGCGAACTCGGGAACCTGACCTTTCGCATCATTAGCCATCTCTTCATCGTCGATGAGACCAGCATCATCGCCAAGAAGCGCTCGCCAGTAAGGCTGATCACGGGGTACGCCAACACCACATCGGACCGGGCATTCAATTACCTTCTTACCGGCCAGGACGACCGTACCGTCATCGCAGTGCCTGGTGACAAGGAGCACAAAGCCAGACTCCAAGGACGAAAAGACCTCTACGATGAATTAATCGAAGGTCTGTTGAAGCGCGTTGAAAACGTCAACCTGGAGGCCATCAAAGATCAACTTCAGCAGGCGAACGCCGCTATTGGAGCCGCCGCCGCCGGGTTGTCCGAAAAGAGCGCTATGATCCAAGAGCACCAGCGGGCTCGAACGATCGCCTTCGACCGACAGCACAAAGCTGAGTCGCGATTGATCGTCATAACGGAGCTGCTCACTAGATTTGATTTGCTGAAACAGCACTACGCTTCCCACCTCCAGCGGCTGGAGTTCCTCGATGAGGGGGAACACTATTTCGATCAGCTTGTCGCCGTGAATTGCCCTTTGTGCGGCGCTCCGCTTGACGGGCATGCCGCGCACAAATTCTCCCCCGAACAGGCGGACACGTTCACCAGTGTTCGGGAGGCAAGCGCAGCAGAGGCAGAGAAGATCCGGCGACATTTAGCAGACCTGGAGAAGACGATTGCGACGCTCACGGGCGAACGCGCCGTCAGCGAGGAGACCGCCCGCCAAAGCAAAGCGGAAATCGCGCGCGTCGATAGCCATCTTGTAAAAGAACTGAAACCCACCTTCGACGCTGGCAAGCAAGAACTCGACACGCTTACTACGCGCAGGAAGGAATTGGCAGACGTAGAGGCAGCTTTCGCTGCTCTTGAGAACTATCGCACTGCGCGCCTCGCGCTCGACCAGCGGCAGCCAAGAACAAGAGCCGTTTACGCTGGTCTCGAATGACAGCCGCAAGGGACCTCTGCGACGTCATTCAAGCTATGCTCCGTTCATGGACTTTCATCGAAGATGGCGGCGTGGTCGAGTTTGACAACAAGGCAATGGACATCCGTGTTGCGGGGAAGCCGAGGCAGAGCAACGGCAAAGGCTTGCGCGGGTTCCTCCATGGGGCGTTCAATCTGGGGCTCATGGAATACTGCAGAAAGAGGGAACTCCCACACGCAGGCTTCTTGCTTCTGGACTCGCCGATCACCAGCTATCGTGAGGGAAAGGTTGGCGAGGCGGAAGAAGAAGCCACGGTAGAAGTGCAAACCGGCATTTTGGGATCACCGGCGGACACCCCGAACGAAGAGCAGGTGATCATCATAGAGAATAAAGAGCCGACGGAGAGAAGCGGCGCCCCGAAGGCTCATTACATTCGCTTCTACGGATCTAAGAGCGCTGAGGGACGCAAGGGGTTTTTTCCACCCGCACAGAATTGATGACTTTGCAGGAAGGCCACAGACGTAACGTATTTGGATTAGTCCTTATAAGTCGGCTTCAGGTCGCGAAAGCCCATTGACAGATACCCTGGACTGCGGGCATCCAGGAAGCCGTTATGGCTTGGAGCCGATACTACCCCATCTCCTTCCCCGCGCAGCGTCTTCGGAGGAACCAGTTCAGAGGAAAGACAGAGAATGCGACGGCCCAAAAAACAGCACCGGGAAGGAACCCCAGCAGATCTGGTCTGTCGGTCGGGGGTGAAGTCAGAATCCCAATCAGAAGTGCCACGCACGCACAAGATAGGGCTGCCCCGATCGCAATCGGCGCCAGACGGAGGCGTCTTCTGGCGAGCAAACTGTCCAAACCCAGCCCCACAAACCACCAGGCCGGTAGACAGAAGAACGGGATTGTGATGGTATGCCATGTACGCATCGACAACGCCGTCGGGTGCTGGCGCAGATACGAGGCTGCAGGCACCGAGAGGGGTGCCCCGACGAGCAAACCTGGCAGATTGAGATCCGTGATCAGATGGAATCGCCGCTCACCAACGGCCGTGAGCGACCATGCCAGCCAGTGGTCGGGCAGCTGCATTAATTCGATTTGCCCAGATCGTACCGTTGCGTTCCCGGACCTTTGGACGGCGCTAAGCCGAGCGTACATGAAAAGCGTTGGGATCAGCACGACGGCCGACCAAACGGCGAGCTCTGCAATCGGCAGCAGAAGGGTGCACGACACTGTGCGTGGCTTCAAGTAGAGCAACTTAACTCATCGGCCGGCAAAAAAGCTCGTGGTGCTGTGGGTAGCGCTGACGCCGCTGGATTACTCCCCACCGGTCGGCTTGCGACTGGGTTGCACGCCGGGCGCGCGATGGCAGCAGAGGCCGACGGGTTCCGTTCCGACTGTGGGACCGGCACGATTTCCTTCGGCATCGTTTGACGCCACGTACCGGTTATGCCAATATAGGCATGTACGAACGGATGAAGGACCTCACGTGGCTTGCCGATTCCCGATCCAAAGTGAAGTCGTTTCCGGCTGGCGTCCAAGACGACATCGGCTATGCGTTGTATGCCGCGCAGTTGGGCGAAATGAGTGTCAAGGCCAAGCCGCTGCATGGTCTTGGCGGACAGGTGATGGAGATTGCCGCTCACGACGCCAGCGGAACCTATCGCGCGGTCTATACGGTCTCGATTGGAGAATCGATTTACGTGATCCACGCCTTCCAGAAGAAGTCCAAGTCCGGTATCGCGACGCCGAAATCGGATATGGAACTGATCCGGCAGCGGCTCAAACAATTGAGAAGCGAGGTGAAGAATGCCGAAAAGAGAAACCCTTAAACGGGAGCCCAGTTCGGGTAACGTATTCGCCGACCTCGGCCTGGCCGACGCAGGCGAACACCTGATTAAAGCCGGGCTGGTGGTTCGAATCGACCGGACGATCCGACAACGAAAGCTGACCCAAGCAGCCGCGGCACAGCTTATGGGCATTGATCAGCCCAAGATCTCAGCCATGCTGGCTGGTCAGTTCCGAGGGTATTCGGTCGAACGCCTCATGCGTTTCCTGGTCGCGCTAGGCCACGATGTCGAGATCGTCGTAAAGCCTAGAAAGCGCGGCACGGCCGAACTTCGTGTCGCGTAGAGTCCACGGTGGCTGGCCAAAACAGCAACGTGCCGTAACGCCAGATTAGTCCCCGCAAGTCGGCTTTCGTTCGCGGATTGCCTACAGGTCCGCGATGATAGCATCGCGTGTGACGCCCTTATGCGCGGCAACAGTGCGAAGGATGGAGCTGAACGTGCCGAGCCGGAGTGGATGGTGGTCCGGGATCGCGATACGGTGGTGAGTCGGCTCGGAAGTTTCCAGGACAATGTGACTGCCAACCTGGTGCACCCTCGTGTACTGCCATCGGCGGCAAAGGACATCGGCAAGATGGGCCCCAGAGACGTCGCGCGGAAGCTTCATGCGACCAACAGGATCTCGTCGCGGACAAGGTGAAGGCGAATTCGGCCAGGCCGCGGCCGATCAAAAAGAACGCCGAAGTCGCTTCAAGAACATTCTTGCGCAACTCGTCCCACGTGTCGGCCTCGGTAAAGATGCTTTCAGTAAGACATTCGGCAGCATAGCCGCCGTCCGATTCCTGGAGGACCTCGAACACCAGTTCAGGCATACGTCGATGATACTGCGTGCGTTCGCAACAATGCGAGGGCGGTTCCACCCCCGGACTCCGTTGGAACGGATCGGGAAGGATAATTTGTGACCGGCGATGCCGCGCCTGGCCGTATCACGCCCAAGCCGTCGAGATGCTTTGGCGCACCTTTGCTATCAAACTGGCCCACTACCTTCGGAACCCGCCGTTCTTATCCGCGTTCAGTCGCGCAAAAACCGAGTCACAGATTTTGAAAATAAATTTTCACCCCAATCCCTTCAATAACTTACACCCGATTTCGAACCCTCCCCCACCCCCGAAATTTGGAGCCCTCCTGTTACTCTGAAATCGAAAAGGGCTGTCGCGCGCCTCGCGCGTCAGACAGCCTTTTCTATTTTTGATACGCAAAGGAGAAAACGAAATGTCTACCCCAGCTCAAATCGCCGCCAATCAGGCAAATTCTCGACTCTCGACGGGCGCCACCACCGACGCCGGAAAGAAAATCGTCAGCCAAAATTCTTTGAAACACGGACTCTGCGCCAAGCTCCACATCGCCCTGCCCGGCGAGGAAGACGCCCTCGAAGAGCACGTCGCAGGCTACTTCAAGCCTACGCCCCGGTCGGCCTACCCGAGCGGGATCTGGTCCGCAATATCGCCGAAAATCATTTCAGACTGCAGCGTGCTCACGCGCTGGAACACGCACTCTTTACCGAAATCATGCTGGACAAGGCAAGTCGCGATCCGCCGACCGAAACCTGGGAGGAAAAAACCAGAGAGCTGAAAAACATCACCGTCCAAGCCGGACGCATTCAACGCGCCATCGAAAAGAGCACCGCCGCCTTGAATGCCATGCAGTCCAATCGCAAAACGGCCTACTCCAAAGCGGAGGCAGAAGCGATCTTACTCACCCAACTCGCGCATGCCAAAGGCCAACCGCCCGACCAAGCCAAAGAATTCCCGTCCCCCGAACTCTGCGGTGGCTTTGTTTATTCACTGCCCGAAATCGCTCGTCTCATCGGTCGCACCGCCCGCCTGGCGGAGGCCAACGCCCGCTTCCTGGCTGCCGCGTAGGACAGGCTTCCAGCCTGTCCAGCTAGTGTCCACGTAGTCCTGTTCCAGCAGCAAGGCGCCGCCATCCCTCGCCGCAAGGTGTTCGGAGCCACGGCCCACAGATCTTTGACAACTTATAGAACTTCCAAGCCCTGGACACCCGTAGTGTCTCTCCCCGGCCACCCGCATCCCCAAATAGATGGGCGGCCGGCTCCGAACCGAGCCGCGCGCGCAAGCAAGCGGTCCGCCCATAGCCGGAAACCTCCGACTTCAGCGGGAACTCCCCGCTGTCGGAGTGCACACCTCTTCATCCGCGTTAAAAAATCGGTGGGTCAGGGCTCCTGTGTCTTCCGGAACAGCGGCCAGACCAAGCCATCAATCATGCTAGTGTACGATTTGCGGCAGGCCTTCGGATCGACCCCAGCCGCGCTGAAAAATCAAGGAGAAACAACGATGAAATTGGCGAAAGCGGGGATGCTTCTCACCCTGGCATCGGCGGCGGCCTGGGCCCAGGTCAATATCGGCGAACAAAAGCCCGAAGCCAGCCTGCCCTTCACCATGACGACGGTGTCCAGCAGCTTTAAACTGCCCTGGCGGCTGGCCTTCCTGCCCGATGGCCGCATGCTGATCACCGAAAAGGTCGGTCCCGTCTGGCTGGTGACGCAGCAGGGAGAGAAGATCCAGGTGGAGAATACGCCCAAGGTCTATTACCAGGGCCAGAGCGGCATGCACGGCGTCTTCCTCTCGCCGCATTACGCTACCGATCACAGCGTCTATCTCACTTATGCCGAACCGGGTGAATATGGCGGCGGCTTAGCGCTGGCGCGCGCCAAGCTGAACGCCACGGCGACCTCGGCTAAACTGGAGAACTTCGAGGTGCTGTGGCGCCAGGTACCCACAGGCAAGGGCGGGCAGGAAGGCGCGCAGATTGCCTTTTCGCCCGATAGCAAGTATCTCTTCCTCTCCGTTGGCGACCGTCAGCGCATGACTCCCGCCCAGGATCCCAACGAGCCCGTAGGTAAGATTCTGCGTCTGACGTTGGACGGCAAACCCGCGCCCGGCAATCCCAACTTCGGCAAAACTGGCGCCGCCGAGATTCCTCTGATCGATCCGCCCCATGACACCGAAGAGGCCAAGTCCGCAAAGGTAGTAAGCACCTATACCTTTACCCGCCCCAACCTGACGCCGGCCGAAACCTGGGCCAGCGGCGTGCGCACGCCCTACGGATTAGCGTTTTCTCCCAGCGGCGAACTGTGGGAAGTGGAGCATGGCCCGGCCGGCGGCGATGAGTTGAACCTGATCGAAAAGGGCAAGAACTATGGCTGGCCGCTAGTCTCCTACGGCCAGAACTACAACGGCGTGCCGATTCCGAAGCCCGACACTCGGCCCGATCTGGCGAAGCCGGTGCTCTATTGGGTGCCCGTGATCGCGCCCGGCAATCTCATGTTCTACCGCGGAACGCAGACCTTCCCGCAATGGAACGGCAACGGATTCGTCAGCGGCCTCGGGACCAAGTCGCTCGTCCGAATTGTCTTCGATGGCCATGGCGGAGCGAAAACCGCCGAGCGCTGGGATATGGGCCACCGCATCCGCGATGTGGAAGAAGGCCCCGATGGTTCGCTGTGGATGCTGGAAGACGCCAATCCCGGCGCCTTGATTCACGTGACACCGAATACTGCTTCGCGCTAGGAAAGGGGAGGCTCGTCACCGACGACCGCCTCCCCTTTGCGCCGATCGCTTGTCGCGATCACATCTTCATCGTCACCGTCTTCACTTCGGTGTACTGCTGCAAACCGTACTCGCCGAGTTCCCGGCCGATTCCGGACTGCTTGAAACCGCCGAACGGCGCCCGCGGATCGAGCACGTTGTAGCAGTTCACCCAAACGGTTCCAGCGCGCACGCTGTTGGAGATGGCGAGCGCCTTTTGAATATCGCGCGTCCACACCGCCGCCGCCAAGCCGTAGTTCGTGCGATTGGCCCGCTCGACCACTTCATCCACGCTCCGGAACGGAATGATGCTCATCACCGGACCGAAGATCTCTTCGCGTGCGATCTTCATATCGTCCTGCACGTCGGCAAACACCGTCGGTTGGATGAAGTATCCGCGGTCGCCAACCCGTTCGCCGCCACACACCAGCTTCGCCCCCTCGCTTCGTCCGGATTCGATGTAGCCCATCACCTTATCGAACTGGGCGCTATCCACCTGCGGCCCCTGTTCGGTCTTCGGATCGAATGGATCGCCCACCGTCCTACTCTTCGCGCGCGCGCCGCTCTTCGCCACAAAATCGTCGTAGATCTTCTCTTCCACGAACACCCGCGAACCGGCGCAGCAGCATTGGCCGTGATTGAAGAAGAGGCCGAAATGCGCGCCCTCCACCGCGGCGTCCAGATCCGTATCGGCCAGGACGATATTCGGGCTCTTGCCGCCCAGTTCCAGCGTCACGCGTTTCAGATTGGACTTCGCCGCCGCCTCCATCACCAGTTGCCCCACCTCGGTCGAACCCGTGAACGCCACTTTATCCACGTCCAGGTGGCGCGCAATCGCGGCGCCGGCCGTCGGTCCGTAGCCAGGAAGGATATTGACAACGCCTTCCGGGAAGCCTGCCTCAATGATCAATTCGCCAATGCGAAGCGCCGAAAGCGGCGTCTGCTCGGCGGGTTTCATCACGACGGTATTGCCCGTGGCGAGCGCAGGTGCCAGCTTCCACGCCTGCATCAACATGGGAAAATTCCACGGGATGATCTGGCCCACTACGCCCACCGGCTCGAGCCGCGTATAGCAGAAGAAATCTCCGTCGATCGGGATCGTGCGCCCTTGAATCTTATCCGCCCATCCGGCGAAATAACGATAGCAAGCCACGGTCGCCGCAACATCCACAGCCTTCGCGACGCCGAAAGGCTTGCCGTTGTCGAGCGATTCCAGCGCAGCCAGCTCATCGGTATGCCGCTCGATCAGGTCGGCCAGCCGATTCAGCAGGCCGCCGCGCGCGGAGGCCGCCATCTTTCTCCATGCGCCATGTTCGAATGCGGCCCGGGCGGCGCCCACCGCCTTGTCCACGTCGGCGCTATCGGCCTCTGCAACTTGGCAAATCTCCTCGCCGGTGGAGGGATTGATGACGGGGAACGTCTTGCCGGATGCGCTATCCACCCAGCGATTGTTGATTAAGATTTTGGTTGCCGAAACACGTACATCGTGTCCGGTCGTACTCAGTGTGACTGCGGCCATGGCAGACTCCTTTCCAATTCGACCTGTCTTGCTTACGCGACAATGTAAGCTAAACTAGACAATGTTCTCGGCGTAAGCGGAACTAGACCAATATTATCGCAGGCTCTACAATGCAAGGTTTCAAAACGCACGAATTCGCCGGCGGGGAACTCCTGGCCATGTTGGCCACGTTCTCCTCTTACGAAGATATGCTTGGCTCCTGCCATCCTTTGACTCTCCGGCTGTTGACGGAGGTGGGAATTACGCTATGGCAGGAGCGGAGGATAGACGAGGCGCTGGTCGTATTGCAGCGAGGCCTCCGAGATACGACGCGCGCGCTCGGGCGGAACCACGATCTGCGTCTTCGCCAGTTACAAACATTGCGGGACGCCTTCACGGACCTTGGCGACTACGAGAAGGCCGCGGCCGCGCAAAAGGAATTGCTGGAGTGCCACGCCGAGCTATTCGGGGCCGAGCATGACGCAACATTCGCGGCGCGCGAAACCTTGGCCAGCATCCTCCTGCGGGCCGCCCCGGTGCATTATTGATGCTCGCAAATAATAGCTACAACCCTTGTGGGGCAGGCCTTCCGGCCTGCCGCCGGGCTTCCGCCCGGCGTCTCGAGTTTCTACACTGTATTCTGAACAGAGCGATATCCGGTTTTTGATTGCGAGGAGATTTGACGATGCCCAGTTTAAGTGCACGATGGCTAGCCGTTTGCGTTGCATTAGTGACGGCCTTTGCGCAAGCTGCGTCTGCCGCTGAAATTCTCATCGTCGATGAGAAATCCCAGCCGGAGAGTCTGACCGTCGCGCCGGGTGGAGTATTGATCGTCGGAAGCGCGAGCACTCCGTTCGTCTACAAGGTACGCCCCGGCTCGACCACTGCCGAGAAGTTCGTCGATGCCAGCGCCGAAGGCCCCGGCACCTTTTTCTTCGGCATGCTTGCCGATGCCGCTACCAACACGTTGTGGACCTGTCAGCTAACTCCGGTGCCGGAGAGGCCCGGCCGGTGAAGCGTCACACCGCTCTGAGGGGCTTCGATCTCTCCACGGGCGCCCAAAAGCTTCGTTGGAACCTGCCTGGTGACAACAGCACCTGCAACGATTTCTCGATCGGACCGGACAAGGCGCTTTACATCAGCGACACCGCCAACGGCAAGATCTACAAACTGCCGGCCGGTGCTTCCACCGCCGAACTTTTTCTGGAGGATCCGGCTCGCTCCATGGCATCGACGGGATCACTTTTTTGAACGGCACGCTGTATGTGAACAATGTGATTTCGAACAATCTCTACCGCATCCCGGTGACGCCGCGGGCAAGGCCGGACAGCCTGTCGAGATCTCGATGGATCAGCCCATCAAGGGGCCGGACGGCATGCGCGCCGCCAATGGCAAACTGCTCGTTGCCGAGAATGGCAGCGGCAAGATTTCCGTAATTACTGTCAATGGCGATAAGGCCAGCGTCACGGTAATCAAGGAAGGACTCAAGACACCAACCGCCGTCGAGCCCGCGGGCGACACGATCTGGATCGCCGAACGCGGCGCCGGCAAGGCAGTGTCTATTCCGATGCCGAAATGATGGACGAATTCAAAAAGCAAGGAGAAATGACGATGAAATTGGCGAAAGCGGCGTTGCTTTTCACCCTGGCGTCAATGGCGGCCTGGGCCCAGGTCAATGTGGGCGAACAGAAGCCCGAAGCCAGCCTGCCCTTCACCATGACCACGGTGGCCAGCACTTTGAACTGCCCTGGCGGCTGGCCTTCCTGCCCGATGGCCGCATGCTGATCACCGAAAAGGTCGGGCCCGTTTGGCTGGTGTCCCAGAAGGGAGAGAAGATCCAGGTGGACAATACGCCCCCGGTTTATTGGCAGGGCCAGAGCGGCATGCACGGCGTCTTCCTCTCGCCGCATTACGCCACCGACCACAGCATCTATCTCACTTATGCCGAGCCGGGTGACTATGGCGGAGGCCTGGCGCTCGCCCGCGCCAAGCTGAACGTTACGGCCACTTCGGCGGCGCTGGAGAACTTCGAAGTGCTGTGGCGCCAGATGCCCAGGGGTAAGGGCGGCCAGGAAGGCGCGCAGATCGCCTTCTCGCCCGATGGCCAGTATCTGTTCCTCTCGGTTGGCGACCGCCAGCGCATGACCCCGGCCCAGGATCCCAGACCAGCCCGTCGGCAAGATTCTGCGCCTGACGCTGGATGGCAAACCCGCGCCTGGCAATCCCAACTTCGGCAAAACCGGCGCCGCCGACCATTCCTCTGATCGATCCGCCGCATGACACTGAAGAAGCCAAGACCGCGAAGGTGGTAAGCACCTATACCTTTACCCGCCCCAACCTGACGCCGGCTGAAACCTGGGCTAGCGGCGTCCGCACGCCCTACGGTCTGGCGTTTTCTCCCACCGGCGAATTGTGGGAGGTCGAGCATGGCCCGCGCGGCGGCGACGAGTTGAACCTGATCGAAAAGGGCAAGAACTATGGCTGGCCGCTGGTCTCCTATGGCCAGAACTATAACGGCGTGCCGATTCCAAAGCCCGACACCCGGCCCGACTTGGCCGAGCCGGTGCTCTATTGGGTGCCGGTGATCGCGCCGGGCAATCTGATGTTCTACCGCGGCACGCAGACCTTCCCGCAATGGAACGGCAACGGCTTCGTCAGCGGTCTGGCGACGAAAGCGCTCATCCGCATCATCTTCGACGGCCATGGCGGCGCGAAAACCGCCGAGCGCTGGGATATGGGCCACCGAATCCGCGATGTGGAAGAAGGCCCCGATGGCTCGCTGTGGATGCTGGAAGACGCCAATCCCGGCGCCCTGATCCATGTGACGCCCGGTGTCGCCTCGCGCTAGCAGCCGTGGCAGAAACGTCCACGGCTCTCTAGATTCAGTGCTTTACCGAGCCGCGACCGCAAGGGAGCGGTTTTTGCCACAGGCTGCTAGTTAGGTGAACCGGAAGCAACGGCCGGAGCGATTCGGCCGTTTGACCTTGCCTATCGTGCGCCAGCCTCTTTTCGTGTGCCTGGTGACACACGCCGCCAATGGCGTCCCATTGCTAACCCATGCCGAATCAATTAGTTGCCTATTGGCCCTCAACGCGCCTAAACAACCAACGATGTCCCCATTCCGCCCCCGACTTCTGAGCCCCAACTCCGTGCCCGAGGTGTCATGAGACAATCGACTGTAGTGCCAAAAAAAGAAATGAAGGTTCGCATCCCGGCTCGTGCGGGATTGGCGCGCTTTTTCCTGGCCCCGCTCGGACGCATCCTCATCCTCGCATCCGCCCTGCTGGTTATCGCCGGCGTAGCCATTTTCTGCTACTCCTACGAGAAGTACACCAGCCTCGTCGATCAAAAGCTTCGCGGTCCGTTCGCCCAAACCGCCAAGATCTTTGCGGCGCCGGAGGCGGTCGCGGTGGGCGATGTCTCCTCGCCGGACGATATCGCCGCCGATTTGCGCCGCAGCGGATACACCGAGTCCCACTCCAATCCTCAGGGTTACTTTCAGCGGCATCCCGGGTCCCTGGATATTTTTCCGGGCGCCGAATCCTATTTCGATCAGGAAGCCGCCACCATCAAGTTCGCCAACGGTCACATCTCGGAAATCGTCTCTTTGCAGGACAATACCACCCGCCCGGAGTATCAGCTCGAACCGCAACTCATCACCAACGTGGCCGGCCCCAGCCGCGAAAAGCGGCGTACCGTGAAGTTCCGGGATATTCCTCCCGTGCTTGTTCAAGCCATCACCTCGGCCGAGGACAAGCACTTCTTCCAGCATCCGGGCTTCGATGCGGGGCGCGTCATCAAAGCGGCGTATGTCGATCTCAAGCAGGGCCGCAAAGACCAGGGGGCTTCCACCCTCACCATGCAGCTGGCGCGCATGATCCTCGGCGAGTATGAGAAGAGCGTCGCGCGTAAGTGGGCTGAGATCATCGTCACCATCCAGCTCGAACAGCGCCTGTCGAAAGAAGAGATCTTCGCGTATTACGCCAACGATTATCACCTCGGCGCCCACGGATCGTTCCAAATCTTCGGATTCGGTGAAGCGGCCGAGGCGTATTTCGGCAAGGATCTCAGCCAGATCAGCCTTCCCGAAGCGGCCGCTCTGGCGGGAATGATTCAGCGGCCATCCGCGTTCGATCCGTATCGCCATCCCGATCGGTTAAAGGACCGCCGGAACGTAGTCCTCGGGCTGATGCGCGCCAACGGCTATATATCCGATCGCGACTACGCTCTCGCCTGCGACGCGCCCATGACCGTTGCCCGCGGCGCGGCGCAATCCACCGAAGCGCCTTACTACGTGGATCTCGTCGGTGAGGAGCTGCAGAACAAATTACAGGACGCCGATTTTCAATCGAACGCCGCGCGCATTTATACGACTCTCGATATGCGGCTGCAGCGCGCCGCGGCGGAGGCCATCCGCACCGGCATGCAGAATGTGGATGAGCAGATCCGCAAGCAGCGGCGTTTCCGCGGCAAGACGCCGCCTGAGCCGCAAGTGGCGCTCATCGCCATCGATCCGCACACCGGTGCGGTGCGTGCGCTCGCCGGAGGCCGGAACTATGGCGCCAGCCAGTTGGATCACATACTGGCCAAGCGGCAGCCGGGGTCGATCTTCAAGCCGTTCGTCTACGCCACGGCCATGGATACGGCCATCGAAGGCGGTCCGCGCATTCTTACGCCCAGCACCATCGTGAACGGCGATCCCAGAACTTTCTACTATGAGAACGGCACGCGCGAGTATTCGCCCAAAAACTTCAAAAATGAGAAGTGGGGGGATATCACTATTCGGACGGCGCTGGCCCACTCTGTAAACTCGGCCGCTGTCGAAGTAGCGCAAATGGTGGGATACGACAACGTAGTCGCGATGGCCAAGCGCGCCGGCATGAACGACAAGATCGAGGCTACTCCGGCCGTGGCCCTGGGCTCCTATGACATTACGCCGCTCGAGGCCGCAGGGGCGTACACCGTTTTCGCCAACGGTGGGGAGTACGTGAAGCCGAACTTCGTCTCGCTGGTGCGCGCGCAAAACGGCCAGTCAATTTACAAGAATGTTGCCGAAAAGAAACCGGTTCTCGACCCGCGCGTCGCTTACGTGATGACCAACATGATGGAAGAGGTCCTGCGCAGCGGAACCGCGGCCGGCATACGCGCGAAATATAAATTCGACGTGCCGGCAGCCGGCAAGACCGGAACATCCGATCGCGATGGCTGGTTCGCTGGCTACACCTCGGAGTTGCTGTGCATCGTCTGGGTAGGTTTCGACGATAGCCGCGATCTCGATATCGAAGGCGCCCATTCGGCCGCGCCCATCTGGGCCGAATTCATGAAGCACGCGCTCGATTTCCGGGAATATCGCGACACCAAACCTTTCCGCGCGCCGGATGGCATTGTCACTATCGACATCGATCCGCTCTCCGGAATGCCCGCGACGCCGCAGTGCCCGAACGTGAGGCCGGAAGTCTACATAGCCGGGACCCAACCCGTGGGTCTCTGCCCGCTTCATGGCGGACGCCAGGGTATCACCAACATTACTGCATGGAGCACCGAACCTACGCCTCCCGTCCAGCCGCAGCCTGCGCCGCCGAAATCGAATTCGCCCCAGCTGAACTCTGATGCGGTGGCACGCCGAGCCGCGCGGCAGATTCCGCCCGATTCTCAGGGGAAACCCTCCGATGTGAAGCAGGCCAAAGAGCCGGACAAGCCGCCCAAGAAGGGGCTTCTCCACCGCATTCTGGGTGTGTTTAAATAGAACCCATAAGGGGGGCCCCATGGTTTCTCGATCAACAGCCATGTTGCTCGTGGCAGGCCTCACTCCCGCATTCGTGTTCGGGCAAACGGGGAACGCGTTGCTGGGTGGGTCCAAAACCACAACAAATGCGCCGCCGCAAGCGGTGGAGCGCGAACCACTCACACCTGAAATGAGCGGCGATATCTACCTCGCCCGAAAGATGTACCGCGAGGCCATCGACGCCTTCCGCACAGGGTCGCCCAAGGACCCGGTGCTGCACAACAAGGTCGGCATCGCCTATCACCAGCTCCTGCAGATGAACCTTGCTCGCAAGGAGTACGAAACCGCCGTCAAGCTGAAACCCGATTACGAAGAGGCGATCAACAACATCGGCACCATATACTACGCCGAGAGAAGTTACCGCCGCGCCACCTCCTGGTTTTCGCGGGCCCTGAAACTCGCACCGGACGACGCGAGGTCCGCGGCCGTTTACGTGAATCTGGGCTCGGCCTGGTTCTCGCGCAAGAACTATGAGCGCGCGCAGTTGGCGTTCCAGACGGCCGTGCGTCTCGATCCCGACGTGTTTGAGCGGCATGGAAACTTCGGCGTGATGATGCAGGAGCGCAACAT
Source organism: Bryobacterales bacterium (assembly GCA_963763545.1). Lineage (GTDB taxonomy): Bacteria > Acidobacteriota > Terriglobia > Bryobacterales > Bryobacteraceae > PALSA-243. The sequence continues at coordinate 17,359 of CAVXPE010000019.1, forward strand.
CGAGGAACGCGCCAAGTTCCACTTCTATCTGGCCAGAATGTACGCCAAATCGGGACGCAACGAGCTAGCCATCCAATATCTGCGTAAGGCGTTGGAGGAGGGCTTCCGCGAAAAGCAGAAAATGGCCGAAGCGCCCGAGTTCACGCCGTTGCGCGCGTTGCCTGAGTTTCAAGCCCTGTTGAAACTGGATCCGCGTGTATTGTAGTGGCGCAGGCCTCCTGGCCTGCGCATCAGGTCCGAACACACTGGCGCCATGGTCACGCGCCGCCGGTGTCGCCCTCATCGCTCTTCTTTGTCTCGCCGGCTGCTCGCGCCGGGAAGGGAAACCCCAAGCCGTGCGGATCGCGATTTTGCGCTTCGAAAACCTGGGCCAGGATGCATCGGCCGATTGGATCGGCCGCGCGATTCCGGTTGTTCTGGAGTCCGAACTAAGCGGGGTTCCCGACGCTACTGTAATAGGCACAGCCCAATTGCATGCCTTCGATCGCACGTTCGGCGTGCGGCCGGTCTCTGCGCCGGGCGTATCCGCCGAACGCCAACAAGCTCTGGCCGCGGGCGCAAACCGCATGGCTTACGGCGATTATTCGATGTGCGCGGCGGTCGCCTTTACGCGCGCCTCTGGCTTGAAGATCCGCAGACCCAAGCAATCGTCAGAGTGGCTGAAGCCTCCAGCGCCGCGGACGATGCTGTCGGTGTGGCGTCCTCCCTGGCACGTCAGATCGCGGCGCATCCGGCGGCGTACTCGACGCACACAGCAGCGTCCATTCGCCCATACGCCCAAGGCCTGGAGGCTAAGGACCTCACCCAGGCCGTATCGAGCATGGAAGAAGCGATCGCGGCCGACCCCGATTTCGGTCCGGCTTACCGTACGCTCTCCGAATTGGATCTTCAGCGCAAAGATCGCGATGGCGCCCTGGATGTTCTCCATCGCGCCCTCGCTCGCGGGGGAATCGCGCCTCTCGATCGCGCCCGCATTCAACTGGACGTGGCCAACATCGAGAACGACGCGCAGGCCAAACAACAAGCCCTCGCCGCGCTTACGAAGATCGAGCCTCGTAGTGCCCGCACGTGGCAATCTCTCGCGGATCTCGACATGACACGGCACGATTATGCGGCGGCGATCGACGCTTACCGCCGGGCGATCGATCTCGAGCCGGAGAATGCCAGCCCGCTCAATCAACTTGGCTATGCCGCCACCTATGCTGGCCGCTTTGATGAGGGCATGGCGGCGCTCCGCAAATATCGCGCGCTTCGCCCGAAGGATGCGAACGCGTTGGATTCCATGGGCGACCTGAACCTGCTAACCAACCGCTATCGCGAAGCGGAGGATTTCTACATGCAGGCTCATAAGCTCGACCCGAACTTCAACGCGAACTGCGATCTATTTAAGGCCGCAATGGCGCGCGCCATGACGGGCGATCCGGCAGGCGGAGAAGATCTCTACAAACAATACATCGCGGCGAGAACCATGGCGCACGACGCCAGTGCTCCCCTCAAACACGCGGAGTGGCTTTGGCTGGTCGGGCGACGTAAGGAAGCCATGGCGGAACAACTCGCGTACGCCCGCGCCGCCGAAGCTCACAATGACCGTCCTATGGCTTCACGTGCTTACGCTGGAATCGCGGTTTGGGATCTGATGGGAAACGATCGGCCGACTGCCCAGGAGATGGCACAGAAAGCCGCGACGCTCGCCGATCAATCTTCCGCGGCAGGGGCGGTGATCGCGCGCTTTCTCTCCCAGCCATCGGCTTCCGCCGCGGAATGGGAAACGCGCGCAGACCGCTTCGTGCCCAACCCGGCGGAGAGCGCGTTGAAGAACCAAGTACTGGCGTGGGCGCTGCTGCTGGATCATCAGTTCAAGGCAGCCAAGGTCCCGCTGCAAACGCTCTACGATGCTTCGGGTTCGGCAGCGAATGAAGGCTTCCCCGTGCTCCTGGCCTGGTGCGATGTTGAAACCGGCGATTTTCCCGCCGCGGCCCCCTTGTTAGCGCTCACTCCCGTGCCGCCGGCGACAGGAATCGGCACATTCATGCCCTTGTGGTTCCCTCGCATTTTCGAACTGCGCGCCGCGGTGGCCGGGAAAGAAGGCAAGTCCGATGTTGCGAAGCAGGCTAGCGAATTATTCAACAAACTATCGGGAAAGTGACACGAATGACGCCGCAAACTTCAATTGATCCTCTTGATGCGCTGGATGCCAGCCGTGGCCATTTCGAAGCCACGATTCAGGATCTTTCAGACAACGAGGCTCTCGACAAGCCGTCGACCGGACAATGGTCGGTGATCGATTGCATCGAGCATATTTGCATCACCGAAAGTCTCGGATTGAAGCGGTTGCAATCGGCGGATGCCACCCCGGAAACGAAAGTGAATCCCGAAAAAGAGGCGACGCTGGCAGCGCAGGTGGAAAACCGCGCTACAAAGTTTCAAGGTCCGCCGGTGGCGATGCCAACGGGCCGGTTCGCCACCCTGAGTGAGGCCCTCGGCGAGTTCGCAGCCACGCGTCGACGCACGATCGAATTCGTGAGAGACTGCCCCAGCCTCGCGGCCCTGCGCGTCAACCACCCCGTATTCGGCTCGCTTACCGGCCGCGAGTATGCGCTTCTCATCGCCGGCCATTGCCGCCGTCATGCCGCGCAAATCGCCGAAATCCGCGCTACCAGCGCAAGATTCCGCGGATAGTGCGCGCCAGTCGCTTGCTTACCGTCAATTGGAGCGAATTGCTGAGGGTGACGAGCCATCGCTGGCTGCTCAGCGCACTCATTTTGCGCACATGATTCACGTTGACGATCGCGTTGCGGTGGACACGGCGGAATTGCGTTCCCGCCAGCCTCTCTTCGATTGCGTGCAGCGATTGCGTCGCCAGCAGGCGCTGTTTGGCGGTAACTATCCAGACCAGTTCGCGCTCCGCCTGGAACGCCAATACATCGTCCGCGTCTAGTACGTGATACTCGTCGCCACTGCGCCCGACGATCTTGCGGTTTGGGGCCGGCTTCGACGCATTGGCCGCGGAAGCGATTTTCGCCAGATCGTTCGCCGCCTCCAGAGGATGCCGACGCAAAGATTTCGCGCGTTCGACGGCCTTTTGCAGCCGCGCCGCATTCACCGGTTTGAGCAGGTAATCGATGGCGCCGGCTTCGAAGGCGCGGATAGCATGCTGGTCGAACGCCGTGACAATCACGATCACGGGCCCCGGCGCGCGCTGCAGATTCTGGATCACTTCAAATCCGCTCATCACGGGCATCTGCAAGTCCAGAAATACGATATCGGGTTGGAGTTCGGTTATCTTGAGCAAAGCCTCTCTCCCGTTTGAAGCCTCCCCAAGCACGGTCACTTCCGGAAACGCCTCCAGTTCTTCCGCGAGAACGCGCCGCGCAATGGGCTCGTCATCGACGATCAGTGTTTTCATAGGAGGCGTCCTCATCATGAACGTTTACCATCGAAGCCGCTCCATCCCAACTGCAAATTTGCAGCCGGAGCAATTTCACTCGTGAGTTGCCTGCTTTCAATGGCAGGCGGGCATTTCGCGGCGTGTTATTCGCGTAGGGCGCTTTAAAGCGAAGTTTCGATCTATTCATTGGGTAACTTAGTCCGCTTGCAGGCAGTACCAAGCCGCTTGTCAGATTTTTGTAGGCTATACTCGCCATGCCTTCCAAGCTTGGTGATATGAAACTTGCATCGGTTGGTCTGGCATATCTTATTCTTTGTGCGGTTCCCAACTTAGTATTGGCTGACGAAGGTCCTCAGTCGAGCAGTAGCGGAACGTCCGGTACGGTTCGCGGCGCGGTGACCGACCCCTCCGGCGCCGCAGTCCCTGGGGCCGCGGTCACTATTCAAAATCCGGTGTCGCATTACAGTCAGGCTGTAAAGACCGGTAGCGAAGGCAGGTTTGAGTTCGATAACGTTCCCTTTAACAACTACCACCTCACAATCTCCGCCCCTGGTTTTGCCGCTGCTGAGAAGGATGTCGACGTCCGCTCCCCGATCCCGCTCGAAGCCAAAATCGCACTCCAAATCGGGACGGCGGCCACCACCGTGACTGTTGAGGCCGGCGGGGGAGACTTGATCGAGATAGATCCGGTGACACACACCGATGTCGACCGCGGCCTGTTCGAAAAGCTGCCTCTGGAAAGCCAATCTTCCTCGCTTAGCTCGCTCGTGACGCTGGCCTCGCCCGGCGTCGCCGCGGATTCCAACGGACTGTTCCACGGGATGGGCGATCACGCTTCGAATTCGTTCTCGGTGGACGGACAACCGATTACCGATCAGCAAAGCAAAGTCTTCTCGAACCAACTGCCGGTGGATGCGGTGCAATCGATGGAGGTGATTGAGGGTGCGCCGCCCGCCGAATATGGCGATAAAACCAGCCTGGTGATCGTGGTGACTACGCGTTCGGGCCTCGGAATGGACAAGGCTCACGGCTCGGTTACTGCGTCCTATGGATCCTTCGGCACCTCGGGAGGCGGATTCGAGCTGGGATTCGGGTCGAAGAGCGTCGGCAATTTTATCGCGCTGAACGGCATGGACACCGGGAGGTTCTTGGACGGGCCGGAGTATGGAGTTCTTCACGATCACGGTAATCAGGCCAATGTGTTCGATCGCCTGGACTTTAAGCCGACGTCTGGGGACACGATCAACCTCAACTTCAGCTTCACCCGCTCCTGGTTTCAAACGCCGAATTCCTACGATATGCAGAATGCCGCAGCGTGGTCGGGCGGGGTCGTCGATACCGGGGGAATCGGCCCCAACGGGCAGATTGTGGGCCCTACCGACCAGCGCTCGAAGATTCGCACGTTCAATTTCGCGCCCACCTGGACGCGCAGCATCGGAAGCAATATGGTGTTCGCGCTGGGCGGCTGGGTGCGCCAGGACCAGTTCAATTACTACCCGAGCGGCGACCCGTTTTCCGATTTGATTCCCGGCTTACAATTGCAGACAGTGGGCCAGAACCGCAAGCTGACCAGCATCGGCGGTCAGCCTACGCTTTCTTATTCGAAGGGTATCCACAACATCAAAATGGGGGCGATGTACGAGCACACGTTCCTGACGGAGAGGGACAATCTGGGCATCGTCGATCCCACCTTCAATCCGGTTTGCCTGAATGCGGACGGCAGCCCATTCACCGGCCCATCGATCACCAACCCGGCAGGCTGCACCGGGCAGCTTTCGGCCAACCCGGGCTTTGTGCCGCTGCTGGGCTGCTACGATCTCACGCGCACCGCACCCCTGCCAGCTTCCGATGGGTGCCCCAACTCGACCGCCGGTCTCTATGGATTCTACGGCCACGCGGACGTGAAGGAGTTGGCCCTATACATCCAGGACAGCATCACGGTAAAGAACTGGAACTTCAACATCGGTCTGCGTGCCGATATATACAACGGGCTCGCAGCGAAGAAGCAACTCGAGCCGCGCCTCGGGGTGGCATATAACATCAAAGGCACGAACACGGTGATTCGCGCTTCTTACGCGCGCACCCTCGAAACGCCGTTTAATGAGAACCTGGTGCTTTCGAGTGAGGGCTGCAACGATCCCGTTGTCTACGCCATCATGTCCGCCATTGGACCGTGCAACACGGCGCCGCTCGGACCTGGCTGGCGTAACGAATTCCATGCCGGATTGCAGCAAGCCTTCGGCCGCTACCTGGTGGTGGACGCGGAGTATATCTGGAAATACACGCACCGCGCCTATGACTTCAGCATCCTCGGTAACACCCCCATTACATTTCCAGTGGAGTGGAACAACTCGAAGATTCCGGGCTATGCAATTCGCGCCAGCGTACCGAATGTGCACGGATTCTCCGCGTTTGTGGTGATGTCGAGCGTGGCCGCGCGCTTCTTTACGCCGCAGGTGGCGGGGATCGGCGCAACGCCCGGCGGCAGCTCCGTATTCCGAATTGATCACGATGAAACCTTCAATCAAACTACGCACCTGCAATACCAAGTGGGTAAGAGCGGCCCGTGGGTTGGTTTCAATTGGCGCTACGACTCGGGCCTCGTTGCCGGCCCGGTCCCCTGCGCCGGAGGCAACTGCGCCAATGGCCCCAACGGAACGGACAGCATCGTAGACGTTTCTGGGCTGACGCCCGATCAGCAGTATGAGGCTGGCCTGTTCTGCGGCGGCGTACATGCGACGCCCACCATGCCGATCAGCGCATCGGGGCTTTGCCCGGCATCGCAGTATGGGTCTACGTTGGTCCAGATTCCCGCCGCGGGGACGGAAAACGACGATCACAATCCACCGCGCATCGCTTCGCGCAACTTGTTCGATGTCTCGGTTGGACACGACAACCTCTTCCACACCGAACGATATAAGTGGAGCGCGCGAATATCGGTAATTAACATAGCGAATAAGGTAGCGCTCTATAATTTTCTTTCCACTTTCAGCGGTACGCACTATGTCACGCCGAGGGCAATTACGGCGTCGCTAAGCTTCCATTTCTGATACGATCTCGGCGTGAAAGCTGGAACCCTACTCATAGCCGCAATCTTCTTCTCCGCAACGGGCTTCGCCCAAGACGCGGGGAAGGAAGCGGTGGCGATTCTTGAACTCGGAGCACAGGCCGCCCGCAGTTTTAGCGGCGACGGATCGGCTCTGAGCCCTACCGTCGCCGTTGAAGCTACACCTATCGAGAAGTGGCTGGAACTGGAGTTCGGCGTTACCCCAACTTTCAACCGTCACTCGACGGAGTGGGATATCGACCTGCTGTTCAAGAAACCTTGGACCCTCTCCAAAAAAGTAGAGTTCATGTTCGGCGTTGGCCCGGAGTGGATTCATATCAGGAAAAATGGTGTCACGACAAATTCAGCCGCCGGTGAAATCGCGCTCGACTTCATGTTTTGGCCTTCCCGAAAGCGCCGGTTCGGTTGGTACATTGAGCCCGCCTACGACTACGCCTTCGCGCGCAGCCACGATCAGTCGGCCGGTATCAGCTTCGGCCTGCTGATATCGATCCCCTGAACGACGGCAATCCTTCGGAATTCAGAAAAGGCGAGGTATTGTTGTATGCTAAAACTAATTAGGCGGCGCTTCTCGCGCAACGTCAAATTCCTTCCCGCATGCCTCACCCCTTTGATCTCAGTGGCCGCGTTGCAGTTGTCGTCGGCGCTACTTCCGGAATCGGTCACGCTATTGCCATCGGTCTGGCGCGTCATGGCGCGCATGTGGTCCCCACGGGGCGCCGCCGCGATCACGTGGCGAAGGTTTGTGCCGAGATTGAAGCGATCGGCGTGGGTTCGCTGATCCACGCGTCCGACGTACGCAGCCGCGATTCGCTGAATCGGTTGCGTGAGGCAACCCTCGCGCGATTCGGCCGCGCCGATATCCTGGTCAATGCCGCCGGGTTTACGCACAAACAGCCCGCCGCAACGATAAGCGAACAGGAGTGGACGAAGCTGATCGATACCAATCTCACTGGCGCCCTGCGCGCCTGCCAGGCGTTCTACGATCCGCTGAAAGCATCAGGCCGCGGGCGCATCGTTAATATCGCCTCGCTGAGTTCGTATGTGGCCTTTCAGGATGTTGCCGCCTACTGCGCGGCGAAGACGGCGCTGGTGGCTCTCACGCGCAGCCTGGCATGCGAATGGGCGCTGGACGGCATTTCGGTCAACGCGATCGCGCCCGGCGTATTCCCCACCGAGCTGAATCGCCAGATGGTCACTGGCACCGCGCGCGGGGGCGAGATGCTGATGCGCACGCCGATGGGACGCTTCGGCAAACCCGAAGAGTTGGTAGGCGCCGCCGTCCTGCTGGCATCCGATGCGGCAAGTTTCCTCACCGGGCAATGCATCGCCGTGGATGGCGGGTACCTGGCTTCCGGCGTGAATCAGCGCGTGGCATGACCGCCAGACGCGCGGTATAGTTTGATAACGGAACACATGGCGGCGGACACTAGGCGCATGCAGGTTGCGACAAGCGAAGTGGTGCGCGATATCAACAAACGCGTGATCCTGAACCTGATTCGCACGCGCCAACCCATCTCGCGCGCCGATCTGGCGCGCGCTTCGGGCCTTCAGCGCAGCACGGTGTCGCTCATCGTCGAGGAGTTGATCGAAGACAACTGGGTGCTCGAAGGGCCTACCGGCAGGTTGCCGCGCGGACGGCGTCCCACCTTTCTGCGGCTCAACGACGACCGCGTGATTATCGGCGTCGATGTCCGCCCTATTCAAATCACGGTGGCGCTGGCCGACGTCAACGGCCGGTTTACTTCGCAGGAAACCATGGCGACGCCGTCGGATGCGAAAGCGGGCCTCGATGGCATCATCGAGCGCATCCAACGCATGCAGCGCTCCTGTGGCGGGAAGAAAGTGGAAGGCATCGGCATCAGCCTGCCGGGCCGCGTGGACCGCGCTTCCGAGCGCCTGGTGTTCGCGCCGAATCTGAAGTGGCCGGAGACGGAGATACGGAAGACCGTTGAGAAGGCCACGGGGGTCGACGTGGAGCTGGAGAATGCCGCCAACGCGTGCGTGCTGGCGGCGGTTTGGTTCGACCATGTGCAATCGACGAGCCTGGCCGTGGTAACGGTGTCCGAGGGAATCGGCGCCGGCATTCTGGTGGATGGCCGGCTGGCGCGCGGAGCCAACCGTATGGCGGGTGAGTTTGGCCACGTGCCGCTCGATCTCAATGGCCCGTTCTGCAGTTGCGGTAGCCGTGGATGCTGGGAGGTATTCGCGTCCAATCGTGCGGCGCTGCGTTATTACCTCGAATCGAACGTGGCGCCGGCTGGATTGAACTTTCAAGACCTGTTGAGCCTCGCCGAACAGGGCAATGGCAAGGCGGCGGAAGCGCTCGACCGCATGGCGCACTATCTGGGACGCGGCATGCGCATGATCGTGGCCGGCCTCGATCCGGAACAGATCCTCGTCATCGGCGAATTAACCCGATCATGGCATCGCTTCGGGCCGGTGATTCAGTCGGAAGTCAATGCGCAGACGCTAAAAGGTGGCACCCCGCCGCGAGTAATGCCGGTCCACGAAGACGGTATGGCCCGATTACGCGGCACCGTGGCCCTTGTGCTGCAAAAGCACTTTGCAGCTAATCCGGAAGTGCCGGCGTAAGTCAATCGAAACGCTGCCAACGGTGCGGAAGTATAATTCAGTTTCACTCCCATGCCGTCTCCATACCCCATTTTCCTGGCGCTTGTTGTCTATGCAAAGCCTTGCCGCCGCTTCCGCCATTTCCATTTCAGGTCCCCGCCGTATAGATTTCGACGCCGATTGGCGTTTCTTCAAGGGTGAGGCTCCCGGCGCGGAGGCGCCCGCCTTCGACGATTCCAAATGGCGGCAACTGACTCTGCCGCACGATTGGGCCATCGAAGGGCCTTTCGATCCCAACGCTGAATCCGCACACCGGCGCGTTGCCTTACTTCGGAACCGGCTGGTATCGCAAGTCCTTCACCGTTCCTGAAAGCGGCAAGGGCAAGTATTTCTCGATAGAGTTCGACGGCGCCATGTCCAACTCCACCGTGTGGCTCAACGGGCATGAGTTAGGCGGAAGGCCCTACGGCTACATCGGCTTTTCGTTCGATCTTACGCCGTACCTGAACTTCGGCGGCGCGAGCAATGTGATTGCGGTGCGATTAATGCCGGAGGATCGCTCGTCGCGCTGGTATCCCGGCGCGGGCATTTATCGCAATGTGTGGATCGATATCACCGGGCCTGTGCACGTGGCGCGATGGGGAACGTATGTCACCACTCCGCAGGTCTCGGATGCCGAAGGCTCGGTTGCGGTGAAGACCGAGGTTCGCAACCGCCTGAACGTGGAGCGCAAGATCACGCTTGCAACTTGGGTGATGGACGCGTCGAACAAAGTGGTGGCGCGCACGACCAACGATGCAACCATTCCCGCCGGCATCTTCACTTACCATCTCCAGCACGCTCACTGTGCAGCATCCGCAGCGTTGGGATATCGAACACCCTTACCTATACACGCTGGTAAGCCAGGTGATGGATGGCAAGACGTCGGTTGATCGCTACCAGACGCCGTTCGGAATCCGCACCATCGCCTTCGACAAGGAGAAAGGCTTCCTGCTGAACGGCCGCCACGTGAAGATTCAGGGCGTCTGCAATCACGGGGACTTGGGCGCGCTGGGTGCGGCCGTCAATCTGCGCGCCATCGAGCGGCAGCTCGAAATCATGAAGGGCGCGGGCGTGAACGCAATTCGTACCAGCCACAATCCGCCCCCGCCTGAGTTACTCGATCTATGCGACCGCATGGGGCTGTTGGTGATGGACGAATCGTTTGACATGTGGAAGATTTCGAAAGTGCCCAACGGTAACGGTTACAGCAAGTACTTCGATGAATGGTCGGAGCGCGACGTGCGCGATATGATGCGGCGCGACCGCAACCACCCCAGCATCATCATGTGGAGCATCGGCAACGAGATCCCCGAGCAGGGCCGACCCGAGGGCGCCGCGATGGCGAAGCGGCTCACCGGTTTCTTTCACGAGGAAGACCCCACGCGGCCGACCACCTCCGCGTTCAACAATTGGGCTGGCGCCATCAAGAACAAACTGGCCGACGAAGTCGATCTGCCGGGCTTCAACTACCAGCCCATGCGCTACGAGCAGATCCTGAAGGAGCATCCGAATTGGATCATCTACGGTTCGGAAACGGCCTCCTGCGTCAGTTCGCGCGGCGTCTATCATCTGCCGATCGTGGAATATGACAAAAGACCCGTCGCTCCAGATCACCAGTTACGAATGGTCGCTCCGCCGTGGGCGTACTGCCCCGATGTGGAGTTCACTTACCAGGACCGGCTTCCGCAAGTGCTGGGCGAGTTCGTGTGGACCGGCTTCGATTACATCGGCGAGCCGACGCCATATTTCGCCGGCCGCGACCCCGGCGGATTGGCCGGCGCGCAGCTCCTATTTCGGCATGGTCGATTTGGCGGGATTCCCCAAGGACCGCTACTACCTCTATCAGAGCCGATGGACCACGCAGCCGATGGTGCACGTGTTGCCGCATTGGAATTGGGAGGGCAGGGAAGGGCAGCCGATTCCCGTGATGGCTTACACCAATGCCGATGAAGTCGAGTTGTTCCTCAATGGTAAGTCGCTGGGACGCAAGAAGCGTTTCGCGGAGCCGGTGGAACTGCCGGTGGGCAAGAATGTCAGTCAGGATGGCAAGTTCGTGAGTAAGTATCGCCTGGAATGGCAGGTTCCTTATCAGCCAGGAGATCTGAAAGCCGTAGCCTATCGCGGCGGGAAGCAGGTCGCCGTGGAAGAAGTACACACCGCCGGCGCTCCCGCGCGTGTGAAGTTGATGGCGGACCGCGCCACAATCCAGGCCGGTGGCAAGGACCTTTCATTTTGTCACCGTGCGCATCGAGGACGCGAAAGGCAACCTGTGCCCTTCGGCGGACAACCTGGTGCAATTCGCCGTAAACGGGCGCGGGTGACGATAGCCGGTGTGGATAACGGCAACGCGGCCACCGTCGAGCCTTTCCAGGCCGATCATCGCAAGGCGTTCAGCGGGATGGCGCTGTTGATCGTGCGCTCCCGCGCAGGCCAGTCCGGACGCATCTACGTGACCGCATCGTCGGCGGGCTTGACGGGCGCCGCTACGGAGATTACCTCGCACTGATCGGGACTCTTGCACTGCTACACTGGCGCCAGGAGGCTCTATGCCTGAGAACGATCACGGCGATGTGCGCCCACGTACAGCCGTACTAAGCCGTGGCTTCGACCCGCATCTGTCGCTGGGCTCCGCGCGCCCTGCTGTCTTTCGCAGTTCTACTTACGTTTTCGAAGATCCGGAATCCGCTGAGCACGCGTTCGCTGTCCTTTTCGGAAAGATTCCGGCGGCGCCCGGCGAGCGCGCCGATCTGATCTATTCGCGCTTTTCGCACCCAAACGCGGAGATTCTTGAAGATCAGATCGTACCGCTTGAAGCCGGCGCCACAGATGCGGCCGTTTTTAATTCCGGCATGGCTGCGATCATGACGGCGTTCTTCACGTTTGCTCGCCCCGACAGCACCATCGTCTATACGACGCCGCTCTATGGCGGCACTACGGGGTTGATCCACACCTTCATGGAACCTTTCGGCGTACGCGGCGTGGAAGCGCCTTCGGGCGACGCCGATGCTCTGGATGAAGTGATTCGCTCGGCACCGAATTGTTGCATCGTGCTACTCGAGACGCCGGCCAATCCGACGCTGATCATGACCGATATCGAGCGCGCGGCCGACGCCGCCGCAAAGCATCCGGCAAACCCCGTGGTAATGGTGGACAACACCTTTCTTGGACCCACGTTTCAGCATCCGCTGCTGCTGGGCGCGGATATCGTCCTCTATTCAGCGACAAAGTATCTCTCGGGTTTCAGCGACATGGTGGCCGGCGTCGCGATTACCAAGAGTTCAAGCATGATTCAGAAGATTCGCAGCCGCCGCAACATGTTCGGCAACATCCTGCAGCCCGACGAATGCTGGATGCTCGATAGCCGCCTGCCTACGGTGTCGCTGCGTATGAACCGACAAAGCAAGAACGCGCAGCGTCTGGCTGAGGCGCTGCATGGACACAAGAAGATGGGCCGTGTCATCTACCCCACGCTGTTCGAGGATGCCGAGCAGAAGCGCATCTTCGCCAAGCAGTGCGCCTACCCGGGCGGGATCTTCTCGCTCGATTTCGCAGGCGGAAAACCGGCCGCGTTCGATTTCCTGCGGCGCATCCGTATCGCGAAGAACGCCGTGTCGCTAGGCGGCGTGGAGACGCTGGTCTGCCATCCGAAGAGCACGACGCACTCCGGCATGAGCGCCAAGGAGCTCGCGGAATCCGGCGTAACCGATGGGCTGGTGCGTGTTTCGGTGGGCATTGAAGATTGGCGCGATCTGTTGGCCGATTTCGAGCAGGCACTGGCGTAGGCGGGCGGAAAAATTCCTGAGAACTTTTCACGGTGCGTAACACCGCCCTATTGAGGTTCCACGAATGTTGCTAGTCTCTCGATCGCCGGAGGCGGTCGACGCCATCCTGCCCGCACCAGAAGAGCGAATCGCGCGGAGTATCCATGCGATTCGAGATCGCCAGGTGATGCTTGATTCCGATCTCGCCGATCTCTATGAGGTAGCGACCAAAGCCCTGAACCGCGCCGTCAAACGCAACGCAGAGCGTTTCCCTACGGATTTCATGTTCCGGCTTACCCGGGAGGAGGCCGAATCTTGGAGGTGCCAATTTGGCGCCTCAAAGTGACAGGTGCGGCAGCCCGCGGCGGCAGGCGCTATTTGCCCCTTGCTTTCACTGAGTTAGGCGTGGCGATGCTCTCGGTGCTGACCAGCCCTCGCGCGGTGCAGATGAATATCGCCATTATGCGGACGTTTGTTCGCCTGCGCCAAGTCATGGCCGAAAACCGCGAACTGGAACGGCGAATCGAAAATGTCGGGTTGCAGCAGCGGGAAGACGCCTCGATCATAAGCGCAGTGGTCGAAGAGATTCAGGATCTCAGACAGCAGCCGGAGCCCCCGCGCCGCATCGGCTTTTAACATAGAGTGGCCAAAAGCCCGACGGCCGATTGACGAAGAATTTCGTTGACAATGACGAAAGCTTTCGTCAATAATCGGGCATGGCCGCCAAACAGCCCAAGCCGACCGAAGCCGAACTCGCAATCCTGCGCGCTCTATGGACCAGCGGTCCCGCCACCGTCCGCGAGATTCAGCAATCAATGAACGAAGTCAAGCCTACCGGCTACACCACCGTGCTAAAGATGCTGCAGATCATGACGGAAAAAGGTCTCGTCGAGCGCAACGAAAGCGCGCGGCCACAGATCTATCGGCCGCGTAACACGCAGGAGCACACTCAGCGCCAGCTCGTCCGCGACCTGCTGCAGCGCGCGTTCGGCGGCTCGGTGAAGGCTTTGGTGCTGCAGGCGTTAGCGGGAAAGAAGTCGTCGCCCGAGGAACTCTCGGCGATGGAAGAACTGCTCGATAAGTTCGAAGGAGGTCCCAAATGATCGCTATCTCTCAAGCGGTGAGCGCCGCGTTATTGCATTTCGTCTGGCAGGGAATCGTTGTCGCTTTCCTGCTCTGGATCGCGCTCCTTCTGTTGCGTAACCGCGCGCCAAACACGCGCTACGCGGCAAGTTGCACGGCGCTCGCCCTGATGGCGGCGCTGCCCGCGGTAACCATTTGGACACTCTACGAGCGCCCTGTCTCGCTTTCCGGATCGATCGCCTTCATCATTCCGCCGGCCGCGCACGCGATTTCGGCATCGCCGGGCGAATGGCTCGCTCTCGTCCGGCAATGGATCCTGCCGCTTTGGGCGTTCGGTGTTGCACTCTTTTCGATCCGCCTGGGGCTCGCGTGGCGGCACGTAACGCTGCTGCGCCGCACGTCTGAAGCTGCAGGGGGCGCGGTGTGGGAAGCTGCGTCCACCCTGGCCCGGCACATGAGCGTGGCGCGTCCGGTGCGCGTGCTGGTGTCTAAGCTCGCTGATGCGCCCAGCGTAGTCGGTTGGCTGCGTCCGGCAATCCTGATACCGGCGGCCGCTCTCGCCGGCCTCGATGCGGCACAGCTTCAGGCCATCCTGGCGCACGAATTGGCGCACATCCGCCGCCACGATTACCTGGTCAATATGCTCCAGACTGTCGTCGAAACGCTGCTCTTCTACCATCCCGCGGTGTGGTGGGTTTCGTCGCGGATGCGCCATGAGCGCGAGTTGTGCTGCGACGATCTCGCTGTGCGGCATTGTGGCGATGCCATCGGCTACGCGAGGGCGCTTACCAAACTCGAGCGCATGCGAGTAATGCCGGAACCGGCCGTGGCGGCGACCGGCGGCTCCTTGATGTATCGAATTCAGCGGCTCACTGGCGTGGTCCGCGAGTGCGCACCGTCGCGGCTGCCGGTGGTCCTGGCCGTCCTTGCGGTGGTGTTGTGCGTACCGCTGACGATGCACCGTGCGCGCGCGCAGCAACAAGCGGCGAGGACCATGAATGTGCAGGGTGATTCGTTTGCGGTGGACTATCCGGAGGCAGCCGTCCGCCAGGGTATTACTGGCGACGTGCTGGTAGAGGCGACGCTCGATGGGAATGGCCGCGCCGTGGATGCGCGCGTGGTGACCGGTCCGCTGGAGTTCCGTAAAGCTGCGCTACGCGGTGTACTGGAAGGCCGCTTTGTCAACGCTACGGCCGGCGAAGTGCGGCAGGTAGCGATCGACTTCGGGCCTGAGAAACTCGCGGCTGAGCGCGCGCGCATGGAACAGAGATCAGTCACGCGTACGCAAGGGCAGTCAATAATTACGGACGGTCCGCCGCGCCAGGACGTGGGCGCCGAAGAGGCGGTTCGCGAGCAGATTGAGACCCTGAACGACTTCTTGGAACAGGCGCGCAAAAAGTTGGCCGGGGCCGCCAATCAGACAGAAGTCGAGGCGCAATTGAAGGCAGAAATCGCGGAGCAAGAGCGGAAACTCGCGGCTGTGCAGCACGACTTGATCCTGGGTGAAGAGGCCGCCCAGGACATGAGGCGCCGCCAGGCTACGCTCACCGAGAGCTTCTTGAAAGACGAGTTGGAAGAAGCGCGCAAGGAACTGGCCGGCGCCGCAAATCAGCCGGAAGTGGAGGCGCAATTGAGGGGACAGATCGCCGAGCAAGAGCGCAGACTCGCCGCCGCGCAGGGCGCCATGACGGTCCAGGAAGACCAGATCTCCGCATTGCAGCCTCTTGCGCGCCAAGTTGAGGAATCGAATTTTGCGGTAGCCTCGGCCGGCCGCGATGCGGCCCACGACCAGCAGAAGGCGGGCGCAATGAATGCCCTGCTTGATGCTCTGCAGCGGCAACTCGCGAACAAGCAGCTTGTCTATACGGACAACCATCCGGAAGTGAGAGCGCTCCAAGCCAAAATCGCCGAGATGCAACAGGCCATTATGAGATTCGTCGCCGGCCGCAAGCTGATCCGTATCGACGGCGAGCAGCTTCCATCCGGCTTCCACCTTCCCGTGCAACTCGGCGATATGCTAACCGAGGATTCCATGAACGCCGTCGTTTCGGCGGTGAGCGGGCTAGATGCAAATCTCGAGGTAGCATTCTTCCCCATCAACGACAAGGAAGCTGCCATACGCATCGTCAGGAGATAGTAGCGCTCCGCATCACCGGATCGTCAATGTCCCCGTGGCGCGCATTTTCGCCGCCGCTTCCGCGGGGACCTTCCAATTCGCATCGAAACGCCCCTCGGCCACTACGTTTGCCAGCGAGCCTTTGAACAGGATGTAATCGCCGAAAGTCGAGAGGAGCCGGTAGGGCTCCGGCGCAAATCGGTCCCCGCCGCGGTTGGCCTCCGCCGCGCCTGTCCACCATGGCAGACCCGAGCTGACTACGGCGTAATGCCGTCCGGCCGGCGCGATGAACAGAAGCCCATAATCCGCCGCGCCCGGATTTAGCGCCAGCGGAAACTGCCCAGCGAAGCGCGCGATCAGCGAGTTGGTCTGCGCCGTGCCGAAGAAAATCGCGTCCGAATCGGCCAGATCGGCCTGCTTCACTTCGGAATCCGCCAGCGCGCGGAAACGAAAGTGTCGGCCACTTCGCCGCATGCTCGGCCAGCGCCGCGCCGCCGGCGCCATATACGTAAATCTGGCCGCCACCGAATGCCGCGGCGATGGGACCCTCCACGCCGGCACGCTTTCCCGAAGGTACGTAAAGTCCGGTGCGCCACTGCCCATTGCCGAACGTGAACGAAAGCAGTGCGCCCGGTTTAGTAGGCAACGCCGCGCCCGGTTTGGTAGGCGACGCAGCGCCGGGCTTGGTTTGCAACGCAGCGCCGAGGTTTGGTTTGCAATGCCGCAGGCGGTTTGATATGCAGTGCCGCGCCATCGATCATCACCGAAGCCGGCGCACGCTCCGGCGTTAACGTAAACCAATCCACATTCTTGGTAACCACTGCGATTTGCGATGTGCCGTTTTTCCTTGCATCGATCGACGCCGGCAAGCCCGGATTAAGACCATCGATGCGCACCCAGTACGCCGAGCAGTAGCGGTAAGAGTCCGCCACGAACCTTACTCGTTCCGGATATCGATTCCGCTTCTCCTGCGCGAACCAGTCGAAGATTGCGCCGTTCCTATAAGCCGCGTTCCAGATGTCGTGCCGAACGCCCGGAAATTCGAAATACCGCGCCGCCACTCCTGCGTCCTCGAAGCTTGCGATGCAAGTCGCGGGTGGATTGCGCGGCGATGATCGGATCCTCCTGGCCCTGAAACAACCGCACCGGCAGATCGAAAGCATTGAGCGCTAGCGCCGATATTCCGGGCGGAGCAATGGGCGCGAGCGGCGCTACTGCGGCCCACACATCCGGGCCGCGTCAGGGCGTACCACAGAGCGCCACCTCCGCCCATGGAGATGCCTGTGAGATAAACGCGGTCGCGGTCGACCAGGAAGCGGTTCTCCACGTCCGCCAGCATCTGGTACACGTCGCTTTCCGCGATGCCCTGATAGCCGATGCTCCCGCGCGCAAACGGGAAGGCGACAATAAAGTCCACGTCGCGAGACACCGGATAGAAGCGCGGATCCAGCGGGTCCACCCGATTGTACGGCAACGCCGCGCCGAGCAGTTGCCGGAAGTTTAGCCGATGCGTGGATTCCTCCGAGTGCAGGCTGACAACCAGCGGATACGCCTTGGTCTTGTCGAAGCCGGGCGGGAGATAAAGCGCATAAGGCTGCTGGGTTCCATCGATTTGCGATATGAACGTCATCAGCTGAGGACCGTTTTGCGCGCGAATCGCAGGTGGGAAAACGGCCAACGCGGCCAATGCTAGAAATTCCGCCAGGCGGCTCGCATGGCCCATTACGGAGCTGCCACCGCGAGGGAGCGGTGTTCGCAAGAGACACCTCAAAGCTACGGCCCTAGGCATGCGCGTGAAGCTTCTTCGTGGTCGGCAACCAAGCCGTGAACCACGCACGGAACTCTTCCAGATTTGCGCTGCTTTTCGGGCGTGAGTGGAACAGGTAGCGGACCGGTCTTGATTCCCCGCAACGATAGGGCGGTCTTGATCGCCACCGTAGGCGGGAACTGATACGCCCAATCCGTAAACTCGCCAAGCATCGCATCGATGCGGGCGGCTTCTTTTCTATGGACCTCGCGGCGTTGCGTAGCGAAGTGTTGCGCGACGACCAACTCCGGCGACCGCGCAAGCGATTTCGCTAACGGAATCGGGAAGCCCTGCGAAGCCGCCGGTTGCAACCAATTCGTAAGCGGTCCGAGGATCCAACGTGCTCGATAATCCGGGTGAAACGATCAGGTAAACGGGCGGCCCGGGCTCGACGTGCGCGGCGAACTGAAGGTAAAACTCGCGGATATCGTCCTGCCCATATGCAAAGCCATGCGGCGGCGGCAGGAACAGCCCACCGGCCCCGGCATCGCGCGCGTCTGCGAGCCAGCCCCAGCGCGCTATCCAGCGTTGCCGCGCCGATTCCCGCATAGATTGGCACGCGGCTGCGTTTGACCGCGAGACAGAGCAAGCGCGACCGATCGCCGGCAGTTAGCGAAGCATACTCGCCAATTGCCGTGAAAAGCGCAATCCCGGCCACACCCGAGCGACAGAGAAAATCTATTAACTCGAAGGCGGCGCCGAAATCGATCTCTTCGTGACGGTTACGCGGCGTAATAGCCGCCGCGATGGGTCCCGGTTTGGATGCAGGTCCCCCAGGCATAGGAAATTAGCTCTTCTTGCATTTACTCTAACATTTCGGTATGGTGCCCTTGCCGTTTGTTACTCCTGAATTAAAGCAGTACGGTAACTTCTCGCAAAGATTAAACGCGACAGTACTCCTAATAGTACGAGAAGCACTCGAAATGGGACGGCAATTCAGGTGAAATAGCACTATGACGCCGGCCGCAAATACAGCCTGTTCCCCCACATTGCCGTTGCATCTATGTTCACCTCGCGCCCCACTTCACCGGCCGGCGTCACATGCATAACGGCCCGCAAACGGCTCCCGTTTGGCACAAACTACCACTGGACCGCAATAAGTCTGGAACTTCACGCGGCGAGGAGATGTTGTCGCGCACGCTGATGCGGCGCTTCGGCCGGAGCGAGGAACTAATCGGCGCGGCCCTGCTTCTGGCCTCTGCCGGATCTAGTTTTCTTACGGGCCAGTGCATTGCCGTGGATGGCGGATATCTGGCGTCCGCCGTGAACCAATAGTTCGCGCACCGCAGCAGAAAGTGTGCGAGAAAGGGTCAGTTAAGTTTCGGTTACGACGGCCGCCTATTGCGATGCTCTATCATCGAGGAGTCAGTCTCGAGGAGCATGCAGCATGGCGCCTAACCAACCAATTCTTTCCCCGGAAGAACTACAGAAGCTCGATGCATATTGGCGCGCGGCAAACTATCTTTCGATAGGCCAGATCTATCTGTTCGATAACCCGCTACTCAGCGAGCCGCTCAAGCCCGAGCACATCAAGCCGCGGCTGCTTGGCCATTGGGGAACCACGCCCGGCCTTAACTTCATCTACGCGCATTGCAACCGCGTCATCAAGAAGTACGACCTCGACATGATCTACATCGCGGGGCCTGGACACGGCGGTCCGGGCGTGGTGGCGAACACTTATCTCGAAGGAACGTACAGCGAGTTCTACCCCAACATCGGGCAAGATGTCGAGGGCATGAAGCGCCTCTTCACGCAGTTCTCCTTTCCCGGCGGCATTCCCAGCCACGTTGCGCCGGAAACGCCCGGCTCCATCCACGAAGGCGGCGAGCTCGGCTACTCGCTTTTGCACGCCCATGGCGCGGTCTTCGATAATCCCGATCTCATCGCCTGCTGCGTGATCGGCGATGGCGAAGCCGAGACCGGCGCGCTGGCTGCCAGTTGGCACTCAAACAAGTTCCTAAACGCGGCGCGCGACGGCGCTGTCCTGCCCATCCTGCACCTGAACGGATACAAGATCGCGAACCCTACGATCTTGGCCCGCATCCCGCAAGAGGAGCTCACGCATCTGCTCACCGGCTGCGGCTACACGCCGCATTATGTGGAAGGCCACGAGCCCGAGGCGATGCACCAACTCATGGCCGCCACCATGGACCGCGTGCTCGAAGAGATCCGCCGTATTCAGCAGTCTGCGCGCGCCGCCGGCCCGAAGGCCGCCGAACGCCCGCTTTGGCCGATGATCGTGCTGCGCAGTCCGAAGGGCTGGACTTGCCCCAAGGAAGTCGACGGCGTCCCAGTCGAAAATTCGTGGCGCGCCCACCAGGTGCCGTTCGGCGAAGTCCGCAGCAAGCCCGAGCATCTCGCGATTCTAGAACAGTGGATGAGAAGCTACAAGCCTGAAGAACTGTTCGATGACGCCGGCCGGCTGATTCCCGAGTTGGCCGAATTGCCTCCCAAAGGCACGCGCCGCATGAGCGCGAATCCGCACGCCAACGGCGGCCTGCTTCTGCGTGATCTCTGCCTGCCCGATTTCCGCAAGTACGCTGTCGATGTGTCCAAGCCCGGCGCGGTTCGCGCGGAAGGCACGCGCATTCTGGGCGCCTATCTGCGCGACGTATTCCGCCTCAACGCCGAGTCGCGCAACTTCCGAGTAGTGGGCCCCGACGAAACCGCGTCCAACCGGCTTACCGATATCTTCGAAGTCACTGGCCGCATGTTCGAAGCCGAGATTCTTCCTACCGACGACCACCTGGCGCGCGACGGCCGCGTGATGGATTCAGCCTTAAGCGAACATCTTTGCCAGGGATGGCTCGAGGGCTATCTGCTCACCGGCCGTCACGGATTTTTCTCCTGCTATGAGGCATTCATCCACATCGTGGATTCCATGTTTAACCAGCATGCCAAGTGGCTCGAGAGCTCGCAGAAAGATCCACTGGCGCAGGCCCATCGCTTCGCTGAATTATCTGCTCACCTCACACGTCTGGCAGCAGGATCACAACGGCTTCACCCATCAGGATCCCGGCTTTCTCGATGTCGTCGTCAACAAGAAGGCTACCGTGTGCCGCGTCTATCTTCCGCCCGACGCGAACTGTCTGCTCTCCGTCGCCGACCATTGCCTGCGCAGCCGCCACTACGTCAACGTGATCGTGGCCGGCAAGCCGCCCGAGGCGCAATGGCTCACCATGGACGAAGCGATCAAGCACTGTACGCAGGGCCTCGGCATCTGGGAGTGGGCCAGCAACGACGACGATGGCGAGCCCGATGTCGTAATGGCGTGTTGCGGCGATGTGCCCACCATGGAGACTCTCGCGGCCGTGGATTGGCTGCGCCACAATCTTCCCGAGCTCAAGATCCGCGTGGTTAACGTCGTGGATCTGATGACGCTACAGCCGCGAAGCGAGCATCCCCACGGAATTTCCGACGCCGATTTCGATTCGATCTTCACCGCCGATAAGCCCATCATCTTCGCGTTTCACGGATATCCGTGGCTGATCCATCGCCTCACTTACCGCCGCACCAATCACGATAATCTGCACGTTCGCGGTTATAAGGAGGAAGGCACGACCACCACCCCATTCGACATGACGGTCCTCAACGATCTGGATCGCTTCCATCTGGCGATGGATGTCATCGACCGCGTCCCCGGCCTTGCCGCGAGGGCCGGACGCCACAAACAGAAATTGCGCAATCTGCTGATCGATCACAAACTCTACATCGTGAGCCATGGCGAAGATATGCCGGAGGTTCGCGATTGGAAGTGGCCGGCCTGACCGATGCGCATTCTGGTATTCAACGGCGGGTCCAGCAGTCTGAAGGCGAGTGTGTACGAAATCGACGGGTCCACGGTGGAATCGGATCCGGCGAAACCCGTGTGGAAGAGCGAGTCGGCAATCGATTCGGAGGATGCGCCGGTGCGCTTACTGGAATCGCTTGGAACCGAAGCCGCCATCGACGCGGTTGGCCATCGCATAGTGAACGGCGGCAAAGCATTCGCTAGGCCTGTTCGTATCCTGCCGGAAGTGAAATCCACGTTGGCCGATCTGGCGGAATCCGCGCCGCAACACAATCGCCTCGAGATGGCGGGCATTGACGCCGCCGAGAAGTTCTTCGGGGCGCAAGTGCCGCAGGTGGCCGTCTTCGACAGCGCGTTCCACGCAACCATGCCGCCCGCGGCCTATACCTACCCCGGCCCCGCCGCCTGGATCGATGAAGGCATCCGCCGATTCGGCTTTCACGGCATCAGCCATCGCTACGTCTCACGTCGCGCCGCGCGCTTGCTCAACCGCCCGGTCGAGGGTCTCAAGTTGATAACCTGCCATCTCGGCAACGGCTGCTCCCTGGCGGCGGTGAGCGGCGGCCGAAGCATCGACACCACCATGGGATTCACGCCGCTCGAAGGTCTCATGATGGGAACGCGCTCTGGGTCGATCGATCCTGGCATTCCCATTCACCTGATGCGTCGTCATCGTTACACGGCTGACGACATCGATCGAATTCTCAATCGCGAGTCGGGCCTGAAGGGCTTGGCTGGTTCAGGCGACATGCGCGAGGTGACCGCGGCCGTGGATCGCGGCGACGAGCGGGCGCGGTTGGCGCTGGATGTATTTGTTCACCGCCTCTCTGCAGGCATCGGCGCTATGCTTGCGGCACTCGGCAGTCTCGATGCGCTGGTGTTCACCGGCGGGATTGGCGAGAACGTCCCGTTGGTGCGTGAGAGGTCGTGCCGCCCGTTTGAATTTCTCGGGCTGCACATTGACCCTACGTTAAATGCTCAGGGCCCGGAGCGCGATATCGCGACGCCTGCATCCTCCGTGCGTGTGCTGATTATTCGCACAGAAGAAGATTGGGAGATCGCGCGTGAGTGCCGCCGGGTATTGGCGGCCTGAAACACCGCGTTACGCCACGGGTGAATTTTGGTGGACGACGGGGGGATCGAACCCCCGACCTCTGCATTGCGAACGCAGCGCTCTCCCAGCTGAGCTAGTCGCCCACAGTAACGTAATCGCGTACCTTCAATTTACCATGACTTGAACTTCTGCGGGCGCTATAGCACGCGCTCGGACGCGCGTCAGACGGGTGGCGAGAT
The DNA here is from genome assembly GCA_963763545.1 of Bryobacterales bacterium. GTDB lineage: Bacteria > Acidobacteriota > Terriglobia > Bryobacterales > Bryobacteraceae > PALSA-243. Next base: position 40,280 of record CAVXPE010000019.1, read on the forward strand.
CGGCGAGCCGGTGGAGCATTTCGCTGTGGCTCTTGGACATCTCGCGGCGGAGCAGATCGGATGCGCCGAGCGGCTGTGTGACAATGCGCCCGTCAAAACCGCGCCATAATGCAAAGGAAATTATCTGGCTCTCGTTCATCCGCGCTCCATTTTACAATGGACCAGATGGCGGATCGCCTACTCTCTCACCAACTGCGGCGCATGCGGCGCGATTGGGACCGCCGCGCGCGCGAAAATGCCCGCCACTACGTTCTCACAGGCCAGGAGTCTTGGACCGATGAGGAGTTCTATCGCGCGGGCGAAATCACCATCCAGGAAGATATCCTCAACGATCTCGATAACATCTGCCAGGGGAAGGATCCGAAGCGAGATGGCGTGCTCGAAATCGGCTGCGGCGCTGGGCGCGTCACACGCGCTTTCGCGAGGTTCTTCGGCGAGCGTTTACGCATTCGATATCAGCCGCGAGATGGTGGCGCAGGCGCGGCGCGCAGTGGCGGAGTTTCCCAATGCGCGTGTATACCGCAATAACGGCAAGGATCTGCATCGCGCTACGCGGGCGATGGTGGCGTTGGCTAGGCATCGCGCCGCGTCCTGCAATTCGATTTCGCCTTTTCGACGATGGTCTTCCAACACATTCCCAGCCGCGCCATCGTTGAGAACTATGTGCGCGAGGTCTACGCGTTGTTGCGGCCCGGCGGGCTGTTCAAGTTTCAGGTGCCAGGGTTCGGCGGATGTCGAAGCGGCACCGAGGACGATACCTGGGTCGGGCGCCTCCTTCGGCGAAGGGGAGGCCCGGCAGATGGCGGAACGATGCGGATTCGAGATGCGATATCAATCCGGCTTGGGCGATCAATACTATTGGCTCTGGTTTTTTAAGCCGTAGGAAATTGCGTCGAAGGACTAATGCTGAGTACTGGGCTGCCCGCAGGATTAAGGCGCGGGAGGCTTCGCATATTTTCCGTTCGCGGCGCGCGGACTCGGAGAATTGCGAACTCAGCCAGGGTTGCCCGAACCTCTGGCTCCTGTTCCCCCGGTTTTCGGCGGCTCGCCCAATATTTCTTCATGCGGTCCGAGACTTCCTGCCGCTCGTCGGCGCCCATGGACTTTCGTCCGCGGCGTTTTCCGCTGCCCGGCGCGGCGTGGATGCCGCCGCCTGCGGCGCGTTGCAGGTCCTCAAGCGAAGCGATCACTCGCTCCAGTTTTTCCTTCTCGGCGTATAGGTCTTGAATCGCTTTGTATAGATCCATCGCAGTTTGTCGTAACATCGCGACGCCGGGTAATCCCCCGCCAACCTGAAGGAGGCATCACGGAATGATGCGTGTTCCGCCGGCATTCCGCGTGACAAAGGTTCCAAAGCAGTCAACTGATGTTACAACGAACTGTTAGTTATTTCTAGAAAATTTGGGCCTTAGCGCATTAGAAAAGGCCAGTGCGGTACCAATTTGACACCATAGCGGGTAATGGCCACATACAATGCACCAGCTAGCAGAATCAGTACTCCAAGGACGATGGTAAGCGTTAGTCCCCACGGGAATTTCCGGTTTTCGCGGTGAAGTACTAGTAAGTAACTGGCGAATATTCCCACATAAAATAGCATGCACATTGGCACGGCGAATAACATTAAATTCACCACGTCCGGCGTAGGAGTCACAATCGCCGCGACAATGAAAATGATCAAAATCGCATAGCGGCTGTGGTTCATCAGGAACCCGGGCGTCACAATGTGCAGCAGCGTGAGAAAGAAAATCAGGACGGGGAGCTCGAATACCAATCCTACTCCCAAGATCACGTTGACGAAAATATTGAAATATTCGGTGATCGTCACCATCGGTACTACATAGTCGTATCTTCCTATGCCTAAGAGAAATGTCAGGCCAAAGGGAAAAATCACGTAGTAAGCGAATATACCGCCAGTAATAAACAGTCCAGCGGAGACAAGAATGAAGGGCGCCGCCCAACGCCGTTCCTTCCGGTAAAGACCCGGGGAAACAAACGCCCAAACCTGGTAGAGCAACCATGGGCAGGAAAGAAAAATGGCGCACACCAAGGGCAGTTTGAACCAGATGATGTTGAATCCCTCCATGGGCTCGATCATGGTGAGATTGGGCGGATTGTAGCCGAGGCTGGTCAGCGCCTTTTTGGCCGGCTGTTGCACGAAACGCCATAGCGGCTCGCTGAAGCAGAGGCTCGCGCCGAACGCGACGCCGCAGCCGACCAGGGCCTTGATGATGCGCGAACGCAGTTCCTCCAGGTGCTCCATGAAGGACATGCGCAGCATGCCCTCTTCTTCCTCGTCGTCGCCGTCTCCGGATGGCGGGCGCGGAGGCGTTCCCCCGCCTCCGCCAAAGCGCCGCCGCGCGCTTTCGATGGCGGACGAAGCGTTGGCCAGGGAGAGCCCTGTGGATGCACTACCAGTTTGGGGAGCGCTGCTCCCCTTGGGTTCATCGGGTGGATTCATTCGCTGTCCGCGTTTGTCAATCGGCCGGAGCGTGTTCGGTGGCATCCCAATGGTGTGCGGGATGCTCTGCGGAGGCTTGCGCCAGCTCCAATGCGGAGCCGCGCGCTATTGCGCCCTCCGGCGCCTCGATCGCTAGGGCCGTGGTCGATTCAGCGTCCAGAATTGCGGATGCGCTTTCGGTGGTGGGGGGGAAACGGCGCCGTCATACGTCTCCCCATACGAACCGTCATAGGTATGTTCGTACGAAGAGTAATCGTAATTATAAGTATCCAATTGGAGATCTTTACGGACCTCCTTCAAATTGGCGTCCGCTTCCAGGTTCTTCAATTCCCGGTCGAAGGTGGATTTCAGTTCATTCGAAGCTTTGCGGAATTCAGTGATGGCTTTCCCCACCGTCCGTCCGAGCTCCGGCAATTTCTTGGGACCGAAAAGCACCAACGCCAGCAGGAAGATGAAGATCATCTCCGGCGTGCCTAGCGTTCCCAACATCGGATTTCCTCCAGAAAATTCACTACAGGGCCATCATATCATGCGGTGTCAGGCAGAGGCTCCGCGAGGGTTTCGGCGGGCGAGTCCGGGATGCCCGCCCCCGATGGGCTATGGGAGCGTCTCGGCAAGCACCTTGACGCTCATTTCGACACGGTAATGCCGCAGCTTTTCGCGCAGTTCCGGGCGGCTGTTCGCGAGAATCGCGATGGCCAGCAGGGCCGCGTTGCGCGCGCCGGCGCCGCCGATGGCGAGCGTCCCCACGGGGATGCCCGCGGGCATTTGCACGGTGGAAAGCAGCGAATCCAGGCCCTTGAGCGACGCGCTTTCCATGGGCACGCCCAGCACCGGCAAGCAGCGTGTGGGCGGCGCAGACGCCCGCCAGATGCGCGGCGCCGCCGGCGGCGGCGATGATCACTTCCATGCCGCGCGATTCGGCCTGGCTCACGTATTCGGCCGTTTGCGTCGGGCGTGCGGTGCGCGGAAAGCACGCGGCATTCGTGCGGCACGCCGAATTTCGAGAGCATCTCATCGGCCTGGCGCATCATGTCCCAATCCGACTTGCTGCCCATGATGACGACGACTAACGGTTGCGTATCCGGCCATGGCTATTGCCCTTGCGCCAGCGTGAAGCCTGGCTTGCCGTCGAAATTGCGCAGCGTATGCGTGCAGCGATCTCGATTCCCGCAGCGGCGACGCGCCCCAGCACCGCGACCGATGTTAGGCATCGGCGGAACCGTCGGCGATGAAGCGGCAGCGGAAGCTATCCGTGCAGAAAGTCTCGGCGCGGCCGCGCGGGCCAGACTTTGACGCCGCGATTATCGATCATCTGCAGCGAGAGACCATCGCCCGAGCAACTTGCCACGGCTTCGGCCAGCTCGTTGGGATTGCGCGAAGGCCAGTAGACGAACACATCGACGCCCTTCAGATCCGTCTGCGCCGAGCTGGCTGCGATGAGGTTGCTCGAGCGCTTTGCCGTCGCGCTTGGCATAGGTCACCGGCTTCAAGGTGTTGGGCTTCTGGCCCAGGCGCGCGATCACCGCCGCGGCGAATTCCTTGGTGCCCACTTTCTGCGTGCTCACGCCTTCGGTGAAGATATCGTAGGTGTGGATGCCGTCTTCGATGGTGCGCAGCCAGGCGTTGTGCACGCGTTCGGCGGCTTCCGGCTGGTCGATGTGCACCAGCATCAGCACCGCGCCCAGCAGCAGGCCCGAGGGGTTCGCCAGATTCTGTCCGGCGCGGCGCGGCGCGGAGCCGTGGATGGCCTCGAACATGGCGCACTTCTCGCCGATGTTGGCCGAGCCCGCCAGGCCCACCGAGCCGGCGATCTGCGCGGCCACGTCGGAGAGAATATCGCCGTAGAGATTGGGCATCACGATCACGTCGAAGGCTTCCGGCGTGTCGGCCATCTTGGCCGCGCCGATATCGACGATCCAATGCTCGTTCTGGATGTCGGGATACTGCGCGGCGATTTCGTCGAAGACCTTGTGGAAGAGGCCGTCGGTCATCTTCATGATGTTGTCTTTGGTGAAGCAGGTGACCTTCTTGCGATTGTGCAGGCGCGCGTATTCGAAGGCGTAGCGGACGATCTTCTCGCTGCCGGGCCGCGAGATGAGCTTGATGCACGACATGACTTCCGGGCGTGAGCTGGTATTCGATGCCGGCGTAGAGATCCTCTTCGTTCTCGCGCACGATCACCACGTCCATGTTGGGATGCTTGGTGTCGATGAACGGGTGGTAGGAGACGCAGGGCCGCACGTTGGCGTACTGGCCGAGCGTCTTGCGCGTGGTGACGTTGAGGCTCTTGAAGCCGCCGCCTTGCGGGGTGGTGATGGGCGCTTTGAGGAAGACCTTGGTGCGCAGCAGGGAATCCCAGGAACTGGGCTCGATGCCGGCGGTGTTGCCGCGCAGGTAAACCTTTTCGCCGATCTCGATGGTCTCGATTTCGAGAGCCGCGCCGGCCGCTTCCAGGATCTGGAGCGTGGCGTCCATGATTTCAGGGCCGATGCCGTCGCCGTGCGCGACGGTGATAGGGGTTTTCGTGGGCATAATTGAGAAATCTCACGATATCACGCTACGATTGGATTTCCATGCCCAATCGCAGGTTCGCGCGCTTTGCTTTGGTAACGCTCGCTTACACCGTTGCCGTGGTTTTGTGGGGAACAATCGTGCGCGCCACCGGGTCGGGAGCCGGATGCGGCGAATCGTGGCCACTCTGCAATGGCCGTTTGGTTTTCGGAACTCCCGCGCTCGCCAAGTTGATCGAGCTCGCCCATCGGTCGTCTAGCGGCATCGATGGAATTCTCATCGCCGTTATGGCCATCTGGGCCTTCCGCGCCTTTCCCAAACGGCATCCGGCCAGCCTCGGCGCTAGGATTTCGCTGTTACTCCTCGTGGTGGAAGCTCTGCTCGGGGCCGCGCTTGTGAAATTCGGTCTAGTGGTAAACGATCCCTCTCCTGCGCATGCGATCGTGCTCTCGGTTCATCTGGCAAATACTTTGGCGCTGCTGGCCGCGATCACGCTTACTGCTTGGTGGGGCGGAGGTCAATCCGCGCATACGTTTGGACGCGCGCGCGTGGTGTAGCCTTGGCGGCGTTTTGATACTTGGAGTCACTGGCGCTCTCTCGGCGCTCGCAGACACGCTTTATCCTTCGCCCTCGCTCGAGGCGGGGCTGGCGCAGGATTGGAGCGCCGGGGCCAATGGGCTCGTCCGATTGCGCGCGCTGCATCCGTTTCTGGCGTTGGCGGTGGGTCTGTGGGTGGTGTATTACGCCAGCTCGCGCATGGGTAAACGGCGGGGCACGGCCATCGCGGTGATGGCGCTCGTGGGCGCGCAAATTGCCGCCGGCGTGGTGAACCTGGCGTTGCTCGCTCCGTTAGGAATGCAAGTGATCCACCTGCTTCTGGCCGATCTGTTGTGGATCGCGCTGGTAGTGCTGTGCGCGTCGCCGGGCTAAAGTTTCTGACGGGTCTGCCGATAAGCCAAGCGTGAACTGGATTCTTCTAGTTAGCGCCGTCGTTGCGTACGCGCAAATGGCCCCAACCCCCGCCCAACTACAACGCGCCGCCCTGGAACAGCAGCGTGCCGCCGCGCAGAAGCAGGCGGAGACGGCTGGCGCCCGTCTGAAGCCATGGGGAGACGTCATTGTCGAGCCCGGCCCTGCATTCGAATCCGTCAAGCCGGAATGCGACCCACTGGCTGATTCGGTCGCCACGCCTCTTGTTGAAGGTGCGGCTAAAGAGGAGGGCGTCGACATCAAACTGCTCCGTGCGGTCATCGATCAGGAATCGGGATTTCACCCCTGCGCGATCTCGCCCAAAGGCGCGCAGGGACTGATGCAACTCATGCCGGGAACCGCCGATCTCCTTCAGGTTGCCGATCCGTTTGATCCCAAGCAGAACATCGAAGCCGGCGCCAAATATCTCAAGCAACTGCTCGACAAAAACGGCGGTGATGTAGCTAAAGCCCTTGGCGCCTATAATGCCGGTCCCAATTCGGACGACCCAACCGGCAAGATTCCCGAGACAAAGGCGTATGTGGATGCGATCCTCGCCAAAATGGGAATCAAACGTACTGACCCGCCGAGTATCCAGATGCCCAAGCCCATTGAAAATTGAAGCCGCCCAGGTGGCCGGTTACGTCTACTACTTCGCCGATGAAGTAAAGGCCGGGAACCTTGCGCGTTTCGAATGTTTTGGACGAAAGCTCGTCCGTATCGACGCCGCCCGCGGTCACCTCGGCCTTCTCAAAGCCGGCCGTTCCCGAAGGCGCAACGCGCCAGGCGTGCAAGCCGGTCGAAAGGGATTCGATCTCGCGGTCGCTCCACATCGCGATTGGCTTCGCCGAGCCATGGAACTCCGCCCAACGCGTCGCCAGGCTCTTGGGCAGATGATGCTGTGCGAGCCACGCGCGGGCTTCGGCACGGCTGCCTTGAGCGCGTGCCTCGCGCAGCTCGGCAGCGATATCGAGCCCAGGCAGCAGATCGATTGTCACGCACTCGCCTGGGCGCCAGTATGTGGACGCCTGCAGAATCGCCGGCCCGCTGAGGCCGTGGTGTGTGAAGAGCAGCTTTTCGCGAAAGGACGCTCCGCCCGCGGTTGCCTCCACTTCCGCGGAGACGCCCGCCAATCCGCCAAAGCGTCCAAGGTCGTCCTGATCGAAGAGCAACGGAACCAGCGCCGGCCGCGGCTCGACGATCCGCAAGCCGAACTGGCGCGCGATTTCATATCCCAAGCCCGTCGCGCCGATTTTGGGAATCGAAAGGCCGCCGCAGGCGATTACCAACGATCGCGACCGGAACGCGCCACAGCTAGTCTCGATTGCGAAGCCGGCATTGCCGCTCACCTTCCGCACCGCGCAGGAAGGAAAAACGCGCGCGCCCGCCTCCGCGCACTCGCGCTCCAGCAGGTCTACAATCTCCGTGGCCGAGCCATCGCAGAACAGCTGCCCCAGTTTCTTCTCGTGGTAGCGTATGCCGTGCCGCTCCACCAACCTCACGAAATCGCTCGGCGTATAGCGAGTCAGGGCCGATTTGGCGAAGTGAGGATTATTCGAGAGAAAGTTCTCCGGACGCGTATCGATATTCGTAAAGTTGCAGCGGCCGCCGCCCGAGATCAGGATTTTCCTTCCGGGGCGGCGCGTTGTGTTCCATCACGACCGTACGCCGTCCACGACGGGCGCTTTGGATCGCGCACATCAGGCCCGCGGCCCCGCCGCCGATAATAGCTACATCGAATTCAGCCGGGGCCGTCATTTGTTCCATTCTGCCTTGGTATGCTGACCATAGCGCATGAGCAGAAAAGTTCTCATCGTGACAGGCGATGGCGGTGACAGCTACGAAGCGCTGTATGCCTATCACCGGTTTCTCGAAGCCAACTGGCAGGCGGTGATCGCCGCGCCGACGCGCCGCCGCTTGCACATGGTGATCCACGACGCCGAACCGGGCTGGGAAACATACATCGAGCGTCCGGGCTACAGCATCGAACCCGATGTGGCCATTACCGCAGTCGCCGCTCGTGATTTCGCCGCCATCGTAATTCTCGGCGGGCGGGCCCCCGAGTATCTGCGCAACGACCCCAGCCTGCTCTCGCTCGTTTGCGAGTTTGCGAAACAGGATAAATGTATCTGCGCCATCGGCCATGGCATACAGGTGCTGACCGCCGCGGGACTGTCGAAAGGCCGCACCATGACCTGCCACCCCCACGTCCGCATCGAGGTGGAGCGCACCGGCGGCTACTATAGCCCCAAGCCCGCGGTACGCGATGGGAAACTGGTCACCGCGCAGACTTGGACCGCGCATCCCGAGTTTTACCGCGAAATCTTCGCGTGTTTGGGATAAGCTGTGCGCGTTGTCGTGCTGATCGGCTTGCCCGGTTCCGGAAAATCGACTTACCTTGAGCGTCTTGGAGTAGCCGGCCTCTCCTCCGACGCGATTCGCAAACTGCTGGCCGACGATGAGACCGATCAAAGTATTCATTACCAGGTCTTCGAAACCCTCCGCTACCTGCTGCGCCAACGCATGATGTTGGGGCGCGACGTGACCTATATCGACGCCACTAATCTAACCCCCGCCGAACGCCATCCCTATGTCGCGATTGGGCGAGCTTACGGGTGCGAGATCGAGGCGGTCTTCTTCGACGTTCCACTGGATGTCTGCTTGGAGCGCAACCGCAACCGGCAGCGCGCGGTATCCCAGGAAGCGCTGCGGCTAATGTGCGCCAAGCTGCGCATTCCCACGGCTGACGAAGGCTTTGCCCGGATTATTCGCGTAGGCGTGGCATGACACCCGGTGGCGTCACCCTTTTCTACCGCGGTGCGCGGCAAGCCTGTCTACGCTCGCCCAGCGACACCAAATGAACCCGTGGGGCTAGTACTTGCAAGAGGCCCCATGCGCGAGATTGTCCTATCTCCTCTATTGGCGCCGCGGCGGAAGTGAATTAAAATAAGGCGGTTGTGAGGAATTCCATGCGGACTATCCGAGTTTTTGCCGCCGTCGTGGCGTGCGTTCTGGGTCTGATTTCGTGCAATACCGATCCCAACGTGGCGAAAAAGCGCTACCTGGAGATGGGTAATAAGTATTTCGATCACGCGAATTACAAGTCGGCGAGTATTATGTACCGGCGCGCGCTGGAGAAGGACAAGCTCTACGGCCCGGCCTACTACAAGCTGGGTTTGACCTATCAGGAGCAAGGGTCGCTCAGCCTGGCCGTCGCCAATTTTCGCAAGGCTGTGGATCAGCTGGCGAAAGACAACCCCGACCACTGGGACGCGCTGATGCGGGTGACCGATATCTATCTGCAAATCGCCCACGACCCTCCGCACATGAAGGAATCGGAGCAGAATATTAAGCTGTTGCTGGCGCACGACCCGAACAATTTCGACGCCCATCGCATGAATGGCGATTTGCTTTTTGTAGAAGCCGTGGAGGCGCGGCTCCGCGCCGGACGGGACGAAGCCAGGCAGGATTTGCAAGCTGCCGTCGCCCAATACCAAATAGCCGATTCCGCAAGCCAGGCCAAACCGGAGTGGTCATGCAGTTGGCCAAATGCACGATGCTACAGGGCGACGGCCCCGCGGCCGAAACGTTGTACCGGAAGGTGATCGACAAGGATAAGACCTACGTACAAGCGTACAACGAGCTTTACCGGCTCTACATGTTTGAAAGCAAGAGGGATGACGGCGAGAAACTACTGAAGCTCGCATTCCAGAACAATCCCAAGGATTATATTTTTCTCTCGACGCTTGCGGCGCATTATTCACTCGAAAACCGGCGTCAGGACATGATCGACGTGCTGCAGCAGATCAAAGCGCACTCCAAGGATTTCCCGCGCGCGTACCAGGTAGTGGGCGATTTCTATGTCCGGCTGGGAGACCCCGATTCGGCGATCCGCGAATTCAAAGAGGGAATTACCAAGGACCCGGTTCGCAAGGCCACTTACCAGAAGGACATTATGTCGGTCCTGATCGCGCAGCATAAACGCGGCGAGGCGGCCGAGATCAATCAACAGATTCTGAAGGACAATCCTAATGATGGCGACGCGCGCAGCCTGGAGGCGGGCTTCCTGCTGGATAAGGGCGATGTCACGCGCGCGCTATCGGAGTTGCAAGCGGTAGTCACGCGCTCGCCTGATAACGCGGTGGCCCGCTATAACCTGGGGCGGGCCCATGTGGCGCGCGGAGAGTGGGAGCAGGCGCGGCAGTCTTTCCAGAAGGCGATTGAGTTGCACCCGGATTACATGCTGGCGCGGCTTGCGCTGGCGCAGTTGTTGGTCACGCGCGGTGATTTCGACGCGGCGCTCAAGGCTGCGGGCGACATTCTGAGGATCGACCGCACCAACAAATATGCCCAGCTGATTGAATCCGCCGCATTGTTGGGCGAGAAGAAGTACGACGAATCGCGAGCGTTATTGAACACCATGCTGCAGAAGACCCCCGATGCGCCAGATGTTCTTTTCCAATTGGGTGTAGTGGATCTTGCGCAGAGCAAGTATAAGGAAGCGAACGAGTCCTTCAAACGGACCTATGAGCTGAATCCCGCCAACTCCCGCGGCCTGATGGGCATGGTGGAAACGGACATGGCCGAGAATATGCCCGATGAAGCCATCAAGGTTCTGGAAGCCGAAGCCGCAAAGGCCCCCAACCGCTTGGATATTCAGTTGGCCCTCGGCAACACGGAAGTGCGCGCCGGACGTTGGGATCTTGCGCTTGGATATTTCCAGCGCGTGCTCGATGGTCTGGACAAGAATTCGAAGGTGCGAGGCGACGTTTACATGCGAATCGGCGAGACCTACCGGCGAAAGGGCGATTTGGCGAACTCCATCAACGCGCTTCAGGAAGGGCGCAAGTACCTGCCGGACAACCCGATTATCCTGAGCACTCTGGCTGTGGTGCTGGACGGCGCGGGCCGTTATAACGAAGCCAAGCAAGTCTATATGGCTACAATTAAGTTGGATCCGAACAACGCCGTTTCACTGAACAATCTCGCCTTCCTGATGGCGGAGAATAACGGCGATCTGGACCAAGCCCTCACCATGGCGCAGCGCGCCAAGCAGTTGCTGCCCAATCTACCGGAAGTCTCGGACACCCTGGGCTCAATCTACCTCCGCAAAAACCTCAGCATCGACGCGGTTGATATTTTCAAGGACCTGGTAATCAAGGTTCCCACGTCCTCTACGTATCACTTCCATTTGGCGAAAGCTTATTTTCAGCAAGGCGACAAGCTGCGGGCCGCCAGCCAACTTCAATTGGCGCTGAAGTACAGCCCTGCGCCCTCCGAGAAAAGCCAGATCCAGGACTTATTGCTGAAATCGCAATAAGCGCGAACGGTGGCGCGCCTCCTGTCTGCGCGGCGCCCGTGCAAGGAGCCCTGCGTGGTGGCCGTATTCGATGCGGTGCGCTATACGGCAACGCCGAACCGTGCGCGCACTTCCCGTCGTCCCAGAACGGTGATGCTCAGTGCTCTGGAATCCAGGTCCTGTGTCACCCATTTCCGTTTCAGCGCGACCTTCAGGAGGGCCGCGCCCAACGCGCCAGCCAGATGGGGGCGCCGTTCGCTCCAATCGAGGCAGGCGTAAGCAAACCGCCGGCGTAGAGCGCGGGTTGCGTCGAGATCGATGCCCAGAGCCGGTAAAGCCTGGGAGCCCGTGGCGGTGACTTGGTATTCGCCGGCCGCAGCCGCGTCTGGAGCGAGCCATCCCAACGATGAAAGCGGTCGTGCAGCGACACGCCCAGCGTGCCCGCCATGTGGTCGTAGCAAGTGCGCGCCCGCGCAGCCGGCTCGGCGTGGTCGGAACGGAAGATGACTCGGGAGCCGCCGGCCAGCACGCTGAGACCTTCCAACGCGCTCGCCACGTTGGGTCCATCGAGACTGTAGTAGCGATGCTTCCCCTGCACCAGCACCTTCACCAGGCGCTCCGCCTTCAGCCGGTTCAGGTGCACGCTCGCCGTCGAAGGGCTCACCTCCGCCGCGACCGCAAGCTCGGTGCTGGTTCGTGCGTGGCCGTCCATCAGGCAATAAAGCATGCGCGCCCGCGCCGGCTCGCCGATGGCCGCCGCAATCCGCGCCACCGCCAAACCATCCGCGTCCTCTGCAATCACATTTTGATAATAAACGAAGTGTCGTTGCGAAACAACCGTCATACTTCCAGGCATGACGATCACCTGCATCATCCGCTACCAGATCGATCCATTCCAGCGGGATGCTTTCAACAGTATGCCGAAAACTGGGGCCGCATCATTCCGCGCTGCGGCGGCCATCTGATCGGATATTTCTTCCCCACGAAGGCACCAACGATGTCGCCTGGGGCTGATCGCGTTCGATAGCCTCTCCGCTTACGAAGCATATAGGGCCCGGTTGCGATCGGATCCGGAAGCGCGCGAGAATTTCGCCATGGCTCAGACCAAAAGGCTGATTCTGCGCGAGGAGCGAAATTTCGTGGAGGTTGTCGACGGCACCTTCGGGATTCCTCGGCCGCCTGGTAAAGGTTGATACCACCATGCCGACACAAACCGAAAAAGGACTGGCCTTCCGTGCGCTCCATGAGCGCGCACGGCGCATTCCTCATTCCCAATCCCTGGGACGCTGGCACCGCGCGCCTGCTGGCGCATTTGGGCTTCGAGGCCCTTGCCACGACCAGCGCCGGCTGCGCCTTCGCTCTCGGGCAACCCGACAACTCGCTTACCGCGACCAAACGATCGCGCACGTCTCCGTATCGCCACCGCAACAGATCTGCCGGTCAGCGGCGATCTGGAAAACGGCTTCGCGAGATGCTCCCGAAGAAGTGGCCGAAACAATCCGTTCGCCGCCGCGGCGGGGCTTGCCGGCGGATCCATCGAGGACATGGCCCGGCAACCGGACCATCCGATCTATGAGAAGGCGTACGCCGCCGAGCGGATCCGCGCAGCCGCGGAGGCCGCGCGCGACGCTACCCTTCGCCTTCACTCTAACCGCCCGCGCCGAAAATTATCTGGTTGGACGCGCCCGATCTCGCCGATACCATCGCGCGCCTGCAAGCCTACCAGGAGGCGGGCGCCGATGTCCTCTACGCCCCAGGACTCCCGGATAAAGAAGACATTGCGGCCGTTGTGAGCTCCGTCGATCGCCCGGTGAACGTCGTGATGGGACTACAGGGAGTTAACCTGACACTGGCGGAACTTTCCGGGCTTGGAGTAAAGCGCGTAAGCGTGGGGAGCGCACTGGCCCGTGCTGCGTTCGGCGCTTTTCTGCGAGCCGCACGGGAGATGCAGAGGACCGGCGGGTTCAGCTTTGCCCAAGACGCCGTGAGCTATCGCGAGATCAACGCGATCTTCGCCGGGCAGTGAGCGCACGACGGCCCACGCTGGCGCCGTTTTACACCCGATTCCGATGGCGTGTAAACTTACAAATTGATCCGATTCCCCTTCATGCCCCAGCGCAGCCAAGCCGAGCGGGATGCCCGGCAAGAAAAGATTCTCGCTGCGCAGGTTCGGCTCCTCTACGGGAATAGGGATATCGCGGCCGCCGTAACCATTTTCGCCGTAGCAATCCTCGGGCGGCTCCAGTGGAATGTTGCTCGGCATCCCGCTGTTCTCGGTTGGTGCCTGTATATGGTTCTAGTAGCCGCGGCGCGGGCGATTCTGGCAGCGCGGTCCGGACGTGAATCGCCATCAGGCCTGGAATCACAATGGTGGGGCAGGGCATTCGCCATCGGCGCCGGTTTTGCGGGCGCGGGCTGGGGCGCAGCCGGAATTCTGCTCTATCCGGAAGGTAACCTGGCCCATCAGGTATTTCTTCTCTTCATTCTCGGCGGGATGATGCTCGGCGCGGCGACCCTGCTAGCGTCCTGGCCGGCGGCCTTTGTGGCATTCTTGCTTCCTACCGGTTTGGTTCCGGCATTGCGCCTGCTTATTGAGGGAGCGCAGCGTGGCGATGAGTCTCATATGGCGATGGGCGCGATGGCAGCTCTCTTTACGGGGGCCACGTTGCTCGTCACCGGACGGATCCACGGCATGATCGTCTCGTCGCTCGACGTTCAGTTTGAAAACCGGAGCCTGGTGGAGGATTTGCAATCCGCCAAGGAACGCGTGGAAGCGCTGAACGAGCATCTGGAAGCGAGGGTGGAGGGGCGCACCGCCGAACTGAGGCTCTCCGCGGAGCAACTGCGCGCAGAAATGGCGCAGCGCCGCGAGGTCGAAGAGGAACTTCTTCGCGCGCGCAAGCTGGAATCGCTGGGCGTCCTGGCAGGCGGTATAGCCCACGACTTCAATAATTTCCTTACCGTGGTCCAGGGCAACATCGAGATGGCCAAACTGCAACTCGATTCCGGCCACCCTGTCCAGGCGATTCTATCCCGCACCAACAACGCGTGTGTGCGCGCTGCTTTTCTCGCTTCGCAACTGCTGACCTTTGCCAAAGGCGGGGCTCCGGTACGCCAAGTGGCTGACATCGGGCAGCTAGTACGCGACGCCGTCAACTTAGCCCGCGCCGGGGCCCAGACCACTTTTGAGGTCGAGATTTCAAGCGATCTGCGATGCGCCGACGTCGACCCCGGCCAGATCGTACAGGCGCTCCACAGTGTCCTGTTGAATGCGCGGCAGGCCATGCCCGAAGGCGGGATCGTCGAGGTGCATGCTGGAAACGCCATTGTCCCCGATCATCCGGAGAGCGAAACCCGCGTGCGAATTTCCATTCGTGATTACGGCTGCGGAATCTCTTTTGATGTCCTGCCGCGCATCTTCGACCCCTACTTCAGCACCAAGCCGGGCGCGAGCGGGCTCGGCTTGGCGACCGCCTACGCGATTATCTCGAAGCACGGCGGCACGCTATCCGTGGAATCGAAGCCGGGTATCGAATCGGTATTCACCATCGATCTGCCGGCTTCTAAAGGGAGCCCAACGCTTCCGCGTCCCTCCGCCGCGCAATTGGAAGGCGGCACGGAACGGGTCCTCATTATGGACGACGAAGAAGGGCTTCGCCATTTACTCCAGGCCGTTCTTACCAGGCAGGGCTATCGGGTCCAGGCGGCGCGCGACGGGGCCGAGGCGATCGCCCTTTGTGAAGACGCCGCAGCGAGCGGCCGGCCTTTCGCCGCAGCGCTGCTCGATCTGACGGTGAGCGGCGGCATGGGGGGGCTGGAGGCAGCTGCCCGTCTGAAGGAATTGGATCCCAACCTGAAGTTAATCGTCTCCAGCGGCTATTCCGATAACCACGTCATGGCCGATTTCCGCAAATACGGCTTTGACGGCGTCATTCGGAAACCGTGGGTGATAGCCGACGTGAGCGAGGCGTTCCGCAGGCTCCTGGAAGCGGACGCGGATCGCCGCGTGAGGTAGCTGAGTTAGTCTGGAACTTCATGCCGCCCGCGTTGATCGCCCTGACTAAGAACACTCTCCTGGTGGTGGGAGCGCTCTTCCCCATCGTGAACCCGATCGGCAACACGCCGATCTTTCTCTCATTGACCC
This sequence comes from Bryobacterales bacterium, assembly GCA_963763545.1. GTDB lineage: Bacteria > Acidobacteriota > Terriglobia > Bryobacterales > Bryobacteraceae > PALSA-243. Next base: position 55,664 of record CAVXPE010000019.1, read on the forward strand.
AAGGTTTATCCAGCCAGGGCAGGGCGGCGCTGGCGAGAATGATCGCGCTAAACGGTCTCATTCTGATCCTGACCTCGATCTTCATCGGGACCCACATCCTTGCCTTCTTCGGAATCTCATTGCCGGTGGTGCAGGTAGGTGGGGGACTGATAGTGATCTCGACTGGTTGGGCGCTCCTACGCCGGCCCGACGACGGTGAATCCGGTGGAAAGGATGGGAAGCGCGCGTGTAACGAAGCCGATTATTCCCGCCAGGCTTTTTATCCGCTGACTCTGCCCTTGACTGTGGGCCCAGGCTCGATTTCGGTCGCGATCACCGTGGGCGCCGACCGCCCAGAGGGCAGCGAATGGCGTTGGACTCTGATCGGCGGGATGTTGCTGGGATCGTTCATGATCGCCGCTTCGATCTATGTAAGCTATCGCTTCGCCGAAGGCATCGGCCGCACTCTCGGCGACTCCGCGATGAACGTGATTATCCGATTGTCGTCGTTCATCCTTGTATGCATTGGCGTGCAGATCTTGTGGAATGGCTTAAGCACGCTGCTGCGGACGGTAATCCGATAGGCGCAATTACTGTTTAACGCGGCGATCAGAAATGCTCAAGACTACCTCGTTCTTGGTTAGCCAGCCAGGCGGAACCCCTCGGCCCTGGTTAAATCGAGCCGGTCGCGCAGGAATTTCCTTAACAAGTCGCCCGAACCTGAAGCGATGAGAAAATCGGGGAGTGAATTTCTGAGAGCGATCATCACGACCAGCTCGGAAGGTGGGATTCCGGGTCTGATGGTGCAAAGCCAGGAGCCGAAGCTGGACCAAACCAGGGCAGGCGCAGCCGTGGCAACGCATTGAAGGACCCCTTGCGCGATCAGAGCGGTCTGGATGAAGCGATGGTAGGCGGCGAGTTTGCGCCGGACGGCATCGCGGTACCGGTCGGTCTTGCGGTGGAGATACTGATCGCCAGAGCGGGAGCCGATTTGGTCCATGGTCATCATCCAGAAGTGATAGCCGTAGGCGCCAAGCGTGCGGACGGCCTGCTTGAAGGAGAACTCGATTTTGAAGCGCAGGCCGTAGAGCCGGATGATCTCGATCGAGTTCAGATCCAGATCCGTGCACAGGAACACGATGCGTCCCCGGTCCGGATGTTCGACCAGCACGAAGCGGGCCAGGCGGCGGATCGGCCTCCACAGCAGATCCAGACAGAGATAACGGATCAGCACGTCCTTTTCGCCGTAGACGGGGCTAGCCGTCGTGATCCAGCGGTCATCTGGTTTTTCGAACAGGGTGAATAAGTGGATCTTGGGTCCATACAGCCTGGGACGACCGCGCTTGCGTTGGCCCACAGTCGGCGGTATCGGCTCGAACGCGACGCAGGTTTTGCGAAGCCGGGAGATCAAATGGCTTCCGGCTTGGGTCAGCCCCAAGGCCATCGTAGAGCAGGCGTAATAGGCGTCGGCGACGAGGTAGACCGGCTCGGCAATCCCGAGAGCCCCGACCAAGGAGAGGAATTTCTTGGGGAGAGTCCGTTTGTCACGGTTGCTGAACACGAGTCCCTCGTGAATGCGCGCGGACAGAGGCACGGCGAAGAACGTGGCGGCCGCGGACACCAGGATCGAGACGACCTGAAAGGAATGTCCCATGATGTACTCGGGCTTGGTGTTGCAATCGGAGACTTGGTGCAGGAGTTTCACCGCCGGCATCTTACGGCCACGCTTGGGGATCTTGAGGCCATCGCCGAGAAGCACCGGTCTGCCGTTGACGCGATGAATGCCCGGCATCCGCGCAAAGACGACGCGCACCCAGCATCGGCATAAGGCATCCGGGTCGACCGCACGGGAGTGGAAGAAGTCGAGCAGCCGGTCATAGCACTGAGCGCCCAGACCGAGTGCGCGAACGATGCTGGTCACTCCGAGAAGGTCACAGCGGATGGAAATGCCCGCGAGCGCCGTCAGCAGCCAAAGAAAGCTGCGCAACCTCGAGCAGGCCGGCCGCAACGGGGCCACCCAAGACCACCACTCCGTCCAAATCCGCATTCCGGTCTCCTTTGCTGTTGCTTAAGCTTTATATGTATCATAATAATGATACATATGACTCAACATAAACTCGAACGATTGGAAGAGGCGATTCAAGGAATCAAACGGGAGATCGGAAAGCTCGGCGCATTGCGGCCAGGCTCACTGAGTAAACAGGCGCGAAAGACCAAGACCACATACGGGGCGTACTGGCATCTGAGCTACACCCATCGGGGGAAGGGGCATACGCAGTATATCCGCGACGCATTCGTGTCCCAAGTGAAGGCCGAGGTCTCCAATTTCAAACGCTTCAGAAAGCTCATCGACCGATTGATCACGCTGTCGATTGAACGATCTCAGCTAAAGATGAAAACGGACAGGAAGCAGTAAAGGAGGAGCGGTTGTCAGAATAGTGAGAACTCGGTAGTCTTGAGAGAAATGGAAAAGTGGGCTAAAACGGGTCCCGGCTCACGGCCTGCAGGAACACGGTGGATTTGTCAAGATACCGGAACGGATTCATCGGTGCATGCCCCAACCGTACTTCATAATGCAGGTGCGGCGCGGTTACGCGGCCCGAATTGCCTACAGCCCCGATCATCTCCCCGCGGCGGACGTCCTGCCCCTCCTGCACATAAAACCGCGAGAGGTGGGCGTAGTAGGTCTCGACGCCATTGCCATGATCGATCTTGATGACGCGGCCGTATCCGTTCTCCATTGCCGCGTAGGTTACGATGCCATCCGCCGCGGCGCGGACCGGCGTGCCGATAACCGCGCTGATATCCACGCCCGTGTGAAAGGCTCCCTCACCCGAAAATGGATCCGTGCGCGCGCCGAACGGCGAGAGAACGCGTCCATCCACGGGCCACAGGCTCGGAGTACCGTTGGGGCGCCCGAAGCCGCGAAGGCCACGGCTACCCAAGGTCAAAGCGTTAGCCGTGCGCAGGTAGTTATAGTCCTCCACGCTTTCGGCGAACGAGGGCGAAAGCTTTCCTTCCGATGAAATATCAGCTGGCCCTTCGAGCTTCTGCTTGATGCCATAGGCCACTTCGACTTCCTTGGCGAAAACTTCCAAGCTCGCGAGCTGCTCGTTGGTCTGGCTGACCACCTTCTGCAGATTTCTGTAGCGCGCGCGGAGCTGATCGGCCTCGCGGCGGAGGTTGTTATAGTTGGCCACTTTCCACGCCATACGCGCGTAGCTCGCGGCGATGCCAAACAGCGAGAAACAACCCACCAGCGCCAAGGCCAACGTGATATATACAGCCTGATGCGGGACGTGAATTCGGCGGAGCCTGCCTCGCAACGAATGCGCCAATACAACGACGAAATATTCCTGTTTCATAGTTTCTCAGCCGGACACTCCCCCTTAAAACAAAGCTCCGGCGGGACTACGGGAACTGCCTGAATTGACGAAACCGTAAGTTTACTCGCCTGCGCAAGTTGTGTCAAGCCCTGCAAGTTATTGTTAAATTTGGCTGTTCCACTGAGGCAACGCGATTTGGAGGCTTTCTGCGACCGCTTTGGGGGAACAGCCTGCCCTCCAGCCGGTTGACAGAGCGACAATGGAGTTTGACCCTGCTTGCGTGGCTCGCCGCCTTTCTCGCTCCCCTTTCGCCACCTACGTTCTCGCACGACGTGGCGGCAATCCTTAACCATAATTGCGCAGCATGCCACCGTCCGGGCGGCGTCGGGCCGTTCAGCCTGCTCACCTACCAGGACGCCGCCAAGCGCGCGCAACTGATCGCTGCGGTGACCGCCAAACGATACATGCCGCCGTGGCTGCCCGCCGAACCTCGCTTCGAGCACGAACGCAAACTTACCGCCGATGAGATCTCGACCTTGGCGCGTTGGGCCGAAGCGGGCGCGCCTGCGGGCGACTTGACGCAAGCGCCGCCTGCGCCGCAATTCGCCGATGGCTGGCAATTGGGTAAGCCCGATCTTGAAGCCGAAACGAGTGCGCCGTTCGCCGTCCCAGCCGATGGACCCGATCTCTACCAATGTTTCGACATTCCCGCGCCGATGCCGCAATCGCATTACGTGCGCGCCCTCGATATCCGCCCAGGCAATCCCAAAGTGGTCCATCACGCGATTCTGTTCGAGGACACCTCCGGCACCGCCCGAAAACGGGATACGGGCTCGGGCTATCCCTGCTTCGGTACGCCCGGCTTCCTGCCTGCGCGCGGCCTCGGCGGATGGACGCCGGGCGCCGTGCCGTTTCAAACGCCCGCCGATATTCCGGAGTTGCTCTCCGGCGGGGCCGATCTCGTGTTGCAGGTTCACTATCATCCCGATGGAAAAGCCGAGACCGACCGCACGCGCGTCGGCCTTTATTTCACCGCCCGCAAACCCGCGCGGCATGCCTTCGATATCCCGCTTGGTTCGAACCGCATCGATATTCCGCCGGGCGATCAAAGTTATAAGGTTAGCGACCACTTCACGATTCCGGTCGATGTGGACCTTATCGGCATAAATCCGCATGCACATTACGTCTGCAAGGAGATGTATGCCTACGCCGTGCTGCCGGACGGCTCACGACGTACCCTGATTCGCATCCCCGATTGGAATTTCGATTGGCAGCAGCAGTACACCTACACGGCGCCGATTCGCTTACCGGCCGAGACGCGCGTCGAGATGGAATTCACATACGACAATTCGGAGGCGAATCCGCGGAATCCGAATCGTCCACCGAAGCGGGTGACATGGGGGCCGGGGAGCGCGGACGAAATGGCGGGCCTGCACCTTTCGGTAGTGCCGGTGCAATCAGCGGATGCTCAGGAGCTGAGCGATGCGCTCTGGGGGAAGATGATGCGGGCGCTGCGGGGACGCTAAGCCTTCACCACTGCTGCCTTCTTTAGAAAATCCGGATCGAACGTCAACCCCAGGCCCGGCCCCGCGGGCAGCGGAATCACGCCGTTACGGATGTGGAAGTTCGGAGAATACCACGGTTCCGTGTCTTTCTCGCCGCGGTGCACGTACTCCATATAAGGTCCGATGTTCGGCGTCGAGGCGGCGAATTGCAGGATGTTCACCGAGGCTGCGCCGGTCTGGGTGTTGTGCGGGCAGATCCACATGTTCTTCTTGCGAGCCATCCGCGCCACGCGAGCGGCGCGTGTGAATCCGCCGTTATAGTTCAAGTCGGGTTGAACGACATCCATCACGCCGTTCTCGATGCACCACTGGAACTGCCACAGGCTGGAGTTCTGCTCTCCATAGGCGATCTTGATATCGAGGGCGTCCGCTACCTTTTTCGTCTCGCTCAGTTCCTCCCACGGACACGGCTCTTCGAACCACAGATAACGCAGGTCCTGCAGCTTCTTCCCGACCTCAATCCCCTTCGCGGCGCTGTATGACCCATTGGCATCCGCCATCAGAGTGACTCTGCTCGCGAGTTGCTTGGCCGCCAATTCGAGAATCTTATCCGTCCGCCCCGGATAGGTGTCGCGATTCCCGCTCATCCGTCCGCCGATCTTGAACTTCACCGCCTTGGCGCCGGTTTCCGTGACGCCCTTTACATAGACCTCCACCTCTTCTTCGGCTGTTGTGTCGCGGCCCGAACCAGAGAGATATACCGGAATCTCCTTGCGCAGCACGCCGCCCATCAGTTCCGCGGCCTGCTTGTGCGCGGTCTTGCCCAGCATGTCGAAGAGGCTCTGTTCGACATATGCCACCGGGCACCACAGCGCCTGCCCGGAGAGCTTGTAGTTGGCGATGTAGGCGGCGTCCACCAGGCTTTCCAGATCGCGCGCGTCCTTGCCGATAAATTGGGGCGCGACGCGGCGCAGCAGGATAGAGATGAAGTCCTCCATGTCCTTCGTCTGGATGATGCCCTCGGCGCCATCGGTGGAGCGCGTGCGCACGAAGTACGTCTTTCCCGATTGCAGTAGGTCGATGGACGCGATCTTCACCGGGTTCGGGAAGAACTTGTGAAGGTCAAAGACGGGTTTTTGATATTCGGGAATGGCGCTGTCGTCCGCGGCCGCGATGGCGCGCAATTGAGGCCACGCGGACAAAGCGGTGACAGAGGCGGAAAGAAAGCCGCGGCGGTTCATAGATAAAGAATAGCGGGAAGGGAAGCGAAAAGCGCGGGCGAAGTTCCGAGGACGCCGGCGCGCCGGGCGCCGGCGCTTGTAGCTACAAAATCCTAACGGGTGACTTTAACCGGGACGTCGTTCACGTCGTGCCCGAAATACGTATAGGTCGCATGTCCGGCCCATTTATCGTCGACCAGCATATGGATCTCGACGGGGCCTCCGGCGGTACCGATAGCTGGCGGCGGGAACATGTAACTGCCTGTTCCTTCGAGGTGCACCTGCATTTTGCCTTGAACATGAACCAATTTCCCGGTAATTTTTGTAACGGGAATCGCGAAGGCATGCTGAAGAGCTTGTGTGATCTCTCCTGACCCGGTAATTGTCCCAGCGGGTGCATGGACGAGGAGGTTGGGCGCCAGGATTTGATGTATATTTGATTGCAATAGTTACAACCGCATGACGCCCATGAACCTACCCGAAAGCCTGCTGCTGAACAGGCCGGGTATTGGCCTGTTCGACCTTATGAATGTCCGCGCCGCCCGGCCCGACACCCTTGAAAGCGACCGACTGGATAAAGCATGCTTCGCTAAGCGTTTTTCTGAGCCGGAGACAATCCTCCAGGCCCGCTACAATCGTGAGTGAGGTTCGCTTGAAAATTCCGCTCTCCCGTATTGCGCACACTCGCTCAGGCGACAAAGGCGACACCTGCAACATCGGGGTGATCGCTTACGACGAGCGCCACTATCCCATCCTGCTGCGCGAAGTCACCGCTGAGCGCGTCAAGCAGCACTTTGGCGGGTTGGTGAAGGGCGATATCGAACGCTACGAACTGCCCAACCTCGGCGCTCTGAATTTCCTGCTGCATGGCGCGCTGGGTGGCGGCGGCACGGTGTCACTGCGGACCGACGCGCAGGGGAAGACCTTCGGCGCGGGTGTCCTCGGGCTGGAAATAGACGTTCCGGAAGTGGAATAGAAGCCTAAGCTGCCGCGACTACTGCGCGACTACTGCGCTGTCACCGTCGCCGGACCGTTGCCTAACGGCGTAATCGCCGCTACCGCGAACGTGTACGTCTCGCTCGGTTTCAAACTGTCGATCACGCCCGAACGTGGTGTGCGTTCCATCCAGTCCAATCTCGACGCGCCCCGTGAAGATGACCTTATGCCCGCCGGGATTGACCGTCACGGTATACCCCAGAATCGGCGACGTCCCTCCGCGCTTCTGCAGCGGCCCTGGAAGTGGATACTCGCCATCCCATTGCTCACGTTGGCTGAGGCTTTCTGGGGCGCGCCCACCTGCGCCATCGTGGCGGCCGGAATCACCGGCAACGATGGCATGGACGGTGCGCTCACCCCATTCACGTTGCGCGCCGTCACGGTGAACGTGACCGCCTTACCATTCTCCACGCCCGGGACTTTCAGGAAGCCAGACAGGTATACGCCGCCGGTCAAAATCACCTCGGTAACTTTTCTCGCCCGCGCGAGATCGCGCGCATGGGTCAGCGTGCGTACCTGCTGCGCACGTGTTCCGGGGTTGGCGTCGTCGCCGGCAGGCGATACATAGACTTGACCGTTCGCGGCGGCCGCGCCGGCAAACAGGGCCAACCAGAGGATTCGCATAGAGTTCCTTTACCGTTAAAGATATAAGGTTCAGCTACCGCCCGTCAAGCTGGGCAGGATCGCGATAAAATCGGCGCCTATGCGATGGATCTATTGCCTGCTGCTTGCCATCCCCGCCTTCGCGCAAACCCCCGCCAAGGCCATCGATACCGTCCTCGACGATTGGCATCGCGCCGCCGCTTCCGCAGATGAAGCCCGCTACTTCGGCCATTTCGCCGCCAACGGCGTCTTCATGGGAACTGACGCTACCGAGCGTTGGACCGTCGCCGAATTCCGCCAGTGGGCCAAGCCGCAATTCCAACGCAAGGCGGCCTGGAGTTTCACGCCGCGCGACCGTCACGTGAGCTTCTCCGCCGATGGCTCGACGGCGTGGTTCGACGAGATGCTTGACACCCCGAATCTCGGAGTGTGCCGCGGTTCTGGCGTTCTTGTGCGGGAACGTGGGGAGTGGAAGATCGCGCAATACAATCTGTCGGTGGCTATTCCGAATTCAATCGTCTACGCGCTGGTCAAGGAAATTGCGGCGGCGAAGTAGGCGGCGCCTCTCAGGGGTTTCGCGCGCCGTCGGCGCAATATTATTTCCACACTTAGCTAACTCCCTTCGTCGAAGTTAGTGATTTTGAATCCCCGCAAATTAGCAGCAATCGTCCGGCTTCGCTATAAGCTCATTTGGGCTAAGACTCGCTTCCGTAACGGCAGAATTGCGCTCTTCACTTTAGGTTGCCTCTTGTTAGCGGTGCTTCTGGTTCTGTCGGGCTCGGGCGGGATCGGCGCCGGCATCATCGCCATCAAGTCGAAAAAGGCAGAACTTGTCGCGCAAGCAGTGCTCGGCGGGCTGTATGTGGAGGCGCTGCTCGGCGCCGTTCTGACGGGGTTCGGATTGAACACCGTTTTCACCGATGCCCAGTTGCGGCTTTATCCCCTTACCGCGCTTGAGCGTCGCGTCACACGACACTTCATCGCCGTGGCGGACCCTTTTTGGTTTTTGATTCTCGCGCTCGAAATAGGCTTTGCGATCTGTCTTTACATCTTGGGAAACTTCAACCTCTTTGTGGCGATCGTTGCGATTCTGCTCCTGTTTCTTTCGAATTACCTCCTGGCGCGCATCCTAAGCCTGGAGATCGACCGATTGTTCAGCTGCAATGCCGGTTACGTGTTTCTCGTGCTCCTGATTCTGCTCATAACGTTTCTGGCCAGTGCCTTCGTTCCACATATGGGGAGCAACCCGGATTATGTTGCGGCATGGCTGCAATTGCTCCACTGGACTCCGCCCTTTGCCGCGGCAGACTGCATTGTCAGGCACGGCGTCACGGTAATCCATGGGTTCGGATTGCTCGCGGTGTGGACGCTCGGCCTCGCTGCCGTGCTGACGTATATCGAACGGCTGCCGTCGCGCGCGATAAGCGTGCATAATGCCCAGTTCCAATGGGACAGCCCACTGGACCGGCTTGCGCGTCTCTGCGGACGAAACGGATATCTGATCGTGTTTTGGCTTCGCTTCTACTCTCGTAACAGCCGCCTGCGCGCTATGTATGCACTGTCGCTCCCCGTCACGGCCTTCCTAACGTTCTCGTTCGGCAACGGGATGAGCAAGCTTCAGATCCCGCCGGAACCGATCGCCGCCGACAACACGTTTCTGGTAGCGCTCGGCGCGATCTTTGTCGTATCGTTTCTGGCAATGTCGCGTTTTGCCGTGAACCAGTTCGGTTACTCCGGCGGAGCGTTCCGGCGATTCTTGCTTTTCCCCGTCGCGCCGAAAGACATGATGCGAGCGGGCAGTATTGCATCTATTTTGGTGGGCGGATCGCTCATTCCCGCGGCTCTCATCCTCTGGATTGTATTTGGCGGTGCATTTGATGCGCGCAAGCTAATCATGCTGTTCGGCAGCGCCGTAACCGGTCTTTTCGTTCAACACGCAGCCGGGCTCTGGGTTACGCTCCTCGGTCCGCGGAAAGTGAGCTACACCTCAGCCGCGGGAAATGATATGTCTGTTATGGGTAATTTGGTGGTGATGGGCTGCGCGGCGTGCGGATTGTACGCGCCGCACGCGTTGGCTAGGCATCTGCCCGCCGTGGTATCGCCGAAAAATTGGTGGCTTGCCCTTCCACTCGCGGGCGTCGGCATCGCCTTCTATCTGCTCTCTCTGCGGACCACGGGCGCTATGGTCGCGCGAAAGCGCGAGCGGCTGCTCGCTGTTATCGAAGGTAGAGTAAGATAAGCAAACCCGCCAATCCCAAGACGCATCCGGCTCCTATTCGCGGCGGTAGCGGACATCGCGCAAGCGCGTAGCGCCTCGACCACGCCTAGTGGATCCGCGCTGGTGCACAAGGTAACGGAATCGTTACCCATGCGGTCCTGATGGTCGAAGAACCGGCTTTCCAACAGCAGGGCCCGTTCCGTCCGTGCCGGGAGCCCCTGATTTGTGCAATAGACGTCCGTAATACAAGTATGCAGCCGGGCCCGCCCCTGCCCGCGCCACTTACTTACGCCATCTGATCCACGGCCTGAATCAGCGCGCGAATATAGCCGTACGCAAACGCGAACGATTGCAATCCGCCGGGATCGGCGGCTGCTTGCGGCACATGGTCCGGCATCAGCAGATATTTGTAGCCGACCTCTTTGTAAACCTGAATCGCTTTGACGAAATCAACGTCCCCTTCGTCCGGGAAGACTTCGACGAAATCGTTGCGATGCCCGCGAATATTACGGAAGTGCACATTGAAAATCTTGTCGCGGGTTCCGAAATAGCGGATCACGTCGAAGATCTCCTTGCCCGGGTCCGCGAGCATTTCCGAAACCGTGCCTTGGCAGAAATTGAGTCCATGATACGGGCTTTCGCGAATGGTGATGAACTTCTTCAGCCCATCCACCGTGCCGAGCACGCGGTTGACGCCCTGGTAGCCTTCCGGCGGCATTCCGGGATCGTGCGGATGGCACGCCATGCGGATCTTGTACTCATTGGCCACCGGGATGATCCGGTCGAGAAAGTAAGTGATGCGTTCCCAAAAGGCGTCGGCATCCACTTTTCCCGCGCGCGTCAGCGGCGTCGCCGGTTTGGCGTCGCGCAGCCGCCACGTGCTGTAAGTGGCGTCGCCGCGTCCGGGGTCGCGGCCCGGCAGCCGCACTACGCCCAGGATGCTCATGTTGTACTTGATCGACGGAATGCCGGCTGTGGCGCAGTTCTTGATAAGCAACTGGAGTTGCTCGATATCGCGGTCGCGTTCCGGACTTTGCGCCAGCATGATGGCGCCGTGCTTTCTCGCGGTCGATATGGCTCGACGTGAGAATGGGCGCGGCGATGCCCTCGATGTTGATGCCGTTCTTTTGCGCCAGATCGAGGATGGCCTTCAACTCGTCCACCGTGGCATAGACGCGGTCGCCTTCGATGTGTGGATAACCCGTGATGTCTTTGACGCCGTAACGCGCCAGGTATTTCAGATGAACGTCATTGGTGGGCGCGCTCTGGCAGCCCAGGCGCATCAGCGCGCGCTTGGTGGGTGCGGCGGGAACCGGAGCAGCGGACGCGGCCGCAAGCGCCGCGGCGGAGGTGGATTGGAAGAATCTTCGGCGATTCATAATCTTGCCGGATAGTATACCGGAGTTTACCGCTAAAGGCATCGCAAGCTGTGGCGTGCCAGCCGGCAGCGGGTCGACACGATCCATCAGTGGAGACCGCGCCGGTCACGAGTGGGCGAGTTGGTGCAGTGGGATACCAGCGAGCATGCCTGGCTAGAGGATCGCGGTCCGAAGCTCTACCTGATCCACATGATCGACGACGCGTCCAGCCGGCTCCATGCGCGATTCGTATTGCACGATTCGACAGCGGAAAACATGCGGCTGGTGTGGAGCTACGTGGAACGGCATGGCCGGCCAGTCAGCTATTACACCGACAAGGCAGGTTTGTTTCAAACGGCTCCGAAAACGGCGCGGTATGCCACCGCGTTACCGCGAGACGAGCGCGAACCTTTACCGCCGACCCAGATCGGACGGGCGCTTCGGGAACTGGACATCGTGTGGATCGGGGCGCACTCGCCGCAGGCCAAGGGTCGAGTGGAACGCAGTTTCCAGACGGCGCAGGACCGTCTGGTGAAAGGTCTGAGGGTGGCTGGGGCAAAGAGCCTGGAACACGCCAACGCCTATTTGGAAGAGGAGTTTGTCGTATGGTGGAACAAAACGATTGCCGTCGTTCCGGCCAGCAGCGACGACGCCCATCGGGCGTTAGGCAAGGAGCACTCACTGGCTGCTTCGCTGAGCTATGTGGAAAACCGACAAGTCAGCGATGGGTACACGATTCAGTTCAATACGCAGACCTACCGGATAGCCCGCAGCGACGTTCGTGCGGGCCTGCGGGGGGCCGCTGTCCGCATCGAGATGCGGCTCGACGCCTCCATGGCGGTGCGCTTCGGCAACCGCTACGTAACGGTCACCGCTTGCGAGCCGCGTCCCAGAGTGCCAAAGCCCAAGCTCGCGCGTGCACGCAAACCCGCCGCACCGCGCGCCAAAAGTCGATGGATGGAGAACTTCCACCTGACCAGTCCGGAGAAAACCGCTCTGTCTGCTCTCGAAGCCGCCGCCAAGCTCCGCAGCTTAAAACCAATTCGGTAGGCCGGGCAAAAGCGGCCCGTCCCCGAGTCAGCGGATGCCTTCACATGTACATTCCGCCGTTCACGGCGATCACCTGTCCCGTAATATAGGACGCTTCGTCGCTGGCCAGAAATTTCACCGCCGCGGCGATATCTTCCGGCGTGCCCATGCGCGCCAGCGGAATCGTCGCCATGATCGCCTGCTTGAGCTCTTCGGAAGATCCTTCGTCATATCGGTCGCGATGTAACCGGGCGCGACGGCATTCACGGTGATGTTGCGGCTGGCCACTTCCTGCGCCAGAGACTTCGTCAGACCGATCAAGCCCGCCTTCGACGCGGCGTAGTTGGCTTGTCCGGGGCTGCCCGCCTGGCCCACCACCGAGGTGATGTTAATGATGCGGCCCCATCGGTTGCGCATCATGCCGGAAAGCACCTGCTGGATGCACAGGAACGAGCCATCGAGGTTGGTGCGCAGCACGGCGTCCCAATCGGCCGGCTTCATGCGGACGGCCAGACCGTCGCGCGTGACGCCGGCATTGTTCACCAGCACGTCGATGCGTCCGTGTTCTTTGACGGCGCGGCCAATCGCTTCCTTGATGGAATCGGCCGACGCAAGATCGAGATTGACGGCGCTCACCGCGCCCGCTGCGCGCAGCGATTCGAGCGCCGCGGAGCCTTCGATTGCGCGCGCGGCGGCAACGACTGTGTATCCATGCATGCGCCAGCGAAAGGGCGATGGCACGTCCGATGCCGCGGCTCGCGCCGGTCACCAGGGCGATACGTTTCTCCATATAGCTCCCGCGCAGGCTAGGATGCCCGCGCCACTCTGTTACTGTTAAAGAACCAATCATAGCCTATGGCCTATCGCGACCTGCGCGAGTTCATTCGCGCGCTGGAAAAACACGGAGAACTGAAGCGCATTCCTTTCGAAGTGGACCCGGCGCTCGAGATCACCGAGTTCGCCGACCGCGCCGTAAAGCAGGGCGGACCCGCGCTGCTGTTCGAAAAGCCGAAGGGATACTCCACCCCGGTGCTGATCAACGCCTTCGCCTCGATGCGCAAAATGGAGATCGCGCTCGAAGTGGATTCGGTGGAGGAGATCGCCGCGCGCATCGTCGAGTTTCTGGAAATGCGCATGCCCGAAGGCCTCATGGGCAAGCTCAAAATGCTGCCCAAACTGGCGGAGATGGGCGCATTCTTTCCGAAAGTCGTATCCAAGGGCGATTGCCAGGAAGTGATCCGCCGCGATAACTTTTCGCTGTTCGATATCCCGGTGCTGAAATGTTGGCCCGAGGATGGCGGGCGCTACATCACGCTGCCGCTGGTGTTTTCGCGCAATCCCGATACCGGCAAGCGCAATTGCGGCATGTATCGCATGCAGGTTTTCGACGAGCGCACCACCGGCATGCATTGGCAGACGCACAAACAGGGCGCCGAACATTATCGCCGCATGCAGACGCAGGGGCGGAAGCGGATGGACGTCGCGGTGGCGATCGGCGCCGACCCGGCTACGATGTATTCCGCGATTCTGCCGCTGCCGCCCGATCTCGACGAGATGATGATCGCCGGCTTCCTGCGGCAGAGCCCCGTCGAGATGGTGAAGTGCCAGACCTGCGATCTGGAAGTTCCGGCGAATGCCGAGTTCGTGCTTGAAGGCTATGTCGAGTTGGGCGAACTGCGCACCGAAGGCCCATTCGGCGACCACACGGGCTTCTATTCGCTGGCCGACGATTACCCGGTGTTCCACGTGACGTGCGTCACGCATCGCAAAGACCCGATTTACGCGACGACGATTGTGGGGCCGCCGCCGATGGAAGACTACTACATGGGCAAGGCCATCGAGCGCATTTTCCTGCCGCTGATGCGTCTGCAATTGCCAGAGGTGCGCGACATCGCCATGCCCGCCGAAGGCGTGTTCCACAACTTGATTCTGGTGGAGATTCGCAAATCGTATCCCGGCCACGCGCGCAAGGTGATGCATTCGATCTGGGGCACGGGGCAGGCGATGTTCTCGAAGTGCATCGTGGTGGTGGACGAAGACGTCGACGTGCAGAACTACCGCGAAGTGGCGTGGAAGGCGCTGAACAATATCGATCCCGAGCGCGACATCCAATTCGTGATGGGTCCGGTGGATTCGCTCGACCATGCCAGCCGGTTGCCGAATTACGGCTCGAAAATGGGCATCGATGCTACGCGCAAATGGCCGGGCGAAGGGTTCACGCGCCCGTGGCCGGGAGTGATCGAGATCCCGGCGGAGGTGAAGAAGCGAGTGGAGGAGTTGTGGAAGCGCGCTGGGCTGCCAACGCGCTAGACCCGATGATTGTCAGTTCTTTTGAGTAGCCAAGCGACCCGTCGCCGAGACGGATTGCCTTTCGAACCGGCGATTTGAGGCACTTGGAAGGCTCGGGCGTCTTCTGGTTGACACGAATATCGTTTCGATCGTTCAACCGGCATCATTCGTTACGGCACGCTTGCATCGATGCGGTGGCAGGAAGCCGCTTGTTGATTTCCTTCCATGACCCGGTCTGAACTACTGCTCTGGCCCGTTGCGAATAACTGGGGGGAACTCCGACGTAGCGCCTTGGAACATCACATGGGCTTGTACCTGGCTGCCTATCCCGATGAGCGTACTTGCGCGATGTGGGCCGGGGTTGTAGATCATTGCCGCCGGATCGGTCGTAGGATTAGGATACAGACCGCCGATGCGTGGATTGCATCCGCCGGCCGCCAGTGGGACTGTCCTTTGCCGACAACGGATTTCCGCGATTATGCGGCAATCGATAACCTGAACGTAGTTCCGATCCGGTAAGGCCCTCTTCCACCGGTAATTCGAGATAATCCGCGCCCGCCCCGGTTGCAAGATCGTCGTCGGCGCGCCATATTGGCAGAGTGGAAACCTTGATCAAGCGTAGCGCAGTACAGCTAGCCCTTTTCTCCTTCTTCCTTGCCGTTTCGATTGGATCGGCCGCATCGATCACGCTCCGCAGCGGATGGACATTTGTGCCGGGTGCACAGGATCTGATCCAGGCCGGGCAGTGGAGCTGCACGACCGGCGTCACATCCGCCTCGGCGGCACTCTCCATCGCGGCCCCAAGCAGTGGCTACAGCACACCGATTAACACCGCTGGACCCAGGCTGCAGGTGAACGGAGATTTCTCCGTCATCGCGACGCTCTCCAATCCCGGGACTGCGGGATCGTTCCTCACATTGGTCGGAACGCTCAACACCGGCAGCGTCTGGTGGAACGGCCTCGTGCGGCTTGATGTCGGCATTGCGAACAACGCGGTGCTGGTGAACTATTGGACCGGATCTTCCGCGAACGCGACCCCCCACAGCTATCCATTGCCCGGCGGCGCGTCCGACCCCATTACCTTCGAAGCCGCGCGAATCGGCGGGCAGATTACTGTTTTCCTCAACGGTACGCAGGTAGGAAGCTTCGCGGATCCCGGCCTGTTCGCAACCGGGCAAGCCTATCTCGGCTTCAACGTCGCGCCTGGAGAGACCCTGAACGTCACGGCGTTGGCGGCGGCTATGCCGGCAGGGTCGAATGTGACCTTGTATTCACCCTCCCTGTTGGTTGCCACGCGCACCGGATCGGCTCTGCGCGATCTCGCGGCGCCATCCGGCTTACTGATGGGCACAGCCGCCGATGCGTCTCTTCTGCCGCTGCCAGCTTATTCGCTGGCGCTGGGACGCGAATACGGACTTATCGTTCCGGAGAACGATCTGAAGTTCGCCGAAACCGAGCCTGCCCCACATCAGTTCAGTTTTTGCGGAGGCGATCAATTACTCGCGTTCGCCCAGGCGAATGGAATGAAGATGCGCGGCCACAATCTGGTTTGGGAACTGTACCTTCCCAGTTGGCTGACGAATGGAAATTACACCGCGGCACAGGCTTCCAGCATCCTGCAGGAGCACATCGACACCGTGGTTGGTCACTACAAAGGACAACTGGTGGATTGGGACGTAGTCAATGAAGCCATCTCCGATACAGCGCCCTATGGTCTCAAGGCGTCTTACTGGCTCACTCAGCTTGGCAGTAACTACGTGGACATGGCGTTTCAGTGGGCGCATGCAGCCGATCCGAATGCCAAGTTGTTCTACAACGATTACGGCGGCGAGGGTATCGGTGGCAAGTCAGATGGCATTTATAACTATGTGAAGGGCATGCTTAGCCGCGGTGTGCCTATCAATGGCGTCGGCTTACAGATGCATGTAACCCCTGGCAATGTTCCCAGCCAGGCCAATATTGCGGCGAACATGGCGCGCCTGGCGGCGCTTGGATTGGAAGTCCACGTCTCCGAGATGGATGTACAACTCCCCGTGGATGCGAACGGCAATGCCAGCGCCGCCAATCTGGCCGCCCAGGCTACCACGTACCAGAACGTTTTCGCGGCCTGCCAGGCGGCGCCAAATTGCACTGGGTTCCTCACATGGGGTTTCACGGATGCCTATTCCTGGATTCCTTCCACTTACCCTGGTTATGGCGCGGCGCTCCCGCTCGATGCGAATTATCAGCCCAAGCCGGCCTATGCCGCTCTATCCGGGAACTTGCGATCAAACAGCGCCATGCGTCCGGCCATCGCGCCCAATGGGATTGTGATTCACGGCGGGTCAACCGCCGTGGTTTCTCCCGGCTCGCTGGTGGATATCTACGGAACCTACCTTGCGGGAGCGCCTGCGACCGCCCAGGGATTCCCGCTGACGCCGTCGCTCGGCGGGGTTCAAGTTACGGTCAACGGAACCGCCGCGCCGCTCTACTATATCTCGCCGGCGCAGGTCGATTTTCAGATTCCTTATGCGACCCCGGCGGGATCGGCGCTGGTGCAAGTAAGTTCCAACGGAGTCGCAGGCGTAGCCGCCGCCGTTACCGTACAACCCGCGGCGCCGAGTCTTCTCACCTATGTGGATGCAGCCGGAAGTACGCGCGCCGTGGTGCAAAACCAGGACTACTCGATCAATTCGGCCACCAACTGCGCTGCGAAGGGCTCGTATCTGACGGCATACCTGATCGGCTCGGGACCATTGGATAACGCCATACCTACCGGCGCCGCCGCGTCGTCGTCGCCGATTTCCAACGAGACGCTGACCACCACGGCGACCGTGGGCTCGGTCCCAGCCACCGTTACTTTTGCCGGGATGGCCCCGGGTTTTGTGGGTCTCATGCAGGTGGATCTTCAGACGCCTGATGTAAGCGGCAATGTTCCCCTGCAAGTCCAGGTGGGGGCCTACCTGAGCAATCAGGCGCTGGTGTGTGTGGGCCAGTAACGTTATCTCAGTTCGGGCTCGTCAGGCGAGGGGATAGAAGACTTCAAGATCTCTGAAGCGGGCGAATCCACGGTCATGGGTGGCCAACCTTGCGCCGTGCTCAATGGCCAATGCAGCAAGGTGGGCGTCTGGAACCAACTGCCCGCGACATTGCCCCTCCATCGCGAGCGTGCGCAAAATACGCCAATGATTGTCTCCCGGCTGCGCCACCTTTACATGCGGTTGCGACAGCCAATGATCGACGATTTCCACCGCCTCCTCGGGCGCAAATGGATTCTCCGACGCGCGGGGATTGGTGGCAATGCGAAGAAATCCTAGAATCGAATGCCACGGCAGCAGAAAAACTCATCGCCGGAGATCAAGGCTTCAAACCATTTGAGCGCCACGGTGTGCTGCGGCGCCGTCTTGTTGTAGGCATAGACCAAAAGGTTAACGTCCACCAGAATCATCGGTGGAGCGGGCCTTCCAGAAACTCGATCAATTCGGAAGCGCTCACGAACGAGCTGGCCGGCCCCTTCCCCATATCCTTGGCATGAACAACAAACTTCTTTCTAGGCTTAGGCGTTGTTCTGAAGGTAAGAGCGACGCGCAAACTCTCATTTATCGTTTCCTTAAACGATTTGCCGGTGCGCCGCATATCTTCGCGCACTTTGGCGATCACATCCTCATCCAGAGTCAGCGTAGTCCGCACATCCTGAAGATATCATGAACACATCATGATGCTCGGAGACTTTAGATTGCCGTTTATGCTAATCTTAAATACACCTTGCGGCGGCTTTAGCTCAGCCGGTAGAGCGTCGGATTGTGGTTCCGAATGTCGCGGGTTCGAACCCCGCAAGCCGCCCCAAAAACCCTATTGCCCACCCAGTTGCCGTAACAACTCTTGCGCTTGGCGCCGGACGTTCGGGTCGTCGCTTGCTGCCGCCTGCCGCAAGTGCTGAATAGCACCTGCGCGGTTTCCGTTAGCGGCCAGTATTCGCCCAGCATTCAGATGCGCGCGGTCGAAATCCGGCTGCAATCGAGCTGCTTCCAGAAATTCCTTCAATGCGCCCGCGCCATCGCCGGCGCGCTCCAGCAGGACTCCTCGAAAGTTGTGTGCTTCGCTCGATTTCGGATCGGCTTTGACGGCCGCGTCGATTTGCCGCCGCGCTTCGTCGAACCGCTGCAAGCCACTAAGAGTCACGGCAAAATTGGTGCGGATCTCCGCGTCGTTGGGCTTGAGTTCCACCGCCCGGGCAAAGTAAAAGGCCGCCTCCGGGAGCGCGCCGCGCGCGGCGAGCAGGTGGCCCAGGTTGCCTAAGGCATCGGGATAGTCCGGATTGATTTCGAGCGCACGGAGCAATTCCTTCTCGCCGCTCTCGAGATCGCCGCCGCTAGCGAGCGCCGCGCCGAGCAAGTTGTGGGCTTCGGTGAACCCAGGATCGAGCGCAACGGATTTTTCGAACGCGCTGACCGCCTCGGAATCGTGTCCCGCCGCAGATTGAGCGATCCCGAGTTGGTACCACAACAAAGCGTTGTCCGGCGCCGTCTTCAGAGCGCGCGCCAACACCGTCAGCGCGCGCGCCGGTTGGCCGCTTCCGGTGAGCGCGTCGGCCAAATTGAGCATGATCGTAGGAGAATCCGGCTTGCGCCTGGCTGCTTCTTCGAAGGCGCTCACGGCGCTAGTCCGTTTGCCCGCGCTTAGAAACGCCTGGCCCAGTTCGATATAAAACTCGGGCCTCGCCGGCTTTTGCGCGGCGATTTCGGCGGCCAGTCGTGGCAGTCCCTGTGCGAGATTGCTCTGCTGCGTCACCTGCGCCACGGCGGCGTAAAGAGCGTTTTCCCCAGTTCGCGGCTCGAGAGGCGGATAGTAAGGGACCACTTCGCCGCGATACGCGTTGCCATCGATATCCTGGCGTTCCGCGATGGGAGCCCGCGGATCGCCGGCAGGCGGTCGGCGCTGGATCAGATGATCTGTCATCACGGCGTGAACCACGTCCTGCGTCCTTCGCTTGGGCATGTGGCAGTCAATGCAATCGGCGGCCGGCGTGTGCCTGCCCGCCGCTACGGCCTGCCGCAGCGCTGCGGCGTGACACTCTCTGCAGACGCCGTTGTAATGCGCGGCCGCCTGCTCGCCGCGCGGGACATCGTGCGGATTGTGGCACGTAGTGCAGGTGAGTTTGCCCGCGCTTTGCAGGAAGCACTGCGATTGACGCAGGCGGTAGGCCGAGCTGACAATCTCAATCTCATCCTTTGGTTTGCTCGCGGGGGCCCGGTCGAAAAAGATCTCGAAACTGCCAAGCGGTTCACCGGGGCGATAGGAGAATGGGCTTCGGCCGTACCGCACAATCGAATGCGGCAACGGTTGGCTGGTGGTCTGCAAGTGGCATTGCATGCACACCTCCATCTGGCGGGCGGGACTCAAGCGCGCCGGATTTACGATGGCTTTGCGCACTGCCTCCACGCCTAAGCCAGCGGTCTGAGCCGCGCGGATGTGATTGCCGCCCGGTCCGTGGCACCGCTGGCAATCGATCCCTTCGGGTAGCGCGCCAGTGTAGAGGGGCTCGCTGCCCGCTTCCTCGTGCCCTGTGGGAATTTGCGGATAGGCGTTGTGGCAGAACATGCACTCATATGCGATCGGCCGCGGTGGAAGGGAATACGCACGATCGTGTCCGGGATTCATCGCCCACTCGCCGCCATTCTCCGGGTACCAGGCGAGCGGCAACTCCATCAACGCGCCGCGCGCAGTGCGATGCAGGTAAGTGCGCGCATGGTTCCCGGAACCCATTACGTAATCGATGCGCGATTCCCTTACCGCGGTCTCCTTGCCGCCATAACCGATTCGCCAGCGGCGTTGATAAAGGGCGCCATCCCGCTGCAGCACGGCGTACCACGTATTCGACGGCTGGTGAAAGAATGGATTGCCGCGCGCGTAGTCTTCCACCGGAGGGTTGCCCACCGGACGATAGAACGACCGCGCCATGCCTGTTAGCGCATATGTTTGCGCAATCTTTGCGTGGCACGCGGCGCACAGTTTCGAATCGACGTAGGAATTGCCCGGCGTCTGGGCATGTACGAATGAAATTGCGGCCGTCAGGAGTAGCGGCCGTAGATATCGCGCCCAGCGCATGAGCCAGAGTAAAACAAAAACCGCCGCCGGTGGATATTTCCCACCGGCGGCGGTTAAAAGGAGGAGCTTAGAAAGTGACGCGGATCAAGGTCTGAAGCACCCTGGAATAACCCAGAGCGCCGGGGCTCGTTTGCGTCACGGTGCCGAAGCCTGTAACGTTAAACGCGCCGTTTGCGTTGCGGCCGAGAGCCGTTGAAGTGATCGTCGGCGATCCGGAGATTACTCCGCCAGTGGTCGGATACGCATTGAAATTCAGCGTGGCGTTATATCCCGAGAACTCGGTGTGGTTAAAGACGTTGAACGCGTCGACGCGGAACTGGAAGCGCACGCGCTCCTTAACCGCGAATTCCTTCTGGAGCGCCATGTCGAAGTTCAACACCGACGGACCATAGAGGAAGTTGAGTCCCGATTCGAGGCCTATGCTGCCGGGCGTGGGAGCGAAGAAGCACGCTGGGTTGAGGCGATTGAACGGGTCGCTTGAACCGGTGTAGGGATTGCATCCCGCTACGACGCCGATGCGCGCGCCTTCCGTGTTCGATCCGGTGATGTTCTGGTTGCCGGCTCCGGAGACGCTGAAGCCGGGAGTGAACGGGCTGCCGGTTACCGCCTGTGTGACGCCCGAGAGTTGCCATCCGTCGGTGATCAACCGCGTAAAGGCGTTGCCCACGGGCAGCTTGGGCGTGTTGTACACGTAGTTGATCGCGAGCACCTGACGGCGGTCAAAACTCGACGGAGCGTAATAAGCCTCCTTCTGGTATTGGTCGGGACGAACGAACGCGTTATCGTTCGTGGTCCCGCTCTGCGCCGTGGAAAGCGACTTGCTCCAGGTATAAGCCGCGCCGATAAACAGACCCTTGGTGGCGCGGCGTTGAACCTGTATCTGCAACGCGTTGTAATTCGACGTCGCTTCGCTCTGATAAATGTTGATGGCGCTATAACCGCGGTAAGGCTTGAGGAAGTTAGCGCTGAGACAATCGTTGCCCAGCAAGCTGGTAGGCGCCAGCGTCGGATCCTGATTCTGCGGCAGGAAACATTGACCGAACGCGTTGTAATCGAGGTTGCGGCTATCCTGCAAGTGACGTCCCTGCGAACCCACGTATGCCACGTCGAGCGACGTGTTGCTTGGCAGCCGGAATTGGAAGCCTGCCTGATATTGATAAGTGGTGGGTATCTTTCCCGTCGGGTCCACCGCATCAATGCCGGACGGTCCCAACAGAATGTTGTTCGGATTGATCGAAGAGACCAGATTCTGGTTTAACGTGGGCGAAACAGCCTCGGGAGGATTGGTAACCGTATCGAACGTCCGGTTGCCCTGAATGCGGTCGTAGTAAATGCCGCTGCCGGCGCGGAATACTATGTTCTGCTTTCCGGTCACATCCCAAGCTACGCCAAATCTCGGCTCCCATTGAAGCCCGCGATCCTTCATCAGGTACTTGCCGTTGGGACAGTTGGACGATTGGCAGATTCCGTTGAAGGGATTGCCGCTATTCGGAACCTCAAGACCGATATCGAACGAAGGAAGATAGGTGTTCGTCGTCGCATCGTACGCCGACCGCTGATTGTTCGCGGGATTGATGGCTGGAGTGTACAAGCGGGGCGCCTGCGAAGCCTGCCACAGACTCGGCACGAAGGTAGACGCTTGGCCGCCGGCATCGTACTGGGGCTGATACCATGCGGTGCGGAGTCCGTAGTCGAGAGTCACTCGAGGCGTAACCTTCCAGGTATCCTCAAGGAACTCCTCGATGTTCCAGTAACGGTACAGGCCATTGATATGATTCGCGGCCTGGTTGAACGTGTTGTAAACGCCGGTCAGGGCATTCGAGAAGCCGTAACCGGTGTCATAAGGATTTGAAGGATTATCGCCGAAATTGTAACTGCCGTTAAAATTCGAGAACGAAGTCTGGTCCTTGCGGCTGCGCTGCATGTAAATGCCGCCCTTGATGGTGTGCTTTCCCCAGATCTTGGTCAGGTTATCGCTGGTGTCGATGGTGGTGTTGTAGTTGATGAACGGCGCATCGCCGGAGCCGAACCCAGGGCTTGCGCTGATGCGCGTGCCGTTGAAGGTGACATTGGGAATATAGTTTTCCTGCACGGCCGAGGGATAGAGCACAGGCAGGTTGATGCCATCGCTCGTGCTCTTGAGCACGTTGCCGGCTTCGTCGATGAGAATCGAATTGTGTGTGAATCCCCAACTGAATTCGTTGGTCATTGTGGGGCTGATGGTCGCGGTCATGCCAGCGGCGACGCTGCGGCCGGGAATCGGGTTTGCGATCTGCGTGATCGGCACCGTCAAGCCAAGCACAAACGACCCGTAAGGCGCGACCGTAGGCTGCTGGTTATCGATGAAATGCCCGAATAGGCGAATCCGATCAGTGACATTATAGTCGCCCCTTAGGAGCGTTTCGCGGCGGGGCGCCTCGCCGGGAAGCTGCGACGTGTAATTGAAGTTCGAAACCTGAGTCACGTTCGGCAGGGGGAAGATATTCAGCAGCGCTTGTCCGGGCGCGTAGATGCGGTTCGCCGGAACTATCATTCCCGGAAACGGCGTTTGCGTGAGCGGATCGTTGATATAAGTCAGCTTCTGGCCGTTGTTATTGAGGCTCTGGCTGAAATCGCCCTTGCGTTCCAGCGCCGTGGGAACGAGGACGTTATGCGGCGTATTGGGAGACAGCTGTCTTTGCCACTCCTGGCTGAAGAAGAAGAATATCTTGTGGCGGTAGCGCTCCAACACGTGCGGGATGTATAGAGGACCGCCAATGGTGTAGCCGGGATCGTTGTATCGGAAGAGGGGCTTGGCAAGGCCGCGCGCGTTGTTCAGGAAGGTGTTGGCGTTCAAGCCGTCGTTGCGGTGATACCAATAACCGCTGCCGTGGAACGTATCGCTGCCGCTCTTCGTGATCATGTTGATCTGGCCGCCGACGCTACGGCCATATTCCGCCTGGTAGCTGCCGGTGAGGATGGAGAACTCGGCGATGGAATCGATGCTGACGGCCACGTTCATGCCGCCGTTGTTGCCCGTATCCACGTTGCCGATACCGTTGATGGAAAGCTGATTCTGCGAGGGACGTGCGCCATTCACCGTGAAATCGTTGGCGCCGTTCGACGAGCTGCCAATGGCGTAGCTTGTACCGGTGGTGAACTGCACGCCGGGAACGAGCTTCGCCATATCCAGCGGATTGCGGCCGTTGACCTCGATGTTTTCCACCTGTTTGCCGGTGATGGTATTAGACCGTTCGACGCTTTCCGTCTGCAAGAGCGCCGCCTGCGCAGTGACTTCCACCGATTCGGTTACCGCGCCGACCTCCAAGGTCATATCGCCTACAGCGAGCTTTTGGTTGGCGTCGAGAGGTATCGCTGTGCGCACCAGCTTCTTGAATCCGGCGGATTCCACCGTGATCGAGTAACTGCCGGGCTGCAAACCCGCCACAGTGAAATCACCCGTTCCGGTTGTCTTTACGGCTATCTTTACGTTCTTGGCTGGCTCAGCCACCGTCACTGCCGCGTTTGTTATCGCGGCTCCCTGCGGGTCGATCACCCTTCCTGAGATCGAGCCGTCAATTGTTTGTGCGTAGCCGGCCAGAGTGGAAAGAAACAGCCACGTGGCCATTATCGTCGTATTGCGCATCAAATGAGCTCCTCGTTATCCGATCTTGAATGCCGGGGATTCGCCAGAAGGGGCGCGCAGGACGGTTAGATGCGACGCGGCGCGTTCCATCAATAGATGGCTGGATGCTACTCGGCAATCCATAAAGTTGTGTTGTCGAACAAAAGACCCTTTATGAGTTTATAATTCGAATTCACGCGATAGTCAAGGAAATTTATCCCTCAGATTGCCCCAAACGCCTCAATACACAGGTGCAAACGCTTACATCGCGATCGTCGCACCCGCAAATGCGGTGAGTGAGAAGACGTACGGGAAGGCCAGGTCCCGTCACGCGAATTATGCCGGTATCTTCCCGCATTGTTCAACGGGCAAACTTATCACATGTTTCGCGTCGGGTGAACATTTCATGCCTTCCATATCTGCATAGGCCATATACTACAAGTTCCACATGAAGTTCCGGCCCAGGCCTTTCGAGCCGCTCTTCCGCGATCCGCACCTCGAAACCATCGCCGCCCACTTTTGGCCGCGGCCCGATCCCGATATCGTTTCGCCACCCGAGCGCCGTTTCGTGCGCACGGAGCCTGACGTCGAAGTGCTCGTGGAATCGCAGCGGCCGGCCTAAACCCACGGCCATGTGGTTTTGGTCCACGGCCTCGAAGGCTCCGGCAAGGCCGGCTATATGCGAAGCCTGAGCGCGGCCGCGCTCACCGCCGGATTCGCCGCTCACCGCTTCCACATGCGAAGTTGCGGCGGCACGGAGAGCCGCTGCAACACTCTTTATCACGCCGGGCTGACGAGCGACCTCCTGGCCTTCCTTCGGCAACTCGGCGCGCCGGCATACCTGGTGGGATTCTCGCTCGGCGGCAACGTCGCCCTGAAACTGGCCGGCGAACTGGGCGAATCGGCTGCGCCGCTTATCCACGGCGTCTGCGCCGTGTCTACCGCGCTCGATCTCGCCGCCTGCGCCCGCCGCATCCACCAGCCCGATAATTTCTTCTATGAGCGTCGCTTCGTCCGCAACATGCTCGCCCGGCTGCGCGCCACCGGTCGCTACACTGCGCGCGATCTTGCGGGACTCCATTCGGTGGTCGGCATCGACGACCGTATCACCGCGCCTTCGTTCGGCTTCGGCAACGCCGAAAACTACTACCGCACTCAATCGGCGCTCGGATTCCTCGGCGCCATCCGCGTGCCCGTCCTGCTGATTCAAGCCAAGGATGACAGCTTCGTGCCCTTCGCTGCGTTCCAATCGGAAGCCGTACGGAGCAATCCCCACATCGAACTCCTTGCTACCGAACACGGCGGCCACGTCGGGTTCATCGCGCGCCGTCCCCCTCGCCTCTGGCTGGACGAAACAGTTATAAAGTGGATTCTGGCGGCGCGGGCTGCTAATGAATTGGGCCGCGGCGCCGTCCAGGTTTTGAACGGCCGGGTTTGATATGAGAAGCCATGCATCTTTCTGGGAAGCCCTCCGCGGCGCCTTGCAATCGCTGAGTTCGAGCAAGCTGCGCAGTTTCCTCACGCTGCTCGGCATTATTCTCGCCACCACAACGCTCATCGCCGTGATGTCCGTGATTTCGGGCATGGATGTCTACATCGCCCAGAATGTCTCAAACATGGGCGCCGACGGCTACCGCGTCACCCGCATCGTCATGATGCAATGGGACCCCAAAAAATATCTCGAGATGGAGCGGCGCAACCCGCAGCTCAAACCCGATGAATACGATTTCCTGCGTTCCCACGCCACTCTCACCAAAGATGTCGGCCTGGTTTCCAACCGTTCCGTCAACGTACACAGCGGCAAAGAGGTCGCCGAGGGCGTGACGCTGATGGGCGCCACTCCCAACATCGGTATCATCCTCGATTTTGAACCCGTCGAAGGCCGCTTCCTCACTGAAATCGAAGATAGCCGGCGCATGAACGTCGCCTTCATCGGCAACGACATCAAGACCAAATTCTTTCCCGGCGGCAATCCC
Source organism: Bryobacterales bacterium (assembly GCA_963763545.1). Classification (GTDB taxonomy): domain Bacteria; phylum Acidobacteriota; class Terriglobia; order Bryobacterales; family Bryobacteraceae; genus PALSA-243. The sequence continues at coordinate 81,854 of CAVXPE010000019.1, forward strand.
ATTGGGCAGACGCTATCGCTCGAGGGTTTGCCGTTTGAAGTGGTGGGCGTCGCCAAGGCGAAAGGCTCGGTGTTTGGCAATTCGCAGGATAACTTCATCATCGTTCCCGTCAATACGCTGGCCAAAGTTTGGGGAACGCACAATGGAATGGATTACTGCGCCACCGCCATCGATCACGATCACCTGGCGCAAGCCCAGGATGAAGCGCGCATGCTGCTGCGCTCCTACCGCCATCTCGGCCCCAAGGACGACGACACGTTTTCCATGCTGACGTCGGACGCGCTGGTGAGCTTCTGGAATCAATTGACGGGCGCGATCGCCGCGACGGCCGTGGGGGTGGTGTCCGTCTTCATGGTAGTCGGCGGGGTGGTAATCATGAACATCATGCTTGCCGTGGTTACCGAGCGGACGCACGAAATCGGCATCCGCAAATCGGTGGGGGCGCGCAGCCGCGACATCCTCAACCAGTTCCTGGTGGAATCGGCGATGCTCGCCGGGATAGGCGGACTCATCGGCGTGGTGGCGGCCTGGCTAGTAGCCGATCGGGGTTCGCAGTTTCACGCCGGTGCCAATGTCGGTACCCATATCGGCCGTCATTCTGGGCGTCACTCTCTCGGCGGCGGTCGGATTGTTTTTCGGCATCTATCCGGCACAGCGCGCGGCCAAGCTCGATCCGATCGATGCGCTCAGGGTTGAGAAATGAGAGGCGTGGAAAAATGAGAATCGCATCCTTTGGCTCCGGCGTAAAACTGGCGCTCGCCACCACGGTAGAGCATAAAATGCGCTCGTTTCTCACCGTGCTCGGCGTGATTATCGGCACCGGCGCGGTGATCGGCGTCGGCTCCATCATCGCCGGCTTGGATGGCGCAATCACCGGCCTGCTGCGAAGCTTCGGGCCCAACACGGTGATTGTCACCAAGACCACCGCGCTCGGCGGCGCGACCCGCGACGAACGCCGCCGCCAGCCGCTCACTCTAGAAGACGCGCGCGCCGTCGCCGAACGCAGCCCTTCCGTGGAGCACGTGAGCGCCTTCCTGTTTCCGCCCAATGGCATTCACAGCGCCCGGTACAAGGGCAACGACGTTTACAACATTCAGTTGGCCGGAACCGAGGAGGCCTACGCTTACGGCGGCACCACCATGAAATACGGCCGCTTCTTCACCGATCAGGAAAGCCAGCACCATATGCCGGTCGTTGTGATCGGTGAAGACACGGCCAAGCAGCTCCTTCCCAACCGGGATCCGGTCGGTCAATGGATCGATGTGGATGAGCATCAGTTGCAGATCGTCGGCGTAATGGACCGCCCCGCGGCCTCGCTGCCTGGTCAAGACGATACGCGCGTCCTGCTGCCATACTTCACCATGCGCAAGATCTTTCCCACCGCGCGTGAACACATGCTGATCGTGATCGCCTATACCGGCCAGATCGACGCCGCTCAGGACGAGACCCGTGCCTCCCTACGCATCTCGCGCCACGTCCCCTTTAACGGCGGCGATACGTTCAGCATCACCACCGCCGAGCAGATGATCGATCAGTTCCACAGCGTGACGGCGATGGTCGCATTAGTGATGGTGATACTGAGTTCGATCGGCTTGTTAGTGGGCGGCATCGGCGTAATGAACATTATGTTAGTGAGCGTCACCGAGCGCACCCGCGAAATCGGCATCCGCAAGGCCGTGGGCGCGCGCAAGAGCGATATTGTTGTCCAATTCCTGACCGAAGCGGTCGTCCTGACGGGCCTCGGCGGCATGTTGGGGCTGCTGATTGGCTGGACCATCTCGCGCATCGCCGCAATGGTCTTTCCGACATTGCCAACGGCCGTACCGCTCTGGGCGGCGCTGTCGGGAGTGGGGGTGTCCGTTGGCGTCGGCTTGTTCTTCGGCATCTGGCCTGCGAACCGCGCGGCGAGACTGGATCCGGTGGACGCATTGAGATATGAGTAAGGCTTCAGGACGGCAGATTGAAGCTGATCCGCGAAGATCTTGCGCAGTCCAGGATGATCGCCAAGGGCCGGCGGATTAAGGACGTATGCGGCTGGTGAGGCAGTATGGCGGGCGCGCATCGCGTTGGATGAAAAAGAGCAGCCCGGAATTCGAGATGGGCCGCGAATGCTTCGAGTGTCATTGGTATGAACACCCCGGAATTGGAAGGGTCGAACTGAAAGAGAAGCGGATCAATCGGCAATGACGGTCAAATTGCGGCGGAAAAATCCACGCTATCGGGACCTGACGCCCGGCGTCCCCTATGTTGTGATCGGAATCGAGGCCAACGACTATCGCATCCTCAACGATACCGGCCGTCCGTACTTATATGCCGCACGCCCTTTCGAGATCGTCGATTCCCGCGAACCCAAGGACTGGATCACCGGATATGGCGACGATGGCGAGCGATATGCCTATCCGCCGCCTCTAAACGAGCCCGGCTTTTTCGAGGATTTCTTCGACAATCGTACCAAGACCGTCAAGACGTTCTGGAACGTTGTGAACGAGCGCTTGGCCACGGTCGGGCGCGTGGCCTAAACCCAATAACTTACAGCATCATCAACAGCAGCGCCTTCTGCGCATGCAGCCGATTTTCCGCCTGGTCGAACACCACCGATGCCGGGCTCTCCATTACGCCGTCCGCGACTTCCTCGCCACGTTTGGCCGGCAGGCAATGCATGAAGATGACTGCATCGCATCCTGCTCGAATAAATTCATATACGCCTGCGCGGCCCGATGCAGGATGGAAACCACCGCAAGGCGAAACACACAATGATCGAAAAGCGTCGAAGGTGAGGGCGCGCGGCGGCGCTAGTCTTTCCCACGCTACCGACGGCCGTGCCGCTGTGGGCCGCGGGTGTCGGGCGTGGGGTGTCCGTTGGCGTAGGCTTGTTCTTCGGCATCTGGCCGGCAAATCGGGCGGCGGGCTGAACCCGGTGGAAGCCCTTCGCTACAAGTAACTCACGGCTAAAAAATAAAAATAAATCCTGACCATCATGCTGACATCTACCGCCTCAGTTGGCAGGCGTGGTCAGTGTCTCGCGGCACGTTTGAGTGTCACTATACGCGGGCATAGAACTCCAAGCTAACGTTTTGCGGCTGCGAGATGACGAAAGACCTCACGCACAGCCATGAAGAGTAACTGCCGGATTTATCGCTGTCTCCTTGCGGTAGTGTCGATCGGCAGGCCCGTCGTCGCAATCGGGCAGACCGAGGTCCCTGCCGGTCAACAATCTACACCGGGCTGCGCAACGAGCCGCCCGGTTCCCCCCATCCCCCCCAACGCGGAACAAGTTGCGGGCACGATTGGGGTTCTGCCCTTGGTTCAGCGCATGCGCTCCCTCGCCTCGCAGTGCGGCACGGCCGAGGTTTTCTCCGTCGAGGAACTGACGTTGCGTCAGCAGATCGGAGAAGCAGTGCTGACGGCATCGCTCGATCTGGACGGGGTACTGGCCGAGGTCGACTACGAACGAGCTCAGATTTTGGATCTTCGGGAAAAGTTGTCGGGCCAGCGCGATCACAAAGTGAGCGTGCTGACGCTTGCCAGTATCATTATCGGCACTGGTTCAGGGCTCGTCGGCACGGCGATGCAATTCTCCGGCCCTTTGACGAAGGCGGGCGACTGGGTTCAAGTAGTGGGCGGCGCCGGAGGCGTTGCTTTGTCCATACTTGCGCTGCGCCAGCAAGGAGGGGAAGGCTCATTGGGAATCGCTCCCAATATGCTGGCTCCCATCTTCGGGCGGAAACCCGAGTTGCGTAGTGTGTATCCGGACGATGTTTGGATTTACCTCAACACGGCGCCGGCAACTGACCCGAGGGTGCATGTGCCATGGAAGTCAGAGTTGATCGCGGAGTGGGTCCGACTCGGCAAAATCGGTCCGCCCGATGCGCCGGCATCACAAGAAAAGATCGACCAATTAGCCAGCAGAATTGCGGATCAAAAGCGGCTGTCCATTGATCTGCTGACGGACCGCGGTTCCATGCTGTTGGATCTTCGGTCTCGATTGTCGCTGATGAGCCGGGACCTTCGCGACCTGATGAAATCCATATCGATTCCCCCGCCTCGCTAGGACACCACTCCTGGTAAGTCCGCTCCACATCACCTTGACGGGAAATACGTATTGCAGATTTCGCCGGCCGAGAGAACGGCGGCCGGGCGCTTCGCGCTCGCCGCCGGCGAATTCCGAGACGTGGAACGTCATGGTGGAATAGGCGCCTCCGGCCTGCGTGCTGAGCGTGTTGAGCAAAGCGGCGCCGTTGGGCTGCCTAAGTCGCCGCGCGGTATCCGGGCTTTATAAATACGGCTGAGTCCATCCGCCGTGCGGGTATTCAACTATCGGGGAGTCTCGACGGCGCCTGAACCTATCCCGGTCGGCGGCTTCGCGCTCTCGCTCAACAGTCCGAGAACAAGCATCGTGATGAAAGGAGGCAACAAAGCCCAGGTGGGGAAGTTGGAACCTGCAATTCCAGATAAAACCGCACCCGTAAACAACCCACACCAAATACTTCCTTCGATGAGGGCGCGATGGAGGTGAGTGTCTTCCGAACCTTGCCGATCCTTTAGGGTTTTCCCCGCCGCAGCCGCCGCGAGATGGCCGCCGATTCTGCTTAATGTGCCAGTCACAAACGTAAGGCTCACAGATTCGGGGCCGACCTTAGATAGAGTCGGATTCGTCATGCCCATTGCCAGGCACATCACTGCAATTTCGGAAAAAGCATGCTGCAAACCTGCCCATTGCATGCCAGCAACCGCCGCGATTCCGACTGCAATTAAACCAAACATAAGTCGACGGGCATGACGAAGTGTGGACTGAGCGATCAGATTCCCGAAGAAACTGCCACTGACGAAGCACAATATGGCGAGCCCCGATGGAAGAGCCGTTAGGAAATCACCACGGCCGCTGCTCACGCCAGCAATCGTCGTGTTCCCGCTCATGAACGAGACATAGGTTCTCAGAAAAAAGAGCCCGTATCCGTCCAGATAACCAGCGGCCATAGCGATAAAAATCGCCATTGTCCACTCTAAACGCGTCCGGCTCCATTGTCGTGTAAAGGGATCAAAATCCCGGGGTCTTACAATCATGTGGGGCTAAGTTAGAGGCCCGGCTTGCGTTGAGTGGACGGATCTCGTTGCTCCTGACCCAAATATCGCGCCATGGGGAAGCAATCTGCGCGGGCCGGCTAATTCCGATTGGTCGTCGCCCATTGCCCATGATCTAATCCCGATCGGAGTAAATATTCAAATCGCCCACTGCGACCGGCAACCTTACCCAGATTTCTTCAAAGACGGGGCGGCAGGCTGTTTCTTCAAAGAAGATCTGATGCTCCAGAGGGAACCGTGTTCTATTTTCGTTCTGGGTAGCCCTTTGAAGAAGTGTTCAGCGATCTAAGCCTGACCGCTTTTCCACAGCCCTGGAACTTGCGCCTATTTACGGTTTGGTCCCATGATTTTCAAACTGAAAATTGACCGCGGTGAGGATCTGCCATATCGGCGATCCGTTACCGGTGTGGTGCACCGCACGCTGAAATTCGATGTACGCGTTCGTAATGATGCCACTCCTCAAACGGGTCACCTTGCCGGCTCCGAAGCCGATCGGAATTACACTGGTGTGGTCGCCATAGTCGATATTCCAGATACCGGAGGATCGAAGATAATACCCATAATCGAAGTTGTAGTGAGCGAGTGGCTGTATTCCTACAACCTGTGTGGGTGGGCGACCCGATCCGTACCCGGAGAAAGCATGAGAATAGGTGAATATCGTGCCCAGCAGTCCCCAGCTCCTTTCCGTTATCACGCCCCCGGCAATGCCCGCCTGCCATTTCCCATCACCCAGATTATTGTGGCTCGCAGCCGGTATTACGAGAAGCGGCCCTGCGCTGAGCGTGAACTTCTCTACTTTATGGAGCGCCAAATCGAATACCGTGGTATCCCCCAGTCCCGCATCCCGGCCATTCGGAAAGAGCGGCCTTGTAGAGATAGGTTGGTAGATCCGGAAGATGTTCTGCACGCCGGACACCATGAAGGGCCAGTAAAGCCGCTGCAATGCCTCATCAGTTAGCCGGCCATCATACCCTTGCGGCGCAGGCATCAAGTAATTCTGAACGAGGATTTCTGGCAATGGGGTGACTGGATTGTTGGCCTGATTCGTCAGGTTGGTGGACCCAGTCGTGCTTGGCGGATTTGTCACGCCAGGATCGGCCTGCGGAGCTAGTGCGCCTTGAGCCCTTGCGCTCGCGGCGAAGACGACAAAGCTGATGGCGGCCAGCAATTCTCTCATGCACACGGCGGATCGGAAGAGAGCAATCTCATAAGCTCCCTGTGAATGTCTGAAGGTTGGCGACCGCCACCCTGGAGCGTAGCTCACCATCATCCAGCGCATTGAGGGCCTGGGTCAAGTTAGTTTGAGCATCTACAACTTCCAGCGTTTCAGCTTCGTCTGTCTGGTAACGCGAAATGTCCAGACGGAGATCCTCTGCTGCCGGGTCGGCCGCGCGGCGGAGTGAGTCGAGGTGTGCGAAAGCTGTCTGTGACCCGTAGATCCGGATCCTAACGGATTGCTCCGACCGCGAGATTCAGATCAGGCGCCGTGCACCTCGATTCCGTCCGCACTACTGGTGGCGATCCGCGTTGCCCGTGCCGTTCGCCGGGATAATATTGTTCGCCATATCCGGAATCCGGGCAATCGTAGTGGGACTGAGACGGAGGTGCTGCTCAGTCATTTGCACGGGAAGCCGCCGTAGCCATTGATTCAAGGAGAACTCTTCGAACGTGTCGGTCTTGAAGAGGGCCAGAAACGACAAGTCATCATTTCCGGTATTTTGGATATAGTGCCCAGAGATTGCGGGAGCCAAGCCTACGTCGTTTGACTTGTAATCCATGGTGTGGGCTTCCCCGGCGGAGTTAAATACGGTCATCCGGGCGCTGCCGTTGATGTAATATTGCCACTCGGAGATAGGATGCCAGTGGAGTTCGCGCAGCGCACCTGGCTTCACAGTAATCAGCGAGCCTGCAACAGTCTTGTCGGCGGGGAAGTTATGGGAATCCACAACACGCACACTGCCGCCGGCAGTTTCCACGAGTGGTTTCATGGACTTCATCTTGAATGTGTAGTCAAGCTTCGAAGCGACGGCCGGACCTCCGACCGCCTTGCGATCGTCTTCCACCGGCCCCGGAACGGTTCCCGGGAAGATGTACAGGCCAGATTCGGGCAGGACACTCAACTGCGCCTCTGGAATGTTGAAGTTTTGGGAGAGCACTTTGGATGGCATGTGAGCGACCATACCGGAAAGTAAGAACGTATTGTATTCAGAGAAGTTTCCCTGATCGAATGCCAGAAGGAATTCGCATCCGTCGGGTCCCAAACCTTGAATGGAATGGGGGTGCGCGGTGGGGAAGAACCAAAGATCACCTTCCGAGACATCGCCGATGAAGATTTTGCCGTTTGGCTCAAAGACCGTTATTCTGGCGTTTCCGTATAGCATGTATGCCCATTCGTTTGCGGAATGCCAGTGCAATTCGCGATAGCTTCCCGACGTGAGACGCATCGTGACACCGGCAATATCCTGCGACGATGGGAACTCCTTCGACGTGACTTGGCTGGTCCATCCACCGTCTTGAATCCGCCGATGTACGAGATCGAAGGAATACCAGATCGGTTCTATGACTCCCCTGTCGGTACTCGGGGGCAGATAGGAGTCGGGATTCAAACCTTGAAGAGCCGGATTCTTGGGACCCGGATTGCTTGCGGAGTTGTTCCCCTCCCCTTGTTTGACTTGCTCCCTGGTTTGGCCCAAGGCAGTTACGCGTCCCAGTGCACCCGCACTCAGGGCAGCCGCAGTGGCGCCTAATACGGACCGGCGCGCGATGCGATCGCTAGGATTGTTCTTTCTCATAGTCTTCACCTCCAACTGGCCGAGATCGTTCTGTAAATCGGCTATTGGTCCGATGCCGCCCTTCGGGCTTAGATGTTTTTTTTAAGCATCGTTCGGGTCAGCCAGCTTGAGATCGACCGGCGAATCCCAAAGATCGCGATTATCGCAGGCTCTCCGCCCGTCCTTCACGCCATCGAAATGCCACGTATGAGCGATAAAGGAATGTTCTCCGAGTACAATATGTGCCTTCTCTTTGGCTGGCTCGCCCACAACCCCGGCAAGGTGCTTTCTCAAAACCTCAACATTCCGGAAGCGGAATTGAGCGTTCTGCCTGAACAGGGACTCTACATTTTTCCTGGAACGGTACCCGGGCCGCTCGAGAACCACCATAAAGCAGTAGGCCGCGCGGCGGTTTGCTTCCAAAATCGATTTCACGTTCCGAATGAAAGCGATGACGCCAACCGCGGACACACCAGGTGGAACCATACGCATCGTGGACTCTAAGAATTTCCGTGGCCGCAAAGACCATTGCATCCTCGCTATTTACGCTGAAGCCAAGCGCATTGCGTGAATTACATTGGCATCTGAACGGCTCCGAGGGGCAGTACTACATCAACGTCAGTGGCCGGATGACGATGTTCGCAGCGGCCGGGGAGGCCCACACGATGAATTACAAATCAAATGATGTGGGCTACGTTCCCCAGGTTGCGGGGCACTATATCGAAAATACCGGGAGTGACGATCTGGTCTTTCGCGCGCTCTTTAAAAGCAGCTATTTCTCAGAGGTCTCTCTCGATCGATGGCTACGGCGCTTTCCCGTGCAGATGAGGCAGCAACACCTCAATCTCACGCCCACCCAGATCGCGCGGATTCCGGACAAAGAACAACAATATTTTCGCTAAAAAGTAGAGAACAACCGCCCTAAAGCATCATCAACAATAGCGCCTTCTGCGCATGCAGCCGGTTCTCCGCCTGATCGAACACCACCGATGCCGAACTCTCCATTACGCCGTCGGTGACTTCCTCGCCGCGCTTGGCCGGCAGGCAGTGCATGAAGATGGCATCGCTTTCCGCCTTCGCCATCAGTTTCTCATTCACTTGGAACGCGCGGAACGCTGACCGTCGCCGAGCCGCTTGGTCCTCTTGACCCATGCTGGCCCAAACGTCGGTATACACCGCATGTGCGCTCTTCACCGCGCGCGCAGCGTCGTGTACCACTTCGACGGTCCCGCCCGAAATCGCCGCCAGCCCCTCCGCCTGCGCCAGCACTTCCGCATCGGGCGCGAACCCTTCGGGACATCCGAGGCTGAAATCCATCCCCAGCCGCGCCGTCGAGAGCATGAGCGATTGCGCTACGTTGTTCCCATCGCCGATGAACGCCAGCTTCCGCCCGCGCACTTCGCCGAACCGTTCCCGCAACGTCTGCACGTCCGCCAGCGCCTGGCAAGGATGATACGCGTCGCACAGCGCATTGATCACGGGGATTGACGACCATCGCGCCAACTCCTTCACGGTCGCATGCGAGAACACGCGCGCCACGATGGCGTTCACCCAGCGGTCCAGGTTGCGGGCAACATCTTTTAATGGTTCGCGCACGCCCAGCGCGCCGTCCGACGCTACCGAATCGCCACCAAGTTGCTTGATCGCCAGATCGAAGGTCAGCTTCGTGCGCAGCGAGGGCTTCTCGAACAACAACGCGATCGATTTCCCGGAGAGAGCCTGCGCGAAATCACGCGGCGTCCGCTTCACTTCGGCGGCAAGATCGAGCAGGTAAAGCAGTTCGTCATCGGTTAAATCGAGATCCGTCAACAGATGAGATGCATTCGTCTTTAAAATCTGCGCCGGATTGATGAGAAGAGTTGCCATGCTGCCCCCGATGAATAATTAACCACTCTAATGAATAATCACACAATTGCCCGATCCCTGTCAAACCCACCATGCGACAATAGCGTTTCCCCGCTCATGGCGTCCCGCACTCCCAAACGCAAAGAGGCATCGCGTCCTGACACGCCGGCACTCCTCACCGCGCCAAAAACCTCGCTGAATTTCCTCGCGTTCCTCGATCGCCATAGCCTCTACCTTGTAATAGCCCTCCTGCTCCTGGGAACCATCCGCATCGTATCCACCTATTCGGTTTTCAGCTACACATTCGATGAACCCGCCCACCTTGCCTGCGGCATGGAATGGCTGGATAAGGGTGTTTACACATGGGAGCCGCAGCACCCGCCGCTGGCGCGCGTCGCGGCAAGCCTTGGCCCCTACCTTATGGGCATCCGCTCGCAGAACACGCCCCGTACCGACATCTTCTCCATGACTTACGAGGGCCTCGGCGTGCTCTTCAACAATGGGCGTTACGACGAAGCGATCAGCCTCGCCCGCCTCGGCATCCTGCCCTTTTATTGGATAGGCTGCCTTGCCGTTTACTTCTGGGCGCGCCGCTACGCCTCGCGCGCCACCGCGATAATCGCGCTCTTTCTTTTCAGCTTTCTCCCGCCGATCCTGGCGCACGCCGGCTTAGCCACCACCGATATGGCCTGCACCGCGTTCCTCGCCGCCGCCTTCTTCACTGGCGCGGTTTGGATGGAAGAACCCTGCCTGCGCACGGGCGCGCTGTTCGGCTTGGCCGCTGGCCTCGCCATTTCTTCCAAGTTTTCCGTGCTGCCGTATTTCGCCGCCGCCGCTATCTTCGCCCTCGCCTGGTTCTGGTTCGCCGAACGCCCGAAGCTCGATCTCATCCGCGAAATGCGCCGACGCCTTCCGTCGCTAGCGCTTGCCGCCGTCATCGCATTCACCATCATCTGGGCGATCTATCGTTTCTCTTTCGGCAAAGTCTACTTTGCCAATATCCGCCTTCCTGCGCCGGAACTCTTCGCCGGAATCCGCGACGTTCTGCAGCACAACGCGGAAGGCCATCCCGGCTATCTGCTCGGAACGCCATCCAAGAACGGCTTCTGGTATTTCTACCTCATCGATATTGCCGTCAAGACGCCGCTCGCGTTGCTGGTCTTGTTCTTCATCGGCGCAGCGGCATGGCGCAACACCACCCTATTCCGCCGCGCGTATCTCCCCCTTGCGTTCGCCGCTGGCATCCTTGCCGTGGCCATGTTCAGCCATATCAATATCGGCATTCGGCACGTGATGCCGCTCTACGCAGGCATTTGCATTACCGCCGCTGTGGGCCTTGTGCGCCTTCTGGAATCTTCCGTCATTCGTAGTTGGGCGGCCTGGGCGGCGTTGCTGCTCATAGTCTGGTATGGCGGTTCATCGCTCATCAGCCATCCCGATTACCTGCCATATTTCAATGAACTCGCCGGCTCGCATCCCGAGAACATCGTCGTCGATTCCGACCTCGATTGGGGGCAGGATATGAAGCGCCTCGCCGTCAAGTTGCGCGAAGTCGGCGCGACTCAGGTCTACTTCCTTCCCATGAGCCTCGGCAACCTGGAAAAGCAGTTCGGCTTCCCGCGGGTCATCAACGATATCGACGCCCTCAATCCCTCGCCCGGTTGGAACGCCGTGAGTCTTACCGTGCTCAAGCAGCGCCGCCTCGGAATGCGCGACCGCTTCCCCAACCTGCAGCCGTGGCCCGACCGCATCGAGGGCGGGGAATTGATCGGCAAATCGACGCGCCTCTATTACTTCCCCGGCCGTTAGATCGCGGCCGGCATGCCCCTCTTGACGTCTACGCTAGACTCGAACTAGAGGCCCACATGTCGATACGCCCAGTCAAACGTCTGATCAAATCCAAGCCCACGCTGGAAGGCGCCGGAGTCCATCTTCGCCGCGCCTTCGGATTCGGCAACACTACCGAATTCGACCCATTCCTGCTGCTCGACGACTTCCGCAACGACGTGCCCGCCGACTATCTGGCCGGCTTCCCCTGGCACCCGCACCGCGGCATCGAAACCATCACCTACGTGCTCGCCGGAACCGTGGAACATGGCGACAGCATGGGCAATCGCGGCGCCATCGCCGCCGGCGACGTCCAGTGGATGACCGCCGGCAGCGGCATCATCCACCAGGAGATGCCCAAGGGGGATGCCACAGGCCGCATGCACGGCTTTCAATTATGGGCGAATCTGCCGGCCTCGCTGAAAATGACGGCGCCGCGTTATCAGGAGGTCAAATCCCCCGACATTCCCGATATCACCGACGACGACGGCACTCAAGTACGTATCGTATGCGGCGATTTCTGGGGAAAGAAAGGCCCGGTGGATGGCATCGCCGCCGAGCCTGTGTATCTCGACGTTTCGGTGCCGCCGGGCCGCCGCAAGAAGCTGCCCGTCGAGACCACCCGCCACGCTTTCGCCTATGTTTTCGGCGGGGGAGGCAAGTTCTGTAACGCCAGCGGTCCGTTAGCCGTGCCCACCGAATCCGTCGGATGGCTCGACACAACGCCTCCCACCGAGGCCGACAACCGCTCGCTGGTGCTGTTCGACCGCGGCGATGAAGTAGAAGTGGAATCGGGGGAGGACGGCATCCGGTTCCTCCTGGTTTCCGGCAAACCTCTCGAAGAACCGGTCGCTTGGTACGGCCCGATCGTCATGAACACGCAGGAACAGTTGCGCCAGGCTTTTCGCGAACTCGATCAGGGAACGTTCTTGAATGTCGGCGCCAAGCCAAGCGCGTAGCGCTGGCTCCGCCGCTGAAGTGCTTCCCGACCAGCGGGTTCGTAATCTCCTAGAACCGGACGGGAATGCCAGCTACACCGCGGCCAGGCGCTAACTACCAAGCTCCGGATTTGCAGTACGCTTACTTAAAGGAGCCACATGAATCGCGAAGCGTGGCACGAACTGATTGACCGCATTCCTGAGAGCGAAATTGTTGCAGCGCAACGAGTGTTGGAACGTCTCGCGAGCGATGCTGCGTTCTGGGCAGCAATGTCCGCACCGCCGGACGATGAACCGGTGATTGTGGGTGACGCGGAAGCCATCGCCCGCGCCCGGAAAGACCTTCACGCCGGCATGGCGGTTTCGCACGACGAGATTCTCCGCGAATTCGGAATCCGATGAAGTTTTGTCTGGCCTGAGTCGGTCCAGACAGAGTGCGCGGCATCGACCGGGAGAGTGCGATGCGAATATTAATTGCGCTAACGCATTACGGAGAATCCGGTGCAGGGGATATCAAGGCCCTTTCAGGGGAATGGGATGGATACTTCCGGCTTCGCGTTGGGGATTTCGCGTGGTCTTCCAAATCAGCCCTGACGCGATTGTAATTGTTCACATACGGCATCGATCCGACGTATATCGATAGGCGCTGGGCGACTATTGAATCGCGGGCTCCCACATCTGGAGTACGCAGCGGCGATCTTCGAAATCGCCAACCTAGCAAGAATTCGTCCAGGCGCTGTTTTAGCAAGCGCTCGAATTGCTGCGCGGTGCTTTAACGGTGGGCGAATGGCCGATCCATTTCCAATACCCCTTCTCGTAAGCAAATTTGAACTCCGCAGGCAGTGCCCGCTCGAATTGGGCGGCTAGCGCTTCAATTGTCGGCGAGTATTCATCGTAGTAATCCCACGCGGGTCGATGCACTTCCCAACGTGCGGCCGAGAAATGCGCCAAAAGTTTGTTGAGGTATTTCACGACCTCATCAGTGCGCGTCGTGCGTTCATGAATCGCCGGCGGAAACGCGTCTGTGAAGCCGGCTATCACGCGAAAATGGACGACATGACAATCGTCCTGTTCTGGCTCGCAAAAGAAGAACTCGATGAGAATCCTCAGGTGAAGAAGCAATGCATACCCAACCGCTTGGGTTCCAGCAGGACAGAACGCCGATAAATCGTCGTTGCTCTTTAACGCCGAATAGCATCGAAAGTGCTGAATCTCGAATGCAGTCTGCTCTGCGGCCTGTAGAAGCTCGTCGGGCCAAAATAGTCTGCAAGCCCTCGCCATAAGGGACATCGTACGGCTTCCCGGAACGGTCCTGCCTTGCCGAACAAAACTGGCCCGAAACGCTTCGCGCCGACTTCGGGAGTCAAGCGACCAGATACGGCGTTCGAGGAAATCTGCCGTACTTTACGCCGCCGGTTGGTCCATCGCAAGCGCCGCAGCAAACGTTACCATCGGCTCCGTTACGCGATGGCGCGCACGCAATCCGAGCTGATGCATGATACGGCCTACATGATCGGGATCGTAACGGATGCCGAAGCGGTGGTTGATCGCCGAGGCGAATCGCGCGGTAGTCCAGCGGTCGTCGTGGAAACCTGAGGCGCGCGCGCCAGCCTGGAAGAGGTCGACGACGCCTTGGCGTTGTTCCCGGTTGAGGCGGCTGGGCCGGCCCGTGGCTCGCCGCTTGCGCAGCGACTCCACGCCCCTACGATGCAGCGCGCGATGCCAGCGCGATGCGGTAGTCCGGCTCACCCCGAATTTCCGGGCAATTTGAGACTGAGATAGTCCGTCTTGCAGGTCCTGCGCGGCTAGCAGGCGCCTGCTCTCCATTTCGTCGCGAGTCAGAATGCCTTGTGCGGCTGTTTCCATAATTCGCGCGCGGATGTTTCGAATACCAGAGCGACTACAGAATAACAGAAAACATTTTCGATTGGAATTGTTTTTTGCAGATTTTTCGCGTATTTCTCGGGAGGCAGGTCAGGCGGGTCGCTTGCCTGTTTTCGCGGCGCGCCGCCGCCTCTGCGGCGTCTTGCCGATGCGAGGGTCCCGCGCCAGGATAATTTTGCAGGCTCGCAGCGACGCTTCCTCGAAGTCGGGCGCCTCCGAGGGAAGCATCTGCCAGCCGGTTACCCCCGTCCCGAGCGCCGGAATGGAGCGCATGTTCGGGAACTCATTGCGCAGGCTTTCGTGATGGTCTTTCGTAGTAGCGAGCCAAACGCCATTGCTCGCCGGCGCAGTCGGCTTGTCGCGCAAGACGAGAACGATCTTTTCCTTAACATAAATGGCAAGGCAGCCGAACATGGGCCGTGTAGTATAGCGAGCCCCGGCGAGCGCTTCCAGGACGAACTCATACGGGAGCGCCTTGCGGGGCTTGACGCTGAAGATCGCGTCATCGGCTGCCGCGGCGACTGGCTTTCGAGTGGGCTTGCCCATCCGCTTCATGATAGATCTTCGGCTGCGAACCGCCCAAACGCGCTTATTACTGAAGTCGTGCATTGCGAAACTCATGGCAGTCCATCTCCAATTAGAGTGCGCTGAGGTCCTGCCAGCCGTACGCGATGTCAACCCACGGCTTGCCACCGCGCTCGATTGTCTTCTCGCCAATCACAGTGGCGCCTAAAGCTTCGTAGAATTTTCGGTAAGGGTTGAGCCCCAATACCCAGACCGCCATTGAAGAAAAGCCTCTCGATTGAAGTTCGCGGGCGAGCCTTCGTACCAGTAACGTTCCCAGCCCTTGGCCTCGTATCGCGTGGAGCAAGTAAATCGCATGAAGCTCTCCGTCACACGGCAGACTGCCTGTTCTTTCCGCCCCGCCAGAGGCGAACCCTATGACTTCACCAGTCGGACCGCACGCCACAAGTGTGATGAGGTCGGTGCGCGTTTCCAAAAGCATCTCCTTCCACGACGATTCACGCTTCTCCACGGATAAGGCTTCGAGCACGGATGCCGGAAAAATGGCGTGTTAGGTAGTCTTCCAGGCTGCGACATGGACTTCTGCGATGCGCCGGGCATCGTTCACGGTGGCCGGAGGGATACTCCTTTCGTCGAAAGGCATCTCTCGCATAACAGCGGGTTGCGCTGGCCTCCCTTGACACAATAGCTCATCAGCTCGACTTTGGGCATTTTCTGCGCATAGAGTCACCGCACATCTCAATGCGCTGTGCAGCATGAACCAACCGGACCAGGACTGGCGCTTCACTCTACGAATATATTCGTTGACCATACGAACTGATTCGTATAGAATCGCGTCGAGATGAGCAATCCTTTCAAACCAACGGAAGCCGAGCTGGCTGTGCGCCTGCTTCTGTGCGATCGCTCACGGTTCGCGAAGTGGGTGAAGCGGAGCTGGCGGAGATTCGCAAAATGCTCAAAGGTTTTGAGCGAGGTGCGAAATGACCTGTGGCTCGCGGATCCCGCGGTCCAAGCTCTGGGAGGGGCGTTTCTTCACTTCATCCGGCAGAGGGCGCTCCTCGCCCTGTTGTTGTCATTGGTCAAGGCAACAACACCGCCATCCGCAGCTCGTTTTCGGTACGCAGCAACGAGCTTGATTATGTTCGCAATGCCTTCCTGATATTTAGTGCATGGCAAGGCATGCCTCGTGAGGATCTGCCTAACGAGGCGCTAGGCAATGCGGCCGTCGATCTCTCTTCGATTCACTCGTTGATCCCGATGAAGCCCCTTCACCCTGGCGTCGGACGCACTGGATGCGCCGCGCGCGGAATCTCCGGCTGGTCTGTGTGGATTTGGGCGATGGGTTGTCACACCGGGCCCGGACGCGTCGCCGATAGACAAGTGATGTCATCTCTTGGTACCGGGGAATTAT
The DNA here is from genome assembly GCA_963763545.1 of Bryobacterales bacterium. Taxonomy (GTDB): domain Bacteria; phylum Acidobacteriota; class Terriglobia; order Bryobacterales; family Bryobacteraceae; genus PALSA-243. The sequence goes on from CAVXPE010000019.1 coordinate 98,137, forward strand.
TTGCCCTTCAGTCGCCGATTTACCGATGTCCCGCATCAGATGTGCATGAGTGATGCTCAACAACAACGAATAGCACCTGTTTTCGCCCATGATGTCTATTCTCCTTAAGCCGAGTTTTTGCCAACGACTGAACTGAATCGCACTTGGCCAGCTGACGTGCCGATGTGGTGACAGAATCAGCAAATAAATTTTGTTCAATGATGGCAATCACTTACCGGCTTTTTCAGCAGACACGTCACGAACTCCGGGATCTCGAAGCGTATAGTAGGTAGCGGGAAGTTCTTTCGGCTCCCGCCAGCAGGCTTGGCTCCAGTTCGTTTGTTCACTTCGCGGCGGGTTCCTGACTCAGCCGGTTCGAGTTTCGTTTGTTCGACGGCGATTCCACCGCAGTTCGGCTCGTTTTTTCCGCATCGCCTCTGCAAATTCTGGCAACCCATGTGGTTGCTTTCAGCCGCTTGGACAGTTAGTTCGTTCACCTCGCGCAGCCGGTGATGTCGCCGCCCTCTTCCGGCGTGGAATCAGTTGGAACTGGCGACCTTCGGCGAGGTGTTCGAGATCGTCCGTGCATAGCGAAATCGCTTCGCATTGTTTGGGGGCTCACGATTTTCGCGTCTCAGCCGATAAAACCACTGTAAGGGGACCAATGGATTCCGACATTTTAGTTGTGGACGACTCTGCGGCTATCCGCAAGATTCTACAGCGCGTTCTGCGCCAAACGGGTATGTTCATAGGCGCGATCTATGAAGCCGGCGACGGGCAAGAGGCCCTCGATCTGTTAAAAGAGCACCCCGTGCGCATGATCTTGACCGACATCAACATGCCCAAGATGGACGGCCTGCAGTTGCTGGCCGCGCTGAAAGCAGCCCCGGAGTGGAGCGACATCCCGGTGGTGATGATCACCACCGAAGGCGGCGAAAGCAAGGTGGGCGAGGCTGTGCGCTTGGGCGCCGCGGGCTATGTGCGCAAACCATTTACCGCCGATCAAATAAAGGAGAAGCTGGCTGGGGTGCTTGAGCCGGCGATGACGCTATGAGTTTGCAGGACTTCATCCTCGAATCAATCAATCAGTCTACCCTGCAGGTATTTTCCACCATGCTTGGCGTTGAACTCGCGTCCGGTGAATTTATCGAACCCGGCAGCGCGTCCGAGAGTCACTGCGAAGTGGTCGCGATCATCGGCGTCGCGGGTGCATGGGCGGGCGCCGGCAGCGTCAGTTGCTCCGCGGAGGCCGCGTGCCGAGTGTGCGCCCACATGCTGATGACCGATGCGCCGTCCGTGAACGAAGACGTTCTCGACGCCGTTGCCGAGCTCACGAATATGATTATCGGCAACGTCAAGACGGAACTCGAAGCGCAGATCGGGCCGCTTGGGCTAAGCATTCCTACCGTCGTGTACGGCAGGAATTTCCAAACCAAGACCGCGGGAGCGCCGGGCTGGATCGTACTGCAATTCCAGTGGGCCGCCGATATTCTCACAGTGAAGTTCTGCCTTGCGCCACATAATCGCGACCCGTATCCCACCCCTCATTCCATGGTGGGAAAGGCCGCGCCGATTCTCGAAACCGCTGGCGCGTTGGCCGATTAATCGAACCGGAGACGAATTGATGGCTTCCACGCTGCTTACCAATGACGCCGCCGCTGCCGCACGTTGCGACATTCGCGCTGGCAAATATCTCACCTTTCAACTCGCCAACGAAGAATTCGGGATCCGGGTCCTCAAGGTTCGCGAGATCATGGGCGTGCAGGAGATCACCGCCGTTCCGCAGACGCCCCATCACGTGAAGGGGGTCATCAATTTGCGAGGCAAAGTGATTCCGGTGATCGATCTGCGCCTCAAGTTCGGCCTCCCGGCCGCCGAATATACCCAGCGGACCTGCATCATCGTAGCGCAGGTGGCCGGCGAGCATTCCTCTACGCTCTTGATGGGCATCGTTGTGGATGGCGTCTCGGAGGTGCTGAACCTCTCGGGACAGGAGATCGAAGACACTCCCGATTTCGGTGAGGATATCGGCGGGGAATATCTGCTTGGCATGGCCAAGGTCAAAGGAAAGGTTAAGATCCTGCTCGACATCGACCGCATCCTTTCCGCGCACGATCTGCAAAAACTCAATGCCATATTCGAATAAGGAATAGACGCCGTCATGCGAACAGAAACGCCCATCCACATGCGAACAGCAAAACATACAGGAATGCATACAGAAAAGCTGAGTTTCGCCTCCAAATCGACCATTGTCCTTGCGATCGCCGCCGTGTTGAACGCGGTTCTCATCGCGCTCGCGCCATCGCTCGCCGCCGGCGTCCTGGCGGCCGCCGCGCTGTGCGGAACCGCTTGCGCGCTTTTTGTCATGCGCACCGCTTCGTCTGAGCTGCGCGGCATCGCTGGCGCCATGTGGCGCGAATCGGATGAGATCTCGGACGCATCGCGAGGTGTGGCGTCTTCCAGCCAGTCCGCCGCGCAAGGCGCCTCCGAACAGGCCGCCACACTTCAAGAGACCTCGGCCTCGCTCACCGAAATCACCTCCCTCACGCGCAAAAACGCCGAAAGCATGCAGGCTGCGGCCGGCCTGGTGGGCGAAACCAATCGCTTGGTAGAGGATGCCAATCGCAATCTCGAAGCCATGGTCGGGTCAATGAAAGAGATCAACACATCGAGCGAAAAGATCTCCAAGATCATCCGCGTGATCGATGAGATCGCATTCCAAACCAACATCCTCGCGCTCAACGCGGCCGTGGAAGCGGCGCGCGCGGGCGAAGCTGGAATGGGCTTTGCCGTGGTCGCCGACGAGGTGCGAAACCTCGCGCAGCGCAGCGCTCAAGCCGCTAAGGATACGGCGCTCCTGATCGAGGATTCCATTTCCAAATCCAACGCTGGCAGCGCCAAGCTCGATCAGGTGGCCGAATCGGTCCGCAAGATTACCGGTCATGCGGCGCAGGTGAAGAGCCTGGTGGATAATGTCGACGGCGTCAGCCAGCAGCAAGCCCGCGGCATTGAACAGATCGCTGCCGCGGCCGGACAAATGGAGCAGGTGACGCAAAAGAGCGCCGCTAGCGCCGAACGCACGGCTTCGGCGGGCGAGCAACTCGCCACGCATGCCCAAGGCCTCACCGCGCTCGTCCAAAAGCTGCGCGAGCTGTCGGGCGCCGCAGCCGATTTTGGCGCGCCGCCCGCCGCACGACGCGAGAACAGATCCGTACAAATGGAAGCGTCCGCTGGCGTGGCGCCGCCGAGGTTCGCACGTGTGCCAGTGACCGCTGCCACGGGTACGGCGCGGCAGCACAGGCGCTCCGAATTCCCTCTCGACGAAAACGAGGCGTTGTTCTAAAAGATCGCCCGCGGACGAGGAGAACCGGCCAGGAGAACGAACATGGATAAGACCCCCCAATCGGTTTGCGATCCGGCGGCGCAAACTGCGGATGAACTCCTGCGTCATGCGGTGCTGCTTCAGGATGCAGCCACCGCGCGGCCGCCCGCTCCGGTGGCTCTCGACCCTGAGCTGATAGGCGATTTCGTACTCGAAAGCCGCGATCACCTTGTCCAGATCGAGTCCCAGCTCTTGACGCTTGAACGCGATGCGGCCGATTCGGAAGCGCTGCACGCAATATTTCGCGGTTTCCACACTATTAAGGGATTGGCCGGCTTCCTCGAACTTTGGGACGTCCAGAAGCTTGCACACGAAGTGGAGACGGTGCTCGACGGGGCGCGCAACGGCGAATTGACGCTGATGCCTGATGGCATCGACGTCATTCTGGAAAGCTCGGACCACCTGCAACGCTGGCTCGTGCATCTCGATTCGACGCTGCGCCACGAACCGTCTGGTCCGCCACCGCCGGATGAGGCTCTGCTGGAGCGCATCCGCGGCATCGCGAACCTCGCAGTGGAAACTGGCGCTGGAAGCGGCATGAGCTCCGTTAGGGACTCGGCGTCCGCAATTACTGCCGCCGGGGTCGCCGCCACCGGGCCTAAGCCGTCTGCCGGCCCGGTAAGCGCACTACAGGAAGACGGGCCGGCGCTCGGATCGTCCACTCCCAAACGCGGCCAGGCCGCCTCAATCCGCGTGAATACCGGCAAACTCGATTACCTGGTGGATATGGCCGGCGAGATGGTAATCGCTGAGTCCATGGTTCGCCACGATCCCGAGCTTGCCGGAGTCCATAGCCCTCGGTTCCAGCGCAATATCCAGCAACTGACGCGCATCACCGCCGAACTGCAAAAGACCGCCATGGCGATGCGCCTGGTCCCGGTTGGGCCTCTGTTCCGCCGCATGGAGCGGTTGGTGCGCGATCTCTCCCGGCAGTTCGGCAAGTCCGTCGCGATGGAAACGCAAGGCGATGAAATAGAATTCGACCGCAGCATCGTCGAAGAGCTTGGCGATCCTCTGATGCACATGGTGCGCAATTCGCTCGATCATGGCATCGAGAGTCCCGAAGAGCGCCAGCGTAACGGCAAGCCTGCGCTCGCGCGCGTGCTGCTCAAGGCCCACCATCAGGCCGGTTTGGTGGTGATTGAAATCGCAGACGATGGGCGCGGGCTCGACCGCGAAAGGATCGCGGCGAAGGCAGTGGAGAAGGGGCTCATTCAAACGGCCGAGGGTCTTAGTGACAATGACGTCTACAATTTGATCTTCGAGCCGGGTTTTAGCACCGCGGCCGAGGTGACCAATGTTAGCGGCCGGGGCGTCGGCATGGATGTGGTTCGCAAGCACATCGAAAAGCTCCGCGGCCGCATCGAAATCCGCTCCACGCCTGGGACGGGCGCGTCGTTTTTTCTCAAGCTGCCGCTTACGCTAGCCATCATCGAGGGGTTGGTGGTGGGCGTGGGACGTGAACGGTATATCCTGCCTCTCTTCAACGTTCGCGAGATGATCCGTCCGGGTGAAGATACCGTTTGGACGGTGCAGCACAAGGGCGAAATGGCGTTGGTCCGCGGCGATCTTCTGCCCGTCACGCGCCTATACCGGAAATTCGGCGTTAAGCCGCGCTCCGAAGATCCGCGCGAATCGGTCCTGGTCATTGCGGATGTCGAAGGCCAGCGTTTTTGCCTGATGGTGGATGAACTGATTGGCAAGCAGGAAGTGGTCATTAAGAGCTTGGGTGAAACTCTAAAAGACATCCCCGGCATTGCCGGGCGGCGCCATTCTAGGCGATGGCCGTGTGGGACTGATACTCGATCTGGAACGGATCGCCTGATGCCGGCAGCCGGCCATATCGCGCTCGCTCCGGCGCGTCCTGTAGGACTGCGCCTTTCGAAGCGCGAATTCGAAGAGATCCGGCAACTCGCTTACCGCACGTTTGGGCTCGATCTCAAGCCAGGCAAGGAAGAGATGGTTTCGGCCCGGCTCGGTCGGCTGGTGAGCGCTGGAAGCTTCGAGTCCTTTCACGAATACGTTCGCCACATCGTAGCCGATTCGACGGGGACTTCGTTGGCGGCGCTGATTGATGCGTTGGCGACCAACCACACATCGTTCTTGCGCGAGCGTGAGCACTTCGATTTCTTCCGGCAGCACGTGGCTCCCGGGCTTGCGCGGCGCGTATCGCCCGAGATCTGGTGTGCCGCCTGCTCCACGGGCGAAGAGGTTTGGACGCTTGCCTGTCTCTGGAACGACGCGTTCTACAACCAAAACCTGCGCATCTACGCTAGCGACATCTCGAACAAAGCGCTACGCTGCGCGCAGGCTGGCGAGTATCCGAAGGAGGCTTGCGCCCCCTTGCCCGCAATCTGGCTCAACCGCTATTTTGAGTGCGATCAGCGGCCGGACCCTCGCTATCGCGTGAATTCCCGCATCCGGTCACAGGTGTCATTCCGGCGAATCAACCTTGTGGAGCCGCTACCCTGGCAACGCCAATTTCCTGCCGTCTTCTGCCGAAACGTGATGATCTATTTCGATCGGAAAACGCAGCAGCAGGTGGTGCGCCGCCTTGCCGGCTGCCTTGAGCCGGGAGGATATTTCTTCACCGGGCATGCCGAAAGTCTGGCCGGCATCCCGCATGGGCTGGAATATATTCAGCCGGCCCTCTACCGCAAACCCGAAGCGCGGAGGGCGCAATGAGCATCCTGGTCGTCGGTGTTGCGGATTGCAAGTTCTCGGCGGCGCCCGGCGATGAGGTGGCTACCTATGCTCTGGGTTCCTGCATCGGACTGGCGGTTTACGATCCGCAGGCTCACGTCGGTGGTCTGTTGCACTTTATGCTGCCCGATTCCGGGATCGCAATGCAGGACGAGCGGAATCCCTATAAGTTCGCGGATACGGGCATCCCGCGGTTGATCGAAGAGGCGTGCGCCCTCGGGGCCGCGAAGCGCCGCCTGGAGGCGTGGGCGGTTGGCGCAGCCAGTATGCTCGAAAGCGCCGGCGGATTTGAAATTGGCAAGCGTAACCATCAGGCGCTGCGCCGGGTAATGTGGAAAGCAGGGGTGCTCTTGCAGGGTGAAGCGGTGGGAGGAAATCAATCGCGCTCGGTTCGTCTGGAAATCGCGACGGGAAATGTTTGGGTTCAGGAGGCAGGCGAAGAGCGCAAACTGCTCCAGCCGGGAAGGAAAGGAGGAGATCGATGGCCCATCGCATCATGATCGTGGACGATTCGCCCGCCATGCGCGCATTCATACGCCGCGTCATTCATCTTTCGGGATTCGAAGTGGAGTCTTACATTGAAGCCTCTGACGGTTCGGAAGCTCTCACGGCGTTGCGTGCGGGAAAGGCAGACGCCATCCTGACGGATATCAATATGCCCGTCATGGACGGGGAGGAGTTGCTGCGCCATCTTTCCGAAGACGCTGGGCTGCGACCGATTCCGGTCCTTGTGGTCTCCACCGATGCTTCGGACTGCCGTATGGAGCGTATGAAGGCCCTGGGAGCGCGTGGCTATCTTGGTAAACCGTTCCGTCCAGAGCAACTGCGCGCCGCCATCGAGGAAGCAATAGGTATCGCATATGTTTGAAGGCGGTTTCAACGCGGCTTTGCGCGAAGCGGTTGCTCAGGCTCTCGAGGAAATGTTTTTCGTTACCGATCTGGAGGAATGCGACCCCGGCGGGTATTCGCAGGAGCCGATGCTCCGGGCACGCGTAGATTTCACGGGCGCTCCTTCGGGCTGGCTCACCTTGCGCGCCAGTTTCACTTTGGCGCGTTCTCTCGCGGCGGATTTCCTGGGCGAAGACGAAGATGCGATCGGCAACTCGCAGGTTACGGAAGTCTTTGCCGAACTGGCGAACATCGTTTGCGGCGCCGTGTTGACGCGGACGGAGAGCGCCTGCACATTCCGCCTCTCCTCGCCGCATGTGTTCTCTCCGGGGGAAAGCTCTAATTCTATCGAAGGCTCCTCCGCCCAATCGGCCGGCCAACAGGCCGAATATGCGGTCGCCTTGTCCGATGGGTCCCTCGCCGTCCTCTTGAGAACGGAGGTTCTCGAATGCTGCCCGGCCGAAAAATTCGCGTCCTGATCGTCGACGATTCCGCTATCGTACGCCGTATCCTTAGCGACGCGCTCTCCAGCGCCGACGACATCGAAGTAGCCGGCACGGCTCCCGACCCTTATGTCGCCCGCGATAAGATCCTCGCCCTGAAGCCCGACGTGCTGACCCTGGATATCGAAATGCCGCGTATGGACGGGCTGACCTTCTTGCGCAAGCTGATGCAGTTTCATCCAATGCCGGCCGTGGTAATCAGTTCACTCGCGAAGCAGAACTGCAGCGCCGCTCTCGATGCGATGTCGTTTGGCGCGATAGAAGTCCTGGCTAAACCCGGCGGACCCTACTCCGTCGGTGAACTCCGTCTTACGCTGGCGGATAAGATCCGGGCCGCGGCGCTGGCCAAGCGCCGTAATGTGGAGGAGATGCCGCGGCCCGCGCCGATAGCCGCCGGCGCGTTCACGTCTGGCGCGGTGATCGCGATCGGCGCTTCCACCGGTGGCACGGAAGCGATCGCCGCCGTTATGAAGTCAATGCCCGCGGGCGCCCCACCCATCGTGATCGCACAGCATATCCCGCCCGTCTTCTCGCGCGCCTTCGCCGAACGGCTCAACGCGAATTGCGCGATCGAGGTGAAGGAGGCTGCCGATGGCGATGAGCTTCGTCCCGGCCGCGCCCTGGTTGCGCCCGGCGACTATCACATGCTCTTGCGTAAGCGCGCCGGGGGGTACCGGGTTGAGGTGAAGACCGGTCCGAGGATCTGCTATCAACGTCCCTCTGTGGACGTTCTCTTCTTCTCCGTGGCGGAGGCCGCCGGTCTCCACGCTACAGGCGCCCTGCTTACGGGCATGGGCTCGGATGGCGCCGAGGGTCTGCTCAAGATGCGACAGGCCGGCGCTCGCACCATTGCGCAGGACGAAGCTACTTGCGCCATTTTCGGCATGCCCCGCGAAGCGATTGAGCGCGGCGCCGCCGAACGCGTGCTGCCGCTGCACCGGATCGCGAGCGAGATGATGAGCGAGCCAGGCCGCCTCCTCGAACGCCGGGCCGCCCAGCGCACCGCTTGATCGCCGCCTACCGCTTGCGAAGGAGTGTACGGTTTGCCGCTGGCTTTCTTTCACATAATGTGGCGCAAATGTCATACTTCGAAACAGGAGGAGAATCATGGCAGCCAAAAAAAGCGCGTCCAGCAAGAAGACCTCGGCCAAGGGACAGGCCAAGGTGGGTAAGGTCATGCACGAATATAAGCACGGCCAGTTAAAGTCCGGAGGCAAGGCCAAAGTCAAGAATCGCAAACAGGCGGTTGCGATTGCATTGAGCGAGGCGCGAAAGTCCGGCGCGAAGGTCGCGCCGCCTAAGAAGAAGTCGGCCTCAAAAAGCGCATCTTCAAAAAAGTCCGCGTCCAAGAAGAGCTGACTTATGGACGCCGCCGCGCGCATTTTATGGATTTCTCCGTTCGCAAACTCGAGTTGCTGACGAGCTGTATCGAGTCCTGTCTCGACCAATTGAACGAAGAGCAGGTGGGGCGCGCGGCGGCGAAAATGAGAACGCCGCCGGTAACTCGGCGCCGCATCTTTGTGGGAGCGTTCGGCAATGGATCGTTGCCGCCGTGGGAATTCGCCGCGCGACGCGGAGCCTCCATTTCCGATTTGAAACACCGTTGCGGGAAGTTGCGGGCGAATCCGGCGGTGCCGCGGCAGGTCTCAACGGCGTAATTGACGGACCCTGTGAAGATGCACAATTACGATATTGCAGTGCTCTTCGCAGCAACGTGGACGTCCCCGCTTGAGTCGAAGGCGAGGTCGTCGTAGCTAGCTCCTCCCGACGTCCTGCTCCATGGCAGGTCTCCTAACGAATTGAACTTAAGAAGCATCACGTCCGCCCAACCGAAGCCGAAACTCTGTGTCGAACCGACAACATACACGTTGGCCGCCGAATCGACCGCAACGCCGTTCCCATCTTCGTCGAGCGGCTCGGCCCATGTCCGACACCACAACAGCTTGCCAGCGGCGTCAAACTTCACTGGCGCCAGCGCCGAAAGTCGTAGTGCGTCCTGCAAAATAAATCTTCCCGCTGCTATCAGTCGCAACGGAGGTGGCCGAATCCGAATTCCCGCAGAACTTCACGTCGCGCTTTCCTAACTGGACGGACATTTCATCAGGTTGTAGCTCCCGGTCCGGTCCTAACGGAGAGCGCCGATATTCAGGAACAGGTTTTCTTCCGCCAGATACTTGCCGGCGAGCGCCTGCGCGTCTTTGGATCGGTTCCACACCGCGAGGAACGACGGTAAGACGTCGCTAACAACGCCGGCATCTGGCGGCAACGCTTCTGCCGGAACGGCTTCTCACCGGGCGTACCACCGCCGCTGGTGGACAACAGTTATAGGGCCAAAGAGAGGACGGTGCGATGACAGAGTATAGCCAATCCAGCACAGGATTTTAAGCCCTGGAATCGTGGGAAATCGCAGCCCAGTTCGACTGCGGAGCGTTCCTGCAGCGCCAGACCAACGGAGCCTTAAGGTGACATTTCATCCTTCGTTGTGGTTCCAAGGACCCTGAGTTACTCGTAACGCAGCGCTTCCATCGGGTCGGCATTTGCGGCGCGGTGAGCAGGAATGTAAGTGGCGAGGAGCGCGACGGCGGCGAGCAGAATCGAGACGCCTGCCAGGGTGACGGCATCCAATGGTGTGACGCCGTAGAGCAGGCTCTCGATCAGACGGCCGAGCAATGCCGCGGCGGCGAGTCCGATGCCGAGTCCAATGACGGCGAGCTTAGCGCCCTCCTGGAGGACTTGGCGCAACACGGCGCCGCGGCTTGCTCCCATGGCGATGCGAATTCCGAACTCGCGCGTCCGCTGCCCCACCAGGTAGCTCATCACGCCGTAGAGGCCGATGGACGCGACGAAGAGCGCCAGGAGCGCGAAGAGCGAGAACACCGCGGTTCGGAAGCGCGATTCGCCTACCGAGCCGGAGACGATCTGCTCCATGGTGGCGACCCGATCCATCGGCACTTTGGGATCGACTTCGGCGAGCGCCTTGCGGACCGCGCCGGCGAGGCCTGCCGGATCGATGAAGGATCGCACTACGATGGTGGGGCGATCTTCGACGTTGGGGACTTGCCCCCAGGGGATGTACATCTCCGGGGTCGGTCCGAGGCCGAGCCCGCGATGGTGGACGTCTCCGGCGACGCCGACTATCGTCCGCCAGTCGAGCCCGCCAAACCTTAAGCGCCGGCCCATGGGATTCTCGCCGGGCCAGAACGCGCGCGCCATGGCCTCATTGATAATGACGACGAGGCCGTGGTCTTCATCGTCGCTCGATTCGAACGAGCGGCCGCGCACGATAGGGATGCCTAGAGTTTCGAAGTATCCCGCAGTGACGGGGCGGTAGTCGGTGGAATCGAAGACGCCCAGCGGCTTCGGTGGACGGCCTTCGATGAAAAAGCTCCAGTTATTGTCGGTGCCGGCGAGAGGCAGGTGCGAAGCGAAGGCGACCGATTGCACTCCGGGAAGCGCGAGTACGCGCTCCGCGAGGGCGCGCTGGAAGAGAGAGATCTTGCGATGTTGGCCGACGCCGAATCGATAGCCGTTGGCGTAGCGCGGCGGAAGAGAAATGCGCGCGGTGAGGATGTGCGCCGTGCGAAATCCGGGCGAGACTTCTAGCAGAGTTCGCAGACTCTTGGTCATCAGTCCCGCTCCGGTCAGGAGGACCATCGCGATTGACACCTGGACGACGATGAGCGTGCTCCGCAGGCGGGATTGGCCGGTTATGACGCGGCGTCCGCTCTGCCGGAGCGAATCTCTAGTGAGAAGCAGAGGCGCCAGGCCGAAGAGGACGCCGGTGAGCAGCGAAAGCAGGCAGGTGAAGGCGAGGACGCGGCCATCGATGGTAATCTCCGAAACGCGAGGCAGATCGGCCGGCAAGTGCTTGACTAGCGCGGGAACGCTTCCGAAGGCGAACGCGAATCCGAGAACGCTGCCCGCAACGGAGAGGAGTGCGCTTTCCGTGAGGAGTTGCCGAGCCAGGCGTTTGCGGCTTGCTCCGAGCGCGGCGCGGAGGGCAATTTCATTTCGGCGCGCGGCGGCGCGAGTGAGGAGCAGGTTGGCAATGTTGGCGCAGGCGTTGAGCAGCACCATCGCGACTGCGGCGAGTAGAGTGAGCAGAGCCGTGCGGACGCCGGCGACGACGTGATCTTCCAGACGGACCGCGACGATGCCGTGGTCCTTATCGGCATCGGGGTAGAGGCGCTGGAGGTTCAGCGCGATGCGGTCGAGATCCGCCTGGGCCTTTTGCAGCGGGATTCCTGGCTTCAAACGGCCATAGACGCAAAGCGGGTGGGTACTGCGCTGCCATTTATCCGGAGGCGATGCGAGGCCGAGATTGGTCCAGACGTCGAACTGCGAACGCGCCTGAAAATCGGATGCTTTGCTTACGAGCGAGAAGTCGCGCGGCAGCACTCCGGTCACGGTGTAGCCCGTGTCGTTCAAGCGGACCTGCGTCCCGACGATGTCAGGATTCGCGCCTAAGCTCAGTTGCCAGGTGGCAAAGCTGAGGACCACGACATGGTCTTCGGCCGGCAGGAATCCGCGGCCACGCGCCATACGGACGCCGAGTAGCGGGAAGAGGTCGGCGGTGACCGCGGCCCCGGCGAGGCGGCGCGGCTCGCCGGCGCCGGTGAGGATGAAGTCCGGATAAGGATCGAGAGCAGCCATCTGGTCAAACGAGCTGCTCTGCTGACGCCAGTCATAGAAATTCGCGGGCGCCACGGTGAGGAGACCGCTATAGGAGGGATGGCTTTCCCAAAGCATGACCAGACGGTCGGGCTGCGGGTATGGAAGGGGCTTGAGGAGTATGCCGTTGACGACGCTGAAAATGACGGTATTGGCGCCGATGCCAAGCGCCAAGGTGAGGATGGCAATCGCGGCAAACGAGGGATTCCTGCGGAGGCCGCGGATGGCGTACCGCACGTCCTGTATGAAGATCTCGAACCCAACGCCGAATCGGACGTCACGAATGTTCTCTTTGATCTGCTCCATACCGCCGTGATCGCGGCGCGCCTTGGCGAGGGCATCTGCGGGAGCGGCAGCCACTACGAATATCTTCCGCGGCGGTGAGTTCGAAGTAAGAGCGGAGTTCGTCGTCGAGATCCTGCTCGGTCTGCCGTTTGCGGAAGAGACTTTGAAGGAAGGCCCGAAGCACGAGGGTCTCCTAAGTGGCGCGGAGGGCGCTAGCCATGGCCACGGAGATGCGCTCCCAGCGTTGCGATTCGGATTGCAGGCGGCTACGCCCGGTTCGGGTGAGTCGATAAAATTTGGAGCGGCGCTTGGTTTCGGACTCGCCCCATGAGGAAACAAGCCAGCCGGCTTGCTCCATGCGGTGCAGCGCCGGAAAGAGAGAGCCGGCTTTGACGTCGAAAGCTTGGTTGGTGATTTGCGCGATGCGGCGGGAGATTCCCATGCCGTGCAGCTCGTCGAGCGCGAGGGATTTGAGGATCAACAGATCGAGGGTGCCTTGGAGAATTTCGGATTCGGGCATTTGGTCTCTTATAGTATGACTATAAAACCGCTCTTATAGAATGTCAACAGGTCCGAGGGCGGCTTTCGACGGGGTGATAAGCTGGGTCGATTGGAGGGTACGTGAAAATTCAACTCGCGTCCCTGTTCGCGGTTCTGACTCTGACTGCGGTCGCGCAGGAGAGGAATTTAGGGCACATCGATTTTCCGACGTCCGGCTCGCCCGAAGCGCAGAAGCACTTTATTCAAGGTGTGCTGCTGCTCCATAGCTTCGAATATGCGGATTCGAAGGAGGAGTTCCAGGCGGCGAGCAAGCTCGAGCCCGGCTTTGCGATGGCGTACTGGGGCGAAGCTCTCACTTACACGCATCCGATCTGGGTGGAACAGGACGCAAACGCGGGACGGGCGGTATTGCAGCGGCTGGGACCCACTCGCGAGGCGAGAGCCGCCAAGGCGCCGACTCAACGCGAGAAGGAATATCTTCACGCGGTAGAACTGCTGTACGGCGAAGGCGACAAGATAGCTCGCGATATCGCGTACTCGGATGCGATGGACAGGCTCAGGCAGAAATATCCCGACGATCTGGAAGCCGCCAGCCTTTTCGCCGTGGCTTTGATGGGCACTTGTCAGCACGAGCGCCAATATCCGGTATACATGCGGGCCGCGGCGGTGGCCGAGGAGGTGTTTGCGAAGAACCCGCAGCATCCGGGCGCCATTCACTATCTGATCCATGCCTATGACGATCCTGTACATGCGCCGCTTGGGCTGCGGGCCGCGCGGGTTTACGGGAATGTGGCCGGCTCGGCTTCGCATGCGCAGCATATGCCCGCGCACATCTTTTTCGCGATGGGAATGTGGGACGATGCCATCGCCGCGAATATCCGCTCCATCGCCGTCGCCGACGAGCGGATTCAGCGAAAGGGCCTGGGCCCGGAAGCGCGCAACTACCATTCCCTTCTCTGGCTCGAGTATGCCTACCTGCAAGAGGGCCGCAATGAGGAAGCGCATGCGGTGGTCGCGGATGTCACAAAATCGGGTGGCAGGGGGCTCGCAATGAATCGCGCCATTTATGCGCTGGAGACCGGAAAAGCGGACGAGACTCTGTGCCGCGGCGATCTCTCGAGATCTCCGATGCTGCAGAGTGTCGCGGCCTTAAACAGCTGCGGTTTGGTGGCCGTTCGCGATCGCAGGCTCGAGGACGCTCGCGGAGCCTTGCAATCGATCCAGAAGCGGCTTGGCGGACCGGGCGAAGGAAACGCTGCTCCGACACAGGCAGCAATGCCTATGCCGATGTCCGGGCATCTGCCTTCTACGGAATCGCCGGTGGATCGGAAGACGGCTGAGGTCATGATGCAGCAGTTGCAGGCGGAACTTTGGCTCGCCGACGGCAAGACGGACCAGGCGCTGAAGCTACTCGCGCAGACCGCCGCTGAGGAAGACGCATTGACCTTTGAGTTCGGTCCTCCGGTCCCTATGAAGCCCGCGCACGAGTTGTACGGAGAAGAATTGCTGGCTGCGCACCGGCCTAAGGAAGCGCGCGAGGAATTCGAGCGCGCCCTGGCTCACGCGCCGAAACGGGCGCAGTCCCTGCGGGGCTTGGCGAAAGCAGAGGCGGCGGCGGGCGATGCCGACGCTTCGCGACGGAGCCTGGACGATCTGAAAACCTTCTGGCACGGCGCGGCGAATTAGGAGGAGGGAATCAAGCCCGTCCCGAAAACGTTCGGCTCTCGGTCGACACCCTTACCTTTTCGCCTTCCTTGATGAAGAGTGGAACGCGGATCTCCAGACCTGTCTCCAGCCGAGCCGGCTTGGTGACGGTACCGCTTGAGGAGTCGCCCTTTACGCCCGGCTCCGTGAAGGCGACCTTGAGTTCGACGAACGCCGGCAGTTCGAGGCCGATGGGATTGCCGTTGTACTTGAGCAACTCGACCAGGGCGCCCTCGATCAGAAAGTCCAGCGAATCGCCGATTACGTCTTCCGCGAGGGTGAGGGTCTCGAAGCTTTCCTGATCCAGGAAATGAGAACCATCGCCGTCGCTATAAAGGTAGGAGGCGGGGACCAACTGGAGATCGGGCTCGGCAAACTTGTCGCTGGCTTTGAAGGTCCTCTCGAAAACCGCATTGGTGAGAAGGTTACGGATCTTCAGGCGTACCAGGGTCTGGCCGCCGCGCGCGGTGGGCGTGTTGACTTCGGCTTCCAGGCAGGAGAACGGGGTCTTGTCCAGCTCAAAGAGAGTTCTCTTCTTTACGTTGATCGCGTCGATTAATACGGCCATTAATTCATAGTATAAGGTGAGGAACGGGATCAGACGCGGCGTGGCGGGATAGTGAGGGCTTCGAGCAGCTTTTCCACGTGTTTCGCCAGCACGTCGCATTCGAGGTTCAGGCGCGCGCCGGGGCGGTAGCCGGCTAGCGTGGTGTTGCGGTAGGTGTGCGGGATGATGGTGACGGCGAGTTCGTCGCGGTCCAGTGGAAGCGATGGTCAGGCTGATGCCGTCGATGGCGATCGAGCCCTTGAATACCAGGTAGCGCTCCAGGTCCGCGGGGACGCGGATGCGGAGCCACCAGTTGTCGTCCCCTAACGGATCAAGGGCGAGCAACTCGCCTGTGCCATCCACGTGGCCTTGCACGATGTGGCCGCTGAGACGGGTTGTGGGGGTCACTGGGCGTTCGAGGTTGACGCGGGCGCCGGTGCGCAGGTCACCGAGATTGCTGCGGCGAAGGGTTTCGGGGGCGAGATCGGCGGAGAACGAACCGGGTTGGAGGCCGACAGCGGTGAGGCATACGCCGTTCACGGCGATACTTGCGCCTTCGGTGAGATCGTCAAGAACTTTGGAGCATTGGATGGTGAGGCGCGAGCCCGGCGCTTGAACGGTTCCTAACTCTTCGATGATGCCGGTGAACATAAATTTCAGGGTCGCACGGAAGGCTTACGCGATGGTGGAGTAGATTCGCTCCATATTCCGAGCGAAGGTGTCGGCGTCGCAGACCGGGGATGCTCGCAGGTTGGTTCGCATCTTGCGGCGGAGGTCGGGCAACTCAGCTGGCGACTTGGCTAATGCGATGGACTGGGCGATGTATCCATCCAAATCGCGGTTGACGAAATGGCCGAGGTTGCCTGCCCGGAGGATGGAGGCGCTGGTGCGGGAAACCCAGCGATCGCCCCAAAAAGTTACGACGGGGACGCCCTGCCAGATGGCTTCGGTGGTGGTTGTGCCGCCATTGTAGGGGAAGGTGTCGAGGGCGATATCGATCTGGTTGTAGGTTTCGAGGAATTCGTAGTGGTTCGTGGGACCGTAGAGGCGGACTCGTTCGGCAAGTGTCCCGAAGGACTGCGGCGACGTAGCGGCGCGCGCCATGTGACTGCAACGCCGAGCCGCGCAGCACAAGGGCGCTACGCGGCGCCTCGTGCAGGATTTGCGACCAGGCGGCGATGGCTTGCGGCGTAATCTTGTAGAGCGGCGCGAGGCAGCCGAAGGTCACGGCGCCGGTTGTAAGATAAGGCGGCTCGGTTACATCCGGCACGGAGTAAGTTACGTCGAATGTTAGGTAACTTCCCGGCACGCGTAGTATCTTCTCGCAATAAAAAGACTCTTCTTCGGCGGGAATGACTTGATCGTCTCCGATGAGATAGTCGTAACAGGTCATACCGGTGGTGGCGAACATATTGAACCAGCCCACGAGTACCGGCGCCGGGCGCAACATGAACAGCGGCAGGCGGGCTAGCTTGCTGTAACCGTTGAGGTCGATCAGAACGTCGATAGCATGCTCTTCAATGAGGCGCGCGGCGGCTTCGTTCCCGAGCGCGGAGATGTCGTGATAGCAGGCGCGGTAGGCTTCGGGCACGGCGGATTCCGGGGCGTCGGAGAAGAGGTGAATCTCGAAGCGGGAGCGGTCGTGGCGCGCGATTAGAGACCAGACGGGCTTCATCCAGTTCTGGCGATGGAAGAACGATGAGACGTAGCCGATGCGAAGGGGAGTTTTCGGCCGCCGCGCGGGGGCTGGCCGCAGCGCCGGCAGATCATTTTCGGCGAAATCACGACGGGCGGCGAGGATGTCCTGGTTGCCGGCTTTCGGCGCGCCGGGAATCATAACGGCCATCATGGCGCGGGGCAGCGCGGCGCGAGGGCCGAGAGCGGCTTCGCGGAAGAGGTCGAGGGCTTCATCGGCCTGGCCGAGTTCGAAGAGCGCGTGCGCCAGGTTGTGCTTGACTTCGTGAGATGCAGGGTCGATGGCGAGCGCGGCTCGATAGAAGCCGGCGGCATCGGCGAATTCGCGCAGGGTTTCGGCGTGCTCGCCCTGCGCGCGCAGAGTTTGGCTAAGGGCCGCGAGCGCATTGGGATGTGAGGGATCCACGGCCAAGGCGCGGCGAAAGCATCCGGCAGCGGTTTCGAGAGTCGTTCTTCGCCACGGTGCGCATTGCCCAAATTATAGAGAGCATCAACGAAGGATGGGTTCCGCTCAATGACTGCGTTCGAATGCGGCGATGGCTTCGTCGAGGCGTCCCTGTTTCTTGCGCAGGATGCCGAGGTTATTGAAGGCTTCGGACGTGCCGGACTCGCTGGCGCGGATGAGGCTTGGCTCGGCTTCGTCGTAGCGCTCGAGGCCCATCAGCGCAAGCCCGAGGATTTCATGCAATCGCGGCTGTTCGCCCGCAACGCGAATCGCCCGGCGCATCAGCTCGATAGCGGCCTCCTGATTTCCGATTTGATGCGAAAGCATGCCCAGCAGATAGAGCGCGTCGGGTTGCCCAGGATTGGAACGCAGAACCTGTTGGTAGCATTCCGCCGCCTCGCGCGCGCGGCCGGCGCGGTGGTGATCGAGGCCATGTTGCAACAGTTCCCGCTCGTTCATTTTAAGGCGGCCGCAACGGCGGCGATGACGCGTTCGACGTCGGCATCGGTGGTGATCCAGTTCGATACGCTGATGCGCATCGCGCGCTGGCCGCGCCAAGTGACGCCGCCAAAGTAAGCCTCGCCCGAGGCCTGCACGCGGGCGATGACATCATCGGTGCGGCGGTCGTGATCTTCGCCATGCGGGTCGAGGAAGCGCACGAGACCCTGATTGATCACGGGCGTCCACAAGTACTTCCGCGCCGAGCAATCCTCCAATGCCTAAGGTAAGCGCGCGCGCATGATCGCAGCAGCGATCCACGATTTCGGCGATGCCGCGGCGGCCTAATTGGCGGATGGCGGCATAGGTGGAAAAGCCACGGGCGCGGCGCGACCACTCCGGGTTCCAATCGATCTGGTCGCGGGCGGCGCTATCGAAGAGCAAGATACGAAGCCTGATGCGACATCGCCGCGCGCTGCGCCGCTGGGTCGGCGACGAAGGCGTAACCGCAATCGTAGGGCACGTTGAGCCACTTGTGGCCGTCGGTGGCCCAGGAATCGGCGGCGCCGGCGCCGGCCATGAGATGGCGGAAGCGCGGCGATGGCATTCGCCCAAAGGCCGAAGGCGCCATCGATGTGAACCCAGGCGTTGTAGCGGCGCGCGATGGGAATGAGGCTCTCGAATGGGTCGAAGACGCCGGTGTTCAGCTCGCCGGCTTGCAGCACGACGATGACAGGGGCGCCGGAAACGGCGGCGAGCGCCTGTTCCAGCGCGGCGGGGGCAAGGCGGCCTTGCTCATCCGTATCGAGCCCGATCAGATTATCGGAGCCCAGACCGAGCAGGCGCACGGCGCGCTTGACGCTGCCGTGGCGATCGCGGCTGGTGAAGATGCGGATCGTCGGCGCGCCTGCAAGACCGCGGTCTTCGACGATCCCATCCGGCGCGTTCGAGCACGGCGTGGCGCGCGGCGGCGAGGCACGTGACGTGGGCCATCTGGCATCCGGTGACGAAGGCGAAGCTGGCGCGTTGCGGGATGCCGAGCAACTCCTGCAAGCCATGCGCCCGAGATCTCTTCCGCGAGCGCGGCGGCGGGACCGCTGGCGTAGATGCCCGGCGTTCTGGTCCCAGGCGGAAGTAAGCCAATCGGCGGCGAGCGCGGCGGGGACCACGCCGCCGATCACCCAGGCATAGAAGCGGCCGCCCGCGCTGTTCGATGATGCCGCCGGCGGAATCGGCGACGAGGTCTGCGATAACCTGCTCCGGCGGGCGCGCCATCGTCAGTCAAGGGGCGTGCCATGCGCGCGCGGAGTGCTTCGAGCGTCGCGGTGGGCGCCACGGGCGCGGCGTCGAGATTCTCTAGGTGCGCCAGCGCGTGCCGCAGCGCGGATTCGAGCGGGCCGCGGAAGGTCGAGGTTGAATTGGAGGGCGCCACTACTTCTACTGTAAAGGGTCGATGCAATTTCGCGACACCGATTTTAGAACATGAAGCTGCCCCGGTATTTTTTGGCGTTCTTCTTCGTTTCGGGCTTCTGCAGCCTGGTATACGAGGTGATCTGGCTGCGCTTGAGCATGGCTAGGTTTGGCGTGACAACGCCAATGGTTTCGATCGTGCTCTCGGTATTTATGGCCGGGCTGGGGCTGGGATCGTGGTTGGGCGGAAAGTGGATGCGCGGCATCGGTTCATCTCCGCGGGCGCCGTTGCGTTTATACGGGTTGCTGGAGTTACTGATCGGAATCTCCGCGTTCGCGGCGCCGGCGACCATCGATTGGGGTTATCGACTGCTGCGCGATGCGGGCGGCGGGCTGGCGTGGGGATCGTCGTTCTACTATCTGGCGTCGGGGGCGTGGGTCACGCTGGCGTTGCTGCCGTGGTGTACGTGCATGGGCGCCACGTTCCCCTTCGCGATGGCGGCCATCCGGCGAATGAGCGCGGGGGCGTCGGAACATTCGTTCAGCTTCCTGTATCTGGCGAACGTGATGGGCGCAATCGCAGGGACAGTGGTTCCGGCGTTCGTGCTGATTGAACTTTACGGCTTCTACGGCACGCTGCGGATCGCGGCCGCGATGAACGTGTTGTTGGCGGCGGCGGTGTTCGCTGTGAGCTCGCGCGCGGTTGAGGACAGGAAGTTCACCGCCGTGGCGCAAAGGGCGCAGGGAATCTCTTCCTCCTCATCGATTTTGTGGCTTCTATTCACCACGGGCTTGTGCAGCATGGCGATGGAGGTGATTTGGATCCGCGAGTTCACCGTCTATCTGGGCAACGTGGTCTACGCTTTCGCGGCGATTCTGGCGATGTATCTGGGGGCGACGTTCACGGGTCGTTGATCTACCGGCGGCGGCTGAATCGCGGGGATGCGGCCTGGATTGCGCTTGGTTTGGCTGTCGCTGCTGCCGCTGCTGTTTGCCGATCCGCGGCTTCCCGCTGCCGGGGGAGCAGTACACGCTGGAGGGATTTCTTTTCGGCGCGGTGCGCGCGGGCTTGGGCGTAATCTTGTTCAGCGGGCTGGCGGGGTATGTGACGCCAATGCTGGTGGACCGGTGGTCGGCGGGCGATCCCGATCGCGCGGGCGCGCGTACGCGATGAACGTGGTCGGTTCGATTCTGGGGCCGCTGGTTGCGGGGTTCGGCGGTGCTGCCGTGGGCGGGCGAACATTGGGGATTGTGCCTGGTGGCGCTGCCGCTGTTCGCGATCGGATTCGCGACGGCTTTTGGCGCGGGGAACCGCAAGCCGCTGTTTGCGGGGTGCGCGGCGGCATCGCTGCTGCTGACTGGTTTTCACGAAGGATTACGGCACAAAGTTTCCGCACCGCGTCGAACTGCGCGATTACGCGGCGACGGTGATTGCGACAGGCGAAGGGATGGACAAGCGGCTGCTGGTGAATGGCACGGGCATGACAGTGTTGACGCCGATCACGAAAGTGATGGCGCATTTGCCGCTCACGCTGTTGGGACGGCCGGCGGAGAAGACGCTGGTGATCTGCTTCGGAATGGGGACGACGTTCCGCTCGATGATGTCGTGGAATCTGAAGACTACGGCTGTGGAGCTGATTCCGAGCGTGCCGAAGGTTTACGGGTATTTCCACGCGGATGGGCCCGAGTTGCTGCGTTCGCCGCTGGCGCGGCTGGTGATAGATGACGGACGGCGGTTTCTGGAACGCTCGGGCGAACGGTACGACGCGATCGTGGTGGATCCGCCGCCACCGGTAAGCGCGCCGACTTCGGGGCTGCTCTATTCGCGGCAGTTCTACGCGATCATGAAGCCGCATCTCACGCCGGGCGGGATCGTGCAGGTGTGGTTTCCGGGCGGCGACGATGCGACGCTGGCGGCGATTGCGCGCGCGTTTCGCGATGCGTTTCCGTATGTGCGGACGTTTGAATCGATCGAGGGATGGGGCATTCATTTTTTGGGGCGGATGGAGCCATTCCCGTTCCCCACTGGCGAGCAGTTGGCGTCGCGCCTGCCGCCACGGGCCGCAGCCGACCTGGTGGAATGGCAGGACGGGGAAACGCCGCCGGCGATGATGGATCGCGTGCTGGCGGGAGAGAAGAAGGTGGATGATTTGATTGGTCTCGATCCGGCGGAGGCGCCGATTTCGGATGAGCATCCGATCAACGAGTACTTTTTGTTGAGGGCGATGCGGGGGAGATAGACAGTGCCTCAATCTGCGGCATGAAGGCTATCTGCAGCAATTCAGCCGGACAAACCGCTCGCCAAGGTCTTGCCGCACCGTTAGGCCGTCTGCCCGACAGAACGCCCGCTGCTCTTGCTTGCGAGCGAACTTTTTGACGGCGAAGCCCGGATGCCGGTTTTGACGTATCTTAGGAAATGAGGACTTGCTGATGCGCTCCCCCTTTGCTTTTCGACGTGTCGCGCTTGGATTACTGTTCACGGCTTGCATGACGTCTGCCGCGCCGAATCCCCTCATTCCGGCTCCGGCGAAGGATGTTGCTCTCGCCAAAACGCCGGGAAAAGAGACCGCCGTTTTTGCGGGCGGCTGTTTTTCGGGGCGTGCAGTCCGTTTTTCAGCGCGTGAAAGGCGTCCTATCCACTGCGGCGGGATATTCGGGTGGAGAGGCGAACACCGCGACCTACCAACAGGTAGTCACGGAAACTACTGGCCACGCGGAATCGGTGCAGGTGATCTATGATCCGTCGCGAATCACCTATGGCCAACTGCTGCGGATTTATTTTTCAGTAGCGCACGATCCGACACAACTAAACCGCCAGGGACCCGACGTCGGGACGTCGTACCGGTCGTCGATTTTTTATACAAACGAAGAGCAGGCGCGCCTGGCGAAAGAGTACATCGCGCAGCTCGACGGGCAGAAAGTGTTTCCAGGCAAGATCGTAACCGTGGTGACTCCTCTCAAGGCGTTCTATCGCGCCGAGGAGTATCACCAGGACTACGCTTACTACAACCCGGACAATCCATACATCCAAGTCTGCGATCGTCCGAAAATCGAGGCATTAAAGCAGCAGTTCCCGGAGCTGTTTGTAGATTATAAGCCTGCGAAAAAACGGTAGGCTTTATTCTTTCCGATAAAGGGGTCTGCCGGGAAACGCTCGGCGGCGGTGCATCTTGCGGCTCTCGCCTTTCTCGGCATCATTCTGGCCGAGTTCGCGCTTGACGGCGCTCAGAAGATTCCGTTTACCTGTTCCTATCTGCCGGGAAAATCGAATCTCCATCTCACTTTCTGGCTCTGGGTTTTCCTCCTCGTTATTGGAATAGTGGGGGCCGCCGTGAATGAACTCAAGGCCCTCGAGAGTCTTGCAGCCAGCGCCGCCCTGTTGGGCGGCCTCGGGATCGCAGCCATTTTCTGCATTCTCCGCAACAACTGGATGGCCCAGCCCGGGAACGCAGAGCTCCGTTTCGAGGAGATACCGCCCGACCAATTGCTAAGCCTGGATTTGTCCTGAGAAGCCGGACCTGTCTACTTCTTCCCGCTCAACCCCAGCACCAGCATCACCGCGCCGAACACCCCAATCGCCATTCCGCCGATCCGGTTCATCCAGAACATCGATCGGTCGTTGAACTTATCGCGGAAGTAGTTAATCATCCCGATCAGAATCAGCCACCATACCATCGACCCCGCGAAGATTCCGCCTATCATCACCAGCGTATGCGACGCCGAACGGCTTCCGCTCAATCTCAAGACCGCGAGCACCGCCAGGAACGATAAAACCGTCGTCGGATTTGTGAGGTTCAGCAGGAACGTAGTGACGAAGTCCGAATGCGTCGCCTCGCCGTCGCCATCTTTCGAAAGCGGTTGCGGCCGCCGGAAGTAATACCAGATGCCAAGCAGGATCAAGAGAATTCCGCCGAAGAATCGCAGCTTCGATTCCTGGCGAATCAGGAATCCGATCACGATGCTGATGGAAAATCCCGCGATGGCGCCATAAAGGGTGTCGGCGGTGGCTGCGCCTAAGCCCGAGACCAAACCCGCGTACCATCCTTTGGTGAGGGTTCGCGAAGCGCACAGCACGTTGACGGGTCCTACGGGCGCTGAAATAGCGAAGCCGGCCGCGGCGCCGCGCAACAACAGTTCGATGGAGTCCATGGTGGCCGCTATCGATCCTCTCGATCGTGCATAATCCAGAATAGAATGCCGGGCGCAGCCGATCTGTGGATTCCGCGACTTCTCTTCCAGCGCGGCCTCGGGCTGGTCTATTTCATCGCCTTCCTGGTGGCGGTCAATCAGTTCCGTCCGCTGCTCGGCGAACATGGCCTGCAGCCGGTTCAGCTGTTCGTCAATCGGGTTCCATTCGCAGACTCGCCCAGCCTGTTCTTTCTCGCTCCCAAGGACTGGGCGTTCACGGCCGCGGCGTGGTTGGGCTTGGCGCTCTCCCTCGCCGCCATGTGCGGCTTCACCGAGCGATTCGGTACGCCGGTTTCGATGGCCATGGGCCGCGATGTGGCTGCTCTATATTTCGTTCGTCAACGTGGGGCAGACGTTTTACGTCATTCGGCTGGGAGACCATGCTGCTCGAAGCCGGATTTTGCGCCATCTTCCTGGGAGCGTCGTCCACGCTTCCGAATGCAATTCCGCTTTGGATCTTGCGCTGGATGGAGTTCCGCGTCATGTTCGGCGCCGGCCTGATCAAGCTGCGCGGCGATCCCTGCTGGCGCGAACTCACCTGCCTCGATTATCACTACGAAACCCAGCCGATTCCGAATCCGCTGAGCTGGTACTTTCATGGCTTGCCGCGATGGGCGCTGCACGGCGGCGTCGCTTTCAATCACTTCGTCGAAATCGTGGTCCCGTTCGCGTTCTTTCTGCCGCAGCCGTTTGCCAGCATCGCCGCTTCGATCACAATCCTGTTCCAGTTGCTGCTGATGCTGAGCGGCAATCTGTCGTTTCTCAATCTGCTGACCATCGTGATCGCGCTGCCGATGCTGGATGGCCGCGTGGCTTCGCGAAGTGGATGCCGGCGTCCGTCACGTTACAGGAGCCGGCGCGCTGGTTCGAATTCGCCACCATAGGCTATGCGGCCGTGGTGGTGCTTCTGAGCATCCGTCCGGCGATCAATCTGGTCTCATCGCGCCAACTGATGAACGCAAGCTTCGAGCCGCTGCATCTGGTGAACACGTATGGCGCGTTCGGCAGCGTGGGCCGGACGCGCGACGAGGTGATTGTGGAAGGAACCGCCGACGCCACGCCCTCGGAATACGCCGATTGGCGCGCCTACGAATTCAAGGGCAAGCCCGGCGACCCGATGCGCATGCCGCCGCAGATCGCGCCCTACCATCTTGCGCCTCGATTGGCAGATGTGGTTCGCGGCAATGAGCAACTATACGGAGGAGCCGTGGTTCGTGAACTTCGTGGCCAAGTTGCTGCAGGGGGATCGCGATACGCTCTCGTTGCTCCGCTTCAATCCATTCGCCTCTGCGCCGCCGAAGTACGTGCGGGCGCGGCTCTATCCGCTATCGCTTCAGCACCGCCGAAGAGCGGAAACGAACCGGGGCATGGTGGCAGCGGGAATTTGAGGGCGAATGGTTTCCGGCTATCTCGCTCGATACGCCGGGATTGCAGAAGCTCCTGCGGGAACAGGGTTGGAAATGAGGCCTGTGAGGCGCTCAGCCTGGAGGGTGGAGACGCCAATTCAGCATAAAAAATCGGCGCTCCAGCTTGCGACCGGCCGGAGCGCCGTGACCAAAGAAAGCTGCCTTCAAATCTTACTGGGAGAGAGAACCGCAACTACTGCGCGGCGACGGCGACGATGTGGATGCGCCGATTCTTTTGCCAGCACGCTTCGTCGTGCTCGTCGCAAACGGGTTTATCTTTTCCGTAGCTCACCACGGCGAGCTGTGCGTCGGGAATGCCGACCTGAACCAGATATGCCTTCGCGGCTTTCGCTCGGGCATCGCCTAGCGCCAAGTTGTACTCTTCCGAGCCGCGCTCGTCGGCGTGGCCTTCGATTTTAAGGTGGTAATCGGGGTACTGCACGATAATGTCGCGCAATTCGGTGGAATCAGCCTGGAGCGCCTTGATCGCATCCGGCCGCAGGTTGTGCTGGTTATAGTCGAAGTAAGCGTCTTCGATGCGGGCCAGAAGCTGATCGATCCGGGCGCGCGTAGCGGCATCGGGCAAGCGCGAAGCCGGCGTGGTCGCGGCTCGTTGCTGCGGCTGCTGCGACTGTGCGCGCGGAGGAGCCGGCGGTTGAGTCTGTGGCCGCTCGGCGGCAGTCGTCGGCGTTGGGGCGGCAGGCGTGCTCTTGGCAACGGTTTTCTTGGTGCAGCCTGCCGCGAACAGAACTAGTGCGGCGGCGGAGATGAGAAGGAGTCCGCGGGAATTCTTCATATCTCTTTGATACAACTTTTCGGGTGGCGGATGCCATCCTGTTGGGACAGGATTTGAAAAAAATAATAGGCGGATTGCGCCGCCGCGCCATCAAACGACGGCAGGCACGTTACTGGAAAACATGCTCCGCTGGGACAATCTTGATCGCATCCGCCTTCAGATGCAGTGGCCATTTCTCCACCACCTTATCCACATCCAGAATCTCCTGCGGCTTGGAAGTGTTATACGTCATGGGCGACGGATCGTCGCTCGCCAATTGCTGGCGCAACTCCTCGGCATGGTCCGCTACGATGGCGATCGAAATCTTGTCCGTCCGCAGATACCGGCGGACCACTCGCGTCACATCCGCGGCCGTCAGCTTGGCCAGCCGCAGCTTCAGCGTATTCATGAAGTCCGGGGCGTCGTAGAAAAGCGAATCCACGGCATAGCCCAATTGCGCGCTCTGCGTGCGCATCAGCAGGTTGCCGTATTTGGAGACGAAATCGCGCGACATCTGAAACCCGTCTTCGGGGATTCCGTTCTTGATCAGATGATCGAGCTCATAGAGCGCCAGTCGCAGCGCGAACTTCGCCGTGGCCGGTTGTACAGGGCGAATCCAGATCTGGAAAATCTGGTAGCGGCGCGCCAGGTTGGGGCTCGGCTCCATCGCGGTACATGCCGAGCGGAAAATATTCAATGTAGGCGTAATCGCCGTAATTCAATCCGCGTTTCTCGCGCATCTCATCGTAGAGCACGCTGCCGCTCATGCGATGCTGGCCGAGGTACGAAGAGGCCACCAAGAGCGCCGCATAATCGGCGTTCTGCCGCGTGCATGAGATGGGGAAACCCAGCGAAATTGCCGTGGCGCGCGCGTCTTTTTCTACGATCGTCGCGCGGTTGTCGTCGATAATCCCCGGTTCCGCATGGCGTGGCCGAAAGCCCCGCACCTGTGGTAGGCCCCGAAAGTCCGTTTTCACACGTTCCAGAAATGCGGGCGTGAATCCGCCGGAAAGTCCTAATATCAGATTGCCCTGCGCATAATGGCTGGAATAGAAATGCTTCACATCTTCGAGCGTCAGCGCTTCCAGCGAAGTCACCGTTCCGCCAGTGTAGCGCCCGTACGACATCCCCTGATAAATGTCGCTGTAAAGCACTTCCTTCGCGAGTTCCTCGTCGTTATTGCGAAGCCCCGATTTAATGGCGTTAATGCAATCGTCCTTCACGCGCTTGAAATCATCCTCGCGCCAGCCCGGTTCGAGCAGCATGCCGCGAATCAACTTGTAGTAGGCCTCGAGGTTATCCACGTGAGTCGATCCGGAAAACGTGGTCATCTCCTTATCTACCTGCGCGTCGAAATCGGACGCCATGGGAAACATCGCGTCTTCAATCTGCTGATAGGTAAGCGCCTTGCTGCCGCCGTTGGCGATCATTTGCGCGGTGAGATAAGCTAATCCGGGCATGGACGTGGGATCCGCCGCGGCGGCTGCGGTAAACACAATCCGAAACGTCACCAGCGGCGAATGGTTCGGTTGCGCCATTACCCGCATCTGCGCCGAAACGGGTGCGGCGGCGATGAAGAAGGCCGCAAGAAGAGAAAGCTGCGTCCTCATTTCGCCGCCTCCGCATGTTGCAACGTCACGATGGTTCGCGCGTTTTCCGTAAGATACTTCGCCGCCGCTTCCTGCACGTCCTTCGGCGTCAAGGCGGCGTACTGATCGAACAACTTGTTCATGGTATCGGGAGTCCGCCGCAGCGATACGTAACCCGCCACAATTTGCGCGATGGTCTCGCTATTATCCATGCTCAAAGCCAACTCGTATCGGATATGCTGCCGGACAGTATCGAGCCGCTTCTCATCCACCGGCTGCTGCTGCAGCCCGTGAATCGTAGCCAAAATCTGATCGCGAACGTATTCCACATCTTCCGGCTTCTTGACGCGCGCCAGCACTTGAAACAACCCGGCGTCCACATTTTTGGGCGCCGAGGCGAACAGCGCGTCCGCCTTTTGCTCGCGGATGATCAGCTTTTGATACAGCTCCGAGTTCTCGGAAAACGCAAGATACGAAAGGGCATCGAGCGCCGCCGTGTCCTTCGCCGAATCGGTATAGGCAGGGCTCTTGAAGGCAATCCCGATCAGCGGCAGCGTGGTCCCGGGCCATGCCACCTCGCGGCTGCGCGGAGCGTCCTGCTGCGGCTCCGCGGGGATCTCCGCCTTGTATTCGCCGCGCTTCCAAGCTGCCCCAGGACTTCACCACCAGATCGTGCGTTGGCCGCTGCTTCACGTCACCGGCCACGATGATCGTCGTATATTCCGGACGGTAGTAACGGTCGAAAAACTTGAGGCTGTAATCGTATTGGTTGGGCATGTCCTGCACGTCTTTCAGGAAGCCCATCGTCACGTGCTTATAGGTGTGCGTGGTATACGCCTCGTCGCGCAGCGCCTCGTTCAGCTTCACGAACGGGCTCGATGCGTTCTTGTTGTACTCGCCCAGCACCGCGAGAGTTTCGGTTTTGAATTCGCCTTCGGAGAACTTCAGATTCTGGAAACGGTCCGCCTCCATGGCGAGCGTGGCGGGCAAATCCTCCTTCGAAAACACCGTTTGATAGCAGGTGTAATCGTCGGTGGTGAAGGCGTTCGATTCGGCGCCCATGTGCTTGACGGCGTCGTTGTACCGCTGCTGCGAAAAGCGCTCTGTCCCCTTGAACATCAGATGCTCGAAGAGATGCGCGAAGCCGGTGTGGCCGCTCTCGATCTCATTGCGCGACCCAACCTGCACCACAATGTATAGCGCCACGATGTTCGGATAATCTGTCGGCACGGTTACCAGGCGAAGTCCGTTCGGCAGGTCCTCTTGCGTGTAGGGGTACGGAAAAATCTTCTGCGCCGGCTGCGCGGCAAACGCAGCCTGGTTTGCGTACATGAGCGCCGTACATATGAAAAAAATGAATCTGAATAACATGGATTTCGTTACGACCTTTTCCTATTTTGG
Source organism: Bryobacterales bacterium (assembly GCA_963763545.1). Classification (GTDB taxonomy): domain Bacteria; phylum Acidobacteriota; class Terriglobia; order Bryobacterales; family Bryobacteraceae; genus PALSA-243. The sequence goes on from CAVXPE010000019.1 coordinate 126,647, forward strand.
CCCAGTCCAAGGTCCTCGCGCCTCCTCGAGGTGAATCGCCAGATCGAGCAATAGTTCGTCGCCGTACGGATGCCCCATCAATTGCACTCCCAAAGGCAGCCCGCTCGCCGATAGCGCTATAGGAACGGTGACCGCCGGTAGCCCCAATACATTCGCGATCACCGCCGGCATTATGGCCTGAAACAGCCCGATCGATTGGCCGTCGATAGACCACGCGCGTTGCCGGTGCTGGAATGCCTGCACGCCGCAAACCGGCATCAGGATCGCCGAGAGTCCCTCCATCTGGCGCAGCAGCCCGGCCCTCATGCGGTCTCGCGACGCCAAATGCATCAGCGCCTGTTCGGCGGTCGGCGCCGCGTCTGTCCAAAACTCCGAGAGCGTCCAATGCACGTCGTGCTCTCGCCCTTCATACATGCGGCGCGCCGCAAGCTGCGGCCATTGCGAAAACAGAAAGCCCCACGTGTTGGGCGCGCGCTCGAGTCCAGTGGGCGCGAACTCCTCCACACGGAGGCCCATATCTTCGAACAGAGCCGCCGCTTTCGATACCGCGCCGCGAATCTCCGCCTCCACCGGCGTTTGATAGAACTGCGGCCACACGCCGATCCGGGCGCCGCGCGCATCCGGCGTGACCAACGGCGCCGGAACGCTGAACGGATCGCGCTCGTCGAACGATGCGAGCGCCGAAAACAGCAACCGCAGATCCTGGGCCGTGCGCGCCATCGGTCCCACCACCGAAGTCAGCCCGCCAGGATATCCCAGCGATGGAAAGTGCCCGGTTACCGGAATACGTCCCGGCGTCGGCTTCAACCCCGCAATGCCGCAAAAATGCGCTGGCACGCGGATCGATCCGCCGCCATCGCTCGCAATCCCTCCCGGCGAACAGAAGGCCGCGATGGCCGCCGCTTCGCCGCCGCTCGATCCGCCCGCCGTGCGCTCCAGGTCCCACGGATTGTTGGTGCGGCCGGTGACGAAGTTATCGGTTTCGTAGTTCGCCAGCATCTCGGGCGTATTGGTGCGGCCCAGCAGAATGGCGCCTTCGCTGCGTAGCCGCGCCACCGCCGTGGCGTCCTCCGCCGCTCGATGCCCAGTACGCAGCCGGCTCCCGGTTAGCGTAGGCTGCTCCGCGATATCGAAGCTGTCTTTGACGGTGAGGGGTACTCCGTGCAGCAGCCCGAGCGATTCGCCCCGCGTGATCGCCAACTCGCTAGCACGCGCCGCCTCCAGCGCCGATTCCGCGAACACGCTCACGAACGCGTTCAACTCCGGATTCCTCGAATCGATCTGCCGCAGATGCGCCTCCACTAACTCGGTGGGAGACACGGCGCCATCGCGCACCATGGAAACCATCAGACACAGCGACGAACGGAACATCGGCCTCCGGCGTGTCGGCGCGCGAAAGCGCGCGGCGCCACTCCCAAGCATAATAGAGAGGTGCCCCCGCTGACGTTCCTTCAAGCGCGAGAAACCGTCTTGCAGCGCGTGGGCGAAACTCTCCCCGCGCCGCGCATCGAAACCGTCGATCTGCTCTGCGCCGCAGGCCGTGTCCTGGCCCAGGACGTCGCGGCCGATCGCGATACGCCGCCCACCTCCCGCTCCGTCCGTGACGGTTTCGCTATTCGCGCCGCCGACGCTGCCGCCGAATCCGAGGCCGAATTTGAAGTGGTGGGCGAATCGCGTGCCGGCGCGTCGTTCGCCGGAACCGTGGGTTCTCATCAAGCCGTGGAAATCATGACCGGCGCCGCCGTGCCCGATGGCGCCGACGCCGTCGTCATGGTGGAACACGTCGAGCGTCGCGGTGAGCGCATCGGGTTTACCGGCGACGTCATGCCCGGGCAGTTCATCAATCCCAAAGCGTGCGAAGCGGCGAAAGGGGAACCGGTCCTCCGCGCCGGCATGCGCCTCGATTACACCGGCGTCGCCATGCTGGCCGCATTCGGCTTCAGCCGCGTCCCCGTCTTTGGCAAGCCCACGGTGGCCATCCTCGCCACGGGCGACGAGATCGTCGCCCTCGACAAAACGCCCAAGGATTTTCAGATTCGCAACTCCAATGCCTACTCTCTGGCCGCGCAGGTGATGCGCGCCGGCGGTACGCCCAAGCTTCTGCCCATCGCGCGCGATACAGTGGAGCACACCGCCGAAATGATCGAACTTGGCCTGCGCTGTGACCTGCTTCTGCTTTCGGGCGGCGTTTCTGCCGGAAAGTACGATGTGGTCGAGCCTGTTCTCGCCGAATTCGGCGCCGAGTTCTTCTTCGATCGCGTGCTCATTCAACCCGGCCAGCCCGTCGTCTTCGGCCGCGCCCAGGAGAGCTTCTTCTTCGGATTGCCGGGCAATCCTTCGTCCACCATGGTGACGTTCGAAATCTTCGCGCGCGCCGCGCTGGAGCTGCTCTCCGGACAACGCGAGATCTCGCTGCACATGCCCTGGGCGCGCCTCACGGGCGAATTCCGCCACCGCGCTGGCATCACCCGCTTCCTGCCCGCGCAACTGAGCGCGGATGGCAGCGGCATCACTCCCGTTCCCTGGCAGGGATCCGGCGACATCCCTTCGATGACTCGCGCCAACGCCTACCTGGTGGCGACGCCCGATCGTCCCGTCTACGGGGCGGGGGATTGGATCCAAACCCTTCCCAAATGAAGAAGCTTTCGCATTACGATTCCGCCGGCGCCGCACGCATGGTCGACGTTTCCGCCAAGAGCGAGACTAAACGCACCGCGCGCGCCCACGCCTTCGTTCGCATCTCTTCCGCGCGTATTGAAGAAGCTGCCGGAAAACCCCAAAGGCAATCCGCTCGAGATCGCGCGCATCGCCGGCATTTCGGCCGCCAAGCGGACGTCGGAGTTGATCCCGCTCTGCCATCCGCTGATGCTCTCGCATGCCGATGTCGAAGTCTCCATCGAAAAAACCGGCGTGCGCATCGTTGCCTCGGCGGCAACCACCGCGCAGACGGGCGTCGAAATGGAGGCGCTCACCGCCGCCGCCGTCGCCGCTCTCACGGTTTACGACATGACGAAGGCGCTCGATAAATCCATCGAAATTCGGACGTCTAGCTGCTCGAAAAGACCGGCGGCAAGAGCGGGGACTTCCGGAGAAAACCATGATCAACGCCGCCGTACTCACCATCAGCGATTCTGTGAACGGCCGGCACGCGCGCCGACCGCTCCGGACCTGCCGTGCGTGAGCGCCTGGAACAACTGGGCTGGGGAGTGCCAGTGATGGAAGCGATTCCCGACGAGCGCGGCCAAATCAGCGCCCGCCTTGCCGAACTGGCGGATAGCGGCGAGGTGTCGGCGATTTTCACCACCGGCGGCACTGGCGTAGCCGTCCGCGACGTTACCCCCGAAGCCACGCGCGCCGTCCTCGATCGGGAAATTCCCGGATTGGGCGAGCTAATGCGCGCGCGCGGACGCGAAAAAACCCCTCTCGCGGCGCTTTCGCGATCCCTCGCCGGCACGCGCGGCAGTGTTCTGATCGTAAACTTGCCCGGGTCTCCCAAGGGCGCCGTGGAATCACTGGATGCTATCGTGGAGTTGGCGCCGCACGTGCTAGATCTACTCGAAGGGCGGACCGAGCACACCGCCAGGGATTAGCATGCACAAACTTCTCACGTCGCTTCTTCTCTGTGGATTACTGGTAGCGCAACAACAGACTTCACCTCAACAAGCGGGCACGCCCGACGAGGATCTCCGAATTCGTGTCGAAACCAATGCTGTCCAAGTCCCCGTATGGGTGTACGACCGGGAATGGAATTACGTCGACGGCTTGAATCCCAACCAATTCCGCGTCTTTGATAATGGCAAGGAACAAAAGATCAGCGGCGTCGATGTCGCGTTCGCGCCCATCTCCATGGTCATTTGCGTTCAAGCCAACGCCAATGTCGAAAAGATGCTGCCCGCGGTGAATAAAATCGGCAACCTGATCCAGCCCCATATCCTCGGCGATTCGGGCGAGGCAGCCGTTATCGCTTACGATTCCCGCGTTCGCGTCTTGCAAGAGTTTACTCATGATGGCGATCAGATCAGCGCGGCGGTGAAGAAGATCCAGCCAGGCAGCACTTCGCAGCATCTGAGCGACGCCATATTCGAAGCTACGCGCATGTTGGGCACGCGGCAAAAGGAGCGCCGCCGCGTCATCCTGTTGATTGGCGAAAAGCGCGACATCGGCAGCGAAATCCGTGGCCGCGAAGCCCTCATCGACATGCAGATCAATAACGTGACGCTCTACTCCGCCAACATGTCGATCCTGATGACGAACTTAAGCGCCCCGCCGCCGGATCTACGGCCACCATCCATTCCCGCTACCGCGATTCCCATGCCTGGAATCTCCGCGCAAACGCCTACCACCGTCATGCAGACCTATGGCACGCAAGGCAACAGCGCGGATTTTCTGCCTTTACTTATCGAGATCTATCGCGACACGAAGGCGATTTTCAAGGCCAACGTGGTGGACGTCTACACCAAAGGCACCGGCGGCGAAGAGTTTAGTTATTACAAGAACCGCGGACTCGAAAAGGTGCTCGACGATATTGGCGAGGTTTTGCACTCTCAATACACCATTACGTACACCCCCAACGCGGAAACTCTAAAAGAAGGCGGCTTTCACCAGATCGCGGTAGACGTGCTAAGCGCAAAGGCCCACAGCGTGCGCGTGAAGCCCGGCTACTATCTCGGCGCGAAGTAGCTCGTGCGTTGACTTTAGTTGGCGCCGCCGGTCTTGCCGCCCGTGAGCAAGCCCGAAGCTGCCGCAGCAACGCATCGCTCAACTCCATCTGCCGCCGCGCGGGATGTTGGCCGCCTGACATGACGCTCGCTCGTGGAGCAACGCGTGAAGGCCGGTAAGCTCAGTCCGCCGCTTGTCCCAAACCGTACTTTCGGGGACAATCGATACATGCATCAACTATTGAAGCCGTTTGCGGCGGTAGCTCTGCTTGCCGCCTCTTTCGGCCTCTGCGCTCAGTCGGTCACGCCCAAGCTCTATCAGGCCATGCGCTGGCGCCAGATCGGACCTTTCCGCGCCGGCCGCGTCACCGCCGTGGCCGGCATTCCCGGCAACGCCGCCATCTATTACATGGGCACGCCCGGCGGCGGACTTTGGAAGACCGTCGACGGCGGCGTGGTCTGGACTCCCATCTTCGACTCCGTGCCCATCTCGTCCATCGGCGCCGTGGCGGTGGCGCCCTCCAATCCCGACATCGTCTACTTCGGCACCGGCGATGTCAGCATGGTCGGCGGCTCGGTCAACATGGGCAACGGCGTGTACAAGTCCACCGATGCCGGCAAGACCTGGCAGCACATCGGCCTCGACGAGACCGAGCACATCGGCAATATGTGGGTCGATCCGCACAATCCCGATATCGTGCTGGTGGCCGCGCTCGGCCGCACTTATTCGAAGAACGAGCAGCGCGGCGTCTTCAAGACCACCGATGGCGGCAAGACCTGGCGCAAGGTTCTGTACAAAGACGACATCACCGGCGCGGTCGATCTGGTCTTCGCGCCCGGCAATCCGAAGATCGGCTACGCCGCGCTGATGGGAGCATTACACCGCGCCCGGCGCGCGCGGCGGCCATCGAATCCACGGGATTCGCCGGCATCTACAAGACCACCGACGGCGGCGACACCTGGACGCAGCTCACCGAGGGACTGCCCGGCGGACGCCTGGGCCGCATCGGCGTGGCCACGTCGACGCCGACGGCCAGAAAGTCTTCGCCATCGTGGCCGGCGGCGGCGGTGGCGGCGGTGGAGGCGGCGGGCGTGGCGGCGCTGCCGGCGGACTCTATCGCTCCGACGACGGCGGCGCGCACTGGAGCCAAGAGCACGCAGGATCCGCGCATCAAGGCAGCGGCTACTTCAGCCGCGTCTTTCTCGACCCGCAGAAACTCCGACGTGGTCTACGTCGCGCAGACTTCGCTCTACCGCTCCGACGATGGCGGCCAGACCTTCAGCTCCTACAAAGGCGCGCCCGGCGGCGACGACAACCACGCGCTGTGGATCGACCCGACCGATTCGCTCCGCATGATCATGGCCAGCGACCAGGGCGGCACCATCAGCATGGACGGCGGCAAATCGTGGAGTTCCTGGTACAACCAGCCGACCGGCCAGATCTATCATCTCTCCACCGACAATCGCTATCCCTACTGGGTCTACGGCACGCAGCAGGACTAGCGGCTCGGTCGGCACGCTCAGCCGCGGCGATTACGGCGAAATCACTTTCATGGATTGGGACCCGGTGGGCGGCTACGAATTCGGCTACATCGTCCCCGACCCGCTGAACAACAACCTGGTCTATGCCGGCGGACCCAGCCGCGGCGTGGTGCGCATCGACCGCACCAACCGCCAGGTGGCCACCGTCTCGCCCAGCGTGATGCGCGGCGACAACGAATACCGCATGGCCACCAATCCGCCGCTGGGCTTTTCGCCGCAGGACCCGCACATTCTCTACATGGGCACGCAGTTTCTGCTGGAGACGCGCGATGGCGGCGCTGCACTGGAAAGCCGATCAGCCCCGACCTGACGAAGCGCGCAGGACCCACCGCGCCGCCGCCCGACCGAAACCGACGCCGGCGCGCCGGCCCAGCCCGCCCTGCCCGCGCGCCCGCGCGCAGGAGCAGCAGGAGACCATCGCGCCGAAGAATCGCGCCGCCATCAATACCTTCGCGCCGTCGCCGGTCGCGGCGGGCGTAATCTGGGCCGGCACCAACAACGGCGTCATCCAGCTGACGCGCGATGGCGGCGCCACCTGGCAGGATGTCTCGCCGCCCGGGCTCGGCGCCAACTACGCAGATCAGCATCGTGGAAGCCTCGCACTTCGACGCCGCCACCGCCTACGCCGCCATCGACCGCCACGAGGAGAACGATTTCCGCGCCCACTTCTACCGCACGCACGATTCCGGCAAGACATGGCAGGAGACCGACGCCGGCATTCCCGACGGCTGCTTTCGCCCGCGTGGTGCGCGAAGATCCGCAGCGCAAGGGCCTGCTCTATGCCGGAACGGAAAACGCCGCTTATGTTTCCTTCGACGAAGGCGACCACTGGACGTCGCTGCAGCTCAACATGCCGATCACCTCCGTGCGCGACCTGGTGATTCATGGCGACGACCTGGTGGCCGCCACTTACGGCCGCGCCTTCTGGATTCTCGACGATCTGACGCCGCTGCGCCAGATCGACCGCCGGTACTCCATCGCCACGGCGTTGCTGTTCCGGCCCGAGAAGGCGCTGCGCGTGCGCCTCGATTTGAACCAGGACACGCCGATGCCGCCGGAGATGCCGGCCGGCCAGAATCCGCCGAACGGCGCCATTATCGATTACTATCTCAACGTCCACGCCATCCGCAGGACGTCACGCTGGGCATCTACGACAGCGCCGGCAAGCTGGTGCGCCAGTACTCCACCAAGCCCGAAGAGCGCAGACGCCAGAGCCGCCGCCCAACGTTCCCGATTACTGGCTGGGCCATCCCGAGCCGCTCACCCGCAACGCCGGCCTGAACCGCTTCGTCTGGGATCTGCGCTACGCCGCGCCGCCCGTGCTGCGCCACGAATATCCCATCTCCGCGCTGTACGGCAACACGCCCGGCCTGCCGCTGGGCGCGATGGTGACGCCCGGCAACTACAACGTGCGGCTCACTGTGAATGGCCGCAGCTTACGAGCAGCCGCTGACGGTGGTCGATGGATCCGCGCGTGGACGTCTCCAACGAAGCGCTGTCCCAGCAACTCGAGCTCGAACGAAAGATCATCGACCTGGTGGCCGATAGCTACAGATTCTACCGCAAGGCCGTCGCGCTGCGGCAGACTGCTGGCGGGCGATCAGAAGGAACTGGAGAAGCAAGCCCGGCGGCGGCGGCGGCTGTCACGGCGCTGAAGGAGTTCGACCAGAAAGCCGCTGCGCCTGCAAGGCGCGGACGGCGGCTTGGCGGCGGAGGCGGTGGAGGACGCGGCGGCGCGCAGGCCCCGGCTTTCGCGGCGCTGAACCGCACTCTCGGTTCGCTGGCTTCGGTCGTGGACGGCCAGGATGCCGCGCCCACGCCCGTCATGCAAACCGCCTACGAGGGCGATTGCAAGGAACTCGTCACGGCGGTTACGGATTGGAACGAGTTGATGAAAACCGATCTCGCTAATCTCAACGGCCAGTTAGCCAAACAGAATCTAAGTCCGGTATCCGGCCAACCATTGCCGATGCCAGCTTGTAAGTAAGTAGGACCGGCCGGGCGCCCTCTGGGTTCCCCTGTCTACGCGATCGCCCTCCGATTTCGGCGCGCCGGCTGGAACACAGCCCAACCGTAGCTCGCGGCGCCGATCGTCACTCCCGACGCGAACAGGGCCCAGTTGAACGGATGGGGCATCCCGCCGGTCATGATGTTCCGGTAGTCCATTGCGAACGAAATCACGATCACGAAGGCGCCAGCCATGATGCCGGCCCAATGACCCGCGCCGATGCGGATCTGCTCCGATCGCGCTTCACTTCGCAGATGGTAGCCCCCGGCCGCAATCATGGTGGCCGACACAACCACCGGCGCCAACACGGGCCCGGCCCAAGGGACGGGAATCAGAAAGAGGATATCCCAGGTAAACAACGAAGCGGGCCAGCCCAACAACAGCCACAGAAAAGCGTAGAACGCGATGTCCCACGCTCCGAACGCAATCACGAAGGCGGCTGCCCATTGGCTGCCGTTGCCGGCGACAGCGAGCGCAATCGCCGCCAGCATGACAATGGTCGCCCCTTCACGCCCGATCTCGATTCCGAGCATTCGCTGCTGGTCGCCGCCCGCCGCCCGCAGTTGTTCGAGCGTTAATAGAGGAAATAGCTTGTCTGGCGCCCGCCCGGGATAAAACCGCTGCCGCGCGGGCTCGTGCAACAGGCGCAGATAACTCACCACGGCGGCTTCGAGATAACCAAAAGCGGCGCCGAAGAGCAGCAAGGCAACCACGGTGCGCTTCCAGGGTTTCTCGCGGGTCTGGTACATCGTCGGTGTTAGTTTTTGACCAGCGTCAACCTAGTCGGATCGGCGTTGGGCTTGGTTGCCGGCAACCCGTCGCCTCCGCCGCCGACCGTGGTTTCACGGCCGTCCTTGTCCAGTCCAGCGTAGCGAACCTCGTCTGGAACCTCTCTTTTCTTCGCGCCCAATTTCAAGAGCAGCGCCTCGGTCTGTACCTCGGTTTTGAAAACGTCGGGGTAGAAGACTCCCTCCGCGATAGTGAGAGGCGTCCAGCCGATCTTGTTGACGACGTCCAGCTTAGCTCCCTTGTCGAACAGGAACTGCACGATGGGATTCGCCCCGCGCATAGCGGCGCCGTGCATTGGGGTATTGCCATTGCCGTCCACCCAGTTCACGTCGCGGCTGCCGAGTTCATAAGCGAGTTCCACCGCCTGCATCGCCTCCTCATTCGATCCCGGACTCTCGGACACGCGATACACGCCCACGCCGGCCGCGGCCTCAAGCGGAGTAACCTGCTCGGCAGTCATCAACGTAGCGTCCGCGCCATTTACCACCAGGCAACGCATCAACTCCGTGTCAGCCGATTTCGCCGCCAGCAGGTAAGGCGTTGCGCCGATTCTCCTAAGCTTTCCAAGATTGCCGTCGCGCGGCTCCTTGGTCTCCCTCGCGTTGGGATTCGCGCCGTGGGCCACCAGCACTTTGACGAATGTCAGGCTGTCCATGTTGCCTGATGGAACCGCCGCGGGGGTCTTGTGGATGTTGGGGCGGCGGGTCCACGCTACCTGGTGGAGGGCCGTCCATCCCTGCGCATCGGCGTTGGGATTGGCGCCCTTGTCGAGTAAGAGGGCTCCGAGCTGATACCGCGCGTTGGTGGTGGCTAACACGAGAGCGCTTGTCCCATCGCCCAGCGTCTCGTTGGGGTCTGCGCCCGCCTCGAGTAACACCTTTACTACGTCGATGTATCCACCACGCACCGCGAAGAGGAACGGCGTGAAATCGCTGTTCGAAGCGCGGGCAGGGACTCGCGGCGCGGGGGCGGCGGATGATGGAGCTGCGGCCGGCTTAGTCTGTTCGCCAGTCTTGGCCGGCGCCGCAGCCCCGTCGGCCGTGACCACGGCGCCTGTCGCCGGATTGACGCGCGCCGTAGCGCCACGCGAACGCAAATGCATATCGGCATGATGCTCCAGCAGCACCTTGGCGGCCGCGGCGTGGCCTTCGGCGGCCGCCCACATTAGCGCTGTCTGTCCCCGCCAGCCGTCCTTCGCGTCGACGTTCGCGCCGTGGAGGAGCAGCGCCGTAACCGCATCCGCGTTTCCAGTGCGTGCAGCCGTCATCAGCGCGGTTTCGCCGCCGGGGAGCGCGGCGTTGGCATCTGCGCCGGCCTTCAGCAGCAACTCGATCATCGCCGCGTTTCCGTTGGTGCAAGCGAGTGACAAGGGAGTCACTCCATAACTCGTGACTGCATTCACGTTCGCGCCCGCTCGGATCAAGGCCGCGGCCTTGTCTAACTGGTCCTCGTAAACTGCATCGTGTAGAGGAGTCGATTGCGGCCACGCGCATAACAGCATTGACGCCATCCATAATCCGATGGTGAGCTTGACTCGCATCTCGATTCCTTTCTCCGTCTATAGCGCGGAAAGACCGTCCAGTTTCAGCGGGCCGGTGCTGTCGCCCAGGTGGTCCAGTTTGACGCCTGCCTTATCCAACAGGCTGATCAGCAGGTTGGACATCGGCGTGGCATCGGGAAATTCGAGGTAACGGCCGCCTTTGAGGCTCCCTGCGCCGCCGCCCGCCACCAGCAGCGGCAGGTTCGAATGATCGTGCTTGTTGCCATCGCTGATTCCGCCGCCATAAAGGAACATGGAGTGGTCCAGCAGCGACCCGTCGCCATCCGGCGTGGACTGCATCTTGGTCCAGGAAATAGGCGAACAGCTCCATATGATACCGGTTGATCTTGGAGTATTTCTCCTGTTTCTCGGCATTGTTCTCATGGTGCGAGACAGTGTGATGACCGTCCGTCACGCCGATGTTGGGATAGGATCGGTTGCTGAATTCGCGCGCCAGTTGGAAAGTGATGACGCGCGTGATGTCCGTGCGGTATGCCAGCCATTGCAAGATCGAACATCAATTTGGCGTGCTCCTCAAATGATTCCGGAATGCCCGACGGGACGTTCCAAGACTTCGGGCAGCGCTGCCGCCATCAATGCGCGTCTGCGGCTTTGCGCAAGCGCTGTCTCGATTTCGCGAACGGAATCGAGATACTCACTGACAATGACCGCGGTCGCTGGCCCCCAGAGACTTCTGCAGATTGGCCATCTCTTCCGAGACCGAATCGAGAATGCTGCGGTCCTTGCGTATCTCCGCCAGCCTCTCGGCCGCGGTGCCGCCCATGCCGAACAGACGCTCAAACACGACGCGCGGATTGTTCTCCATGGGCAGCGGCATGGTCGCCGTCTTCCACACAAACGTGTTCATGTAGACGCAACTGTAGCCATCGTTGCAATTGCCCACCATGTAGTTGGGCTCAAGCGCCAGTTCCAGCGAAGTGAGCGCGGTGTCTTTGCAGAGTTGCTCGGCGGCGATCTGGTCGCCGTCTTGCCCGCGCTGCACGTCCGCGCCTTCGGTCAGTTTCGGATGGACTCCATTGAGCCACACAGCTCCGGCGCGGGTATGCTCGGCATCCCCATCGCCCAGTCCTTCGGCTTGATGATGGGCAAGGCCGCGAAGCACGGTTACCTGGTCGCGGACGGGCTCGAGCGGAGCGAGCGTGGCGAGACAACTCCAGTTTCGGCGTCCCGCTTTTGGGCCACCATGGTCCCTGGCAAACGCCGTTGGGAATATAGACAAAGCCGAGCCGCTTGACCGGATTGGCGGGGGTTGCTGCCATGGCCGTAAAGGGCCGGGACCATCGATTCCAAAAGCGGCAAACCGATCATGGCGCTTCCGGCGCCGCGCAGGAATGCCCGGCGCGGCAGAGCTTTCTTGGTGACGAAGTTCATTCTGGCGATCTCCTCATCTGAAATGGCTGGCTCTCCGCGACGCCCAGAATCAGCGTCTGAAAAATGGTTATCGTCGGCCGCTGCGTCGCGCACAATGGCGCGAATCGCCGGCATATCGTAATACTCGACGCCGCGGCCGAGCGCGTAGGTCATGAGTTTCGTAGTCAGCGTAGTGACAAAGCGCGAAGGATCGCTGAACAACGCCTGCCGCAATTCGGCTGGCCCGTTGAACTTGGAGCCATCCGGCAGTACGCCCGAAGCATCGATTGCGGCGGTGACTTCGCTGCGTACCCAGGGAACGGCGGGCGTATTGTCGGCATCGCGCCAGCGGCCCACAGCGTCGAAATTCTCGAGAGCAAAGCCGGCGGGATCGATAATCTTGTGGCATCCGGCGCAGGCAGGGTTGGAGCGATGCTCCGACCATGCGTTCGCGCATGGAGAGAACCTTGCCGCCCACGCGATTGTTCTCATTGAGCGGCGGGATGACTGCCGGCGGCGGGGCGGGCGGAGTGCCGAGGATGTTTTCGAGAATCCATTTGCCGCGCAATACGGGAGAAGTGCGGTCGGCGTGCGACGTCACCGTTAAGATGCTGCCTTGCCCCAACAGGCCGCCGCGCACTGGCGCCAGATCGCCCAGCGGGATGCGGCGGAAGCGGCTGCCGTAGACGTTGGGGATGCCGTAGTGCCGCGCCAGGCGTTCGTTGAGAAAGGTGTAATCGGCGTTGAGCAGTTCCAGCGCGCTGCGATTCTCACTCACGATGGAGCCGAAGAAGAGCTCGGTCTCATGACGCAGATCCTGGCGAAGGCCCTCATCGAAATCGGGGAACATGTCGAGGTTGGGAGTCACCGCGGGCACGTTGCGCAGGTACAGCCACTGCCCGGCGAAGTTCGTCGACCAGGGCTTGCGAGCGCGGGTCGGCGAGCATGCGGCGCACCTGCGCCTCTGAACGACTTTGGGATCCCTCAGCTTGCCGGCCGATCGGCAAGCCGAGCAGTTCGTCGTCGGGAATGCTGCTCCAGAGGAAGAAGGAAAGCCGCGAGGCCAGTTCGAGATCGCTCACCCGGTAGTTGGTTTTGGGCGCCGATGCCCGGCCGGATCGCGCTCCACGCGAAACAGGAATTCAGGACTAACTAGCAGGCGGCGGACCGCCATTTCAATGCCGGAATCGAAAGTCCCACCCTCGCGGCCTGTCTTGTATTCCGCGAGCAAGGGAGCCAGATCGCGATCGGTCACCGGACGCCGGTAGCCGCGCCGGGCGAGCTTCGTGAGTATCTGTGAGGCGCAAGCATCCTCTTCACCGGCGCTCGCGGGGTGGCAAGCGAAGATCAGCTTACGGCTCGGCGTCTCGGTGCGCGGCGCGGGGGAGGCAGTTGCGGAGGAGGCCGCGAACGGTCCCGTGATAATCACTGCCGCGACGTGCGGCTGCGAGAGGTTGACTCCGTTGCCGCCGGCGTTGTCCGTGCGCCGGAATGGCTCGCGCATGGATGTATCTTCCGCGTGCGTCTTGAGAAGAAACGCGACTCCGATATCCTGCGGCCCGGCGTGTACCGGAAGACTGAAGCGCAGATCGGCATCCGCTTCTTTCTTTCCGGCATCTTCTCTTTGAGCGCCACGTCCGCCGGCCGGCTTAAGGGCGAACCGTTTTACCTCTTCCCCGCCGACGCTGACTTCCATATCGTGGGCTTCGGCGAGTCCGCTGATGCCGCCGGACGTACCCGAACGCTGCAACTCCACCTTGATTTCGTATTCGGCGTCCACCGGGAAGTTGTATCGAACCAGCGTGCCGCCGCGCGTGCCAAACGGCAAGCCTTCCACGTGATCGTATTGCGGCAACGCCGGCGAAACGCGAAAAATCGCGGCTTCGGGAGATTTCACCGGAGCGCCCAAGGCGAGCCGGCTGATGGAGCCGGCGGCCGCGAGGTAACGCTCCATGAGTGAGGGCGACATCTTCAGCACGCCCGCGATGTTATCGAAGCCATAACTGCCGTCATCCGCCGGAAGCAGTTTGGCGGCGTCGATTTCCAGACCTAACAGATCGCGGACCGCATTCTGATATTCGGCGCGGTTGAGCCGATGGAGCGCTTCGGTGCGGCCGGGATTCGGATGCGCGGCCGCCGCCCGATCCAACTCGGTTTCGAGCCAGGAGACAAGGCCGTCATAATCGCGCTTCTCCGGCCGCGGCATTCCCATAGGCGGCATCACGCCCGCCCGGAGCTTGCGCACGACCTTTTCCCAGACCGCGGGGTCTTGACCAACGTGAGTGACATCCAACGCTTCCAGCGCCAGATTCCCGGACCTTACTTTTTGACTGTGGCAGCCATAGCAATACTGCCGAAGAAGCGCCGCGGGCGGCGTTGTGGGCGCGGCGGAATACAAGGGAAGGGAAGCGGTGCAGAGGATCGCGAACGCGACCCAGCGCGCCCGTGCTGGAAGAAGTTCGTTCGTCAAGCGATGGACACCCCTTTGCGATGAGTGAATCGAACGCTACGGAACGGGCGTATAAAGCAGGCGCGGTCGGGGCGCCACATCAAGATCCTTAACATTGTAATGCTGCTTTCATCACGCGTCAATTTCTTGCCGGGTATCAACTTCTTCTGTGCCGCCAGTGAGGACCGTGGCGATACGAGGCCGGGCCTGGGTCGGTGGGCGGCTGAAAAAACGAACTGGCGATTTTCGAGATCTGCCGGACACGTTCGCCACAAACCCCTTCGATCCCCAATCTTACTATGGGGTTCTGTGGATATTTATGTAAGTCAATGATTTAATTGAACGATTGTGCTGTGATCGAGTTTTCTGCTGGGCAATTAGGTCGCGCAGGACATCGTCGGCGATACCCCAGATAAAGGAGACGATCTTATTGTGCGTACCCTGGTCCATTTTTCCGGTTCGTTCCTTCTCAATAAGCCTTGCAAGGGACCCATCTCTAATGCCTTTGACGGGGAACCCTTACCAAATCGAGCCTTGCTGTCACGGGGCCTGAGAAGTACGATTGCATCCGGATTCACATTCCGGGGCGCCAGTCACTCCGCCTTCGCGTAGCGTCCGAAGCCCCGAATCAGGCCCGGCTCTGCTGTCGGCTACAGTTCCAGCCAAGCGCCGGCGTTTGACACTGTGACATGCCTGCGGCGGGGCTTCTCTTCATAAACAACCTGCCGCGACCCGGGAGACAACCTGGTGGACATTGTATCACTTGTGGTACATACTGGATTGTGGGACGCGAGGATGAACAAAACCCGGAGATGCCGGTCCGGTTTTACCGCACGGAAGCGGGCGGGTCCCCGGTGCTCGATTGGCTGCGCGGCCTCGACAAGGACGACCGGCGCGCTATCGGGCTCGACCTCATGCGGGTGCAGTTCGGCTGGCCGATTGGGAGGCCACTGGTGGGAAGCCTCAAGGATGGTCTTTGGGAAGTGCGCTCGTCGCTTCCGAGCCAGCGGATAGCCCGGCTCATCCTGTGCTTTCACGACCAGATGCTCGTCGTGCTGCACGGGTTCATCAAGAAAACGCAGAAAACGCCTGCGGATGACCTGGCCCTGGCGAAACGGAGAATGAAGGAGGTTACGAAATGAAAAAGCGCAACAAGCATATCGGCTCGTCACTGGAGGACTTCCTGAAAGAGGAAGGCGTCCTCGAAGAGACCCGCGCGGTCGTGCTGAAAGAGACGCTGGCCTGGCAAGTTCAGCAAGCGATGGAGAAGGACAAAATCAGCAAGGTAGAGATGGCGCGGCGCATGAACACAAGCCGCGCGGCGCTGGATCGTCTTCTCGATCCTGGCAATGCCTCGGTGACGCTGCAAACCCTAACGCGCGCGGCACACGCTATCGGCCGTGATCTGCGCATCGAGCTGGTATAGGGAGATTTCAACTCGATACCCGCCGCGATACCCCGACTCGGCGCTCTCCCGCCGCCGTCAATTCTCAGTTGCCTTGCGTTCGATGCGGTCAATCACCAGTACAGGCATCGGCCGCTTCACCGTTTCCAGCTTGAGGCCCAGTTGCTTGCTGATGGCGTCGAAAAGCGATATCGCGTTGTTGGGCTCCGAGGCCTCCGGAATGCCCCCTGACGCTGCCGCTGCGCCATCGCCACCGCCTCGTGGACCGCTGGCCTGAAGGGCGCCCGCGGGACTAAAGCTGAAGGAAAAATCCCAACCGCCCTCGAGGTTAGTATTATCTTGAACCTTGGTATGCACATAGCCGGAAGCCATGCTGGGAAGCATATCCGCGAACTGAGCCATGGTGACGTTGGTGCACATAACTATTCTTCCGAGTGAGGCGTTGAGGTTCTTGTTGATCTTTACGTCGTCCGCCGAGCCTTCCTGCCATTTGGAGCGTTCCTTGGGGTCTGCCTTGATGAGTTTAGGCTTTACCGCCGTCAGTACGTAAGTATTCACGGGCCGATCTTCGGTGTGAGAGGCCACCTGAAAACGTTCAATGACAAGCGAACGGATCATGGGGCGGAGCGCGTCAATGTTGACCGGAACCGCGCCCCGCGCCTGCGGATTCAGGTCGCCCAGGGCAACGTCGGCGGGGGCCTTGGCGAGGAGATCGTAGTGGTCGTCGTCGAGCCATTTCGGCGCGCCGGCGAGCATTTCGTCTCCGTTGAGATCCCACCCGATCATGATGAGATTCTTGACCGTTATCCCAGGCACATACAGCCGGCCATTCTTGATATCGGGCGGCCCTGGTCCGCGTCCGCCGTTCGTTGGCGCGCTCGGCTTGAGATCGGCCACTTCGAATTCCGTCGGCGAAGCCGGTAGCGCGTTGGGTGGATTCGCCGTCGGCTTTTCGTTGACGCTGTCGACCACGATAACGGGCAGCGGAATCGTCGACGTTTCCAGTTTGAGCCCAAGCTTCTCCAGGGCATCGGGGAGTGGGAGGTTCTCGCCAGTAACTGCGAATCCGGCAGGAACCTTCGGGGTGAACTTGAGGGCGAAGTCGAATGCGCCTTTCAGGTCGGTTTGATCCGTTACGGGTTTGTTACTGAGATATCCCTGCGCCCCAGGGATGGCAAGCAACGCGGACGCGAAGGCCGCCATGGTGGTGTTATGGCAGGTGTAAGTGAAGACCGGAAGCTGAATGGGGCCGCCTGGATTGGGCGGAGGATTATTTGGCACGGCGAAGTTGCATCCGGTCTCCCCGGAGCCGTCGGCCTCTTTGAGCCCGCCATGCTTGCCCGCCGTCAGCACGTAAGCGGGCAAGGGCTTTTTGTCGTCATGGATCGTCAGTTTGAACCGATCGGCCAGCATGGCACGGAGCATGAGGCGGCGCGAAGCGGCGGTAGATCCAGGCGGAACGATTGCAAAGATGTCATAGCGATCCATCTCGATCCAACTCGGGCCGCCGCTGATGCGTTCGGGGTCCATGTCGTAGGCCATCCGAATCAGGTCGAGCATGTTGGCGAAATGGAGTTCGTAGCGATTGCCGCCGAAGAACGGTCCGCGAACCACCGGTTGCGCCGTGTGGGGACTGATGTGGATCTCAACCGCCTGGAATTTAGGCTCTGGCGCCTGGGCGAGGGCGCCCAAGACGAGAGAGACCATACAGGCGAGTAGGCGAAACATGGTTCTTTAACCTCCAAGAGAATTGGACACCGGCGAAGGGCTGGGAGTTTCCGGCGTAGAAACTGTGTGACGCGCAGGTTCGGGATATATTAGCGGGTATTTTCCGATCTCGACCGCATCCCTGCTCGAAATCTGATCCGCGCCAATCAAGACCCGCATGCGATAAGCGAAAATATTCTCATGCCCTATCGCATGCCGGGCGCGGCGATCTTGCCGGTTTGGCGCACGACCTCCTCTGTCGCCGCCGGTTCCGGCCGGGAGCGTCTGGAGCAGGAAGTAGTCGATCTCTTCGATCGGTTCAGAAACCCTTTGCTTCGTTATATGTTGAGTTTGCGGTTTGCCGCTTGCGGATGGCGAGGAGGTTGTCCAGGAGGTATTCATTTCGCTGTTTCGGCACCTTTGTCAGGGCAAATCCCGTGAAAACCTACGCGGATGGCTGTTCCGCGTGGCGCACAATTTGGCGTTCAAGCGCCTCCATTCGACTCGACGCGAATTGGAGGCGCGCGCGGCCGCCGGCGCCGGAGAGTTAGCCATCGATCCCGGACCAAGTCCAGAGGCGCGGATGGTAAGCGATCAAACCGGAGCCGTCTGCTGGCCGTCGTCGATGCATTGCCTCAACAGGATCGCCGGTGTCTTTATCTAAGGGCCGAAGGCTTGCCCTACCGTGAAATCGCCGGGATCCTCGATATCTCTCTCGGCGCCGTCTCCCTTTCCCTCGCCCGATCCCTGGCTCGCATCGGGCGCGCCGCCGAACGGTGCAGACTCATGAATTACGACGATTCCCATCCTTCCGATCAGCAGTTGCTCCTGGACGTTGAGGGAGAGCTCTCTTCGAACGAAGAGAAGGCGATTGGGCTGCATCTTGACGCTGTGCTGGAAATGCCGCGCGCGCCGGCAGGAAATCGAAAATGCAATTGCCGATTTCATCCGCGCCCACCAGCGGGAACTCGATGGTAAGTTGCCCCCTGCCGCCGGGCCGCGAGCCTTGCTCAAGGCCCAGCTCGCCCAGATGTCCGCGGAGGCGCCCCGTTCTGATTGGTTCGGCCACGCGCGCCGAGTCGATTTGGCGTTGGCCGCCGCCGTATGTGCGGTTGCGGTGTTTGGCGTGTTGCTCTTCCGGGCTCTGACTGGCCGTCAGGGCCGGCCGCTCCCGCAGCCCGTCGCTGTTTCGATTCCCAATCCCAGGCTCACTCCCGGCGCGGCGATTCTCTCTAGCCGGCAAGCAGTGTGCGCGCTTGCGAATACCAAGAACAAGTCAGTTCCCGTGGCGATGCAAAAACAAGTATTCGAGGAATACGGAATCGCCGGCGCGGAACCGCGAGCCTATGAGATCGACTATCTGGTAACGCCGGCCTTGGGAGGCGCCGATGACATTCGCAACCTTTGGCCGCACTCTTATTCGGCTACCGCCTGGAACGCCGGCGTGAAAGACGCCTTGGAGGATCGTCTCCGCGACATGGTATGCGACGGAAGCCTCGATCTTATACAGGCGCAAAAAGAAATCGCGCGAAAACTGGATCGCCGCCTACAAGAAGTATTTCCACACGGACCAGCCTCTCGAAGAGCACGGGAAGCAACCGGCTCCGTGAGCCTGGCGGTTCTTACGCCCAGCGAGCCGTAGAATTTCCAACTGGTTTGGTAGTCGCGCGTCACCTTCTGGCCGTTCAGAGCCAGCCGCACCATCTCCACCGGCATGTTGCCTTCCCGATACATCGCATCGTGAAACGCGCGATTGGTCATTTTCCCGGAGCCGACAAGTTCCTTGTGCAAGGCGTAGAATTCCATCGCGCCCAGCATATAAGCGCATTGGTAGATCGGCGGATAAGATCCGTTGAACGAGCGGCGCACCTCGCCTTCCGCATTGGCGCGTTCGAAGCCCACGCGATCTATCAGGAATTGCACGCACTCGGTCGCCTTCATCTTGCCCAGGTGGAAGCTCAGCGAGAAAATGATGCGCGCGCAGCGGTGCATTCTCCAGAACAGCGCGCCGATGCGCTGCTCGGGCGTATGCGTGAACCCCAAATCCCACAGCAGCATCTCCCAGTAAAAGGCCATCCCCTCGGTCCAGAAGGGCGTGCTGAACTGGCTCCGATAGGTTCGATAGCGCTGCGTCATGTAACCCTGCATGTGATGCCCGGGAATGAGTTCGTGGAACACGGTGGCGCGCGCGAAATAGATGTTGTTGCCGCGCAAGGCTTCCAGCCGCTCTTCGATGGTCTGGCTGCTCGCGGGCGAAGAGACCTGAATCATCGCTCCGCCCAGGAAGAATGGCGCGGTCAACTGCCCCTGCGGCGTCATCGCCTCTTCCCAGTAGTCCTCTTTCAGCAGCGGCGGCAGCGTGACCAGTTCGTGCTTTTCGACAAACTCGATCGCCTCGCGCGATAAGTCGCGCACCAGGTAAATCATTTGTCCCGGCTCGACGTACTTATTCTTGACGGCTTCCTGAGCCTTCTTCCAATCGGCGCCGAAACCCATCTCGCCCGATGCGCGCAGCATTTCCTTGTCGCACCATGCGAACTCGCGATTCGCCAGCGTGATCAATTCGTCCGGCGTATAAGCGATCATCGCGGTCTGTAACGCATCCACCAGCGCGTCGTTGCCGGCCGGACCCACGCCGGATAGTTCTTCATCGCTTCCCAGAGGAGCGCCGTACGCGCGCGTTCGCCGCCGCCTCCCTGCCACCGCCGCCGCCCGCTCCACCGCGGCCACCTCCGCCGCCTCCACGGCCTCCGCCACCCCGCCCGCCGAACCGCCGCCCGCGTCGAGCGTTCCCCCAATCCCGGAAGCGGTATGCAGAAATTGAGCGTGCGCCTCAACCGTCTCATCCGCCTTCTTATATCCGGCATCCACCCACCAGACGAACTTCGGATCGTAAAGCGCGTAGAAGTCGTACCAGCCGCGCAGGTGTCGCGCAATTGCTCAAGCCGCTGCGCCGCGCCGTTCAGCACCGCGGGATTCTTCTTCACGCCGCTCATCGAATCCTTGGCCACGGCGACATCCTTGATCAGCCGTTCCAGCGCGATGGCGGATTTCTGCCCGTCGATCGTCTCCATCCGCCGGCGCGCTTCCTCGAAGCCGATGATCGTCTGCTGGAACGGAATCAGCGCTTGAATCTCCGCGTCGCGCTGGCCCTCCGCGATGATTGCTTCTGCTCGCGTTCCAGGCGGCTGCGCAGCAGCAGGTAATCCACTTTTCCGGCCTGGCTCATCGCATCGAAGTGAATCCGGTCGAGCAATTGTAATTGATCGGCGTAGAATTTCTCCAGTTTCGCCTGCCGCACAGCGGAGCCCGGAAGCGGGTATACGCGATTCAAATCGCGCAATTCCACTTCATACCGCTCGATCACGGGCCGTATTCGCTGGTGCCGGTGTCGAGCGGCGAGCCATCCGTGCCGAGCAGGCAGTTGCAGTCCTCCCCCGCCGCAGCCGGTGCCGCCGGCCGCTTTGGGCGCCGGGTGTTGAGCCGCCGCCTGCGGTTCCAACTCCGATGCCGCGCCCGTCCCCAGCAACGCCAGTCCCGCTCTTCGAAGCGCACTACGCCGATTCAGCTTTGTCATTTTGGTTTCCGATGATCTCAAAAGCAAGATAACTGCTGCCACTACGCAACTACCAATGATAGTTCTTGGACGGGCGCTTGGTAGTCTTACGGGCGCTCTTGTAGAATAGCCGGAATACATCGAGGCGACCGGTCTCGAAAGGAGCTTATGCGTAATCGCCTGATTCTCGCCGCTTTCCTGATTCTTCGATGCCGCGTTCGCGCAGGAAATCACCACGCCCGAGAAGTTCTTCGGCTTCCAGCTCGGCGCGGACAAGAAGATGGCCCGGTGGGACAAGATCGTCGAATACTACGGCGTTCTCGAAAAGCAGAGCGGCGGCCGCATGAAGGTCATCAACATGGGGCCGACTTCGGAAGGCAACCCGTTCCTGATGGTGATCATCACCGTCGCCCGCGAACTTCGCCAAGCTCGACCGCCTTCGCGAAGTCAACCTCCGGATCAGCGATCCGCGCGGCCTCACTGAAGCGCAGGCGCACGCTCTGGTGGACGAAGGCAAGGCGGTCGTCGTGCAATCCATGAGCATGCACGCCACCGAAATCGGCGGCACGCAAATGGCTCCGGAACTGGCTTACGATCTGCTCGCCCGCAAGGACGAAGAGACCCGGCGCATTCTCGACAACGTCATCTTCATCGAAGTGCCGTGCTTCAATCCCGACGGCGAAATCATGGTCACCGACTGGTACAACAAGCAGCTCGGCACGCCCTACGAAGGCACCAATCCGCCGTGGCTTTATCAGAAGTACGCCGGCCACGACAACAATCGCGACGCGTTCCAGACCAATATTCCCGATTCGCAGTACATGGCCAAGATCCTGTTCACCGACTGGAGGCCCGAGGCTTACGTCGATCACCACGGCATGGGCCCCAACGGCGCGCGCATTTTCCTGCCGCCCTACGCCGAACCGATGCGGCCCTTCGCCGACCCGATCCTGTGGCGCGAGTTGAGCTGGTACGGCGCGCACATGGCTTACAAAGAGGAAGAAGCCGATCTATCCGGCGCCATCAACGACGCGATCTATTCCGGATGGGGCCATTTCGGTTTTCACTGGATCACGCCGTTCCACAACATCGCCGGCATGCTCACGGAGTCCGCCGCCGCGCGCCTGGCCACGCCGCAATTCCTGCATCCCGACGAGCTGCGCGGCAATACCCGCAACCTTCCCGCGTATGAAGCCGAGACCATCTTCCCCAATCCCTGGCCGGGCGGATGGTGGCATCTGCGCGACATCGTCGATCGCCAGAAAGTTTCCGCGTGGGCCACGCTGGATCTGGCCGCGCGCAATCGCGAGACGGTCCTGTGGAACGCGTATCTGAAAGGCAAGCGCCAGACCGAGCGCGGCGCCGCGGGCAAGCCGGCCGCGTACCTGATCTCCACGCTGCAGCACGATCCGCTCACGTCCATCAAGATGATCAACAAGCTGCTGCTGCCAGGGCATCGAAATTCAGCAGGCGACGAAGCCTTTCACGCATCAGCAGCGGCATGACGTATCCGGCGGGCTCTTTCGTCATCTCCCTGGCGCAGCCCAAGATGGGTTTGATCCGCTATCTGCTGGGCCGGACCTTTTATCCCGGATAACGAGTGGACCCGCAATCGCGACGGCTCGCCCATGCGCCCCTACGACATGGCCACGGACACGATGTTCGAATACATGGGAGTGCGCGTGGACCCGGTCGACGAACTGGGCGAGGTTGCGCTCGAGAAGGTCACCGGCCCCATCGAGCCGGCCGGAAAAGTGACGCGCAGCGCCAACGGCTACTCGATGGACGGCCGGCTCAACGACAGTTTCCGCGCCATGAATCTGCTGTTCGACAAGGGCGTCGCCGTGCGCCGCGTGGATAAGCCATCGGCTGGCCTGCGCCCCGGCGATTTCCTGGTCGCCTCCGGCTCGGAAGCCACTCTGGAAACCGTTGCCAGACAGACCGGCGTCGATTTCAAGCCGCTGCGCGCCGCGGTCTCCACCGGCGTGCACGACATGAAGCGCCAGCGCGTCGCCATGTACCAGCGCTTCGGAGGCGGCAACATCGATGAGGGCTGGACGCCGCCTGGTGCTGGAGCAGTTCAATTTCCCCTACAAATCCATTTTCGATCCCGAAATCAAGGCCGGAAATCTCATCGATAAGTACGATGTCCTGGTGATTCCCAGTGACAGCACGCGACCATCACCGGCGAAGCCGCTCCAGCCGGAGGCCGCGGAGCCGCGGCGGCCGCGGCGGCGTGGCGCGGCACCGGCGGCCGAGGCGGCGAAGCCGGAGGCAGAGGTGGCGAAGGCGGGAGGCGGCGGGCGCGGCGGCAATACTCCGCCCGAATACCGCACCGGCCTCGGCGCGGAAGGAGTCAACGCCATCCGCGACTTCGTCCAGAAGGGCGGCACGTTAGTGACTCTGAACGGCGCCACGGCCTTCCCGGTGGATCGCCTCGGCATCGGCGTTCGCAACGTTCTCGCCGGCAAGAGCACCAAGGAATTCTGGTGCCCCGGCTCGACGCTCAAAGTGACGTTCGACAACACCAACCCTCTCGCCTACGGCATGCCGTCCCACGGGCTGGCGCTTTATCTGGACAGCCCCGCGTTTGAAATCACCGCTCCCAGCGCCGAGAATTACGAAACCGTGGTTCGTTATGAAGACCGCGAGTTGCTCGAAAGCGGATGGCTGGTGGGCGAAGAGAATCTCGCGCGCAAAGCGGCGGTGGTATCCGCCAAGTTGGGGCAAGGCAGGGTGGTCCTCATCGGATTCCCGGCTCAGCATCGCGCCCAAACTCACGGGACTTACAAGCTGCTGTTCAACGCACTGGTGCGCTAGCAACCGGTTACTAACACGCACGGCTCTATATCGGATGTCCTGCGCACCATCGTGCCCAAACCCACGGCACTTACAAGCCATCATTCAACGCTTTGGTGCGCTAATACCCGCTCCACTTACTTTGAAGGCCGCCACTGTCCTCTCGCCAAACTCGGTCACTCGCGGGACGACAAGTCCGGTAAACTGCAGATCGTCTTTGGCCTGCTCACTAACGCTTCCGGATGCCCGGTCGCTGTCGAAGTATTTGCCGGCAACACTTCCGATCCCAAAACCGTCGCCACCCAGGTCAATAAACTGCGCCAGCAATTCGGTCTCTCCGATATGGTGCTGATTGGCGACCGTGGCATGATCACCAGCGCACGCATTCGGGAAGACCTGCCGGCCTCACATGGCATCCAATGGATCTCCGCTTTACGCGCCACCCAGATCCAGAAACTGGCTGCTGGCGGCCAGTTGCAGATGTCTCTGTTCGATCAAGACCGATCTGGTCGAGATCGCTCATCCAGACTTCCCCGGCGAACGCTTGATCGTTTGTTTCAATCCTCTGCTGGCCGAAGAGCGCGCACGCAAGCGACCCGAACTGCTGGCCGCGACCGAGAAGCAACTGGAGAAGATCGCCGCGGCCACCAAGCGCGGCAAGCGTCCCCTGCGCGGCAAACAAAACATCGGATTGCGCGCAGGCAGGATACTCAACCGTTACAAAATGGGCAAGCACTTTCAGTTACGCATCGAAGAGGACAGTTTTCACTACGAACGCAAAACGGCCAACATCGAGCGGGAAGAAAACCTGGACGGAATTTACTAACGCGCACGGCTCTATATCGGATGTCCTGCGCAACACCGCGCCCAAACCCACGGCGCTTACAAGCTGTTGTTCAACGCTCCGCTGCGCCAACACCCGCTTACTAACGCGCACGCTCTGTATCGGATTTCCTGCGCAACATCGCGCCCAAACCCACCGCACTTACGAGCTG
The DNA here is from genome assembly GCA_963763545.1 of Bryobacterales bacterium. Taxonomy (GTDB): domain Bacteria; phylum Acidobacteriota; class Terriglobia; order Bryobacterales; family Bryobacteraceae; genus PALSA-243. The sequence goes on from CAVXPE010000019.1 coordinate 151,466, forward strand.
TTGTTCAACGCTCTGGTGCGCTAGCACCCGCTTACTAACGCGCACGCTCTGTAGAGTCAGTACCTAACCGAGCCGCGACCGCAAGGGAGCGGTTTTTGCGAAAGGCTGATGACCCGCTAGCCGCCCGCCCCGCTTGGCGATACGATAGACTCATTCCATCCCGAAGGAGGAGCACGCCCCATGAGCAAGATCACACTCAAGGTGAACGGCGCGCACACACACGGTGGATATCGACCCCGCCACGCCGCTGCTTTACATTCTCCGCAACGATCTCGACCTGCACGGCCCCCATTTCGGCTGTGGACTTGGCCAGTGCGGCGCCTGCACTGTGATCATCAACGGCGCGGCGGTCCGCTCCTGCATTCTTCCCACGTCGTCAGTCAGAGGCGAAATCACCACCCTCGAAGGACTCTCCTCGAACGGAAAACTGCACCCGCTCCAGCAGGCCTGGATCGATGAGCAGGCGCCGCAATGCGGTTTCTGCCAGAACGGGCAAATCATGACGGCGAAGGCGATGCTGGACAAAAATCCGCATCCCACGGACGCGCAGATCCGCGAGACCATGAACAACACGCTCTGCCGTTGCATGTCCTACAACCGGGTTCAGACGGCCATCAAACGCGCCGCTAAAACCGTAGCCGAGGCTCGTCCGGCCACGGATACGCCGAAGAAAGAGGTTGCCGCATGAACACCCTCAGGCATTCCCCAACAGATCGAAGAAATCCTCTTCACACATCGCCGGGGATTCCTCGAAGACTGCCGGCCTGCTATTCGTCGGCTTCAGCTGTGCCCGACAGCCGATGCCGCCGACGCGCCGCAGGGACCGGCCTATCCGATCGTGGATTCCGCGGAAACTCGACTCGTGGATCGTGATTCATGAGAACAACACGGCCACGTTTTATGTCGGAAAAACGGACCCCGGCCAGGGCACGGGCACCGGTTTCCGCCAATTGATGTCCGACGAACTCGATATCGCCTTCGACAAGACCACCTGCATCATGGGCAGCACGGACATCACCGTCGATCAGGTGGGCGCCGGCGGATCGAGCGCCATGGAGCGGGACTCGTGGCCCATGCGCCGCGTCGGCGGCCGAAGCGCGCCGTGTGCTGCTGGAAATGGCGTCCACGCGCTTCGGAGTTCCCGTCGATCAACTTGCCGTCAGCGAGGGAGTGATCACGGTCAAAGCCGACCCCTCAAAACACGTCACCTACGGCGAGTTGATCGGCGGACAAGAAGTTCAACGTCACGCTGAGCGGGAACAACGTCAATTCGATCAACGGCAAGGCAAAGACCAAGACGATCCCCGAGCTCAAATACGCGGGCAAACCCACGCAGCGCGACGACATTCCCGCTAAAGTGGACGGCTCTGCGAAATGGGCCGTCGACGTGAAGCTGCCGGGCATGGTTCATGCCCGCAACGTGAAGCCTCCTTACGCCTGCGCAAAGCTGACGGGCATCGACGAATCGTCTGTAAAGGATCTGCCGGGCTTCATCAAAGTGATGAACAAAGGCAACTACGTCGCGGTTGTATGCGAACGCGAGGAGCAGGCCATTAAGGCGGCGCGCCAGCTTAAGACCACCTGGGAGAAGCCGGCAACCGCTCCGTTCCCGTCTTCAGAGGATCTCTTCAACTACCTGCGCGCGGCCAAACCTGCGGCGTCCACACCCGCTCCAGAGGGAGTGGTCGGCAATCCCGAGACCGCTTTCGCGAACGCGGCAAAGACGATCGAAGCCGAGTATGAGATCCCCTTCCAGGGCCATACCGCGTTCGGGCCCGCGCATGCCACTGCGGACCCGTCGAACGGCCAGATGACCATCTATTCGAACGACATGAAGACCTACGGGATGCGCAGAGGCATCGCCACGTTTCTCGGTATGCCGCAGGACAAGGTACGCGTGATTTATATGCAGGGATCGCAGGGCTTCGGCCGCACGGCGGCGGAGGACGCGGCCAGCGAGGCGGCCTGGATTGCGCACGAACTCGGCCGTCCCGTCCGCATGCAGTGGATGAGAGATGAGGAGACCGCGTGGGATTCCAAAGCGCCCGCGTTCCTGGTGAAATGCGCGGCGGCTCTGGATGCGCAGGGAAATTTGGCCGGATATGCGTATGAGGCCCGCTCCTGCGACTACAATCACCTGGGATACAACGAGCCCGATACCACTCTTATCGCGCAACTCATGGGACAGAGGCGTGCCAGGCCCGCGGCGGGAAGCGCTTCGACGCCTTCGGATATGTACGCGATTCCGAATCGCAAGATGATTGGCGAGGTCTACGCTTTGCCTGCCGTTTGGGAGACTCCCATCCGCACGGGAAACCTGCGCGATCCGAATGGTCCTCAGTCGGCCTTCGCTTCGGAATCGTTCATCGATGAAGTGGCGGCCGCGGTCAAGGCCGATGCGCTGGAGTTCCGCCTCAAGCTGCTCGAGGCAGGAACGGGCGACGACAACGCATTCCGCCGTGCGCGGTCGATTGCGGTCCTCAAGGCCGCCGCGCAAAAGTATGGCTGGGATTCGCGGCCTTCGGGGAAACCGCGCAGTGCCGGGAAGATTCTCACGGGCCGCGGTATCGCCTATTCGTTCCGTGGTCAGACCATGGTCGCGCAGATCGCCGAAGTGGAGGTGAACCGCGAGACCGGTCATGTCTGGGCGAAGCGGTTGGTGTGCGCGCACGACTGCGGTTTCGTGGTGAATCCCGAGAGCCTTCGCACCAGCGTGGAGTGCGGCATGCTTCACGGCCTGAGCCGCGCGCTTTACGAGGAAGTCAAGTTCGATACCGAAAAGGTGACGAGCGTCGACTGGATCTCGCATCCGACGCTTCGCCACGCCGACGTTCCCGAGAGCATCGAAATCGTGATGGTGAACGGCGATCCGAATCCGAGTCGTCCCGACCTGCCGCTCTACGGCGCAGGCGAGGCCTGCCTGAAGCCCACGATGGCTGCCGTTGGAAACGCAATTTACGACGCCACCGGCGTTCGTATCCGAAGAGTTCCCTTCCGTCCCGAACGCGTCCTTGCCGCGTTGAAGGCCGGGGGTTATTGACGTTTACGCCTTATAGCGACATCCCGAGAATCGGAAAGATGTGGGGCCGGCCCTTTCGGGCCGCCGCCGGGCTTTGCCCGGCGCTTCCCAGGCGCAGAGAACGCTTGCGATCCACCACAAAATCGGAGGCGTCGGTGTCACTATATAATACGAAGCTAAATAAGTTTTGACCAAAGGAGAGCCTATCTTATGATCCGCGGTATTCACCTCGTTGTTTCACTGGCCTTGTCTGCCTACGCCCTCGCCCAGACGCCGCCGCCCGCCGCGGCGACCGCACCCGGCACAGTACCAGGTCCGGCACGCGTAGCTTTGCCGCCCGTTGTCATTGGCCCCTCGGCCCCCGTTCCGCCCGAGGTCGTAATCCCGCGCCCCACCCCGGCGGAGTTGGCCCAGGTCAACGACGCGGTTACAAAGTGGGTCGCCTCGGACGATTCGCCAACCAAACCGCTGCTGCAGAAGTTTCAATCGCTGCTCTTGCTGCAACCACCCCGGATGAACGTCGCGGCTACCTACACGCAAACGCAGCAAAGGATGGGCCCGCGCCACCTAGGCTTCGTAGAGACCGCCAGCAAAGGCAATATCGATCTCTTGCTCGACGGAGACTCGATCACCGACTTTTGGGCGCAAGATGACGCCAATAAAGCGATGTTCGACAAGTATTTCGACGGAATCCGCACGGCCAACTTCGCCATCTCCGGTGACACCACGCAGGGAGTTCTCTGGGGCCTGAAGAACGGTGAAGGCCAGGGATTCCAGCCGAAGGCCATCATGCTGATGATCGGAACCAACAATTCCGGTACTTTCAGCGGGCCGGAAATCGCCGAAGGCGTCGGCGCCATCGTGCTCGAGATGCGCAAAGACTTTCCCGATGCGAAGATTCTCCTGCTCGCGATCTTTCCGCGAAGCACGCCCCAGGATCCCGTGCGCGCCAAAATCTCCGAAGTCAATCGCATCATTTCGAAACTCGACGACCAGCGGCACGTGTTTTATTTTGACATCGGCGCCAACTTCCTCGACGGCCAGGGATTCTTCCTGCCGGATGCATTCCGCCCCGATAACCTGCACCCGCTGGCCAAAGGCTACGACATTTGGGGCGCGGCCGTGAAGGACAAACTCGCGGAGTTGCTGAAGTAGCCAAGGCGCCACTCACACACTCGCATGCACCAGACCATCCTCGTTTGTGGATACGGACAAGGCATCTCGGATGCCGTAGCGAACAAATTCGGCGCCGAGGGCTTCCAGGTCGCTCTCGTCGCGAGGAGCGCCGAAAGGCTGGACAAGGCCGCAGCCGAGCTTCAGACGCGAGGCATTGCGGCGGCTGCCTTTCCAGCGGACCTGTCCGATCCGAATGCGGCGAAGGGCGTGGTCCAACAGGTAAATCATCGGCTTGGTCCTGTCACCGCCCTTCACTGGAACGCATATACCAACATCGCCGGAGACGTCATGTCGGCTGACGCCGCTACGCTCCGCACGCTGTTCGATCTGAGTGTCATGAGCCTGGTCCTGACCGTGCAGGAAGCGCTCACGGATCTGAAGGCGGCGAAGGGAGCATTGCTGGTCACCAACGGTGGTTTGGGCCTCTTCGATCCGAAAATCGACGCGGCCGCCGTTCAAACGAATTCGATGGGTCTGGCAATCGCGAACGCTGCGAAGCACAAGCTTGTCGGCTTACTTACTGAAAAGCTTCGCACGGATGATATTACCGTTGGCGAGGTGGTCGTCTCCGGACTCGTGAAGGGCACCATCTGGGACACCGGCAACGCGACCATCGACGCGTCCACCATTGCCGAAAAGTTCTGGGAGATCTACTCTGAGCGCGAGTCCAGAGTCGTCATCGTGCAGTGATCTGAAATAGCGCGCTCACTTCACTTTTCCTTAGGCCTCACGTACGGATTCGCGGCAGCCCTTTTCGCTTCCTCCGCCTCATGAGCATAACTCTGCGCCCAATAATATTCCTGGACGCGGGAAAGTTGATTCTCCTCGCTGCCGATCAGTGAGTAAAGCGTGGTCTTGGCGAGGTGACTCTCGGCCTCACGGCTCGTCAAATCGAACACGATCGTTTGTCCTTCGACTTGGAACACTGCGTCCAGTTTCAACTCCCCGACAGCCGTATCGAGCACGTCCTTATCCAAGAATTTGGCCAACCATTCATGCGCCCGTCCGCCGCCCTTGCCCTGAAATTGCAGCCACTCGCGAACGGTCTTCTTCTGAACGTTCTTCGGTATGCTGAACACATTCTTGAGCTTCTGCTCCACCTGGACCTCGACATTGGACGGCAGTTTCAGGCCCATCTGCTTGATTCGCTTGGCCAGCGCGGCATGGAAGCGGGTTCCCTTGTCTGACATGGACCCGCCCCACTTCCCCTTCATATCGGCAAGACCGGCTTTAATGGCGTCTTGCATGTCATAGGTGACCGTTGCCGTCCGGCTGGCCCCGCCAGCGGCCTCTCCACCCTCTGCTGCCAGTTTGTCGAGATTCTTAGCCCATGCCTCGATATCCTTGTCACTGAAAAGTTTCGCCCGTTTCACCGCGTCCGGTGACGATCTTCCGCGCGCCGAGGAATCTTCCCCCGGCAGATAGACGCCTTCGTGAAACGGCACCACGTGTCGTCTTCCGTACGCCGCCACTTGTGTCCGTTGCCGAGATCCACTTCCTCCACATATCCCGGTTCGTCGCTGATCTGTGGCTCGCTGCGGCTCACAACGTCAAGCTCCGCCTCGAGCTCCTCTTTGGTGAGGCCGGACTCTTTCTTTCCGCTTGCGATAAGGAGCTGCTCTTGGTCGAGGGATTTCTCCGGGTCTTTGATAAGCTCTGCCCGCCCTGGCGGATGCCCAAGCGCCTCCTCTAACTTCTCGCTGAGTTGTTTGCGCAAAATGGCGGCATCCTCGGCCGCTAGGCTTGCCTCCATTTGCGTCATCATCATCTCCACCGCGTGCGTGTCTCCGCTCCTCGCCGCCGCTTGGGCCGCCTTGAGGACATCCTCCATGCCCGCGCGAATGAGCGTCTTTTCCAGCGTTCCGGCAGTCACTGCTTTCCATGCGCGGCCGGCCACGCGGCCCACCACCGGCATGGCGGAACCAAGGATCGCGCCACCGGCCATGCCGAACAGCCCGCCCAGAATCGCCGATTTTCCCGACGCGCGAGAGCCCTTCCATGATCCCCTCGCGCCAGGTGCGGTCATCGGTGAAAGTTGCCGCGGCCTCGCTTACCGATCCTGAGATCATCCCATCGAGCGCGGATTCCACGCCGGAGACAAGAGCTTTGCGGCCCATAGACTGAGTCGCCTCTTGAACGGCGCCCTCGCTGACCCGCGCCATACCCTGCGCCAGCGCCTCGCCACTCAAGCCCATCAGTTCCACTCCGCGGGCCGCGAGGCTGCCGCTCAACACCGCAAGCGCGCCGTTGATCGAATCGAGCAATGCCGCCCGTGCGCCTTCGCTGCTCAGCGCCGTATAATAGTCGCCGCCGAAGGCCTCGCGCGCTACGAACCCTCCCGCCGCGCCCGCCGCGGCGGCCATCGCGACACCGCCGGCGTGGCCGCCCCGCCAGTCGCCACCACCACAATGATTCCGGCGAGCGTAGCTGCAATCGTGCCCGCAATATCCGTGATGGCCTTCGCGGCCTCGCTGAATTCCTCCGCGCGTTTATCGAACTGTTGATACAGCGTCAGCAGCGTCGCGTACTCGACAATAGAGAGCTCGGGCTTATCTTTGAGACGAAGCCATAGCGCCTCGAATTGACGCCCCGCGGCGTCCATCGTTTCGTCCGTCTCGGTAAAGTCCGCGGCGATGCCGCGCGAAAGGCCTAAGCGCTTCTCCACTCGCTCCGCGAGAATCGCGGCCGCGTTGTAGCGGCCCTGTCCCGTCTCCATCTCGGACTTCGTGGGGGCAGTTCCAAGAACAGTCGCGAGAACTGCTTCGTAGCCTTCTTTGTCCGAGCCTTGCGAATCCTTCAGTTCCGCTTCGAACGTTCGGAAGGCCGCCAGCGCGCTGTCCTGCTGTTGTGTGCGTGGGCCGATGAAAGGATGGTTGGCCATCGCCCAGCCCGTTCGAAGTTGCTCGCGGTCGCTCTCCTGAAGGTTCGCGAAAGCGGCCTTGAGCGTCGATACTTTGCCTGTGTATTCCAGAAGCGCGATGATGGGCATCTTGCGCTCCGGGTCATAGAGAATTTTCTCCATGATTTCGCGCTCGTCGCCGGAGACGAATGCGTAGAGGCTCCAATATTCCGTCTTCGTGTCTATAAGGCGTTCCCGCCAGCCGGGGTTGAGCGCAATGGTGCGGACAAGCGCGAAGAACTCACCCCACTGCGCCGAGTTCTTCAATTGGTTCAGATGCGCCAGCGCGTCAGAGAACGCGTCGCCTTCGATCGCGCCCAAGACCATCCTCTGATCGGACTCGACAAGGCGCGCAAAAACTTTATCTACCTGTTTGTCACGCAGCAGTTCCTTGCGGAACTCCACGTCTTCTTCCCATTGCTTTAGCTCGGTTCGTTTCGTCTTGTCCTTCGGGTCCCGAGGCGCGTGCGTGGTGAGCAGAATATTCATGAGCTCATCCCGATCGCTCCCAGCCATCAGAACTCGTTGCTTGGCTGCTTCGAACGCGAAAGCTCTGGGGTCCGACGCAAATTGCTGCAGACGGCTCATGTGGGAAGCAAACGCCGACTGTTGATCTTCGGCGCCCGCAAGCAGCTCCATAAACGTGTTCTCTTTCAGGTCGCCCTTACGCGTGCGCTTGAACTGCAGCAGCTCATCCAGATCGCCGAGCTCCTCTAACCGCTCATCGATGTCGGCCCGATCCTCCGCCGTCAGCAGCTTGGCGGAGCGCGCTTCGCGCAGTTGCTTGCGCTCCGCAAGCAACTCCATCGCGCGATCGACCATGGCTCGGACCGCGTCCATGTCGTCACTGCGGTCCTCTGTGGCGAGGCGCAGCCGGGCGATGATCATCTGCGCTTCCGAGGCGTGCGTCAGCGTGGCCACCAGCTTGAACTGGGAGTGGTCAAGCAGATGGTAGAGTTCGTCGTAATGCTGATCCCAAACGAACTTGCGGTCGATTCGGTCGAGCGCCATGAGCGCATCGTAGACGGCGTCTTTCTGCTCTTTCGAATCGTCCCCCCGTTGGATCATCCGAACCGCGGTGTCGCCCTTCCCCACCTCGCTCGAATCCATCAGGTTGCGGCTTTCGAACTCCTCCTTGGGGCTCATCTTGTCGTAAACGGCGAGAAGCCGGTCCGAATCCCTCTGTAGGGCTTCCGCCCGCTCCTTCAGGCTGGATTGGCGGATGACATCGATCTGGGCCTGCTCAATCTCGCGATATCCCTCGTCGTAGACCAGGAGGCGGTCGATCAGCGGCAGCGCCGGCCACAGCAGCCTCATGCCTTCTTCCGCCGTGGCCGAGATCGTTGGACGAGCGCTCAACGTGGGCGAGAGAACAATAGCGGCCGCGATGTCAAGGGCCGTTGACCGTCCGTGCGGCTGCAATAGCCAGTGTTCCAGAAGAAGGCTCTTCCGAAACAGTATGCCGATCCGCACATCGGCCAGAGCGCTGATGGATAACCCGCGCATCGCTCCGACGACTGCGTTTACGTCGTCGTCTTCGATGCCCTTACCCACAACCTCTACCGCAGCTTCCGCCGCATCGTCGTCCGCTTTGGAGGGCGCTTCAGCCGGCGCCGGCGCCGGCGCTCTTTGAATCGGTGCGAGGCCTTGAGGCGCAGCAAGCTTCGTGCCCGATCCCTCGCGACCGTTCGTCGCGCCGCGCATGAATCCATCCGCGGCCTGATCCGCTTCGGCCTCGAGACTGTCGTCTGGCGCGCCGATCTTCGCGCCGCTCGCCGATTTCGTCGCGATCGATGGCTGTTTGCCCGAACCCTGCTGAACCACATGCGCAACTTCATGCGCCAGCAGCCGCTGCCCGTTCGAGGTCGAGGGCGCATACATGCCTCGCGCGAAATAAATATCGCTGCCGCTCGTGTACGCTATGGCGCCGAGGCTATCCGCCGATTGCGCGTCTCCGTTTCCCGTGTGGACCCGCACGGACGAAAGGTCCGCTTGGAAGTGGTTCTCGAGCGGCCCCCTGGTTGCGAGCGGAAGCGTGTGCCCCGCGGTTGCCGGTATCCCCTGGAAGTTGGCGCCGACGCCGTGGCCGCCAAAACGTTGAATGGCGCGCTTGCTCTCTTCTTCCCGGCATTCCGGGCATCCACCGCCGCACGCGCATTTTCGCTGTATGAGGGTGTCCGCGGCGCCGGCGCCGAGCTTGGCCTGAACCGGAGCGGACCCAAGCAGGAAGGCCGGCATCCCGGCCGGTGCGCCGTACGCACCGTTCTCCGGCCGCTCGGTCGGTGCGAGTCCTGAGGGCTCCGGCGCCGAAGGCTTCTTCTTAATCTTGGGCTGGACCGTCATCCTAGGATCTATGCCCTCGCGTCGTCATTCCAAACAGAGCGCCCTTGCAGGCACAGTTCCATCCGTAACTAACTGATATCCCATGCGACGTAGCGGGAATTCCCTGCGGCAAAGGCGCCGCTCCCGCGAAATCACTGCGGCCAAAACCCCGCACCCTCAGACGCGAATGAACCAACGTTTGCGATACATGGCATACGCGATCAGATACATCACGGCGGTGAACGCCAGCGAATACAGCAGCGACGCGTTCGCCGGTGAGGCAAACGGCACAAAAACCGTCCGATAGATCGAGTGCTGGACACCTTCGATCAACTCCGCGCCGAACTCCGACGCCAGATAAATGGCGATCGCGTTCATCCCCATGATCACCGCCGGTTGGAACGGCCGCTTCCATCCAAGCCCGTCGATCACCCACACAAACGCCGCGCATGCCGTGAAGTCCAGCCCGGCCATGAACAGGCAAAACGAGTCCGTCCACAGCTTCTTGTTGATCGGCATCCAAAAGCTCAGCGCCCACCCGGCAGCGACGAGCAGCGCCCCCGTCATGAACATCCAAGTGGTCCGTTCCGCCAGGCTTCGCCGCAATTGGAGCACCCGCCCAGCGAGCAATCCGAAGAGCGCCGTCGCGATTGCCGGAAGCGTGCTGACGATCCCCTCCGGGTCCCAGTCGCGAGTCTGCCCGTAGTTGTGCGTTCCCAGCACCATTCGATCCACGTAGTGCGCGAAGTTCCCTTCCACGTCGAGTCTCCCGCTACCGAAGCCCGGCACGGGCGCGAACGTCATGATGAGCCAGTACGCTGCCAGCAGCCCCGCCAGCCACGCAATCTGCCCGCGCACGCCGCACCAGAGATAGATAGCGGACGCGGCCAGATAACAGATCGCGATCCGTTGCAGCACCCCGAGAATACGCTGGGTTGAGAGGTCGAAATGCGGGAACGCGTACACCGCCATCCCGAGAACGAACAGGATCGCCGCGCGGCGCAGAGCAGTCAACAGCAGCCGCGAGCGCGGAACCCCCATAGCGAGGCGTTTGCCAAGTGAGAGCGTGATCGCCACGCCCACGATCCAGACGAAAGACGGAAACACCGTATCCGTCAGCGTCCAGCCGTGCCACTCCGAGTGGCGGAGTTGCGCGTACGCGTCGCGCCCGCTGCCGTTGTTGTTCACCATGATCATGAACGCCATCACGGCGCCGCGAAACGCATCCAGTGCGACCAGCCGTTGCGTCCCGGGATTCGGGTCCTTTGCCGGTGAAGCTGCCATACGGGTATCTTACGGCTTCGCGCTTCCCGGCGCGACCCGTTGCAGCAAACAACGAGATGTGAAAAACTCGTTTTCCGTGCGGTTCAAGCGCCATTCCATCGCAAGCGTCGCGTTTTATGGCCCGGACAACACACGGCGAGCAAAGTCGCCATCGCGATCGTCGACGCAGAGGAGGCCGATCCCAGCGTAATGCAACGGCGCCAAGTCGGTCGTCATGACCGACGGAATCATCGGCTGCCCGCGATGCCCGTTCTGGGCGAACCGCGATCGCTGGACAGGTGACATAGTGCAGTAGCGTTCGCGTAGAAGTTGAAAAGCCCAGATACCGCCCACATCCGGGTACCACCGCCTTAGTGGGGCAGCCTTTCTAGGCTGCCGCCGGGCTTCTGCCCGGCGCTCCCCGGGCACCGAGACCGCCCGCAATCCACCACAAAATCCCACGCGCCAAGTAGCGCCCCCCCACCCTCCGGCCCCATAATAAGTCCCAGTGCCCAAGCCGCCCCGGCTCCGCATCTTCATCTCCTACGCCCGCAAGGACGCCGCCAGCCTCGCCACCCACCTCCAGGCCGCCCTCCACCCCGACTATGACGTCTGGCTCGACACCACCCGCCTCGCAGCCGGCGCCTCCTGGACCGCCAAAATCGAAGAGGCCATCGACGCCTGCGACGTCCTCCTCGCCTTAATGACGCCCGGCTCCTACGTCTCCGATATCTGCCGCGCCGAGCAACTCCGCGCCCTCCGCCTGGGCAAGCGCGTAATTCCGCTGCTCGCCGCGCCCAATGCACCGCGACCCCTCCACCTCGAAGCCGCGACCTACAGAGATTTCACAGGCCCCAAACCTCGCCCCGAGCAACTGCGCCAACTCCGCGAGGACATCCGCCACGGCCGCAACACAGTCGCATTGAAGCCCGAGTTCCGCGCCACTTATGTCACCGCCCCGCCGCTGCCTCGCAAGTTCATTCCACGTCCGGAGGCGCTCGAAAGCCTCCGCAACCGCGTAATTGCCGACGATCCCGGTCCCTCCATCGCCCTCACCGCTCTCCGCGGCATGGGTGGCATCGGCAAGACCATCCTCGCGCAGGCTTTGAGCCACGATCCCGTCGTGCAGCAGGCCTTCCCCGATGGCATCGCCTGGACCACCGTAGGCAAAGATATCTCCGGCAATCTCACCGCCCGCATCCAGGAGGTCCGCCGCGCCCTCGGAGACCAGCCCACCCCCGCCGAGTCCGAAGCCGAGTCCGAACTCCAGTGCATCAATCGCTACCGCACGCTTCTCCAAGGCAAGGCGGCCCTGGTGATCGTGGACGATATCTGGCGCACCGCCGATATCGAACCCTTCCTCGCCGAATCGCCCCGTTCGCGGCTGCTCTTCACCACGCGCGACAGCGCCATCGCCGCCGCCACCGGCGCCGTCGAACACACCGCCGATCTGCTCACCCCCGAGCAGTCCCGTCGCCTCCTCGCAGGCTGGGCCGGGCTCGCGCCGGAAAATCTGCCGCGCCGAGGCCGCCGACCTGATCCGCGAGTGTGGCCGTCTGCCGCTGGCGCTCTCCATGCTCGGCGCCATGCTGCGCGGACAAACCGCTCGCTTACTGGAGCCACGTGCTCGGTTTGCTCCGCCGCGCGGACCTCGCCAAGATCAAGGCGCAGTTCCCGAATTACCCGCACGCGGACCTGTTGCGCGCGGTCCAGGTGAGTGTGGATGCGCTCGAACCGGCCGCCCGCCAGTGTTACCTCGCGCTCGCCGTCCTGCTGGACGACATGCCCGCCGCGCCATACGTGCAGCGGACGTTGTGGAACATGGACGACGGCGCAGCGCTCGAGACCGCGGAGCAGTTCGTCGGTCTCTCGCTGGCGCAGCGGGAGGCGGAGAGCGGCGGCATCCGCCTGCACGACCTGCAACTCGACTACGTGCGGGCGCAGTACCCGGATCGGGAGGCCCTCGAACTCATCCACGGCGCGGTGCGGCTTTCCTCTCATGTGATCGAGAGGGACCCGAGTCAGTTCGCTTCACAACTGGTCGGGCGGCTGTTGCCGCACGGCGATTCGCCGGCCATCCGGCAGTTCACGGCGAGCCTTGCCGCGCGGCGCCTGGGCCCTGGCTGCGGCCGCTGGCCCCCGGGCTACACCCTCCGGGCGCCGGGCTGCTGCGCACGCTGGAAGGCCACTCTGATTCTGTCTCTGGCGTGGCGGTGACGGCGGACGGGAAGCGGGCGGTTTCCGCCTCTTGGGACAAAACGCTGAAGGTGTGGGACCTGGAGACCGGCCGCGCGCTGCGCACGCTGGAAGGCCACTCTGATTTTGTCCTGGCGTGGCGGTGACGGCGGACGGGAAGCGCGCGGTTTCCGCCTCTTGGGACAAGACGCTGAAGGTGTGGGACCTGGAGACCGGCCGCGCGCTGCGCACGCTGGAAGGCCACTCTGCTGATGTCAATGGCGTGGCGGTGACGGCGGACGGGAAGCGCGCGGTTTCCGCCTCTCGGGACAAAACGCTGAAGGTGTGGGACCTGGAGACCGGCCGCGCGCTGCGCACGCTGGAAGGCCACTCTGCTTCTGTCTATGGCGTGGCGGTGACGGCGGACGGGAAGCGCGCGGTTTCCGCCTCTGGGGACAAAACGCTGAAGGTGTGGGACCTGGAGACCGGCCGCGCGCTGCGCACGCTGGAAGGCCACTCTGATTCTGTCTCTGGCGTGGCGGTGACGGCGGACGGGAAGCGCGCGGTTTCCGCCTCTGGGGACAAAACGCTGAAGGTGTGGGACCTGGAGACCGGCCGCGCGCTGCGCACGCTGGAAGGCCACTCTGCTTCTGTCTATGGCGTGGCGGTGACGGCGGACGGGAAGCGCGCGGTTTCCGCCTCTGGGGACAAAACGCTGAAGGTATGGGACCTGGAGACCGGCCGCGCGCTGCGGACGCTGGAAGGCCACTCTGCTTATGTCTCTGGCGTAGCGGTGACGGGGGACGGGAAGCGCGCGGTTTCCGCCTCTTGGGACAACACGCTGAAGGTGTGGGACCTGGAGACCGGCCGCGCGCTGCGCACGCTGGAAGGCCACTCTGATTCTGTCACTGGCGTGGCGGTGACGGGGGACGGGAAGCGCGCGGTTTCCGCCTCTGGGGACAAAACGCTGAAGGTGTGGGACCTGGAGACCGGCCGCGCGCTGCGCACGCTGGAAGGCCACTCTGCTTCTGTCTCTGGCGTGGCGGTGACGGGGGACGGGAAGCGCGCGGTTTCCGCCTCTTGGGACAACACGCTGAAGGTGTGGGACCTGGAGACGGGCCGCGTGCTGCGGACGCTGGAAGGCCACTCTGCTTCTGTCACTGGCGTGGCGGTGACGGCGGACGGGAAGCGCGCGGTTTCCGCCTCTTGGGACAAGACGCTGAAGGTGTGGGACCTGGAGACCGGCCGCGCGCTGCGCACGCTGGAAGGCCACTCTGATTCTGTCTCTGGCGTGGCAGTGACGGCGGACGGGAAGCGCGCGGTTTCCGCCTCTGGGGACAAAACGCTGAAGGTGTGGGACCTGGAGACCGGCCGCGCGCGTGCGGACGCTGGAAGGCCACTCTGCACTTGTCTCATGCGCGTGGCGGTGACGGCAGACGGGAAGCGCGCGGTTTCCGCCTCTTGGGACAAGACGCTGAAGGTGTGGGACCTGGAGACCGGCCGCGCGCTGCGCACGCTGGAAGGCCACTCTGCTCCGTGTCAATGGCGTGGCGGTGACGGCGGACGGGAAGCGCGCGGTTTCCGCTTCTAGGGACAAAACACTGAAGGTGTGGGACCTGGAACCGGCATGCTATTCGCCACGTTCCACTGCGACGCGGGCGCACGATGCTGTACCTTTGCCGGCAACCAAAAGATCGTCGCCGGAGATGCCGGCGGCCACCTGCATTTCCTCCAGCTCGAGGAGCGGCCGTGATCGCACACGATTGCGCAACGGTTCCAGGCCTTGGAATTGTCGCCCAATCCTGCGGCCGCTTCTGCTTTCCTACCGATGATTGGCCTGCCCATCAACAACGAGGGTGAACGGCCATATGTGCCGTTCGAGGAGATCTGGCCAGAGGCCGGCGCACCCTCTCTCGGCATTACCCCCAACGGGACTTAACCGGCCAATCTTTACCTATTTTTCAGGCGGGTTGAGTTTCCTGGCTTCGGCGAGGATCTTGACGAGACGTCGGGCAAGGCGAGCGAGAAGGCGCGGGACGTCTGCGGCAAGGGTGCGGCGGTACATCTCCAGAACATGCTGGGCGACCGTCAATGAGTCGATCAGGCTCGTCAAATCTGCACGAGGCAGGGGGCCAGAGGAGATGGTCGGAATGGCGCCAAGTGCCTCGGATGGGAGAGCGCCAAGTGGAACTCGCGCTGGAGATCATGTTGGGTGATCTCCAGATACTCCAAGGTCATGTGCGGGCTCTTGTGACCGAGGAGTTTGATAACAGCGGCAAAGCTAACGCCAGCGCGCAGCATCTCCGTCCCGTATGTGTGTCGAAATTGGTGCGGCACGATGCGGACGGGAATTCCGACCGCCGACACGACTTCTTGCAATGCTGCGCGGAGCTTGCGAATCAACACGCAACGGCCGCGAGGCCGAGGCAATAGCAGACGACCGGCATTAGGCGCCGTAGGCGGCCGCAGAGAACGGATCCGTTCGACCAGTTGACAGACCATGGAATCCACGGGAACCCAGCGTTCCGTTTTGAGCTTGCCCAGCGGCACATGGATGGCCCACTGCTCGGGGCCGAGCGGGCGCAAACACTCGAAAGAGAGATCGACACATTCGCCGATGCGCATGCCGGTGTGACGCAAAAGCAGCAGGACATTACTAACGAAGTCATTGCGCCGCAGCAGTTCCTGCTGGATCAATTGATCCTGCTCCGGGGTCAATGGGCGCGGTAGACGGTGCTCCTTGCGGGGAACATCGTCACGACCGAGCAGATGGGCAAGGGCCGGGAGTTGCTGGGTCCAGGCGAGTTCTTCCAGCATACGGCGCAGGTAGATCACATAGTTGGCGCGCGTGATCGCGGCCAGCGGCGGGTTGTGCGACCGCAAGAGAGCCAGCCAACCGAGGATATGAGGGTCGCGGCGCAGTTGATCGAGAGAGTGAACCTCAGGATACTGGCCGCCGAGATAAGTCAGAAAGTGCCGAACTGTTCCGCGATAGGACGTGATGGATGCATCCCCCAGCGAAGTCGTCACAGATTCTGCCGCTGGCCGGAAGAATGCCGTCAGAGGGTGGGTGGGGAGCGGGATACGTTTTCGTTTCATGACTGCGTCGGCGGAACGGGCCGGATGCGCTGGGAAACGGCGCGAGCGTATTGCTCCCAGACGTCCTGTGGCGTGAGTTGAAGGTAGACCATGGTGGTTTGAATCTGTGCATGACCCATGAGTTGCATGAGCGCCGGAAGGCTAACGCCTGCCCGGAGCATGTCCGCAGCGAAGGTGTGCCGAAATCGGTGCGGGTTGGCCTTCGTCACACCCGTGGTTTGCCGATGATGACGAAACAACGACCGCAGACCAGCGGATGTTATCCGGTTGCCACGGGACGGCCCTTTGAGACAAACGAATAAAGCCTGACCGCAGTACGGAGGTCGTTCCAGGCACAGGTAGTGATCGAGCAGTTTCACGGAGTCGCGATCCAGCGGCAGCATACGAATCTTTTTGCCCTTGCCCGGGACCCGGATCTGCGAATCCGGAAACTGGATGTCCTCGCGGTTGAGTGCAAGGACTTCGCATGACCGCAAGCCATGCAGTAACATCAGACCGACGATGGCCAGGTCACGCGAGGTACGGAAGCTGGACCAGAAGCGCGCCACATCATCGACCGACAATGGCTCGATCAAGTGTTTGGGCATCTTTACCCGCAACTGGGTCAGCGCCGGGCGTGGCCGCCCGTAGCCAAGCCGCGATTGCCGCCAGTACCAGTTCTGAAAGCCTGGCGCAAACAGAGGCGCGGCTTCGGGAAACTCGATCCGCATGGCACGCTCGGCGGTTCCTACCCGACGATTGATGCTGGCGGCAGCAGGCGGCGGACTCTGGTTGACCTGGAAGCGAATGTAGTCGAGGAATGTTGACTCGCTAAGGGCGTCCTTAGTAATGCTGGAAGTCTTATGCGCAGTCGCCCACCAGCGCAGGAAATGGAGCAGATCGTGGGCATAACTGCGCAGCGTGGAATCGGCCACGCCACGGACTCGCTGCTGGTCCAGATATCGATTGACCCACTCCACTTCCCGGCCGGATTGCCCGACCACGCGAAACGGGCTCTGGCCATTGCTCAGGCCGTGCTGTTGAGCTACATGGAATCTCACAGGCAAGCCTCCTCCAAGAGGCGGTGAAACTCTTGAGCAGTGCCGCCACCGACGAAAAAGCTGTTGGGATCGTGGCCCTCGGGCAATGAGACTCTGCGAGCGTTCACGCCTTGCTCTCGGAGCTGGCCAGCAAGCGATTGCGCCGCCTGCTGACCACTGCCATTCGGGTCGGCGTCAAAGGCCAGATAGACGGTTCGCGGGGCGTCGCAGAGTTGCCGAAACTGGCGCGTATTGAGATGGGCGCCCAGCGAGCAGGTAACGTTTTGAAATCCGGCTTGCCACACCGCGGCATAGTCGAACAGCCCTTCGACGAGAATTACTTCCGGATAGGATTGGACTTGCTCCCATAAGTACAAGCCGCCCTTAGCGCCCGGCAAAAAACGGTGCGCTGGCGCCGAATCCGAAAGGCTGCGGCCATAGAGATTGCCCTCCAGCGGGAAGACGATGCGGCGGACGTATGCGTCGTAACCCGCCTCAGTTACCAGACCGGTCTGACACAGAGCCGGTAAGGAGTGACCCAACTGTGTCAGCCAGCCCCGCAGGCAACCACCGGGCGCGTAACCAATCCGCATTTCCTCGAGCAGCGCCGCCGAGCGGATTCCGCGTTGGTATAGATAGACGAACGCCTCACTGTGCCGGTTTAACTGAGTGCGATAGAAACGTACGGCTTCCTGCAACACAGGTCCCACGCCGCGCCATTGGCGCAGTAACACCACGGCTTGCGGGAACTTCACCTGGTGATAGAGTTCGGCGAAGCGAATCACGTCACCGCCGCGGCCACAGCCGTAACAGTAGAAGAGGCCTTTGTTGTTATCCACCAGGAAGCTTGGGTTGTGATCTCCATGCAAAGGGCACAGCCCCATCCATCGGCCGCGGCTCAGTGGCCGCGCCGGGCGCCAATCCTGCGCGTGCAGATAGCCCATCAAGGGAATCTGTTCTTTCAAGTCGTCGATGGCTTCGCGATTCACGGACTTCTTGCCTCGATGGGCAGAATACGGCAGAGCGCGGCCAGATCCCACGCAACGATGGTGGGGATCCGTAAAAAGTAATCGGCGATGGCGCCGGCCTTCACCCAGCAGCGCACGCTGAGCAGGCGCCGATGTGCCCATCGGCGCAAAGTGGATGGATCGGGCGAGCGTGACGGATCTTGGCAGTGCGGCGCCGCTTGCTCCACGGGATCACCTGCGGCGATGCTCTCACAGGCCTGCTGCCGGCAATGCAAGCTGAACGGCGCCGCCGGAGCGAGCCAATCGGGCAAGATCGTGAAGGTCTTATTGCACGGATGACAGATTCCGCGGCGCACCCAAATGTGTTCGTGGTGTTCGTCGTGGGCCTGGCGGAACCGCCGTCCATGGCCGACGATCGTGTGGACGTGGCAGACCGGACATCGCCGCGGCAGGAGGTCCAGCGGGATCACCCCGGGTCGATGTTGTCTTTCGCTTCGGGCAGTGCGATAAAGATAATCACGGCTGGCGTGAAGGCCCGCCGGTGACCGTTCCTACCAAAGTTCCGATCTGCTGGCCGGGCCTTCACCCTCCGGCAAAGTCAATTTCGAACGAAAAAAGAATACTGCTTTCCGTCGGGTCGCCGCCAGCCCCTCATTCTGAATATTGGCCGGTATAAAAGGACTTGGGGAGCGTCCGAGGTCACGATGCTAACTCGGCCTTCGGTCACGGGTGACTGCGACCCGGCCCTGAGGGGAGCCGGCGAGAAGAAGCTCGTGATCAATCCTCGCTAAATCCAGGTATTCGGCATGCTCAATAAGTATTCGCAAAGCCGCGCTCAGGTACTCTGCCGCGGCGTCAACCGCCCGAACCTTGCGGTCGCCCCGATTGAACGTTTCCTCTATGTCGAATTTGTTCCCATGCACAATCTTGGATCGAAGCCCGTAGATGGCCTTCATTTCGCGGAAAACGTCCACCTGTCTGGAAGGGTCCAGAAACTTATATAGTCCAGCCATTCTTAAGGCGACCTTATATGTCATCTCCTGATTCCCGTCTGAGAGTAATGCTTCTAGGCCAATCATGGCATCGAGGAGCCCATCTTCAGCGTTCCTTCTCAGTGAATTTAAATTGAACCGACGCAAAGCCACGGTTAACCGCTTCTCATTAAGCTTCTGAATTGTGAGGTACAGACTCGCCACCTCTTGCATCTGCTTGGTCGTAACCAACGGCACATCCTCATTCCAGTATCCCTTTTCGAACCACGGCGGATAGTTCCGTACGGACGTTGTTTGAAGTCGCACCGATCGCCCTTGTAGTCTGACGCCCACCCGAGAGGAAGCACGACCAATTGAGCGTATCCAGTCGGATATCCTGTAATTAGTCGGAGCGCGGCAAAGAAGCCGTCGATCACATTCAGAGGATACGACTCCGAGTTCCCGAGAACATGCCACATAAGTGCCAGATTCTGGTTCTTGATCGTGTAGTTCGTAAGCATAAATGCGTGGGTTGCAGCCGTCTCAACCCGAGGATCGAAGCCATGCTGATAACTCCAGTAGGGTGTTCGGCCCAACTGCATGCGGTCGCCTAATTTCGTAATAACCTTGGTTTCATCTATGTCGACGCGGTCACTCTCGAACCTCAAACAGAGTATCGGAACAAAGATCGCAATATCGAGGACGTGGCTTAAGAGATACCTTCCACTTCTACATAGATCGGTATCAAGGCCTGTTGGTCAAGTTCGAATAGACCGGAAGTGTGAATATAACGATCTAGGACATCCCCGACAAGAATTTCTAATTGATCCCACTGCTGTCCAAGACAATCCTGAAGTGTTGTAGCTCTTGCTGAAATCAGAGGACTTATTGGAGGGATTTTTGCTATTTGATAAGGAGGTCGTCGATTTGCTGTGACCCAGCCTGTCCAAATCAGCTCATGACAAGGGTGAGTTGCTCCGCAACCGGTAGCAACGGTGGGGTTTCCATCGGCTTATGCAGCCACTTGGTCAATTCACGATAGGTAAATAGGTTCAGCCGTAACATCGAGGCCAGATTCGACAGAGACCAGGTCGCCTTGGACAGGTGGTGCAGCCATTTCAGCAGCAGCATAGCGATCAAGGCTGTCCAAATCTGGATGCGGAGCGCGTTTTCGCTGGTTCCGACAAAGGTCTTCACCGTCAGATTTTGCTTCAGAGCCTTGAAGAACAGTTCGATTTTCCAGCGCTCTTTGTAGATCGCGGCGATGGTGGTGGCGCCGAAATCCAGTAGATTGGTCAGTAAGACGATCTCGCGCTCGTTTTCGGCATCCCACGCCACGATACGGCGCAGCAGGTCAGGATAATCGGCTTGAGCTTGGACACCGGTGAGACGGATGAGTTGGTCGGCGCGGATTTTGCGGTTCTGCGGGATCTGGCATTCCGCCTCGACTTTAAAGGCTGCGTGGTCCTTCAGGCGGGTGACAAAGAAAACCCCGGCCATGCTCCAGCGGCCGAACAGGGCGTAGTCGATATAGCCGCGATCGATGGCCACAATCGAACCGGGGTTCAGACGGAAGGAATTGGCCAGTTTTACGTCGCTCCGTTTGGCTTCGGTGAGCAGCACGTAGGCCGGCAGATAGTCGTCATGATCCAACAGGACGTGGGCCTTGACGCCGCCTTTGGCACGACGGAACTTGGCCCAGGGAAACATCGTCAAGCAGAGCGAGATGGTGGTCGAGTCCAGGCTGAGGAGTTTGTTCTTGAAGCGGAACTTGTGCTGGCGTATACCCAGCCCTTGTTGCTCGCGGAACCGTGCCAGCGCGGTAAAGAACAGATCCTCGAATAGCGCCGCTGGACGGTGTTCGTTGGCATAGGACAGGGTAGAGCGGCAAGGCGCTTTGGAGATCCCCACGTGCACCAACCGCCCCAGACAGCAGCCCAGGCCATTGCAGATTTCGCGCAGTGAATCGGCGCGTCCGAGTTGACAAAACAGCATAGAGACGAACTGCGTCCAGCAGGCAAAGCCCTTGGCGTCATGCTCGGCGCCGTGCTTCTTTACGAGTGCGCCGAACTCGGTGCGGGGAAAATGCTGGAGCAGTTGATTGAAGAGGCTTGCGACTTGTACGATTGGATTGCCCTCCTGTGGGCAGCGTTTGGCGAGACTCCCGGCAAGGAATGGCTCGCCAACGTCAATTATAGGAGGGCGTCACCTCTCATTTCAGACCGCTGTTTTGGACAAGAGTGAATTGATCCTGAAATTTCACTAAGTGCGAGGCATCTAGATGTTCGGCGATATTCGGAAGGGCGCGAGCATACTCCAGGAGCGCGATGAAACTGCCCTCCTGTTCGAATCGCCGTAGAGTAGCTACTGGGTTTTGCGTGTATGACTGAGGCCTGAGCGCGTCGGCGTAGTCGGTCGGGCCCTCAAACCGCTCGCTCAACCACGGCATCCCGTTGTCATGCCAAGTCAGGACCGGCCAGTCACGGTGGGCTCCAATATATCCGTTTTCGTCGCGGCGTTTCCTCACGTATTCGAGACCAGTACCAACGGCTGCACTGAACAGTGCGAATAGACGACGGTCCAACGGTTCCATATGCCGATGGTTACATAAATCGGCTCTCCGCAGGAATTCGTAAGCAATGGCATTCTACGCGGCTTTCTTGACGTTCTGAAAAGCGACATATTCGGTATTGGTAACGGCCATGCGGCTAGCCTTCAATAAGAGATAGCGCATGTTCTTATAGCCGCGGCCGCGGTTGATCAGCATCCGGATGTTGCCGTTGATCGCTTCCACGACGCCGAAGCGCACTCGGGTTCGGCAGTAGTTCAGAATCCCATCGAGGTGTTTGAGTAGCATCTCGGCGAGTTTCTGAAAGGAGGGCAAGCGCTGCCATCGCAGTTGATCCATCCACTTCTTCAGGTAGTTGATCATGGCGCCCTCATAGCGGTAGTCCCAAAGCTGCTCCAGACTTTCTTTTAGCAGGTAGGCTTTAAACACTCGCCGATTCAGCTGGAAGACCCGACTCAGCACGCCGCGTTGATTCTTGGCCAGGTTCTTCCATCGGCTGAGCAGCAGCCACTTCTTCCCTTTGATGACGTCCCGCATCTTCCGCCCCTTGCGGAAGAACTCTGCCCGCCGAACTTCGTCAACTGCGTCGTTGGCGTGCTGGATGATGTGGAACTTGTCATACACGATGCGACACCCCGGGGCCCACTCCTCAATACTGAGCCGGAACGGCTCCCACATATCCACACAGGCAGCTTCGATGCGTTTGCGTTGCCCGCTTCTGAGCTGCGTCCTGAAATACTCATCCAGCGTTTCCTTCTTACGCTCCTTCCCAAACCAAAGCGGCTCGCCGGTTTCCAGATTGCTCACTACCGTTAGAAATTTGTCGTTTTTCCCCCGATAGATCTCGTCCACACCCATCTGTCTCAGCGCTGGCTTGCGGCGCCGCTGGTCCCACCGTTCCAAGTAGCGCAGGTCGATCGCCCGCACCGTCGTCTCCGGCAAGTGGAAACGACGTGCCACCTGGCTGACGGCGGCGCTCTCACAGGCTTCCCCCACGATCTCCTCGAATCGCTTACTGAAGGGCGCTTTGGACGGCAGTTGATCGATCTTTTCCACCAGGACCCCGCATTCCGGGCATCGCAAGCGATGCACCTCCACAATCACCGTCGCGCGATAGACACTCCAGGGCAGATCCCGGATCTCCCGCTCCCGCACATCGTGCACTTGGTGCAGGCGCCGACCACATCCCCGGCACTCAAAACCCCTGTGAACAGGCTTGCGCCGCACCCACAGTCTCAGTGTCTTCGCCTCTTCGTCCAGTTCGTGCCGATACACCCGGTACCCCGGCCACGCCAGAATCGCTGTCCATTCTTTATGCGTCAACTGCCGAGTGTACCCAAAAACGCCATCTCACTGAATCATCGATATTTGAAGACTTTCACGAATTCCTGCGGAGAGCCCATAAATCTTTTACCTTCAGATCTAGGCGACTTGAGGATCGGTGGTCGGGTCTGCTGCGGTGTTGGGAAGAAATGGGGAATCTCGGGCCTCTCCGACATCGGTCCCAAACGGCGTTCGAGGACCTTTGGCGGCGGTCGGCACCGGAACCGGCTAATGATGTCCGCGAACCGGCCTTCGGGCCCCGGACGTAGGCCAGCCAAACTTCACCGTCATTGCCGCCCGATGACGCTCGGATTGTTGTCACCGTCACGTCACTGGCGCGCCCCGCGAATCCGCGGATCAGGGAGAATTGGTCCTCGTGCGCATTCCGTGTTAAGGTCCGAGTAGTGGTCGCTATGATCCCGCTTAACCAACTCGTTCCGAAGGCAGCAGATTTCCTGACGCTTCCGGTAGAGGACGTGGCTGAGGTCCTTATCGTTCACCTGAACAGCCACCCAGATGGCGGGAATGAAGTCCGCAAATGGGTAGAGTGAATCAGCAGGGATTTTTCAACGTCATCGAGCGGCAGCGCGTCTACTCCGATTTCGACGACGCAGCTAGGCGAGTTTTACTGGAGGCGTGGAGTTGGCTAGAAAGCGAGGGGCTCATCGCTCGCGAACCGACAACCATGACTACGTTCTTCATTACAAGGCGGGGCAGGAGTGTAAGAACGCGGGCCGATTTTGTCGCCTACCGCCAGAGCAATCTTCTCCCAAAACATCAAGTCCATTCGGTGATCGCCGCCAATGTGTATCCGGCGTTCCAACGCGGTGACTACGATGTCGCGGTGTTTCTGGCCTTTCGTGAAGTCGAGATTGCAGTTCGGCAAGCCAGAAACTACTCAGCTGAGATTGTGGGCGATGTCCTGATGCGCGCAGGTTCGCTCGCCAGCCCGAGAACAGCAAGACTGCTGGTCCATTAACAGACACGAATTTGCCGGTGGGGGAGCAGCGGAATATGGCGCATCTGTTTGCGGGCGCGTTCCGGTCTCTACAGAAATTCGACCGGCCATCGTTTCGTTCCGACTAAGCCCGAGGAAGCCGCCGAAGTCATCATGTTCGCCAGCCAAGCTCTGCGAATCGTAGGCCGGCTAAGAAAGTAGATTGTCCCGAGTTGGGAGCAATCGATATTCACGGCCTGACTCGCGCGCACTCGCGCAAGCTGTTGGCGGAAGTCTTGGTACGTAGTTTGCGCCTGGAGCCATTCGAGCTGTTCCAAGGGCGATCGCTCCAGGCGTGACAGAATCGACGTTGCGATGCCGGCGCGTGCAGAATCGGTTGCGCCAGTGACAGCCTCCGTTGTCCCCGCAGCCGAATCGAGCAACGACCGAAGCGCAGCCGGTACCTGGCCATCGGGAACAATCGGAACGATGCGTAAACCGTTCCGAACCGCAGTTTCGATCTCCAGACGCACATACTCGCTCTTGCCGGCCGCCGGCGTCGCAATCAGCAGCAGGTAGCGCGAACCACTTACGGCGGACCGCAAGGATTGATCGAGGGGCGTACCCAACGTGATCGCATTGAGGTCCCACCAGACGTCCGCGCCCTTGGCTTCCAGTTGCGTGACCAGGTCGCGAGCGAAGGCTTCGTCCTCGCGGGCATAACTGACAAAGGCGGGGCAAGAGGAATGCCGCAACCGCATACGTTGATTCCGTGTCAGAGCCGCCTGGGTGAGATGAAAGACCAGGGTTATGAATGCGATGGTCCGTTCGTCAACAGCAGCCATCAATGAAGGGTCTACTGCCCACGGAAGGTTCGCGAAGCCCTCCAAAAACCCATCGAGTTCCGCAGCGTCCGTTGTTCCAACTCCCAGAGCAAACAGCGCGAGTCGCATCTCCTCCCGAGGCGCGGCCGGCGTCCTGCCCGGAGTAGGCAAACCGGGTGAGCTTGGCCGCAAAGGCCAGCCAGGTCCGGTAGATCAGCACGAACCATGGCAACCCATACGGTTCGCCGTTGGCCCTCCGCCGTAGCTGGAGGAGGTCGTTGCAAATCGCGATATACCGCGTGTCCGGTCCGCTTGCTTCGCCTGAGGATGCTTCGCTCCGCATCTGGTGGTCACTCGCGACCAAGCAGGCGGCAAAAACACTCCCATCGATACTGAAAGGGTAGGCCTCCCCCGTAGGACCACTTCCGGCGCGGACTGTCGCGGGCCGTGGGATGCCAAGTCGCAGCACGTCGACGGCTAATCCAAGTTCAATCGTGTCCCCGTACCCCCACCACCATTGCTTTGGATCTGTTACGTCGAGGGCTTGCAGCAGCGTCAGGTAGCGGTCTTTCTCCGATCTCAGTTCCACCGCGACGTTGGCCGCAAGCCATTTCCAAATTTCGCTACGCCAGTCGGTAGGGGGCTCCCGATAGAGCTCGGCTTTGGGCATCAGGCAGACAACCATCGGGCTCACTTGACGCTCTTTCCAGTCCGCCAGGCTACGCCGAGAAGACATCCGATGCCATCGCCTGTTTTGAAAGGAGCACCAGCAGGCGAGACGCTTGCGTGATGTCGGCAGGTTGTTGGCTGATGGAGAATCCGTGGCTCGTCAAGAAGGTGGAGATATCAATGGACGCCTTGGCGTCCGCTTGCGCGAATGCGAAGCATACGTTCGAGCCAATCAGGCGCGGCGTCACCACTTCGCGCCGGCGCAGCGCCCCGTTGTGGAGAAAACGAACGAACGAGAGAAATAGAAGCGCCGCCCCGAGCACGTTCCGCTGCGTAACCTCGGGTGGCAGGAAGCGGTCGATCTCGGCGAGGCACTCTTCGCTGGAAACTCGAATGCCAAGTTCCCGTAGCGAGAGCCGCACTGGAGTCACGAGAGTCCTCATATCGTCAACCTCGGCGATCGAAAGACCCGAGCGCACTGCCACCAGGCCATAAGTCCAGTAAGCCAGACCAAACCATGAAGCTTTGAGATGGCTATTCAGTAAGCTGAGCCGTTCATCGAACAGTTCCCGGATACGGAGTTGGTACGGATCGCCGAAATTTCGGAACGGCGCGCTCTCCGGATGCCTGGCTACCAACCCGGTCAAAAAGCGCTGAAGGACCGCTTGTACTGTCGTGCCGAATTCCGGCTTATCGACATGCACCGTTGCTGCAATCGATACCGCGGCCAGAATTTCCCCAAAATCGTAGCCTCCAGGGAACCCAACCTCCTCCTGAACTCTACTAGACATAGTTGCTTGAGCGAGCGTATCACACGCAAAGAACTTGCTACCGACTGCCCGAGTCTGGGGGCCAGAACATGTGGGGCAGCCCTTCCGGGCTGCCGCCGGGCTTCTGCCCGGCGCTCCACGGCCGCAGAGAACGCTTGCAATCGGCGTCGCACATAACGCGAAAGATACAACCGATGACCCCTCAATAAGTTACGCCATTCTTCTATCCGTTTCAGGTGATGGCGCCGCGAGTGCCCATTTCGCGAGTCACAGGCTTTCAAAAATTTCCTATCGCTGATTCTGAGTCACTTACACCCCAACCCGCCAAATCCCCTTTTCCCGCCCGCTAACATCAAATCGGGAGCAAATGTGTTCCCGAAAAGGATGCACCATGCCGGAAAACGACGAAACAACAAACACCGAGACGCCCCCCAAACCACCCATCAGCGAAGCCAAGCTACAAGCCAACCGCGCAACGGCGGCAAAAGTCGTGGCCCTGTCACTGAAGCAGGAAGCGCCGCTCCAGCCTTAATGCCACCCGATCTGGGCTCCACGGCCAGATCATCTGCGGCACCGAGGAAGAGCTCGTAGTCCTCCAGAAACACACCTCCGACGTACGCACCGAACTCGCGCCCATCGGCCCCACGGAAAGCTTTCTAGCCACCTCCATATCGGATAACATGTTCAGAATTAATAGGATCCGAGCGCTTGAGGCAGGCATCTTCGCCAGCGGGTTCCGCGACAACATCGACGCCTTCGACGCCGGCCATCCCGAAGTGGACGCCGCGCTAGTCGCCTCGGATACCTGGATGCGCCAAGCCGCGCAAATCAGTTGCTGTCCACCTACGAAACGCGTCTGAGCAGCATTCTGCGAAAAGATCGCGCCGAACTGAAAGCTCTCCAGGCCGAACGCCAGGAAGTCCGTGAGAAAGCAATGAACCAAGCCGAAATCTTCGTGGAACACGCCGAAAGCAAAGGCGAAGTCTACGAACCCGGCGAAGACTTCCAACCCCCCTCCGCCCACGGTGGGTTCGTTTTTTCAAACACCGAAATCGCCCGCCGCCGCGACCGCGCCCACCGCTACAAGAAGGCCTGCAACTACCATTTCCGCGACAAGTCGAAGGATCCCAGGCCCGATTTCGGCCCCAACATCGATCGCAAAGCCGCCTAAAAGTGGCGCAGGCCTCCTGGCCTGCGCGGGCAGCCCAATAGCCGATTCAAATTCGCGAAACGACAATGCATCCTAAGCCCGAAGTGTCCGTTATCTCAGCCTTTCTCTCGTGTCTCTGCGTCTCTGCGGTGGAATGACGCCCTCAAGCGAGGTAACCACACCGTCCCTCCTAGCGCCGGTAGTTTGTGATACAGTTTGCCTATTAACTCTTGCAACGGAGCCTCCGGGAGAAATCTATGTCTGCATCGTCTTCCAAGCGCGCGTGGCTAATTTTGCCTGCCGCCGCTATCGCCTGTTTCAGCTTTTCCAACACGATTTTGGCGCAAGGGCGCGGAGGCGGACCGCCTCCCGAACCGCCGCCGAATCCAACGTCTGATCCTTTATTAAAAGGATTCGTTTTCCGCTCCATCGGCCCGGCCGTCATGATGGGCCGCGTCGACGATATCGAGGGGTCGGAAAAGGATCCGATGATCATTTACGTCGGCTTCGCCACCGGCGGCCTCTGGAAATCCACCGACGGCGGCAACCACTGGAAATCGCTGTTCGACAACATGCCCAACGAATCCGTCGGCTCCATCGGCATCGCGCCTTCCGATCCCGACGTGGTCTACGTGGGCAACGGGCGAAGGCAACAATCGGCAGAGTTCCTCGATCGGCGACGGCGTGTGGGGCACCACCGATGGCGGCAAGACTTGGGAGCACCTGGGTCTGGAGAACACGCAGTCCATCCGGCGCGTGGTGGTGGATCCGACCAACCCGAAGATCGCTTTCGTCGCGGCCGGCGGCCATCTGTTCGGCCCCAATCCGGATCGCGGACTGTACAAGACCACCGACGGCGGCAAGAACTGGAAGAAGGCGAAGTACATCGACGCCGACACCGGCTTCACCGATGTCGCCATCGATCCGTCGAACCCCAAGATCGTGTTATGCGTCTTCTTACAGCGGCGCCGCACCTGGTGGGGATATAACGGCGGCGGCCCGAACAGCGCGCTGTGGAAGTCCACCGACGGCGGCGACAACTGGACCAAGATCGACGGCCCCGGCTGGCCGAAGCCGAAGGACGGCATCTACGGCCGCATCGCGATTTCGATTTCCGCGCGAAGCCGAACATCGTTTACGCGCAGGTGGAAGCCGGCGCGAGCGCCGGAACCGGCGGCGGCACGGCGGCCGAAGGCGGTCCGGCTCGCGGCCGCGGCGGATCGGCCGCCGGCGGCGGTGAAGGCGCGGCGGACAACCCGGCCGAGGCCGGTGCGGCGCCTGTGGCTGGCGGCAGGACGGGCGCGGCGGCGGAGGCGCACGGGGCGGCGGTGGTGGCGGAGAGCCCGCCAACGGCTGCACCATGGTTCCCGGCACGGGTGGCGGTCGGCGGCGGCGGTGGCGGTGGACGCGGCGCAGCCGCGCCTGTCACCGAATCCCAATGGCAGCGGCGTGTTCCGCTCCGAAGATGGCGGCAAGACCTGGAAACGATGCATGAGCTGCGACGATCGGCCGACGTACTTCAGCCAGATCCGCGTGGACCCGGTGAACGATCAGAAGATCTTCGTCGGCGGCAATCCGGCCCGCATGTCGCTCGATGGCGGCAAGACCTGGACCGGCCTCACCGGTTCGCACACCGATTACCACGCCATCTGGATCAATCCCAAGGATCCGCGCATCGTCTGGGTCGGCCACGATGGCGGCTTCGATATCAGCAACGACGGCGGCTTGACTTGGGATCTATCACAACGATATCGCGGTCGGGCCAGTTCTATCAGGTGTCGGCCGACATGCGCCGGCCTTATTACGTCTGCGGCGGCTTGCAGGATAACAACGCCTGGTGCGGCCCGAGCGCGCTGCGCTCCAACACCGGGCCGGCTGAACACGGATTGGTTCACCGTCGCCGGCGGCGACGGCTTCTACACCCGCCAGGATCCCACCGATTGGGCCATCGTCTACGGCGAATCGCAGGATGGCGACATGAGCCGTCACGACCTGCGCAACGGCACGCAGAAGAGCATCCGGCCGAGAGCGGGCGGCGGGCGCGGCGCGGCGGCGGGAACGACCGCCGTCGGCTGAGCCGACAACCACGCACGAACGTCCGGCACAGTAGCTCCGGCTGGCGGAGCCGCTGCAGCCGCCGGGCGGCCGGCGGCCGCTGGACGGGCGGCGGCGGCGGCGGTGGTGGACGCGGCGGCGCGCCCAACGTGGTGAACGCGCCGCCCGACATCGCTGCGTTCCGCTTCTACTGGAACGCGCCCTTCGAGATTTCGCCGCACAATCCGGCGGTGATCTACATGGCGGCGCAGTATTTCTTCAAGTCCACCAACCGCGGCGACACGTGGTGGATGAATCCGAAGGACCTCAGCAAGAACGTGAACCGCTGGGCGCCGGAGCAGGCCATCATGGGCGTCTCCGGCGACAAGCCGATGGCGGCGAAGCACGATGGTTACGCCGCCAGTTCGCTGGCCACTCAGATTCGCGAGTCTCCCTCGCGGCCGGGCGTCATCTGGATCGGCACCGACGACGGCAACCTGCAGGTGAGCCAGGACGATGGCGAGACCTTCACCAACGTCATCGGCAACATTCACCGGCGCGCCCAAGGGCTACGTGCAGATCTCGCGCATCGAGCCTTCGCATTTCGATCCGGGCACGTGCTACGTCGCGTTGGACAACCATCGCAACGACGATTGGAAGCCGTACCTGTTCAAGACCACCGATTACGGCCAGACCTGGACCAACGTCACCGGCAATCTTCCCGCCAACGGCAACATCAACGCGCTGCGCGAGGATTACGACAATCCGAACCTGCTCTTCGTGGGCACCGAGTTCGGGCTTTACGTCACGCTCGACGGCGGCAAGGAATGGAAGAAGTTCATGACCGGCCTGCCCAGCGTGCGCGTGGACGATATCCTGATTCATCCGCGCGACCGCGACCTGATCATCGGCGACGCACGGCCGCTCGATCTGGATCGCGGACGACATCACTCCGCTCGAACAGATGAAGCCGAGGGTCGATGCCGCCGACGTGACATTGTTCGAGCCGCGCGCCGGCCGTGCAGTGGAAGAACGATCCGCAGGCGCAGCGCCACGTCACGAACGTCGAGTTCACAGGCCAGAATCCGCAAGGCGGAACGGCGATCAGTATTCTGGCGAAGTCCGACATGGGCCGGGCAAGGTCGAGTTCCTGCAGAACAACGACGTGGTGAGCACCATGGATGTCGATATCAAGGCCGGCATGAACCGCTTCCAATGGCCGATGACGGGCATTGCGGCGGCCGATGCCGATCGGCGGCGGCGGCCGGTGGCGGCCGGCGCGTGGACGGCGGCGGCGCGGGGCGCGGCAGCGGGCCGCGGGCCGGCTGCAGCAGGCAGCGGCGCCGGCCAACCCCGATGCCGCAGCGCAGGTTCGGTGGCGGCGGCGGTGGCCGCGGACGCGGCGGCGCTGGCGGCGGCGTACCGTTCGTCAGCGGAGGTCGCGGCGGAGGCGGTGGCGGTGGCGGGCGGTTTCGGCGGTGGCGGGGCTGCTGCTCCGGTACTCCCCGGAACCTACATGGTGCGCTTGACGTGGGCGACAAAACCTACATGTCTTCGGTAGACGTTCTGGAAGACATCTGGATGCGCCCACAGTAAACCCGTAAACTACGCGGCCGTGTAGCCACTTCTTAAACTACGCGGCCGCGTAGCCTTCATAAACTACGCGCCTATCTCATAAACTACGCGCCTATCTCATAAGCTACGCGCCTGTCTATAACTAGCCTGTTTATAACTACGCGCCTGTTCTATAAACTACGCGCCTATCCTAATAACTACGCGCCTATCCTATAACTACCCGCCTGTTCTACCGAGCCGCGACCGCAAGGGAGCGGTCACCCGATAACCCTAAAACACCCTCAACCTCAGATACTTCCTCGGATTCTCTCGAAAATCCTTCACACTCCGTTGAACTTCCCTAGCCGCCCCGTTCATGCTTTCGTACAGATCGGTGGCGTTCAACATCCGGCTGGTGTTGATTTCATCCACCTGCCGCGTGAGAGACCCCACAGTGGCGCTCAAGCCCTCGTAGCTCTGGCTGGACTGCATGAAATCGGCGTTGTGGGCATCTGCGATAGTCTTTTGCAGCTCTTGCAGCATGCCGCGCAATTGTTGGAATTGGGCGGGGTCGCGCAGGAAACGACCCATCTCGCCTTGGCCCGATTGCAGCAGGGCGATCTTTTGATCCAGCTGTAAAATCGGCGCCTGCACTTTCCGGAAAAGCGCGTCCGTGTAGAGTAGGCTGCCGATCTGCCCGTTGGTTGCGACGGCTTTCTTGAGCGCATTTTGCAGCTCCGTGAATCTCCGGCGCATGGCGACATAGACTTGGTCGCCGACGATAAACTGTCCCATGGGTGAACGCCCCTGCTCGATGTCGCCAAGCGTGTCATCCACCAACCGCAATTGGCGCTCGAAATCGCTCAGGTCGATGCTGCGCATCAGGTCGGGCTGAACTTTGAAATGCATCTCGCCGTTTTCAGGGACGTGGTCAGCGGCTTTGCCGGTGGTGATATCGACGAACTTATCGCCGATAAAGCTATCGTTGCTGATCTGCGCAATCGAATCTTCGGTGATGCTCGCGAGCCGTTCGCGTTCTATGGTCATCTGCACCCGGACGATCCGGTTCGGATCGTTCGAGCCGGAGAACTTCACCGAATCCACCACGCCGACGCCGATTCCGTCGACGCGTACGGGCGAGTCCGGCCCCAGACCGGTGGCGTCGTTAATGTAGAGAAAGAGGTGTGCTTTGGGCTCGAGCAAAGTGCCGCCAGTCAGCAGGTAGACGAGGATCATGAGGATGAGCAGCGCAACTGACGAGACGATGGCCACCCGAAACTTTGCCCATCTGACCTGGAATACGGACGGCATTGTTTGGATTGTAGCAGTGGCGGAACTGCGCCAAGCCGGTCACAAGGCCGCAAAATAAACCTTACGCCAATCCCCTCAACTACCTGCGACGATCTGCAACCGTTTCCAGCCTCGATTTCTTCCATCCATCCTATAGACTGAAGTCGGGCCTATGGAGTAGAAGGGCGGCCCGCAGGTCTTTGACATTCGAATATTCCCCGCTCGGATGCGGCCCCGCTATGCCCATCCCGCGAACCCATTGCGCGTCAATGCTTTACCGAGCCGCGACCGCAAGGGAGCGGTTTTCTCCCCGACTTACTACGCCGCGAAAATGCCATTGAACCGCGCTCGAAGAAGCCCCCTGTTGTATACTTCCGGAAATGAGGCCATCGCGTCGCGACTTAGCTCTCCTTCTTCCAGCCCTGGCGGCCACCCGCGTGCAGGCGCAGCCCGGCAACATCCCCTCGAAGGCGTATAAGTTCGAAGACCTCCCGGTAAAGGCCAGCGGGCCCGGTGGCGTCAACAAGTCGCGGGCCGTTCTTCAAGGGAATCTCCACCACGCCTTTCCAATTGAGGTGCACGAGACGGAGCTGCCGCCGGGCGGCGCGCCACACCCGCCGCACACGCACGTCCACGAGGAGATGTTCGTAGTGTTGGTGGGACAGGTGGATTTCATGGTGAATGGGGTAACCACGCGCTTGGGCCCGGGGTCGGTGGGTTTTGCCCATGGCGGAGACGAGCACGGTCTTCACAACGGCAGCGACGCCATGTGCCGTTATATCGTCTTAGAGTTGGGCGACGACAAAGCCTAGCGCATGCGCAGGCCAGTTGCTAGCCGTTGGGCTGCGGCGGTCCTCGCGTTTGCATGCGCTGCATGCGGGCACAAGGCCACGGTTCCGGAGCTAACGGAAGAGTTCGTCTACACCACGCTTTCGTTCTCCCCTTCCGCCGCCACCGCCGCCGGATTGCACGAGTACAAGGACCTGCAGTTAGACGGATTGCTCGATGATTTGAGCCCCGCCGCCACGTCGCGCCAGCGGGCTTTCTACCAGGATTTCAACCAACGCCTGGCGAAGATCGATGTGGAGAAGCTCTCCCCGGACGATCGCGCCGATCTCGCGATTTTGCAGGATCGCACCGGCCTGGCCTTACTGGAGCTCGATCGCATTCATACTCCGCTGCATAATCCCGCGCTCTACACTGGGATCCTCGGAAGCGCGCTGTTCACGCCTTACGCGGTTGAGTATGCGCCCAAAGCCCAACGCTTCCGCGATATCGTTTCGCGCCTTCGCATGGTTCCTTTGTTTCTCGAACAGGCGGCTAGCAATCTTTCGAGCATGCCCACGGCGTGGTGCAAGGCGGCGATGAGGAAAACCAAGGGCAACATCGATCTGGTGGATACCGAGTTGCGGAATGCCGCGCCGGCGGAATTGAAGCAGGAGTACGGCCGCGCCGCCGGCATCGCTCTGCCGGCGCTGCGCACTTTCCAGGATCTTCTGACCAACAAGCTGCAGTATCTGGACAATTACAACTGGCGGCTCGGACCCGAGTTCTACGGCCGCAAATTCCGATTGGCGCTGGAATCGGCCGGTTCCGCGCAGGACGTGCTCGAGTCGGGCGAAAAGCAGTTGGTCTCGATCCGCGAACGCATGTACAATCTGGCGCTGCCGTTCTACCGCAAGCTGCCATCGGCAAAGAAAGATGTGGAGAGCCTGGAAATTTTCGAGCGCCAGCAGACGGTAATCGGCGCGGTTCTTGCCGATATCGCGCAGCGCTCCCCGTCGGCGGAATCCAATCTCGACGACGCTCGCAAGGATCTGGAGGAGGTGCGCGCGTTCGTGCGGCGAGTGGGCTTGATCACGCTTCCGGCGAGCGGCAACCTGCAGGTTGCGCCGGCGCCCGCGTTCGCGCGCGCCGTCAACTCCGCCGGCGGGTTCAATCCCGCGCCTCCGCTCGAACCGCAGTTGGGCGCGTTCTATTGGGTGACGGAAGCGAATCTTCGCGGGTGCAGTTTCTACCGCTTGAAGCTGCTGACGCTGCGCGAAGCCATTCCCGGAAGTTGGGTCCAGATGCAAAGGGCTAGCGCGCTCGAGCCAAAACCGCGCCGCCTGCTGCGGACGGTTTTTGGAAACTCGGCGTACATGGCAGGCTGGGGCGAATACGCGGCGCAGCAGGCTATCGACGCTGGGTATCTGGACCATTCGCCCGAACTCGCGCTGCTGTTCACCAAGGAGCAGTTGCGCGTCACTTTGAACGCGGTTCTCGACGTCCGCTTGCATACGCTGGAAATGTCCGATGAGGAGGCGCTGGATGCGATGCGGCGGGGCGCGTTTGAGGATACGGAAGAGTCCGCGGAGGAACTGCAAGCTGCGAAGCTGACATCGTGTGAGAGGGCCGCCGCCTTCGTAGGTTGGGCGAAATGGCTGCGGGCTCGCGCCGATTACCAGGCGCAACACGGCGGGACCGCCGCCGAATTTCACAATGCAGCGCTCAAGCAAGGGGCGGTCCCGATGTCGCAGTTGGTGAGCGTACTCGCACGTTAGGCGAAGGCCAAGAGGGCAACCGAACCGCCACCGGCTCCGTCTATAATGGGGAAGCGCGGCATGGAAGAATCAAGCGTCAACCCCGTCGAAGGGCTCCGGGAAGAACCTGTGCCCCCGCCGGCGAGGTCGAATATACTAGGTGCGCTCTCCTGGGTTCGCGATCTCGCGTTTTCCATTCTCATCGCGGTGGTGCTGATCGTCTTCATCTATCAGCCGGTGAAGGTGGAAGGCACCAGCATGGAGCCCGGGCTAACCGATAACGAGCGCATCTTCATCAACAAGTTCACTTACAAGCTGAATCTGGGCGATGTGCGCCGCGGCGATACGGTGGTTTTCTGGTATCCGAGAGACACTACCAAGTCATATATCAAGCGGGTAGTGGGCCTGCCGGGCGACCGCATCCGCATCTTGCGCGGACAAGTCTATGTCAACGGCGCGGCGCTCAACGAGGAGTATGTCGCCGAGCGTTACCGCGATTTGAGCACGTGGGCGGATGGACGGGACGTGACCGTCCCTTCTGGTGAATATTTCGTGCTGGGCGACCATCGCAACTCATCGAGCGACAGCCGGGCTTGGGGATATGTACCCCGAATGAACATTTACGGCAAGGCTGTTTTTGTTTATTGGCCCCTGGATAAGATGGGCCGCGTCGAATAACTCCGAGCGATCACCGGCGCAGGAACCACATCACCAGGGACAGAATCAAGCTGATCAGAATGCACGTCGTCAACGGGAAGATGAAGGTGGAGTTGCGTCCGTGGATGTAGATATCGCCCGGCAACCTGCCGAGTTTAAAAGGCAGCCTGCCGGCGAGAGAGACAATCGCTCCAACCGCGACAAGCGCTAATCCCGCCACGATCAGGAGCTTTCCCAAACCCACTATTCCAGTGTACCGTCGCGAGGAATTGCACTACTTATTTGGCGAATCGGTTCCGCAGACGGGTATCGAAGGTACGTGGATTCCTGGATCCACGTCCTGCTGCGGCGAGACCATAGGCGTGGTGTAATGCGCGGTGTTCTTTGGCGCGACATTCAGCAGCGGTATGGCGCAAGCGCTCGGCTTGGCATTCGCGACAGGAGGCTTCGCCGAAGGCGTAATCGTCACTCCCTGGTGGCCGGCAAAGGGATTGTGGAAGAGCGGGCTATCGGTGACATTTTGATGTCCGGGAACTTGCGGCTCTTGCGCCCAGAGCGGCAGCAAGAAGCAAATCCCGCTAATCAACGTTGCGGTAACAAGATTCGATATCCTCATATTCTCGGATTGAGTATATAACGAAGGATCCTACAATCAGCCGGCGCGGTAAGCTTCTATAATGTCCAGTCCCGCGGAACTGCCGCGCCAGTTGCGATTGATCGACGCCGTCGCCATCGTCGCGGGCACCATTATCGGTTCGGGCATCTTTCTGGTGCCGAACTTGGTGGCGCGCAATCTCGATTCAACGCCGCTGATTTTGGGCGCGTGGATTTTTACCGGCGTGCTGTCGTTCTTCGGCGCCTTGGCCTATGCCGAATTGGGCGCGATGTTCCCCGCCACGGGTGGGCAGTACGTTTACCTGCGCGAAATCTATGGGCCGCTGTGGGCGTTTCTCTGCGGATGGGCGTACTTCTTCGTCATTCTTTCGGCGTCGGTTGCCTGGCTTGGCATCGTCTTCGCCAACTACTTGGCGTACTTTATTCCGCTCACGCCGGCGATGGCCAAATTCGCGGCGGTCGCGCTCATCGTCGCCGTGACTATGGTGAACTATCGCGGAGTGACGGCGGGCGCGACTGTGCAGAAACTCTTCACGGCAATCAAGCTCGCAGGATTGCTGACGTTGATTGCCAGTGCGTTCGTCAGCGGCGTCAAAGCCGCGCCATCGCCCGCTTCGGGCACGTTCTCTATGGCCCACTTCGGAGTGGCGATGATCGCGTGCGTGCTCTCCTACGACGGATGGGTGGCCGTCAGCTTCATCGCGGGAGAAATCAAGAACCCGAAACGAAATCTGCTGCTTGCGCTGATGTTAGGTTTGGGCACGGTAATCGTGGTTTATGTGCTGGCGAACGTGGCGTACCTGCGCGTACTGAGCATCCCTCAAATCGCCGCGGCGGACCGCGTGGGCGCGCTAGTCGCCGAACGGACGATGGGCCACGCGGGCGGCGCGTTTCTGGCTGCGGTCATTCTGATTTCGATCACCGGCTCGATGAACGGCTGGACCATGACGGCGCCGCGCATCTTCTTCGCACAGGCGCGGGATGGCATGTTCCTGCCGATCTTCGGCCGCATCCATCCGCGTTATCGGACGCCACACATCTCCATCGCGCTGTTTGGCGCATGGTCCGTGCTACTTACGCTCACAGGGACTTATGAAACGCTGGCATCGTACGCGATGTACGCGGCGTGGATCTTTTACGGGCTCACGTCCGCCGGAGTGGTTGTGTTGCGGATGCGGCAGCCAGATTTGGCTCGGCCTTACCGGATGTGGGGATATCCCGCGACTCTACTGCTCTTTTTGGCGGTAGCAGTTGCCTTCGTGTTGAATACGCTGATCGCGACGCCAGGCCCGGCCATCGCCGGCACCCTGCTGATTGCGGCCGGCGCGCCGGTTTATTGGATCTGGGGCCGCCCTAAGATAGCTCCCGGTATTCGCTCGCAAAGTAAATGAGCGGCTCGCCCTGGTCCACCGCTGCCGCGGTCATCTCGCCAATGAAGATATCGTGATCTCCGGCGCTGACGCGGCGCACGGTGGCGCACTCAATTTGCGCGAGCGCGTCGTCGAGCAACGGCGAGCCCGTGCTCCCTTTACGCCACGCCAGCGAATCGAAACGATTGTCCATGGGCGCGGCGAAGCGTTCGGAGAGCCCGCGCTGGTTCGCGCGGAGCACGCTAAGGCCAAAATGACGAGCCTCGCGGAAGACGTCAATGGCCGCGATGGCATGGCCTAAGCAGATTAGAATCAACGGCGGGTCGAGCGAAACAGACGAAAATGAGTTCACCGTAAGGCCGTGCGGAACTCCCTTTGCATCCATTGCGCCCGCGATGGCGACGCCGGTAGCGAAGCGACCGCAGGCGCGACGGAATTCGTCGCTCGAAACCGGCTCCGCGCGGTTGCGGTCGCCCTCGCTTGACATGAGTATAAATTCAATCTTATCATGTGGTTGACTGATGGGAATCGCCATAAGGCCTGCGCGCACCGGAGGAGGATCTTTTGATCAAGCTCGATATCATCAACGAAGTCGTCAACCGTACCGGTATCACCAAGACCAAAGCCGAGATGGCGGTCGAGACCGTTTTCGAGAGCATGAAGCGCGCACTCGAGCAGGGCGACCGGATCGAACTGCGCGGGTTTGGCGTCTTCAACGTAAAGCCGCGGAAGACCGGCATCGGGCGCAATCCGCGCACCGGCGCGGAGGTTTCCATTCCGCCAGGCAAGGCCGTGCGCTTCAAGCCCGGTAAGGAGTTACAGACGCTGCAGTAAACCGCTGCAAGCGGCTTCATCGTGGCATCCCGGGATATTTCCTCCGCGTCCTTTCCGCTTCAGGGCGGAGTGGACGTGCAACATATCGAGCCCGCTTCCAGCGGGAGGCTGTTTGCCTTTCCGCGCACACGCGAGCGCTACTGGCTGCACGCGCTGCTGTTCCTGATTACGCTCTTTACCACCACGGCGGTGGGCGCGGCCATGCAGTACGACTTTGCGCACAACGTTCCGTTCGACCTGGAACATAGTCCAGATCTTTACATGCTGTTCTGGCACCATCCAGCGATGTTCCTCGGCGGGTTGCCGTTTTCTCTGACGCTGATGGCAATCCTTCTGGCGCATGAGTTCGGCCATTACCTCGCGGCCTTGGTTCATGGCGTGGATGCCAGCCTGCCTTACTTTCTGCCGTCGCCGGGGTTGGGAACGTTCGGCGCGTTCATCCGCGTGCGCTCGCCGATCTACTCCAAGCGTGTACTGTTCGATATCGGCGTCGCTGGGCCGCTGGCGGGGTTCGTGTTCATTCTGCCCGCGCTCGCGATCGGCCTCGCCTTTTCCAAAATGATTCCGGGCATCGCGCATCATGGCGAGCTTGCAGTTCGGGGTTGGCCCGCTGCAATGGCTCTTAACGCATGCGATTTTTCCGGGCGTCAAAGTGAGCGATCTTTACCTGCACCCCATCGCGCGAGCGGCTTGGGTGGGGATGTTCATGACCGCGATGAACCTGCTTCCCATCGGGCAATTGGATGGCGGCCACATTCTGTATTCTTTCTTTCCGCGGCGGCACAAGCTGGTGTCGAAGCTTCTATGCGTGGCGATGCTGCCGCTGGGCGTTTTTTGGTACGGATGGGCTTTTTGGGGAGCGGTGCTGCTGCTGTCTGGGCCGGCGCCATCCTTCGATCTACGACGCCGCCGATCTCGGGTCCGAACGGCGCGGTTGGGGTGGATCGCACTGGCCGTTTTCCTGCTCTGCTTCAGCTACGCGCCGATTGTCAACCGGCGGCTTCTAAAGCGCGATGAAGATCACGGCCACGATCATCACGCTCAACGAGGAGCGCAATATCGCGCGCGCCATCGAGAGCCTGCGATGCTGCGACGAGATTCTGATTCTGGACAGCGGCTCAACCGACCGTACCGTGGAACTGGCGGAAAACCTGGGCGCGCGCGTCTTCGAGGCCGGCTGGCGCGGATATGCCGGGCAGAAGAATTGGGCAGCCGAACAGGCCTCGCAACGATTGGATTCTGTCGCTGGATGCCGACGAGGCCCTCAGCGAGGCGCTCGAAGCCGAGATCTGGAATCTGAAGAAGACCGGCCCGCGCTACGACGGCTACACCATGCCGCGCCTGGCGCGCTATCTGGGCCGCTGGATCATGCATTCGGGCTGGTATCCCGACCGCAAGGTTCGCCTTTACGAGCGCAGCAAAGGCCAAGTGGGTGGGCGATTTCGTTCACGAAAGCGTGCATGTAGACGGGCGCGTGGGCCAACTGGAAAGCAATATTTTGCACTTCACCTGCGAATCCCTCTCCGAGCACGTGAAGACGATGGAGCGCTATACCACGCTTGCCGCGCAGGAAATCGCCGCGCGCAAAGTCCAAGTGCCGCTCTGGCGCGTGCTCATGGATCCGCCGTGGACGTTCCTCAAGAGCTACGTGTTGCAGCGCGGATTCCTCGATGGCCGCGAAGGCTTGACCATCGCATACATGGCGGCGTTCTACACGTTTCTGAAATACGCCAAAGCGAGAAACATGAGCTGATGC
This sequence comes from Bryobacterales bacterium, assembly GCA_963763545.1. Classification (GTDB taxonomy): domain Bacteria; phylum Acidobacteriota; class Terriglobia; order Bryobacterales; family Bryobacteraceae; genus PALSA-243. Next base: position 191,251 of record CAVXPE010000019.1, read on the forward strand.
GCATTCTGCACCTGGACGCCGGGCAAGGAAATGCGCGGAGGCCAGTGGCAGGCGCTGCGTCTGATCGAAGGTCTGGCGGCCGAAGGAGTGGAATCGACGCTGCTGGCGCGGGCGGGGTCACCGCTGTTCGATGCCGCGCGGCGCGCAAGGTGGCGAGTGGAGCCAATCAATCTCTTGCGTACGCTGACCGGCGCGCGGACGCACGACCTTATACACGCGCACGACGCGCGTGGGCATGCGCTCGGCCTATTCGCGACTCGACGGCCGCTGCTGGTCTCGCGGCGCGTGGCGTTTCCGGTGCGGTCGCGCTGGAAATATTCGCGGCCGGCGCGGTTTCTGGCGGTATCGGAATTCGTGAAATCGGTGTTAGCGACAGGGGGCGTTCCGGCGGAAAAGATCGCGGTGGTCTATGACGGCGTGCCCTTGCTGGAGCAATCGCAAGGTTCGCAGATCATCGCGGTGCGGAAGGACGGCGTAGCGCCCGAACTCGATCTCGCGATTTCGGAGCATCTCGAAGCCGATCTGCGCGATGCTGCGATGTTGGTGTATCTGACCGAAAGCGAAGGCCTGGGCTCGGGTGCGTTGCTCGCGATGTCGGCGGGCGTGCCGGTGATTGCGAGCCGCGTGGGCGGCTTGCCTGAGATCGTACGGCATCGCGAAACCGGCCTGCTGGTGGAGAACACGGCTGAATCGGTCGCGGCTGCGATCCGGGAATTGACGGAAGATCGAGAGTTCGCGTGCCGGTTGGGCGAGGCGGGCCGGTGCGCCGTGAGCGAGCGGTTCACCGTGGAACACATGGTGCGCCGTACGATGGAAGTGTACAGACAGGCGCTCTCTTCATGATTGAAGCTCTGCTGGCTGGGCTTTTCGGGCTGCTGATTGGCAGCTTTCTCAACGTCTGCATTCATCGCTGGCCGCGCGATCTTTCGGTAGTTCGTCCGAGATCGCATTGTCCGCATTGCGAGAAGATGATCGCATGGTACGACAACGTGCCGGTGTTGAGTTATGTTCTGCTCCGCGGCCGGTGCCGGCATTGCGGCGCGCGGATTTCGTGGCGCTATCCGGTGGTGGAACTGATGACCGGCGCGCTGTTCTTTAATTTCGTCTACGGCGCAGGTGGAGCGACGCCGGCCGCCATTAAGATGTGCGTATTCAGCGCGCTGCTGGTGGGCTTGATTTTCTCCGATTTGGAAGAGCGTATTCTGCCCGACGAACTTACCAAGGGCGGTATGGCGCTGGGTTTTATCTTCGCGCTGTTCGTGCCGGTACCGGGGAATCTCGCGCAATCGTTGCTTTGGCTTGTCGGGGTAGACGTCAACGGAACCGCGGCTTCGGTCGCCGAAGCGGCCTTCGGAGCGGCGATTCCCTCGTTCTTCCTATGGGCTGCCGGGGCGATTTACGAGAAGATCCGCCATAAGGAAGGGCTGGGCTTCGGCGACGTGAAGCTGATCGCGATGATTGGAACGTTCCTGGGGTTGCAGGGCGCGGTGGCGGCTTGGTTTCTTGGATCGGTGAGCGGGTCGATTATTGGATACGGATATATCAAGGCGACGAAGCAGGATCCGGGCAGCTATGAACTGCCGTTTGGGACGTTCCTTTGCGCGTCGGCCTTGGTGGTGGCGGTGTTCGAAAAGCAGGTGTTGGGTTAAAGGCGGGTTATACTGGATTCGTGAAGGCTCTCAAGGGTTGGCCAATTACGCTGCGCGGGGACATCACTGAAATCATTCCGCTGGAGGAGTTTCGGAAGATCGTGGCTGAACACACGGCGAAGACCGCACGAACACCCGCAACGAAGCGAAAGGCTCTTATTGAGGCTGGCATCCTTACTAAATCGGGTAGGCTGTCCAAACATTACCGCTAATCCTTGCATCGTCTCTCGACATCATTCATCCTCGGCTATCATGGCTGCGACCGAAACGTTGGTGAGCGTTTGCTTGCTGGCGAGTCGTTTCAACCAAGCAATAACGAATATGATTGGCTCGGGCCGGGCATCTATTTTTGGGAATCCGACCCTCGGCGTGGCTTAGAGTTCGCCCGCGAATCGGCGCGGCGGAAAAACGTGGATCAGAACGATTCCTTCGTGGTTGGCGCCGTCATCGAGCCAGGTCTCTGTTGCGATTTGACGACCGCCGCCGGTATCGAGTGGGTTAGTCTCGCGTACTCGGGTTTGGCGAAGCGTCTTCCGGCAGGCGGCTTGCCCGTAAATAGTTCGGACGGGCTTCGAAGGAATTTGGATTGCGCGGTACTTAGATGGCTGCATAAGGTAATTGAAGATCGAGCCCTGCAGCCGATCGATACCCTACGCGGCATCTTCATCGAAGGCGCGCCGCTCTATCCGGGCGCGGGATTTTACGCCAAAACTCACGTCCAGATCGTCGTTCGAAATCCGAATTGCATCAAGGGCGTCTTCCGCGTGCCGGCAGTTCAATCGTAACCCTCTAAAATCGATCTAGGTGCCTTCTCCCATTCATATCCTCGGCGGCGGCTTGGCTGGTTCAGAAGCCGCGTGGCAACTCGCGCGCCGCGGGCTGGCGGTCACGCTGTACGAAATGCGTCCCACGCGCCCCACGCCGGCGCATCAGACCGACTGGCTCGCCGAACTGGTGTGTAGCAATTCGCTGAAATCGGAGCAGGAATCAACAGCGCCCTGGCTGCTCAAAGAGGAACTGCGCCGGCTCGATTCGCTCCTACTCAAAGCCGCACAGAAGGCGCGCGTACCGGGGGGACACGCGCTCACCGTCGATCGCGACATTTTCGCCGCTGAGGTCACGGCCGCCATCGCGTCCGAACCGCTCATCGAATTGCGTCGCGAAGAGGCGACTTCGATTCCGGAGGAAGGCATCGCGATCATCGCCACGGGCCCGCTGACCAGCGACGCGCTCGCCTCGTCCATCGCGCGCCTCACCGGGTCCGAACGGCTCTTCTTTTACGACAGCATCAGCCCAATCGTCGACGCCGAATCCGTCGATACTAACATCGCGTTCTGGGCATCGCGATACGGCAAATCCACCGACGGCACGGACGACTACCTCAACTGCCCGTTCGATCGCGACCAGTACGAGCGCTTTGTCGATGAACTCCTCGCGGCGCAGAGCGTCCCCGCGCATATCGCTGAGGATTCCGTATGTTACTTCGAAGCGTGCCTGCCGATTGAAGAAATCGCGCGGCGTGGCCGCGATACGCTGCGCTTCGGACCCATGAAGCCGATGGGACTAACCGATCCGCGCACCGGCAAACGCCCTTATGCCGTCGTGCAATTGCGCCAGGAAAATCTGCGCGCGCAAAGCTTCAATCTGGTCGGATTTCAGAATCACATGCGATTCGGCGAGCAGCAGCGAATCCTGCGATTGATTCCCGGCTTGGAGCGCGCCGAATTCCTGCGCTACGGGCAGATTCATCGCAACACTTACATCAACGCCCCTGCGCTGCTGACCGCTTCGCTGCAACTGCGTTCGCGGCCGGAGGTCTTCTTTGCTGGACAGATTTCAGGCGTGGAAGGCTACGTGGAATCGATCGCCACTGGCTTGATGGCGGGCATGCACGCTGCCGCGCTCGCGCAGGGACGAATCGCCGCGCCCATTGCCGCGCGAGACCGCGCTCGGGTCGCTGTGTCATTACATTTCAGCCGCCGATGCGCGCAACTATCAGCCCGCGAATATCACCTTCGATCTGCTGCCGCAGCTCGACGAAGCCACGCGCCACCGCTTGCGCCGCGACAAAAAGGCGCGGCACGCTGAAGTCTGCCGCCGCGCGCTCGAAGCGCTCGACGCCTATCGCCACGTCCATGTCTGACCTTGCGCGGCGCATCGAAGCCTTCCTCGATAACCTGAAGCGCGAGGGCGCTTCGCCGCATACCGTGAAGGCATACGCAGGCGACCTGGAGCAGTTCCTCGAATATCTCTCGCCGCCGGAGCTGGCGCCGCCCGAGCCGCGCGCCATCGATCATCTGCTGCTGCGCGAGTGGATGGCGGCGCTCTACAAGCAAGGCTTGAACGCGGTGAGCATCCAACGCAAACTTGCCGCCGTCCGCAGCCTGTTCAAGTTCATGCTGCGCGAGGGCGCAATCGAAGTCAACGTGGCGCGGCTGGTGCGCACTCCCAAAGCGCCCAAGAAGCTGCCTGAAGTGATGACGGCCGAGCAGACCAACGATTTGCTCGACGGCGTCGCGCTCAACAAGCTGGAACGGCCGTATCCCGCGCGCGACCGCGCGATGTTCGAACTGCTCTACGGTTGCGGCGTGCGCGTGAGCGAACTGGCGGGTCTCGATCTCGACGATCTCGACCGCTCCGAGGGCTGGATTCGCGTGCGCGGCAAAGGCCGCAAGGAGCGTCAGGTTCCGCTGCCGGGCAAGGCCGCCGAAGCGCTGGATCGCTATCTGGACGAACGCCCGATTGTGCGCGACGAACGCGCGGTATTCCTCAACCATCGCGGGAGCCGCATCACGTCGCGCGGAATTCGCGGCATCGTGAAGCTCTATGCGACCGCGCTCAGCGGCGACCCCTCGATTCATCCGCACAGCTTCCGCCACGCCTACGCCACGCACTTGTTGGCCGATGGCGCCGACCTGCGCGCCATCCAGGAACTGCTGGGCCACGCGCGTCTTTCCACCACGCAGAAGTACACGCAAGTGGCGCTGACCGATCTGATGGCGGTTTACGATAAGGCTCACCCAAAGGCGAAAGCCAAGTGACAATGCGTAAAGAAATCGGGCCCATGCTGCGGCTGGCCACGCCGCTGGCCTTGACCGAGCTTGGCTGGATGGTGATGGGCGTCGTGGACACCATCATGGCCGGCCGTCTCAACGCGGCAGCGGTGGGCGCGGGAACTCTGGGAAACATGCTGTTCTACCCCATCGCGATTTGCGGCGCCGGGATGCTGCTTGGGATGGACACGCTTGTATCGCAGGCGTTTGGCGCCGGCGATGCGCGCGATTGCCGCCGCAGCCTGGTGAACGGCCTCTGGCTTGCGGTAGCGGTTTCGCCGCCGATATGGGTGGTTCTGCTGCTGCTGATTCCGGCGTTGCGCGTTTCGGGCGTGAATCCCAACGTGTTCGCGCAATTCAAACCTTATCTGGTTGCGCTGTTGTGGGGTATTCCGCCGCTGCTTTTTTATGCCGCCTTCCGCCGTTATTTGCAGGCGGTGAATCTCGTACAGCCGATGTTGTTCGCCATGATCTCGGCGAACGTCTTGAACGTGATTGGCAATTGGGCGCTGATGTTCGGACACATGGGCGCGCCTGCCATGGGGCTGACGGGTTCGGGATGGTCGACGACGATCTCGACGGGCTTACATGGCTGCCGTGGGCGTGGTAGCCGTTCTGTGGCACGAGCGGAGATCGGGCCGCCTTCTACTCGAAGTGTCATGGATGCCGGATCTCGCGCGCATCGGGCAGCTAGTTCGCCTCGGACTTCCGGCGGCGATGCAGATTCTCTTCGAAGGTTCGGTGTTCGGCTTGGTAACGGTGTGGGCGGCACGGCTGGACGAAGCGTCGCTCGCCGCGCACAGCATCGCGGTGCAAGTGATCGCGACAAACTTCATGGTTCCGCTGGGCATCAGCTCCGCGGCGGCGGTTCGCGTGGGCCAAGCGATCGGCCGCGGCGATCGGTCCGGCGCGGCGACCGCGGGATGGACGGCGCTCGCAATCTCGGCGGCTTTCATGGGCTCGGCCGCAATTGCCATGGTCGTGGCGCCGCGAAGCAATCGTGCGGCTGTTCATTGCGGACCCGGCGGTGGTCGCAATCGGCGCGGTGTTGCTGCGAATCGCCGCACTGTTCGAATTCTTCGATGGATTCCAGATCGTCGCCACAGGCGCTTTGCGCGGCTTGGGCAATACCCGCTCGCCGATGATCGCGCATTTCCTGGGTTATTGGGTTGTAGGCGTGCCGGCGGGGTACCTGTTGTGCTTTACAATGCGCTGGGGCGCGATGGGAATCTGGGTGGGGCTGACGGCGGCGCTGATTTTGATCGGGTTGGCGCTGCTAGCGGCGTGGGCGCGTGAGATCGGGCGGATTCGCAAAGGCTTCTCACTCGCTGCCGACGACTAGTCGGTCCTCCTATCGGGTCTTTACCGAGACCAGAAATCCCTTGACGCACCCCCGACAATGTGTGTAGTGTATTAATGTACTGCACACATGATTTTCCGGCTCCCACAGCCCTCCGGCGTTCCGGTCTACCTTCAACTGATGGAGCAGGTAAAGCACGCCGTCGAAACGGGCGCCCTCCGTGAGGGCGATCAGCTCCCGACGATCCGCAAGGTGGCCGGCGACTTGGTCGTGAACCCGAATACCGTGGCCCGGGCATACCGGGAGCTGGAACACGAGGGAATCCTCGAGTTGAGGCACGGCTCCGGAGCGTTCGTCAGGGAATCGGCGGGTCGGACGGGCACGTGTCTTGCGCAATGCCCATGCCCTTGTGCGGGGCGCCATCGAACGGCTCGCATCCTTGGATCTGACCGACGACGAGCTTCGGAGAGTATTGGACGACGAACTCGCTCAGGCGCGCGCGGCGCACTCGAACAGAGGAGATGCGGAAGGGAAAGCATGACCGACTTCATCATCGAAACCAATCAACTCACAAAATCCTTCAATGGCCAGCCGGCCTTGCGCGGTCTCGACCTGCGTGTGCCGCAAGGGAAGTATTTTCGGCTTCCTCGGCCGCAATGGCGCGGGTAAGACGACCACGATCAAAACCCTGATGGGCCTGCTGCGATCCGATAGCGGAACCGCGCAGCGTGTTTGGAATTCAGGTCACCGACGCAGACCGTTCCATCGAAGTCCGCCGCCGCATCGGCTTCGTTACCGAGGACAAGGAACTCTATCCCTACATGACCGTGGAGCAGATCATCCGCTTCACGCGTCCGCTCTTCCCCAAATGGCGCGGCGATTTGGAGCGGCGCTATCTGCGAATGTTTGAGCTTCCTCCCAAGCGCAAGATCCCGGATCTTTCCAAGGGAATGCGGTCGAAGCTGATGCTGCTGCTGGCCATCTCGCGCGGAGCCGAACTGCTGATCCTGGACGAGCCGACCGACGGTCTGGACCCGGCTGCCACGGAAGAAGTTCTGAGAGAACTGGTCGACATCTCCGCCTCGGAAGGAACCACGATGTTCTTTTCCTCGCACCAACTGGCCGAGGTTGAACTCATCGCCGATCATGTCGGCATCATCGATCAGGGAAAGATGGTAGCGTCCGGGTGACTTGGACGAAATGAAGGCTCGGTATCACCGGCTCACAGGTAGTATTCGAGGATTCGCGTGGAATTGCCTGCGCGCTGGCCGGACGGCGTTGAATCGGTGCGTCAGGAAGGGCGCGTAGTCTCGATTCTGGCCAGCAATAACGTCGAAGCTATTGTCGAGCAGGCGCGATCCGTCCCCGGGACCTCAGTCGAAAGCTTCCCGGTGACCCTCAAAGAGATTTTCCTGGAACACGTGAGGAGCAACTAAGATGCTCTGGTACAAAGGATGGCTGGAAACGAAGTTTAAGTTCTTGCTGATGCTCGGCTTCATGGTCTTTTACCTGATTGTGTTTTATTTGATGCGGAACCACTGCCGCCGCCGCCCGGTGGCTAGGCAAGCGATTCCCGGCTTGCGTTTTCGGCCTGACTGCGACTGTTTTCGCGGTAATGCTTTACACTTGGCTGGCGGGCGCTGGAATCAACACCCAACCCACTTTTCAGGCGACGAAAGGCCTCCACGGCTCCACCCTGTTCACGCTTTCCCTGCCGGTCAGCCGGCTCCGTTTGCTGACGGTTAGAGCCGGCATCGGATGGCTGGAAATGGCGGGCGCGATTTTGGCATGGTGCTACGGATGCTGGCTTATACTCCGGTAGTAAGGGGATCGGTGTCGGCGGTTGACATGCTCGAATATGTGGTCGCGCTGATTGTCTGTGCCTCGTCGCTCTATTTCTTGTCTGTGTTGCTGGGCACCTTCCTCGATGACCAGTGGCGGATGTATGCCACCTGCGATGGCCTCGGGGGCGTTATGGATGCTTTGCAGCTTTGTCCGCTTACCTGCCTCTGTGAATATCGTTCGAGCCATCATGGGAGAATCTTCGCCCCTCGTCGCACATACCATGCCGTGGATGGCGATGGTGTTCTCGGTCGTATCTGGCTGCCGTCTTCTTTCTTGCGGCGCTGAAGATAGCGCAACTGCGGGAGTATTGACGGGTCTGGTCGCGCGGCATCATTTTTCCTCACCTGTAGTTGGCAACGCCCTCTCGCGGGTCTTTGAATTGATGGTTGGCGCGATTGTGGAACCGAACCGCACCAGCCAGGGTGGCGACCGTAAGGGTACGATAAGCCCTTCCGTTATGCTAAATGGCCATAGCCTCGGGAACACGACGCAATCGGTAAAACGATTCCTTGTTCGCGCTCTGCGGACGACCGGATACCAACTGGTCAATCTGCAAAGGCTCTATGAGTTCGATGGATTGCATACAGTTCACAACGCAAAGTTCCGCGACGATCCCCGATTCCACGCCGCTTGGGAGGGAGCTTTGCAGGCAACCGGTCACGTGGATCCAGCCACTTACTGGCGGATTCACATCGGTTTGTGGGCTGCCGCGGCGGCCCTCTCCGTAGAGGGCGCCTTCGTTGAGTGCGGCGTCAATGCCGGCTTCTTCAGTTCGGCCGCTTTGCGTTATCTAGGTTGGAACGCCTTTCACAAGCGTTTCTACCTGGTGGACACATTTAACGGCCCCGTCACATCGCAGTACTCCCTGGAAGAAATAACGCTCGGGCGGCGAGATGCGGTGGAGCGCTCAAAAGCAGCTGGCGCATACGTCACCGACATGGATGCGATACGACGCAGATATGAAGGCTGGAACGGCGTGGTTATAATAAAGGGAGCGGTTCCCGAAATCCTCCCCTCCGTCGACGCGGATCGGGTGGCGTTTCTTCACTTGGATATGAACTGCGCCTTCCCGGAATGTGAAGCACTCAAATTCTTTTGGGAGCGGATAAGCGACGGCGGCATCGTGTTGCTGGATGACTACGCCTACTTCGGTTATGAAGCGCTGGGCAATGCCCTTGAGTCTGTAGCACGCACGATTGGAGCGTCGATATTAACTCTACCCACCGGACAGGGCATGATCTTGAAGTGACGCGTGTGTCCGATTAGTGCGTCTTGTTCACCAGAGTAAGACGGATCAAAGGGATCTCCAGCGGACGCGGGATCCCTTTCAGGGCGCCAAGCCGCCTTACTTCGGCGGCCCCAGCAGCTTGTTAACTTCAGCCTTCCGCTGATCCAGTTCCTTGCGCAACTCCTGATACCGTTCCGTTGCATCGCGCCCCGGTTTCTCGTCGGCGGCGTTCGTCATCTGATACAGATACGTGATGTGCGTCTGCAATTCCGGCTTGCTGTAGCGAATCGATGGCGTGATCAGATGCGACGCCACGCTGTCGATCGCATCCAGTTGCGCGGCGGAATCCGGTTTGCCCTTCAAGCTCTGCTGCGCCGCGCGCACGCGCGCCACGATTTGGTTGACGTCGCTCACCAGGTCGCGCACGCGCATGTTGTGCTCGAACTGCTCGCGCAGATCGGCGGTGGTCACGCCGTCGTCGGTGATGCGCGGGTCTTCGATCAGCGTGAGCGGCTGCGTCGACGTCCAGGACCCGACGGTGAGCCGCACGGCGTATTTCCCGGGCACCGCCGCCGGACCGTTGGGACCTTCCGGCCGCGCGGCGCTCTGCCAGGGGCCGGGATAGCGCAGGTCCCAGGTGAAGCGATGCATGCCGGCGGTTTTATCCAGCGCGACTGCCGCGCCGCGGCCGCCGCGGCCTCCGCCTCCGCCACCTTCTTCATCGTCGGCCGGCGGACGAATCGGTCCGGCGCGGCTCTTCCGCCGCCGCGCGCGCCTGGCGCTCGTGAACGTTGCGGATCACCTTGCCGGCGCCGTCCAGAATTTCCATCTGAAATCGCCCGCCGGCGCGTTGCCAGGTAGTAATCGATCTGCGCGCCGGGCTGCGGATACTGAATCCCGCCGCCGCGTCCGCCGCCGCCGCGCCCGCCGGTGCGGATCGCTTCGCGCGGCGTGAACAAGCGCGGCCGATTCCGCAGCGGTCGTTTCCTTAATCTGATGCAGCGGCGTCAGGTTGTCCAGAATCCAGAACGACGGCCCTGCGTCGAGAGCACCAGATCCTTGTGCGCGACCTTGATATCGGTGACCGGCGTCACCGGCAGATTCAACTGGAACGATTGCCAGTGCGCGCCGTTGTCGAACGAAATATACATGCCGAATTCGGTTCCGGCGTAGAGCAGGCCGGCGCGATCCGGATCTTCGCGCACCACGCGCGTCGGCTCATCGGCGGCGATGCCGTTCTTGCCGTCGGTCAGCCGCGTCCAGGTCTTGCCGAAATCGTCGGTGCGGTAAATGTACGGCGCGAAATCGCCCAGCAGGTAGCGATAGATCGCGACATAGGCCGTTCCGGCGCGATGCGGGCTGGGCTCGATATTCTGCACGCGTCCGCCCGGCGGCAGGTCCTTCGGCGTGACGTTGGTCCAGGTCTTGCCGTCGTCGCGCGTGACATAGACCAGGCCGTCGTTCGAGCCCGTCCAGATCACGCCCTTCTGCACCGGCGATTCGCGAATCGCGTAGAGCGTGCTGTAGACTTCTTCGCCGGTGGCGTCGCGCGTGATCGGCTCGCCGCTCGCGCCCTGCGTTCCCGGCGGATGCGCGGTCAGATCGGGGCTGATCTTCTCCCACGTCACGCCGCCGTCGCGCGTGCGATGCAGGTACTGCGAGCCGTAGTAGACGGTGTGCGGATCGAACGGCGAAACCTCCATCGGCGAGACGCGCTGGAAGCGGTAGATCAGCGTCGCTGCCGCCGTTGCCGTAGAGCGATTCGCGCGCCGACCCAGTAGCGCTCCTCGTCGGTGGTGGTCATGTTCAGGCGGCTGAACTGGCCCTTGCAGCTTCCGTAGACGATATCGGGATTCGACAGGTTCGGGAATGATCGGACCGGTCTCGCAGCCGGGCCCGATGCGGAAGTCCTGCCCGTCGCCCAGCGGCAGGCTGGGCACGATCACCGTGGTGTTGTCCTGCTGCGCGCCGTAGACGCGATAGGGATATTGGTTGTCGACCGCGACCTGATAGATCTCGGCGGTCGGCTGATTGTCCTGCGTGCTCCAGGTGCGGCCGCCGTCGAGCGAAACGTTGGCGCCGCCGTCGTTCGACTGGATCATGTAATTGCGAATTCTTCGGATTGATCCAGATATCGTGATGGTCGCCGTGCGGGCGCGGTGGCGCGGCGGAAGGTCTTGCCGCCGTCGGTGCTCTTGAACCAGCTTTCGTCGCCGACCCAGACGACGTCGGGATTGTTGGGATCGACGCCGAGCGTGTCGTAGTAGAACGGCCGCGTGATGATGGCGCCCTGCGCCGTTGACCAGCGTCCAGGTCGCGCCGGCGTCTTCCGAGCGATACAGGCCGGAGCCGGGCTTGGCCTCGATCAGCGCGTAAATGCGATTCGGCTTGGCCGCGGAGATGGCGACGTTGCTGCGGCCGAACAGGTCGTTGGGCAGGCCGCCGGCGAGCTTGGTCCAGGTGTCGCCGCCGTCGGTGCTCTTGTAGATGCCGCCTTCGTGCGCGCCGCTGATGATGGTCCAGGGCTTGCGCTGGCCGTGCCACATGCAGGCGAAGATCACGTTGGGATTGCCGGGCTGCAGTTCCAGATCGGCCGCGCCCAGCGTCGTCGGAAAGATACAGGACCTTCTTCCAGGTCTTGCCGCCGTCGGTGCGTGCGGATAGACGCCGCGCTCCTTGATTCGGCACGAAGGGATTGCCGAGCGCCGCGACATAGACGATATCGGGATTCGTCGGGATTGACGCGGATGGTCGCGATCTGGCCGGTGTCGCGCAGGCCGATGAAGGTCCAGGTCTTGCCGGCGTCGGTGGATTTATAAATGCCGCGGCCGATCGAGACATTGCTGCGGATCTTCGACGAGCCGGTGCCGGCGTAGACGACATCGGGATTCGAGAGCGAGACCTCGATCGCGCCCATGGACGCCACCGAGAAGAACCCGTCGGAGATGTTGACCCAGGAATGGCCGGCGTCGGTGGTCTTCCAGACGCCGCCGCCGGTGGAGCCCATGTAAAAGGTGTAGGGCTGCGAGGGCACGCCGGTGACGGCGGTGACGCGGCCGCCGCGATCGGGGCCGATCATGCGGTACTTCATGCCCGACCACAGCGCGGGGTTATAAGCCGTACCTTCGGCGGCGAAAATGGAAAAGCCGAGCGCGGCGCAAAGCGCGGCCGCGGCGGCGATCAAAGCTGGTTTACGCAAACAACTACCTCCCGTAGTAAAAAGCAATGATAACGCGGTGAAGATGGCTCAACGCCTGGAGGGCCGCTCCAGGCGCTCAATGGCGAGTCGAGAAGAAGGGAACGCGTTCGGGATCGTCCGGTGGCGGGGCGTCCCCTGGAACGAATTCCAGATGGAGATTGAATTTCCCGGCGATCCACGTTCGATCGGTCACAGGGCGGCCGGCGCGGTACGTACTTCCGCGGAAATTTGGGTTATCGTCGTCCCAAGAAGGTTCATCAGCGACATAGCGGTTCGCGACTGAAAGAACCAATCGCTCCTAAAGGTTCTGCCACGAATGTCCTGCATCGTTTCCAGACCGCCCGTCGAGCCTATCTTATTCCGTTGCGAGACTCACAACTGAATCCGAACAAACCAGTCGAAAGGGCGCATGTGGCAGATCTACATGCACATCTATAGGCAAAGCGCCCAACGCGCCAGCGCAATTTCAACTGAAAGGACGAAGTATGCGACAGCTATTAACTATTTGCGCAACGTTAGGGGCCTTAGCGGGATTGGCTATGGCCGATACATGGAGCGGCACACTGATCGACGAGCATTGCGCCAATCGCAATGGGAACAATGCGTGCAGAGGCGAGGCGCTCGACAAGTAGATTCCTTCTGGACGTAAATGGCACGACCTACCGATTGGATAATAGGACGAATAGGATGTCCACTCGGCGATGATGGAGACCAAAGATCTCTCGAAAGGCGCGCCGGTAACAGCCGACCAATATCGGGTCAGCTGAGGCTACGGAGTAGCGGCAAGATTGACGCTGAGACGATAGCGATCCAATAAGGGACCGCGCCTGCCCGCGGCTTGGCTGCCATTCAAGGCCGCGGGCAGATCGTAACAACTTAAATCTCTAAAAGAGAACGGCGCATCGCGTTTGAAGTGTAGCCGCACCAGCCGGAGGCTCTTCACCAGTAAATGAAAGTGCAACGCCGCCTGCGCATCGTAAACGGTTTTGGCCGGCGCGCAGGTAATCTCCACCTGGTCGGCGGCACTATAGGGGCCTGCTATTCCGGCCGGAAGGACGGCATCCACCGCCCTGCCGTCGGCCATTCGGATCGAGATCGAGGTGCGAGTTACGCCTTCGAGCCTGCCGGCAAGGACCACATCCTTCGCGCTCACAGGAAGGGAGACAACCACCAGCAGCGCCCAATATTTATTCATGCCGGGCCGCCTTCCTCGGGGGATCGCCAGCACCTCACCGACGGACCATGCTCCGATGAAATCACCACGGAAAGGGACTCTTTTCAGAATCTGCCATTAGCACAGTATCACCGATGGTTCAGAGAAGCGTATTCATAGCATTCCACTTTCCAAACGATTCATTCCAGTCTGAACGTGCCACCAGAGTTGAAATTGGGCCCGGTTATGCGGGCCGTAAAGGGGGTGCGGGCACCACCCTGGGGCGCAACCAGCACACTGTGCCGGTCCACCCGCTCACTTCCGGATATTGTCCGAGTGATCGGCTAGAGTTTTCACGTCGGCCAACCCAGTAGTTGAATCCAGTCAGGTCACCCACAGATTCCCCTGACGAGGCAATCTCTAAAAGGGAACGGCGCTTCGCCGTTTGAAATGCTGAGCCAATAACAGGTATTACATGAGAGGTTCTGGCATGAAACTCACACATCGCATTGCGTTGCTGATTTTATTTATTGCGATTAGCTGTCCTACTGTCTGGGCGCTTGCACAGCCCAAGGGCGTAGGCGCGGTCACGATTCGGTACGGGACAATCTCACCAATCATCGCGTTATTGGCAGGGATTTTGATATTGGTCATGCCTCGCCTTCTCAATTACATCGTTGCCCTTTATCTCATTCTTGTGGGTCTGATCGGTCTGTTTGGCGTATAGCCGCCCTCGACCTACGAAGAGCCCCTATTTGGATAATAAAGCCGCCCATCCGAGTAAGAGCGCAGCCACAGCCGAGAACACCGCCGCTGGCGCCGAAGTAAACCAACGACAACGCAAGCGTGGCCAACTGAAGCGCCGCGAAGCTCCACGCGATTAAGCCGAAGCCATCGGCCGGCCGGACGGACAAGCTACCCAACCCCCACGCGAGAATCGCGGAGAAAGCCATATAAGCGCTGATATCCAGGCCGAATCCCACAAAGAATCCGCCCCAGGTGGCGGCGCCTTCGACCGGCACACGATCCATCTCCGCCCGCACCGCCGCCCCCGCGGCGCTAGATGCCTTGAAGCTGAGGAATCCGAAAGTGTGGCCCGCCGTGAAGAGCACGAACAACATCGCCGCGATGCGATAAAGCGTCTTCGCCTTCATTCCGCCTCCTCTGCGCGCGCCCGGAACAGGTCGAGCAGCCCGGTCCAGCCATTCGGCGCGTCGACAGCCGTGCGCATCGCCTCCCACCCGGCGCCGTGGCGCGCGAGATATCGATGCTCCAGGTCGACTCGCGTCACGCCATCCGCCTCTGCCGTGAAGCGAACCTCCACCTCGCTCGATTTCGTCACATCGGGTTCATAGCCCCACGCAGGCGTGATCTGCCACGCCATCACGAACCGATGCGGCGGTTCCCAAACCAATATCCGGCCCCAATCGCAATCCGCGCCATCGATTTGTTGCATGAAACACCGCCCGCCCACGCGCCCCTCGATGATGGCCTTCTTCATGGGCGATTTGCCGATGTGGTGACTGCGCGGCCACCACGCGTCGACGCCCTCGGTGAAAACGCGAAACGCGCGCTCGGCGCTCCGCCTTGACGGTAATGCTCTTTCGGATGGGCCGGTCGGCCGTTGGTTCCGTTGCGGTTGTCATCGTTCTTCCACCTTGTCTTTGAATGCGGTTAGAGCCTGGGTCCAAAATTTTTCGAAGTACTCGCGCAGTGAATCGAATCCCGCGGGGTTGAGCCGGTAGAGCCGCCGCGTTCCCGCCGATTCATCTACCACTAACTCGGCCTGCTTCAAAATGCGCAGGTGCTGCGAAATCGCAGGCCGGCTTACTGGAAATTCTTGCGCCAGCTTGCCCACGGGCAACGGTCCGGCGAACAGCCGCTCGATAATCGCTCGCCGCGTCGCATCGCCCAGCGCGTCCAATTTCGCCTCTTGGTTAGAATTCACTTACCGTAAGCATATGCTTACCAATATGACTTGTCAAGGCCCAGGAATGAAACATTTGGTTTAGCGCCCGCGTAACTATCCTGCATGCCAGAATAGTCGTCTGAGCAATTAGGCCTCGCCAAATGAATAACCTGCAACGAATCGAATCTCTTGGGCACGACACGCGCTATGGCGCGCGCGTGTTGATGAAGAGCCCCGGATTTCTACTGGTAGCGCTGCTGTCCCTGGCCTTGGGGATCGGCGCTACCACGGCCATATTCAGCGTCGTCTACGGCGTGTTGATCTCGCCGTATCCCTACGCGAAGCCCGCCGAGATTTGGGCGCCGGAGATTCGCGACCTTAAGAATCCCAAGGACTCGCGCGGCTTTTATCGGATGCGGGACTACGTGGAGATGAAACAACTTCCGGCATTCGCTGAAGCCATGGCGACCAATCCGGGCAATCGTCTGCTCACTGGCAATCGCGCGCCGGAAAACTTCCAGTCCATCGCGGTCACCGCCAACGCGTTTCAGTTCCTGGGCGTTGCGCCGGCGTGGGGGCGCACGATTCAACCCTCCGATATCAAATCCGATGGGCAGCCTGAGCCGGTCATCGTCCTCACTTACAAAGCATGGCAACGCCTCTTCGACGGCAGCCCGCGCGGCGCTAGGACAAACGCTGACGCTGAACGATCAACCGTTCACCGTGATCGGCGTGATGCCGCCGCGCTTTGGCTGGTGGACGAGCGAGGGCGGGTGGATCGCGATGCCCGAAGATGCGCGCGACAACGCCTACGTGGCCCCAATCGTCCGCATGAAGCCGCGGCGTCGGGCCGCGTGTCGGAGAACAGCAGATGCAGGCGCTCTTGACGCGCTCGGCGCAGGCGCATCCCGATGACTTCCCAAAGAACGGGTTCGGCGCCAAGCTGCAGAACTATCTCGATATCACCGTGGCATCGGGCGAGATGCAATCGAGCCTTCAACTGCTCTTTGGCGCCGTCGGATTCCTCTTGCTGATCGCCTGCGCCAACGTCGCAAATCTGCAGATGGCCCGCGGGACCGCGCGGGCTCACGAGATCGCAGTACGCATCTCAGTCGGCGCGGGGCGTGCCCGGCTGTTCCGGCAATTGCTTACTGAGAGCGTGCTGCTATCGACGGTGGGCGGCGCGTTGGGCGTCTTGTTCGCTATTGGCCTCACCTGGGCGGTAGTCGCTTTGATGCCCGAATACTATGTCCCGAATGAGGCGCGCGTCACCGTAAACGCCTACGTGCTGATGTTTTCGGCAGTGGTGTCGGTGCTGACGGGAATCCTTTTCGGCCTCGCGCCCGCACTGCAGAGTTCGCGTCAAAACCTTGTCGACTCGTTGAAGGATGCCGGCCGTTCGCTCGCGAGCGGCGCGGGTGGACGTACGCGCGCCGCGCTGGTGGTCGCCGAGATTGCGCTTTCCGTAGTCCTGTTGATGGGCGCGAGCCTCACCGTGCGGGGATTCGTCAATCTGCAACATTTGGATCTCGGGTTTCAATCCGACCGCGTCCTGATGGTCAATCTGCCGTTGCCGCCCAAGCGCTACGCAACCTATGAGCAGCGCATCGCCTTCGCTCAGCGCGTGCTGGATTCCGTTGCCAACTTACCGGGCGTGCGGTCGGTAGCGATCGGCAACGGAGGTTTGCCATTCGGAGGTCCGCGGTCCGCTTATTCCATCGAGGGCCAGCCGCAGAAGGATGCGCGCGATATTTATGTGGAACTGATCAGCGCGGATTATCCGCATACCCTTGGCATCGCCTTGCGCGCCGGACGGGAAATGACCCAGCAGGAGATCGCGCATGCGGACCCGGTGGCGGTTATCAACGAAACGGCGAGTAAGTTGTGGCCTGCGGGAGTCAGTCCGATCGGTGTGCGAATTCATCTCGACTTACTGGCGAAGCCCGGCGCCGCGGTGCTCGCGCCGCCGCGGAGTTCGCCAGATGTCACGGTGGTGGGCGTGATCGCCGATACCCGCAACGACGGACTGCGCGATCCCACCGCGCCGGCGGCCTATATTCCTTACACGCTGCTCGCGCCGCCAGGACGCGTTCTCGCGCTTCGAACCGAGGCGCCGCCAATGCTGCTGCTCAACACCGTGCGCGAACGCATCCGCGGCATCGATCCCGATCAGCCGCTCAGCCGCCCGATTACGCTTGAGGAGATCGTCGGCTTCGAGACCGTGCAGCCCCGTTTCAACATGGCGTTGTTCACCTTCTTCGGACTGCTTGGCCTCGCGCTGGCGGCGGCGGGAATCTACAGCATGTTGTCCTACAGCGTGGCGCGCCGGACGCACGAAATCGGCATCCGTATGGCTTTGGGCGCGAATGGAGGCGACGTGCTCTCACTGATGCTGGCCATGGGCGGCAAGCTGGTGCTGATTGGATTAGCTGTCGGCCTGGGGAGCAGCCTGGGGCTGGCGAAGTTGCTGAGAAGCGAAGTCTTCCAGGTTCCCGGGACCGATCCTCTGGCATTGGCGGCGGTGGTGCTCCTGCTCAGCGCCGCGGCCTTGTTGGCATGCATTGTTCCGGCGCGCCGCGCGTCAAAGCTGGATCCGATGGCGGCGTTAAGGCACGAGTGAGGGAAGACGCAGGCTTCTAGCCGGGTGGTCTTTGCGCCATAATCGGGTTATGACGTCCGCCCATCCGCGCATAACGATAGAACCCGACAAGCGGGATGGGAAGCCCTGCATACGCGGCATGCGGATCACGGTCAACGACGTCCTGGGCTGGCTCTCGCGCGGCATGAGTGAGGAGGAGATCCTCAACGAACATCCTGGATTGGAGAAAGAAGACTTCGCGGCAGTCTACGCGTTTGCGGCAGAGATGGTCGACATGGCCTACGGCCACCGCTAACCTGTGCGCATTCTGCTGGATCAGAATCTTTCCCCGAAGCTGATTCGAAGGCTGGCCGACATCATTCCTGGACTTGAGACCGTCTACGATCACAATCTCGTAGCAGCATCCGATCCGTCTGTTTTCGCTTGGGCTCGGAACGCGGAGTTTGCGGCGGTGGTCAGCGCCGACGTTGATTTCGTGCGTCTGGCCGAGCGCATGGGTCCGCCACCCAAAGTCATCCGGATTGAGCGATGTGATTTTCCGGCCAAGGTGATCGAACAGCTTCTGCGGCGCGAGGCGCTTCGGATTCGTGATTTTCTGGAATCAGATCGAGCCGTGTTGTTGCTGAGACTCTAAGGTATAAGGTAGAACACTCTACCACCGCATTCCGCATCGAGCCCTTACATCACCGGCCCGATGCGCCACGGCACAAACTCCTGGTGCCCCAACCGCTCCGCGCAGGTCTTCCGCCCCGATGCCACTTCCAGCATCAGGTCGAACACTTCGCGCCCGACCTCTTGGATCGTCCGCTCGCCATCGGCGATCGCGCCGGCGTTCACATCCATGTTGTCCTGCATGCGGCGATAGGTGTTGCTGTTGGTCGCGATCTTGATGACCGGGAATCGTCGGGAATCCGATGGCGCTCCCGCGGCCGGTGGTGAAGGCGATCATGTTGCATCCGCCCGCCGCGAGGCCGGTGAGCGATACGGGGTCGTAACCGGGCGTATTCATGAAGCAGAATCCCGGCGCGGAGATACGCTCGGCGTATTCGTAGACGTCGATCAGCGGCGAAGCGCCGCCTTTCGCCACCGCGCCCAGCGACTTCTCCAGAATGTTGGTCAACCCGCCGGCCTTATTGCCGGGCGACGGATTGTCGTCGAAGCTGCCCTGGAAGCGGTCCAGATAGACGCTTGTATTCGCGAATAATCTTCAGCAGCTTCTCGCCAATCTCGCGGTTGCGCGCGCGCCGAACCAGCAAATGCTCCGCGCCGATAATCTCCGTGGTTTCGGCCAGCACCGCCGTGCCGCCTAACTCCGCCAGCAGGTCGGAGCAATAACCCAGCGCCGGGTTGGCCGTGACGCCGGAGAACGAATCCGAACCGCCGCAGTTGAGGCCGAGCGTGATCTTCCACGCTGGCGCTTCGGTGCGGCGCTCTTCCGCCGCGCCGTTCGATGAAGCGGGCGATCTCCTTGCGCCCGCCGCTTGACCGTGGCGCGCGTTCCGCCGCTGCCTTGCACCGTCATGCCGGCCATGCGGTCCGTCGAGAAGCCGTGGCCCGATCCTAGATAGTGATCGATCTGGTTGACCTCGCACCCGAGCCCGAGAATCAACGCCGCCGATACGTTGGGATGCGCCAGCACGCCGCCCAGCGTGCGCCGTAGCTGATCGAGATCGACTCCGGACGACATCCCGCAGCCTTCGCCGTGCGGGAACGCCACGATGCCGTCTACGTTTTCCGGCAGCTTTTCGTCCTCGAAGCTGCGCGCGATCGATTCCGCCGTGTGCGCCGCGCAGTTGCTCGCCGCAACGATCGCAATATAGTTGCGCGTGCCGACGCGTCCGTCCTCGCGCGCATATCCAAGGAAGGTTGGCGCGTGGGCGCTATGCACGGGTGGCGCGATCTCCGTAGCGGGAAACTCATACTCGAGTTGCAATTCTTCAAATGCCAGGTTGTGCGTGTGGATGTGCTCCCCGGCGCGTATCGGCTGTTTGGCGCGGCCGATGGCGTGGCTGTAGCGATGCACCATTTCGCCCGCCGCAATGTCGCGCAACGCGATCTTGTGCCCCGCCGGGATCTCCTGCCGCGCCGTCAGCCGCGAAGTCGCCGATTTCGAGTTTGGTTCCTGAGGAGATGTTGACGCGGGCGATGGCGACGTCATCCTTCGGATGCAGACGGATGGCGGAGTTCGCGGCAGTGGGAAGCTTTTGGATGTCGAGGAGCATGGCGTTTCCTTGGGGAAAAAGTCATTAGGCCACGGATGGACACGAATGCACACGGATAAGTGGGGTGAACCCCTTCAGTGAGACACGGGGGAAAGACGCACTCTCCGTTCGATGATAATTCGTTTGCCGGTCGCTGTCCAGAGCTTATTCTGACGATACCGGTGAAGCGGAGACGGGCTCTGCTGGCGAGCAACCCGATCAAGGAATAGCCGGTGCGGAACTCATCGCGGACGATGAGGAGAGCGTGGTCCTCCCGACGCGTTCTTTTGCCTGGCCCCGGGGCCGACCAGCGGGAGGCGGGCGGTCCCGGCCCAGGATTTGGTTTTGACTTTGGTTTTGGTTTGAAACCACATCGGACCGATAGATTCCGCCCTGCCTTGAAAAACGCATACTGAGGCGCCTCAGTATTCATCGAAAGCGGAGTGGCAGTGGCGGAGAAGGGATCGTCGCAAACTCTCCTATAGCGGTTAAGAAATCACCCGAGCTTACCGGCTCCGGCCCTGCGGAGAGTTTCCCTGTTACGGGCGAACTTTGCCTTCGCCCCCCTGCCTTTCCGCCTCATCGCGGAGACAGGCTAATCGGTCACGTCTCCACGTTGGCAATGATCGGAGGCGAGAAGAACTTCATGCTCGCCGCATCCTGGCTTGCGCCCGGCGACGGCGCGGCGGCGGCGTCACGCTCAAACTCCTCCGGCGTGCGATATCCCAGGGCCGAATGCAGCCGCAGGCGATTGTAGTAGGCGCCGATGAACTCTTCCAGATGTTGGGAAAGCTCTTCGAAATCCGCGTACTGATTGCAGTAGATTTCCTCCTGCTTCAAGGTCTTCATGAAGCTTTCGCAAAACGCATTGTCATAAGGATTACCCGGCCGGCTCATGCTGGGCATCATCTGGCTGGCCGTCAGCACCGCGATGTATTCGGCGCTGGCGTACTGCGTGCCCTGGTCGGAGTGATGCACCACGCCCGGCGGCGGCTGGCGATGCGCGATGGCATGCCGCAGCGCCGCTATCGCAAGCCGCGCCGCCAGCGAGCGATCCAGCGCCCAACCGATCGCCTTGCGCGAAAAGCGATCGATGACTACGGCCAGGAAAACAAACTCGGTCCGCAAACGGATATAGGTAATATCCGCGACCCAGAGTTGGTCGATCCCCGTCAAGGTCATACGCCCCGCCAGATTCACATATACCTGGCAATCGTGCTGAGAATCCGTAGTCAAGACGAATTTGCGGAACCGCACTGCCAGTAGGTTGTCGGTCCGCATCACGCGTAGCGCGCGCTTGTGGTTGACCGCCATGCCGCGGCGATGCAACTCGGCGGTTACGCGACGGTAGCCGTAACGGCGATGGTGCGCCAGCACGATTTCCTGAATGGCCGTCCGCAGCGCCATTTCCGCCTCGTCCGGTTGGCTCTCTTCTAACTGCCGGTAGTAGCCGGCGCGGCTCACGCCCGCCAGACAACACATCCGTTCGACGGTCAAACTGCCTTGCTCTTGCGTCCACGGCCGGATAGCGTCGTAGATGCCGAGGCGCCAGTCGCGATGCTCTGCCGGCGTCCTTCCTTGATTCTGAGCAAGGCACTTCTGAAAAAATCGTTCTCCAGCGTTTTATCCGCCAGAGCCGATTTCAGCTTGGCGATCTCCTCGCGGAGTTGTTTATCTTTGCGTTCTTCTGCGGTCATTCCCAGATTCGCATGCCGCGGTTCGGGGCGGCCTTCGAACTGGTACTTCCAGGTGTAGAGAAGCTTCCGCTCGATCTTGAGCTCGCGAGCTAAAGCGTGAATGTTTTCGCAGGTCTTCATCCGTTCGACGACCTGCCGCTTGAACTCCACCGTGTGCCGGCGCCACTTTGCCATCTTTGCCATTTTGGCCTCCATTCGATGCAAAGTGCGTTCATTCGGCGTGTCTCACTTTTGGGGTTCACTCCATAAGACGAAAACATCTGTTCTATCCGTGTGCATCCGTGTCCACACGTGGCTAAATTTGATTTTCTACAACCATTTTGTCATCAAATCCCGATGGTGCGTAACGAATCCTATGCGCTGATATAGCCGCAGCGCCTGCTCGTTGTTGTGCGCCACCTCGAGTCGCAGCGCATCCATGCTATGCGTGCGGCACCAATCTTCCGCGAAAGCGATCGCCCGCGCGCCCAACCCTTGACCGCGCCAGCGTTCGTCGAAATACAACTCGTCCAACAGGCCGAACCATCCGCCGAACTCCAGGCTGAAGCACGCGGTGACGACAAGATAGCCGGAGGTCTCACCTTCTACATGCATCAGCCACACGCCGCCGTCGCCTGGATGGGAAAACAGCCATTCGGCAGCGCGGCGCGCGCGCGGCCGGTCGTGCGAACCGCCAGCGCCGGTGTAGAGACGGTTCATCAGTTCGAGCGCTGTCTCCAGCGTGGCCGGCGTCACGGCTACGAATGCAAGCTCCATCTAGGCTCGCCTCTATAATAAGAAAAATGCCCAGAAGAATGCCGCGCCTGCCGTGGCTGGCGCTGCCGCTGGCGTATTTCCTTTATTTTTTTGGCATCACCGCGGCGGGCATGATCGGGCCGGATGAGCCGCGGTACGCATCCATCGGCCGCGAAATGGCGCGCACAGGCGATTGGATTACTCCTCGCCTCTGGGGCGCGCCGTGGTTCGAAAAACCAGCGCTCCTCTATTGGATGACGGGCGCTGCCTTTCGTACCGGTCTCGGTGCGGACCTTGCGCCGCGCTTCCCCGTGGCGCTCCTTTCGGTCGCATTCCTCGTCTTCTTCTGGTGGATTCTCTGGCGCGAATTTGGCTGCTTCATCGCCTGGATGGCCACGCTCATCCTGGCGACATCGGCCGGTTGGTGCCTCTATAGCGAATCCGGAGTCACCGACATCCCACTCTCGGCGACCTTCTCCGCAGCCATGATGCTGGCGATTCCATGGATTTCGAAGCGAGATACCCGCTTGCTCCCATTCGCCGGCGCTCTTTTCGGGCTTGCCGTTCTGGCGAAAGGACCGGTAGCCTTGATCCTGGCCGCGCCGCTGGCCGTGCGCTGGCGAGACCTCGTCGATTGGTTCCGGCCTAAAGTAATACTTCCGTTTCTGCTCATTGCCGCGCCCTGGTATATCGCTTGTTATCTGCGAAATGGAACGTTATTCTTCAACGATTTCTTTTGGAAACATAATGTCGGCCGGTTCACCAGTCCGGAGTTGCAACACGGTCAGCGCTGGTGGTTCTATCTGCCGGCTTTGGCAGTGCTTTTCCTGCCTTGGAGCGCGCTGTTACCGATTGCCTTCAGGCCGGCGGCGCGACGACGCGCGACGTCCCTTCCTCCTCGTTTGGGCGCTTTGGCCGCTGGTCTTCTTTTCACTTTCCGTAAACAAACTGCCCGGATATATCCTGCCGGCTTTTCCCGCGATTGCCGTGCTGATTGCTATCGGCTTGGCCGAGGCCCGCTCCGCCGCGGCGTGGCTGGCTGTCTCGCCCTGCTGACCGCAGCCTTCGCCATTGCGGCGCCGCTGGTGGATATCGGCGGACTCGCGCGCGGAGCCCATCCAGTTTTCCATCCGATATGGTTGCTCCCTATTCCCGTGGCGATCGCCGCGTGGCTGCTCGATATGCGGCGTAAACGACTCGCATGCGGTAGCGTGCGTCGCGTGCGCGGCGGTCGGCAGGGATCGTTTATCTGAAGATCGAGATCGGGCGGAAGGCCTTCGCGCGCGAACTATGGATTGTCAGCCGAGCCTCACGTCTCCGAAACCTGCATAACCCGGCTGGAACGCAGTTGGCGTTATGGATTGAATTACTACTCCGTCGATCCGTTACCCGATTGCTCAGCCGAGGAACGGCGATTCGAGATCGTTCAGAAGGGCTACAACCCGCCTGCGATCGGGAATAATCCTCGATATCTTGTTGACCGGCAATAAGGCAGCATTGTACAGTCACGTAAACGGATACCTGCGATGATTCTGCCCCAAACCTATGCGGTTGCTCTGTGCCTGATGATCCTCAGCATGCTCTGTTGGGGCTCCTGGGCGAACACGTATAAGGCATCGAAATGGCGATTTGAGCTTTACTACTTCGATTTTTCGGTGGGACTTCTCGCCGTGGCGTTAATCCTCGCGTTCACAGTGGGCAGCATGGGTTTCGATGGATTCACGTTCCTCGACGACATGTTCCACGCCGGCAAACGCCAATGGTTTTACGGATTCCTGGCCGGAGTAGTATTCAACCTCGCCAACATGCTGCTGATGGGCGCAATCGCCGTGGCGGGGATGGCCGTGGCATTCCCGGTCGCGATCGGCCTTGCGCTGATCATCGGCGTTGTTTCTAATTACGTGATCAAGCCGGCGGGCAACCCAACCATGATCTTCGGTGGATGCGCGATGATTATCACGGCTATTTTGGTTTGCTCCACGGCGTACCGGTATATATCGAATATCCGCCACGAGGAGGCCGCGAAGTCGGGCCGCGCGAAAAGCACCCGTCGTCCTAGCGTGGTGAAGGGCGTGATCATCGCGCTGGTGAGCGGCGTCCTGATGGGCCTGTTCTATCCGCTGATCGAGAAGGGAAAGGAAGGCGATCTCGGTCTCGGCCCATATTCCATCGCGGTAGTCTTCGCCATCGGTGTATTTCTCTCCACGTTTGTCTTCAACCTTTTCTTTATGAATTTGCCGATTGAGGGTGATCCTGTGGAGTTTATGGATTATTTCAAGGGTCCTCTTAAAGCCCACCTTCTAGGGTTTGCTGGAGGCGGGATCTGGATTCTCGGCGCCGTGGCGTCTTTCGTAGTGGCAAGCGCGGAAGCCGTTCACGTCGGGCCTGCGGTCAGCTACGCAATGGGCCAAGGCTCCACCCTGGTCAGCGCCCTGTGGGGCATCTTGTTGTGGAAAGAGTTCCGCGGCGCCGATGCCAAGATTAAAGCACTGCTTGCCTTGATGCTGATCCTGTTTGCCCTGGGCCTCACGTTGGTCTCGATGGCGCCGCTCTCCACGCCGCCGCCTTCGTAAGTTGTGATACCGCGTCTCACTTGCGGTTTCATTCGTTCCGAAGCGCCCGCAGCGGATCCAGCCCCGCGGCTCTTCGCGCTGGCAGATAGCTTGCCACCGCGCTGACCAGCAATAACGCCGCGGGCACAAGCGCGTACACCGCCCGTGAGGACGCGCCTAAACCCAAGAAGCCTGCGGAGAGCATCGGTATCGCAAGAGCGGTGAGCGCTCCGCCGATCCCAATACCAATCAGAGCAAGGATCAACCCGCGGCGCTCCACCAGCCACACCACATCGCGGCGGCTTGCGCCCAAGGCGACGCGGATGCCGAACTCCTTGACGCGGCGGCTCACGGTGTAAGCCACCAGTCCGTAGAGTCCCGTGGTAGCCAGCGCTAGGCCGATGAATCCCATCGTCCCCACCATTTGAAAGAACTGCAGCCAGGTATCCGTGGCGCGGCTTTTGTAGAGCGTCGCTACGGTGCGGAGGTTATAGACCGGCAGGTTGGCGTCGATCGATCGAACCGCATCCCTCAAAGGCCCTGCCAGTCCCTCCGGATCTCCAGCCGATTGCGCAACAACGTCATCCGCGCGCGTGGGTTTTGCTCATAGGGAAGGTAGACGTAGGGAGCCGGCGCCTCGTTCACCGTCAGATAATGGACGGTCTTGGCCACACCCACCACTTCGGCCGCTGTGCCGTTCGGGCCATCCAGCCGGATCCGTTTGCCAATCGCGTCCTGGCCCCGCCAATAGGCGTTGGCGAAGTGCTCGTTGACGATCGCCACCCGCCGCGAGCCGGAGCGGTCGGCATCGGTAAAGGCGCGCCCGCGTTCGATCGGCACGTTCATGACGTTAAAGAAACCGGCGTCGATGGCCGCTCCGAACACAACCGTCTTCTCGCGGCCCTTGGGAAACCGATAGCCCTCCGGCGTAACGGTCAGCGTAGTTTGCGAGGGCGATAAAGGCAGCGTTTCCGTCATCGCGACCGCCCTAACGCCGGCTATCGTGCGCACGCGGTCCACCAGTTGGCGATAAAAAACCTCCGTCTGCCCGGGCGAGTAATGCACCAGGGCCGGCGCCGTATCCATGCTGATCAGGCGATCCGTGCGGAATTCGGGAGCCGTCATCAGCATCTTGCGAAAGCCCGCGAGAAACATTCCAGCCGCTATCAGCACCACCATCGCAAGCGCGATCTGGCACGACACCAACATGTCGCGGCCGAAGGTGCGCCGCCCGCCGGCAACGCCATGTCCGCCCGCCTTGAGTGCGTTTACGAAGTCCATCCGCACGGTCTGTAAGGCCGGCGCCAGACCGAAGAAGATGCAACTCGCCAACGCCGCCAGGATGCTGAACTGCGCTACGCGCCAATCCATCTGGACGCCCAGGGGTGACGGCGGTTCGCTGGGCACGCTGAGCGTTTGCAGCAGTAAGACTCCGCCATAGGCGAAGATCACGCCTGCTACGCCGCCCATCGCCGCTACGATGAGACTTTCCGTCATCAACTGACGCACCACGCGCCGCCGACCCGCTCCGATGGAGAGCCGGATGGCGATCTCGCGGCTGCGCGCGCGCCCTCGCGCAAGCAGCAGGTTGGCCAGGTTCGAGCAGGCGATGATCAGTACCAACCCGACCAGCCCCCCCAGCATCTTGATGAGCGCGAGCAGTTGCGGGGATTGCTGGATCCGCCGCTCCAACTCTGTTTGCATCACCGCGCGCCGGTTGCGATTCGCCTTAGGATACTCGCGCTCGAGGTCTGCGCCCAGAGCCGTAAGTTCGGCCTGTGCCGATTGCCGCGTGTATCCGTCCCGTAAGCGGCCTTTCACGATCAGCTCGGGCCGCTCGCGATCGTCCAGCGGGTTCGACGCCGCTGCCATCAGGCGCTGAGACATCCCCAGCGGAACGAAGATAGTGGGGCGGACGAAGCGGTCAAGCCCAATGAAAGACTCCGGGAGGATGCCGACAATCGTGAAGGCGATCCCGTTGAGCCTCAGGCTGCTGCCGATAGCAGGCCGCTCTTCCGAGTATTCCCGCCAGAAATCGTACCCGATCATCGCCACCGGCGCGTTCGCCTCGCTGGGAAGAAATGCGCGTCCGGCCGAAGGCGCGACTCCGGTGACGTGGAAGAAATCGTTGCTCACCAGCATTGCCAGCCTGACCCGCGCCGGCGCCGCGGCATTGTTGGCGGCGGCGACCTGCTGCAGACGGTAGGCGGCCAAGCCGGAGAAGCTGCGGCTGCTCTCAAGAAGATCGCGGTAGTTGGGGAACGACATGCCTTCAAACGAATTGTCCGGCGTTGTGAAACTGACATCGAACAGGCCGGACGGGTTCGGCACGGGCAGAGGCCGCAGCAGCATTGCGTCGGCCAGGCTGAAGACCGCGCTGTTTGCGCCGATGGCCAGAGCGAGCGAAAGGACGGCCACCGCGACAAAGGCGGGCTGGCCGCGCAGGGCGCGGAACGAGTAGCGGATGTCGGCAAGAATGCCGCCGAGCCATGTCCAACCCCAGGTTGCGCGGGTATTCTCCATCGCCAGCGTGAGGTTGCCGAGCTCTTTGGCGCCCGCGATTTCGCCGAGCGATGCCAGTTCCTCGCGCATCTCGCGCTCTTGCCGCCGGCGCCACGCCGGCCACAGAGATTTGAGCCACGTTCCCATCGTCATCCCTTAACCTCCGGCGTTGGGCCCATGATTCGCCCAACGGCGCTCACGAAATCCGCCCACTTGGAGTGTTCGCGCGCCAATTGCTTCCGGCCCGCCGCGGTCAGCTTGTAAAATTTGGCGCGGCGGTTGTGCTCGGACGTCTGCCACGAGGACGCGATCCACCCTTTCGCTTCGAGGCGCTTGAGCGCGGGATAGAGCGAGCCGAACTCGATATCGAGCGCCTCGTTGGAGCCGCTGCGAATGGCTTTGGCGATTCCGTAGCCGTGAAGCGCGCCGGCGCGGAGCGTGCGCAGCACCAGCATATCGAGGGTGCCTTGCAGTAGGTCCATATGGAGACATTCTATATGAAGAGCAACTATATGCAAATGAGAAACCGCCGTGAAGAGAATGTGATTAAGACCCGGCGCGTTAGTTTTCGGTGGGGGTCTTCTCGATGTGATCCACAATCACAATATCCACGGGCAGCTTCTTCGCCTCCAGCTTTAGACCAAGCTGATCCTGAATGGCGACGAGCAGCGTCGGTGCAGGATCGCTCGCTGCAGCCGAGGCGCCCGAATCCGTAGGCCGCATGTTTTCCGGTGCGAATTCGAGAGTGTAGTCGTACTTCCCCGTCAGACCGGTTTGGTCAATTACGGGCCGCGCGAACTGGATTCCGAGAAAGTTGCAGATCTGGCCGATCGGCATCTGTCTCGCCGCCAGGCGCGACCGTCCATTCTGCGTTTCGAGAATCATTCCATTGCCGGTAACAATCGGGAACCCGTTCTTATCCAACTTCGCCGGACCGGGAGGAAGCGGAAGCGCGCCGGCGTCCGACGGCGTCTCCACGGACGGTTTCATCTTCACGCCGCCCTTCGCCACTACGAGCGCAAAGGCCTGCATCTCCTTCTTTTCGAGATGCGCCTTCATCCGGAAACGGTCGGCCAGCAGGTTCAGTAGCATTACGCGCGCGTCGTCCTTGCTTGTGCCCGCGGGAACCTTGGCCGCGATATTGAAACGCTGGCCCTCGTCCGTCCAATCTGGCGCCGTAACCTGGTAACCCTTCATGTTGTACGCGGTCATGATCAGCAGCTTGAGCGTCATGTTCCAGTACGTGATCTGGGTGGGATCGGCGGTGCCTGGGCCACCGCGCGAGCCGACAGTCATTCCACGGCCGCCCGGAGGCGGCACGGAAGGCTTGACGGATGCGACCTCAAATTCCAGCGGCGGCTTATCCTGACCGTAGGTCAGTGTCCCCGCCAACGCAAACAGAATGGCTGCGCGCATGTCTATGAATACCACGTCAGTGCCTGACAAACAGATACACCGCCATGCCGAGTCCGATGAAAATCACGGTCTTTCGCACAACCGGCGCCCCCGCTTTGCGTGCCGCGCCTGCGCCGCCGTAGCCGCCCGCCAGCGCTCCGGCGACCATGATCAGCACATACGGCCAATAGACCATGTGCGCGAACACGAAGTACAGCGCTGCGATTCCATTAATGGCGCCGGCCAGCACGACTTTAAGCGCGTTCATCTCATGAATATCTTTCAATCCGAGGATGCTGAGCGCGGCCAGCATCAGAATACCGATCCCCGCGCCGAAATATCCGCCGTAGAGGCCCACTGCAAGTTGGAAGAACATAGCTCCCACAAGCCACTTTCCTGTGCGATGCCCTTCCACCTTGGCAGTCCCCAACATTCGCTGCACGCGCGCCTGCGCCATGAAGAGCACTGTTGCGAAGAGAATCAGGAAAGGCACCACACGGTCGAATACCGAGGATGGCGTCATACGCAACAGAATCGCCCCCGCGATTCCACCGATGAGACTCGGCGCGAGCAACGCCAGATGACTCGGTTCCGCCGCGCGAATCTCGCGGCGATATCCCAAGATGCCGCCCAGCGTGCCCGGCCAGATGGCAACAGTGCTGGTGGCGTTAGCCGTGACCGAATCGAGCCCCAGCCAGATGAGGGTCGGGAAGGAGACCAGCGTTCCACCGCCAGCCACGGAGTTGATCGCGCCGGCGAGAAAGGCTGCGCCGAACGCTGCGGCGCCTTGCGCAAGAGTGAGAGGAGCCATCAAAACGATTGTAGGATGCCGCGCAGCCTGAGGATCAGAAGATGTGGGGCAGCCCTTCCGGGCTGCCGCCCGGCGCTCCGCAAGCGCACAAAACGCTTGCAATCCACCACAAAATCGTGGGCAGCCTCGCCATAAAACGCGAGGCTCAACAGTTTGGTAGACGCTGCCCGAAGTCGGCGCGCCGTTCATTCCGACTTCGCATTTAGTTTTGGAGTGTAGTGCGCAACGCCTCGTCGCTGTTCGCGCTCACGTTATAGATGCTCCATTTCGTTGGCAGCGTCTTGTTGGCTGTCACGCGATCCAACCTACCGCTTTTGGCAAAGCAAAATAAGCCCTCCGCAAGCCTAGCGGAGCCTCACAACGATTGCAGATTGAAACGGCTTCCCGCTTGCTCCTTTCCTTTCGAACGGGAAATGTAATCCATGCCCATCAATCGTTTGGACCTGCGTCGAATCAAGCCACTGGGGAACCGTGACACACTCCTGGTGACGATTTTAACCGTCGCCTTGTTCCTGCCATTGACGGCTACGGCGCAAACCCAGCCGGCGTTCCGCTGGATCCAAGAAGTCGACAATTCAGGGCTCGCCTACCCCTTTGCCGGGCTCGGAACGGACGCGCAGGGGAATACATACGTCTCGGGCAGTACAAAATCGTTGAATTTCCCGGTAAAGAATGCCGTGCAGAATCACTCCGCGTCGCCGGGTTCCTACGATGTTTTTGTGACCAAGTTAGATCCCTCCGGCAACATCCTGTACTCGACCTACTATGGCGGCAGCGCGGACGATATCACTCGGGCCGTGGCCGTCGATCCAGCCGGCAATATTTACGTGACGGGCACAACGGCTTCGTTGGACTTTCCGACCACGCCTGGCAGTTGGTCGCCCTCAATGCCTCCGGGCCCAGAGCCAAGCCCCCTGGTTCCAGGTTCCGCGTATGAAGGCGCCATCTTTCTGTTCAAACTGAATCCGGATGGGTCGCTTGCTTATTCAACTTATTTGACCTCCAGCTTCGCACCAATTGATCCGCAGGGCATCGCGGTGGATGCCGCCGGCGCCGTGTACCTCACGGGAGTCACGTACGGCGGCGGATCCCCATCACAGCCGGGGCGTACCAATCCAAGTGCGCTTGTCAGCCTTATCCGGGTCTGGATTTCATAGTTCCGATAACCGATGCATTTGCGGCCAAGTTCGATCCTACGGGTTCAAAGCTGATCTACGCCACCTACCTCGGCGTTGCCCACGCCATTGGGAACGCGATCGCAGCCGGGCCGGACGGCAGCGCCTATCTCGGAAGCCCTACTGGCGTCTATCACATCGACGCAACCGGCTCTAAGTTACTCGCATCCATCAGCCCCGTAGTGAGTGCGACGGCGATGACCGTCGCTCCGGACGGCAGGGTCTATCTTGCCGGTGAGGCCGGGACGGGTGCGAATCAATTTCAGCCGACCGCGGGGACATTTCAAGCGGACGCCAGCCTCCAGCCTCCGCTGCCGGCTCAAGCAGTCACTCCCGCGCTCGGGATCATGATCATGGATGCTTCGCTCCGGACCACATTGGCCGCGACTTACTTCGGTCAATATGGCAGCATCGAGGCCAACGCGCTTGCTCTGGATGCATCGGGCAACGTCTACATCGGCGGCGCAACGAAGATCGGACTTCTACCCACACGCACCCCGTTGCAGGAGGGTTTCGGCGGCTCGCTCGAAACCGGATTCGCGGCGGCGCTCTCGGGCGATCTCGCCACACTCCTCTTTTCCAGCTATTTCGGAGATGGCGATTTCTTTTATGTCGCCGGCATCGGGATCGGATCGAATGGCGGCATCTCGCTCGCCGGTGCGACGGATCACGGCGCCGTCTGGGCCAACAGCATACAGGTCAGCGCCTTGCCGCCGTTGCGAATCGATGCGGTGGCGAACGTGGCCAGCCTACTGGACAATCCAATTTCAGCGGCCGAAACAATTGTGGTTCGCGGGGCCGGGTTCGGCGGCGATGCGGTGCTCTTGTTGAATGGCGCGGCGATCTCGCCGATTTCGGTGGCGCCGAACATGATCGCCGCTGCGGTTCCATCGAACCTGGCGAGCGGGCCAGCCACGGTGCAGGTGCAATCCGGCGGCGCCGCGTCGAACCAAGTGCTAATGAACGTGGCGACGGCTTCGCCAGGATTGTTCTCCGTGGATGGCAGCGGCGTGGGGCAGGGCTACATTCTCAACAAAGACGGCTCGCTCAATTCCCCATCCAGCCCTGCCGCGCCGGGCGATAAGATCACGATCTATGCGACTGGGGTGGGTCCAGTGTCGTTTACTAACGGCTATGCCGTGACTCAATACCCGGCGGACCTATAGCATCGACGGATTCCACTGCGATGGTCTCGCGGCGGTGATGGGTCCGGTTTCCGGGCTTCCCGGCGCGGTGTACCAACTGACTGTGATAGTGCCAAATCCGGCGACGATGGCCGCGTCCAATCCAAACCTGTCGAACTTCACGTTTCCACCGCAGGTAGGCGTGGTTCTTCAGATTCACGGCGCGAGCAGCCAGAATGGGCTCTCGATCTCTATCACTCAATAGGCGCACGAACAGACCAGGAACACTTATCCCACCTTGGCATGAGCGGCCTTATCCATTGCGCGGCGTGGGGTTGACAGAAAGAAACCAGGTTGAGAGCATGGAGGCCATCATGCCAGCAGGCGCCGCCTTAGTGTGGACGCTCCTCGGATGGACCGCGGTCGCATCAATGAACGCCAGCCAAGCGATAACGCCTCCGCCGGCTACCTTCGAGATCGTCGCGATTAAACCCAGCGATCCAACCACGCGCGGCGACTGCTACATGAAAGGTCAGCCCGGTGGCCAGACCTTCGTCGGCAGATGCATTCCGCTCCGGCTAATCATTAAGTACGCTTACAAGATCATTGATAGCCAGATCATCGGCGGCCCGGGCTGGATGGATACCGAACTCTACGATTTCGAGGCGAAGACCGATCGGCCCGTGACCCGCTCCGAGGTGGCAGTCTTGTTTCAGACGTTGCTAGCGGATCGCTTCAAACTGCAATTTCATCTTGAAACGCGCACTCTCTCCGCTCTTGTCCTTACGGTGGACAAGGCCGGGCCGAAAATGAAGCCGAACGACAGCTCATACGAGTGGGACATTCCTATCACGTCGATGCCGGGGTCAATACCGAAATTCAAAGGCGCCAGATGTCCGATGTATTACCTGAGTTGGTGGATCGCGCAACGAGAGAGCCGCCCTGTCGTGGATAAGACAGGCTTATCGGGATTTTGGGATTTCACTTTGGAGTTCGTCCCCGAAGGCATGGGCGGAGAACGAAAAGGCACTGGTGGCGACTTGGCTGCGCCCATGGACGGCTCGTCGCTCCCTACCGCGCTCCGGCAGCAACTCGGCTTGAAGTTGGAGTCGGAGAAAGCCCCAGTCGAAGTCTACTCAATCGACCACGTAGAAAAGCCGTCGGCCAATTGATGGAGGGCGGCGCCGGCATTCAAGGACTCGCGCTAGCCATTTTCGACGCGTGCCTTTATATCCGAGTACGCCACATCGATGAGCCTGCTTAGCGCCTCGGCATTTATCGCCGTTCCCGGCCTTAGCTTCACGTGCCGCATAAACTTGCCGGCGCCTTGCAACAAGCGGGCCGGATCCGGCAGCGCCGCCCCGTGAAAGAACCCCACGTTTACGTGCGCGGTGAATACGTTCACGTAGCCGAATGGCGCATCTCCCAGACATGCCACCGGACAGCCGTCATGCAAAAGCTCGCGGACTTCGTCTCCGCACTTTCGCATCGCCTCAAACCACTGACGCGCCATGGTTCCCAATTCACCCGCATGATCTTTCATCCACGCGTCGATGGCTGGATCCCGCCCGACAGCGCCGTTGAATAGCAGCAATTCCGTTCTCATCATCGGTCTAGATCTACTTTTATGTAACACCCTCCGCCTGTCCGCGCAAGGAAGGTTATTCAACTTACCTGGTCGAGACGGCGAAGATATCGTTCACTGGCCACGGGGTTCCGCTGAGATCGCTGTCTCCGAAAGAACGCCGAAGCCTCAATCAGGCATCGGTACAGAAATGAGCTTGTTGCCGTGACGTCGATAGATTTGAGTTTTGAAACTTTTACTTGGCCGCCGGCGAATTGGGACAAGTCACGCGATACGGTTGCTCTGGAATCCAGCGCGCCCATTCCTCGCGGGAAAAACTGTTAGCGATGCGGGCGCAGGCTTGGTCGCGCAGGTCGGCCGTTCGCCAGAGCCAAAGCGCGGCGGAGTGCTCCTGGTATCCAACGAGCAGATAGCGGCCGTCGGGACTAAACGCGGCGGCGGCGACGTAATCCGGATCGGTGAGTTGCGACAAGCGAGCTCCGCTCGCGGAATCCCAAATGGTGAGTTGTCCATGCGTGGTGGTGGCGAATGAGGTGGAAGTGGGGTTGGGAATGATCAGGTTTATGTCATCGCTGGCTCTTATCGCGAAGCGACGCTTGGCCGATGGCAAGTCCCAGCCCTGCACGTTTTCGCCTTGAGTGGTGAATAGAATTGTGCCCGATGGATTGAGCGCCATATGATTCAAGTCAGCGGGCAATTTCACACGGCTGACACGCGCCTTGGCGGCGACGCTCCAGATATCGATAAAGAACTCACGAGGCGGGTTGTCCGTCTCGAAGGCCAGCAGCTTGCCGTGGTCCGCGGGGCGGAGCAGAGTGGAACGAGGTCCTTCCGGAGATTCGGAAGAAGGTCCCTCGAGCGATGAGATCTGCTGAAGACCCGGTAAGGTATATAGCCGGCTGACGCCATCCTGCTGGATCGCAAGCGCGTTACTCCATAAGTCGATTCGTTTTTCTCCGTGAGTATCAGGCAAGTCGGGCAAGAGAGTTACAGAGGACCGTTCAATGTCAATGAGAAACAGCCTCTCGCTCCATTGAGCAAGGACCTCATTCGGGTTGAGGAAGAAGAGCTTGTCGATGGAAGGAGCGCCGTGGAATTCGATCTCCCGCAGAATCTTGCCGCCGGTCTCGACGATTTTCACGAGGGGTGAATAGTG
This sequence comes from Bryobacterales bacterium, assembly GCA_963763545.1. Lineage (GTDB taxonomy): Bacteria > Acidobacteriota > Terriglobia > Bryobacterales > Bryobacteraceae > PALSA-243. The sequence continues at coordinate 226,119 of CAVXPE010000019.1, forward strand.
TACCGACCTCGTACCGATCGCGAAACGACGGCCATCCGGGCTGAAGGCAACGCTGCGGCTTTCGCCGGGGAGATCGAAGGAGGCGGGGCGATCGGCGCGGCGCGGCTCGGAGACCGATACCGATCCGTCCATTCCGCTAGCGGCGAAGCGGACGCCGCCGGGGCTGAAGACTACCACCTCGGAACCGCCCCCGTGTGAGATACGATCGATCTCCCTTCCGGAAGGGAGCTCCCAGACGCGGGCGGTTCCGTCGTATGAGCCCGTTCCAAGTCTCGTGCCATCTGCATTGAAGGCGACGGCGGCAACCGAGGAGTCGTGTCTGAGCTCCAGAATCTGGCGCGCGGTCTCCACGTTCCAAACGCGGGCTAGTTTGTCGCCCTTCGCCGCATAAGCAAGGAACTTGCCATCTGGGCTGATGGCTGCGTCGACGATCCATCGCCCCGTAATAAGCGTCTCGGACGAAGCAGCGTGCGTGGCTTTCAGGAGTTGCCGTCCGCTATCTACGTCCCAGACAAACGCGAAATCCCCGGCGGCGGCGGCAAGGCGGCTGCCGTCCTTACTGAATGCCAGGTTGAACGGAGCCTCGCCGGCCGGCATGGTACGAAGAAGCCTGCGGTGATCGGGATCGAAGAGAGAAACCGTTCCTTCGGACAGCGCCGCCAGGACCTCGCCGGAGGGACTGAAGGAAGCGGCGCTTACTTTGCCAGGACATTGGAAATCGGCCAAAAGCTTTGCTCCGTCCGCGTCGAAAATGCGCACATGACCGTCTTCCGTCGCGGTTACAAGCTGGTTCGTTTTGGGGCGGAACGCGATTTGGGAAACCGGCGCGCCGTGGCTTATGCGCAGCAATTCGCGCTCGGCGGTCAAGCCATAGATATGAGTGAGCCCGTCTTTGGAGCCCGACGCAAGCAGCGAGCCGGTGGAATTGAAGGCCACGGAAACCGCGTAATTGTTGTCCGGCGAGGCGCTTGGCGAGTCGACAGGAATTTCAATCTTTGCCGCGGGCTGCTCATCGGGAACGAAATATCCGAGTGCTTTGTGGCCGGCTACATCTATGAGTTGAATGGACCCGTTGTCGCGCGCTACGGCGAGTTTGGCTCCGTCCGGCGAGAACGCCAGGTCGCGGACCCGCTCTTCTGGGTCGGGTCTTCCGGCGGGTAGAACTGAGCGCCGGCGGGCAAGAGGGCGACCGCTGTTCGCAGCGCCTGATTCGATTCGAAGGACGGGTTGAGACGGTCCGATTCGATCGCCAAAAGCGCGGCCTCGCGCGCCTTATCTGGACTATCGGCCAGTACTTTGCCGGATCGGGCCGCCAGGGCATCGCCGAGGTTTTTCAGCCGTGCCTGTTGGCTCACGCCGGTTTGGCGTAGCGCCGTCAGCACAGCGAGAAGAATGGCGAGAGACGCGCCCGCGGCAAGCCAACGGGTATGCCGCTGGAACCGGATATCTGCGCTATCGAGCTCGTCCTTCGACCGATGGCGCAGGGTGGAGGCGAGTTGGAGAACGGCTTCGTGGAAGCGCGGCTCGCGCATCCGGAGGCGGGCGCCGCGCGCCCATCGCAGATCGAGATAGAGAGGCTCCTCGGGAAACGAGTGCAGCAGGTTGGGCGGAAGAGCGTTCGTGTGATCGGGCGCGAAGGAATTGGTAGCGCGATCCCACTGGAGATCGCCGCCGGTCAGAACGATCAGGAATTTCGAGAGTCCGTTATTCGCGATCCAATATTCGGCCTCCTTCCCGACCCACGGCGAGGCGGCAGCCTCGGGCGAAGCAAGCAGAATGAAGAATTGCGATTGATCGAGAGCGTCGCGAATACTTGACCATAGGGCTGGATTTACCGCAAGGTTAGTTTGATCTCTGAAGATGTGCAGCGCGCGAAGCTTGTACCAGGGTTTGGCAAAGCGGTGCAAGGCCGATTGAAGTGCCGGCGCAAGCGTCCCATCGGCGGTATGGCTATAGGATATGAATGCGTTGTACGCCACGGATTACAAGATACACCAAGGGGGGAGTAGGACGAGGGGAACTGGAAAATGAACCGCCGGATAAGTAGCCCTAAATCGATCGCACCGGCATCGCCACAATATCGTCGATCTGCATGGCCTCTTTCACCACGAACGGCTCGCCGTATTTCACGCCGATCAGGTTGCCGTAGAAGCGCGCGATGGCGCCCAGCCGTTCGCGGATTTCCTGCTCGTCGGGAAACAGCGCGCCGCCCTCGGCTGTCTCGCCGTATTGCGAGGCGTAGCAGAAGAGCGCCTCCATGCGCCGTTCGAACTCGGCGCTGATATCCACGACGAAGGAAGGCTTCACGTCGGCATAGAGGCTGGCATAGAGAATCTTGAACGGGCGGTGCGGCTCGGAATATTGGTCGAGCTTCTTCAAGCCCGCCAGGAAGCAGGCTTCGAAGCCCAATTCGCTGGCGCGGTAATGGTCGGGATGGCGCGCCTCCCAATAGGGCAGAATCACCGTGCGCGGCTGCAGTTCGCGGATCTTCACCGCCAGCGTCATGCGCGCGGCTGATGGTGTTTTCCAGGCGCGCATCGGGGAAGTGCAGATTGCCGCGCCATGCGAGGCCCATCACTTTGCGCCGCGGCTTCGCGATTCTTCCACGCGTTGCTCCGGCGTGCCGCGCGTGCCCATGTCGCCGGCCGTGAGATCGAGCACGCCGGTGCGATAGCCGCGCTCGGCCATGCGCATCAGCGTGCCGCCGCAGGTCTGTTCCACATCGTCGGGATGCGCCGCGATGGCTAGGACGTCGAGGCTCATCCAGTAGAGATCCCGTCGCCGCGACGTAGCGCTGGCGCGTGCCCATGAATGTTGATCAGAAGATTCCGGTCACGAAGCCGCCGATGTGCGCGAAGAACGCCGTGCCGCCTTGCGATGGCCGTCGATTCGCCGATGCTGCCGACGCCGCTGAAGAACTGCACCGCGAACCAGTAGATCAGCATGAGCCACGCCGGCACGTCGATGAAAAAGATGAAGATGAATGAAGACCAGCGTCTCGATGCGCGAGCGCGGAAACTTCACCAGGTACGCGCCCATCACGCCCGCGATGGCGCCGCTGGCGCCCACCATGGGAACGCGCGAATCGACGTTGAGAAACATCTGCGTCAGCGCCGCCGCCACCCCGCACATCAGGTAAAACACCAGATACTTCTCGTGGCCCAGAATGTCTTCGATGTTGTCGCCGAAGATCCACAGGAACCACATGTTGCCCAGCACGTGCATCCAGCCGCCGTGCAGGAACATCGAGGTGAAGATGGCCGAAAGATGAAACTGGACCGGGACCAAGCCCGTACTGTGCGATGAAGGCGTTCAGCGTGTAGGGGTCGAGCGAAGCTTCGAACAGAAACACCAGTAGATTCACCGCGATGATCAACGATCGTGACCACAGGCTTCGAGTAGCTCGGCTGGGTATCGCGTAAAGGGAACATTTAGCGGGTTTATCGATAAGCGCGCGAAGGCCGGGTCGCGGCCGCCGTTCCGCGCGCGCCATCAGCGCTCGAATCTCTTCCAGCCCGCTGATGCCGCCGCGCGCGCCGAGCGCCGTGCAGTTCAGAGCGGCCATGGCGTTGGAGAATTCGAGCGCTTCGCGCATCGGCATTTCCTGCAAAACAGCATAGCAGAACGCCCCGTGAAACACGTCTCCCGCGCCGGTGGTGTCGACGCAATTCACCACAAATGCCGGCGAATAAATGAATCTGCCCGTCCATCCGCGCCAGCGCGCCGTGCGCGCCCAGCGTCATGGCGGCGACGCGCATGCCGTACTCGTTCTGCAGAGTTTCGAGCGCCCGGAACGGGTCGCTGCTCGCCAGTCCAGCGGCCGGGAAATTCGGAGCTGGCGATCAGATAATCGACATTCGGCAGCACGTGGTCGAAGCCCGCGTAGATGGTATCGACATCCACCGTGACCGGGATGCCGTTCGCTCGCGCGCGATGCGGGCCGCGTGCGCCACGGCGCGCGTATCGTGCCCATCGATGTGCAGCAGGCGCGCGCAGGCGATCTGTTCCGGAGCGATCTGTTCCGGAGTCGATGCGCAGGCAGTCGTCGCGCCGTCCAGAAGACGGTGCGCTCGCCGGTGGATTGGTCGATGATGATGTAGGCCGATTGATTCGCGCAGTTGGGCCGAAGCTGCACGTGGTCGAGATCGATGCCGGAGCCGCGCAGGCTTTCCATCTGGATGCGGCCGCGCTCGTCGTCGCCCATCGCGCCGATGTATTTGGCGCGCAGGCCCAGGCGCGCGCAAGCCACCATGGCGCTGGCCACCTGTCCGCCGGGGCTCAGGATCTCACGGGTGAATGGCGCCTTGCCGGCGTAGGCGGGGAAGTGCGGAACGAGGAGCAGCGTATCGGTGGCGTTGAGGCCGACGCCGACTACATCGAATACAGGCATGCAACATTGTAGACGTCGCGGGGGTTTTCGATCCAGGAGGACTCTTTTCGATTCCACCGTCTCGATGAGCCCACCCGGCTATCCCTCGGCATGGTTGCGCGTTCCGATGTTCCCCATGAACCCGCGACCAGTTGCAAAATGCCACCCTTAAGAAATCGGTTCTGTCGCGCGCGACGGTCTCCCTGACGGCAAGGTGGTCGCGTTGATCATGGCCACCCGCCTCCGTCTGAAAACTACTCGACGATCACGCTGACCGTGGCATTCGACAGCGACGCAGAGCCGTTGCCAGCGGTAATCGTGGTCGTTCCGGTCCCTGTTCCCGTAACCGGGACGTTTACGCTTGTTGCGTTTGTTGGGAAAGTCACGCTGGGGGGGACCGTAGCGATCCCTGAGTTGGCTGACGTCAGATTCACCGTCAGGCCACCCGCGGGCGCTGGTCCCGAAAGACTCAGCGCGAAGTTTACCGTGGTCCCGTTGAATATAGTGCCCCGGCGCGCGAAGCTCAGGCTCCCCGTCACCTGAACCTGACTGCTCACCGTCGTGAAATACATCCCCGCTGTGGTGATTGTTGCCGCGCCCAGGTTGATACCAGTCACGACCGGCTGAGCGTTCCGCGGCGTTGTCGCTCCCGCGGGAATGTAAATCACCGGAGGATTCACGGTTACGGTCGTCGGATCGCTGCTCGAAAGGGTCAGCGCAAGTCCGCCGGCCGGAGCTGGCGAGGATAGCACGATGGGCAACTGCGCGCTTTGCCCCAGCCCGACAATTTGATCGTTATAAAGACTGAGCGCGCCCAGAGGAGCCGCTATCGGCGTGAACGAAACGCCGCGCAACACCTGCCCGTAGGCTGCCGTTTCGATTGTAGTGAACTGCTCGCTGGAGCCCACTGCGGCGCTCGTGTTGGCGAGAACGTCGTTGATCACGACGAGCTTGTTCGGGTCCGCTCCCTGATCGCCGTTCGTACTCACTGTCGACGTGAGCGCGTAGACGGTCACGGTGCCGTCGGAGTTCAGCCGGCAGGTGATGTTGCGCAGTCCGGCCGTGGCAGGGTTGAGTGAAGGAGGATAGTTGGCGACGCTGTACTGCTGTCCCAGATGCAGTCCGTTCTGCATCACATATGCCATCGACCACGTCCCGTTTGTCAAAATCCATTTCTGCAATCCGGCCAGGGTACTGACACCGGCGTCGGCGAGCACGCCGTCGCCTTCGTCACCGACGTAGAGCGTGTTGGCATCGGCGAAGCAGATGCCGAACGGATAATCGTTGTTGATCCCGGCGGTTTTCGCCAGGACCGTCGGGAAACCGGGAAGTATCGTCATAACCTGGGGCGCAGTCACCGCGGTGGGCAGGGTTCCCGTGGCGCCCACCTGGTAAACGGTGTTGATCCCATTGCTTCCACTGCCTTTGGTAGTGTACAGCGTGTTGTTGAAGATGGTGAGGCCGCGGAAGTTCGTGTCCTTGCCGGGCTTGTCGGCTGGGTAGCCGTACTGCGTGACCGAAAAAGTTCCGGCCTGTAGGTAGTTTCCGACCGGACCGTTCGGGTTCACGATCTGGATGCCCGTGGAAGCGATCAGTTCCTGCAGGACCGGAGTGAACGGCATGGTCGTTGGCTGGCTGCCATTGTTATCGTTGCCAGCCGCGTAGTAGATCCCGTTTGCCAGAATCGCGTTGCGTCCGTTGTTGCCGCTGTATGCCCAGGTATCGGTCGTTGTAATGGCGCCGTTCGGGCTCAGCCGCGCGACGGCGCGATCCGCGATCGTCCCTACTGGATTCGTGGGATCCACGACGCCGGTTGTATTGGCGTTGGACACATCGAGCACGTTAGCGCCTCCGGCGAGATAGCCCATGAACGTAATCGCCGAATAGTCGGTCGATAGACTCAGGCCCAGTTCCGACTTGGAGGAGAAACTGGTCACGATCTGCGATGGGGGTACCGTAATTGAATTGATCAGTGCGCCGGCTGGCGTTAGCTGGTCAATGAAGATGGGCGACGTGACTCCGAAACTTCCGTCCACGCTGTCGTTGTTCCAGACGTTGCTGGAGTCGTTGAGATTGGGGAATTCGCCATTACTTATTGCCTTCCCAGGACACGAGGCAGCGGTCCCACAAATCGGCGGCAGTTGTTGGCCGACCGTTACGGTGCTGGCGGTACCCGAATAAACCGAACGTGAAACCAGGATGTTTCCCGGAGTGATTTGCGCGTAGCCGGGAATTGCACATACCGTCGCCAACAGCAGCTTGGCTACGGAGTTGACAGAGCGGATGGAGGTTTTAGTCATCTCGACCAGAGTTAATCACACGCGGGTTACGTTAGGATTTCAATCACGTACCAGTTGAATGACAAACTCTGTTTCCCGGCTTTGCCAAAACAGATCCTGCTAGACATGGATGAATCTGGCTCCAGTGTGATATAAACCACGACTGTTGGCACACTTGCTGAGCGTTGCAACTTAACCCTCACTTCGATTTCATCCCACTGCAATCTTGAGCCGCTACACTCCGCGCGGAGGATAAATGTTGAACGCACGCTACACACAAACACTTCTTCTGTCACTCGCCGTCATGCTGTCCTCGATGGCGCATGCCCAGAATCTGAGGGATCATGTCCTGTTAATCAGCATCGATGGAATGCACGCGGTTGACTACGAGAACTGCGTCAAAGCCAAGACTTGCCCCAATCTGGCCGCTTTAGGCAGCACGGGAGTAAATTACACCCGAACATCCACGTCGCGCCCTTCTGATTCGTTTCCCGGACTGACGGCTCTGGTCACCGGAGGAACGCCGAAGTCTGTGGGGGCATTCTACGATGTCGCTTGGGATCGCGTCCTGGCGCCGCCGCAAAATACGACAGGCAATGGGCTGGCCGGCGGAGCCTGCACCCCGGGAGTAAACAACGGGACACAGACCGAATACGAGGAAGGCGTCGAAATCAATCAGTTGCTGCTGAACGGAGGCGGCCCCTACACATCGGTCATCGACGGCGGTGTACTCTCCATCGATCCTACCAGGCTAGAGCGCGATCCGTTCTCCAAGCCTTTCGCCTGCGCTTCGGTTTATCCCTGGAACTTCATTCGTACCAACACGATTTACGGCGTAATTCACGCGGCTGGCGGCTACACCGCCTGGTCGGATAAGCACGCCGTTTATGCCGCGGTTTCCGGCCCCACCGGAACCGGCACTCCCAGCAACGTCGACGACTACTATTCGCCGGAAGTTAATTCCAATCAGATCCCCTTGCCAGGGGTGACCACCGCCGGCACGAACTTCGACTGCTCCACCATCCAAGCGAGCGGGAGCGCCACGGTTCCAGGGAACGATTGGACGACCGATTTTCAGGCCATCCAATGTTACGACCAACTGAAAGTCAATGCGGTATTGAACTGGATCTCCGGCAAGACGCACTTGGGTAATAACAGGGCTCCGGTGCCTGCCCTATTCGGCATGAACTTTCAGGCCGTCAGCGTCGGTCAGAAGCTGATCGAAAACGGAGTCAAGGGCGGCTACACCGACGCCGCGGGAGATCCAACGCCCAAATTAGCGAGTGAAATCACGTTCGTTGATGCTGCGATCGGTCAGATGGTGCATTCTCTCAATAACTTAGGCCTTCTGCAGACGACCACCATCATCATCACCGCCAAGCACGGACAATCCCCGATCGATCCCAATCGCTTCTTCCCGATTCCCGGCCCCTCCGGAACCAACGGTACGTCGCCGGCCAATCTCCTCGAAGCGGAGGGTCTCATCCCGCCAGTGCAAATTGCGGGTCCTGGCCCGACCGAGGATGACATTTCCCAATTGTGGCTCTCGCCTGGGAACACGACCGCCACGAATACAATGGCTGCGGTAAATTTCCTGGAAAGCAACGCCAAAGCCGCGGGCATCGGCCAGATTTTCTATCTGGCCTCGCTTGAGACGATGTTTAACGCACCTGGCGTGCCCACAGTAAACGGTCCTTGCTGTGCCTTGTTGCCTGGTGGGGACCCCCGCACGCCCGATATCATCGTCGCGCCGAACATCGGCGTGATCTACACCGGGAGCTCGAAAAAACAGGAGGAGCACGGCGGCTTCGCCTTTGATGACACTAACGTGATGTTGCTGGTGTCGAACCCGAGCCTCCAGCCCAGCACTGTAACTAGCTGGGTCGAGACGATGCAAGTCGCGCCTACGATTCTCCAGCTTCTGGGCCTCGATCCTAATTCCCTGGATGCGGTCCAAATGGAGGGCACGCCTGTTCTGCCGGCTCTGTTCAACCAGAGCCAACCCGGTGTCACAAGGCCGCCCCGATAACGGAAGTGGCAGAACCATCCAGTTCCATTTACAATGGGGCGCCACTGCGGCGCCCCCTGCATTTCCCAACACCCTTCCGAAGTGCTGGAGGCACGCCTGTCGTCTGGGGTGCGTCAGAACTCCTCGATAACTGACGGGTGACGGCAACACGCTCCGCGGCGCGATAATTGAACCATGCCGTTCGATCCCGCCGCCTACGGGCCCGAAATCGCTGCCATTCTCGCGCTCGATGGCAACGGGGAGCGATTGATGCCGCTGGTCCGCGCGGCCCCCGATCACCCGGAGGCGCGCGCACAAATCGAAGGCCTCGCCGTGCCGCCGGTCGTACGGGCCGGCCTCTACCTGTACTTCTCTTTTTGGGACGAAGCGCACGAAACTGCGCAAGACATCGCGACGGCCGAAGGCAGCTACTGGCACGCCATCGTACACCGCCAGGAGCCCGATGCGGGCAATGCCGGCTACTGGTTCGGCCAGGTGGGGCCTCACCCGATTTTCCCCGCGCTTCGCGAACGGGCCGCGGCCATCGGCGTCGATTTCGGCCCGCGATGGAACCCGCGGGCATTTATCGATTATTGCGAGCAATCGCGCCAACGCCCAGGCAGTGACAACGAACGCCGTGCGCTCGAAACCCAGCGTGCCGAGTGGCAGATCTTGTTCGATTACTGCAACTCCGGCCGCCCTTAATCGTCATCCCGTTATGGGCCTGCTAAGCAATCTCTTCGGGGCCGGAATGACCGCCCGCGAGATTGCGCACATCAACCGGCGCCGCGCGGAACTGGCTGACTCGACCGCGGACGCTCTCCGCGACGCCTTTCACGCAACGCGAGACTTGCAAGAGAGCGTCGCCATCGTCGCCGTAATCGCCGCGCGCGCGCTTGGCCTTGAAATGTTCGACGTGCAACTGCGCGGCGCGCTCGCGCTCGCGCGCGGGCGCATCGCCGAAATGCAGACCGGGGAAGGGAAGACCCTCGCCTGCACGCCGGCCGTCGCCTGGTACGCGCGCGAGGGCGGCGGCGTCCACGTGATGACCGTCAACGATTACCTGGCGCGCCGCGACGCCCAATGGATGGGTGGCATCTACCAGTTGCTCGGCCTCTCGGTCGGCTGCATTCAGCAGATCGATGCAGCCCGGAAGACCGCCGCCGCGCCTACGCCTGCGATATCACCTACGCCACCGCCAACGAAATCGGTTTCGACTATCTGCGCGACAGATCTGCGCTGCGGCTCGAAGATCAGGTTCACCGCCCGTTCCATGCCGCCGTCATCGACGAGGCCGATTCCATTCTCATCGACGAAGCCCGCATACCGCTCGTGCTGGCCGGCGGCGAAGAAGACGAAGAGGCCATCGCGCGCCGCGCCGATCCGCTGGTGCGGCGCTTCCGCCGCGGGCTGGATTTCACGCTTGACGAATTCGGCCGCAACATCGCTCTCACCGACGCCGGCGCCCACCTGGCGGAACAGCATTTTCACATGCGGCAACATCTACGCTGAGCAAAATCTCGCGATCTACACCGCCGTCCACAACGCCATCCACGCCCACGCCCTGCTGCGCCGCGATGTCGATTACGTGGTGAAGAATGCCGCCATCGAATCGGTGGATCAGTTCAAAGGCCGCATCGCACAGGATCGCCGCTGGCCAGCCGGGCTGCACACCGCGCATCGAAGCCAAAGAGGACACCTGCCGTTCCGCAAACAGGGCCGCGTGCTCGCCTCCATCACCCTGCAAAACCTGGTGGCGCTCTATCCCAAGATCTGCGGCATGACCGGCACCGCGGCCACGCAAGCCGAGGAGTTCCGTCAAGTGCTACAGCATGGATGTCGAGGTCATCCCGCACCAACCGGCCCGTGATCCGCGTCGACGAGCCCGACGTGGTATTTCCCACAAAGTGCGGCCAAGGAGCAGGCCGTCCTCGAAGAGATTCGCGGCGCGCACGCCATCGGCCAGCCCGTGCTGGTGGGCACGGCGAGCGTCGAAGAATCGGAGCGTCTCAGTTCGCGGCTCCCTGACATTCCGCACGCGGTCTTAAACGCGCGCAACGAAGAGGAGGAAGCCGGCATCGTCGCCCGCGCCGGCGAGCGGGGCGCGGTCACCATCTCGACCAACATGGCCGGCCGCGGCGTCGATATCCAACTCGGCCCTGGCGTTGCCGAACTCGGCGGGCTCTACGTGATCGGCATGAACCGTCATGAAAGCCGCCGCATCGATAATCAACTGCGTGGCCGCGCCGGCCGCCAGGGCGACCCCGGCCGCTCGCGCTTCTTCATCTCGCATGCAGGACGATCTGATTGTCCGCTTCACCGGCATGACGATCCGACCTTCCCGGGCGCTGAGACCATCCAACGCCGCACCGAAGGCCAGAACCTCGAGACGCGCCTGTTCCTCGATAAATACGAATCCGTGATTGAAGGCCAGCGCCAGCGCATCCAGCAGCGCCGCGATGTGATCCTGCATTCGCCGGAGCCGGAGTTCGACCGCCTTGTCTCACTGCGCGCCATCGACGATCTTTGGTCGGCTTACCTGGAGACCGTGTCCGATCTGCGCTCCGGCATCCACTGGCATTCCTACACCGGTCACGACCCGCTGTATTCGTTCCTCACCAAAGTGGACGAGATTTACCGCGAACTCGAAGAGCGCATCGACCAGGAGATCGCCGAGCGTCTTGAGGAAGCGCGCGCCAAGGGCATCGACCCCTCGCAGCGCGGCGCCACGTGGACCTATCTCACCACCGACAACCCTTTCGGCGATTACACCGAACGCATCATGAGAGGCATCGCCCGCAAGGTCGGCAAGCGTCAGCTCTGGGGATAAGGCTCGGTCATCGGCTGTGCCGATTCCGCCACCAAGCTCATCGTGGCACGATAATATCGTGATACGATATTTATATGGAGGACCTCTCCCACGGTAGATTATCGAGCCCTCAGCGATTTCCGCTACCAGATTCGGAAATTCCTGCACTTCAGTGAAGAGGCCGCTCGCACCGAGGGACTGGAACCGCACCAGCACCAAATGCTGCTGGCCATCAAGGCCCTCGCCGACGATGACGGACCGACGGTTGGCCGTCTGGCAAGTCATCTCCTGATTCGCCATCACAGCGCCGTTGGCTTGCTTGACCGGTTGGAGGAGCGCCATTTGATCAAGCGCAGTCGCGCCAGCCATGGCGATCGGCGACAGGTAGCCATTCACCTGACCAGGGAAGGCGAAACCAAACTGCGGCACTTGGCGAGAGTGCATCGTGCGGAACTGCAAACCTCTGGCCCCGATCTTGTCCGGGCACTGCAAGAGCTATTAGTGAGGAACGAATGAATCGATCTGAAAAGCTTGGAGATTTCACAACGACGCCGCGCGCCATCACCATTTCGGGACTGGCAATAGGAATCGGGTTGGTCAGCGCCGGTATCGCCTGGGCGCTCTTGAAGTTGATCGGCCTGTTTACGAATCTCTTCTTCTTCCAGCGATGGAGCACGGCGATGGTGTCGCCGGCCGGAAACCATCTGGGAATTTGGGAAGTTCTGGTTCCCGTTGTGGGCGCGCTGATCATCGGAGTGATGGCGCGTTACGGGTCGGAGCGTATCCGCGGGCATGGTATTCCCGAAGCCATCGAAGCTATCCTAATCAACGGCAGCAGAGTCGAGCCGAAGGTCGCATTGCTGAAGCCGCTTTCGAGTGCGATCTCGATCGGCTCCGGCGGTCCTTTCGGCGCGGAAGGCCCGATCATCATGACCGGCGGCGCGTTCGGCTCGATGATCGCGCAGTTATTCCATCTCACAAGCACTGAGCGCAAGACGCTGCTGGTGGCAGGGGCCGCCGCCGGTATGTCGGCCACTTTCGCGGCGCCGGTATCGGCTGTCCTGCTGGCCGTTGAGCTGTTGCTGTTCGAGTGGAAGCCCAGGAGCCTGATTCCCGTGGCGCTGGCGAGCGTGACGGCGGGCGCGGCTCGCAGATACATCCTGGGCCTGGGACCGCTGTTTCCCGTACCCGCGCACCCGATCTTCATCGGGCCGCAGGGCTTGCTTGGATGCGTGGTGGCCGGGCTTGCTGGCAGGCGTGCTCTCGGCGTTGCTGACCGGCGCCGTTTACGCATCGGAGGATTTCTTTCAGAAGCTGCCGATTCACTGGATGTGGTGGCCCGCGCTCGGCGGTCTCACTATCGGGATTGGTGGTTTGATCTTCCCGCAGGCGCTAGGAGTGGGTTACGACACTATCGGCGCGCTTTTGCAGGGCGATGTGCCGCGGAACGTCATCCTGGGCATTCTGCTGGTGAAGTCGGTGATCTGGTCGGTATCGCTAGGATCGGGGACGTCGGGCGGCGTGCTGGCGCCGTTGCTCATGATGGGCGGGGCGTTGGGCGGGATCGAGGCCATGTTCCTGCCGCACGAAGGCGCCGGCTTCTGGCCACTGGTGAGCATGGGCGCCATTTTGGGAGGGACCATGCGCTCGCCATTCACCGGCGTGATTTTTGCTCTGGAGTTGACGCACGACGTGAACATGCTGGCGCCGCTGCTGTTGGCGGTCACCATCGCGCACGGTTTCACGGTGCTTACGCTAAAGCGCTCCATCCTGACGGAGAAGGTTGCGCGGCGCGGTTACCATATGAGCCGCGAATACAGCGTGGACCCGCTGGAGATTCTTTTCGTGCGCGAGGTGATGCGCGACAACATCGCCGCGCTGCCGGCGGATGCCACGGCCGCTTCGGCAAGCGGGCCGCTGCACGCGAATCATTACGATCGCGGCCAACTTCTGTACCCCGTGGTGGACAAATACAGACAGCTGGTCGGCGTAGTAGCCAGGAGCCGCTTGCAAAAAATAAAGGATGATGGCGCCGATTCCGGGAAGCTGCTGGGGGAACTGGCCAAGAGAGACCCAGTGGTGGCGCTGGAGAATGAGCCGCTGCGCGTAGTGGTCTACCGGATGGCGGAGACGGGTGTCACGCGAATGCCGGTATTGAAGAGCGATAGCGATCGAACCCTTGTGGGAATGGTGTCGCTCAAGGATCTGCTGCGCGCGCGAACCCGCAACCTGGAGGAAGAGCGGCGGCGCGAGCGCCTGCTGCGAATTCACTTTCCGTTCGGCGCCCGGACCGGCTGAGGAGTGAAGTCCGCGCGCCTTATCCGTTCGGTCCGGCGCGTGGACGAGTCCGACGCCTTATTTGCCACAAACACCTGAGCGATCATGCGCGGCATCGCGCGCAAGGCCGGCAAAGGTCAGTTCCGGGGTTGAACCGGGCGCGCCGGGCGCCGGTTATACTTGGGACTTGTCCGCCAGGAATAAGCGTCGCGGCCGGGCAGGCGAAGCAGTTTCGAGCAAGCAGGCATGGCCTGTCGCCGCTGCGGCCCTGCTCTCGCGCCGTAGCGGGACGATCGCATTGATTGCCGTGACATTTGCGTCTCTGCGCATTGTCTCTACATACACGGTTTTCAATCATACCGTCGATGAGCCTCTCCACATCGCGTGCGGTATTGAGTGGCTGGGCGGCGTGGTCTGCGCCGATGAGACTCCGCCGCTGGCGCGCGTGGCGGAAGCGGTCGGCCCCTATCTCGCGGGCGCGAGGTCGAACGGCGCGGCCTATAGTGACATGGCCGCCGAATACAACACCGGAGCTGAGATCTTATATCGCGGGGACCGTTATGACCTGACCCTGGCGCTGGCGCGCGCGGGTAACTTACCGTTCTTCTGGATCGGATGTGCGGTCGTATATTTATGGGGTAGGCGCTATTACGGCGCCGGCGTGGGCTCGGTGGCGGTGTTACTGTTCAGTTTCCTGCCGCCGGTGTTGGCCCATGCCGGAGTCGCCACCGTCGATATGGCGCTCGCGGCTCTTCTGACCGCTGCGTTTCTCTCGGGATTGGCGTGGCTGGAGCGGCCGGATCTAGCGCGCAGCATCATATTCGGCGTGACGATGGCGTTAGCGGTGCTTTCCAAGTATTCCGCGCTGGTATTCTTGCCTGCCTGCGCTGTTCTGGCGTTTGTCGTGTTCGTGATTTTGGAACGGCCCTCCGCACTTCCCCTGGCACGCGCGGTGCTTGAACGAATTCCCTGGTTTGCCGTCGCCCTGGCCACGGCTGCGCTGCTGATTTGGGCCGCCTATAGGTTCTCATTCGGCTTGTCTGCCATGAGTGGCATACGCCTGCCGGCGCCGCAGATGTTCAGCGGCCTGAAGATGGTTGCCGATCACAACGCAGGAGGACACTACGCCTATCTGCTGGGCTCACGGAGTACGACGGGTTGGTGGTATTTCTACCCCGTGGTGCTGGCTGTAAAGACGCCGCTCGCATTTCTCGCTCTGCTGGGATTCGGCGCGGCCCTGACATTCCGGAAAATGCGGGCGTCTCGCGCGTGGCTTCCGCTCGCATTCTCCGGCGGCATTCTGCTCGTTGGCTTGTTCAGCCGGATTAATATCGGGATCCGGCATATCCTTCCGGTCTATGCCGGATTCTCATTGGCGGCTGCGATCGCTCTGATCCGCATGTTGGAACTTGGAGAGACAAGTAAGTGGCTTCGGCTCGCATCGATAGTCGTATTAATTTGGTTGGCAGGGAGCTCCCTCCTTGCGCATCCGGATTATCTTCCTTACTTCAACGAATTAGCCGGCAGCCGCCCGGAAAATGTCCTGCTTGATTCCGACCTCGATTGGGGCCAAGACATGAAACGGCTCGCCAAGAGACTGCGAGAAGAAGGAGCGAAGTACCTAACGTTCACGCCATTTACCGACACAGGATTGTTGCAAGCGCTGGGTTTTCCGCCCGTGCGCTTATCGGACGTGCCCATTCCCTCGCCCGGCTGGAATGCCGTCAGCCTCACTGTATGGAAGTCGCGGCGCCTGAACTTACTGAACACTCATCCCGAAGTTACCCCTTGGCCCGACCTGGCGCCGCCCGGCGAGCGCGTAGGCCGCGGCATCATGCTTTGGTACTTCCGGCCGGGCAGCATTCCAGGGCGGTGAGAAGGTGAATCGCTAATTATTGCTGGCCTTAATGGATGACTCCCACAGGAACTTGTGCAGGAACGTCTCCATGCGGCCGAGCGTGTACATCCACCGGCTGTGCAGCAGCGATTCGTGCACGTCGTCCGGAAAGACGATGAGTTCGTAGTAGACATCGCGCTGGCGCAGCAGTTGCACCAGGCCGGTCATCTGCTGGAACGCCACGTTGCGGTCGTCGTCGCCCTGGATGAGCAGCACCGGCGACTTCCAGCCATCGATCGCGCTGATCGCCGAGGACTTGTAGGAGACCGACTCGGGATCGAGCGAGCTGCCCTCACAGGTGCACGCCCGCCAGGTCGACGCCGGCTTTGAAGATATCGGAGTTGCGCGCCAGAGCCTCCGAGGTGAGCAGGCCTCCATAGGACAGTCCCCAGATCCCGACGCGGTTCGGATCGACATCGGGCCTGCGTCTGCAGGTACTTGCCGCCGGCGACGACGTCCTGATACTCGCTGTTGCCGTCGGCGCCGGCATTGGGCGCCGTGCGGAACGACCGGCCGTAGCCGATGCCGAGGCGGTAGTTGATCGACATCACGATATAGCCCTGGTTGGCCAGCCACTGATTGATGCCGTAGGCCCAGTGATAGAACTGCATGTAGTGATAGGCCGGCATCATCTGCCGCTGCGGTCC
Organism: Bryobacterales bacterium; assembly: GCA_963763545.1. Taxonomy (GTDB): domain Bacteria; phylum Acidobacteriota; class Terriglobia; order Bryobacterales; family Bryobacteraceae; genus PALSA-243. Next base: position 242,405 of record CAVXPE010000019.1, read on the forward strand.
GCCGTGCACGAAGACGATGGCGGGGCGCCGCTCGCCCGGTTTCAGGTCCTTCGGCAGGAACAGTTGATTGTGGATCTCGAGTCCGTCGGCGGCCTTGGTGATCACGATCTCCGGCTTCACGTGCGCGTCCATCGGAAAGCCCGGGCATCGACGTCGGGAAGACGATCTTCTGCGCGCGGCCGCGGCTGCCGGTCCTTCCGCTCCCATCTTCCACACGCCCAGCGATTGCGGCATGTTCCAATTGGCGCTCAGCGTCGCCAGGTATTTGCCGGAGGCGAGCGGCGCGGGTATGTCTCGACGCCTTCGCCCGTGGTGATCTGCACCGGCGTGCCGCCGCTCACCGGGCACGGCCCAGATGTGCCGCCGCTCGATATCCTTGGCGTTGGTGCAGTAGTAGAAGGTCTTGCCGTCGGCCGAGAAGGCGATCGAGGTCTGATTTTCGATCAGCCCGTCGGTGGTGGTCAGCAGCACCGGACGCGCCGACGCATCCATGACGTTGAGCGCGTAGTAGCGATCCCATTCGTCCACCGGCGCAGCCGGCGTCGCCGGGCGCCTGGAGTTCCGTCGCGGCCGCAGCGCGGCCGCGCCGCCTCTGCCGCCGTCCGCCTCTGCCGCCGCGTCCGCCGCCGACCGCGAACTGGAAGATCACGAAATCGCCCGCCAGGTGCGCGTTCCCGATGTTGGCGGCGATCGTATCGTTGGGCTGGTTGTGCCAGATCTCCTGCGCATCGCCGGTGGTGACATCGGCTTTATAGAAGGCGAGCGTGTAGCCGCCTTTGAACGTGGCTCGCATCATGCCCGGAGAGTTGTTCGACCGCCGGAGCCGCCGGCGCTGCCGGCCGCGCGGCCTGGCGGCAGCCGCAGCCTGCCGCGGCGCCCCGTCCGCCGCCCGTCGCCGCGCCCGCCCGTCGCCGCCGTGCTGCTGCGGCCGCCGCGCCGCCGGTCCGGTCGGCAGCCGATTCCGCCGCCGCCCTGCTGCGTCTGCTGCCCGAACGGCAGGCCCGGCCGCCGCATGAAGATCAGGTGCTTGCTGTCGGGCAGCCACATCGGCGATCGTGTCGAAGTCCACGCTCGGCGACATGTATTTCACCGATCGCGTCGCGACGTCGTACACCACGATGAAGCTGTGATCGGTGCGAGTGCTGACGAACGCGATCTTGCGTCCGTCGGGCGACCACTTCGGATCGCTCTGCACGCCCCACTCGGTGATGAACGCCTTCTCGCCGCGATCGACCTCGCTTGCCGGCTTCACGGGCGTGAGTTTCGCGCGATAGATCTGTCCGTCCTTGACGAACAGAATCGAGCTGCCATCCGGCGCCAGTTCGGGATTGGTGGCGTCGACCACCCGCCACGCGCCGCCGGCGCCGCTGGTGCGCGCCGCCCAGATGGCGTGTTCCGGCCCGTTGGGGTCGGCGGAGGGATTGGGCGACCAGCCCTCGCGGTTCGGCGCCTCGCCGCGCAGGAACACCACGGTGCTGCCGTCGTCCGAGATCTTGAATCCCCGACATCATGATGCCGTCGTCTTTCAGTGAAGTTCGTCAGCCGCACGGGCGCGAACAGGGGCGCCACCGCCGTGTAGGCGTTCCGCTTGCCTTCGGCATAGTCCACCCAGGCGATCCGGTCGACCTTTCGCGCGGCGACCACTTCCTGCGGCGACGCCGGACTCAGGAATTGCTGGTAGGTGGGGGGAACCTTGGGCGGAGCGGAAGCGAGCGGCCTCGAAAGGAAGGCGGCTGCCGCAATCGAAGTGACGGAGAGACGGGTCAAGATGCGCATAAAACCTCTGTGTGTGACTGCCGGTTAACGGTTGTTCAGGGGGAGTATATCATGTGAACGAGCCGGGTTGCCTGGCGGGTTTCATGGTAAATGAGAGGTTGGCCCAATGATTCCAGACGTTCGCCCCACCGTTTTGGCGCCGGGAGATTTCCATTTCGCACTTTGACGGCAAGCGCTTCTTCAATCCCGACGCGCCTCAAGCGCGCGGCCTTCTCGACGCTCTGCGTTGGAAACTCACCAGCCGCCCGGAACGCTCCGCTCCTTTCGCTGCCGATGTCGTGCCATCCAAACCGCCGGCTTCCGTGGAGGCCGGCGCCTTGCACATCACGCTCGTCAACCACTCCACCGTCCTGCTCCAGCAAAGCGGTCTTCACATCCTCACCGATCCTGTTTGGTCGCAACGTACGAGTCCATTCACCTGGATCGGTCCGCGTCGCCGTCGCGATCCTGGCGTGCGATTCGAAGATCTTCCCCGCATCGATCTCGTGCTTCTGAGTCACAACCACTACGATCATCTGGATCTCGCCACCCTGCGCCTGCTCGGCGCCGGCCGCGAATCCCAGTTCATCGTCCCGCTCGGCGTTGCCCGTCTCCTGCGGTCCCATGGCATCGGTCCCGTGCATGAACTCGATTGGGGCGATTCGCTCCCCATCGCGGGAACCACCATCCACTGCGTCGCCGCAATGCATTTTTCCTCGCGTGGGCTCTTCGACCGCAATCGCACCTTATGGTGCGGCTATGTAATCGAAAGCGCCGCCGGCATGGTCTACTTCGCGGGAGATACCGGCTTCGGCGCACATTTCGAGCAAATCCGCCAGCGCTTCGGAGCCCCGCGCCTTGCGCTGTTACCCATTGGATCCTATGAGCCGCGCTGGTTCATGTATCCCGTCCATATGGGCCCCGAGGAGGCGATTCGTGCTCACGAAATACTCTCCGCTCAGACCAGCATCGCGATTCACCACGGCACGTTCCAATTGGGAGATGATGGCATCGATACGCCCCGAGCGGCGGCTCCGCGAAGCCGCCCGGGCGATTCGTTTCTCGTGCTTGGCAACGGCCAATCCGTGACGCTCACTTCATGACGTTTCCCTTCGATCTCGATAAGCACACGCTGGCTTTGATCAGCATCATAGGCAGCTCGCTCGACGTGCTGGGAGCGCTCTATCTTGCCTACGACCTGCTTGGCGGCGAACACGGACCCCTTCGCACGCTCACGCGCGTCGTTACCTACGGAGTACTTTTCGGAACCGGCTACGGCCTCTTCCTCGGACCGGTATTCGGTCTTGCCGCGGGCCTGTCGCACGGCATCACTCTCGGCTGGGAGTATTCGCGCGCCTCACGCCATGCGCCCCCATCTGGATTCTGGCTGGATACAGCCATGAGCGCGATCCGCGCCGCCGGTTTTGCCTTGGGCGGGTCCTACCTGTTCGCGCCCTTTTCGGCGTCACTTTTGGCGTGCTGAGCGCGGCAGGGCAAGCGATCGCCTACCGCCTTGGCATCCGCCCGAGCGTCGATTACAAACCGGCCACTCGCCCGCGTGTCACTCGCTTTCTAGTGTTGGCGGCGCTCAATCGCACCGTCGGTTACACGGTCTCCGGCTACGTCAGCAGTCTCATGGCGCAACACCAGAATCAGGCGATCGCCGTTGGCCTGAAAACCGGTCTTGCCATCGGCATAGTCACAGCGACGATCGGCCCATGTACGCCATTCATCGAATGGAAAGTCGATCACCTACCCGAACGCCGCATGGGGGTCTTTGGCGTAAGTCTGATCCTGATTGGCTTCACGCTTCAATCCGTCCAGTATTGGGCAGCGCTTCTCGACGTTAACGTGCGCTAGCCATCTAACCTTAGTGGCGCACCCGCGCGGCGTGGAGTCTTGTCGCCGGGCGGTCGTCCGCCCGCCAAACTCCACGCCCTCGCGCGCCTTGCCTCAGTCCGATCACTCCTCGCTTTTCAATATTCCAGTCTCCACGGGAGTGAAGTTCTCAACCGGATCCCCGGGATTCACCCGGACCGGTCTCAGTTGCGCGATCAGTTGCTCTGACGGATCGACCTTCCATGGCGGCACAATCACCGGAACGTTCTGTTTCAGCGTGGCCACCGTAATATGTGGCCAGCTTAGCCCGTTGAAGTTAAGCAAGACCAGTTGCGAGTATTGCAGCTGCAGAAAGTTCGGACTACCTTTTACGGTCTCGATCCAAAAAGTCGCAGAAACCTCAACCGAAACCGCATTCGGGCCGCCCGCGCCGCCAGCCAGAAATGCCGTATTACTGGTGCCGCCGCCTGTGACCGGGGCCGCCGGCTTCGTGTCCACCTTCAGCGTCGTTGTGGACAGAATGGTCTGTCCCGAAATCGCCGCCTGAAGCACGGAATTCGGATTGTTCACCATGGTCTGAGTGATGCCCACAATTTGAGCGGGCGGCGAACGAAAAGCAGAGGGCGTACCAAGATTCTGTTCCGGAAAATTGAACGTGTTCGCTGGATTGCCGATCGTAAACGGCAGAATGTTGTCATTCGGAATCACCGGCGGGCCGGCCGCTGTTGACGATGTGCCTTGCGCGAGTATCGTGGTGCCATGCGGAATCGACGCCATGCGAACCACCGTCGGCCCCTCAGCCGGGTTCGTCGTCGTTGGAACCACGGCCCAGATACCGGGCTCGATGTGAAGACCGGAATTGAGATTCGCATCCGAAATCTGCTGCAGGTAAGTGATGCCGAACATGTTGATATCCGGCTGCAGCAGGCCGCGATTCGGAATCGCGCCGCTGATCGCTTCAAACTGGATCCCATCGTTAGTGAGGTTCAATTCCAGGAACCGGTCTTGTCCCGGCGTGTGGTTTGGACGCCAGATAACGTTAAAGCCTTTTCCACCCCACGTTCCCACCAACGCGGCCAGAGGGCCGAGTGGGTTCGGTATCTTCGGGAAGGGAAAATGGATCGGCTTCTCTATAGGAGGTAGTGGCTCAAAAACAAAATCATCTTTGAGTTGCATCGACGCTCTCCATTCTGCGCAACAGGTGCGCCTTCGGTTGAACTTAGAGGGTTATGGTGTAGCGTCCGATACTCTATCATCGGAATTTTCGAAGGACAAGAAGAATGTATATTCTGATGCAAAGATTTCTGCCGGCGGTTTTCTCTGGAAACGCATCGGGATAACACCTGATTACCTCAACACCTGTATTGAAGAAGTACGTGGATTGGCGCGTGAAGGCGGCTAAGCACTATCCGAAATCGACGGGCTTTTTCAGTGACCGAGCGAGTGCGATGACCCGATGCCGCCCCAGGCAGATTCAGAGGGGCCGTCCAGTGGGCAAACTATGCGACGACCGGCCGCCGTTTGTGCCATTCGGTCAAGCTCTGAAACCGGTGCGCCGCATCTATCACTGCGTGATCGTTCCCCGCTCGCCCGATGAACTGAATCCCGTAGGGCAAGTTCTCCGAACTGAAACCGCAGGGCACGCTCAGAGCGGGTAGCCCGCACAGGCTGGAGACGCCGTCAGGCGCCCGCTGGCTGTTATCGGCTGGAGGGGCTTCGGGCGGCCGCGGTGTCGAAGGCCGGTTCTGAGCAGCACGCGGGCCGCGGACCAGCGGCTGGGCCGCGGTATCGCTGCCAGCGGTCGCAAGGACGTCAAATTGGTCGAAGAGTTGATCGACGCGTTTCTGTAGAATTGCGCGCACGCGCTGCACCCGCAGGTAATCGGTCACGCCCAGTTCTTCGCTGATGTAGCCGTTGATCTGGCCCAGAGGGTCCACGAGTTGAGCGCAGGTGCCGGAGCGTATCATGTCTTCAAACGCCGAGGGCGCTTCCATCAGGATGGTCAACTCAGCAGCGTCTTCGAATGGCCCATCGGGGAACGCCGCATCGCTCACCTTGGCGCCTCCCTTTTCCATCGCGAGCAGCGCGGCATCAATGGCCGATTCCAACCCCGGCGCCATGCGCGTCCACGCATTGTTCAGCTTGCCGATGCGCAACGGCTTGGGCGACGCTGAGGGCGTGTAATGAAAATCGTTTCCGATGACCGAGAGGACCAACCCGCAGCAATCCGCCGACCGCGCCATCGGCCCGAGTTTATCCATGGACCACGCAATCGCCATCGCGCCTTGCGTGCTGACACGGCCCAGGGTGGGCCGCATTCCCGAGATTCCGCACCATGTCGTTGGACAGATGATGGAGCCGCGCGTATCGCTGCCGATCGCCCAAGGCGCCATGCCGCCCGAGACCACCGCGCCCGAGCCGCTCGAAGAGCCGCACGTCCAGCATTCGGGATTCCACGGGTTGCGCGCCGGTCCGGTGAGCGAGGCGCTGCCGTTACTATAGCCGAGGCCGCCGGCGAGTTCGATCATTGCAGCTTTGCCGATCAGCACCGCGCCGGCGGCGTTCAATTTCTCCACAATGGCGGCGTTGTAATCGAACTGCCGGTCTTTGAAGGGTGGCGCGCCCCAAGTGGTCGGATAACCTTTGACCGCCACGAGGTCCTTCAGCGCGTACGGAACTCCGTGCAGCGGTCCACGATAGTGTCCTGCGGCGATCTCCTTTTCGGCGCCGCGCGCCTGCTGCAATGCCAACTCCGGAGTGAGATTGGCCCAGGCATTTAGTCGCGGGCCCAGTTGGCGGCTTCGTTCCAGGTAGCTTTCGGCCAATGCAACCGGCGAGAGCGTGCGGCTGCGGATGCGGCGGCCAAGTTCCCGAACCGGGAGGTAAAGAATATCTTCACTGAGCACGGTTATTCCTTAACGCCTTTGGGAACAAGGTGGAGTTCGGTGGCTGGCGCATCGCCGTTTTCGAGGGGAAATTCGCGCACGCGCATCAACATTCGCTGGTGCCGCGCCAGCACGCCGCGGGCGCGCGTCTTTTGATCCTCCGAAAGCCGATCGCCGTATTTGCGAACCATATCGGTGAACTTTGCATCCACCTCGGCTCGGTCCTGCGGCGGAAGCGGTGTCTGGTTTCCCCCGCGGCCCTGCGCGGCCAGGTCTGATGGACTTACGGCAGTTGCCAAACCCGCCCATGCGGCACGGCGTCCGAAGTTGCGCCGCGAAATGGAATCCCTCTGTTTCTCTGACATCTTTGCTGGAATTATACAACCACGCCGGTGAATCTTGGCGCTCGCAAAATCCCGCTAAAGACGGCTCGGCAGAATGCCTATGCCTTCAAAAGTTGAATCGTGCGACTAGCTGTAGCATTCTCCCGCCCGGGCTGTCTGTCGTATCCAGATCCTGATACGCCGTCGTGATACGCCCAAACGTCTTGCTCTGTAAGCTCTGCGAAGCCGTGCTGAAGAAGCTGGCGCCCTGCGTCCCCCAAAGGAAATTGGCATTGTTGAACACGTTGACCGCTTCCACGCGCAGTTCCAGCGAGACCTTCTCTCGAATCTTGGTGGTCTTCTGCAGCGACCAGTCCGCCTCGAAGAACGACGGGCCGTAGAGGAACAGCCGGTTGCAATATTGTCCCGGCGTCGAGCACGCCGCCAGTATCTGCGGATTGACGCCCTGCCCGTTCGCGCCGAGCAGGCTCTGCGGCGCGTACCACACCGCTCCGGGCGCGGGCAAGGTCGTCTTGTAGACGCCGAGTTCGCTCTGCAACTGCGACGCGGTGATTCCGTTCAGCATAACGCCGCCATCGTTCTGATTGATGGTGCCGCCCAAGCCGCCCGTAATCAGCATGGGCCGGCCAGTTTGCCAACGGTTCATGCTATTGAACTGCCATCCGCTGATGGCCGTGTTGACAATAGCATTCTGGAATGCCGCGCGATGCCCCGAGCCGATCGGCAGTTCATACGTCGCGAAGATCTTGAAGGCGCCGCGGATATCGTAAGGCGAAGGTCCGCGATTGAGGCTCTGATTGCGTATCGTGACGATGGATTCGGTGGAGTTATTGCCGTTGCGCTGCCAATCGTCCGTGATGCTGTGCTCCCAGGTATAATTTGCGTCGAAAGTGAGGCCGCGTTTCAATCTCCGCCGCACATCCACCACCAGGGCGTTATAGGTCGATTGAAACCCGTTGTGCAGGTAGAACGCGCCGCCGGTGGCATCCGGATTCACTACCCAGAAGTTGCGTGGATAGCCGGCCGTCAGAATGTTCTGCCAGTACGTGAGCCCGCTCAGCGTGCTGGCCACCGAGCCCGCCTGCCCGGAGGCGATCGGCGTCAGAAAAGTCGCGCTGCGAAAATTGCTGTTGGATTGCGATGCAGCCCGCGCGCCCGAGGTATTCGTGCCTGTGAAGGATGCCGTGAAGACGGGCAGTGGCGATTGGCCGGGCAGCCCCCAATGGCAAAATTTGACGCTGTCTGCGATCCCGTCGCCACGCCGGAATTGGCCTGCGAGGCAATGCATGCCGCGCTGTTCTGCTGGCAGATGTTCAGGTTCTGCTGCGCCAACTTGAACTCGTTCAGAAAACCGTTCTCGAAGACGTTCACCTCGTTTAGGTTCTCGCGTTCCCACAGCGCCACGCCGTGATTGCCCACATAGCGCGCCTCGATCACCGTGTTGGCATCAACCCGGCAATGAGCGCTAAGTACAGGTCCTGAAACCGGTCATCATAGGGCACGTTTATGAACGCGGTCTTCGGGGAAAAGCGCGCCATCTACTTTTTCTTCGATGGTGCGACCGCATCCTTTGCCGCCTTGACCACGCGGAACTTGACGACCTTCTTGGCGGGAATCTTAATCGCTTCACCCGTCACCGGACTGCGGCCCGCGCGCGGCTTGCGGGTTACGCGAACTAAGCGGCCAAGACCTGGTATTACAAACACTCCGGTTTTCTGTGAACGCTCCGCCATCTCTGAGAGGACGGCAACCTCACGCTTCGAGACCCCGAGCCTCTTGGCAGTCTCCGAGACTGAGGGAAAAGAGGTTGCTACTTTGGCGGCACGGGCCATGATGCAAATATTATGGCACGCTCTTGCGGTAACCGCGGGGCAGTTGGCGGGCTGAACATGTTCGCTTCCGCGATTCCTGTCGATGACAGCCCTTCCGCCAGCGATCCGTGACGAGGTCCCGAACGGCGTGCCGGGAACTGGGCCCATTCCGCCTGTATCGCGCAATCCGGAAACGCTTCTCCTCTCAGACCAAGAATGCCATCACTGAAGCCACATGGACGAATCTGTCCTCGCTGCGAAAACCC
>CAVXPE010000020.1:0-80840 GCA_963763545.1 Bryobacterales bacterium
TTTTGGGCGACTGCACGCGGATAAGCACGGGGGGCCGAAGGTAGTGGGCCAGTTTGATAGCAAAGGTGCGCCAAAGCATCTCGGCGGCTTGGGCGTGACACGGCCAGGCGCGGCATCGGGCGGTCACAAATTATCCTTCACGATCCGTACCAACGGAGTCCGGCGGTGGAACGGCCTCCGCTTTGTTGCGAACGCACGCCGTATCATAGACGTATGCCTGAACTGGTGTTCGAGGTCCTCCAGGAATCAGACGGCGGCTATGCTGCCGAATGTCTTACTGAAAGCATCTTTACCGAGGCCGACACGTGGGACGAGTTGCGCAAGAATGTTCTTGAAGCGACGTCCGTGTTCTTTTTTGATCGGCCGCGGCCTGACCGAATTCGCCTTCACCTTGTCCGCGATGAGATCCTGTTGGTCGCATGAAGCTCCCGCGCGACGTCTCTGGGGCCCATCTTGCTGATGTCCTTTGCCGCCGACGGTAGTACACGAGGGTGCACCAGGTTGGCAGTCACATTGTCCTGGAAACTTCCGAGCCGACTCACCACCGTATCGCGATCCCCGAACACCATCCACTCCGGCTCGGCACGTTCAGCTCCATCCTTCGCACTGTTGCCGCGCATAAGGGCGTCACACGCGATGCTATCATCGCGGACTTGTAGGCAATCCGCGAACGAAAGCCGACTTATCGGCCCTAATTCCCAGAACGCCGTTTGGGGACCACTTCGACGGTTTGCCGGCATTGCGTCAAAGGGGATTTGAATACTGAAGCGCGTTCTCAGGATTAGCTCGGCGAGATTCTTCCAACCGACTGTCATATCTGCGAGGTGGGCGAGCATCCTCGTTACAGCGGAATGAGATAACTGCCACTAAGCCGGCATCCACGCGGCTAGCCTGTGGGTGGCGACGTCACGCCAAGCCAAGTCAAAAGCTCGCCCAACAACTTCTATACAATTGGTAAATCGAGGTTTGGATTTCAGCGAATTCTTTCGGCGCTTTGAGAGCAACAGAATGAGCAGGAGTTGCCCAAATATGTGGCATAAAATACGTTTCAAGGGTATGCTAATCAATTATGGCGCTTGTCACACTACTTTGTGCCCTATTTGCCGGGGCATTTACTACGATGGCGGTCCTGTATTTCAAGCAAAAGCAATACTTGGCAGATGCACTGGCTCGTTATTCGCCGATCATCGATCTTGAGGCCGAGCAGTCTCGGCTGTCTGCGGCAAATCAGTGGCTTCAAGACGAAATCGCGGGATTTCAGCAGCGGTCGACTGAGGAACACGCCAAAATCCTGCGATGCTATCGTGATGACGAAGCTGCCTTTCTGGCAAAGGACAATCGAAATCGCGCCTCTCTCTGCGATGAATACCAGAAGGCTCTTTCTCGATATGAGGACTTGAAAAAGGAGATCTCCATAGCCGAAGATTCGCTGGAAGACATGTCCTTCGGAATTTACAAACCACACTTTACCTTCCAGACGACCGCTGAATACAAGGCGAGAATTGACCAACTCCGCAGCCAGCAAAAGGAGGTCGTCCGGGACGGACGAGCGGCGACCTGCCCAATTCAGTGGACCGTTAATAACAGCAAGACAGAAGGAAAACGAATGATCCGCCTTCATTCGAAGTTGCTGCTGCGCTTCGGCGCTCGCCAAAATCGACCCACCCCTGCTTTCGAGAAATGACCCAGGGACTCATCCTCGGCCGCCGTGATTTTCCACCGCCCGTATTTCTCTGAGAAATAGTTCCGTACCGTTCCTGCGCGGAACGGCAAGAAGACGGCCGAGAATGCGGGGCCGCCCCGCCGCGTGGTGACGTGAGTCATCCACGATGCCCGAGGCCCGCAAGAGACCCTGCACCATCTGCCGCCGGTGGTTCCGACCCGATGCGCGAGTAGGTAAGCGGCAACGAGCTTGCGACCGGCCGGAATGTCAGACGGCGCGGCGACAGAAGACGCAAGCCAGTTGGCGGCGTCGCAATCCGGACTATGCCATTGCCTGGAGGCTGGACCGGCGCAAAGCCCAGACGGAGGAGCCGGAACCACTGCGTTTGCCACCCCCACTGCCGCGACTGCCCTGGAATCTCGCAAAAGACGAGTTCGGCCCGCAAGGCGCTGATTTTCTTGGGGTTATGAGCACACTAATCCTGTGCGCCGCAAAAGACCAGATCCGCCCGTATCGGATTGATCCGACAAGACTTCCCGACCGACTTCCCGCGGCGAAGGAAAAGACCAGTCCCCGCCTCCCGCATACTGAATCCCGAACGGCCGATGCAACTGGAGTTTCACCAACTGGAGCGCCGCTGGGAGCGGCTGCGAGTGGACAACCCGCAGCGCCGCCGCCGGCTGTTGGCCTCACTGGCTGACGGCGGCCAGCAGGTACCGATCGTAGTGGTCGCGCTGGAAGGCCAAACGGATCGCTACGTGGTGATCGACGGCTACAAGCGGATCGCGGCGTTGGAGCAACTCGGGCGAGACACGGTGGAGGCGGTGGTGTGGCCGATGAGCGAAGCCGCGGCGGTGTTGCTCGATCGTTCACTGCGCCTTTCCGAACACGAGACCGCGCTGGAAGTGGGTTGGCTGCTGGCCGAGATGGAACAGCGCTTCGGCTACAGCCTGGAGGAGTTGGCGCGGCGGTTCGATCGCAGTGTGAGTTGGGTGTCGCGGCGGTTGGCGTTGGTTGAGCTTTTGCCGGAAGCGATTCAACAGCAGGTGCGGGCGGGCAAGATCGGCGCGCAGGTGGCGATGAAGTTTCTGGCGCCGGCGGCGCGCAAGAGTTTGGAGGACTGCCTGCGCATGGCGGCGATCTTCGCCGAGCATCACTGCGATACGCGCACAGCGGGGCAACTCTATGCCGCCTGGCGGCAAGGGTCGGCCGCGATCCGTCAACGCATTCTCGACGATCCGGCGTTGTTTTTCAAAGCGCAGCGGCAGGGGGCCCCACCAGCCAAGCCTGCCGCCGAAGTGATCCGCGATCTGGAGATGGCGGCGGCGATCTTAGAGCGCGCTCATCGGCGGCTGGCCGGCGCGGCAGCCTTGGATCTCGACGAGCAGCAGCGCGCCGCAACGCGGCGGGAGATCGAGCGGATGGAAAAACAACTCCAGCGTCTCGACGAAAAACTTCTTCCGGAGCAAACACATGTTGAGCCAAGCGCAGCGCACGACGATTCTGGAACTGCACACGAAGGGAGTGGGGAAACGCGAGATCGCGCGGGTGCTGGGAGTGTCCCGCGTGGCGGTACGCCAAGTTCTGCGTTCGAACTCCGCCGCCGTGCCGGAACTGCAGCGTCCGGAGAAAGCCGAACCCTACCGGCAACAGATCCTGGAGCTTTTCGACCGCTGCAAGGGGAATCTAGTGCGAGTCCATGAAGAGTTGCGCGAAAGCGGCGCGGAGTTGTCATACACCGCGTTGACGGCGTTCTGCCGGCGGCATGGCATCGGGTATCGGCCGCCCGTGGCGGCGGGCCAGTACGAGTTTGCTCCAGGCGAGGAGATGCAGCACGACACCTCTCCGCACGACGTCGAACTGGAGGGAAAGAAGCGCAGAGTGCAGACCGCCTCGGCCGTGCTGTGTTACTCGCGAATGTTGTTCTTCCAGTGTTATCCGACGTTCCAACGCTTCGACTGCAAGGTGTTTCTGACCGACGCGCTGCGCTATACGGGTGGCGCTGCGAAGCGCGTGATGATCGATAACACGCACGTGGTGGTGTTGCGGGGCAGCGGGCGCGACATGGTTCCGGTGCCGGAGATGGCGGCATTCGGCGAGCGGTTCGGCTTCGAGTTCATAGCGCACGCGATCGGCAACGCGAACCGTTCAGGACGCGTAGAACGGCCCTTCAGCTTCATCGAAGGAAACTTTCTTGCCGGGCGCGCTTTCTCCAGTTGGGAGGATCTGAACCAGCGGGCGCGGGAGTGGTGCGACAAAGTCAACTCGACCTACAAGAAACATATCCGCGCCGTGCCGCGCGAGTTATTCGCGGTGGAGCGCCTGCATCTGAAACCGTTGCCGGCGTGGATTCCGGAAGTCTACCGGCTCTATCAGCGGATGGTAGACATCGAGGGCTATGTCGCACTGCACAGCAACCGTTACTCGGTTCCGGTGGAGTGGATCGGACGCCGCGTGGAGGTGCGCGAGACCAAGGGCAAAATCGAGATCCAACTGGACGCCCGCCGTCTGGTCACGCACCGGCGCATGGTGGACGTGGAGAATCAGCGCATCACGTTGGCGGAACACCGGCCGCCCCGAGGTCAGCGTACGCCGCGGCCCGATCCGCATCCGGAAGAGAATGCCATTCTCACCGCCGCGCCGGAGCTGGCGGACTATGTGGCGGCATTGAAGCAACGCAGCCGCAAGGTGATCACGCTTGCCCTGCGGCAACTGCTGCGGTTCGTGCGCGAGTACCCGCGCGAGCCGCTGCTGGGGGCGGTGGGCGAGGCTGCCCGATATGGTCTCTACGATCTGGACCGGCTGGAGCGCATGATCTTGCGGCGCGTGACCAAAGAATATTTTCTGCTGGATCGAGGGCCACAGGAAGATGACTGAAGAACTGGAACAACTGCTGAAGAATCTCAAGCTGCGGCGCATCCTGGAGATATGCGACGAACAGTTGCGCGCCGCTGACAAGGGCGAGATCAGTTACTCGGAGTTTCTGACGCGCCTGGTGCGGGCGCAGTGGCAGTCCAAGCAGGAAGGCGCGCTCGAATGGCGCATTCGGCGCGCCAACTTGCCGGAGCGATGGACGCTGGAGACGTTCCCCTTTGCCCGTCAGCCCGGCGTAAACCGCAAACAGATCCGCGGGTTCGCGGAGTTGGAGTTCATCGGCAGGGCGGAGAACATCGTGTTCACCGGCGCCACGGGCGTAGGCAAAACAGGATTAGCTTGCGGACTGGTGCTGAAGGCCTTGGAGAACGGCTACCGCTGTCAGTTCATTAAGGCCCAGGATCTGTTCGACGAGATGTATGCCTCACTCGCCGATCGTTCCACGCGGCAGTTACTCAAACGCCTGGCGCGCTTGGATGTCCTCTTAGTTGACGAGCTGGGTTACTTGAATCTGAAGCCGGAGCAAACCAATATCTTCTTCAAGCTGATGGAGGAGCGTTACCGGCAGCACCCTACGATTATAACTACGAACTTAGGCTATGACGAATGGCCGAACTTCTTAGGTAACCGGTCTATGGTAGAGGCGTTGCTGAGCCGGTTGCGGCATCAGTGCCACACCGTGCACATCGACGGCCCGTCGCTGCGCGAACCGCAAGGATGAACGCGATGGACGGCATCAGCCAGGAAGAATATGTTCGCCAGGTGCTGGACGCGTATCGCAAAACTCCCGGCACGATGGGAACGGTGCGCCGCGCCGACCGGACGCTGGCGGCGCAACTGTATCAGCGCGGCCTGTCGGTGCGGGTGATCGAGAACGGGTTGATGCTGGCGGCCACGCGCCGTCTGATGCGGCCGGCGGATGCGCCGCCATTGAACACGATTCGCTCGCTGGCCTACTTCCTGCCGGTGATCGAGGAAGTCCTGAATCTGCGCGTCGGTCCGGATTACTTCGACTATCTGCGCCAAAAGCTCGAACGCGCCGGAACGCAGCGGTAAGCGTACCCGCGCGCAAATGATCCCCCGCCTGCGGCGCGGATGATGAAGAACACCCCGCACGCCTGCGGCGCGGATGATATCGCGCGCTCCCCGGCGAATCCTGAATCCAAAACACGCCTTCGGCGTGGATGATGTCCCTCCACCCCAGCCTTGTTCCAAACTCCGTTCCCGCGGTGGATCAGTTTACCCGAGCGCTACTGGGTTAGTTTTGCATGGCGCCGAAGTGCTGCGCGCCCTCAACGGCGAATGCGAAGCAGCGATTGCTAACGTCAGTTGGAATAATGCACAGCGCATGGAGGAGCGAATTCGGAAGGCGTTCGACGACATTAATAAGCTTGGTGATGTGGAGCATCCCCAGATTACCGATCTGTATTTCATGCTCAAAGTCGAAGAATTACGAATGACGCAGGAGTTTGAGCAGAAGCGCTACGAAGAACGCGAAGAACAGCGACGTATTCGCGAGCAAATCCGCGAAGAGGAGCTTGCGCAGAAGGAAATCGAAAAGGCGCTGGCGGAATCTGAATCAGACGAAGAAAAATACTCAGCAGCGATCGCCAAGGCACGTGACGAGGCCGCTCAGGCAATGGGCGCGAAGCTGGAGAAACTTATTGAGCAGATCGGCAAATTCGAAACAAAGCTCGATGAAGCTCGGAAGAAAAAAGAGCGGGCGATCGCGCGAGCGCAACTGACGAAGTCAGGTTTCGTCTATGTGATCTCCAACATCGGCTCGTTCGGAGACCGAGTATTTAAGATCGGAATGACACGGCGCCTTGAGCCGATGGATCGAATCTATGAACTGAGCGGCGCCGCAGTGCCGTTTCCCTACGACTTGCACGCAATGCTCTATTCGGACGACGCCCCGGGGCTGGAATACGAACTCCATCGGCTATTCGGGGACCGCAGATTGAATAAAGTAAACGCTCGCCGGGAATTATTTCACGATGTCGGCCTTCAGGAAATCGAAGCGTTCGTCCGAGCACGAGGGTTGAGCGCGCAGTTTCTTCAGATACCCGAGGCGAGAGAGTACCGACAAACTCTTGTCATGCGTGAGCAGGTTAAGAAATGTCCGCCCGATTCTGAGAAACAGTTCCCGGATCAGCTTTTTGCCGCTCGGGCTTGAGAAACTCTGGATGACTGGAGTTAGCGAAGCCAAGGCTAATACCTCTAGCCGGCACGAGATCCCACGTCCTACGATGTATTTGCCACAAAACGCGGCTGGCGGATTACTCCTCATGAGTCGGCTTGTGACTGCCTATGCCGCACTCGGGCGTAAAACGCCCAAACTACCGACGTGAATCGAATTATTGCACCCAAGTCCAGCTGGGCGCGCAGAGCGCGGAACTCAGTGGGCTAAATTGTGGAGGTTCTGTACGGCGTGCAGGGACTGCGACTCGCAATCTTCACTTTGCCGTCAGGGAAACCGGCGTCCTTGCACTCGAAAAGCTTATGGGTCGTGCCTCGCTGCCGCGTTGTCATTGCGAAAAACCATTTGCCCTCCACGTTCGCAATATATATATCCTCGCCGTAGTCCATCGCCCGCGTCGTTATGTCGGCGGTAAAGTGGGAGTAGTCGGGGTCGAACGGAGCCATCAGAAATTGACGTGCGAAGACTGTGCCTCGGCCTGCGGGATCGATCTCCTGGAACGTAAGGAGTTGTTCATGGTCGTTGGAAACGGGCAGAGGCTCGCCTGAGGCCGCCACATGTTTCAGCCAATCTTGATCACGAAAGAATACTTGTATGGTGTTAACCGGATCTGGACCCCTGTGGCCAATGATGAAATCCCATCGTCCATCAGCGGTCCGGATGCCTGGCGTCACGTAGATGAAGCTCAGCTGCGGGTGCGTATACCATAAGAACCCAACAGCACCGCACCAGATGACGGCGGAGCTAGCGAGTTTAATCTTGTAATCCAGACGCATAGTAAGCCGCGACCGGTATGCGAGATCGGTACAAAGTGAGGCCCCCGCCAGAAGGAAAACGGCTCTTACCCAAAACGGAATGGGGAAAAGCGACAGGATCGCTAGCCGATACCTGCATATGCCTCGACCGAGGACCGACTAAGCGGGTTCTGCTTCAGAGCTGAAGTTGTCCGGGTTTGCCTTGCGGCGTCAGCACCACGCCTCTTCTTAGACCGCCTGCCCATACGTTTGGACTGTAGCATGGAGCATTAAGATCGAGCGTCCGGTGACCCGCGTCATAAATGCGATTGATGGCGAGATATGTCGTTTCCGGGAACAACGCCCTTTTTTGGATCTACCCGGCCGCGCCGCCAGATTGACCCCGTCATTCTGCTAGCTTACGCGGCACCGCGCCATCTAGAAATCCTATCGACAGATTCGCCTTGTGTTCGCCCTGGGATTCGATTCGTGCTAGCATCAAAAAAATGAAGACCGGACGCAATGATCTGTGTCCGTGTGGTAGTGGGAGAAAGTTCAAGAAGTGCCACCTGAATATGCCTCCCTTGGAAGCCTTTCGCCCTCCACCTCCGCGCGGCTCGACCATTCCACCACATATCCGCGGGCAGATTGAAAGGGATCGAGCGCAAGAGGCGGCGCGCGTTGCAGCGTTCGGCGACATAAGGCCAATAATTCATCTGCCCGAATTCGCGGGCCATCGCTTCGTGGTCGTTCGCAATCGCCTTTACTACAGCAAGAAGTGGAAGTTCTTCTCCGACTTCCTGTTCGAATACGGCACGACAATCTTCGGTGAAGAATGGCTAAACCAACAGAAAGACGCTGCCGTCGGCGACTGCCATCCGCTCTACGCTTGGAGAAAGCAGGCGTATGCTTTTCAGCAGAAACAACAGCCACGTGCCGATGGCACTTATGCCGTGCGGCCAAACGGCGCATTATTGGCCTGCAACAACTTCTTCTACGATCTCTACACCGTGGACGATAACACCATTCTCGACGAGGACTTGCTCGCTCGCCTCAAGCACCGAGAACAGTTCCAAGGCGCACTCCATGAACTCTTCGCGGCAGCCACATGCTTACGTGCAGGGTTTAAGATCATACCGGAGAACGAGAAGGACGGCAGCCGAAGGCACGTAGAATTTGTCGCTGTCCATAAGGCGACCAATCAGCACATCCTCGTCGAAGCAAAGAGCAGACATCGCGCTGGGGTCATGGGCAGGACGGGAACGATGGACCCAAAGCCCGACATAAGATTTCAGTCACTGATTAACGACGCGGTCGCCAAAGATCCCAATAATCCGATTGCCATATTCGTGGATACCAACCTACCCGTCGAGCGCGCCTATCGTTTCTATACGCCACAGTCAAGAAACCCCCTAGTTCCTTCCAAGGCCATGGCGGCGCTGATGCAGCGCGTTCGGAAAGACAACGCAGGTGTAGATCCGTACAACTTCTTGGCGTTTTCCAATCATCCGCAGCACTATTCTGACCACGACAACATTGCGCCGGGTAACAACTGGGCCGCAATCATCTCACAGAAAACACGGGTGCCCGTCTATCACCAGCGGGCATTGTTAGATCTCATGAACGCGGTAAACCTCTATGGCAACGTCCCTACACACTTCCCGCCCGTGCGCGAAGGGCAGCACGACGCAGGTGCCTAGTAGATTGTGCGCATACTCGCATTATCCCGAAGTCCCCCTCTCGGAAGTCACTCCTGATAAACGCCCGTCAATCCTCCAACCCACCTCGACGCAACGTTCCCGATCCGTCGGACCGTCTGAT
This sequence comes from Bryobacterales bacterium, assembly GCA_963763545.1. Lineage (GTDB taxonomy): Bacteria > Acidobacteriota > Terriglobia > Bryobacterales > Bryobacteraceae > PALSA-243. Next base: position 9,293 of record CAVXPE010000020.1, read on the forward strand.
CGGCTAACTGACCCACTACCCCACTTTTGTGTCACGCACACAGTCCGGGCAATCCGGGCACGCCGGGCGCGGCGCACTCGGATGTCGCCCGGCATTGGGGGCAAGCCAAAAACCTGCCGTCCTGAGATAGAATACCCATCGAGCTGAGATGCCGAAAAATATTGTCATTTGCTGCGACGGCACGGGAAACAAGTTTTCCGACGAAAATACGAATGTCGTTAAGCTTTACTACGCGCTCGATCTGAGCAATCCGGCGCAGCAGGTAGGCTACTATCACGCGGGGCTCGGGACCATGGGCGCTCCGGGCGCGCTCAGCAAGGCCGCGCAAAAGTGGTCGAAAATTCTCGGGCTGGCATTCGGAAGCGGCATAGGAAGCGACATCGGTGACGCGTATGCATTCCTGATGGATATGTTCGAGCCGGGCGACCGCCTGTTCCTATTCGGCTTCAGCCGCGGCGCATTCACGGTTCGCGCGCTGGCGGGGATGCTTCACATGTTCGGCCTGCTGCGTCCCGGAAATCTGAACCTGATTCGCTACGCCGTTCAGATGCTCACACGCAAGCAGAATCGCGGCACGTTCGATGTCGCCTCACAATTCCGCGGAACCTTTTCCATCGATTGCCCCGTCTACTTTACGGGCGTGTGGGATACGGTCAGTTCGGTAGGCTGGATCTGGGATCCGCTGCATGTGCCGTATACCGCTCGAAACTCGAGCCTGGCCATCGGACGCCATGCCGTCTCCATCGACGAACGGCGCTGTTTCTTCCGGCAGAATCTGTGGGGCGCTCCCTGCGCGGGACAGGATCTGCGGACGGTGTGGTTTGCCGGCGTTCATAGCGATGTCGGCGGCGGCTACGCGGAAGCGCAAAGCGGCTTATCGAAGATCCCGCTCGAATGGATGATGTGCGAGGCCAGGACCGCCGGCCTCTTCTTCCAGCCCGAGAAAGCGGCGGCGGTTCTCGGGATGCGCGGCGCGCCCTTCGTTGCGCCCGATGCGGGCGCAATGCTGCATAACTCGCTTCGCTTCCCGTGGATTCTCCTCGAGCCCTTGCCTCACCTGTATTGGGATATGACGTGCGAGCCGCCGCGCGAGCGTGTACGCTTGCCGCTGGGCGCCCGAGGCGGATTCCGAACGATGCGATTCTGCATGAATCCGTCGCGCGGCGCATCGCGCTTGGAATAGGATACAAGCCGCCGAATCTACCGGCGAAACCGGGAGTGGAACCTTGGAGGCGATGGTGACGGAGGTTCTATCCGGCAGCGGCAGTGCCTCAATGAAATACTTCAAGCTCATCCGTTCCGGTATCGATGTCGCTCCTTTGCTGGAAGAAGTGCACTCGCAGGAGCAGGCCTGGCTGATCGATACCGGCCGCCAGGATAAAATCCGGGTCCAGCGCGATACCAACACGATTTTCCTCAGCGCCGCCGTTCACCGGCCCGATCTGCACATCAATGAAAACCAGGAGACGCCGCCTCACCTCGGTATCGAAATTATTTCCCAGGGCCTTGGCCTTCATGACGGAGTTCGCGCAGGAAATGAACTGTCAGTCTGTCGCGCGCCACGATCGTGCGCCTGAAGCCTAAATCGCAGGTCTTTCGCCATATCGACGAAGGGTCGTATTACTTTCTTCGCGACCGCTTCCATCTCGTGCTCCGGAGTTCCGCGGGAAGCGTGCTGATGAGCGGCGGCGAAGCAGGTGCGCATGCAGGAGGGAGAGCTGTGGTGGTTCGACAACAAGCAGTATCACGAATCCTACAACGAATCCGACGAATGGCGCATCCATTACATCTTCGACTTACTGCCCGCGGATTACAGCGATCTGGCCGTCAATCCGGTTTTTCTCCCGCCGGGCCAGTCAAGCCTCCGGAGCCTGCCGCGCAGCAGACTCACGGAAAGACCGGCTGGCAGAGAACCATCGCAGTCCCCTGCCCTGCGGGATCTCATTTCATCGGCCATTCGCGAACGCGCGATTCTGCGCGGGGAAAATCAGCGGCTGATTTCGCCGAACGGGAAAAGCAACAATTGGCTGATCGACATGCGGCGGCTATTCATGGATGCGAAGTTGCTGGACGCGGCCGCCGAACTGTTCTGGCAGGAGTGCGCCGGCCGCATGCCGTTTCAGGTCGGCGGGATGGAGGCCGCGGCGATTCCGCTTGCTCTCCGCCATCCTCATGAAGTCGCTGGCGCGCGGCACGCCGGTGAACGGCTTCATCGTTCGCAAGGAGCGCAAGACTTACGGCACGGGCAGTTCGATCGAGGGAGCGCTGACCGACGCGCCGATCGTGATGGTCGACGATGTCCTGAATTCGGGAAGCAGCCTGGAAAAAGCGCGCGTGGTACTGGAACAGGAAGAACAAGACGATCGCTCTCGCCTTCGTGCTGATCGATTACGAGAGCCCGGAAGGCAGGCTTTGGCGGGAGAGGCACGGCATTCCCGTTCGTTGCGCCTTTCCGCCTCGCCGAATTCGGCCTTTCGATCGAAAAGCCGGAGCCGCGCGCCGATGGCTGTCGTTTCAAAATCGATGGCGTTTCGCCTCGCCCGATCCGAATTTCTTCCACCGCGTTCCGAAATCCTTTCCCGCCACCGACGGCAAGCGCGTTTACTTCGGCAGCGACTGCGGCATTTTCTGGTGCCTCGAATGCGCGCGACGGATCGGTCGGCGTGGAAGTTCACGGTCAATGCCAGGGGGCACAAGAATCTCTGGTCGAGCCCGGCGCTTCACGACGGCAAGGTTTATTTCGGCAGCTATGACGGGAACGTTTATTGCCTCGACGCCGAAACCGGCGCGGAGGTGTGGCGATTTATCGGCGCGGACTGGGTGGGCTCGTCGCCCGCGCTGGCGCCCGAACTTGGCCTGCTTTTTATCGGGCTGGAATTCGCCGTCGAAGGGAAGCGGGGCAGCATCGCCGCGCTGCGACTGGAGAACGGCGAAAAGGTCTGGGAGCACATGACCAAGCGCTACACGCATGCCTCTCCCGCCTACTGGCCGGAACGGCAACTGGTGGCGTGCGGCAGCAACGACAACGAGATGTTCCTGTTCGACGCGCCGAGCGGCGAGATGCGATGGCGGTTCGAGACCACGGGCGAAGGCGGCGAGAAAGGCTCGATCCGCCACGCTCCGGCTTTCGACGCGAAGCGGGGGCATCTGGTCACCGGTTGCGCCGACGGACGGATCTATATCATCGATGTCGAGACAGGAAAGGAGGTCTGGTCGGTCCGGACGGACAACACGATTTATACGGTTCCCCTGGTGGTGGACGACAAGGCCTATATCGGATCAACCGACAAATACCTCTACGTTCTCGATCTGGAGCGGCGCGCCGTGAAGACGAAGATTTACGCCGCCTCCAAGATCTTCGGACCGCCGCGGTTGCTGGAGGGCAGGATCTATTTCGGAGCGTGTAACGGCATGGTTTATGAGATTGACCCCGCCACCGACGAAATCACGGGCACGCATCAGCTTCCGGACGCCATCACCAACGCGCTCACGTACAACTCCGAGACCGGGGATTTTTACGCCTTAACGTACGTGAACGAGCTTTTCGCGTTCCGCCGCGAGTGATCGGACGCGCTTCGTGGAAGCTACTGCCGCAAATTGCGAAAAATACCCCAATTGGGCTATTCGGTTTCCCACCAAGCAGGCGTATTATTATCTTGGGTTCGGAGGGCCTTTCCGTATGCCAAGTAAGTTGCTTGCTTTGGGAGGTAACTCATGAGCGCTGCCCGCAAACAACGTCTCGAAGCTCACATTGCCAAACTTCGCGCGTCCTCCGTTCCGGGGGCGGCGAAACGCCAGGCATCGCACTGGCCGCTTTACGCAGCCGTTACCGGTTCGGCGCTGGCGATGTCGGCAAATGCTCCGGTACCGGCTTTCAACCCGCTCTCCGAAACCCCGCGGCGGCGTCCGCTGCCCGCTTCCTTCCGGTCGAACACCCTTCGAGTTCGCGCAACGCCCCCCTGATCCGGGCCGTTCGGCTGGCGATGGCGGCGGACAGTTCCATGGCGGACAGTTCCATGGCGGGTTCCGACGGCACGCGGACTCCGGCGGCCCTCGCGAGTCAGGCCGCCCCGACGATATTTGCGGGCGCCGTGGTTCCTGCGTACGGCACGGCGAATGTGATCCAGCCTGGCGAGTGGGTGTCGATTTACGGGTCGAACCTTGCAAGCGGCATGTCGCTTTGGAATAACGACTTCCCCACGTCTCTGGGAAATACGAGCGTCGCGATCAACGGCAAGGCCGCGTATCTTTCGATGGTCAGTCCCGGGCAAATCAACCTGCAAGCCCCGGACGACACGGCCCTCGGCGAAGTGCCAGTGGTAGTCACGACCAGCGCCGGCCAGGCAACAACGGCGGTTATTCTCTCGGCGAGTTCGCCATCATTCCTGTTGCGCGACTCGAGGCATGTGACCGCCATCATCGTCAGGTCAAACGGTTCGGGAGCTTTCGGTGACGGAGCGTACGACATCCTTGGCCCCACCGGCGACTGCTTTGGCTATCGCACGGTGGCTGCGTCGGCGGGCGATTTGGTGGAACTTTTCGGCGTTGGGTTCGGACCGACGACCCCCGCAGTGCCATCCGGGAAGGCCTTTTCCGGCGCGGCGCCCATTACTGGGCCATTTTCTCTCTACATCAATAACGTCCTGATAACGCCAAGTTTCGTAGGAGTGTCAGGCGCCGGTCTTTATCAGATCAACTTCGTGGTTCCGCCGGGCCTCGGCGAGGGAGACGTTCCAATTCATCGCCTTTGTCGGCAGTCTGACAACCCAGAAGAACCTGCTATTTTCGCTGCAGGGTTCGTCGGCGCTAACAGTATGTACCCTTCCGGTGGGCGATGGCGGCGACGGGGGAGATAGCGGTGACGGAGGATACGGTGGTGACGGCGGCGGTATCGGCGATGGCGGGGATGGGGGGGATGGCGGCGATGGCGGTGGCGGGGGCGATGGAGGCGGCGATGGTGGAGGTGGCGGCGACGGAGGCGACGGCGATGGAGGCTAATAACGGACTGCGGATTCGGCCGCAAATGATGTTGTGGCTGATCGTGGGCGGGCTGCCGCTGACGGCTTTTGGGCAAAATGCACCCAGGATCGCGCCCGTACCTCGTGACGCTCTAGAACTGGCGACTGGTCAAATCCAGGCGACCGCGCCGGCCGGTCGTGATGCGGCCCTTCAGCTTCTTGACCGCGCCCGAAATGCCTACCAGTTGCGAAACTTGCGCCAAGCCTGGGATCTCAAGGTCCGTTTTACGGTGAACTCGCTTGGCGCGACCGATTATGACGGCGATTGGGAAATGGAAGACGTATTCGCTCCGGAGCAGGGCCTTCACTGGACCGCAACATCCTCTGCCGGATACTCCATTAGCGGGATCTTCGCGGGCAAGGCAATCTATGCGGACAACGCACGGGAAAGCCATTCCGCTGCGCCTGCAGGAGGCGCGCGCGATGCTGTTCAACCCGCTGCCCTCGGTTGCGTACGCGGGTAACGGATCGATCCGGACGGTTGCGGCGACGTTTCGCGGTTCACCGGTTACCTGCCTGTTGCTGGGCCGTTCCGGAAAGGCGGCGGGTCCGGCGACAGGACGCGGATGGGACGAGGCCGAGGAGTGTATCGATTCGCAATCCGGGTTACTGCAGGTCCACTCGGAGGCGCCGGGGCGCTACGCCGTTTACGAGTACTCGAACGCCGCCCAACTCGGCAGTCATCGTCTTCCTCAAACCGTAACCATAACGGAAGGGGGCAGAGTGGTATCGAAGATTTCGGTGGAAAGCCTGACGGGAATTGCCGCGGCCGATCCGGGCCTGTTTGTACCTACCGACGCGATGAAGGCCGCGGGACAGGCGATCGCGATGACGTCCGCGACGAAAGTCTCGCGCATTCAGGGAGCAGGTCCGTATGCGCCAGGCATGACGGTAAGGCCGGTATGCGTATTTGGTATCGTGACTCCCGCGGGACAACTGGTCGAGGCGCATTCGTTGCAGCCTGACGACCCTAATAGCGAAGCAGCCGTCAAAGACGCGAAAGCGATCGACTTTTCTCCGTCGATGCAGGCCGGAGCGCCGCCGCAACAGCATTTTGTATTCGTGATCGAGAAGTTCCTTTCACAGTAAGCTACTTGCCGAAGGTGATGGCAGACGAAGCCTCGAAGTGCCGGTGATTCTTGTATTCGACTTCGATTCGGTAGTGCGTGCCATCGTAATATCGAACCAGGAAGTTGGCGCGGACAGGGAGCAAGTGCGCGTCCTCGCCGATTTTCACGTAGTCCCAGGAGATATGTTCGTCCCTCTCGGCGAATTGAATTTCCTTGGGGAATCCGGTCGCTTCCTCGTCTAACTGCATGATGCTGCCGGCAGGATCGTCGATAAAGACGTGGCCGGTTCTGGCGGGATTGAAGCGTTGATAGTCGAAGAAGAAGAAGGGAAAGCAGCTATCTATCGGCGTGCTGAACTTGTAGTCGAGCAATTGCCGCCCGCCCGACTTTGAGCGCCCCTGGTAGTCGAGTTTGGTGGGGCATTTCGGGTCGAACAGCGGGCTGATCTCGGTCCCGAAGCCTTCGTACCATTTGAAGCCTGGAAGCGCCTCAAAGGGCTGCTCCCAGGGCTTTCCGTTTCTGCGGATCCGCTGCCGAACGGCATGATTCCCTTTGAAAGTGATCTCCGACTCGATGGTATCGAAATCACGCCAAGTGCGAGGATCCCGGGCCCATTCTGTACCGCTTAGCTCTCTCATCAGCTACGAAGTTGGGCATGTGGGCGGCATAGTCCAGATTGACCTGCCGGGCATGCGCCAGTTCGCGCCCGCCCGGGGCGTTGGGATCGTCGTGAACCGGTTCAGACGCCGCGGCCTCGGGACGTTTCAGGAGGTTTTTCCCTTCTCGAAAAGGAACGGCTTCGAGGATCTTCGATAGTTCTTCCGGCGGCGGTTTTCGGATAAGACGGAGCGCGGTTACTTCCAAGGTTTGGTATCTGGCCGTGCTTTGTTCCCATACCGGCTGGATAGAGTTGAATGTGACTTCCACCTGGTCGCCCAGGCTATATCGGGCGGCGACCGTTGCGGCATCGAGAGGCGGCGTATCCGGAAGCATGGCGTCAATTACCCGGCGATCCGCCAGCCGGATGGAAATGGATCCTTCTCCAACCCGCTCCAGCATTCCGGAAAATGAACTACCAGACACGAATCCAAAAGCTGGCGGTAAAACTAGAAGAAGAGAGAGCAAAGCCAATCGCATGCCAGTCCGACTCGCCTCAGGCGGGAACATACACTCCTATTATCCCCACGAATGAAAGGGGCGAGCGAGATCTTTCGAGCCAAGAGCCAGCAGCCCTATCCCGCCGTCACTTGCACCGTCCGCCCACCTTCCAAGAGCGACCTCCTCCCCGCCTCGATCACGGCGTCGTTGAACCGACTATTCGCTGCGGTGGCCAGTAGCGGGGAGTCTACGCGCCCCGCCGTCGCTGCCGCGATCATCTGTTCGATGGATCGATATCCGTATCCCGTTGGCGCCAACCCGGGGCCATTCCACTCCACATACTGAAAGTAATCCGGATTAGGTTCCTCGTACGAGGCCGGGTTTGCATAAGAGTACTTCAGGCCGCGGTATTGGTCCGAATGAGCGATCAGTCCGCCATCGGCGCCGCCCTGACAATACATAGTGAGTCCCTGCGTGTTCGACCCTGGCGCGGCGTCGGGATAGCCGAGCGCATTCTGCACGTTCAGGCATGCGCCGTTCTCCCAGATGACTCGCGCGTCGGTCCATAGGTAGCCCTCGGCGCCGTTCGGGAAGCGGTCGCGAATCCCATATACGCTCACGGCGACTGGTAGTAATCCAGTGATAAAGTGGACTAAGTCGACATAGTGGCATCCAATGTAAGTGAATGCGTCGGAATGCTCGGCGGTCATCCAGTTCTGGAAGTTCGAATGGCGGTAATGCCACTTTTCGAGCAGGCAGGCAGTGCCCAAACGGAACTCGCCGAATCGGCCTTCGCGGTATGCGCGGCGGGCCATCAGACTGCGGTCGTCGAATCGCTTGTGATAATCGATCGCCACCACCAGGCTGCGCCGTTCCGCTTCGGCCGCGATCTCGGCGCCCTGGCGCGATTCGAGCACCAGCGGCTTCACCGTGCAGACGTGCTGATCGCGCGCGAGCGCCGCCATGATGAACTCGTAATGCAATTGATCGGGGACGGCGATGAATACGATCTGCCGCGAAGGCAGGTGCTTCAATGCGTAGTGGAACGGTTCGAGTGTTGCCGTAAAGTTCTGTTCAGGGAAAGCGCGGCGGATCGGTTCAGCGTCGGCCAGCGATTGCAATGCTTCCGCCCGACGCGCGCAAACGGTGATCACGCCGACTTGCCCCAAGCGCTGCAAGTGGTAAAGCGACGGCAGAATCTGATCGTGAACGATCATTCCGGCCCCAACCACCAGAACTTGCGGCGTGTTCACGCAGCCGCCGCCCGCTCCTTTACGGCTTCGGCGAATGCTTCATCGAGCGCGTCGCAACTCTCTTCGAGAGCGTCCTTAGGAATCACCAGCGGCGGGCAAATCTTGATGGTCGCCATGCCGAATCCCACGGGCGCAAACATCAGAACGCCCTTTTCCATTGCGCGGCGCACTACGTCGAAAGCCAGCGCGCTATCCGGCTCCGTCGTGCCTGGAAGAATACACGCAAGGCCCGCTACCAGTCCTTTGCCCGCCACGCAGCCGATCTGCCGATATCTGCGCGGCGAGCGCATGCAGTCTTCGAAACAGCACCGTGCCCATCTCCGCGGCCCGCTGCGCCAAATTCTCTCTCAAGATCAAATCAATCGACGCCAGCGCCGCCGCGCAGCACACGGGGTTGCCCGCGTGGCTCGAGGTCATGCTGAGCGGGGGATTCATATCGAGCACGTCCGGCCGCCCGGTCACCGCGGAAAGCGGCAGCGAACCGGAAATCCCCTTACCGAACACCGCCAGGTCGGGAACGATTCCGTATTGCTCAAATCCCCAGAGCGTGCCCGTGCGGCCGAAGCCCGCTTGGATTTCATCGCATACCAGGAGCGCCTTTTTCCCCGTACACCACTGCCGCAGCGATTGCACATACTCCGGGGGCGCCAGCGCCGAGCTGCCGCCCTGATAGGTCTCCATCACGACGCCAGCCACCGTTTGCGGCTCGATGCCGTGTTCGCGCAGCGCCCTTTCGAAGCTTTCAAACGAAACGTCGCGCGAGCGGAAGCCATCGGGGAATGGAACCTGTACGAAGCCTGGGTCGGGGTTGATGATCCACGTCTTCAACTCCGGAATTCCGCCTGCCTGCTGTGCGCCCAGCGTGCGTCCATGGAACGATTTTTCGAACGATACGATGACGTGCTTCGAGCGCCCGCCGGTCTTGACGCCGAACATACGGCAAAGCTTCACCGCGCATTCGATGGCCTCCGATCCGGTGGAAAACAGAAACACCTTCTTCAACGGCTCGGGCAAAATCTCAACCAACCGCGCAGCCAGTTTGGCGCGCGGCTCATTCGCAAAGGAGAATGTGGTCAACAAATGCGATTGCGCCTGTTGCGCGATGGCGTCCGCGATCTCTTTGCGGCCGTGCCCGGCATTGGCGATCAGCACTCCCGAGGACCAATCGATCCAGCAATTCCCCCATTTGTCATAAATCTGAAAACCCTCGGCGCGATGCCATAAGACCGGCGGTTGCCCGCGCATCGCCCGCGGTTCCGTACGATAGAGCGTCTCAAAAATCGGGATCGATTCCGGAACGGGCAACTCGGTCACTATTCTGCGGAAGTGTGTTTCCACACGCGGCACGGCGCGAGGTAATAAGTTCGTAAAATTTCTGCCATACGGCGACTTCTAAGAGGGTCTTCGTTATCATTTTGAGTATGGCACGCGCCGCCGCTCTATTCCTGTTCCTGCCGCTACTCTTACCCCTCGGCGCCTTCGCGCAGGCCCCGACCCAGACGGCGACGCCCGCTACGCCCCCGAAGGTGAATCATTATCTCGGAAGCGACGTCTGCAAAACCTGTCACGCCGATATCTGGAGTAACTTCTACAAGAATCCCCACTTCAAGAGCATTGCCATGGGGGACATGCCGCCCGAGCGCACCGGCTGCGAGGGCTGCCACGGTCCTGCGCAGGCCCATGTTGCGGCGCGGCGGTGGCAAGACGACAATCCCCCACGCGTTCTCACTCATGCAGCCCGACGCGGTGCTGGAAGATTGCCTGACGTGCCATGCGAAGGACTTAAGTAAGGCGAATATCCAGCGCTCCGAACATACTCTCAATGGTATTGCGTGCACCAGTTGTCACTCCATTCACCACTCCGCCACCCCCAAGTTCCTGTTAGCCAAAAAGCAGAACGAGACCTGCTACACCTGCCACGCCAGTATTCGCGCGCAGTTCGATATGCCCTCGCACCATCGCGTCAATGAGGGCTTCATGCAATGCACGGATTGCCACAACCCGCACGGCGCCTTCGCGGCAACCGTTGGAATGGGCTCGAGCCGCGCATGCTGGTGCGGGCCTACGATACCGACCAGCCCTGCCTCAAATGCCACATCGATAAACGCGGGCCATTCGTATTCCAACATCCCAGCGTGGCCGTGGAAGGCTGCCAGGCGTGCCACGTTCCGCATGGATCTATGAACGCAAGACTGCTGACGCGGCCGGTGGTCTTCACCATTTGCCTCGAGTGCCACAATGGCGGCGGAACCGGAACGCGCAACATGGGCGTGGACATTCAAACGGCGCGCCATAATCTGCTCGATCCGAAATTTCAGAAGTGTACCGCGTGCCACGTGCGCATACACGGTTCGAACGCCGACCAGTATTTTCTGAGGTGACGTCATGCTAAGAATTTGCGCGAGACTAATCAAAACTTGCGCGCAGGCCGGGAGGCCTGCGCCACGCTACTTATTCTTCGCAATCCTCGGCGCCGCCAGCGCGCAGCAGGTGGTCGCCCCAACGCCCGAGCAGGTGGGGCCGCCGCGCGGGGACAACGTCGGCAATTACAATATCACCCAATCGTTCGAGACCGGCTATCGTTTCAGCGAGGTGAGCGGCGACATAGGCGAATATCGCAGCGTGGTGAATTACGGCAATGGAATCCGCCTGCTGGGCAGCAGCCTTTCGATTAACTCGAAGGACGGCCATGGCACGTGGTTCGACGAGATTCTGCTCAACACGATCGGCTTGGGCAACGATCCCTATCAATCGGCGACGCTGCGCGTCGCAGAAAAACGGCCTCTATCAATACAACATGACGTGGCGTCTGGACGATTACTACAATCCCGGCCTCACAGTCTCCGGCGGCCAGCATCTGATGGACACGACGCGCACGCTGCAGGATCACGATCTCACGCTGCTTCCGCAAGGGAAGATCCGATTCCATCTGGGATACTCGCAGAAACTCGACTCGATGGGCCGGCGCTTTCCACGGCTCAGGAGTTCAACACCAGCGGCGAGGCGTTCCCGGTTTTCGAGAACGTGAAGCAGTTGTTTAACGAATACCGGTTGGGAGTGGATGGCGAGCTCGCCGGATTTCATTTCACAATCCTGCATCGCTGGGAAAACTACAAAGAGGATTCACCGTATACGTCGGCCGGCCAGTTCGCTGCGCTCAATCCTAACGACTCAACCGTGCTGCAGCAGTTCAGCCGTCCACAGCGTTTGCACGGCAACAGCCCTACGTGGATGGGCAATGTTTTCACGCATCGCAAGCTATGGGGACTCAATGCGCGAGCAACTTATATAAAAGGCACAGGCGATTTCGCGCTCAATGAGTTTGCCGGCGGGATAGGCCAGTTCGGCTCCCCGGCGACACGCCAGATCGCCGTGGGCGGCGACGCAGTGCGACCGGATTTCATCGGCGATTTGAACTTGAATCTGTTTCCAACCAGCCGGCTGACGGTTACTAACTATACCTCCGTGAACAGTAACCGCGTCAGCGGCGATTCCGTGTATTCGGAAGTAGACACCGGCCTGAACCTTGGCTCTAGCCTCTACTTCCAGTATCTCGGCGTGCGCACATTGGTCAATTCGACCGATATCGATTACACCGTCGATAAGTGGTTCGGCGTCTATGCGGGCTATCACTATTCGGATCGCTCCGTCAGCACGATACAAGGCGGGGGGCCATTTCAAGTCCCCGCCGCGTATGGCCAGAATAGTTACGAGGTAACTAATATTCTGCAATCTGGCGTGGCAGGCGTACGCCTGCGGCCCGATTCAGCCGCTCACCATCAATCTGGAAGGCGAAGTGGATCGCTCCAACCATCCGCTGACGCCGCAGAGCCCCGCCCACTTTCAGACGCTGGGAGCGCGCGTGGCATACCGCCTGAAGAATCTGCGCCTGTCCGGACAATATAAAGAGATCTACAATGCCAATCCCCAGTTCGGATTTCTGATTTCCAGTGAGCATTCGCGTAACTATAACGCCAGCGCCTCTTGGACGCCTAATAATTGGATCACATTGGACGCCAGTTACGCGAAGCTGCATATAGACAGCACCTCGTTTCTCGCATTTTTTGCCGGACTGGGCGGCAACCAGCTCACTACGGGGCAATCGATCTACCTGAGTAATATCCACTCCGGCAACTTGAGCATCCGTTTCGCTATTGGCCGCCGGGCCGATCTCTATGTGGGCTACAGCATCGTAAAGGATACGGGCGATGGCCGCGCGACGCCTTCACCCGCGGTGAGTGGGATACCGCTAGGATCGATCGGGGGACCCGTCGTTATTGGCGGGCGCGAATCGGGATTGCCGATCGCCCCAGACCCAACCACCGCCTTGCTCGAATCCGTGCAGACGTTCCCTCTCAGCTACCAATCGCCACTTGCGCGGTTTTCGTTCAAGGTCTCTCCCAAGGTGCGATGGAATGTAGGTTGGCAGTTCTACAATTACAGCGAACAGTTTCAGGTCTTCGGATACAACCAGAATTTCCACGCGAATACCGGCTATTCGAGTGTTCTCTGGTCTTTTTAGGGCAAGGCCGCGCAGGTTCCCGACGCGCCCAGGGCCGCAGGGTGAAAGACCGATCCTCCAGGGCACACTTGTCGCGCACGAGATTTACGGCACCGGGCAAAACGTGAGGCGATGGCAGATGTCGATCTTGCCCCCGATGGGATTTGCTGCCTCCCCTTGACCATCTACAAGAGCGGGAGTAAACTTCTTGTAGATTATCTAGGAGGATCAGCAACCCGTGGCGAAACCGACCGATCTCGTCCAGGGAACTCTGGATCTATTGATCTTAAAGACTCTTTCCCTCGGACCCACGCATGGCTGGGCCGTTGGGCAACGGATCCAGCAGATTTCCAATGACGTGCTGCAGGTCCAGCAAGGGTCCTTATATCCCGCCTTGCACCGGCTGGAACAGCAGGGCTGGGTTCGCGGCGAATGGGGCGAATCCGAAAACAACCGCCGCGCGCGGTTCTATTCTCTGACCCGTGCAGGCCAGAAACGCCTGGCCCAAGAGTTGGAACAGTGGGAACGCTTGTCCTCCGCGATCGGGCTGGTGGTAAAGGCGGTGTGAGATGCGGCTGCTCACCATACTGAAGTTGCGCCTACGCACGCTCTTAAAGAGCCGCCGTCTCGATCGAGAGTTGGATGAGGAGCTCCGCTATCACATCGATCTTGAAGTCGAACGGAATGTGAAAGTCGGTATGAGTCCTCCTGACGCCCGGCGGGCCACCATGCAATCGCTGGGCGCCGCCTCGCAGATTCAGGAGGAGTGCCGCGATGAGCGGCGCGCCGCGTGGTTCACAGGCATCGGGCGCGATCTGCAATACGCTCTGCGCAATTTGCGACGGATGCCCGGATTCGCAATTGCCGTGGTGGTAACGCTTGGTCTGGGCATCGGCGCGAATACCGCGGTCTTTAGCATCGCGGACGCGTTGTTGTTTCGGGCGCTCCCCTTGCCCCAGCCCGAGCGGCTGTTTCAGGTTCTGCAGCCCGATTGTCCCGGGCTTACCTGTTACGGAGAACTTTTCGCGATTTCCGACTTCGCTGAAATGCGGGACCGCGTGGCCGGGTATGCCGATCTCGCCGCTCAAACCGAGCCTCGCCAAGCCATGGCTAGTCTCGATGGCGGCCAGGAGGAACCGGTTCGCCGGGCGGCTGTGTCCGGCCATTACTTTGCGGTTCTGGGTATCGAAGCGGCGATCGGCCGGGGGATCGGTAGCGAGGGCGGAGACGAATCGTCCCGGGCTCCGCTCGCGGTCATTAGCTATGGCCTGTGGAAGCGCCGCTTCGACGCGGACCCCGCAGTGTTGGGCCGCACCATCCGCGTCGGCAAAACGATTTTCCAAATCGCCGGCGTCGCCCAAGCGGGTTTCGTCGGAATCGACCTGGGGACTCCAACGGACCTCTGGACTCCGCTCGCTTTCGAGCCCGCCGGGCCGCGATCCGCACGGTCTGTCCGGCTCGTCGGCCGCCCGAAAACATCCGCCACTATGGCGCAAGTGACCGCTCCCTTACAAGCCGTGCTGCATCAGCGCATGGTCGAAATGGTAGGCCGTGCGCACGATTTCCCGCAATCGCTCCTCAACCGGATTCTCCGGCTGCAAATCAAACTGATTCCCGCGGGTGGAGGGATCTCGCCCTTCCGCGGGGAGGCCGGCAGTCCCCTCTTCATCATGTTCGGATTGGTGGGTTTGGTGCTGCTGATGGCCTGTGCCACGGTCGGAACTCTATTTGAGGCAAGGCATAGCGCGAGGCAGGGAGAAATGGCCGTGCGGATGTCGATCGGCGCCGGACGCTGGCGTCTCATCCGGCAGTTGCTCACCGAAGCCCTCCTTTTTGCCGGCGCCGCCGCCGCGCTGGGTTTCGCCCTGGCGCGCTGGACCCAGCCTGTCCTCTTAGCCCTCCTCACGCCCTTCGGCGCACCGCTCGAACTTCCGTCGCAGGCGGACGGGCGCGTGTTGGCATTCACCGCCGGAATCGCCGCGCTGGCCGTCCTGCTGTTCGCGCTAGGTCCGGCATGGCGATCCTCCACCGTCAATCCTCTCCACGCGCTCCGCTTCGGGGCGTCATTCACGAGTTCCGAACGAATCCGCCGCGGCAAGCTGGCGGTGGTTCTGCAGGTGAGCATCTCGATGGTGCTGGTTCTCGGCGCCGGCGCCTTTGTACGTACCCTGATTCACTTGTCTCATGCGAATACCGGCTTTGACCGGCAGAATGTGGTCGTAGCCGGCGTCCGGTTTCGCGGCGTCGATCACGGCCAACGCCTGGCGCGAGCTTGGAAAGAACTGCAGCAGCGGGTAGCCGCGATCCCCGGTGTAGAATCGGCCAGTCTGTCGTCGGGCAGTCCGTTCGACGGGGCGTCCGGCAATGGACTCCTCCGGATTCCCGGCCTCCCTTCCAACAACCAGGGTGGCCTGTTCTTCCTCGCATCGCCCGGCTTCTTTCAAACCACGGGCATGCGGATTGTGCAGGGCCGCGATTTCGAGGCGCGGGATCTGGAACCAGGCGCCGCTCCAGTGGCTCTGGTAAGTGAGTCTCTCTCGCGGGATGTCTTTTCCGGAAGCAGCCCGGTCGGGCGAACCTTCAGCAACCTGGAAGACAGTCCGCCGCGCTGGGTGACGATCGTCGGCGTGGTCCGCGACATCAAGTTCGGCAATCTGCGCGACACCTCGCCCCACGTGACCTACCTGCCATACAACTGGCCGAGGCCCCCGCAGGTGCTGTCGGTAGTCCTGCGCGCCAGACGTGATGCCGCAGCCCTCGGAGGCGCCTTGCGCCGCGAAGCCGGGTTGACCGATCCGGATTTGGCGGTTGGGCAAATCATCAGCCAAACCAGGCTCATCGATGAGAGCCTGACTCGCGAGCGCCTGCTGGCAACCGTGGGAGTCTTTTTCGGCGTGCTGGCGGTGCTCATGGCGGTGATCGGCATCTACGGAATCACCAGCTACACGGTGTCCAGACGAACCCAGGAGATCGGAATCCGTATGGCGCTGGGCGCCCCGCGAGCCGCCGTTCTCACTATGATTCTCAAGGAATCGGCGCTCGTGGTTGCCGCCGGCGCGGCAGTTGGGCTGGCCATTTCATTGGCGGCGGAGCGCCTGGTCGCGGGATTGCTTTTTGGCGCTCGCGCTGCCGACCCCGCAGCTTTGCTGACCGCCGTTCTGTTTGTCTTGCTGGTCACCGCAGCGGCAGCATTCCACCCCGCCCTGCGAGCAGCCAATATCAACCCCATCAGGGCGCTTCGTTGCGAATGGGGAACTGGATCGGCAGAGACGGTCTCGCCACTGCGGCGCACCGCAATCGGTCGATCCAGCGAGGCCGAAGCGCCGCATTTCCCCGCCACCGGCCGATTGCACGATTGGCCCCGGACAGTGGAAGGCCCGAAGGGCGCATATCCGGATTCTCCTTGGGCCAGCGCCGCGCCGCGCGCCGCCAAGCCCTACAGTCTCCGGGTCGATGGCCGCGTTTTCGGCGAACTGGTACGCCACTTCTTCGGCCGGTTTTTCGACAGGGAGGCGTTCTCGCCGCAAGGGCAACCGGAGGCAGGCGTCATCCAGACGCTGGGCCTGCTCATTCCGCCAGGAGGCTTTATCAGTCTATTGATGATGATTGGCCATCCGCTTGGTTGGCAATTGGTCGGCCTGCGCTTTCTGCTGATTTGCTACTCCATGATCGTCATGGGCGTAGCCATGGTCTTCGAATGGGAAGCCTTATTTCCCGATCGTCGCGATTACCTCATCCTCACCCCTTTGCCCTTGCGGCCGGTTGCGATCCTGGCGGCCAAGTTTGCCGCCCTCGGGATCTTTTTGGCGATGTTCCTCGCGGCCGTCAATTTTTTTGGCGTTCTCTTATGGCCGAGCGTGGATAGCACCGGCTCCTACTTTCAAGTGGCGGGCGTGCATCTCGCCGTCATGGCCGCGGCCGGATTGTTCTCCGCGCTTGCCATCGCGGCGTTGCAGGGCGTGCTAGTGACCTTGTTTCGCGGAGCGGCGTATCGCAGCATCTCGGCGGCTGTGCAAACCGCCCTGATGGCTGGGCTGATTCTGTTATTGTTCCTTTCGCCCCTGATGGCTACGGCCATTCCCGACCTGTGCCGCACCCACAGTCCGTTCCTGCGCTGGATTCCACCCTTCTGGTTCACCGGGCTATACGAACAGATGCGGCCCGTGGTTTGGCATCCTTCGGCTGGGTTGGCCTCGGCGGGCCAGACGCTCGCCTCCTTGGGATCGGTGGCCATGCGCTCCATCTGGATCGCTCTGGCTCTCTTCACGGTCAGCTTCCTGCCGGAATATCGCCGTCACACGCGCCGCGCCCTGGAGATCTCGCTGCCGAATCCCAAAGGCCCTGGCCGAGCCGCGCGAGCGCTGCGCAGGGCCGTCGCCCGGTTGCTGCGCGATCCCGTCGAAATCGGCGTATTCCATTTCATCGGTCAGACCATTTCGCGGAGCCTGAAGCACCGCCTGTTCCTGGCCACCTACGCCGGCTTCGGCGCGGCCCTGGTCGTCTATGTCATCGCCGATGGGGGTGGTTCGCTCCGTGTGCCCCTTGTGCTGTCCTTTGTCCTGATCTCGGGCTTGCGCGCCGCCTTCAATTTTCCGTCCGACCTCCGTGCGAATTGGGCCTTTCAGGTGAGCGAGACGCACTCGGTGGCAGCCTATATCCGCGCCACGCGAAAGTGGGTGATACTCTTCGCAGTGGTTCCGTTGTTCTCAGCGATAGCAGCAATCGAGGCGGTCCACTCGCCTTTGCCGCCCGTCGCTTTTCATTTCACTTTCGGGGTGTCGGTCTCTCTGGTTTTGATGGAGGCGCTGTTCTTGAACTTTCACAAGGTTCCGTTCACTTGCTCGCGCTTTCCCGGCAAAGTGAATCTGGTCTTTCTCACTGTGCTTTATGTTCTTGGCTTTACGTTTTACAGCAGTTGGATGGCGCGGCTGGAAGAGTGGCTGTGGTCGAAGCCGCTCTTGGCTGTCCTCTTTTTCCTCGCGATCGGCGCCGGTCTGGCAGCGCTCCGGCTCACTCGCGAGCGGAGGCTGACCTTCGAAACCGGCCTGGAATATGTGGACGATGGCGATCCCACGGTTCGCACTTTGGGGCTGACGGAATCCTAACGAGTAACATTTATGTTGGAAATTCGCGATCTGACTAAGTACTACCGCAACGTTCCGGTGGTCAACAACGTGAGCTTCGCCGTCCGCCGCGGCGAGGTGACTGGTTACCTGGGGCCGAATGGCTCCGGCAAGTCCACCACTGTCAAGATCATCACGGCGCTGATCGAGCCGAGCCGGGGAGCCGTTCTGCTGGATGGCCAGGACATCCGCCGCGACCTGATGGGTTTCAGGCGCCGCCTGGGTTATGTGCCCGAAGAGGCAATCCTCTACAACTACCTGACCGGCTTGGAATATTTGCAACTGTTGGGCCGGCTGCGCGGGATGCCGCTGGATGTGGTTGACCGAAGAGCCAACGACCTGCTGGAACTGTTCTCCCTGCATCCCCACCGCCACGCGCCGATCGCCAATTACTCGAAGGGCATGAAGCAGCGCGTTCTGATCTCCGCAGCGCTCTTGCATGACCCCGACGTGCTCATTCTCGATGAACCTCTATCCGGCATCGATGTCGGTTCCGCGCAACTCTTCAAGCACCTGCTGACGGAACTGGCGCGGCAGGGCAAGATGATTCTCTACATCTCGCACGTATTGGAAGTGGTGGAGCGGGTCTGCGCCCGCGTCGTCATCTTGTATCGCGGCAAAGTCATGGCCGATGATTCAGTTGAGAATCTGCGAAAGCTGGCGAACTTGCCATCCCTGGAAGAGATCTTCACGCAACTTGTGGAGCAGCGCGATTTGGAGGCGGTGGCGAGAGATATAGTTAGCGCCATCCGGGACTAAGTCAAGACTTCAATCAGATTCCGCAGCGGGGATTCACCGGAGTGTTCGCAAACGATGAGCATTTCGGACTACTTTCGATGCCAAGCGCGAATCGTAGCCAAGGCTAACAGCGGAAAATAGTCCTTGTAAAGGTCGTACCGGATATAGAAAACGTCGGGGAACCCGGTGCCGGTAGTCAAGTCCTCTCTCCACCGGCCGTCGGCTCCTTGTGTGGCGAGCAGGTAATCAACTCCGCGTTGAACTACGACCGAGGAGACATCGTTGGCGGCGACAAGCCCCAGCAGCGCCCAGGCGGTCTGCGACGGCGTGCTCACCATGGGCACGAAGCGATTTTGGCGGTAGCTGGCGCAACTCTCACCCCATCCTCCATCGGAATTCTGGATTGAGCGAAGGAACTCCGCGGCTCGTTGAATCGATTGCTGCGCTTCAAACGGCGCTGCAACGCCGAGCGCGCGCAAGGCCAAAAACGTTCCGTATATATAGTTGACGCCCCATCTTCCATACCAGCTTCCGTCGCGCTCCTGAGTGCGCAGAAGGTAGTGAATGCCTCGCTGAATCGCCGAGTGGTCCTTTGGAAGGCCGGTCTTCAACAGAGCGTCTATCACACGGCCGGTAATGTCCGGGCATGTGGGATCCAGCATGGCGTTGTGATCCGCAAAAGGCACTTTGTTCAAAAGCTGCCAGTTGTTATCCACATCGAAAGCAGCCCAGCCGCCATCCGACGATTGCATGCCCAACAGCCATTTGAGTGCTCGCGCTTCCGCGCGTTCCTGGCGATGGCGATCGCTGGCTTTTGCGTGCCGCAGTGCGATCAGCACCATGGCCGTATCGTCGATGTCCGGATAGAACTCGTTGGCGAATTCGAAGGCCCAGCCTGAGGGGGTCAGGTCCGGACGCTTGACCGCCCAATCTCCCTTGCGGCGAATCTCTTTGCTCAGCAGCCAATCCGCGGCCTTAGTCAGAACTTCCGCGGTTGGCGCTAATTTCGTCTCGCCTAAAGCGTATGCGCAAATGGCGGTATCCCAAACCGGGGAGACAGCAGGCTGAAACTGAAAACGGGAGTCCGATTCAAGGATTAAATTCTCAAAGTGGCGGATGGCCTCGAGCAGATCCGGTTGGTCGTCCTCGTAACCGAGGGACTGCATCGCCATGATGCTGTACATCATTCCGGGATAAATCGCGCCCAGGCCATCGGTGTAATGCGTTCGCTCCAAGATCCAGCGCTCGGCTTCGCGAATGGCCCTGGCGCGGATATTTTTCAATCCGCGCCTTTCCCAGAGTTTGATCGCACGGTCAACGTGATTAAAGATCAACGTGGCGACGTCCCGCTTGTGCAGCGTAAATCTCTGGCCGGGAACCAGCAATTCATCCACACGAATGCCTCCCGGCGTTGGCTTCACGCCCCCGATCGCCTGAACGATCGAGAGAGGAACGACGATGGACCGTGTCCAGGAAGACATCTCGTAGAGAATGTCGCCAGGAGCGAGGACTATCTCCGGCGGCACACTTGGCGCATAGCGCCTCGGATAAAGGTTAAACAGGCTGAAATTGATCTTCGTGTAGCTGTTGCACTGCTGCAGGCCGCCCAGACTCAGGGCGCGCTGGCGCGCCCGTTTCATCTCCGGCGCGTCGGCTTCGAGACCGCTGAGCTTCAGAGCGGTATACGCGCGAACAGTGGCGTTCAACTCAGATGGCCCCGAATTGTAGATGCTCCAGCCACCGTCCGACATCTGCCGGGCGAGAATCTGACGGCAGGCTTTTTGAATGCGCCTTTGCGAGGGTGGATTCCAAGCGCCGTCACTTTGCGGCGGATGCATCCACAATTGCAATAAAACGTAATCCGATTCGAGTGTGGAATCGGCCGTCAGTTCGCCGCACCAATAGCCGTCCGTGTGTTGAAGCGCAACCAGAGCGTCAACCGCTCGCCTTGAGGCAGAATCTATCTGCTCAGAGCGTTGCTGGGCGTATTGATGCGATGCGGCAAGGACATTCTTGATCGAGCGCCGCGAGTCCGGCTCAATAAATTCGATCGGCATATTACGTTTCAAAAATAGCACCGAAGGGGCAATGGTGGTTACGCAGGCGCGCCGAGCGCTCGGAAAGAGACCGGTAACGCCGCATTACGAGCGAGAGAAGGCGCTGGAGGCCGCGCCGAGCAAAGCGCGGCCGGAAGCGCTCAAGCCGCGACTATGGGATAACTACCGGAAGTGTCTTATAGTTATTCGTCGTGTTGATGCACGTCGGATGACCGAACCCTCCAGCGCTAATTCCGGTGCCTCCGTTTGGATTTGCAGCGATATCGAATACGATGTTGTCCGGGCGAGTAGCGTCCCCGGAAACGCCGGCGATATTCGCCATGTGATCCAATTTCAGGTTATGACGGACGAGCCAGCTAATATTGTGATCCGCGCACGAGGTGTCCCCGCTCACGCCAACGGCCCCTACGATGGATTCGGTTGGGGTTGCCGTCGACGACGATGCCGGTGACACCGCATAAAGCGCCAGGCCGCCGCCGAACACGTTCACGCCGCCGATCTTCTGTCCTACCATCGGATCGAAAACCGTGCCATAGTTCGACGAGGCTCCCTGGTAAGCTACGTCCGTACTGACGGGATTACTCTCTTGCAGACCAAAAAGGCTGCCCCCCGGCTGCACGGCCGAATAGAGATTCGCCGTGGATAGCGCCAGGCCTTTCGCCTGACCCGAGCCATTGCTGTTCGAAGAAGAATCGAGGCTGAAGGAGTTGGCGGTATTCGCTTTCTGAGCGGAGATGACCCGGCTGCCAGGCCACTGCGCGCCCCGGTTTACGCCGGAGAAGGCCACGGCGCAGACGATCCCGTCACGATCGACGATGGTCGCCCACATCTGATTATTAAGGCCGCTCGCTTCGGTGGCCACGGCTGATTCCAGAGCCGTCTTAAGCGCGGAATAGCTCGGTAGGCTTGAACAGCCATTCGGGCTAAAGTTGCCGAACGTCGTCTGCGCCTGCAACCCGGCCATCGAGCAAGTCAATGCCGCGGCAATTGTGGCGGCGTTCTTGAGATACGATCTTCCAGTCATCTTTTCTCCTCAGATTTGCCACACGATTCCATTTGAGGCTCCCGTGGCTCCCGCGATTATACATCGGGCCTGACGATATGGTTGGTGGGTGGTTAGGACTCGTTAGGAAATAATAGTGCCAGTTGATGAGCCGATTGCTTCTCTCGGGAACGCCGGGCAGAAGCCCGGCGGCAAGGCAGAAGCCTTGCCCCACAAGGAATCATCTGGATCGGTGGAACGGTTGTTAACGAACAGTGCCTAAGTGGGGTCGCGATCGATAGGCCAGAGGCCTATCGTACTGGGCCGGAATTGAACGAGCGCTCGCCGGCGTCCTTCGAATCGGTGGAAGCCGCGTGGTCGCGCCAAAGCCAGCGCATCATATCGGGCAGGATCGCGCCGCCCATCTTCTGGCCGTGCTTATTCATGCCCCAGGCGTAGTTCACGTCGTAGCCCTTTTCGGTGAGCGCTTGCATCAAACGAACATTCTGGAAGAACCAATCGCGCTTCGGGTTTTCATTTCGGTTATCGTTGCGGCCATCCTGCAGAAAAATCCGGATCGGCTTCTTCTCGTTTTGCCGCACGATATCGGGATACTCGTCGCCGCCGTGCTGATCGGGCGGGCGCAGATGCGTGAAGCTGCCGACGATGCTCAACACCTTATGGAATTCCGTGGGGCGTTCCCAGGCGACTGTGAAACCTGCGATGGCGCCTGAGCTGGCGCCGCCAATGCCGCGGCGGTCCGGGTCCTTCGAGATGTTGTAATCCTTGTTGAGCGCGGGAAGTAACTCGTCGACGATAACGCGCGCATACTTATCGTCGAGCGAGTTATATTCGGTGGGGCGGTTCGTCGTGCGATCACCCCATTCCTGCTGTGTCGGTTCGGGCTGGTCGGGACGGCGGCCGGGATTGATGAATACGCCGATCATCACTGGCAGTTCACGGCGATAAATCAAGTTATCCATCACGTTCTGCGCGCGCAGATCGCCATCGGGATTCTTGAAAGCCTGGCCGTCGTTGAAGATCATCAGGCTGGCGGGAACTTTCGCATCGTACTGTGCGGGAACATAGACCCAGTAAGTGTGTTGCGTGCCGGGATAGGCATTCGATGGCAGCGTGAACGGGCCGCGCATTTCGCCCTTCGGGACGCCATCCTGCGGGAGGGAATCGGGACCGATGTGGTAAAAGGCGTCTGGATTCGGCGCCTGCGCGTACGCCGCCAGGGCAAACGCAAACACGAGAAGGCGCCACATTTTATTTCCCGCTCCAAGCAAGGCCGTCGGCGCCTTTGCCAGTATCGATCAATCGAGTAACCTGCCAGGTGGCGAGGTCTATTTCAGCCACTTTGGCGCTGGCGTCGCAGGATACGTAGACGGCTTTCCGATCGGGACGAATCAGGGTTTCCTGCGGGGCCGCGGGGACATCCACGACGTGAGCGACCTTCATCGCGGCGAGATCGATTGCGGCCACTTTATGCGCCGATGGGATGGCTATGACGAGCCACTTGTTGTCGCTGGTGACTGCGCTGCCGTAGCCCGGCGCGGGTAGGTCGATCCACTGCTTCACTTTATTGGAGGCGGTGTCGATAACCGCAAGGCGCGGAGCATCTACATCGGACGTAAAGGCGTATTTATCGTCCGCCGAGATCGACATGCGTTGCACATGTTTGGCGACAGGGATCACCGCGATGGTCTTCTTCCCCACAAGGTCCAGCGCGGAAACGGTGCCGGGTCCGACGTTGGCAGTATAGGCGCGTTTGCCGTCAGCGGTAATGGAGAACATATGCGACTCAGGTTGGCCGGTGGGAATCTTGCCGGTAATCCTCAGCGAGTGCGGATCGATCACGCTAATGGATTGATCCAGTTCCGTACTGACGTAGAGCATCCCATTCTTGGGGCCGAACATGGGGCAATGGGGGCGGACGCCGCGTCCGAAATCGACCGTGCCGGTGACCTTCTGAGTGGCGAGATCGATCGCGACAAGATGCGTTCCGTCGGTGCCGGGTTTGCCGACGCCGGAATCGCCGTAAATAGGCACGTAGGCGGTGCGGCCGTCAGGCGACGCGATAACCTCGTGGCCGGTGACGCCGCCTTCATCGACGGCCGCAACCTGCTTGCCGGATGCCGGGTCTACCATGCCGAGCGTGTGCTCGCCCTTATTGGCTACCAGTAGCCAGTTCTTGGCGGTGTTGCCGGTATCGGCGGCTGATGCGGACATGATTGCTAACGCTAACACGGCGAATGGGCGCATGAGATTCTCCTCGTGCATTATAAACCCTGCAAGCTGTCAGCGTTCAACGATCAGCTTACAAGTTGAGCCGCCGCTGGCTCAGCGCATTGGAGTGCCCTGCCGTCAGACTTCGCGTTTCTTCCCACGGCGCCGCATAACGAAGCTAATGAAAACGATCCCGCTGCCAAGCAGGATGATCGATACCGGCTCCGGCACAGCAGGAAGAGGCGGATCGGCTATCGAACCGCTCGTGAACAATCCGCAGCCGGAGCTGGCGCCGCAATCGAGCGCACCAACAATCGTAATTGGGTCGTGTTCAAGCACGTTTCCCAAAAAGAAGACGGAATAAGTATTGTCGCCAAAATCCGCGAATTCGAGGGCCTCCGCGGTGCCGGTGAGCCAGGAAATTGGGTTGGGGATCGTCACCAATTGGCCAAAGTCGTCGGAAGTGGAAACACCGTTTGACGAAGCGGAAATAAAATCGTGAACCGCGAGTCCGCCCGTGACGCTAATGTTCCACGATTCCAATGCCGTTCCAGCGCTGTCCGTAATGAAGACTCCTTGCGCCACAGCCCCATCGCTGAACTTCACATTCAACGACCAGTCTGTATCCGCCAAAGCAACGTGGGACAAACCCACAAAGAGCAACAGAGCTGGCAATATTTTTCTCATTCTTATCAAGCGGGACTCCTCCATTTCCGCATTCGCTGCGCGGAAGCCGCTTAATGGCACTTTTGCGGCCAATGTACGAATTCTGTAAGAATTGCCTGATTTATCATATGGTTAGCGGGCTTTTTTCGGTCTGCGATGTGCGGTTCGTTACTCCAGAACCACGCCGTTGTGGATAACGAAGGCCGAGTCCGGGACTATAGACTGGGACTTATACTTAAAAAGTTGACTAGTCCTCTACCTGATCTAAGCGAAAGGCTCGATGAGGTTCGCAACCGCATCGCGCGGGCGGCACAACAATCGCGTCGGGATCCGTCGGGCATTCTACTGCTGGCGGTCACGAAGGTCTTTCCCGCCTCCGCGATTCTCGAGGCCTACGAACTTGGCTTGCGCGATTTCGGGGAAAACTACGTTCAGGAGTTTGAAGGGAAAGCGCCGGAAGTCAGCCAGCTCGAGGGTGCGCGGTTCCACTTGATCGGACACCTCCAATCGAATAAATCCAAAAAAGCAGCCGAACTATTCCACACTATTCAGACGGTGGATTCGGCGAAACTCGCACGGCGGCTGAACGAGGCTGATCGCGCGCTCGATGTCATGCTTGAGGTCAAACTTTCCGATGAAGACGCCAAGAGCGGCGCGGAGCCAGAGGAACTGCCGGAACTCATCGCGGCGGTACGCGAGTGCCCGCACCTGCGCCTCAAAGGCCTGATGACCATGCCACCATGGTCGGACGACCCGGAGGCCGCGCGTCCCTATTTCCGGCGCCTCCGGGAACTGGGCGAGCGCCACGGTCTCTCAGGGCTTTCGATGGGGATGTCGCACGATCTGGAGGCGGCCATCGAGGAAGGTTCCACCTGCGTGCGGGTAGGGACGGCGCTGTTCGGCAAGCGGAAGAAGGCGTGACAGTCGGGTTCTATTCGCCTTTGCCGCCGGCGCGCACAGGGGTGGCCGACTATTCCGCGGACCTGCTCGCGGAGTTGCGCAGCCACGGCGCTGTGGAGATTGCGCCTGAACGATGCGGCATCGCGCTCTACCACATCGGAAACAACGCGCTGCACGCGGGGATTTACCGGCTCGCGCTGGCCCAGCCTGGCGTCACGGTGCTGCATGACGCCGTGCTGCATCATTTCTTGTTGGGACAACTCGACGAGGCCCGGTACATCGAGGAGTTCGTCTACAATTACGGCGAGTGGCATCGCGGGCTGGCGCGTGAACTCTGGCGCGCGCGCGCTTCCTCGGCCTCGGATCGGCGGTATTTCGAATATCCAATGCTGCGGCGGGTCGCGGAGCGCTCGCACGCGGTGATCGTGCATAACCCGGCTGCCGCGGCGGCGGTGAAAGCCCACGCACGGGACGCGAGGGTCGTAGAGATTCCGCACCTGTTCCATGCTCCTCCGGCGGTTTCGAGCGCGGACGCGTTACGCTACCGGCAGCGAATCGGGGTGGACCCAGCAGCGTTTCTCTTCGGGGTGTTCGGCTACCTGCGCGAATCGAAGCGGGTGGCGCAGACCGTGGACGCCTTTCTCGAGTTGCGGCGCGAACTGCCGCGTGCAGCGCTACTGTTGGCGGGCGAGTTTGCCTCAAGCGATCTCGAGCGATCGATGGCGCCGGTGATGAAAGCGCCAGGCATTGTGCGGCTGCCGTATCTTGCCGAACGCGAATTCTGGCTGGCGGCGCACGCGGTGGATGCGTGCATCAACTTGAAATATCCGGGCGCGGGGGAAACCTCGGGAATTGGCATCCGGCTGATGGGGATCGGAAAAGCGGTCCTGATGACGGATACGGCGGAGTGCGCGCGATATCCCGAAGAGGCGCGCGTTCGTATTCCGTCAGGCGCGGCGGAACGGGCCAGCTTACTGGCGCATATGCGCATGCTGGCGGGCATGCCATCAGTCGCCGAGGAGATCGGACGCCGCGCGGCAGCACATATCCGCGAGCGGCATGGGATCGATTACGTTGGGGATTGCTATTGGAAAGTCTTATCAGCCGCTCTCGATCAGCCACGGATGGACACGGATGCACACAGATAAATGGGGTGAACCCCTTCAGTGAGACACGGGGGAAAGACGCACTCTCCGTTCGATGATAATTCGTTTGCCGGTCGCTGTCCAGAGCTTATTCTGACGATACCGGTGAAGCGGAGACGGGCTCTGCTGGCGAGCAACCCGATCAAGGAATAGCCGGTGCGGAACTCATCGCGGACGATGAGGAGAGCGTGGTCCTCCCGACGCGTTCTTTTGCCTGGCCCCGGGGCCGACCAGCGGGAGGCGGGCGGTCCCGGCCCAGGATTTGGTTTTGACTTTGGTTTTGGTTTGAAACCACATCGGACCGATAGATTCCGCCCTGCCTTGAAAAACGCATACTGAGGCGCCTCAGTATTCATCGAAAGCGGAGTGGCAGTGGCGGAGAAGGGATCGTCGCAAACTCTCCTATAGCGGTTAAGAAATCACCCGAGCTTACCGGCTCCGGCCCTGCGGAGAGTTTCCCTGTTACGGGCGAACTTTGCCTTCGCCCCCCTGCCTTTCCGCCTCATCGCGGAGACAGGCTAATCGGTCACGTCTCCACGTTGGCAATGATCGGAGGCGAGAAGAACTTCATGCTCGCCGCATCCTGGCTTGCGCCCGGCGACGGCGCGGCGGCGGCGTCACGCTCAAACTCCTCCGGCGTGCGATATCCCAGGGCCGAATGCAGCCGCAGGCGATTGTAGTAGGCGCCGATGAACTCTTCCAGATGTTGGGAAAGCTCTTCGAAATCCGCGTACTGATTGCAGTAGATTTCCTCCTGCTTCAAGGTCTTCATGAAGCTTTCGCAAAACGCATTGTCATAAGGATTACCCGGCCGGCTCATGCTGGGCATCATCTGGCTGGCCGTCAGCACCGCGATGTATTCGGCGCTGGCGTACTGCGTGCCCTGGTCGGAGTGATGCACCACGCCCGGCGGCGGCTGGCGATGCGCGATGGCATGCCGCAGCGCCGCTATCGCAAGCCGCGCCGCCAGCGAGCGATCCAGCGCCCAACCGATCGCCTTGCGCGAAAAGCGATCGATGACTACGGCCAGGAAAACAAACTCGGTCCGCAAACGGATATAGGTAATATCCGCGACCCAGAGTTGGTCGATCCCCGTCAAGGTCATACGCCCCGCCAGATTCACATATACCTGGCAATCGTGCTGAGAATCCGTAGTCAAGACGAATTTGCGGAACCGCACTGCCAGTAGGTTGTCGGTCCGCATCACGCGTAGCGCGCGCTTGTGGTTGACCGCCATGCCGCGGCGATGCAACTCGGCGGTTACGCGACGGTAGCCGTAACGGCGATGGTGCGCCAGCACGATTTCCTGAATGGCCGTCCGCAGCGCCATTTCCGCCTCGTCCGGTTGGCTCTCTTCTAACTGCCGGTAGTAGCCGGCGCGGCTCACGCCCGCCAGACAACACATCCGTTCGACGGTCAAACTGCCTTGCTCTTGCGTCCACGGCCGGATAGCGTCGTAGATGCCGAGGCGCCAGTCGCGATGCTCTGCCGGCGTCCTTCCTTGATTCTGAGCAAGGCACTTCTGAAAAAATCGTTCTCCAGCGTTTTATCCGCCAGAGCCGATTTCAGCTTGGCGATCTCCTCGCGGAGTTGTTTATCTTTGCGTTCTTCTGCGGTCATTCCCAGATTCGCATGCCGCGGTTCGGGGCGGCCTTCGAACTGGTACTTCCAGGTGTAGAGAAGCTTCCGCTCGATCTTGAGCTCGCGAGCTAAAGCGTGAATGTTTTCGCAGGTCTTCATCCGTTCGACGACCTGCCGCTTGAACTCCACCGTGTGCCGGCGCCACTTTGCCATCTTTGCCATTTTGGCCTCCATTCGATGCAAAGTGCGTTCATTCGGCGTGTCTCACTTTTGGGGTTCACTCCATAAAACAGACGGCCCATTTTCTGCCGGCAATTTATCCGTGTGCATCCGTGTCCATCCGTGGCTGATTAATAATTTTCCGGGCGTGCCGGAACACT
This sequence comes from Bryobacterales bacterium, assembly GCA_963763545.1. Taxonomy (GTDB): domain Bacteria; phylum Acidobacteriota; class Terriglobia; order Bryobacterales; family Bryobacteraceae; genus PALSA-243. The sequence continues at coordinate 38,037 of CAVXPE010000020.1, forward strand.
TCCAGTAACATTCGCTCCGTCAATTTCCCTGTAGAAGTATTCTGCTGACTCGGGTGATAGCTCGCGAGCAGCACGGGCTCGTCCGGCGCAATCCGGTACGCCCGATTGTGGCCGAATTCAAAGGCCGCGCGCGAGCGGATGACGCCTCGTGCCTTCAGAATCTCAAGATAGGTATCGAAACCGATCTTTCCAAGCGCGACCACTACTTTCACATTCGGCAGCAGCGCAATCTCTCTCTCGAGAAAAGGCCGGCAATTGCGCAGCTCCTCGGGAGTCGGTTTATTTCCGGGCGGGGCGCAGCGCGCAGCAGCGGTGATGTAGGCATCGCGTAGTTCCAGGCCATCGTCCCGCGAGATGCTAGACGGCTGCGATGCGAATCCGGCGCGATGCAAAACGCGGTAAAGCCAATTGCCGGATTCATCGCCCGTAAACATCCGCCCGGTCCGATTGGATCCATGGGCGCCTGGCGCCAACCCGAGTATCAAGAGGCGCGCCGCTGGGTCGCCGAAGCCGGGGACGGGTTTGCCCCAGTACTCCCACTCGCGATAAGCGCGTCGTTTGACGGAGGCGATGTGCGCGCAATGGTCCCTCAAACGCGGGCATCGAGCGCAGGCGACTATCTCGGTTTGGAGGAGATCGAGCACGAATGAAGGTACTTTAACAATAAACCCAGAACTAAAGAACGTGCGAGATCCGCCGAAACAAATAGAAGGATGATAAAATTGAGATAGGTCCTCTTGACGAACTACAGGCGGACTGGGAAGATTGGGAGAACCGGCTGCTCCGGCTGGTGCTGCGTTATTTCTCTGGCTCCTGTGGTCGCTTCCAATTACCGCTTCAGTCTCCGCGCGAGTTGAATATGAACAGGTTGCCGATGATTCCAGCACCGGGATTATCCGGTCTCATTCTTGGCGTTGCTATAGCGTCTTCCTTCACGGGATTGTGCTGGGCTCAATCGGGTACCGTGAAAGAAACAAGCACGGCAAAGGCCACTCATAAAGTCATTCACCGCAAGCGTCCCACGGTTACGTCTGCAAGAGCGGTGGTAACCGCTACTCCATTGATTCACAAGGCCATTGCGCATCCGGGAACGGGCGCGCACGTATCTGTGGCATCGCTGCGAAGAACAACGTCCGTGGCAACCGCAACACATAGCGTGACGACGTCCGCGATAATCCGCGGAGGCCCTTGGCTGGAACCAACTTATGCCGATTCAACGCAAGGCGATAATATCGACGGAGAGGATTTGGACGTCCGGCGAGCGGCGGTTGAAGCCCTAGGGAACTATAACGGGTCGCTTGTGATAGTCGACCCTTCTAATGGCCGCATACTGACGATGGTGAATCAAAAGGTGGCGCTTTCTTCCGGGTTTCAACCTTGTTCCACGGTAAAAGTTTCCGTCGCACTGGCGGGGCTTAGCGAGAAGGCTGTCAGTTCGACGGAGAAAGTCAGACTGCCCGGCGGCCAAAAAATGGATATGACGTATGCGCTCGCACACTCCATCAACCTGTATTTCGCCACGCTGGGCGAGAAGCTGGGCTTTGAGAAAGTCGCATACTACGCCCACCTGTTCGGCTATGGCGAAAAGGCTGGGTTGAACATCACGGGGGAGCAGCCAGGTCATTATCCTTCCGCGCCTCCCACGAATGGCGGCGTGGGGATGTTGACCAGTTTCGGAGAAGAGATACAGCAGACACCGCTGCAACTGGCGGCATTGATGTCCTCGATTGCCAACGGCGGAACTCTGTATTATCTGCAATATCCAACCAACCCGGCTGAAGTGCAGAACTTCGTGCCGCAAGTGAAGCGGCATCTCGATATCGAGAAATTAATCCCCGAAGTGGAGCCCGGGATGCGTGGAGCGGTAGAATTCGGCACGGCGCATCGCGCCCGCGACGACGGCGCAATCGCGGGCAAGACCGGCACCTGCACCAACGATCACACGCACCTGGGATGGTTCGGATCGTTCAACGAAGTGGGCCATCGCAAAGTAGTCGTAGTGGTTCTCTTGACCGGCGGGGCTCCTGCGATCGGGCCGATGGCTGCGGGGATTGCGGGCGATGTTTACCGTCGGTTGGGCGAAAAGAACTACTTCGCTTCAGCAACGCCCGTAACGCCGGCTTCGCTCATCGCAAGCCAGATCTGCTGCTCGAAATAGCGTTTCCGGTGTCTAATGGGAGAAATGAAGTTTTTTGTAATCCTCCTGCTGCCCCTGCTGGCTGGCGCCGCGATTCTGCCCGATTCCATAGGCCCGTATCACCGCGTCTCCACCTCCCAACCAACCATCGAAGCGCAGCGATCTTTGGGACGAGTACGGGTTGCGCGACTACGAATCTGGAGTCTACGAAAACGGTGGCGCGAAGATGACCGCCACGGCGTATCAACTGCAGGATTCGACCGGCGCTATGGCGGCCTTCGACTGGCTTCGCCCTGCGACAGCTAAGATGTCGCGGGCGGCCGACTACGCCGCGGAAGCGCCGGACCGCCTAATGGTCGTTCGCGGCAACTTCCTGCTTGGATTTCAAGGGCTACAAGCCGTCACCTGCCGAAATCAACGAGTTGGCCGGAACCCTAACCCACGTCGATGGCACGCCTTTCCCTACCCTGCCCGGATTATCTTCCCGCGCAGGATTTGATTCCAAACTCGCGAGCGCTACATCAGCGGGCCGCTGGGACTGGCGCACTTCGATAACCTCATGCCCACCCTCGGTGGCTGCGTTCCGTTATGGATCGGAGGCCATCACGGGCGTTTTCCACAGCCCTAAGGGAAATATTACTTTGGCTGTTTTCAATTACCCAACGCCGCAGATTGCCAGGGACCGGCTGACGGATTTTCAGAATATTCCGGGGGCGATGGCAAAGCGGAGCGGTCCCCTGGTGGCGGTGGTGGTGAAGCCGGCCGACGCGGATATGGCCGAACGGCTACTCGCTCAAGTGCAGTACCGTGCCGATATCACCTTGCAGGAACACATCGCCACGCGCCGCGACAACATCGGCAACCTGGTGATCAACGCCTTCATTCTCACGGGGATACTGTTGGTCTTCTGCGTAGTGGCGGGTCTTGGCGTGGGCGGGTTTCGGGTGCTGCGGCGGCGCGGCAAGGGCGGCGCGGACGCCGACGCCATGATCACGCTGCATCTCGAAGGACGGTAAGAGCGCCGCTTTTGTGCGGGTTGGACCGAAATCCTCAGGCATAAATCGAATCTTTTTCCGGGTCTTTGCCCGATGGCTGCAGATTCCGCGACTTCGTAAATGCACCAAACCGAGGCAGTTACAGCCAAAAGATTTTGCGCCGGATTTTCGCTTGACTGGAAGCGCGTAAGGCAATAAGATCCAACTACAAAGTTTTGGCGGTTGCGATTCCGTCGAAGCTGATTCTCCCATCGAACATCACCCTGGCAGAAACAGGGCGAAAAGAATGCTCACCCTTCGGGGTGAGCATTTCTATTTTGGGACACTATTCATCGCAGAAGGCTCGGAGAGACGCTGAGGCGTCTATATACTAGTACTTGCACCCTCGCCTCCCGAAACGACCGAAGGAAGATTTCTCCTGGCGGGCACGGTTTGCCTCCTTGCGGAATGTTCGGCCGCTCTTCGCTCTCGTCTGGGAAACCAGCCCGCCGCTGGTCGTTGCTACGATCATTTTGCGGGCGATTCGCGCCCTCCTGCCTCTGGCGTCACTCTGGGTCCCGAAACTCATTATCGACGCCGTAATCGGCTTCGTAACCCACAGAACCGGCAATCTGCAGCACATCTGGAAGCTGGTGGGCATCGAACTAGGGCTGGCGGTCTTGAGCGACATTCTGGGCCGCGTGAACACGCTTTGCGATAGCCTGCTGGGCGATCGGTTTACCGATTTGGTCAGCGTGCGCCTGATGCGCCACGCCACGGAGCTTGACCTCGCGGCGTTCGAGGATCCGGTTTTCTATGACAAGCTGGAGCGCGCGCGACGCCAGACGAACGGTCGGCTCACGCTGCTGTCTTCCCTACTGAATATGGGACAGGACACGCTGACGTTGGTTTCGCTATCGGCGGGATTAATCGTGTTTTCGCCGTGGCTGATGGTCTTGCTGGTCGCGGCGGTGATTCCGGCGTTCCTGGGCGAGACCCACTTCACCAAGCTGTCTTATTCCGTGCATTTCCAGTGGACGCCCCAGCGGCGCATGCTCGATTACCTGCGCTACCTGGGCGCCAGCGCGCAAAGCGCCAAGGAAGTGAAGATCTTCGGATTGGGCCGCCATTTGTCTCAACGATATTATGAGGTATCGGAAGGTATCTATAACGAAAATAAAAAGATCGCGATCAAACGAGCCACCGTTGGATCGGCTCTTGAATGTCGTATCCACAGGCGGATATTACGGCGCCTACGTAGTGGTTCTGGCAAAGACATTGGCCGGCGGAATCAGCATCGGCACGTTCACATTTTTGACCAGCGCCTTCGCCCGCTCACGCGGATATATCGAACGCATCCTGTCCGGATTCAACGATATATCCGAGCAGGCGATCTTCCTGCAAGACCTCTTCGAATTCTTCGAGATGGAACCCGCCATCCGTTCCATTCCGAATGGCGATTCCGGCGCCTCGGCCCGATCCGCCAAGGGTTCGAGTTCCGCAACGTGAACTTCAGTTATGCCGGCTCGGACCGCCTGGTCGTCCAAAACATTAACTTTCGGCTGTATCCGGGAGAAAAAATTGCACTAATCGGCGAGAATGGCGCTGGCAAAACAACCCTCGTGAAGCTCCTGGCGCGGCTTATACGATCCAACCGCCGGGCAGATCCTTTTGGATGGCCGCGACCTTCGCGAATACAATGTCGAGGATCTGCGTCGTGAGATTGGCGTAATTTTCCAGGATTACATGCGTTACGATATGGTGATTCGAGAAAACATCGGCTTCGGCAAGATCGATTCCCTCAACGACCAACCGCGCATGGAAACTGCGGCGCGGAAGAGCTTGGCGCAAGAGCCTGATCTCCCGTTTTCCCGATGGTTACGACCAGATGGTGGGACGGCGATTCGAAGGCGGCGTCGATCTATCCGGTGGCGAATGGCAAAAACTGGCGCTCGCCCGCGCCTACATGCGCGACGCCCAGCTGCTGATCCTGGACGAGCCCACCGCAACCCTGGATGCGCGCGCCGAGTACGAGGTTTTCCAGCGCTTTTCCGAGCTGACACGGGGGCGCATGGCCGTCTTAATTTCCCACAGATTTTCCACCGTCCGTATGGCCGACCGCATCCTGGTGCTGGCGGGCGGTGAAATTCAGGAACAGGGCACGCACGAGCAGCTCCTGGCGCTCGGCGGGCGGTACGCGGAACTTTTCGAGCTGCAAGCGGCGGGATATCGGTAAAGCGAGAATGAGCGACCAAAAACTACACGTAATTCCCCTGGGCGGATTGGGGGAATTCGGCATGAACATGACCGCCATCCGCTACGGCGACGATATCGTCATTGTCGATTGCGGCATGATGTTCCCCGAAAGCGAGCTGCTGGGCGTCGACCTGGTGATGCCCGACTTGACCTATCTAAAGGAGCACCAGGCCTCAATCCGCGCCTTGGTGCTGACGCACGGGCACGAGGACCATATCGGCGCCGTCCCCTACTTCCTCTCCGAGATCGATGTCCCGGTTTACGGGACCGCCTTCACGCTCGCGCTGGTGGAGCGGCGGCTGGAGGAATATCGCCTCGAGGAAGAGCCGCGGCTGATCCCCGTAAAGCCGAAACAGATTGTGGAGATCGGCCCGTTCAAAATCGAGTTCATCCACGTCACGCACTCGATTGTGAGCGCCGTGGCGCTGGCCATCACCACGCCGCTCGGCGTCATCATCCACACCGGCGATTTCAAGGTGGACCCGACGCCCACCGATAACGAGCTCTTCGACCTGCATACGCTGGCCGATTACGGCAAGCGCGGCGTGCTGCTGCTGCTCTCGGATTCGACCAATGCCGACCGGCCCGGGTATACCGAATCGGAGCGCGCCGTGCGCCCGCGCATGGAGGAGATCTTCAACCGCGTCGGAGAACCGCGTGGTGGTTTCGTGTTTCAGTTCGTCGATCCACCGCATCCAATTGGTGCTCGATCTGGCGCACGAATACGGGCGGCGCGTGGCCGTGATCGGGCGCAGCATGGTCAGCGTCACCGAAATTGCGCATTCACTCGGGCTGCTGGACATCCCGGACGGAATCTTGCTGCGCCCGCAGGACGCGATGGATGCCGACCGCTCAAAAGTCGCGATTCTGATTTCGGGCACGCAGGGCGAGCCGATGTCGGCTTTGTCGCGCGTGGCCGTGGATAACCACAAGCACGTTTCGGTGGAGGAGGGCGACACGGTGGTGTTGAGCTCGCGCATCATCCCGGGCAACGAGAAGGCGATCTTCCGCATGATCGACCATATGGCGCGGCGCGGCGCGGACGTGATGTACGGATCCATGAATCCGCCGCTGCACGTTTCCGGGCATGCCAGTATCGAGGAACAAAAGCTGGTGCTGAACCTGGTGCGCCCGCGCTACTTCATGCCCATCCACGGGGAGTTCCGGCAGCTTTCGAAACACGCGAAGCTGGCCGAGCACCTTCGCTACGCGGGCTTGCAGGACACGTTCATCATGGAATCGGGCGAGGTGCTGGAAATCGATGCGCACGGGGCGCGCAAAGCCGGCAAGGTGACGGTAGGGCCACGTGTGCATCGATTCGGGATCGGTGGACGATGTGGTGGGAGAAGTGGTGATCCGCGACCGGCGGCACCTTTCCGAAGACGGGATCGTGCTGCCCATCATCGCCATCAACCGCCACACCGGCCGGATCGAGAGCCTGCCGGAAATTGTCAGCCGCGGCTTCGCGGCGGGTGAGGGCTCCGAATTTATGCAAGGCGCGCGGCAGGTCGTGGCGAAGACGCTAGAAGGCTCCAATCAGGAGGAAAAGACCGATTGGGGCGTGATGAAAGAGAAGATCCGCGCGGATCTGAAGCGGCTACATCTCGAAGGAGACGCAGCGGCGGCCGCTGATCATGCCGGTGATTCTGGAAGTGTAGTGCGTTAGCTTCCCACGAAGCCTCGCACCAGCGCCGCGATCTCATCCGCGGCTGTGTCCAAAGCGAAATGGCCGGCGTCGAGAACGTGCACTTGAGCTTTTGGTACATCCTTGCGGTAACGTTCCGGCTCGCCGGGGTCGAACGAGAGGTCATACTTGCCCCAGAGCACCAGCAGCCGCGGTTGCTTCTCCCGCATCCAGGCTTGCCATTTCGGGTAGGCGTCAACGTTGGTGCGGTAATCGTAGAATAAGTCGCTTTGAATCTCGGCCTGTCCGGGCTGGCTGAGAAATGCGAATTCATCGGCCCAAAGATCCGGGTCATAGCGTTCCACATTTGGATCGTTCCCGACGTGGCGCGTTCGCGTGGTCGCCAGCGACAGGAGATTTGTACGAAGGGTGCTTTCGTTCGCCGCGCGATCTTTCCAAAACGCGCGCCGCGCCGCCCAGTTCGCGCCCAGCCCTTCGTTGTGCGCAACAGCGTCTTGAACAATGAGAGCTTCCACGCGCTCCGGGTGAGCCAGCGCCATGCGGAAACCCACAGGTCCGCCGTAATCCTGCATGTACAGCGTGTAATGCGAGAGCCCGAGCGCTTCGGTGAAGTGGTTCATGACCTCGGCATAGCGATCGAACGTATAGGCGAAGTTTTTTGGGTCCGGCCAGTCGCTATGCCCGAAGCCCGGATAATCGGGCGCAACAAGGTGATAGCGATCGGAAAGCCGCGCGAAGAGCGGCTCGAACATTCGCGACGAAGAAGGCAGCCCGTGGAGCAATAGAATCGTGGCCGCATCTTTCGGCCCCGCTTCCCGGTAGAAAATGGAAAGTCCGTCGACCTTCAGCGTTCGATACAACGTGGCATGCGACATAGCCAGTTTGCTCCTTTGTTGCCCTTCGAGATGACCCATATTGGATCCAGCCAAGAACATGAGCGCCAAGTTAATACTTGCCTTGTTAGGCATTCGAATGTCTCCGCCGGCGCTTCGCGCTCCACTGAGTCACCGGTCCGGCGATTTCGGAAACCTCCTCAACCAATGAAGTCAAGAACGCCGCCACATCGGTGCAAGTTGAAAGATTAGCGCTTTGCCCAGCCCACAGCGGCAGAAGATCGGCTCTGCCAGCCGCCTCTGCCGGGATCGCCAGATTTCTCACCAATCCCCGTTGCAATGGATAGGGCAAGATCTCGGCCCCGTCACGGTTCAAGTCCGCCATCAAACGGTTGTGAATGCCCCGTGCGAGTCTTCCTGTGAAGCCCCTGGTCAATGCGGTGTGTCCCGCCTGTCCTCCCAGTAAGGCTTCGCGATGAAGGCGGCTGGCGCCGGATTCTTCGCAGGCCAGGAACACTGTTCCCATTTGGACGGCCTCCGCGCCAAGAGCCAGGGCGGCAATGACGCCGCGCGCATCCGCTATACCACCAGCGGCGATCACTGGCACATTGGCGAGGTCGGCGATCTGAGGGACAAGTGACAACGTGCCAGTCAGCGAATCTTCCGCTTCCCGAAGAAATGAACCGCGATGGCCGCCGGCTTCGAAACCGGACGCGGCGATGGCATCAACCCCGGCCTCCTGAAGCGCCGCCGCCTCATCGGGTGTTGTCGCCGCTCCAATCGTGACGATGCTTTTCGCCCGGCACTCGTCCAGAATCTCTCTCGGCGGGATTCCGAAGACGAAGCTGAACACCGGCACTTTCGCGTCCAACAACACCCGGGCCTGATCTTCGAATCGCACCGGCGAATGCGGTTTGTATGTTGGCTGGGGCGCGCCCAAAGTTGCGAGATGGGTGGCCAGCGGAGCGCGGCACCGGTTGAAGGCGCTTTCATCCGATGTCCGCGCACCGTCATCCTCCATCGAGACCCACAGGTTCATTGCGAACGGTTTCGATGTAAGGGAGCGAATCTCCGCAATCGCTTCCTGGATCGCCGCCGGCGCCGAGCCGTGGGCGCCGAACGATCCGAGCCCGCCAAACTTCGAGACCGCCGCCGTCAATCGCTGCGATGGCAATCCACCGAGCGGACCTTGAATAATCGGATAGTCGATCGCCAGTTTCGCCGTGAGCCGGTTCCGGTTCCAGGAGGTAGGCATCGTGTTTTAGGCGAGCTTCACATCGTCAGAACGACGCGAAACTCCGCCTTGCCGCTCATCATGCGCGCGTAAGCCTCGGCCGCTTTTTCGAGCGGATAGGTTTCGATCATAGCGCGCACGCCGGTCAATTCGGAGAAGCGTAGCGTATCCTCGGAATCGGCTGGCGTCCCCGCGGCCCAGCCTTGAATCGTCCGGCTTCCGTTAATCAGCTGTACCGGGGCTAACCTCGATGGGATCGAAAGTCGCGCCTATAACGACGAGCTTGCCGTTCGGCCCGAGACCATCGATCACCTCGGACATCGATTTCGAGCTTGGAGCCGTCGCCAGAACTACGCGTGCGCCGCCCAGCTTTTGCAATTCCTCAGCCGCGTTCGTAGCTTTGTTGTCGATGTACACGCTCGCGCCGAGCTTCTTTGCGAGCGTCGCGTTTTCGGGACCGCGCCCGATAGCCGCCACCTTATAGCCGAATTTCGCCGCGTATTGAACTCCCAGGTGGCCTAGACCGCCGATGCCCAGCACGGCGACAAGATCGCCGGGGAATGCGCCGCTATGCCGCAGCGCGTTGTAGGTGGTGATTCCGGCGCACAGCAGGGGAGCCGCGTCGGCGTCGCTCGAGACTGTCCGGTATCGCCACCAGCGCCTCCACGGGAGCCACCATGTACTGCTGATATCCGCCGTCGTAACTGATGCCCGCAATTTTCCCGTTCTTGCAATTGCGAAAATCCCCGCGCCGGCACTCGCGACACGTGTTGTCATGGCCGCCGTGCCAGCCTACGCCGGCGCGCTGCCCCTTCTTCCATACGGAAACGCCGGCGCCCACTTCATCGATGACGCCCGCCACTTCGTGTCCTGGAATGCGGGGATATTGAATTCCGGGCCAGTAGCCTTCTTTCGTGAGCGAGTCACTGTGGCAAACGCCACAAGCCTGCACTTTAATCAGCACTTCTCCGGCGCCCGGCTTGGGAATCGCACGCTCGACAATCTCGAAATCCCCGCCCGGCTTGGAAATCTGCGCCACCTTCATTGTCCCTGCTTCAACTTTTGTCGTTGCCATAAATCCTCCTATCGATTGTCAGCATTGTTTAAATGCACTTACTTCATTCCGCCACTTCGAATATGACTTCCAGTTCGACCGGGCACGCCGAGCGGAAGGCTTGCCACGCCATACACCAGGCGGCAAGGGTTCTTGTCTTTTCCGAAGACGTCCTGCAGCAACTCGGACGCGGCGTCAGCAACTTTCGGCTGATCGCGGACATCTCCCGAAGTGGCCACCGACACGCCGAGGCGGACAACCCGCGTCACTCTGTCGAGCGATCCCAAATGTTCCCGCGCGACAGCGAGAACGTTGAGCGCCGCAAGGCGGGCCGCCTTGCGCCCCGCTTCCACATCGAGCTCCGCGCCCACGCGCCCAATGAATTTCGCGCTCGCGCCCTTCCGTGGGAAGCATTCCGGTCAGAAAAAGCAGATTGCCCGTCTGCACTGCTTCCACATAGGTGCCGAACGGCTCAGGCGGCGTTGGAAGCTCGATGCCAAGTTTCTTCAACCGCTGCTCGGCGCTGGCGGGCCGGTCCGCGTCGGGCGCTTCGGAAACATCCGAGAGAAGTCCTCTCCCCTTCATGTCTTGTCATCACTCCTATCAAATAGCCAAATGCCGTCTCGTATTCAACAAGCACCGCTCCCTTGCGGTCACGGCTCGGTATGAGCGTGATCCGTTTACCATTTGCCGTTGTGCTGGCCTGCATCCACGTGCAGCACTTCCCCGGTCACATAGCGAGCTTCGGTCAAATAAACGACCGCCTCGACAATGTCATTCACCGTCGGGATCATCCCCATCGGCGACTGACTCTTCAGATGCTCCTCCGAATCCTTCGCATGCATCGGCGTATCGACGACCCCTGGAGCGACCGCGTTGAAGCGGATGTTTTCTTTTGCGTACTCCATCGCAAGGCTGCGCGTGATCGCCTCCAGGCCGCCCTTTGTGATCATCGCGTACGGAAGCGGTGACTCCCGCGATGGGGATGATTCTACCATCGCGGACGTGATGCAGGTGACGCTCCCACCCGTCTTTTGCGCCAGCATCTGCTTCACGGCAAGCTGGGTGATGTGAATGTAGCCGAGCAGATTCGTTTCGGAGAGCCGCTCAAAGTCGTCCACTGTGTAGTCCGTAAACGGCTTCGTGAAGAAGATGCCGGCGTTATTGACGACGCCATCTATCGATCCGAAGTTACTCATCGCCGCCGCGGCGATCTTCGCAGCGGTCGAAGCCTCACCGATGTTTCCATCGACTAAAGCCAGCCTTTCCGCCGGCGCCAATGCGGACTCCGTCATCCTGAGCGCAGTCGCTACGACATTGTAACCGCGCTTGATGAACGCGGTAGCGATGGCGGCGCCGATTCCTTGGGACGCTCCAGTCACAATCATGGTCTTAGGCATAGATTTAACGTAGTCTGAAGTCTAGATGGTTCGGATCGCCATTTCGCTTCGCAAAAGTCAGAGGGAATGCCAAATAATGGTATATCGTCGCCTCTTGTTTGCGAACAGACCGAGGCCGCGACTGAAATTCGACGCTCCGGGAAAGTCCCGATTCATCCAGTCGTCAGGCGAGACGCCGGGCGTAGCTCTACGCCCGGTCGTGATCGAACACCGTCTGGAGCGTGCGCACAAGCGCCGGATGGTTGGCGTGGAAACTGGTCCCGGTCCACGTCCCGAAAAGCGTTTGACTATCCTTCATAGTCCGCGTTCGCCTCAGCGAATGTAAGCCAAATTTCATCTTTAATGCATCGTTGTAGCGCCGGTGACGCTGAGACGCATCGCGCCTGATCGATTCAGGAATTGCCAGCCGTTATGATGGTGTTGTCCAATGTCTGCGGCGGCTCATTTGACCAAAATTATCGATGCGCTGGAGATGCAAATCGACGACGCGCTCTCTTTCTTTGACCGCGAAACCGGCGAGGTGGAAACGGTATCGAGGGATCTGCTCGGCCACGCCGAAGATTTCGGCATCGACGAGATGCCGGAAATTCCCGAGTGGCAGGCGGACGAGTGGGAAACGGTCAAGCGCATTGCTTCCTCGGAAACGCTTTGTTAGACTTCCCGATAAATTCGATATTCATGAGTGGCAGATGCTGAGCGATTTCTCGAATGAAGTGGAGTCGAAAGAGATACGCGCGAAACTGCTGGACGCCATCCATGGCGCCGGCGCCTTTCGCAATTTCAAGGCGGCGGTTCGACGGCGCGGGATAGAGGATGACTGGTACAAGTTCCGCGCCGAGGCGCTGCGACAGATAGCAATCGATTGGTGCGAGGAGCATGACATTGCCTGAGTCTGACCCCGCTCCCCCTGCCCGCTACCTTGAAGACGCTTCCGGTTTCCGCGGAACGGCGGACCGCCTGATCATCCCCGCGGACGAATCCGAACTCGCCGAAGCCCTTCGCCAGGCGAACGCCACTCAAACGCCCGTCACCATCGCCGGCGCCGGTACCGGACTCACCGGCGCTCGCGTCCCGCAAGGCGGCTGGGTGATCTCGCTCGAGAAGTTCACGCGGCTCGATGTGCACGCGGGCTATGCAATTGCCGGGGCGGGCGTATTGTTGAGTGAAGCTCACGCAGCCGCCCAGCGCTCCGGTCAGTTTTATCCGCCAGACCCCACCGAGACCTCCGCTTCCATCGGAGGCACCATCGCCACCAACGCCAGCGGTTCGCGGAGCTTTCGGTACGGAGCCACACGCCGCTGGCTGGAAGAACTGCGCGTGGTCCTGACCGATGGCAGGGTGCGACAGTTCGCACGCGATGAGGCCATCGATTTCGACCCAGGCGCCATTCCTTTGCCCCGCGTCACTAAAAACACTGCGGGCTACCTGCTGCGGCCCGGCATGGACTGGATCGACCTCTTCGCCGGCTCTGAAGGGACGCTTGGCGTCATTACTCAAGCCCGCTTGAAGTTGCTTCCCGCGCCCAAAGCGATCCTCGGCGGCGTGGTGTTCTTCGCGGATGACGACATGGCCATCGACGCCGTGGAATTATGGCGCGAAACCGCATCGCCGCGCATGCTGGAATACCTGGACGGCGCGTCGCTCGATCTGCTGCGTTCGCGCTTCGGTGAAATCCCCCAAAATGCCCACTCAGCCATTTTGTTCGAGCAGGAACTCTCAGGCGAAGACGATCCCGAACTGGACGCATGGGCCGACCGCGTGGAGGCGGCACGCGCGTTGACGGACGATTCCTGGTTCGCCCTCAACGCAGCAGACCGTGAACGCTTCCGCCGGTTTCGGCACTCGCTTCCCGAGCTGGTCAACGAAACCGTACGCCGCAACGGCGCCCTCAAGATGGGCAGCGATTTCGCCGTTCCTCTCGAACGTAATCGCGAAATGCTGGCGTTCTACAAACGTCGTCTGGAAACCGAATATCCCGGACGGTACGTGATATTCGGCCACATCGGCGACGCCCACGTCCACGTGAATGTCTTCTCGGGGGACGCGGCTCCGCTGCTCGAGGAGTTTGCCCGACAAGCCGTCGCGCTGGGAGGAACGGTCTCGGCCGAACATGGACTGGGCAAGCGCAAGGCGGGTTATCTGAAACTCCAATACGCGCCGGAAGAGCTCGAAAAGATGCGCGCGGTTAAGCGGAGGCTCGATCCGGGAAATATCCTGGGCCGGGGGACGCTGTGGAATTGACGCTGCCGGGATGACGCGCGCGGTTCAACTTACGTAAAGTAGGCCTGGTTAGACCTCTACAGTGCTTTCTCACCGGGTTTCTACCGCACCGAGGTTGCGTTGACTTCCTTGCGCAGAGCCCGACGACGCTGGAACTGGCGCAACGCATCTCATCCACTTCTCGCTACAGACATTTTTGATTGCCGAGATTCATAGTGAGGTGGAAGAAACAGGAGAAAAAAGTAAATCCCGTTAGCTTTCTCACTATCTAACCTGCGTAATGACGCTCCTTGCCCTGAAGAATTCTCACCTAACTCCGGCGCTTCTTGGAGCTGCGCTTCTGGCTTTGGCAGGTCCGGCGCATGCGGATCTTTCTCTAAGCCCATCGTCGGCGACCATTCCATCCGGGGGCAACAGCATCACGGTTCAGGTGATCTCCACCGATCCATCGGCAACGTGGACAGCAAGTGCCGACCAATCCTGGCTGACGTTCACTTCCGCGACTTCGGGACAGGGAAATGGATCGTTCAGCTACTCGGTGCCTGGCAACCCGGCAGCGACGTCGAGAATCACCAATGTGACGGTCGCCACCACCAACACCATCGCGACGCAGATCGTGACGCAGATTGTGACGCAACTGGGCGGGGTCCTGAACATCAGCCCTTCGTCGGCCAATGCGAACGTTGCGGGAGACTCGGGCACGGTGACCGTGTCTACAAATCAAGATTCGCTGCTTCAATGGACAGCGACGGCGAGCGACGTCTGGGTCACGATTGCGGCGGGAGCCACCGGGATTGGTCCTGGATCGGTCCAATGGACGGCGGCGGCAAATACCGTAAATACTGCCAGGACGGCCGTGATCACCGTTACACCGTTGGGTGGCGTCGGGCAGACATTTACCATCAGCCAACCAGCCGGCTCGCCGCCTCCGAGTATTACCGTTTCTCCGAGCAGCATCACCTCTGACGCTCCTGGCGGGAGCGGCGCGCTTCAAGTGACAGCCTCGAGTCCCACGCTTACGTGGTCCGCCGTCAGCAGCAACCCGAACATCGTGCTTCTCACGACCGGCAGCGGGACGGGCAATGGCGCAGTTCAATACACGGTCAAAGCAAATCCGATAGCAACAACTCAAACTGCAACTATCACGATCACCCCCGGACAGGGCGGGGCCGCGATGACCGTGACGGAGACACTATTGGGCGGCGCGCTATCCATTTCTCCTTCTTCGGCGAATGTACCCGGAACCGGCGGTTCGGGGGCCATTACGCTGACAACGAACGATCCCGTTTTGAAATGGACCGTGAGCGCCGATCAGAGTTGGGTGACGATCACGAGTGGAGGCCAGGGAACCGGACCGGGACAGATCCAGTGGACCGCGGCGGCGAACACAACGAATGCGAGCCGCTCCTCGACCGTATCCATTACCCCATCCGGCGGCACGGCGCAGCCGTTCTACATCAATGAAGCGGCGCAAGTCATCACGGGGACGATCACTCTGACTCCGCCCGGCGCGAATGCGCCAGCGTCGGGCTCTAGCGGGACCATACAAGTGACGTCGACGAATCAGGCGCTGATCTGGACCGCGGTGTCGAACAATCCATGGCTGACGGTTACTCAAGGCGCATCGGGGACAGGAAACGGCTCCTTCCAATACAGCGCGACGGGGAATCCAACCGTGGCGTCCCAGACGGGGACCATCACCGTGACACCCGCCAACGGGACGGGCGCCACGCTTACCGTCGTTCAAGCGGGGGGGACGCTGACCATCGGTCCCCCCACCACCGCAACCGCGAACCCCGCTGGAGACACGGGCTCGGTGAGCGTGTCTACTAATCAAGATTCGCTGCTTCAATGGACTGCGACAACAGCCCAGCCTTGGATCACGATTACATCGGGAGCCTCAGGGATTGGCTCGGGGTCCGTCCAATGGACCGCCGCGGCGAACACAACGAACGTGAGCCGCTCCGGAACTATTTCCATCACGCCATCCGGAGGGACAGCTCAGGTCTTCTCCATTACTCAGGCGGTTATCACAGGGACCATCACTCTGAGTCCGCCCGGCGTGAATGCGCCGGCGTCGGCATCGAACGGGACCATACAAGTGACGTCGACGAACCCGGCGCTGCCCTGGACCGCGGTGTCGAGCAATCCGTGGCTGACAGTTACTCAAGGCACCGCGGGGACCGGAAGCGGAGCCTTCCAGTACAGCGCGGCCGGCAATCCGAGCGCCGCGTCCCAGACGGCGACCATCACCGTGACGCCTGCCAATGGGACGGGCGCCACGCTTACCGTCACGCAAGCAGGCGGCACACTGACCATCAGTCCCACCAACGCACCCGCGAACCCCGCTGGCGACACGGGCACGGTGATCGTTTCCACGCAAGATGCATCCCTTCAATGGACGGCGACAAAGACCGGAGACTGGATCACGATTACAGGCGGCTCAGGAACCGGCCCGGGATCGGTCCAATGGACGGCAGCCGTGAACACGACCAACGCGAGCCGTACCGGGACCATTTCCATTACGCCATCTGGCGGCACAGCTCAGGTACTCACCATTACTCAGGCGGTGCAAGTCATTACAGGAACCATCACCCTGAATCCGAGCAGCGTGCCTGCGCCGGCCCCAGCGTCGAACGGGACGATACAAGTGACTTCGACGAACCAGGCATTGCCCTGGACGGCGGCGTCGAGCAATTCTTGGCTGACGATTACCCAAGGCGCCTCGGGAACTGGCAACGGCTCCTTCCAATACAGCGCTGCCGGCAATCCAACCGCGGCCGTACAGACGGCGACAATCACCGTGACGCCTGCCAACGGGACGGGCGCCACGCTTACCGTCACTCAGGCGGGAGGAACGCTAACCATCAGTCCCACCACAGCAACCGCGAACCCCGCTGGAGACACAGGCGCCATAAGCGTAACCACGCAAGACGCATCCCTTCAATGGACGGCGACAAAAACCGAAGCTTGGCTCACCATTACGGCGGGAGCTTCGGGGACTGGCACAGGGTCGGTCCAATGGACCGCAGCGCCAAATACAGGAAGCAATAGCAGGACTACGGTCATCACGATTACGCCATCCGGCGGCACAGCTCAACTGTTCTCCGTCACTCAGGCGCCGCAGATTACGGGGACGATCACGCTCAATCCGAGCAGCGTGGCCGCACCAGCCTCGGCGTCGAACGGAACCATACAAGTGACTTCGACGAATCAGTCGTTGACCTGGACGGCCGCATCGAACAGTTCATGGCTGACAATCACGCAGGGCGCCTCCGGGACGGGGAACGGCTCCTTCCAATACAGCGCCGCGGGCAATCCAAGCGCGGCGGCCCAGATGGGGACTATCACTGTAACGCCCTCCAACGGGACGGGCGCTACGCTTACCGTCACTCAAGCGGGAGGGACGTTGACCGTCAGTCCCACCAGCGCAACCGCGAACCCCGCTGGCGACACAGGCACGGTGACCATCTCCACTCAAGATTCCGCCCTTCAATGGACGGCGAAAAAGGCCGGAGACTGGATCACGATTACAGGAGCCTCGGGAACTGGCTCTGGATCCGTCCAATGGACCGCGGCGGCGAACCCAACCAGCGCAAGCCGCTCCGGAACCATTTCCGTTACCCCGTCGGGGGGCACTGCTCAAGCGGTCACCATCACTCAGGCGGCGCCGGTTATCACCGGAACTATCACTTTGGCGCCGAGCACCGTGAGCGCCCCGGCTTCGGCATCGAACGGGACCATAGCGGTGACATCGACAAATCAATCGCTGACCTGGACCGCGGCGTCGAGCAATTCGTGGCTGACGATTACACAAGGCGCGTCGGGAACCGGAAACGGCTCGTTCCAGTACAGTGCGGCCGGCAATCCGAGCGCGGCGGCACAGATGGCGACAATCACCGTGACGCCCTCCAACGGGACGGCCGGCGTACTTACCGTAACGCAAGCAGGCGGGACGCTGACCATCAGTCCTACCACCGCGACCGCGAACCCAGCGGGAGACATGGGCACGATAACCGTGACTACGCAAGATTCGTCGCTGCAATGGACAGCGACGAAAACTGAGGCTTGGATCACGATTACTGGGGGAGCCACGGGGACTGGCGCCGGGTCGGTCCAATGGAGCGCTGCGCCAAACACAGGAAGCAGCACCAGGACTACGACCATCACGATTACGCCCTTGAACGGAACCGCGCAGACATTTACTGTCACCCAAGCGCCAGCTCCGACTATTTCCCTTTCTCCGAACAGCATCAACTCCGATGCTCCCGGCGCAACCGGCTCGATTCAAGTGACGGCCTCGAGTCCGTCGCTGACATGGTCCGCGGTCACCAGCAACCAGGACGTGGTGACTCTCACTCCCGGCACTGGGGCGGGCAATGGCACCATTCAATACACGGTGAAACCGAACCCGCTCACAACGACGCGGACCGCAACCATCACAGTGACGCCTGGCCAGGGCGGGGTTACGATGACCGTAACCGTAACACTGGCGGGTGGAACCCTGACCATTTCGCCCGGTTCGGCAAGCGTCGCCGGCACAGGTGGTTCGGGCAGTATTACCGTAACCACAAACGATCCCGCTCTGAGATGGACTGTAAGCGCCGATCAGAGTTGGGTAACCATCACCAGCGGAGGCCAGGGAACCGGGCCGGCACAGATTCAATGGACCGCCGCGGCGAACACGACGAATGCGAGCCGCACCTCAAACATATCCGTTACCCCATCCGGCGGTACGGCTCAGTTGTCCACTATCGCGCAGGCGCCGCAGGTGATCACGGGGACAATCACTCTGCTTCCGGGGAGCGTGATTGCGCCGGCTTCCATCTCGAACGGGACGATCCTGGTCACGTCGACGAATCAGGCGCTCACCTGGACGGCTACGTCGAGCGATTCGTGGCTGACGATTACTCATGGCGCGACGGGAACCGGAAACGGCACTTTCCAATACAACGCGACGGGCAATCCAACGGCCGCGACGCGAACGGCGACCATCACGGTGACGCCCGCCAACGGGACGGGCGACGTGCTTACCATCAATCAAGCGCCGGGAGCGCTCATCATCCTTCCTTTCACCGGAATTGCGGCGGCCGCCGGAGACACGGGGTCGTTCTCGCTCTCCACAAACAACAGCACATTGCAGTGGAGCGCCGTCAGCAACGCGTCATGGCTAAACATAACCACGGCCACATCCGGAACCGCGGACGCGACGATGAACTGGGCGGCGGCAGCGAATACAAGCGCGAGCGCCCGCACTGCGACCATCGCCGTCACGCCGCAGGGTGGAACGCATTTGATCTTCACGGTCACCCAGGCGGCGTTGAGCGGGTCGATTACAGCGACGCCTTCGACTCTCAGTTTCTCTTATCAACAATTGGGCTCTACGCCGGCGGCCGCTCAAGTCACGTTGAACGCTTCCGTGGGGGGGCTGCCATTCACCACGTCGGTGATAGGGAGTTGGCTGAGTGTTATGAGCAACGGCGGCGTTACGCCTGGAGTGCTGACTGTTTCCGTAAATCCATCCGGGCTGGGCGTGGGAACGTATCAAGGCGCTGTATTAGTCACTTCGGCAGCGGCAACGAACAGCCCGGTGAGCATTCCCGTGACGTTCATAGTTTCGGCCGCGCCGGTACTCACAGCGGCGCCGAATGCGTTGAGTTTTTCTTATCAGCAGAACGGTTCCTTGCCGGGAAGCCAAAATCTTACGATCGGCGCGAGCGGCTCGTCTCTCGACTATACGATTTCGCCGGATCCTACTGCCCCCTGGCTCACGGCAACCGGCGCGGGGCCGGCCCCGGCAACAATCACAGTGAGCGTGAATACGACCGGGCTTGCGCCGGGGACTTACCAGGGCAACGTCATTCTAGTCGCGCCCGCTTCGGGGAATAGCCCCTTCGTTGTTCCCGTATCGCTGACGGTTTCCGCGACGCCTAACTTAATTGCAGCTCCTACCTCACTATCGGTGACTTACCGGCAATTGGATCCGGCTCCGGCTCCAATTCAAATCACGGTAACGAGTAGCGGGGCGTCGCTTTCATTCACGCCTTCCGTCTCGCCGAATACGACGTGGCTGACTCTGTCCGGAATTTCGCCGCTTCCAGCTACCGGGTCTACCCCTGCGACAGTTCAGTTCACCGTAGATCCATCGGGGCTTGCCCCGGGGAGCTACCAGGGTTCGATTATTGTGACCTCCGCGAACGCTGGGGACAATCCGTTAAACGTCCCGGTTACCCTTACAGTTCTAGTGGCCCCAACGCTCAGCGCATCGCCGTCGCAAGTGAGTCTGGGGTGGACGCAGAACGTAAGCACGAGCTCGCTGCAGTCAATTGCGGTCTTGAGCACTCCCTCCGTTGGCGTGACAGCGGCAGTGCAGACCGCCACGGGTGGAAACTGGTTGACTGCATCGATATCCAACAATCAGACGCCGGCGGTGGTCACGCTTTCGGCTAACGGTACGGGCCTTGCGCCAGGACTCTATCAGGGCATTTTGACGCTTACTTCGGCGGGAGTGAGCAATTCACCCGTTGTGATTCCGGTGAATCTTTCGGTTTCAACGCAACCACAATTGCTGGTGAATCCGCAGACGGTGAATTTCTCTTATCAGCTTCTGAGCGGACCTCTGCTGCCACAGAAATCCGTGTCGATTTCGACTGCGGATCAGGCAACGGCGCCTGTTTCGGCGGTGGCAAACACTTCCTCGGGGGGCAACTGGCTGACGATTAGCGGCGGGACGGCTACGCCCGGGGCGATGCAGCTGAGCGCAGACCCGACGGGATTGCCAGCGGGAGTCTATCCGGGAACCGTAATGCTGACCAGTCCCGGATATGCGCCCGCGACCGTGAATGTAACGCTGAGGGTGACCACCGCAGCCGTGCTCATCGTGCCTACCACGTCTCTCAACTTCGCTTTCCAACAAGGAGGCGCCCCGCCGATAACGCAAGCGATCTCGATCTCGAGTGGTTCGCCCGTTCCGTTCAGCGCCTCAGCCGGGGCTGGGACTCCGTGGCTTACGGTCACTGGAGGTGGAACCACTCCCGCGAGCGTGAGTGTTTCCGTGAGCCCAACCGGTCTGAATCCGGGGACTTATTCGGGGACGGTGGTTCTTACAGGCGACCAGGCGGCAAACAGTCCGGTACTAATACCAGTGCAGTTCACAGTTACCGCTGGTATCACCCTGGCGGCCCAACCTGCCTCGCTGAGTTTTACTTATGCTCAGCAAGGCACAGTGCCTCCGTCGCAGCCCTTGACCATCTCCAGTTCGCAGCCGTTGAATGTCGCCTTGTCGATCTCACCGGCGGAATCCTGGGTGATGGTTACCGGAGGCGGGTCGACGCCGGCAGGTTTGCAGGTCTCGGTGAATCCTGACGGGTTGACGCCTGGAACGTATTCGGCTTCGATTCTCGCAAGCGCGCCGAATGCCGTGAATTCTCCCTTGGTGGTACCGATCACGCTGGTGGTTCAAAACGCGCCCTCGATCACGCCTTCGCAGGGACAGTACACGTTCTCGTATCAAGTGGGCGGAATGGGGCCGGCGAATCAAACGCTGACGGTCAGTAGCACGGAGCCAACGCTCGCCGTATCCGCGGCCGTCTCGACCAGTTCGGGCGGAAACTGGCTGACAATCATGGGCGGCGGCAACGTTCCGGCAGTATTCTCGATTGCCACGAATCCGGCGGGGCTTTTGCCAGGGACGTATCAGGGTTCGATCGTCCTGAGTTCGCCGGGAGCGTCGAATAGTAGCGTCACGCTTCCGGTCACGTTTGTGGTTGCGGCCGCGCCCGTGATCGCGGCCGCGCCATCGCAGCTCGCGTTTTCATACACGGTTGGAGGCGTCGCGCCCGCGGGCACGCCGATTCAGGTTACCAGCAGCGGGACTGCGCTGACCTATCTGGTTTCGGCGACAACCGATACCGGAGGCCCGTGGCTGCAAGTCACGAGCGGTGGAAATACGCCTGGTACGGTCACGGCAAGCGTGAGTCCTGTGGGTCTCGCGCCAGGAACTTATACCGGGACGATCTCGTTGTCATCCGACGGGGCCGGAAACTCGCCCCTATTGATTCCAGTGACCCTGATGGTCAGCACGTCCACAGTGTTGACGGCTGCGCCCGCCTCGGTCCAGTTTGTGGCGCAACAGGGCGGAACCGCGCCCGCGTCACAGACGGTACATCTGGATTCGGGAGGAACACCGATCGCCGTGACGTATCAAGGGTCGCCCGGAACGGACTGGCTCACATACACAGGCGGGCCGAACGCTCCCGGGGATCTCGCCATCTCGGTATCGCCTACGGGACTCGCGCCGGGGCGCTACACGGGCGTGATCCTGGTTGTATCCAGCTTCGCGGTGAACAGTCCGCTGGAGATTCCAGTGACGTTCGACGTGAATGCAACTCCCGTGTTGAGCACTCTTCCCTCGATTTTGCAGTTCGCCTATAGCATTTCTGGCGCCACGCCTATGCCGCAGGCATTCTCGGTGGGGGCGAGTTCAGGGCCGCCTCTGCAGTTCAGCATTACTGGGGGTTCTTTGCCGCCTTGGCTATTTGCGTCGGGAACTGGAACAACGCCAGGAACGGTCTCGGTCAGCGTCGATCCCGGCGTTCTAACGGCGGGAGTTTACCAGAGTACGGTACAGGTTTCAGCGCCTGGCGTGAGTTCGCCGGTCTCGGTGCAGGTGGTGCTGACGGTTACCAACGCGCCAACGCTTGCATCCCAGCCGGCGGCATTGAACTTCGCCTATCAGGTGGGCGCACAGGCGCCGGCCGCGGCAACGGTTGTCGTCTCGAGTAGCGACGGCACGCAGACGGTGGTGGTACGCCCCACAACGAATAGTGGCGGCAACTGGCTCGTCGTGAGTGGAGGCGGAAATACGCCCGCGGCGGCTAGCATTTCGGTGAATCCAGCAGGGCTTGCGGCGGGTATATACCAGGGACAAGTTACGTTCACGGCGAGTGGGGCTGCGAGTCCTCTTACGGTTCCGGTGACGCTAACGGTGTCGGCTGCTCCCACGCTGAATCTCTCGTTCAACAACGTGTCCTACGCGTATCAAATAAGCGGTTCAACACCGCCGAATCAGCAGATCACCATTACGACCAGCGATGGGTCTTCGCTTCCGGTTAGCGCCGTCGTATCGGCCGGCGGAAGCTTTCTGACTCTGACGCAAGATTCGAGTACGACGCCCGCAACCTTGACGCTCGCGATTTCGCCAATTGGTTTATCGGCCGGCGTGTACCACGCCTCTATCGTATTGACCTCGACAGGAGCGGGAAACAGCCCTGCGATTATCCCGGTAACGCTAACGATTTCCAGCGCGCCGTCTCTGACGGCCAGTCCCGGGAGTGCGGTGTTCTCATTGGGCTCCAACAATTCCCCGCCTTTGCCGGTTGCAATCGCTTTGGGAAGCACGGGTACGCCACTGCCGTTCTCGGCATCGGTAGCGGGAGGGTCGCCGTGGATCGTAATCAGCGGGGCGGGGACAACGCCCGCAGTTCTTCAAATCAGCGTGAACGCCGCAGGGCTTACAGCCGGCATTTATACCGACGCGGTCGCAATCGCATCGCCAGGGGCGGCGAATAATCCGCTGCTGATTCCGATAACGCTGGTGGTCAGCGCCGCGCCGCTGCTGACGGCGTCGCCCGCGTCCTTATCGTTCACGGAGGTCTCAACGCACCTGCATGATTCGCAGAATCTGTCGATCGGCAGCACGAGTTCCGCACTGACCTTCAGCTCTTCCATTTCCTCGGCGACGCCTTGGCTTTCGGCAAGTGGATCCGGTACTACGCCGGGGGGCATAGCGGTAGTCGGCGGATGCGACTGGGCTCGCTCCAGGGACGTATCAGGGCACAATCCTGATTTCATCCGCGGGGGCGGCGAACTCGCCATTGAGCGTACCCGTATCGCTAGTGGTTATGGAGACCGCATCTTTGCAGGCGACTCCCACGCCGGTAAGCTTTTCCTATAAACAGGCTGGGCCGGCTCCGTCGCCGCAAACCGTAGGCGTGACTCTAGGCGGACAACCCGCGATGAATACCAACGCGACGGCCGCGCCTGGAGAGCCGTGGTTATCGGTTCAGAACGGAGCCGGGGCTGTAACGATCGGTGTAAATCCTGCCGGGTTGCTTGCGGGAACATACAACGGAAGCGTACTCGTGGAAGCGCAGGGCGCATCGAACAGCCCGCTGGTAGTTCCCGTGAGCCTGGTCGTAGCCGGGTTACCCGAGTTCGACATTTCGCAAAGTTCGGTAGCATTCACCGCGCTCCAGGCGCAAAGCCAGCCGGTCTCGAGTACGATCAGTCTAACGACTGGCCAGAACCCGGCTGTCGATTTCGATTTGGACGTCACGGCTTCCACGTGGCTCACCGTGACGCCAACCAGCGGGACAACCCCCATGGCGGTGACCGTGACGGCGGATCCCACCGGATTACGGGTGGGAAGCTATTCGGGCTCCATTATTGTTTCGTCCGGCGGAAAGCGTCTCCAGACGACCCCCGTGAATCTGACCGTCGCGACCACACCTACCCTTACTACGTCGCCACCCTTCCTCGTGTACACTTACTCGCACGGCGGGAGCAATCCGTCTCCGGTGAACCTCTATATCGGGAGATTCGGAGCGGATATTCCCGTGACCGCCACGCCTAGCGATCCATGGATTTCCGTGAATCCTTCCACGCCTTCGAGCTCTGGACCGATCGCGGTGACTGTTAATCCGGCTGGGTTGGCCGCGGGAATTTACCAGGGCTCGGTTACGCTTTCGGCTTCGGGCGGCGCCGGCGGAGCGCTTCCGCCTTCGAAGCAGGTCGCAGTTACGTTATATGTAGATCAACCTGCTAATCCGCAGATCTTCAGCGTGCCGAGCGGAATGAGTTTCCTCGATTCGCCGATTCCTCCGGGAATGATTTTCAGTATTTTCGGCTCAGACATCGGCCCCGCTGTCCCAGTGAATCTGGTGGTGCAATCGGACGGAACGCTCAGCCAATCGTTTGGCGGAGTGCAAGTACTGGTGAACGGAATCCCGTGTCCGTTGATCTACGTTTCGTCTACGCAGATTAACGCGATCGCGCCTTACGCGTTGTACACGAAGAACACGGCCAACATTGCGGTGCAGTATCTGGGGGTGCTCTCCGACGAAGTTCCTGTGGTCGTTACGCCGTCTATGCCGGGCTTGTTCAGCTATCCTCCCACTGGGTCCGGTCCGGGAGCGATTCTAAATCAAGACATGAGCGTGAACACGCACGCGAACCCCGCAGCCAGGGGTTCGATCATCAGTCTGTTCGGAGGCGGCGACGGCCAGTCCGCGCCGCAGGGAATCGATGGGCTGGTAAATTCAAACCAACTCAGCCAGTTGCCTCAACCGCTTCTCCCTGTTTCGGTGACGATCGGCGGTCTGCCGGCCAATGTTCAATACGCGGGCGCGGCCCCGACGCTTGTCTCTGGAGTCATCCAGGTGAACGTGCAAATCCCAACGTCTCTCTCGTCGGGCGATCTTCCCGTGGTTTTAACCGTTGGCGGAGTATCCAGTCAATCGGGATTGACCGTCAGTGTGAAGTAGAGTCCGACTTAGCTTAATTGCCCATCAGTTGGCGGGCGTGGGCGAGATCGGCCTGGGCGCCGGCCTCGTCGCCGAGCTTGCGTCGGGCGTTGCCGCGCGCACGGAAAGCGAGGCCGTAAGTAGGCGATTGAGAGATGGCGGCGTCAAAATCGGCTACGGCCTTCTTGAAGCCGCCGCGGTGCACGCGCACCTGACCGCGGCCATAGAGAGCTGAGGGGAGGTTGGGGTTGAGCGACAACGCCTTTTCGAAATCGGCCAGCGCCCGATCGTCCTGTTTCAGTCGAAGCAGGCAAAGGCCACGGAAAGCATAGGCCCTGAATCCGTTGGGACGAGCGCTCAAGTACTGAGTAAACGCGGGCACGGCATCGGCGAACTGCCCGGAAAGTTGATAAGTACGGGCACGCGCGAAGACGGCGCTTGGCCAATCGGGGTGAAGGGCGAGCGCTTGGGAGAAGGCGGCAATCGCCGGGGCGAACTGATGCGATTTGACCAGCTCCTGCCCTCGGCGGTAAACCGCCAGCGCGGCAGGTGGAACGCCCTTTGGCGGCGCTTCGTCCACTTCGCCATCGGAGGGCGCATCGTCGGCGGCATCGGAGAGCGACGAGGACTCGGGCACGGCAGGCGGTTCAGGAGACTTGGCGGCCGGCTTGGGGGACGCACCGTGGGTTGTGGTGGACTTCTCAATTTTGGCGGGCTCGGCGGACGGCGCGGCTTCCTGGTTCAACTGGGGGATTGGCGTCACGGCCGAAGTCTGAGCAATCGGCGAAGGTCCGGCGGCAGGCTTTTCCCAAGGGCGGAAGATGGCGGCGCCGGCCATGAGAATTGCCGCGACGGCCACGCCGGCAACCAATGCGGAGCGGTTCCTTTTGGGCGCCTCAGGCGCCGCCGGTTGGAGGCCTGCACTCACCGGCGCCGGGGTGATGGGCACGGCGACTGTCGTCGCGTCGGACGCGAAGACCGGCACGGACATTCCCGCCGCCAGCGCATTCACGAACTCGCCGCAGGTTGCGTAGCGGTCTGCGGGGTTTTTGGCAAGGGCCTTGGAAATCGCTGCGTCCACCGCGGGCTTGAGACTGGAATTCCGAGTGGACACAGGCGGCGCTGTTTCGTTCACCGTCTTGTAAGCCAAGGTCGCAAGAGAGTGCGGGCCGAACATAGTTCCGCCCGCGAACATGCGATACGCCACCGCGGCCAACGCAAACTGATCGGACCGCCCGTCCACGGCTTCACCCTTTACTTGCTCGGGCGACATGTATTCAATGGTGCCCATTACCATGCCGGTGGGTGTGGTCGTGCGGGCATCGGCGATGCGTGCGATCCCGAAATCCATGATCTTCGGCGTGCCGGCGCGATCGATCATGATGTTAGCGGGCTTGATGTCGCGATGTACGACGCCCCGCGAGTGAGTGTAATCGAGGGCCGAAGCCGTGGCCCGCAAGATTCCAATGCTGAAAGCCGCATCGGGCACGGGCGTGCGATTGAGCGCGTCGGCCAAAGTTTCGCCGTCGACGTATTCCAGAACGAGGTAGGCCGAACCGCCCTCCTCGAAAACGTCATAGACGGCGACGATATTGGGATGGGACAGGCTGGCGGCGGCGCGCGCATCGCGCAACAGGCGGTTCCGGAGAAACTCGCGCTGTCCGGAATCATCCTCCGCGAACTCGACGGTCTTGATTGCCGCTTGGCGATTCAGCAGCGTATCCTCCGCCAGATACACAACACCCATCGCGCCCTTGCCCAATTTTCTGCCGATTCGGTAGCGGCCCACCTGCTGCTCCATCGCGCCTCCGACTCATAGTCTACGCCACGGGGCATTCTATCCGAGAATTGTTTCGGCAACCTGGACTTGAAGCTATCGCGGAGTCCACTTCACGGCCATCACGGTGATGTCGTCGGATTGCACGGCGGATTGTGTGAATTCCGTGACCGCGCCGAGGACGGATCGCGCCATCTCCTGCGCGGAGAGTCCAGCGCCCGCGGAAAGGTTGCGGCGCAGGGCGCGTTCGCCGAAGAAGGCGCCGTCGGAACTCATCGCCTCAGTGACGCCATCGGTGAACAGGAAGATCGCGTCTTCGCCGTGTAGACGCAAGTGTCCGCTCTCGTACCGTACCTCCGACGGCGGAAGGAGACCGACTACTACTCCACCGGGTTCGGCGATGGCGGCGATTTCGCCGGCCGACGAAACACGGTAGGGCGGATTGTGGCCGCCGATGCAGAACTCCACGTCGCCAGTGCCGGTATGGAGGATGGCATAGAAGACCGTCACAAAAACCGCTCCCTCGCGCTGCGTGCCCAAGATCCTGTTCACGTAGGAAAGGCAACCGGCGGGGTCGATGCCTTGCAGAGCCGTCGCACGCAATATGGTGCGGCTCACTGCCATGAAGAGCGCGGCCGGAACGCCTTTGCCGGCGACGTCGCCGATGAGGAAGCCGACGCGATCCGCGCCGATGGGGAAGAAATCGTAGAAATCGCCACCCACGCGCCGGGCAGGAACCATTTCGGCGTAGATATCGAAGCTCCCCCCGGCCGGAAATTCATGGGGCAGCATCGAGGTTTGTATCTGCGCGGCGATCTCGATTTCCTGCTCGAGCGCGCTCAGGCGCTGGCGGCTTTCGACGCCAAGGCGCTCGGCTTCGAGCGCGTCGCGTGTGCGGCGGAGGGTGGTTTCGAAATCGGCGAAATCAATGGGCTTGGTGAGGAAATCAAAGGCGCCGCGATTCATCGCTGTGCGGATGTTGCCCATGTCGCCATACGCGGAGAGGATCACGGCCTTGACCATGCGGCCATCGAGGGTGTTAATGCGCGAGAGCAACTCGAGGCCATCCATCACCGGCATGTTGATGTCGGTGACCACCAATTCGAGTCCGGGATCGGCTTCGATCTGGCGCAGAGCTTCGGCGCCGTTGCGAGCGAAGGCGAACTCGAATCCGAAATTGCCATTGCGGCGCTTGAAGCGCTGACGGATCAAGACCTCGATATCGGGCTCATCATCCACGATGAGAACGCGCGCGCGAAGTTCTGCCGTCATGTTTTCACCGTCCGCGGAATGAGAATAGTGAATTCGGTGAATTCACCCTCAATAGAATCGACGCGCATTTCGCCGCGATGCTCCTGCACCACGATTTCGTAACTAATGGATAGCCCCAAGCCTGTGCCCTCGCCTGCGGACTTCGTGGTAAAGAAGGGGTCGAATACGCGGCCCAGGAAATCCTTCGGAATGCCGGAACCGTTGTCGTGGATGCGGATCTCGACGCGGTCGCCCAGATCGCGGGTCGCCGCGCGGAGGCAGGGAAAATAGCCAGCCGTCTTCTTCTCCGCCCGCTTGCGCAGAGCGTAGAATGCGTTGCTCGCAACGTTGAGGAAGACGCGGCTGAGATCCTGCGGGACAATTTGAATCATGCCTACAGCCGGGTCAAGCTCGAATTCGAGCCCGGCTTGAAACGTGTTGTCCTGGGCGCGGATGCCGTGAAAGGCGAGATTGACGAACTCTCGAACCAGGCCATTCAGATCGGTGGAGCGGCGCTCGCCCGGCTGGCCGCGTGAGTGATCGAGCATGGAGCGGATGATGCTATCCGCGCGAGCCCCGTGCTCGCGAATCTTGTGGATGTTCGTTTCGAGGTCGGCGGCGAGCGCGGCAAGCTCCTCGCGGTCTTTGAGATGGGATCGCAACTCCACCGCCAGTTCTTCCGAAAGCTCGGCGAAGTTGAGAACAAAATTGAGGGGATTCTTGATTTCATGCGCGATGCCCGCAGTGAGTGAGCCCAGGGACGCCATTTTTTCCTGCACGGTAAGTTCGTCGCGCAGGCGCTTCTTTTCCAACAGAGCGCCGATGCGCGCGCGCAGCAGCACCGGGTCAAAAGGTTTCAGCAGGTAATCTTCGGCGCCCATTTCGATGGCGCGCACCACGCTATCTATCTCATCGAGGGCGGAGATCATCACTACCGGCACCGTACGCATGCGACGGTCCCGCTTCATGCACGCCAATACTTCGAAGCCATCCATTACCGGCATCATCAGATCGAGAAGCACAAGATCGTAGTTCTCTGCGGCTATGCGATCGAGCGCTTCGGATCCGCTGCGGGCTTCCTCGGCCGTGTAACCTTGGCGCTGCAAACGGCGCACCAGCATGTTGCGATTGGCGGCGCTATCGTCCACCACCAGGATTCGGGCTCCGGCGGATGGCCCCGTGGCGGCAGGCGCACGGATCGGCGCGGCAGCCGGCGTCTCGGCCTCGCCGCACAACAATTGGAACAGTTTCGAGGCCGCTCCAGAGATTCGGCCCAGATCGTCGCGCCAGCCGAAAGGAACGCTCGCAGTTTCGGACTCTTCCATTCCTTGAACCAGCGAGCGGATGCGATCCATACGCGGGCGTAACTTCTCGCAAAGGGCATCCAACTCACTGCGGTCAACCGATTCGCGGTTGGAAAGGATGCCGTTGATATCGGCGAGCGAGGCCTTGCCAGCGGAGTGAATATGGCGCAGCGGATCGAGCGCGGAGCCGTGATTTCCACCGGACGCGTCTTCGATCAGAAGCTCCGAGTAGCCGATCACATGGTTCAAGGGCGTACGGAGGTTATGGCGTAACTCAGCCAGGTCGGCGTGTTGCAGCACCGAATCTTCGTGTTCGTTGGTTGGCACGTTCTGAAGAGTCACCGGGTATTTTCTGCTTCGAAACTCGAATATCTGGGCACGGCCCCTTGATTGCTGCACGTACAGCGCCAGTTATGCCAAAGATACTAATAGTGGAAGATAACGAGCTCAACCGCGATATGCTGACGAGACGTTTGGAACGCCGCGGCTATGAAATCTTAGCTGCCGCGGATGGCGAACAAGGCTTGGACATGGCGCGGCGAAGCCCTGCCGAATCTTATCTTGATGGATATGAGCCTGCCAGTGATGGATGGATGGGAGGCAACGAAGCGACTCAAGAGCGCGCCCGAAACCGCGGCTATTCCCATTGTGGCGCTCACGGCGCACGCTATGAACGGGGACCGGGAACGCGCTCTCGAGGCGGGATGCGACGACTACGACACGAAGCCGGTCGAGTTTCAACGACTGGTTTTGAAAATCGAGGCGCTGCTGAACGGCAAGCAGAAGACCCGGCAGACAGCTTAGCCTCCCAAGAAAACCTCGAAAAAGTCTTCTTCGTAACCCTGTGCCTCTGGATTAGGTATTCATTCGCTCAACTAAGGGAAGAGCGGCGAATGGAGTGTACGCGAGAATGAAACCCAGCGGGCCTTCCCCTAACATGGCGAATACTACAGCCGATCTTATTCCCTTCGAAACGTTACTCGATTCCACCAATGAAGGGATTTATGGGATCGATTCCGAAGGCCGCTGTACGTTTCTGAACCGCGCCGGCGCAAGGATGCTCGGCTTTACGCGCTACGAAGTGCTTGGGCGAAATATGCATCGGCTGATCCACCATTCCTGGGAGGATGGCACGCCTTACCCGGAAGCCGACTGCCCTATATTCCGCGCGCGCCAAACGGGCGAGGCGGTGCGTGTCGAGAATCAGGTGTTATGGCGCAAGGACCGTTCCAGTTTTCACGCCGAGTTCACGGCATCGCCCATCATACAGAACGGCGAGCGCCGGGGCGTCGTTGTCACTTTTAGCGATATTAGCCGGCGCAGGCAGCAGGAGTTGCGCATGCTGGCGCAATATGATGTCAGCCGCGCTTTGGCCGAAAGCGCAAGCCTGGCCGAAGGGCTTCCCAAGATTTTGCAGGCCATGGGCGCGCGGATGGGATGGCAAATAGGCGCGATTTGGCTTATCAATAAACGACGCGCGGTGTTGCGAGCGGCGGCCATCTGGTCCGCGCCGGAACTTGAGGCAAGCGAATTCGAAACGGTGACGCGCGAAATGACTCTGCCGCGTGGCGCTGGGTCGCCCGGCCGCGTTTGGCTGGAAGGCAAACCGCTCTGGATTGCGGACGTGAAGGAGGATTCCAGCTTGTCTCCGGTCCGGCTGAAGGCCTTGGGCAACTTGCGAAGCATGGTAGCGTTTCCGCTTCGCAGCGTTCGCAAAGTCACCGGGGTGGTGGAATTTTTTTCGCAAAGCGTCCGCGAACCGGATGACGATCTGCTGCGCACACTGGCTACGCTAGGGAATCAGATCGGCGAGTTCGTGGAACGCGTCCGCGGCGAAGAGGAATTACGCACGCGCGACCGGGCCATCACGTCTTCCATCAACGGGATTGTAATCACGGACGCTGCCCTTCCCGACAATTCGGTGGTCTATGTAAATCCGGCGTTCGAGCGGCTCACGGGATATTCGGCGGAAGAGGCGGCGGGACGCAATTGCCGCTTCCTCCAGGGTCCGGATACGGATCGCGAAACCGTGCAGAAGATTCGCGAGGCCATCGCCGCGGAGCAGGAGATCAACGCCGTTCTACTGAATTATAAGAAAGACGGCGCGACGTTTTGGAACGACCTGACGATCGCGCCGGTACGCGATGAAGCCGGCGGCGTGACGCACTTTATTGGCGTGCAGAACGATGTTACCGAACGAAAACGGGCGGAAGAGGAACTAATCGACGCCAAGGAAGAGGCGGAGGTCGCCAGCCGCGCCAAGAGCCAGTTCCTGGCGAACATGAGCCATGAGTTGCGCACTCCGTTGAACGCGATCATCGGCTACAGCGAGATGCTGCAAGAGCAGGCGGAAGAGCTGCAAACGAGTGAGCTGATCCCGGACCTGCTGAAGATTCATTCAGCGGGAAAGCATTTGTTGTCGCTGATCAACGATATTCTGGACCTCTCGAAAATCGAAGCCGGCAAGATGGATCTCTACCTGGAATCGTTCGACGTGGGGCGCATGGTTCGTGAAGTAAGCGCGACCATCGAGCCGCTCATCGAGCGAAAAGGCAACCAGCTTTCGGTTCGGGTGGCGGAGGATCTGCCAATGATGCGCGCGGATCTCACCAAGGTTCGGCAGAGCCTGTTCAACCTGCTGTCGAATTCGGCGAAGTTCACCGAGAACGGCGCGATCGAGCTGGCTGTCGAGTTGAGGGAAGTGAGAGGCGCGCCAGGCGTGGAGATGCGCGTGACCGACACGGGCATCGGCATGACCGCGGAACAGTTGTCGCGGTTATTTGAACCGTTCACCCAAGCGGACCGTTCCACAACGCGTAAATTCGGCGGCACGGGCTTGGGTTTGGCGATCACCCGGCGGTTCGTTCAGATGATGGGCGGCGATATACAGGTGGAGAGCGAGCCCAGCCGCGGATCCACATTCCGTATCTTGTTGCCACTGGAAGTGCGCGCGCCCCGGGAAGCGGCGCCGGATACGGAAATGGACGCAGCGCAGGACACGCCGGGCGAGCATCACGCAGCCAAGAGCGGGCAATTCGGAACCGTGCTGGTAATCGACGACGACGCCACGGCGCGCGATCTCATGCAGCGGTATCTCGAACGGGAAGGCTTCCAGACCATGATGGCCGGGAGCGGAGAAGAGGGACTGCAACTGGCTCGCGAACGGCGGCCCGATGTGATCACGCTCGATGTAATGATGCCGAAAATGGATGGTTGGGCCGTGCTTCAAGAGATCAAGAGCGATGCGCGGCTGCGTGACATTCCGGTAATCATGGTGACGATCGTCGACGACAAGAACCTGGGCTACACGCTGGGCGCGGACGACTACATGACTAAACCGGTCGACCGGGAGCAGCTCTCGGCCGTGTTGCGGAAATACCGCTGCGCGCATCCGCCGTGCCCCGTGCTGCTGGTGGAAGACGACGAGACCACGCGCGGCATGATGCGCAGCATGTTGGAGCGCGACGGCTGGTGCGTCACTGAGGCCGCTAATGGCGAAGAAGGCCTTGAACGGATTAAAGAATGTGGCGCCAATGTCATCCTGCTCGATTTGATGATGCCCCAGATGGACGGGTTCGAGTTCATCGCCCGCCTGCGGCGCAATGAGGACACGCGCGACGTTCCCGTGGTGGTGATCACCGCGAAGGAACTGACCGCCGAAGAACGTCGGCATCTCAACGGATCGGTGCAAAGGGTGCTTTCGAAAGGCGAATTCACGATGGAAGATCTGCTGCGGCAGGTGCGCTCGCTGGCGCCCGATCTTGGTTCCACCCACCCGATGTAGGACATCGATGCGATTGCGCTAAACGACTTCACAGGACTAATTACTGAGCAAGCAGTGACTCTTTTCGGAGGGCCAGAACGTAGGCTGCGACCAGGGCAGCGGCGAAGCCCGCCCCGGCGCCGATACCGAGCGCCCAGCGAGGGCCGAAGTGGTTGGCAACCCAACCGACGATCGGCGCGCCGATTGGCGCTCCCCCGAGTGCAATGCCAACCCGCAGGGCCATAACTCTGCCCCGCATCGCTGGTTCTGTCGAGAGCTGCATGATGCTGTTCGTGCCGTTCGTGAAAGTCAGGCCAGCCGCGCCAACAATCGTGAGAGCGGCCGCGAACCACCAGTATCCAGGCGCCAGTGCGGCCAGGGTACAGCCGAGCCCGAACACACCAGCTCCCGCCAAAAGAGACGCCAAGCTTGGTTTCTGCCGACCGGCAGCAAACAAGGCCCCTGAGAGAGTGCCAACGGCCATGATAGAGGAGAGAAGGCCGAAACCGCGTGCATCGGAGTGGAAGACATTCACTGCCATGGTTGAGATAAAGATTGGAAAGTTCAGCCCAAAGGTTCCGATCAGAAACAACATGATCAGGATCGCCCTGAGATCCGGTTTTCTCCACACGTAGCGAAGCCCTTCCAGAAATCCAGATGCAGTGCGATGCGCCCTGGCGCTCGTACGTAATTCCGAGAGACGAAAGAAAGACATCGAGATCACGACCGCCGCGAATGAGAGCCCATTCAGAAGAAAGGCCCATCCGATGCCAACGTTTGCAATCAGCAAACCGGCAACGGCGGGACCAATCATCTGCGCAGCATTAAACGAGGTTGAGTTCAATGCCACGGCATTAGGTAGATCCGCATCGCCAACCATCTCTGCCACGAAGGTCTGTCTTACCGGAGCATCCAGCGCAGCGGCGGAACCAGACAGGAAGGCAAACACATACACGTGCCAGAGCCGGATGACTCCTGCGATGGTGAGAACTCCCAGGACGAGCGCAAGCACGCCCATCGTCGCCTGGGTGAGCATCAGGAGCTTGCGCTGATTGAGGCGGTCCGCAGCCGATCCCGTCCAGGGCAGGAACAGAAGTTGCGGGGCGAACTGCAGGCCCATCACAATACCCAGCGCTGACGCATCATGATGGGTCAGTTGCGTCAGCACAAGCCAGTCCTGGGCGACGCGCTGCATCCAAGTACCGACGTTGGAAATCAGGCCGCCCGCCGTCCACAAGCGGAAGTTGAAGCTTCTCAGGGAGCGAAAAGTGCCGGACACTGGCTTCTTCATGTGCGCGACGGCGTGTTGCCCCCATGGAACTGGCCGAAGTGACGCGCCAGACTGATGCTGATGAGCAGCGCGCCCAGGCCGAACGCGAGGATGTGGCTTGTCGCCCGCGGATTGAAAGACCCGACGCGCGCGACGAGCAGATACCCAACCACCGCGTTGAGGAATCCCCAAAGAACGTTAACGGTTGCGGAGGAAAGCCCTTGGCCGGGCGGTTTTGCAAAGGGACTTTGAAAGGGGCGTCCCATCGTGCCGGCGACAAAGTGAGGGATGGCGTTTACCGCAAAAACACCGCCAAAGAAGTACGACACAAGCCAAAGCCAATTCATAATGCAGCGCTCCCTTTTTCGAACGGCCTTTCCAGCAGCAAAATGATTTCCTCCGTGGACCCTGTCTCGCCGACACGAGGAAAGACATTCCTGATGCTGTACTCGTGCGCCTCCACCCGAAGATCGGTCATCGCATCGAGTGCGAGGGTCACATGGAACCCCTGCTCGTAGGCCTGGCGGGCGGTTGCCTCAACGCCACCGGATGTCACCACTCCAGTCACAACCACCTGGGTAATGCTTCGCGCCTTGAGCTGACCTTCAAGATCCGTTGTTGCGAATGCGCCCCAGCTTCGCTTGGTGACGACAATATCGCTCGATTGCCGATCTAGCTGCGGCAGGAGGTCGGTCCATCCCTCGGAAAACGATATGTTGCTGCGCGGCACCCTGCTCCGTCCGGCCCGGCGGCCGTCCCGCCACATTGACTAGCACAACTGGAAGGTTTCTTCGCACGGAAAACATCTATTAACGCGCGCGTCCGGTCAATGACGTCGCCAATGGGATGAATGAACTTCCCATTGACGATGCCTTTCTGCAGGTCAATGACGATCAACGCGGTGCTGGGGTCAAGAGTAGTAAGCGGCATCGGTCTTTTCTCCTCGAATACGAAGTTGGCATTGGTAAGACGCAGGACACAGTGGTTCACTCCTCAACAAGCCGCGCAAGAAGTTCGAGTGCTCCCTGAAGCTTCTCCTGCTCCTGAGCGGAAAGCTTCTGGGAGATGCTCGTGGTGAGCCAGTCCTGTCTCGCGGCGCGGCCCTCCTGAAGCCACTTCAGGCATTTGGGCGTGAGAGACATCAGAGTTTGCCGTCCGTCGCCTGGGTCAGGCGCACCACTCACCAGGCCGGCTTCCTGCAGCGACGTGACAATAGCGCTCATGGATTGTGGACGCATGCCCTCCGCTCGCGCGAGACTTGAAACCGTCGCCGAACCATCCATTTCGAGTCGAAGAAGAACAGAGACCTGTGACGGCGTCAGATCACTGCCTCCCCCATGCTCGCGCAACCGCCGCTTGAGCTTGCCGAATACCGTACG
Source organism: Bryobacterales bacterium (assembly GCA_963763545.1). Lineage (GTDB taxonomy): Bacteria > Acidobacteriota > Terriglobia > Bryobacterales > Bryobacteraceae > PALSA-243. Next base: position 74,056 of record CAVXPE010000020.1, read on the forward strand.
GATCTCGGCAGCAAGCGTCGAGGCGAGACCGCTCTGAGCAGAAGATTTTCGATTGCTCACCAGATCAATATATCATATATGCAGGTAAACTGTAAAGCTTACCTGCACACACGTTTAGCCGCCACTTTGGTGGAGATCTCACGCGCATGGCCGACGAAAGGCGGAAGAGACCACCTCGGAATCCTCATATCCCTTGAAGTCGGAGAATGGGGTAGACTCTGGAGTGATCGAAGAAACAGCGCGACTTGACCAGTCGTACACTCCGATTCCGCTAAAGCACTTAGCTTCTTGTCAAACTGAGGGCTCAAGATGAACGATCAACAAAAGAAGCAGGAGCATTCTGGAGTGCGAGATCAAGAGATCCGTGCGGCTCTGGATCAGCATTGGGCGGCGTCCGATGCCAACGATTTTGAAACGGAGCACCGCATTTATCACGAGGACGCGGTGCTGGAATACCCGCAGTCAGGCGAGCGAACCCCTGGCCGACGCAACATCCAGAACCAACGCGCTAGTCAGCCGAACAAGAAGCGGTTTGCTATCCGGCGAATCATTGGCGGCGGCGCCCTTTGGGTCACCGAATTCATCCTGACATATGACGGCAAACCGTCCTACACGGTGAGCATCATGGAGTTCAGGGACGGCAAGGTTGCGCGGGAAACACAGTACTTTGCGGATCCATTCGCGGCTCCTGCATGGCGCGCTCAATGGGTCGAACGCATGGACACATAATCGGAGCGCGGGAATTCGCTTTGTTGATCGCTTGCCAAATAACTGCGGTTGTCGAACCAGTCGAGGGCCATTTCGGTATATTGGCCGACCTCGATGAGGTAGCCGTCGGGATCACGCATGTAGCAGCGCCAGATCCGGCGGTGTTTCAATAAGGACCTCCAGTTGGGCCACCGCCGGAATTGAGAATGATCCACGTATTAGCCAGCTTGATGTAGCAGCGATTGTCTGGCTTGATCACCTTCCCGCCAAGAATTCGGACATAGAGTCTTGCGATTTGTCCTGGTCGCTCACGGTGAAGAAGTGAGTTGCGAAGAGGCCTTTGTGTGCAATTCGCGCGTCAGGTAGATTCATGCGGTTCCTTAGCGTTGCATGTAGAGCAATGAGTTCAAGCCACCAGCAAGATCTTTCCGACGCCGCCCTTTTCTACCGCTGCTTGAGCCTCGGCCGCTTCATTGAGCGGCAGTGTCTGGCTAATCGGGATTATAAGCTTGCCATCTCGCACCGCTTCGGCCATGAACTGGAGCGTTTTCCTGTCGAATTTCGAGAATACTGCCGCCACCTTTACAGAGGGGTACTTCGGTGCGTTCTGCGGCGCCCCGAGAACCGTAGCAAACACTCCTCCCGGCTTGACCTTAGCTATCAGCTTCTCGGCGGTTTTTCTGCCGACCGTATCCGCAACCGCGTCGAGCGGCGGAAGATTCGCAATCGCGATGTCGTCGTCGGTTGCGACCACCTGATCCGCGCCGACAGCCTTCGCCTCATCCATCTGCCTCTTCAACACCCCGGCGATCACAGCCGCCCCGCGTTCCTTCGCAGTGTACACGGCCGAACGCCCGACATTTCCTACAGCGCCTACGACCATCACCGTCTGGCCCGCTTTGATTCCCGTAGCGGAACCGAGCTGGTTGCCAGTTATCGTCACCAGCGGCAGCGCCGCCGCCCGGATCAAATCGAGCCCTTTGGGGATCTTCGCCAAGACGGCTGCCTTTACGACACAAAGTTCAGCGTAAGTATTGTCCGCCATAGCGAACACCTGGTCGCCGGCGAAAAAGTCTTCCACCCCCGGCCCAATCCTGACCACAGTCCCCGCGACATCGATTCCTATGAGGCTCGGGAATTGCATGGGATAAAAATCCTTGGTTAATCCAGCACGCCGCTTGCAGTCGATTGGATTCACGCTCGCGGCGGCGACCCGCACCAGCACCTCGCCCGGGCCCGGCGCCGGATCGGGATAGTCCTCAAACTTCAGCACTTCCGGACCGCCGTATTGGTGGACAACAATTGCCTTCATATTTCAGCTCCTTGTACGCTGCGCACCCAGTCACTAACAACACTTGGATGAAGCGAAGCTGGAATTGGTCACCGGCGCGATAGGCTCTCGAAAATTCGAAACTGAGCGCGGCTGAGTGGTGGCCTTACGAGATTTCACTTCAATTTTTGCCATTTACTTCTTCTATAGGCCGACTCTCCGACCAGTGGTTTCTTGGCTCTGCAGTCGGCGTTCGCGCGTCACGGCGCTTTTGCCGGCAGCCTCTCTTCTATTTCTTTTGAGGATGAATGCCCAAGTCGTGCCATGACGTTTCCGCGAGGTTAACGCCATAGTGGTTTGCAGCTTTCTCGATGTTTGCGAATGCCAAAGCACGGTCGGCATCGGAGACGTCGATGACTTGATCGAACCGCGCGACCGCGTTACGCACATGTTGTCCGTCGGTCAGTGGCTCTTTACGCTGCTTCGGAAACGCGTAGACGCTGTCAGGTAAGTCGCTCTGTGTCGTCAGCCGTCCATGTTTCTCGTGAGGTTTCCAGGTCGCTTCCGGCATGTCTTTTCCACCTTCCTTTAGATATTATATTTGGCTAGAGGGCCAGCGCAGTGTCGTATTTAGTTGAGGGGAGGAGGATTTTCAAACCTATAACTTGTGATGTCTTATACGTTTTGCAATGATCGTTCCCATATCCCCCTTTAACGCCTGCTCGGATTCGTCGTTGGAATCCACTCCGATTCTTCCAGGCGTGGGCAACAATTGTGCGGCCGGTCAACAACGAAAGTGATCGCAGATCGGGCATCTACCGCTGAAGATCATGCGCCGCTCGGAGAGTTCCTCCAGCGGAATCCTCGCCCTGCCTCTGTGCGGATAGCTACACGAGAGTTGGGCCAAACTTCGTTGAAATAAGGGCTTGGGGCGGGGTATGATCTCGTCAGATATATGTCCGAAGATGTGCGGGTGGGAGATACGCGATGAAGGCAGTGGTGCTGCATGAGTACGGCGGTCCTGAGAAGCTGATATTTGAAGACAACGTCCCTGAGCCGCAGATTAGCGGAGGCACGATACTGATCGAGTCAGCCGCGGCGAGCGTCAATCCGATTGACTGGAAACTGCGTTCAGGGATGCGGCAGAAGGATTTTCCGTTGTCATTTCCTGCAATTCTGGGCCGCGACGTGAGTGGCGTCGTACGGTCGGTGGGCGCAAATGTGAAGCACTTCAAGGCCGGCGACCGCGTTCTTGCGCTCTCCAACGCGACCTATGCCGAGTTGGTGGCAGTGGACGATTCGGACGTGACCCATCTGCCGGATGGCGTAGACCTGGCGAATGCGGCCGCGATCCCCCTGATTGCCCTCACGGGAGACCAGCTTGTACGCCTTGCGACAAACGTGAAAAAGGGAGAGGTTGTTTTGATAACGGGAGCGCTGGGCAGCGTTGGGCGTGCGGCAGTCCATACGGCGAAGAAGATAGGCGCCCAGGTGATTGCAGGCGTTCGCGGGAAAGAGTTGGATGCCGCCCGCTCCCTTGGCGTCTCCGGTGTGCTCGCCATTGATGACGATGAGGCGATCGAGAAATTCCGTCTGGTGGATGCAATTGCGGACACTGTGGGAGGCGAGGTTGCAGCGAAGCTGATCCCGAAGATCAAGCCGAGCGGCTCCTTTGGCTACACCACTGTCTTGCCGGAAAGCGCGGCAGCCCAAAACCCGACAGTGAAGATTAAGCGTGTGTTCGCACAGCCAGATCCATCCAAGGTGCGTGAGTTTGCCGATGACGTGCGCGATGGCAAGTTCGTTCTACCTATTGGTCGCCGGATGCCGTTGCGTGATGCGGCAGAGGCACATGTACTAGGAGAGAAAGGCGGCATAGGGAAGATCCTCCTGCTGGCGCCGGATTCACAACACTGACTTCACCACGGCGACCTCAGTGGACGCGTTACGCGCTACTCCTAGCCGGCTCCTTCCTCGATGCAGGAAAGGTCTGGTCCATCTGGCAGCAACCACCTGCATTCTCTCTGGGGCGGAGGCAGTCCGCCCCAAAACTGCTTTGAATTTGCCGCTCCCAACAACACGAACTCGTTATACGAGGGCAGCCTTCTTTGTCTCGCCGGGTCGGGCGCGGTCGTAGCGATCCAGGTTCATGACCTTGTTCCATGCGGCCACGAAATCTTTCACGAACTTCTCCTTCGATCCCGCGCAGGCATAGACCTCCGCGAAAGCACGAAGTTGCGAGTGCGAACCGAAAATCAGGTCCACACGTGTTGCGGTCCATTTGTGACCGTTCGTCTTGCGAGGGCGGCCCTCGTAGACGCCATCTTCACCGGCGGCCGGCTGCCATTGCGTGCGCATGTCCAGTAGGTTGACGAAGAAGTCGTTCGTCAAAACTCCGGGCGACTCGGTGAAGACGCCGTTCTTGGAACTGCCTGCGCCGAGCACGCGAAGTCCACCGACCAGCACCGTCATTTCCGGCCCGGTCAGCCTCAGCAACTGCGCGCGGTCCACGAGGGCCTCCTCCGGCTGCATGAACTGTGCCTTGCCGCTAATGTAGTTGCGGAAGCCATCGGCCCGCGGCTCCAGAGGAGCGAAAGAGGCGACGTCGGTTTGTTCCTGAGAAGCGTCCATGCGTCCCGGTGTGAAGGGTACCTTCACCTCGACTCCAGCATCCTTCGCGGCCTTTTCGATTGCGGCGTCTCCTCCCAGGACGATCAGGTCAGCAAGTGAGACCTTTTTGCCGAATTCCTTGCGGATGGTTTCGAGCTTGTCAAGCACCTTCGCAAGCTGCTGGGGCTGGTTGACCTCCCAATCCTTCTGGGGAGCAAGGCGGATGCGAGCGCCGTTCGCGCCGCCACGCTTGTCGGAGCCTCGAAACGTCGATGCCGATGCCCAAGCGGTCGAAACGAGATCGGAGATCGACAGGCCGGAGGCGAGGATCTTTGCCTTCAATGCAGCGGCATCGTTTTCATCGATCAGCGGATGGTCCACCGCGGGGATCGGGTCCTGCCAAATCAGAGTCTCCTTCGGCGTCAGCGGGCCGAGATAACGCGCGATCGGGCCCATGTCGCGGTGCGTGAGCTTGAACCAGGCGCGGGCGAATGCGTCGGCGAACTGATCCGGGTTTTCGTAGAACCGCCGCGAGATCTTTTCATATGCCGGATCGAGGAGCAGGGCCAGATCGGTGGTCAGCATAGTGGGCACGCGCTTCTTCGTCTTATCGAACGGGTCCGGTATGGTTGCGTGGCCGTTCTTGGCCTGCCACTGTTTCGCGCCCGCCGGGCTGGCTGTCAGCTCCCACTCGTTTTCGAATAAGTTTTTGAAGAACAGGTTGCTCCACTTCGTCGGCGTCTGCGACCAAGTGACTTCCGGACCGCCAGTGATGGCATCGGCTCCGATTCCTGTGCCGAACTTGCTCTTCCACCCAAGGCCTTGGTCTTCCAGGGCGCCGCTTTCCGGCTCCGGCCCTACCAGCGACGGGTCACCTGCGCCGTGAGTCTTGCCAAAAGTGTGGCCGCCCGCGATCAGCGCGACGGTCTCTTCGTCGTTCATGGCCATCCGAAAGAACGTCTCGCGGATATCTTTCGCCGCCGCCACCGGGTCCGGGTTGCCGTTCGGACCTTCCGGATTGACGTAGATCAGGCCCATTTGAACGGCGCCGAGCGGCTCCGCCAATTGACGCTCGCCGCTATAACGTTCATCGCCCAGCCACGTCCCTTCCGGACCCCAGTAAAGCTCCTCGGGCTCCCACACGTCGGCGCGCCCCCCGGCGAAGCCGAAGGTCTTGAACCCCATCGATTCCAGCGCGACGTTGCCGGCGAGAACCATCAGGTCGGCCCACGAGATCTTCTCGCCATATTTCTGCTTGATGGGCCACAGCAGGCGGCGCGCCTTATCCAGGTTCGCGTTGTCCGGCCAGCTATTCAGCGGCGCGAAGCGTTGCTGCCCTGCGCCAGCGCCGCCCCGGCCGTCGGTAATCCGATAAGTGCCTGCGCTGTGCCACGCCATGCGGATCATCAACCCGCCATAATGGCCGAAATCGGCTGGCCACCACTCCTGGGAGTCTGTCATTAGGACATGCAGATCCTTGATCACAGCATCGAGATCAAGGCTTTCAAACTCTTTGGCATAGTCGAATCCGTCTCCCATAGGGTCGGACAAGCTGGAGTTCCGGTGAAGTACCGAGATGTCCAGGGCCTCCGGCCACCACTCGCGGTTCCTGCGCCCGCGCGCGCCGTGCGCTACCGGGCACTTCGCGGCGCCTGCTACAGTTTGGCCATTGTTGGCGGCAGTTGCTGCCTCTGTTAGTTGTTTTTCCATCTGTTTATCCTTTCCTTCGATTTCATATATTCAGCGGGAAGCGCGCCGGGGTGCGCACTTGGCGCACAGCCCCCGGAAAATAAGTTCGCATTCGCGAAGTACCCGCTTGCCGAGCGAGGCCGCGGTAGGCCGGGCCACGTCATACCAGTCCACGTCTTCAACATTGCCGCAGCGATCGCAGATGAAATGGTAATGCCGCACGCCTTTCGCATCGAAACGCGCCGCGCGGCCCTCCACGGCAACTTCACGCACCAAACCAGCCTGCACCAAGTCGCGCAAATTGTTATAAATCGTAGCCCTGGAAGAGCGAGGATCGACGCGGTTAACAGCTTCGAAGATCTCTGCCGCCGTGGGATGCTTTGGTTGCTCCAGCAAGAATGCCATGACAGCGTAGCGTTGCGGAGTGCTCCGCAGACCGCTGTCCGCCAAGGACCGTGTGATCGCATTGGGGTCCATGAATAATTCCTTTTAGATTATATCTAATATG
>CAVXPE010000021.1:0-55296 GCA_963763545.1 Bryobacterales bacterium
TATCGCTGCGCCCTCCGTAATCCACTAATACGACCAGCTTGTCGCATTCGAGCGCGATGGTTCTAATAGCGAAACCCTCCTCATTGCTCCGAAACCGCCGAACGTCGGTCACAAGGTTTTAAAATAATTTTTAACCCGCTCTCCCCAAAGCACTTAACGCCAATTCTGATCCCCTCTCCCACCCCGGAATTTGGGGGTCATCTTGTTATTCTGAAATCGAAAGAGGGCTGTCTCAGCGCCTCGCCCTCAGGCAGCCCTTTTATTTTTTGATACGAAAAGGAGAAAACGAAAATGTCTACCCCAGCTCAAATCGCCGCCAATCAGGAAAACGCGAAACGTTCAACGGGACCAACCAGCGACGCAGGCCGTCAAACCGTCGCCTCGAACGCCGTTAAACATCAACTCACAGGAAAAGGCGACCCCGCCCTACCCGGCGAAAAGGAAGCCGTGGCAAAACACGTGGAGGGCTACATCCAGGCATACGCCCCCGTCGGCGTCCCCGAGCGGACTTTGGTTATCAACATCGCCCGAAATTACTGGCGCCAGCAACGAGCCCATGATATGGAAGATGCCCTCTTTACCAAAATCATGCTTGGGCAATCGGACGATGCCCTCGACCCTGCCTCAGTCCTCGCCGATGCCTGGCTTGACCCCAAGCAAGGCCTGAAGGCCATCGCGCTCTACGCCACGCGCATTCAGCGCGCCATCGAAAAGAACACCGCCGAGTTGAAAGAGCTGCAGGCCCAGCGAAAATCCGCGTACGCCAAAGCCGAATCGGAGGCAATCCTACTCACGCAGCTCGCCCACGCCAAAGGCCAAACGGCGGACGCCGCGAAAGACTTCCCGTCCCCTGAACTCTGCGGTGGCTTTGTTTATTCCCTGCCCGAAATCGCTCGCGTCATCGGCCGCATGGCTCGCTTGGAGGAGGCCAAGGCCCGCTTCGTAGGACAGACTTCCTAGTCTGTCCAGCTAGTTTCGACGCATTCCCGTTCCAGCAGCAAGGCACCGCCATCCCTCGCCGCAAGGCCTACGGAGCCCCGGCCCATCGATCCTTGACAACTGAATCACTTACTCGCCGCCCCGCGCCCGTAGTGTCTCGCGGCCACCCGCATCGTCGTCCCGGGTGGCCGCCCGCCTGTAGGCCCACACACCCACCGCGTTGATCGCCAGCACTACGCCCACCACCTTCACGGCGAACACGAGAGGCTTCGCGACCTCCAGCACCGGCACCGCATCCATCACTACCGCGGCCACCGTCACCGCCGCCGCAGCGAACACGCTTACGCGCAGCCACGCCGGAGCGCCGCGCTGTTTCGCCACCACCGCGAACATCGCCAGATAATAGATGCCGCAGCAGGCCATGGCGGCCGCGATCAGGATCTGGTTCGCTTCCTGCTCGCCCACCTGCCCCAAGCTCGCCGCCCCCAGGATCACGCAGATCACCGACACTGCCGCCAGCGATCGCACCGGCGTGCGGTATTTCGGATGCAAAGCGCTGAAGCGCGCCGGGAATAATCCGTCCCAACCCGCTACCATCGGCAGGCGCGAGACTTGCGCCACGCACGCCACCGTCTGCGTGAAGTACGCGAAGAGCAGGGCTAGGATCGACGCGCCGCCCAGTGCCGAAGCAAGCGGCGACGAATGCAAAGCCACGCCCAGAATTTGCGGCACGGGCGCGATAAGATCGGCCTTGTCGAGCGGCACATAAGCCAGCATCCCGCACGTGCCCAGAATATAGAGCAGCGCGATTCCCGGCCCGGCGATCCATACTGAGCGCGCGATGTTTCGCTCTGGAGTATGGCATTCGCCGGCGAAGATGGCCACCTGCTCGAATCCGCTCAGAGCGTTCAACGCCATCTTGGTAAACAGGTTCAGCGTCGCGAGCGTCATGGCCGGCCACGCGAAAGCGATTACGGGTTGAGGGGTGGGCGCGCCGCTCACCACGCGCGCAACGAACAGCGCAATCACCAGCATGTAGAGACCGATGATCAGCGCGCCGCCCGCTCCGGTGAACCATCGCGCCAAGTGCAGGCCGCGGACATTCACCAGGAATACTAGAACGAAGAATGCCACATTCACCGCGATCAGCAGCGGCTTGCTCTCGTTCATCCACTGGTAGCGCGGGCCCAGCAGATAAGCGATGCTATTCACAGCAACCGAGCCGCTGTTCGCATAAAACAGGATGAATAGGAACGCGTAGTTCCATCCGGCTTGAAAACCGGCCGCAGGCGAGATGCCGATCTTCACCCACTGATAGACGCCGCCCTCAAGCGGCATACGGCGGCTGAGGTAAATTACCGTAGCTGCCAGCGGCAGGTAAAACAGTGGAATGGCCGCGAGCCACAGCGATACGTGCGCGCCACCCACTTTGGCCGCGTAACCGATCCACGGCAAGCCGACAATTAGCAACACTTGCAACAAAGCCAAATCGCCCAATCGCAATTCGCGCGATAGAGACGCGCTGTGCGCTTCGGCGCGAGCGATCTGTTCTTTGCCGGCCGGAGACATACCGCGCACAGAGTACCACGGACCGCGTCCGAACGAAGCGGCCGCCAGGAATTTCATTGACACGGCGGTGTTTTTACGGTTACGATAACTGAAATCTTCTGCGACGCTATTCGGTTAGTTGGCTCTTTTAGGGGGTATATCTATCATGCGCTCGCTTTGGGGAACCATCTCCAAAATTGTCCTGCTCGTGGCATGCTTTGCTACGGGCCTATTCGCTCAATCGTCTTCCATCACGGGCAACGTCACCGATCCGACGGGCTCCGTCATTCCAGGCGCAAACATCACCTGATCAACCTGGACACCGGCGCGGACCGCAACGCGACCGCCGATGCGAAGGGCAGCTACACCATTGAGCAGATGCCGCCGGGGTTTTATAAGGTCACGGCGAAAGCGCCCGGATTCGCCGATCTGATGGTAGAACAGGGTCGAGTTGCTGGTAAATCGAGCCGGCCACATTGGAACTCAAGTTTGCCAAGGTCGGCAGCACCACCGAAACCGTCGAGGTTACGGCCGCGGCGGCTCAGGTGAACACGACGGACGCTTCGCTCGGCAACGCGATCGGACACGAACGCGATCATCCAGATGCCGATGTTACGCCCGCAACGTGGTCGGCTTGCTGGCGTTTCAGCCCGGCGTGACCAGCTACAGCTCCGGCGGCACGGTCGGCTCGAACGATGGCGCGGTCAATGGCGGCAAGCCCGACCAGGGCAATGTCACGCTCGATGGCGCCGACGTGATACGATCAGAACGCCCGCACCGCGTTTACCAGCGTACTGCGCGTCACTCTCGATTCGGTGGAGGAGTTCCGCACCACCACCACCAACGGCGATGCGGCCACCGGGCGCGGTTCCGGCGCGGACGTCCAGTTGGTGACCAAGTCCGGAACCAATACGTTTCACGGCTCGGCTTATGAATACCGCCGCGGAACGGAGATGGCCTCCAATTCATTTTTCAATAACCAGGCCGGCATCGCCGATCGCCCCGCTGCTGGTGAACGTATTCGGCGGATCGGCCGGCGGCGCCATCAAGAAGAACAAGCTGTTCTACTTCATCAACTATGAGGGACGGCGCGACGCCAGCGCCGGCAGCGCGAATCGAACCGTTCCCACCGCAAACCTGAGGGCGGGGATTGTCGGTTATCGACCAACGCCAGCAATCAGGTTGTCAATCTCACTCCCGCGCAGGCGCAAACCATCGATCCCGGCCGGCATCGGAGTCAATGCGGCTGCGCTCAAGCCGATGCAGGGCATGCCGCTCCCTAATAACACCACCGTTGGGCGATGCCATCAACACGGCAGGGTTATAGCTTCAACTTCCCGCGCACAACGTCCAGAACACTTACATCTCGAAGATCGATTACCACGCCGAACGATAGGAACTCGCTGTTCATTCGCGGCAATCTGCAAAATGATTGGGCGAACAATGGCTCGCAATCTTCCGAATTCCCCGGGCTGCCGGCGAACTCCGTCAGTCTGGCGAACAGCAAAGGCCTGGCGGCGGGCTGGACGGATGTGATCACGCCGAATCTGGTGAGCACGCTTCACTACGGGTTCACCCGCGCCGGAAACGCAGACCTCCGGCGTCCTGACCAGCAACTATGAGTGGTTCCGCGGACATCAGCACCCCGTACGGCACCAGCACGGGAACGGCGCGAATTATTCCGGTGCATCTGATTGGTGAAGATATGTCCTGGAATCACGGCGCGCACAACATCCGGTTCGGCGGCTACTTCCGCTACATTTCGAATCAGTCGCAAAGCACGCCAATTCATACAGCTCCGCCAGCTCGAATCCTTCCTGGATCAACGGTTCGGGAAACGATCTGCTTCCCCGCATCTCTGGGCGTTTCGAGTCAGCTTCAAACAGAACTACGAATACGCGATGGCGGCCGTGCTGGGCTTGGAAGCGCAGGGCACCGCGGATTATAACTATCTGGTGAACGGCACGGTGCTGCCCGTCGGCGCGCCCGTCGATCCGCGATTTCGTGAACAGGAAACCGAGATGTACGTGCAGGACACCTGGAAGGTCACGCGCAACTTTACAATCACCGCGGGTATTCGCCTCGGCCTGGAGCCGCCGGTGCACGAAGTCAATGGGCAGCAGGCCTCGACGAATATTCCGCTCGCGTCTTGGCTGGGCGCGCGCGCGAACTATGCCGAACAGGGTTTGTCGCAGCAGAACGCGGGTCTGATCGATTTCATTCCGCGAGCCAGGGAACGGCGATGTATCCCTTCCATAAGAACTGGGCGCCTCGCCTGGGTCTGGCATATTCGCCGACGGCAGCGAGCGGGATTTCGAAGTGGCTGTTCGGCGGTCCGGGCAAAACCTCCATCCGCGCCGGCGCCGGAATGTATTACGATCTGATCGGCCAGCCGCTGGCCCAGACGTTCAGCCACACCACGCCGGGTTTGTCGCAAAGCTTTTCGAATCCGGCCAACATATTGACCTCCGCTCAGCTTCCGCGCTTCACCACGTTCTACGCCGTTCCGGCTGCCATCGTGCCGCCGCCGCCGGCGGGCGGATTGCCGTTGGTGTATCCGTACGGCAGCCGGCTCATCGGGCTCCTTCGCGATCACCAACAGCATCGACCGCAGTTGGCTGCGCCCTACACCATCAACCTGGATTTCACCATCGGCCGGGAACTCGGCCACGGGTTCTTCCTCCAGACTTCCTACGTCGGGCGTCTCTCCCGCCATTCGCTGATCGATCGCGATCTGGCGATGCCGACCAATCTGGTGGACCCCGCGTCCGGCCAAACTTATTTCCAGGCGATGACGAACTTGATGAGCGACATCGACTTCAAGGGCATGACACCCAATACCATCCCCGCAGATACCGTTCTTCAAGATATGTGGCCGGGGGCCGCGGGCAACGGACTCACGCCGACCCAGGTGTGGGCCAACGATTACATCAACAACAGCGCCACCGGCGATGCCACCAACACGCTGAACAACGCCGATAACGCCGCCAACTGCGTCAATGGCGGCCCCACCACGTTCACGTCCAAGGGCGCGGTGAACCACATGGCTTGCGGGAAGTATGGCCCCTGGATGGTATTCAATCCCCAGTTCTCGGCTCTTTCCGCGTGGAGTTCGATCGGAAAGGGCGATTATCATGCGCTGCAGGTGACCCTCCGCAAGCGCCTCAGCTTCGGATTGCAATTCGACCTGAATTACACCTGGTCGAAGTCTATCGACCTTGGATCGGCCCAGGAAGCCGGCGGCTTCTTACTCCGGCTTCATTCAAAACACGTGGAACCCGAGCCAGCAGCGGGCCGTTTCGAACTACGACACGACGCAACAGATGAACGTCTACGGCGTCTATGATCTCCCGTTCGGCCGCGGCAGGAAGTTCGGGACCAACATGAACAAGATCCTGGACGCGTTCGTCGGCGGTTGGGAGATACCGGCAATTACCGCCAGACTTCGGGCCTCCCCTATAGCGTTGGGCAATGGATCGCGCTGGCCGACCGATTGGGAACGTGAGCGCCACTCGCCACTCCCATCGCGGCGATTCCCGTCAGGATGACCAGAACGCCATACGGCGATCAAGGGCGGAGGTCCGAATCTCTTCCACGAACCCACTCAACATCGTGACCGCGCCCGGGGAGCCGCCCGGCCAATATGGACTCTTCATCGAAGACTTTCGCCGGCCAATCCGGGGTTCGGAACAACATTCGCGGTCCCGGCTTCTTCAACATCGACAGCGGACTGTACAAGATCTTCACGATGCCGTACTCGGAACATCATCAGATCCAGATCCGCTGGGAAACGTACAACGTGACGAACTCGGTGAGATTTAGCGGTCCTTCTCTCACCGACACTTCGTCGACCACCTTCGGGAAGTTCGCGAAGCACGCTCACCCCGCCGCGGCAGATGCAGTTCGCCGGCCGCTACACCTGGTAGCGCACAGTGCGATAGGCCTCCCGGCCTGTCGACGCGCCGCAGGCGCGGGGTTTTCGTCGGCAGCGGTCGCGCTGAAGCCTTGAACGCCTCCGGTCCACCCACCGGAGGCGCGCTTTCTCTATCATAGAGATTGCTCCGTAAGCGCCACGCCCGTTGCTGAGCCGGCCACGCCGGCCGCCCCACGCCGTCTCGATCTCTGGATCTCGCTCACGCTAGCTGTCGCCGTCTTCGCCATCTACGCCCAGGTCCGTCACTTCGATTTCACCGGTTACGACGACCCCGATTTCGTCGTCAACAACCTCCATCTACGGGATGGCTTGACTCCCGCATCCATCGCCTGGGCATTCCGGACAGGCTATGGGGCCAACTGGTTCCCGCTGACCTGGCTGTCTTACATATTAGGCGTCAGTCTCTACGGCTTCGACAGTGGCTGGCATCACCTCACCAATGTCATCCTTCACACGATTAACTCGATCTTACTGTTCTTCGTCTTGCGGCGAATGACCGGAGCGCGTTGGCGCAGCGCATTCGTCGCGCTCCTGTTCGCCATCCATCCCCTCCACGTCGAACCGGTCGCTTGGATCGCGGAACGCAAGGAGGTTCTGAGCGGACTGTTCTGGTTTCTGTCGATCTGGGCTTACGTTGCTTACGTCAAGCGCCCGCGTGCCGCGGCGTATATTCTCCTGGTCCTGGCGTTTTGCTGCGGACTGATGTCGAAGCCAATGATCGTGACGCTCCCATTCGTTCTGCTTCTGCTCGATTTCTGGCCGCTGGAGCGTTGGAAAGATACGCCGGCCCGCCGCCTGATCCTCGAGAAGGCGCCGCTGCCTCGTTCGCCGTAGTCGCCTCCGTGATCACATTCCTGGTTCAAAAGGGCGGTGGCGCTGTCTCCTCAGCCGCGGAAGTTCCGTTCGCATTTCGCATCGAAAACGCGCTCGTCTCCTATCTTGCCTACATTTCCAGTTCCTCTGGCCAGCGAGGTTGGCGGTCCTTTATCCTTATGCGCCGCAACTGCCCGCGTGGGAAGCGATCGCCGCGGCCGCCGTTCTCACGGCCATCACTGCGGTTGTAGTGTCTCCAGCGCGCGCAGCGGCCTTACCTCGTCACGGGATGGTTCTGGTTCGCCGGCATCCTGGTCCCCGTGATCGGTTTGGTGCAGGTTGGCATTCAATCGCGCGCCGATCGTTACATGTATATCCCGCTGATCGGGCTCTCCATTATCGTCGTCTGGGGCTTGGGCGAAATCGCCGGCCGCCGTGCGGCGGTGCGTCCTGTGGCGGCGCTCGCGCTCGCGACTTGCTGTGCCTACGGAGTAGTTGCGTGGTCCAACGCAGCTTACTGGCGAGACACCGTTACTCTGTTCCGGCACACAATCGAAGTCACCGATGACAACTGGGGGGCGCTCGGCATACTCAGCCAAGCGCTTCTAAGACAGAACCGCGTTGACGAGGCCATGCCCTACATCACCGAGACGCTTCGCCTGCGCCCCGATCTCGCCGAAGCCCACATCAATTTCGGCGCCGCCTTGAGCAATCGCGGCGACTTCGACGCGGCCGAGGCGCAATATCGCAAAGCGCTCCAGTTGGACCCGGAAAGTGCGGACGCACGCGAAGGCCTCGGCGTAATCCAAACCGAAAAAGGTCAACTTAACGATGCGCTCTCGAACCTCGGCGCGGCGGAGAAAGGCATGCCCGGCGACGCGAACAAGCATTACAACCTCGGCCGCGCTTATGGCCTCGCCGGGCATCCCGACATGGCCGCCAGCGAGTTCGCCGAGGCCGTCCGATTGCAGCCGCAAGATGCCGCGGCCTATTTCAATCTCGGCACTGCTTTTGCCGCGCAGCAGCGATTCTCCGAAGCTGCCGATCAGTTCCACGAAGCGTTGCGCCTGAAACCGGATTACGTCGCCGCGCGCTTCAACCTGGGCGCCGCATTGGCCAATCTTGGACGCTTGGACGAGGCCATCGGCGAGTTTCGGGAGGTTCTGCGCACGCAACCGGATTTCCCTGGGGCCGCCCAGGCGCTGGGAGCTTGCCTCGAAATGAAGAAGAACACGGCCAACTAACCGCTTCACCGCGCGCGCAGTATAAACCGGTAGGATTCTATGAAACATGCGGCCCCCATTCTTCCTTTGTTGGCCATCGGCCTTTGCGCCCAGCCGCTCACGTTCGAAACAGCGTCGATTAAGCCAACACCGCCTGGCGCGCACAACAGCGTAATCGCACCGATGCCCGGCGGCGGCTTGAACGCGGAAGGCATCAGCCTGAAAAACCTCATCATGTGGGCGTTTGACGTACAGGATTATCAGATCTCAGGCGGACCGTCCTGGGTTGAATCGCAGCCTTGGACGATTCTGGCCAAGCCGGCGCCACCCACAGCAGGGAATCCACCCGATGGACCAGTCGAATATGAAAAGATGAATGCCGCGCAGCAGGCGCAATATATGCAATCGGTCCGGGAACGGATCGCGGGCGCTGCTCGCCGAGCGCTTTCAGCTGGTATTGCGGCGTGAAGAGCGGGAACAGACTGCATACGTCCTAACCGTGGCGAAAGGCGGCCCGAAGATGAAGGAATCGGCGCCGGGAATGATCCGGCGCGGCAACGGCGAGATTCTCAGCAAAGGCTCACAGATGGGAAGCTTCGTCCGATTTCTGGCAGTCGATCTGCGTCGTCCGGTCACCGATGCGACCGGGCTCACGGGGACATACGAGTTCGATTTGAAATGGACACCGGACCGGCCGGCAAATACCGAGCCCGATGCCGCAACTACACGCGACCCGGCGGGTCCCACTATCTTTACCGCGATCGAGGAACAACTCGGGCTACGGCTGGAATCGCGAAAAACGCCCGTGGAGACGCGGTTCATCGAACGCGTTGATAAGCCTTCGGATAACTAATTTGGCCTAACGCTGGCTCCAACGAGCTATCCTTTGAATATTTAACCCCATTTGCGGGCGCCGTAACGGCTTTTGCGTAACCTTGACCCCTCGTTCGCCCGTCTACCAACCCAAGTGGCTTCGCGCCCTTGCAGTTTCGCGGCAGCGGCAGTAACCGGTTGGTTGATGGCGGCCTCGGGCGCATCGGCCCAACAGACATCGGTTCCACCCTCCGAAACGCCAGTCGACGCCGCCGGCCCCGTGATTCCCGCGCCCCCTGTTCCCGTCGTGGTTCCTTTGAACGAAGAGCGAATCATGAAGGTGATCCCCGACTATCAGACGGTGGAGGATTCCTCCAAGCCAGTCGCGCCAATGACCTCCCGGGAAAAGTGGCGATTAGCGTGGAAGGAGACAATCGATCCCTTCAATATTGCTACGGCCGCCTTCACAGCCGCCGAGTCCCAGCGCGGCAATCAGACGCCTAAGTATGGCGAGGGTTGGCCAAACTACGGCAGGCGATTCGGCGCCGCAATCGGCGATTTCGGAACGCAGAATTTCTTTAGCGCGGGGGTATTCGCAAATCTGCTGCATCAGGATCCCCGCTATTTCCGCAAAGGCCCCAGCGCCCGCATCGCGCCCCGCATCATCTATTCCGCCACGCGCTTGTTAGTCTGCCGCGCCGATTCCGGCCGTTCCGTATTAAATACTTCTAATCTCTTCGGAATGTCACTTGGAATCGCGGCTTCCAATGTATACTATCCTTCTGCGAGCCGGAGAGGGACAGTGATGGCGGGCCGCGTGGAAACCAGCCTCTTCGGTGGCGTGATGGGTAACCTCATGTCGGAATTCTGGCCCGACATACAGCGGAAGTTTTTTCAAAAGAAGTCTAAGAAGTAATTCGGAAAATAGTAAGTGATGAGCCGGGAATTCTCTACCCTCTCTTCGCAACCGGCCCGTCGTGGTCTTGCGTGCGCGCTTCTGGGTCTGGCGGCTGGATTTTTTTCCATGGCCGCCGCGGCGCCGAAGGCCCCTGCCGGAACGCCAGTGGAAGCGCGTCTCCTAACTCCCATCTCCTCCTACTCAGCCAAGCCGGGCCTGCAAATCGAAGCCGCGATCGCTACGCCGGTGTGTCCGGGGGGCGACGATGCGATGGAGGCCGGACCGATTCTGCGCGGCGTGGTCTCGAAAGTCCATCGTGTAGGAATCGGTCTGCTCCACGAAACCGCGGGCATGCAGCTCGAATTCAGCGAACTGCTCTTGCCGGACGGTAGCGCGTATCCGATTCAAGCACACCTCACCAGCATCGACAACGCGCGCGAAAGCGTCGATACGCACGGCAGGATCCACGGCATCCGCGCCACGGCCACCGTATCCAACCGGATTGGCCAGCACCTAGCCTTTCTCGCCCTGGGTCATCCGGCCGCCATGCTGCCGCTTTTGGTCGCCGAATCCGCCATGTTCCACTTTCCAGAGCCGGAGATCGAGCTGACCCGCGGCGCCGATCTACATCTCTCCGTGGAATTCCCTCCTGAATGGGGCGACGTTTCCCGTTGCGTGGTGCCCGAAGAAATCTCCGAGAGCGATTGGGAGGACCTACATAACCTGGTCCGCTCCCTGCCTTACTGGAGTTACTCGAAACGCCAACCGCAGCCGATGGACTTAGTCAATCTCGTCTATGTCGGATCGCAAGATGAGATTACGCGCGCCTTCACCGCCGCGGGGTGGATGGGATCGCAACCGAATTCGATGCATGCCGGCGTCAAGGCGATCCGCGCCATCGCGGAGGAACACGCGCTTGCCGACGCCCCCATGCGCATGCTGCTGCTTGATGGCGTCGAGCCGGACCTGCAATTGCAAAAGAGTCTCGACACGTTCGCCAAGCGCGACCACCTGCGAGTCTGGGCGCGCGACAGAGAGTTGGACGGACGGCAGGTATGGGCCTCGGCCGCGACGCGAGATCTCGCCGCGGTCTTTTCCATACGTCCCTTCGGATTTACGCACCAGATTCAGGACGACGTGGATCTGGAGCGCGATCAGGTAGTGAGCGATTTGTCCTTTACGGGATGCGTGGATTCGGTGGCTTATGTCTCGCGGCAGGATACCGTGCGCACATCGGGTGAAATCTACCGCAAGGGCGTTTCCACGGATTCGCGCGTCGCGGTAATTACATTGAATTCTTGCGAGCAGCCGAGCCAGGATCTTTCCTCTGCGGGAGACATGCCGCAACCACCGAAGCTGGTGCGATGGATCCGGCGCTTCACGCTGACGGCGCGCAACCATTACATGCGCGATAATATCGTATGGCGCAGCGCCGAGGCGGTTCGTATGACGTTCCATGCCGTGCAGGGCTGGCGGCAGGAGCGGAGAAATGAGCGGGACGCCCAGGCGCTCGACGCAAAGCTTGCTGGGCGGCGCGACCTGCGCCAGGACTTCGCGATTCTGCGATAGGCGACGGCGTCCCTACTCCGGCTTCTCCGGCCACTTATGCTTCGGATAACGCCGCGACAATTCCTTGCGCACTTGAGGATACAGGCGCTCCCAGAACCCCGCGATATCGCAAGTCATTTGTACCGGACGTTGGTTCGGCGCTAACAGGCGCACAACCACCGGGACCTGGCCGCGGGCGATGCGCGGCGTCTCGCGCATGCCGAAGAAATCCTGCAGACGCGAAGCGATCCACGGGGGCTGGTCCGGCTCGTAATGCACACGCACCTGGCGGCCGCCAGGCAGCCGCAAGCTTTCCGGCGCGATGGAATCGAACTCACTCGGCAGGGCGCGGCGCAGGGCGGGAATAAGCTGCTTGCACGCGGCCTCTTCCAGATCGGCGAAGCTCCGCCGCCCTTGGGCAATTCCCCGCAAGGCTTGCTCCGCGTCACCCATGCTAAGCGGCGCAATCGCCGCGTGTAGAGACGCAAAACGGACACGCTCGAAGAAGGCATCGAGTTCCTCGCGATCCACGAAGCGACCGATTCCCGCCTCGATCGCCTTCGTTGCCAGTAGTTCTCCGGCGGCCGCGGGGTCGGGCTCGCGCCGCGTTTCTTCGATTGCAATTTCGCCGAACATGAGCGCGCTGACGCCTTCAACTCGCTCGGAGGCGCGGTTCCACTCCACTTTGTTGACATCGACGACCCGATCCGCGAAGAGGTCGATCAGCCATTCGGGCTCAATTGCGCTCGCCAACCGCACCAAGGGCGCTTGCCGGTCCCGGCGGGAGCCGTCACGCCGATCTTCCGCTTCCACGGCGATTAACAGCTCGGCTTGGGTCACAGTGCTCGAGCGCGCAAGCTGCGCGGCGCCTCCTGAGGCCAGTTGCAGGTCGCCGCCGGCGCGACGGCGCGCGACGCGATCCGGAAAGGCGGCCAGCGCGCAGATCAGCAGCGCATCCTCATCGCGGCGAGCCTGCTTCGGCGGATTGACGATGCGGCGCACTTGACGGACCAACTGCTCTGTGCGCGGCTCCCACGGCGCTTCGAGCAACGCAAGGAGGTCCGAACGGCCGGCGTGCCTAGCCTCGGCGGGAAGCCGCTCGCCGGCGCTGAGCAGTGCGGCCACGGTGCATCCATCCTGCGCTACGCCACGGCGGCGCGCTTCCACGATCAGCCGGGCCAATCGCGGATGCAGAGGGTAGCGGGCCATCTCGCGTCCGGTAGCGCCTTCCGCTCCCAATTGACGCAACAGGCTCTCCGCTTGCACGGCGGCGGCGGAAGGCGGGGCGTCCAGCCATTCGAGCGCGTGGAAGCCGTCGAGTTCCATGGCTCGCAACAGCAGGGCAGCCGGAGCGAGATCGGCGCGAAGGATCTCGGGAACGTCGTGCGCCGGACGCCGCGCAAAGTCCTCCAATGGATAGAGACGGATCGCGCGGCCTGGCCCGGTGCGGCCGGCACGGCCGGCGCGTTGGTTGGCCGAAGCCTGGCTGATGCGCGCCACTTCAAGCGTGGGCAGACCGGACCAGGGCGAGTGTCCCGCGACGCGCGCGAGGCCGCTATCGATCACCGTATTCACGCCCTCGATGGTGATGCTGCTTTCGGCCACGTTGGTGGCCAACACAATTTTGCGGCGCGGCGAGGGCGCCACGGCGAGATCCTGCTCTTCCGGCGTTTGGTCGCCATAGAGCGGCGCGATTTGCCACCCGTGCCGCTTGGCGAGCGCGTCGCAGGCATTCGCGGCGCGACGGATCTCCGCCGCTCCGGGCAGGAACACCAGCACGTGGCCGGTGGAGCTTGCGCCCAATCGCTCCAGCACGGCGCGCACCTGCTCCTCGAGCGGCGCCGCGGAGTGCGGCGTGTATTCAACCGTGAGCGGATATTGCCTGCCTTCGGAGCGCACCACCGGCGCATCCAGAAATTGGGCGACGGGCGCGGCGTCGAGCGTTGCCGACATTGCGACCAGCCGAAGATCGGGGCGCGCATTACGTTGCAATCGGCGCAGCAAGGCAAGCGCGAGATCGCCTTCCAAGTGCCGCTCGTGAAATTCGTCCAACACAACGGAGGCAACGCCGTCTAACCTCGGATTCGAAAGCAGCATGCGCGTCAGCACGCCTTCAGTTACAAACCGCAGCCGTGTTTGCGGGCCGGCGACTTCTTCGAAGCGCACTTGGTAACCGACGGTTTGCCCAACCGGTTCGCCGCGCTCCGCGGCCACGAATCGCGCCGCAAGGCGCGCCGCCAAGCGGCGCGGTTCGAGCACCAGCACGCCACGCGGGTCAAGATCGAGCAGCGCCGGAGGAACACGCGTGGTTTTGCCCGCACCAGGGGGAGCTTCGATTGCAAGATTGTTCGATTCCCGCAGCTTCCGAAGGATTTCCGGAATCGAGGAGTCAATGGGAAGTTGCACGTAATCTCATGTTTGCATGGCGGTTATTCGAATATACTGAGGAAGATGCACGGTGGTTCCCTGCGCACAGCCAGGGCCTTGGTTTTCGCGCTGGCGCTCACCACTCTCGTCGCCATCGCGTATCTTTCGAATCGGGACTGGCAGGATTACGCGCTATCGAGAACGGAGGGACAGGCCGCTTCGCAGGCAATGCGCGTGAACGAACGGCTTCTCGGCCGTGTGCGCGATGCGGAAACCGGACAGCGCGGATATCTCCTCACAGGGCGCGTCGAATACTTGGAGCCCTACCGGCAGGCCCTAGCGGGAATACCCACCGATCTGGAGCAACTTCGAGTATCGCAGGCAAACCACCCACAGCAGGTAGCTCGCGTCGCCAGGCTTCAGGAGCTGGTTAGCGACAAACTGTTGGAATTGCGAACGGCAATCGAAGTTCGCGATGCGAAGGGCCCGGCAGCTGCATTGGCGCTGGTGGAGAGCGGCCGCGGTAGACAGCTCATGGACGATATCCGCGTGGTTTCGCAGCAGATCGGAGTGGCTGCCGATGAGCAATTGGCTGTGTCTCGCAACAGTGTGCAGCGGCACACGGCTCAAGCCAGGCTCGTAACGTTGATCGGATGCACATTGCTGGTCGCCATTCTCATGGTCGCCTTTGCAGCCAACGAGCGTTCCTCCAAACAGCGGGAAAATCTTATCGCGGAGTTGGCGGACGCGAACTGGGCATCGTCCGAGGTTCGCGATTTGCTGCGAACCACGTTCTACAGCATCGCGGATGGGGTAGTTACCACCGATGCCGCCGGCTGCGTGCAGTTGATGAATTCCATGGCCGAACGGCTAACCGGGTTCAACGAAAGCGAAGCACGCGGCAAGCCAGTTGAAGAGATCTTTCAGACCGCGGCGCAGGGTTCTCGTCCGGCGCCCGCGAATCCGGTGCGGGCGGCGCTGAATGAAGAGCCTTCGCGTGGAGCGTCAAATAAAGGACCGGTGGCGCCGGTGCGTCTGCGCGCGAAGTCCGGAGCGGAGTGCTTCGTGGAGGCGCGAGCTACCGCGATCCGCCATGAAGGGGGCTCTCTGCGCGGCGCCGTGCTCGTGTTTCGGGACGTCACCGAACGAATGCAGAGCGAGGACCGTATGCGGCAAACCGCCAAACTGGAGAGCCTGGGCGTCCTTGCCGGCGGGATCGCGCACGATTTCAACAATATTCTTGTGGGAATCGTGGGGAATGCGAGCTTGCTTGAAGAACACTTTCCCCCGGGCTCGCCCGGCCGCGATCTGGTGGACACGCTGCAAGCCGCGGGCGATCGCGCGGCGCGTCTCACCAGCCAAATGCTGGCCTACTCCGGCCGAGGCAAGTTCGTAGTGCGGCCGGTGGATCTCTCGCAGGAAGTGGAGGAGATCGCCTCGCTGGTAAGAGCGTCCGTTCCCAGGAACGTCGAGTTGCGCCTCGTAACCAGCCGCGGTCTCCCGACACTTG
Source organism: Bryobacterales bacterium (assembly GCA_963763545.1). Lineage (GTDB taxonomy): Bacteria > Acidobacteriota > Terriglobia > Bryobacterales > Bryobacteraceae > PALSA-243. The sequence continues at coordinate 15,594 of CAVXPE010000021.1, forward strand.
ACGCGGATTCGTCGCAGTTGCAGCAGCTTATTATGAATCTGATCATCAACGGAGCGGAAGCGGTGGGTGAAGGCGGTGGATACGTCGAAGTCACTACGTCCCTGGAAAGGGTGGCGGAGCAATCCGTCACGGACGTGCTCGGCGAAGTGGTTGCCCCGGGCCGCTACCTGGTTTTGACAGTCAAAGACAGCGGCCATGGCATGGATGAAGCTACACGCGCGCGCATTTTCGACCCCTTCTTTACGACGAAGTTTACGGGCCGCGGTTTGGGATTGGCGGCGGCGCTGGGAATCGTGAAAGGCCATGGTGGCGCGATTGGAGTGCAATCCGCCCCAGGACAGGGCTCGGCCTTTCACGTGTATTTTCCGGCCGCCCAAATGGCCGGTTTTGAAACGGATTCCGCAACGCGCGCCCTCAAGCCGCCAGGCGCCGAACCCGGGCAGGCGGCGCTGCCTTAATGCCGCCTGCCCCCTCAGGACGCGGCGCGTTCAAGCAGCTACTACTTTGGGCGCTTCCAGCGGCGAATCGGGTTCGGTCTGCGCAACCGTATTGAAGTAATTTTCAAATACGTTCAGCGCGACCTCCGCCACGATTTCGACAATCTCCGCGTCGCCGTATCCAGCCTCGCGCAACTCGACCGTGGAACAGTCGCCGTTTCGGTTTATTAAGTCGCGCGCGAAACGCAATGCAGCGGTGGTTTTCATGTCTCCGCTACGTAACTCGCGGGCAGCGCGGATCTCATCCCCGCTGAGTCCCAGTCGTCCGGACAGTGAGACATGGCGCGCCAGGGAATAGTCGCAATGGTTAGTCTGAGCCACCACCAGCGCGATCCGCTCACGGAGCTCCGGCGTAAGCGAGCCGGCCGCCAGCGACCGAGCGAACTTCAGGTAGCCTTCGAGCGCGAAGGGCGATTGCGCCATGGTCTTAAACATGGTGGGGAAGGCGCGCAATTCGTTGGTTGCGGTTTCGAGAAGCCGCCGCGTCGAACCAGGGGCCTCATCGATACGGATAGGTTGAATGACTTGCATGGGTCTGTCTCCTTTGTCTTGCGATCGTTGGATGTTTCTTATTCAATCGCTTACAACTGGATGACGCCCTGCACTGAGCGCTTGTGGATGGCGCGCGCCGCAGTTTAACTTAACTTAACAGAGGACGACTTACTTACCGGGGGGGCGCCAGCTTCCAGACGGAGATAGGTATAGGGGCCGTCGAGTCAGTTGCCCGAAGGCCGTTCGGCGCGATTCACTACCACTACCTCCATCGGGACCTTTCGCGACTCGAGTTTCAGGCCCGCTTGCTCCTGCAGCGCGGTAAATATCGACGGTTTATCCGCAGCGCGGCTTGTCGCGGGATTCGCCGCGACATCGTCGGGCGCCCACTCGAGCGCTATATCGAAGACGCCTTGGATGCCGGACTCATCCAGCACTTCACGATGGAGAATGCCGCCCAGGATCGAGATCAATTGTGCGGTGGGCATCTGTTTCGCCACGAGGCTCCCGCGGCCTAACTGAGCGCGCACCCAGTCGTCCGAGGGCGCACCGATCTCGCCGAGCTTCAGTCCGCCTTTCGTGGGTATGAGCACATATACGGGCATCTCACGCGTTGCGCGATGGACTTCCAGCTTGAATCGATCAGCGAGAAGCGCCTGAGTCATGGCGCCGATCTGCTTCCATCGCGCCCGCTCTGGAAGTTTCGCTATCTCTGGTGAGATCTTGGCGATGATTTCGAAGTGTTCGAACTCGATCCAAGTCGGCCCGAAGACATCATGATCTTTGACTCCGTATGCCTGGGCGACGATCGATTTGAGACTCCAGTTGAGCATCCGCACTCGCTCGTGCGAGCCTTCGTTCCAAACCCCTTGCGGGCCGGAATTGGTGGGCTTGACGGAGGCGACCTCGAATTGGGGCGCCGCGGATTGAGCGGCGGCGACGCAGGACGCGCAGACGCTGAGCACGAGGGTTGCGAATAGGCGCTTCACGCACTCAATACCGCCGAATCGGAAGAAGGTTACAAACAGCTATTCGACAATGCCGTATCGCGTCAGCAATTCCACCGGTCGCGTTAACCCCAGGCGTTCGGCAGCCCTCGCATGACGCCAGGCAGCGGCATTGTCTCCGCGGATGGCATAGATTTCGCAGAGCGATGCGTGTGCATCCGCCAGATCCGGATTCAGCCGCACAGCCTCCAGCAGCAAACCAAGGGCATACTCTTCGTTGCCGCTCATGCGGTAAAACTGGGCCAGCGCGAAATACGGTTGAGCATTCGATGGCTCGCGCTCAATCCACGCCACTTGCTCTTCCATGTGCTTGCGGGTTTCGTAGTCGAGGGCAAAATCCACCATCTCCCGCCGCCAGAGGCTCATCGTCTCGCCCCCAGCAGCATCAGGTGGATGTCGATCACGTTCGTATGCGTCGGGCCCGTCTTCACCAAGTCGCCGAGCGCCTCGAAGTAATGATAGGAATCGTTATTGTCCAGAAACACGCGCGCATCGGCCTTGCGCGAAAGCGTCGAACCATCTGCGATAGCGCCGGCGGCATCGGTGGGTCCGTCGGTCCCATCCGTGCCTGCGCTGAACACCACTGCGCCGGGTAGCCCATCGATATCGATGGCAGCGGCAAGCACGAACTCCTGGTTGCGTCCGCCCAAACCGGCGCCGCGAATGGTCACCGTGGTTTCTCCGCCGCTGGCAATGCATTGCGCGCCACGGCGGCGCGCAGCCTCACGCAGAATCGCCGCATGCATGCGGGCTACATCGCGCGTCTCACCTACGATCTCACTCGATAGCACCTGCGTACGGTATCCCAGTTCGCGCGCGCGCCGCACGGCCGCATCGAGCGCGATGCGATTGCTGCCGATCACCCGGTTGCGCACACGGCCAAAGATCGGGTCGCCGGGCTTGGGCGTCTCGTCCACCGCGCCGGCGAGCCGTTCGCGCACCGAACGCGGCGCTCGCTCCCAGATCCGGTAACGTTCGAGCACGCGCCGCGCACCCTCGAACGTGGAACAATCGGGCGCCGTTGGCCCGCTGCCGATGACGTCGAGATCGTCACCCACCACGTCCGAAAGCGCCAGCGTCTCGACGCGCGCCGGCCATGCCAGCTTCGCCAGTTGGCCGCCTTTGATACGCGAGAGATGTTTGCGCACGGCGTTCATCTCATGGATATCGGCGCCGGCGGCGAGCAGTAAACTCGTGACCGCGCGCTTCTCCTCGAGTGTGACCGGCGCCGCTGGCAGCGGGGTCAGCGCCGAAGCGCCACCCGAGATGAGGCAGATCACCAGATCGCCGCGTCCGGCCGAAAGGGCGATTTCCGCAATCCGTTCCGCCCCAGCCATGCCCCGCGCATCGGGCTCGGGATGGCCGCATTCGTTTAGTTCGATGCGGCGCAGTTTCGTCGCATGTCCGTATTTGACGTTGACGAACCCCGCCGCGATGCGCCTCCCCAGAACCCGCTCCGCAGCCTTGGCCATCGACGCGCCGGCCTTACCCGCCCCCACAACGTAGATCTTTCCGAAGCGGTCGAAATCGATACCGAGCAGAGCGGTCTCCACTGCATGCGATGGGTCGGCCGCGGCCAGCGCCGCATCGAAGATGGAGCGCGCATGACGGCGCAAGGCGGCTACGCTCATTGCAGAATCGGGTGACTCGCGATGGCCTCCACGGCGATAGCCGGGTCGTCGGAGTCGATGGCGATGCGCGCGTCGGCCAGGACATAGACTTCGCGGCGCGCCCGGTAGAGCGCGGCGAAGCGTTTCGGATCGCGAGCCAGCGGCCGGTGCGAAGTGGGCGCAACACGGCGCTGGACCGTCTCGAAAGGACAATCCAGCCAGAAGGCGATGCCGTGTTGAAGCGCGAGTTCGCGGTTTTGCGGTTGCGCAAAAGCGCCGCCGCCGAGCGCGATTACGGCAGCGTTCCCGCGCTCAATGGAGTGGACGTGCAGCCTCAACATCTCGGCTTCGATGCGACGGAATTCAGGCTCGCCGCGATCCTCGAAGATCGCGGAGATAGTAGCGCGCTCGGCGGCTTCGATCTCCTCATCTAGATCGGCAAAGCTCCAGCCCAGACGTCCGGCCAGAAGGCGGCCGATGGTGGTCTTGCCGCTTCCCATGAAACCAACCAGATAGATCCCCGGAGTCCGTTTCAACCGCACGTTCATGCCGTTCCGTTCATCTCCGCGAGACGCGCTTCGACCAGGCTGGGAAAAAGGCGCGATGCGACGGCCAATGCCCATCCGGCCCGAGGCGTGACCACCGTGCGAGCATCTCGCTCTACGCCGCGGCGGATAGCTTCGGCGCACTCCTCCGGTTCGATGGCGAAGCGGCGCCCTTTGATGACGCTCGCCGGCGCCTGGCCGGCAAGCACGTGTTGTTGAAACGCCGTCTTGACATAACCCGGACAGACGATCATCGTGCGCACGCCACTTCCGCGGAGTTCCATGCGCATGCCTTCAGTGAGCGAGCCCATCGCGGATTTGGATACGCTGTAAAGCGTCATCCATGGCAGGGCAACTTTACCGGCGATGGAACCGACATTCACAATCAGGCCCGTGCGACGCTCGCGCATCTGTGGAACGACAAGCTGCGTCAAAGCCAAAGGCGCAAAGAAGTTTAGCTCCATCAAGTGGCGCGCCTCTTCCATCGGGACTTTCCACGACGGCGAGTAAAGCCCGAGGCCGGCGTTGTTGACGAGAATGTCGATAGCGCCGAAGCGTTCGAGGGCGCGCTCCACCACGCGCCGGCGGTCACCGTCGCTGGTGATGTCACCGGGTACGATGAGCACGTCTTTGGCGCCCGCGGCCTCCGCGGCCTTCCGCAATCCGATTTCGGAGCGCGAAGTGAGTACGAGCCTGGCGCCGCAACGCGCGAATTCGGCTGCGCAGGCCGCGCCGATGCCTTCCGACGCGCCGGTGATGAGAACCACTCGATTGGGAATTTGCATGCGCCTGACTTCCCTCGATTGTCTCACCGCGCGGGCGGTCTATCGAACGGCGGAGCGCAATCGCGACGAGCCTTGCTGCGAGGTGGGCGGCTTGCGCTTGACGCGGCCCGGATTAAGCAGGCGCTTGACGGCGCGGAGCAGGTGCGTCGGTTCGTTGGCGCTCTTGGCGATCACAGCATCGGCGCCGGTGTTCGCCTCTGTCAAGCCCAGCGGCTCGACGAAACCCGAAAGCAATATGATGCGGGCACCCACCGCGATCTCCCGGATGCGGCGGATCAAATCCACGCCGTTCATCCGAGGCATGCGGTAGTCGGTGACCAAGACATCGAATGGGGATGCTTGATAGAGCTCGAATCCCTCCTCTCCGCCGGGAGCGATTTCAACAGCGTACCCTTGTTCCTCAAGCAAGGAGCGGCGAATAAGAAGTCCGTCGCGATTATCGTCAACAAGGAGGATTCGTGCGGGGAGAGAGTTTTTCATCAGCAGAGCGAAGTGAGAGTAACAGGATCGTAATCGCTCTGTCAACAGATTTGCATCGCCTTCAAAAGGCGGCAATTTTAGCGCTTGACAACAGTGGCGGGGCTCTCGGCTATCGCGCCGTCTTACATACTGTTCACGGTGGCCGCGAAAGCTATTCCACTGCGCGCGGGGCCTTGTAGCCGGGCTTGGCGATGATGCTGTACTTGATCGGCTTGCCCTTCTCATCTTTGAGAATGATGGGATCGTTGGTGGCTGGGTTCACCAGTTCCACCTTCAACTTGCGGAACGCGCCATCGTGAGTCTTATTGCTGGGCGTATAAGAGATCACATATTCGTTGCGCAACGCTTGCTGAATGTCCTGGAAAATTCCGCCGTACTCACCCTCGAAGCGCGGGAAGAAAGCGCGTCCACCAGTCTCTTTCGAAAACGTGCGCAACTCGTTGTCCGCCTGCAGAAAATCCATGCGCGCTATGGGACCCATGGACTGGTCCGCGATGGTACGAAGGAACTGCATCAAACTGATGGCATAGATCGGGACGCCGGATTCCGCCAGAGACTTCCTAGCCTTATCGAACGTAATGTGACTAAACGTGTCGATACCGGAAGTCAGAACCAGAATCGCTTTGCGGCCTTCCACCCCGGACATGCGGTCGGCAGTATCCGTAAGCGCATCGAAGAGGTTCGCCTCCTGCCATGCCGGAATGGTCAGCCTGCCAAGCGCTTCCTGAATCTGCTGATGGTTGTTCGTGAAGTCGCAAAGAATCTCGGGCTTGATGTCGTAAGCGATCACCGCCATGTAATCGTCTGGCTTGAGCGTGCTGGCGAATCCCCAGGAAAGCTGTAGGGTTTGATACCACGTCGGTCCGTAGAGGCGCTGGAACTTGCCGCTGAATTCGATAACCAGCGCCACGGTCATTGGCGCCTGGCCCAAATCGACCTTGTTCACCTTCTGCGGCACATTATCCTCAAGTACTCGGAAGGCAGCGGGCGGGATGCCGGGCAGAAACTGTCCTTTACTGTCAATCACCGCCGCATCGAACGTAACCACGGTGGCTTCGCTCTTGAACTTAGGAGCGTTCGGATCGGGCGCTTCCTTCTTGCTGTACGCGGAGGGGATCTTGGGCAGCGTGGCGTCGTCGCCATTCGCGTCTACGGGCTTCTTCGGCTGCGCGATCGTCGTGCTCTTGGTAGTGAGCGGCCCCTGCTCCTGAGCGAACGCAAGAACGGCCATAACACCAGCCGCCAAAACGCAATAAACGTTACGTGTGGAGAATCGCATAGGGGTGTACTTCTGAGGTAACTATACCAAACTGACGCGCGCGGCGAACCGCAGGTTGCCGTGTTTAAGGGGCGTCCAGAACACGCCTCATCCGCCGCTTCGGTTCGGCTACTTAAAGTTCTGAACCAGCATCAGATTCGTCTGGCTTTGATCCACCCGCGCGAACAGAATGAATTTACCGTCGGGCGAGATGGAAAACACGGGGGTAAACCCGAAATTGCGGCCGGGCAAGCGAAACGCCTCGGTGGTCTTCTTGTTCGCGAAATCGTGATAAAGCACCGCTGCCGAACGGTCGAACCGCTCGAAGATCATGTAATAGATTCCGTTCTTCACGGGCAGCGGATCGCCCATAATCGGCCCATCGCCGCTTAAGGCCTCTTCCGCATCGCCGCCTGTGGCGGGAACGCGCCAGACGCTGGCGCCGCGCCAACGGTAATAGACGAATTTTCCGTCGGGCGATTCCGCCGGTGATCCGTTGCCGCCACGCTCGGTGAGTTGCTCCGGACGTCCGCCATCCGCCGCGGCTTTCCAGATCTGACCACGCTGCGAATAGTAGATCGATTTGCCATCGTGCGACCAACTCGCCCCGTGGCCGCCCGCCAGAACGCGCACTGGTTTCGATCCAGCTTCCGCAGGCGTCTTCCAGATTTCGTCGCCTCGGTCGCTGTTCTGATCGAAAAGCAGCCACTTGCCATCGGGCGACCACTCCGCGCGGCCTAGTTCCGGGTGTTCGGCAACCGCCGCGAAGTTGGTTATCCGAATGCGGTTGCCGCCTTCGGCATCGCTCACCCAGATCTCCTCGAAGCCGGTCTGGTCGGAAATATCGGCGATGCGTTTGCCGTCTGGCGAATACGAAGCGAGTCGCTCGCGCCCGTTCGACCGCAGCAGTGGGCGCTCGCCACCCGGCGCCCCGTTGAGGGGCCCACGCCAGATGGAGGTCACCGTGGGGCTCTCGGTGTAGGCCAGCCGGTTGCCCGCGACAGACACTGTAGGGAAGCGGGCTTCGAGGCTAACGCCGAGCACTTCGTGCGGGCTGCCCCCGACCACGGGAATCCGCCACAGGCGAGTGCCCCTGGCGCGCGCGCCGGCGTAGACTAGATCGGCGCCACTCGCCCAGGCGATGCCGCGGACGGCGCTCTCGTCGAAGGTGAGGCGCTTCGGATTGGCGCCGTCGGCATCGGCGAGGTAGAGATCCTGCGCATCAGAGCTCGAGCCGCGCACGAAGGCGAGCTTGGAGCCATCGGGCGAAAAGGCTGGGCACCAATCGCCGTCCGTCCCCTGGGGCGGCGTAGTAACGCGGCGCACGGCGCCGTTCGCCACCGCGATCAGCGCAATCGCCGCAGGCTGCTTCTCGCCGCCTACTACTGCGGCGAGCGTGCGGCCATCGCGCGACCAAGAGAGCGCGGGCAGCGGCTGTTCGCTTTCGGCGGCGGGGAATTCCGCAATCCGCGTTTCGGCCCCACCGGCCGATGGAATCGCGATCAATTCCGCTTTGCCCTCATTCACGCGGAGAAAGGCGATACGTGTGCCATCGGGAGACCAAACCGGGCTGACGTCGTTGGCCTCGCCGGTGGTGAGTTGTGTGACCGCACCGGTGGGCACGCGGCGCGCGTAGATGTGATAGGTGTCGTCCTTGGAGACGCCGCGTTCGCTATAGGCGAGGCGGTTGCCGTCGGCTGAGAAAGCCGGATATGCGGCTGATCCCTCCACTCCGGAAAGCGGCGCCGGTTTGGCCTGCGTTTGCGGCCCGCTCGTGAGGCGCCCCAACAGCGTGGTGACGGCGGCGACGCCGCAAAGGCCGAGCGCCAGCACAAGAGCCGGACGGCGCAGAAGAGTGGAAGCGGGCATGAAGGTTAAATCGTATGATCGCAGGTTCTGGAAGGTAAGACGACGGAGACGGACACGATGTTCCCGGTGTTTGACTTCAACGCCGGCAGCGCGTTATCTTGCAGATAGCCCTCAAGCTGGCGCGGTAGCCAAGTGGTAAGGCCAAGGTCTGCAAAACCTTTATTCGTCGGTTCGATTCCGACCCGCGCCTCCAACCTAAGTCACTGATTTTACAGACGGTTTTGATACTGCGTATTCCGCTGTGGGGGATTTTTGTGCGGTGAAACCTTATGCTCTCTTCAGATGGCACCCTCGATGCTACGACCACAGCCTACCGAAGGAGAAGAAGCAGGCGATCCGGTCCGTTTTCGCGAGCTGGATCTGCCGCCGGCCCCGAAGGAAAATGTCAAATGTTCAACCTAGAAGGTTGAGTGATGCGGTCGTCTACCGGCTTCAGGCTCTCGCAGATCGGGGCTAGAACTGCCAAAAGATTCAGTGGATCGAGACGTAGTTTTATAACGGTTGCTTGAGTACCAGCACCCATGTCTCGGGACCGAGTATATTTTCATCGTTTTCGTCACCGGAGGTTTGAATAATACCGGCCAGTTCCCATCCAAGATTGCCCCAGTGTGCAAGCTTCGAGTCCAGTTCCTCAAGACCTATAACATTGTCACGCTTGTACTGCCATTTCTTTGGTTCCATGCGTCCTTTTGTACCACGCGCCACGCCAGAGTATGTGCGCGAGCTTTCGAATTGTCATTTCTATGCGCACCTATTTTTGACAAATTAGCTTTGGAGTTCAAAGGTTCGAGATCCGTAATATTCTCGTGGTAAACCGGCGCCGGAAGCGGACCACCGAATCCGGCGCTAACAGTTTTCTTCGCGAGCTTTGACCAGCTGGGGATCCGCGTGGATCACGAACCTCGGGAAAACGCAGTGCTAAGGCTTGCGCGCACTCATCTTTTATCTGCCTATTACCACCAAGGGTTCGGAATTACTGCGTCTTCGGTCCAGACTCTGGCGAGTGCGGCGTCGGCCCGTGGATGGCGACTCAGCGGCGATGTTACTTCATAGTCCAAAGGCAGGTGGATAGATCACAGCCCCTTGAACGCCCTCCGTGGCGCCTTCCACGAGTTCCAGCGCCATGAATGCTTCGCGCGGGAAAGACGATTCGAGCAGCGCAGCCTTGGCAGTCGAAAAGCCAAAGCGGGGATAGTAGTCGGGATGCCCAACCACAACCACGATCCGCTCACCTCGATCCTTTAAAAGCTCGAGGCCGTGCACAATCAGGCGTTGGCCTATTCCCTTTCGCTGATGATCGGGAAGGACTGCGACCGGGGCCAAGGCCACGGCGGGGATTAGTTTTGATCGGGCATTTATCCACATGCGGCTGAAAAGGATATGGCCTATAAGCCCTAGCTCGCATTCCGCCACAAGCGAGATGAGCGCATGATCGCCCCTCAGTTTGTCAATAAGGTCCGCCTCTTCGGAACCACCGAAAGCTGCCTCATTGACAGCACGGATGGCTGAGAGTTCAAGAGCGTTGGCGGGATTTTCCACGCGAATCCGGACGGAATCGTCGATGAACGTATGCTTCAAAGACATGATCGTTGGCTCTAGATCCGCTGCACGGCAGCGCCCAGTTTACTATGCGAGGCATCGATCTCGTCAAGGGTCTGCGTCATCGGTTCGGTTCATACGCCGCGGTCCTGCCCGACTTCCTCGTGACTTTGAGGACCCGCCGCTCGCTGGCAAGTCGAAAGGACCCATCGGCCAGCGCCTTCTCCGTTGTGGACCTCAAACTGAAACAGTCCAGTCCAGGCGCCAACCATTCGGTAAATCTTTCATCTCTGAACTCATACTGCGAAACCGTAGTTGCATAGTTCAGGACTGTGTCCGCGCTAATCACCGTCATCGGCCTTCCCCACCGGTTAATCGGCGCGCAGTCATTCCGAATCCGAGCGCCCTCGGTTATGGCCAGCGCCTTCAGATATTCCGTCCGGCCAGGTTTGTTGAACAACGGACCGATCACGCGTGCAATTGGGTCAAGGATGGCGCGCGTCGGATTGAGGACTGCTTCTGCGGCAGTTCTTAACGGATCGCCGGGGAACGATCTCGACCGAGCCGTCTCTCCCGCGGTGGATGAGAAGTATGAAGTACGATATTCGCTCACTTTAGACGATCCGTCATCGTTATAGTCGAGGTATTCGGAATCGATCGTAACCGCGTCTGGACCCGCGATCATGCCGAAGGATTGCGGGAATGCCCGCGTGATCATGGCCAGAAGAACAACGGCGCCTGCGATAACTCCCACAAATTTTCCTGCGATCGGTAGGAATCCGGTGATCCAACGCGCCCACACACGAATGCCGCGATTGCGCTCTCCTTCCGCTCCGACCCACAGCGCTGGAGACGCTTCTGCGCGCCCAGGCATCGTTCGGGAGCGAGCCCGTTCCCTGTATGCGCGCCGTAGTCGCGCCTCCAGAGAATCTGGGGACCGCGGCGCCGTCCAAGTCTTAAGCAAACAATCGAGATCGCCGTCTGACAGATTCATCGCGCATTGCTCCCTTGAAAGTACGGTGTAAGAATTCGTTTGAGTCTGGCTCGCGCCCTGTGCAATCTGGATTTCACGGCTCCAATCTCGATACCCAGAATGCCAGCTATTTCTTCGAGCGGCAGTTCCTCGTATTGAAAAAGAATCAGTGCCTCCCGTTGCTGTGGCGGAAGAGTCGAAATGGCTTGCCGAATCACCTGCGATTGTTCCTGCTGCAAAAACACTTGGGACAACTCCGGCGCTTGATCGATCTCGGTGTCCTCGAGGTCAACGTCGCCATCCCGCAGCCCATGATATTTGCGGGCAAGATTTCGCACAGCGCCGTAGAGATACGTGCGCAACGAGCCTTTGGCTGGATCGAAACGCTCAGGAGCATCGAGAAGTCCGAGAAAGCATTCCTGTGTGATATCTTCTGCAGCGGTGACAGAGTTCGTCAGGCGGTATGCCACTCGAAATATCACCTCTCGATGCCGGTCAAACAACAACATGAACGCGGTCTCGCTTCGGCGCGCCAAATCGAGTAACGCTTCGTCCGTTTGCTCCGGCATACCCCTCATTAGCCTATTGCGGGTTGGGCTGCGAAAGATACGGGCGCGACATAATTAATTCAGACAAGCAGTCGCGTCGGCTTGCAGGTTTCAACAGCCCGTCGTGGTCCTGCTCGAACGCCGAAAAAATTGGATCTTACTGCCCGCCTTTGCATCAATCCGATTCGTAACGATCCATATTTCACGCGCTCGCGTCGCCTAAGGAGGTATATGCCGCAAAACGGTCAGACGCTTCGAACGACTCAAACAAAAATATCAGCCCGCCCTTAACCTCATGCAACAACTCCAAGTGCAACTTCAGAACGTTAACATGGAGGGTACGAAGTTATTCATCCGGGCCGTTGCGCCGTCCGAGGATGCCAAGAATCGAGTGTGGGACCAAATCAAACTTATCGATGCCGCTTATCCGGATTTGATTTGCGACCTTAGCGTGTCCCAGCCAGCGACCATCGTCATAGTGGCCGGCTGGGAAACGCTGAGGTCACAAATCAAATCTGGATAGGCGGCGTCGATCAGTTTAATTTGGTCCCACACTCGATTTTTGGCATCCGCGGACGGCGCAACGGCCCGGATGAATAACTTCGTGCCCTGCATATTAACGTTCTGCAGTTGCACTTGAAGTTGCTGCATGAGGTTTAGGGCGGGTTGATACTTTTGCTTCAGTCGTTCGAGCTGCTGATTGTCTTGTGGCATATATCTCCTATTAGGGGTCGCGAACACGTTGAACAAGGATCGCTACGAACCGGACTGATGCAACAGTCAGCAGTGAGATTCACCTTTTTTTCAGTGCGCTCCTGCGGGGATCACAAGAGGGCCGCGGAAAAAATTCTCCGATGCGACTGCTTGTCTGAATTAATTATGTCGCGCCCGTATCTTTCGCAGCTCAGCCCGCAATAGGGTAATGAGGGGTATGCCGGAACAGACGGACGAAGCGTTACTCGATTTGGCAGGCCGGGACGAAACCGCATTCATGTTGTTGTTTGAGCGGCATCGAGAGGTGATATTTCGAGTCGGCGTGCCGTCTGACCAACTCAACTGCCGCTGCGGAAGACATCACCCAGGAATGTTTTCTCGGCCTTCTCAATGCCGCGGCGCTTCGATCCGGCCAAAGGCTCGCTGCGCACATATCTCTACGGCGCGGTCCGAAATCATGCCCGAAAATATCACGGGCTGCGCGATGGGCGAGGTTGACCTCGAGGACACGGAGATCGAACGAAGCGCCGGAGCCGTCCAGGTGCTTTCTGCAGCAGGAGCAATCGCAGGTGATTCGGCAAGCCATTTCGACTCTCCCGCTGCAGCAAGCGAAGCACTGATTCTTTTTCAATACGAGGAACTGCCGCTCGAAGAGATAGCCGGCATTTTGGGTATCGATATTGGAGCCGTGAAATCCCGATTGCACAGGGCGCGGGCAAGACTCAAGCGAATTCTTACACCGTACTTTCAAGGGAGCAACACGCGATGAAACCGTCCGACGAAGATCTCGATTGTCTGCTGAAGACGTGGACGGCGCCGTCTCCCGATTCTCTGGAGGCGCGACTGCGGCGGGCATACCGGGACGGGCACGCTCCCGAACAGATGCCTGGGCGCGAAGCGTCTCCGGCTGTGGTCGGAGCGGAAGGAGGGCGCAATCGCGGCATTCGTGTGTGGGCGCGTTGGATCACCGGATTCCTACCGATCAGCAGGAAAGCCCTAGGAGTTATCGCAGGCGCCGTTGTTCTTCTCACCGTGATAGCGCGGGCATTGCCGCGATAGCTTCGGCATGATGGCGGGTCCAGACGCGGTTACGATCGATTCCGAATACCTCAACTATAACAATAACAGATACATGTAAAGTGAGCGAATGTCGTTCTTCATACTTCTCATCCACCGCGGGAGAGACGGCTCGGTCAAATCGTCCCAGGCGATCCGTTAGAACTCCCGCAGAAGCAGTCCTCGATCCGACGCGCGCCATCCTTGACCCAATTGCACGCGTGATCGTTGCGTTGTTCAACAAAGAGCAGCCTACCGGTTCGGAATATCTGAAGGCGCTTCTGGCCATAACCGAGGGCGCTCGGATTCGGAATGACTGCACGGCGATTAACCGGTGGGGAAGGCCGATGACGGTCGTCAGCGCGGACACAAGTCCTGAACTATGCAACTACAGTTTTCGCACAGTGTGACTTTAGAGATGAAAGATTTACCGAATGGTCCCGCAAACGTTCTGGACTGGACTGTTTTCAGTTTGAGGTCCAGGCAACGGAGAGGCGCTGGCCGATGGGTCCTTTCGACTTGCCAGCGAGAGCAGCAGTCCCCGATCAAAGCCACAGAGGAAGTGGGGCAGGACCGCGGCGGGCGAACCGAACCGATGACGCAGACCCTTGACGAGATCGAATGCCCTTTTCGCATAGTAAACTCGGCGGTGCCCGTGCAAAGTTCAGAGCCAACGATCATGTCTTTGAAGCATACGTTCATCAACAATTCCGTCCGGATTTCGCGTGGAAAATCCCGCCAACGCTCTTGAACTCTCAGCCATCCGTGCTGTCAATGAGGCAGCTTTCGGTGGTTCCGAAGAGGCGGACCTTATTGACAATTCGGCGAGAGCATCATGCGCTCATCTCGCTTGTGGCGGAATGCGAGCTAGGGCTTATAGGCCATATCCTTTTCAGCCGCATGTGGATAAATGTCCCAATCAAAACTAATCCCCGCCGTGGCCTTGGCCCCGGTCGCAGTCCTTCCCGATCATCAGCGAAAGGGAATAGGCCAACGCCTGATTGTGCACGGCCTAAAGAGTTTTTAAAGGATCGAGGTGAGCGGATCGTGGTTGTGGTAGCGCATGCCGATTAATCTCCCCACTTTGCCGTTTTCCGACTGCCAAGGCTGCGCTGCTTCGAGTGAGCCTTTCCCGCGCGAAGCATTCATGGCGCTGGAACTCGTGGAAAGGCGAGGCGGAGGGCGTTCGAGGGGGTGTGGATGCTATTCCACCTGCCTTTGGACTATGAAGTAACATCGCCGCTGAGTCCGCCATCCACGGGCCGACGCCGCACTCGCCAGAGAGACCTCAACCGGAGGCGCGGTAATCATCCGAACCCTTGGTGGTAATAGGCGGATGAAAAGATGAGTGCGCGCAAGCCTTCAGCACTGCGTTTTCCCGAAGAAGTTCAGTGATCCACGCGGATCCCCAGCTGGTCAAAGCTCGCGAAGAAAACTGTTAGCACCTGATTCGGTTGGTCCGCTTCGGCAAGGACGGGTTGACCACGAGAATATTACGGATCTCGAACCTTTGAACTCCAAAGCTAATTTGTCAAAAATCGGTGCGCGTGCAAATGACAATTGGAAAGCTCGCGCACATTTTCTGGCGTGGCGCGTGGTACAAAAGGACGCAGTCAAACCAAAGAAATGGCAGTACAAGCGTAAGAACGTTATAGGTCTTGAGGAACTGGACTCGAAGCTTGCACACTCGGGCAATCTTGGATGGGAACTGGCCGGTATTATTCAAACCTCCGGTGACGAAAACGATGAAAATATACTCGGTCCCGAGACATGGGTGCTGGTACTCAAGCAACCGTTATAAAACTACGTCTCGATCCACTGAATCTTTTGGCAGTTCTAGCCCCGATCTGCGAGCGCCAGAAGCCGGTGAACAACCGCATCACTCAACCTTCTAGGTTGAACATTTGACATTTTCCTTCGGGGCCAGCAGCAGTGCCAGCTCGCGGGGGGGGGGGGATCACCTGCTTCTTCTCCTTGCGGGAGGCTGTGAGTACGTCGAGGGTGCCATATGTGAAGAGACGAGATTAAGGTTTCACCGCACAAAAATCCCCCACAGCGGAATACGCAGCTGTCAAACCGTCTGTAAAATGAGTGACTTAGGTTGGAGGCGCGGGTCGGGATCGAACCGACGAATAAAGGTTTTGCAGACCTTTGCCTTACCACTTGGCTACCGCGCCGATCGGGAGGCTATTTGCCACGATAACGCGCCTCCGCCGCTGAAGTCAAACGCCGGGAACATCCTACCCACCCCCGTCGTCTTTACCTTCCAGAACCTGCGATCATACGATTTAGCCTCCATGCCCGCTTCCACTCTTCTGCGACGTCCGGCTCTTGTGCTGGCGCTCGGCCTTTGCGGCGTCGCCGCGGTCACCACGCTGTTGGGCGCCTCACCAGCGGGCCGCAAACCCAGACCAAACCTGCGCCGCTTTCAGGCGTCGATGGATCGGCGGCATACCCGGCCTTCTCCGCCGACGGCAACCGTCTCGCCTATAGCGAACGCGGCGTATCCAAGGACGACGCCTATCACATTTACGCCCGCCGCGTGCCCACCGGCGCGGTCACGCAACTCACCACCGGCGAGGGCAACGACATCAGTCCCGGCATGGTCTCCCGATGGCGCGCGCATCGCCTTTCTCGCGTGGACGATGGCAAAGCGCAGTTGATCGCGATTCCTCGGCCGGCGGCGCCGAAACGCGGATCGCGGAATTCCCGGCGGCCGAAAGCGATCAGCCGCTGCCCGCGCTTTCCTGGTCGCACGACGGCCGCACGCTCGCCGCGGTGGTCGGCGGCGAGAAGCAGCCTGCGGCCATCGCGCTCGTCGCACTAGCGAATGGCGCTGTGCGCCGCGTGACTACGCCGCCCCAAGGATCGGACGGCGATTGGTCCCCAGCTTTTTCGCCCGATGGATCCAAGCTCGCCTTCGTGCGCGGCTCGAGCGCGGATGCGCAGGATCTCTACCTCGCCGATGCCGATGGCGGCAATCCGAAGCGCCTCACCTTCGACGAAAGCGCCGTCCGCGGTATCGCCTGGGCGGCGAATGGCGCCGATCTGGTCTACGCCGGCGCGCGCGCCAGAGGAACTCGCCTGTGGCGGATTCCTGTCGCGGGGGCAGCCCCCACGAAGTGCTCGGCGTTAGCCCGAAGCGCGCTTTCCTACAGTGTCTGTCGCGGGCAACGTCTGGCTTATACCGAGAGCCCCACGGTGACCTCCATCTGGCGTGCGCCCCTCAACGGGCGCCGGGTAGCGAGCGCCCAGTGCTGCGGTCGAACGGCCGCGAGCGGCTCGCTTCCTATTCGCCCGACGGCAAGCGCATCGCCGATATCTCCGACCAGACCGGCGTCGAGGAGATCTGGGTGAGCGATTCCGAAGGCGCCAACCGCTTCGAGTGACCAACTTCAACGGCGGCTGCGGAACACCCGCAACTGGGTCGTGCCGCGTGGTCGCCCGATGGCAAGTGGCTGCTCTTCGATCAGAACAGCGATCGCGGCGACGAAATCTGGAAGACGTCCGCCGAAGCCGGCGCCAAGCCGGTGCGGGTGATGGCGGGCGGCCACGGAGCGAGTTGGTCACACGACGGAAAATCGATCTACTATTCGCAGCGCGGTCAGATCTGGAGAGCCTCGGCGGATGGCGGACGCCCTGAGCAACTCACCGAGCGCGGCAGCAACGGATCGCCCGCGGAATCGCCCGACGGGAAATTCGTCTACTTCCGCTGGCGCGGCGCGAGTATCTTTCGGGTGCCAGCTGCTGGAGGTGAGGCCGAAGAGGCCCTAAGCGGCGACGGGCCGATTATGGGCGATCCGCTGCCCGCGAAAGGTGGAATCTACTACATGGTCTTCGAGCGCTTCGACCGTTCGGCGGCGGTTCTTTACCACGATTTCGCGAGCAAGAAGACCACTGAGGCGTTTCGACTGCCCGGCCGCAATTTCGGGTTTACCCCCGTGTTTTCGATCTCGCCCGACGGTAAATTCATTCTGTTCGCGCGCGTGGATCAAAGCCAGACGAATCTGATGCTGGTGCAGAACTTTAAGTAGCCGAACCGGAAGCGGCGGACAAGGCGTGGTCGTGGCGCGCCCTAAACGCGGCAACCCGCGGTTCGCCGCGCGCGTCATTCTGGTATAGTTACCTCAGAAGTACTCCCCTATGCGATTCTCCACACGTAACGTTTATTGCGTTTTGGCGGTTTCCGCCATGGCCGTTCTCACGTTCGCTCAGGAGCAGGGGCCGCTCACCACCAAGAGCACTACCATCGCGCAGCCGAAGAAGCCCGTGGACGCGAACGGCGACGACGCGACGCTGCCCAAAATCCCCTCCGCTTACACCAAGAAGGACACGCCTGATCCCGGCGCGCCAAAGTTCAAGAGCGAAGCCACCGTGGTGACGTTCGATGCGGCGGTGATCGATAGCAAAGGCCAGTTTCTGCCGGGCATCCCGCCCGCCGCGTTCCGCGTGCTCGAGGACAACGTTCCGCAGAAGGTAAACAAGGTGGATATGGGCCAGGCGCCGATGACGGTCGCGCTGGTAATCGAATTCAGCGGCAAGTTCCAGCGCCTATACGGACCCACGTGGTATCAAACCCTGCAACTCTCCTGGGGATTCGCCAGCACGCTCAAGCCCGACGATTACATGGCGGTGATCGCTTACGATATCAAGCCCGAGATTCTCTGCGACTTCACTAACAACCATCAGCAGATTCAGGAAGCGCTCGGCCGCCTGACCATCCCCGCATGGCAGGAGGCGAATCTCTTCGACGCGCTTACCGATACTGCCGAGCGCATGTCCGGCGTGGAGGGACGCAAGGCGATTCTGGTTCTGACCTCGGGCATCGACACATTTAGTCATATTACGTTCGATAAGGCTAGGAAGTCGTTGTCGGAAGCCGGCGTGCCGATCTATGCCATCAGCCTGATGCAGTTCCTGCGCACGATCGCCGACCAATCGATGGGTCCTGTGGCGCGCATGGATTTTCTGCAGGCGGATAACGAGTTGCGCACATTTTCAAAAGAGACTGGCGGACGCGCTTTCTTCCCGCGCTTCGAGGGTGAGTACGGCGGCATCTTCCAGGACATTCAGCAAGCCTGCGCAACGAATATGTGATCTCTTATACGCCAAGCAATAAGACTCACGATGGCGCCTTCCGCAAACTGAAAGTGGAGCTGGTGAATCCGGCCACCAACGATCCCATCATTCTTAAGGATGAGAAGGGCAAGCCGATCAAGTACAGCATCATCGCAAAGCCCGGCTACAAGGCCCCGCGCGCGGTGGAATAGCTTTACGCGGTCACCGAGGCGAACGTGAAATTAGCGTGCTCGCCGAGAGGCGCCGCGGTTGTCAAGCGCTACAATTGCCGCCTTTTGAAGGCGATGCAAATCTGTTGACAGAGCGATTACGATCCTGTTACTCTCACTTCGCTCTGCCGATGAAAAACTCTCTCCCCGCACGAATCCTCCTGGTTGACGATAATCGCGACGGACTTCTTATCCGCCGTCATTTGCTTGAGGAACAAGGCTACTCAGTTGAAGTCGCTCCCGGCGGCGAGGAGGGATTCGAGCTCTATCAAGCATCCCCGTTCGATGTGTTGGTCACCGACTACCGCATGCCGCGAATGAACGGCGTCGATTTGATCCAGCGCATCCGGGCGATCGCGGCGGACGCCCGCATCGTACTGCTTTCGGGTTTCGTCGAGCCACTGGGCTGACCGAGGCAAACACTGGCGCCGATGCGGTGATCGCCAAGAGCGCCAACGAGCCCACGCATCTGCTTCGCGCCATCAAGCGCCTGCTTAATACGGCCGCGTCAAGCGCAAGCCGCCCACATCGCAACAGGGCTCGCCTCGATTGCGCACCGCCATTCGGTAAACCGCGCGCGCGGTGAGACAATCGAGGGAAGTCAGGCGCATGCAAATTCCCAATCGAGTGGTTCTCATCACCGGCGCATCCGAAGGCATCGGCGCGGCGTGCGCGGCCGAGTTCGCGCGTTGCGGCGCCAAGCTGGTGCTCACCGCGCGCTCCGAAACCGGGTTGCGCAAGGCCGCGGAGGCCGCGAGCGCCAAGGACTGCTCATCGTGTCCGGTGACCTCACCGATGATGGCGACCGGCGGCGCTTGGTGGAGCGCGCGCTCGAAGCGCTTCGGGGCCATCGATATCCTCATCAACAACGCCGGCCTCGGGCTGTACTCGCCTTCGTGGAGCGTCCCGATGGAGGAGGCGCGCCGTTTGATGGAGCTCAATTTCTTCGCGCCTTTGGCGCTCACGCAGCTTGTCGCTCCACAAATGCGCGAGCGCCGCACGGGTTTAATTGTCAATATCGGTTCCATCGCCGGTAAGGTCGCTCTGCCGTGGATGACGCTTTACAGCGTTTCAAAATCCGCGCTGGGCTCGCTCACCGAGGGCATGCGCATGGAGCTCCTTGGGAGTGGCGTGCGCACCATGATCGTCTGTCCGGGTTACGTCAAGACAGCGTTTCAACAACACGTGGTCGCCGGGCAGCCGCCCGCGAGCGTCATCAAAGGCCGCCGCTTCGCCATCGAACCCAGGAGTGCGCCGAAGCCATCCGCCGCGGCGTGGAGCGCGATGCTCGCACTGTGGTCACGCCGCGATCCGGATGGGCGCTGGCGGTCGCGTCGCGCCTTTTTCCCAGCGTGGTCGAAGCGCGCCTGGCGGAGATGAACGGGACGGCATGAACCTGCGGCTGAAACGCGCTCCGGGAATTTATCTCGTGGGGTTCATGGGAAGCGGCAAGACCACCATCGGCCGGCTTCTGGCCGCACGCTTGGGTTGGAGCTTTGCCGATCTCGACGAGGAGATCGAAGCCGCTGAACGCGCCACTATCGCCGCGATCTTCGAGGAACGCGGCGAGCCTGAGTTCCGCCGCATCGAAGCCGAGATGTTGCGGCAGCACGTCCGCTCCATCGAGCGCGGCAAGGCCGCCGTGATCGCGCTCGGCGGCGGCGCTTTCGCGCAACAGCAAAACCGCGAGATCGCGCCTGCAACACGGCATCGCCTTCTGGCTGGATTGCCCTTTCGAGACCGTCCAGCGCCGCGTCGCGCCCACTTCGCACAGGCCGCTGGCGAGGGACCCGGAGCACTTCGCCGCGCTCTACCAGGAGCGCCGCGAAATCTACGTGCTGGCGGACGTGCGCATCGCCATCGATTGCGACGACCCGGCGATCGCCGTGGAAACGATCGCGAGTCACCCGATTCTGCAATGAGCGATCCACCTTGCGCCGTCACGCGCGGTCCATCTTCGATGCGGCGCTGGCCGCGGCCGACCCATCGCGCGCGGTGGAGACTCACCTGCGCGGCATCGATTTCACCGCTTCGGAAACATCTATGTCGTGGGGGCCGGTAAGGCCGGGGCGTCAATGGCCAAGGCCGCCGAGCGCGTTCTTGGGCGGCGGATCACGGCCGGATACGTCAACGTCAAATACGGCCACGCGATGAAGCTTCGCCGCATCGAGTTGAACGAATGCGGCCATCCCGAGCCCGATGCGCGCGGCATGGCGGGCGCGGAACGCATCGCGCAAATCGCCGCTTCGGCCGGGCGCGGAGATCTGGTCATCTGCCTCATCTCGGGTGGCGCTTCGGCGCTGACGCCGCTGCCTGCCGTGCCGGTCACGCTCGAGGAGAAGCGCGCGGTCACCAGTCTGCTGCTCGCCGCCGGCGCCGATATCCATGAGATGAACGCCGTCCGTAAACATCTCTCGCGCATCAAGGGCGGGCAACTGGCGAAGCTGGCTGGCCGGCGCGCGTCGAGACGCTGGCGCTCTCGGACGTGGTGGGTGACGATCTCGACGTCATCGGCAGCGGGCCCACCGCGCCCGATTGTTCCACATTCGCGGACGCGCGGCGCGTGCTCGAACGCTACCGAATCTGGGACCGTGCGCCGCGTTCGGTGCGCGAGCGGTTGGCCGGCGCGGTGGACGAGACGCCCAAGCCCGGCGACCCGATCTTTCGCCGCGTGCGCAACCGCGTGATCGGCAGCAATCGCATCGCGCTGGCTGCGGCCGCGCGGCGTGCGCGCGAATTGGGCTATCGCACGCAGGTGCTTTCGAGCGAGATCGTTGGCGAAACGCGCGATGTGGCGCGCATGCATGCGGCGATTCTGCGTGAGGCTGCACGCCGGCCGCGGCGCCCAATGCATCGCCAGCGGCGGCGAAACTACGGTCACCATTCGCGGCGACGGTCTGGGCGGACGCAATCAGGAATTCGTCCTCGCCGCTGCTATCGATATCGTGGGCTACCCGACGCCGTGGTGTTCAGTGCGGGCACGGATGGCACTGACGGACCCACCGATGCCGCCGGCGCTATCGCCGACGGTTAGACGCTCTCGCGCAAGCCCGATGCGCGCGGTTTCTGGATAATAACGATTCCTATCATTACTTCGAATCGCTCGGGGATTTGGTGAAGACGGGCCCGACGCATACCAACGTGATCGACATCCACCTGATGCTGCTGGGGGCGCGTCGATGAGCTTTTGGCGGCGGGAGATGGTGGATTTTGCCCTCGACCACGAGACCCGCAAGCACATGGAGGAGCAAGTGGCGTGGATCGAGCGCGAGCCCTCGAACGCACAGCCGTATTACGCGCTGGCCCAGTTTTACCGCATGAGCGGCAACGAGGACTACGCGCTCGGGTTGCTGCTTGAGGCTGTTCGACTGAATGCGGATTTAGCGGATGCGCATGGGTCGCTGTGCGAGATCTATGCCATCCGCGGGGACAATGCCGCGGCCTGGCGTCATGCGCGCGCCGCCGAACGCCTGGGGTTGGCGCGGCCGGTAGAACTGCTGACGCGATATGGCATCGTCGAATAGCCGCCTGTAACCTTCGTCCGGTTCGGAGGTATAGAGCGCATGAGCGGCTATTCGCAACTATTGCGTGAGCCTCTGCGCGCCCTGTGTCGCCGAGGCCCAATCCGCCGCGCCCTAATTCGAGGTGGCATCCGTCAAGCCAACCAATTCGGGCCCGCAAGGGGTGTGGAACGAAGGCTCGCACGAGCAAGTCGGATTCTCAACAGGAGTCTCAAATCAATCGTGGCCCAGGCATACGGAGTCGGAGATCATAATGTGTTCGGGCCGGCTTGGATCGAGTCCGAGCGCTTCGAAATCGTCGCCAAGATCTCCCCGGAGATGGCGAAACTTCCAGAAAAGGCGCGATGGAAGCAAATCCAGGCCAGAGTCAGTCACTTCTCGCTGAACGATTCAAACTGCAGGTCCATCGCAAAACCCGTGAGATGCCGTATACGTGCTTCTCCCCACGAAAGGCGGATTGAAGCTCAGCGAGACGGTCCGCCCTCGAACGACTGGGTACGCGCCCAAAGGCCGCGGGAGCCTGGTGCCAAAACAGATGCCACCGTCCAATTGATCTCGATCCTGGGCGGCGTTCTCCATCGTGAAGTGCTGGATGAGTCCGGAATCCAAGGCGTCTTCGATATCGCGCTCGATTGGGCGCCCGACGATGTCGCGGCGAATCCCCCGACAAGCCGCGCTCCGGATAAACCGTCGATATTTACAGCGCTGCAGGAACGAGCGGGACAAACTCGAATCGCGAAAGGTTCCGATGGAGTGTAGTAGTGGACCGCGCCAAACGGCCTTCGGGCGACTGACTCGACGGCCCCTTATTGCCTATCTCCCTTTGGAAGCTGGCGCCTCCGGGTAGTAAGCCATTCTATTTTAAGTAGGTTAAAGTGTTCCTTGCATCATCCACAAGCGCTCGATGTCGGGCGTCATCCAGTTGTAAGCGATTGAACGAGAAACATCCAACGATCGCAAGACAAAGGAGACAGACCCATGCAAGTCATCCGACCGATCTGTATCGATGAGGCCCCTGGTTCGACACGGCGGCTTCTCGAAACCGCAAGCAATGAATTGCGCGCTTTTCTATGTTTAAGACCATAGCGCAGTCGGCCTGCACGCTCGAAGGCTACCTAAAGTTCGCTCGGTCGCTGGCGGCAGGCTCCTTACGCAGGAGCTCCGTGAGCGCATCCCGCTGTGGTGGCTCAGACTAACCATTGCGATTATTCCCTGGCGCGCCATGTCTCGCTGGCCGGACGCCTCGGACTCGGCGGGGATGAGATCCGCGCGGCCCGCGAGTCACATAGCGGAAACATGAAAACCACCGCCGATTGCGCTTCGCGCGCGATCTGATCAGCCGAAGCGGCAACTGTTCCACGGTCGAGTTGCGCGAGGCCGGATACGGCGATGGGGAGATGTCGAGATCGTGGCGGAGGTCGCGCTGAACGTGTCGAAAATTACTTCAACGCAGTCGCGCAGACCGAACTCGATTCGCCGCTGGAATCGCCCAAAGTAGTAGCTGCTTGAACGCGCCGCGTCTAGGGGGCAGGCGGCCTAGGCAGCGCCGCCTGCCCGCTTTAAGCGCCGGCGTTTGCGGGCCCGCGTTGCGGAATCCGTTTCGAAACCGGCCATTTGGGCGGCCGGAAAATGCACCGAAAGGCCGCGCCCTGTCCTGGGGGGGACTCCACTCCGATCGCGCCCCATGGCCCTTCACGATGCCTAGCGCCGCCGCCAACCCCAAACCGCGCCCCGTAAACTTCGTGGTGAAGAACGGGTCGAAGATGCGCGCGCGCGTAGCTTCATCCATGCCATGGCCGCTGTCTTTGACCGAGAAAACCAAGTAGCGGCCCGGGGACCGCTTCGCCTAGCGCGTCAGTGCCGGATTGCTCCGCCACCCTTTCCAGGGACGTTGACTCGACGTCTCCACCGCCTTCGCCCACCGCTTCCGCTCCGTTGATGATCAGATTCATGATAAGCTGCTGCAACTGCGACGAATCCGCGTCAACTGTCGGCAGGCCGCTGCTGGTTAGAGGCGCAACTCGACGTTCTTGGGAATGGACGCCCTGACCAGCGAGGCGATCTCCTCCACTTCCTGCGAGAGATCCACCGGCCGCACCACAAAGCTTGCCACGGCCGGAATAGGCCAGCATCTGGCTGGTGAGCCGCGCGCGCGATAGCCCGCGCTTGCAGCGTATCCACTAGTTCGCGGCCGGGCGACCTGGCGGAAAATACTCCTCAAGCAGACTGGCATTCCCACGATTCCCACCAGAATATTGTTGAAATCGTGCGCGATCCCGCCGGCCAGAACACCCAGGCTCTCCAGTTTGGCGGTCTGCCGCATCCGCTCCTCGCTCTGCATTCGTTCGGTAACATCGTGAAACACCAGACGGCGCCGCGCAAGAGCCCCCTTCATGGCGGATCGCGGTCGCCGCGCCTCCACCAAGCACTCCGCCCCGGACTTCGCGCGCAGCCGCATCGGCGCCGCCGGTCCTTTATTGGACGCTCCACGCGAAGGTTCTTCATTGAGCGCCGCCCGCACCGGATTCGCGGCGCCGGCGAGAACCCTCGCCGCTGTCTGAAAGATCTCTTCACTGGTTTGCCGCGGGCGTCGCTTTCGGTGAACCCGGTCAGCCGTTCCGCCATGGAATTCATCAACTGCACGCGGCCGCAGCATCCGTGGTAACACCCCATCCGCGATGCTGTAGAACGTGGTTCGCAGCAAATCGCGGACTTCCGGACGAAGCCATTGGCTTCCGCCAACTCGGCGATCAGATTTTCCCGCTGCTTCGAGGAATGCTCGTTGGCCGCAAAGGCGCCAAGAATGGCCCAGCAATGCGCATCCGACCAGCGTTACGAACCGGGCTTCGCCGGTGCCGCTGCACACTGTTTCGGAAACAGCCAATTGCTCGTCGGCCGCCACTCCGATCTGCTGCGAAACCGCGCGGATGTCGTCCATCAGCTGTCTCCGCGGCCGCTCTCCGCAGCGCCAAAGCCGCTGCCGGCCCCTTCGCATCGCGCACTTCAATTGCCGGTCGCACTTCCGCCAGTTTGTCGCTAACCAGCTCCTTAAGACCTGGCGACCCGGCCGCCTGCTGTGGGTGGTTTGCCAGCGATCTCGAAGTTGGTGCAGATCGGTAGGTATTCCCGCAGGCCCTGCCGATAGGGCCCCAGATATTCGACGCGGCCTGTCAGGAGTATCCGCGCTGTCCCGTCTCCGCATCCGCACACAGCCGAGAAGCCGTTCGTTCACGCGCATTCCTGCGAAGCTGCCTGTCCCTCCGTCTCGACTCCGCGTAATCCTGCCAGTCCCGATTCGAAAGATACGCAATGGCGACGAAAGTGGTGAGCACCAGCGCGAAAACCAAGGCCCTGGCTTGCGCAGGGAACCCCGTGCATCTTCCTCAGTATATTCGAATAACCGCCATGCAAACATGAGATTACGTGCAGCTTCCCATTGACTCCTCGATTCCGGAAATCGTCCGGAAGCTGCGGGAATCGAACAATCTTGTGATCGAAGCTCCGCCCGGGGCGGGAAGACCACGCGCGTTCCTCCGGCGCTGCTCGATCTCGACCCGCGAAGTGCTGGTGCTGGAACCGCGCCGTCTGGCGGCGCGCCTGGCCGCCCGCTTCGTGGCCGCGGAGCGCGGCGAACCTGGGCGAAACCGTGGGATACCAGGTGCGCTTCGAAGAGGTCGCCGGCCCGCCACGCGGCTGCGCTTCCTCACCGAAGGCGTGCTGACGCGCGGCTGCTTTCGGACCCGACGTTCGACGCGTGGCCACCGTGGTGCTCGACGAATTTCACGAGCGCCACCTGGAAGGCGATCTCGCGCTGGCCTTGCTGCGCCGCCTGCAGCGCAACGCGCGGCCCGATCTGCGGCTGGTGGCGATGTCGGCCACGCTCGATGCCGCGCCCGTGGCGCGAATTTCTGGCGGCGCGCGCGTGATGCGCTCCGAAGGCCGGCAATACCCGCTCGAAGATCGAATACACGCCGCACTCCGCCGCGCCGCTCGAAGAGCAGGTGCCCGCCGCGCTGGAGCGTGGCCGCGGTCCGACCGGCCACGTGCTGGTCTTCCTGCCGGGCGCGGCGGAGATCCGGCGCGCGCAAACCGCCTGCGCCGCGCTGGCCAAGCGCCACGGCTGGCTGCTGCTGCCGCTCCACGGCGATCAATCGCCCGAAGAGCAGGACCGCGCCGTGGCGCCTCGCGCGCCGCCGCAAAATCATTCTCTCCACCAACGTGGCCGAAAGCTCCATCACCATCGACGGCGTGAGCACGGTGATCGATAGCGGCCTGGCGCGCGTGGCCGGCCACTCGCCGTGGTCCGGATTGCCGACGCTTGAAGTGGCGCGCATCAGCCAGGCATCGGCCAATCAGCGCGCCGGCCGCGCGGGCCGCACCGGTCCGGGCCGCGCGATCCGCCTCTATCCCCTGGAGGATTTCGTGCGCCGCCCGGCGCACGACGTTCCCGAAATTGCGCGCGCCGATCTGGCGCCCGTGGCGCTGCTGCTGCGACGCCATGGGCCGGCGGCTTCGACGCGCTCGAATGGCTGGACGCGCCGCCCGCCGCGGCCGTGGAGCAAGCGGAGAGCTGCTGCGGCAATTGGGCAGCGGAGGCGCTAGCCGGCCGCGAGATGGCGCGCTATCCGCTGCATCCGCGTCTGGCGCGGCTGATCGTGGAAGCGCGGCGCCGCGGCGTGGCGGAGGATGGATGCACGGTGGCGGCGCTGCTCAGCGCCGGCGAACGCTTGCCGGCGCGGCCCGTCACGCCACGCGCTCGGATCTGCTGGCGCTGATGGAATCGCCGTGGGAGCCGCGCACCGCGCAGATGGTGCGGCAGGTGCGCCGCATGGTCAATCCGCCGCGGCAGGCGCGGCGCGATGAGGATGCGCTGCTGATCTCGCGTGCTGGCGGCCTTTCCCGATCGCGTGGCGCGCCGCCGGCAGGGCGGCGAATTGCAACTGGCCGCCGGAGGCGCCGGCGCAGCTTGCGCCCTCGAGCACCGTGACCGCAGCCGAGTTTCTGGTGGCCGTGGAGGCGGAGGACCGGCGCGAGGCTCCGCCGCGATCAGAAAGCGCCGCTGGTGCGCATCGCCAGCGGCATCGAGCCGGAGTGGCTGCTCGACCTGTTCCCGGAGCGTGTCGCGAATCGCAGGTGGAATGGAACCGCGCCGCCGAGCGCGTGGAAAGCGTCAGCGCGCTGATGTTCGACCAGATCGCGATCGAAGAGACGCGGCGCGGCCCGATCCCGCGGCCGCCGGCGCGCTGCTGGCAACGAAGGCCGATGGAGGCGGGCATCGCGCGCTTCGTGGATCGCGAGGAACTGGAGGCATTCCTCGAGCGCGTGCGTTTCGCGGCGCAGCACGGGGCTGGCGCCGCTTAGCATGGGCGACGCCGGAGCAGCCTTGCGCGGACATTGCCCACGGGCTGAAGAGCTTCGCCGAATTGGAAGCGGCCGCGCGCGAAGCAGCTTATTCCGCGCCCTGCGCCGGCGCCCTGGCCGCGCCTGTTGGACGAGATCGCGCCCGAGAGCATGCGGCTCCCCGGCGGCCGCCAGGTGCGTGTGCATTACGAGGCGGACCAGCCGCCGTGGATCGCCTCGCGCCTGCAGGATTTCTTCGGCATGCGCGAGACGCCGCGATGGCGCGCGGCGCAGGTGCCGCTGGTGGTGCGGCTGCTGGCGCCCAATCAGCGGCCGGTGCAGATGACTAGCGACCTGGCTGGATTCTGGGAGCGACTGTACCCGCAGGTGCGCAAGGAGCTGTCGCGGCGCTATCCCAAGCACAAGTGGCCGGAGAAGCCGGAGTAGGGACGCCGTGGCCTATCGCAGAATCGCGAAGTCCTGGCGCAAGTCGCGCCGGCTGGCAAGTTTTGCGTCGAGCGCCTGGGCGTGCCGCTCATTCTTCCGCTCCTGCCGCCAGCCCTGCACGGCATGGAACGTCATTCGAACCGCCTCGCCGCTGCTCCATACGATATTGTCGCGCATGTGAAGGTTGCGCGCCGTCAGCGTGAAGCGCCAGATCCATCGCACCAGCTTCGGTGCTTGCGGCATGTCTTCCACAGAGGAAAGATCCTGGCTCGGATGTTCGCAAGAATTCAGCGTAAGTACTGCGACGCGCGAATCCGTGGAAACGCCCTTGCGATAGATTTCACCCGATGTGCGCACGGTATCCTGCCGCGAGATAAGCCACCGAATCCACGCGACCCGTAAAGGACAGATCGCTGACTACCTGATCGCGCTCCAGATCCACGTCGTCTTGAATCTGATGCGTGAATCCAAAGGGGCGTATCGAAAAGCCCGCGGCCAGATCTCGCGTCGCGGCCGAGGCCCAGTACCTCACGTCCGTCGGCTCTCTGTCCCACGCCCAGATTCGCAGGTGATCGCGCTTGGCGAACGTGTCGAGGCTCTTTTGCAATTGCAGGTCGGGCTCGACGCCATCAAGCGGCAGCGTGCGCATGGGGGCGTCGGCAAGCGCGTGTTCCTCCGCGATGGCGCGGATCGCGGACGCGGCATGCATCGAATTCGGTCGCGATCCCATCCAGCCGGCAGCGGTGAAGCACGCGTAATATCATCCTGCGATCCGACATACACGAGATTGACTAAGTCCATCGGCTGCGGCTGGCGCTTCGAGTAACTCCAGTAAGGCAGGGATGCGGACCAAGTCACGCAGGTTTCCCAATCGCTCTCGGAGATCTCTTGGGGCACCGCGCAACGCGAAACCTCGCCCCATTCCGGCGGGAACTCCACAGAGAGATGCAGATCGGCGGCGCGGGTCAGCTCGATTTCCGGCTCAGGAAAATGGAACATGGCGGACTCAGCCACCAAAAGCGGCAGCATGGCGGCCGGATGGCCCAAGGCGAGAAAGGCTATATGCTGGCCAATACGATTGGATACGGTGGCGGTGGCGCGGATGCCGTGGACGTTGCCATGCAAAATCGACGCTTTCGCGCGCGTTGTCGATGCTGGTGAGGTGCGATTGAACCGGATAGGCGCTGCCATCCGCCAACAGCAGTTCGTTGAATTCGAGATGCATGCCGGCAGTTTCGTGGATCAGACCGATTCCTACGCGATGGACCTTAGAGACTACGCCACGCAGGATTGCCCCGGCAGCCAACGCATCGTCGCCCCCCGGACACACCGGCGTAGCGATCGCGGCTTCAATTTGCAGGCCCGGCTTGGCGGTAGAGGAGATAGGCGTGAGCAGGCGCGCTTCCACTGGCGTTCCGGCCGGGGTCTTCGGGGCTGCGGCGGCCGTGAAAAGAAATCCAGCCGCCAGACCCAGGAGCGCGCACGCAAGACCGCGACGGGCTGGCTGCGAAGAGAGGGTAGAGAATTCCCAGCTCATCACTTATTAATTTCCGAATTACTTCTTCGATTTCTTTTGGAAAAACTTCCGCTGTATATGTCGGGCCAGAATTCGCGACATAAGGTTACCCGTCATGCCGCCGAAGAGGCTGGTTTCCACGCCGGCCCGCCATCACTGTCCCTCTCCGGCTCGCAGAAGGATAGTATACATTGGAAGCCGCGATTCCAAGAGACATTCCGAAGAGATTAGAAGTATTTAATACGGAGCGCCGGAATCGTTGCGGCAGACTGGACAAGCGCGTCGCGGAATACGAGATGCGAGGAACCATGGGGCGATGGGGCCTTTGCGGAAATAGCGCGGATCCTGATGGAGCAGGTTGGCGAATACGCCGGCGCTGAAGAAATTCTGCGTGCCGAAATCGCCGATTGCGGCTGACCGAATCGCCTGCCATAGTTTGGCCAACCCTCGCCATATTTAGGCGTCTGATTGCCGCGCTGGGATTCGGCGGCTGTGAAGGCGGCTGTAGCAATGTTGAACGGATCGATGGTCTCCTTCCACGCTAAGCGCCACTTTTCCCGGGAGGTCATAGGCGCGACTGGCTTAGAGGAATCCTCCACCGTCTGATAATCGGGGATGACCTTCATGATTCGCTCTTCGTTCAAAGGAACCACGACAGGAGCTACAGGCGCTGGAATCACCGGGCCCGCATCCCAACGGGAGTTTCGGACGGTGGAACCGATGTCTGCTGCGCGGACGCGCTAAAGGCCGCTACGAGCCAACCGGTTAATGCCGCTGCCGCGAAACTGCGAGCGCGCGAAGCCACTGGGTGGTAGACGGGCAAATGAGGGGACAAGGTTACGCAAAAGCCGTGACGGCGCTTCTTAAATGAGGTTAAACATGCAAAAGTTGGTAGCTCGTTGGAGCCAGCGCCGCGCCGATTTAGTTATCCGAAGGCTTATCGACGCGGTCTATAACCATGTGTCCACCGGCATCTTCCGCGATTCCAGAAGTAGGCCGGGCTGTTCTTCGATGGCGGTAAAGATAGTGGGACCCGCCGGGTCGCGTGTAGTTGCGGCATCGGGCTCGGTATTTGCCGGCCGGTCCGGTGTCCATATCGAAGCGAACTCGTAGATCCCCGTGAGCCCGGTCGCATCGGTGACCGGACGACGCAAGATCGACTGCCAGAAATCGGACGAAGCTTCCCATCTGTGATCCTTTGCTGAGAATCTCGCCGTTGCTGCGCCTGATCATTCCGGCGGCCGATCCTTCATCTTCGGGCCGCTTTTCGCCACGGTAAGGACGTATGCGGTCTGTTCCCGCTTTTCATGCCGCAATACCAGCTGAAAGCGCTCGGCAGCAGGGACCGACGTCAGTTCGCGGACCGATTGCATATATTGCGCCTGCTGCGCGGCATTCATCTTTTCATATTCGACTGGTCCATCGGGTGGATTCCCTGCTGTGGGTGGCGCCGGTTTGGCGAGAATAGTCCAGGGCTGCGGAATCAACCCAGGGTGGTCCGCCTGAGATCTGATAATCCTGTACGTCAAACGCCCACATGATGAGGTTTTTCAGGCGATGCCTTCGCGTTCAAGCCGCCGCCGGGCAGCGGTGCGATTACGCTGTTGTGCGCGCCAGGAGGTGTTGGCTTAATCGACGCTGTTTCGAACGTGAGCGGCTGGGCGAAAGGCCGATGGCCAACAAAGGAAGGATGGGGGCCGCATGTTTCATAGAATCGTACCGGTTAGACTGTGCGCGAGATGAAGCGGTTAGTGGGCCGTGTTCTTCTTCATTTCGAGGCAAGCTTCCAACGCCTGGGCGGCCCCGGGAAATCCGGCTGCGTGCGCAGAACCTCTTGAAACTCGCCGATGGCCTCGTCCAAGCTCCAAGTTGGCCAGGGCGCTGGCCAGGTTGAAGCGCGCGGCGACGTAATCGGGCTTCAGGCGCAGCGCCTCGCGGAACTGGTCGGCAGCTTCGGCAGAATCGATCCTGCGCGGCAAGGGCAGTGCCCAGGTTGAAATAGGCCGAGGCATCTTCCGGCTGCAATCGCACGGCCTCGGCGAACTCGCGGCGGCCAAGTCGGGATGGCCGGCGAGGCCGTAAGGCGGCCGAGATTGTAGTGCTTGTTCGCGTCTCCGGGCATGCCTTCTCGGCCGCGTCGAGATGCGCGAGCGCCTCTTGAGCTGACCCTTTTCGGTTAGGATGACGCCGAGGCCTTCCTGTGCGTCGGGATTATCCGGGTCCAAGTGGAGCGCTTTGCGATATTGCGCCACGGCGGCGTCGAAGTCGCCGCGCTTGCTCAAGGCCGCGCCGAAATTGATGTGCGCTTCGGCGAGATTGGGGCGCAGGCGAAGCGTCTCGGCGATGTAGGGCATGGCTTCATCCACGCGGTTCGGCGCTGAGAAGCGCTTGGCTGAGTATGGCCGATCGCGGCCCAGTTGTCATGGGTGACCTCGATCGTGTGGCGGAACAGCGTGACGGTGTCTCGCCAGTAAGCCGCGTTGGACCATGCCACGGCGGCGTAGGCGCAGCAAGTGGCGAGCGCGAGCGCCGCCACGGACGACGCCGCGCGGCGGCCAGCGACTTCGGCGAGGCCCCAGACCGCGATCATGGCCAGCCCGATCAGCGGGATATACATGTAGCGATCGGCGCGCGATTGCATGCCGACCTGCACCAATCCGATCACGGGGACCAGAATGCCGGCGAACCAGAACCATCCTGTGACGAGATAGGGCCGCCGCGCGCGCTGGGCAATACCAGCGCAGTGATGGCGGTGAGAACCGCTGCCGCGGCGACGCTTACCAGGCAGGCAGATGCGGCGCATAGGGATACAGCACTGCCAACCTCGCCGGCCAGAGGAACTGGAGAATGTAGGCAAATAGGAGACCAGCGCGTTTTCGATGCGAAAGGCGAACGGGACTTCCGCGGCGAGGAGACAGCGCCGGCACGCTGCTGAACCAGCAAGGTGATCACCGATGCGGCCGCGGCCAGCGCGAGGAGCGGCGGCTTCTCAAGGATCAGGCGGCGCGCTGGCGTGTCTTCCAACGCCCGAGCGGCCAGAAATCCAGCAGCAGCAGCGCGAATGGGAGGGTCACGATCATGGGCTTCGACATCAGTCCGCAGCAAAACGCCAGGACCAGGAGAATATACGCCGCGGAACGCGGGCGCTTGACGTAAGCAACGTAGGCCCAGATCGACAGAAACCAGAACAGGCCGCTCAGAACCTCCTTGCGTTCCGCGATCCAAGCGACCGGCTCGACATGAAGGGGATGGATGGCGAACAGGAGCGCGACGAATGCGCTGCGCCAAAGCGCTCCGGTCATTCGCCGCAAGACGAAGAACAGTAAGATGGAGTTAATCGCGTGAAGGAAGACATTGGTGAGATGATGCCAGCCGCTGTCGAAGCCGTAGAGACCGACGCCTAGCATGTAGGACAGCCAGGTCAGCGGGAACCAGTTGGCGCCATAGCCTGTCCGGAATGCCCAGGCGATCGATGAGGGAGTCAATCCATGCCGAGATGGAGGTTGTTGACGACGAATTCGGGGTCGTCGTAACCGGTGAAATCGAAGTGGCGGACCTGGGCGTAGATGGCGAAGACGGCGACAGCTAGCGTGAGCGAGATCCAGAGATAGAGACGGCGTGGGGCGGCCGGCGTGGCCGGCTCGCAACAGGGCGTGAGCGCTTACGGGGCAATCTCTATGATAGAGAAAGCGCGCCTCCGGTGGGTGGACCGGAGGCGTTCAAGGCTTCAGCGCGACCGCTGCCGACGAAAACCCCGCGCCTGCGGCGCGTCGACAGGCCGGGAGGCCTATCGCACTGTGCGCTACCAGGTGTAGCGGCCGGCGATCTGCATCTGCCGCGGCGACGTCAGCGTGTTCCGAACTTTGCCGAAGGTGGTGGACGATTGTCGGTGAGACAAGGACCGCTAAATACCGCCGAATTCGTCATGTTGTACGTCTCCCACCGGAACTGGAGCTGATGATGTTCGTAGGGCATCGTGAACACCTTGTAGAGACCGGTGTCGATGTTGAAGAAACCGAAGCCGCGGATGTTGTTGCGAAGCCCCGATTGGCCGGCGAGAGTCTCGATGAAGAGTCCATATTGGCCGGGCTGCTTCCGGGCCCGGTCACGATGGTGAGCGGGTTGGTGAAGAGATTCGGACCGCCGCCCTTGATGCCGGTGGCGTTCATGGTCATGCGTGACGGGAATCGCCGGATGGGAGTGGCGAGTGGCGGTCAGCTTCCCAATCGGTGGGCCACCGCTGTCCGTTGCCCACGCTATAAGGAAGGCCGGAAGTCTGCCGGTAATTGCCGGCTGAGCTGCCAACCGCCGACGAACGCGTCGAGGATCTTGTTCATGCTGGTCCCGAACTTCCTACCGCGGCCGAACGGCAGCTCATAGACGCCGTAGGCAGTTGACCTGTTGCGTCGTATCGTAGTTGGAAACGGCCCTCTTCTGGCTGGGGTTCAAGGTGTTTTGAATGAAGCCGCTGAAGGAGCCGCCGTTTTCCTGGGCCGATCCAAGGTCGATCGACTTCGACCAGGTGTAGTTGAGGTCGAATTGCAGTCCGAAGCTGAGGCGCTTGCGGAGGGTCACCTGCAGGGCATGGTAATCGCCCATCCCGATGGAACTCCACGCGGAAAGGGCCGAGAACTGGGGATTGAAGACCATCCACGGGCCATATTTCCCGCAGGCGATGTGGCTCACAGCGCCTTTGGATGTGAAAGTGGTGGGGCCGCCGTTAATGCAGTTGGACGCATTATCGGCGTTGTTCAGCGTGTTGGTGGCGTCGCCGGTGGCGCTGTTGTTGATGTAATCGTTGGCCCACACCTGGGTCGGCGTCATTCCGTTCCCCGCGGCCCCGGGCCACATATTGTTGAAGAACGGGATCTGCGGGATGGTAGCGGGGTGTAGCCGTCGAAGTCGATGTCGTCATCAAGGTCGTCATGGCCTGGAAGTAGGTCTGGCCCGGATGCAGGGTCCACCAGATTGGTCGGCATGGCCAGATCGCGATTGACCAGCGAGTGCTTGGAGAAACGCCCGACATAGGACACCTGCAAGAAGAAGCCGCTGGCCAGTTCGCGGCCGATGGTGAAATCGAGGTTATCGTGTAGGGCGCGGCCAACTGCGAGTCGATGCTGTTGGTGATCGCGAACGACCCCGACTGGCCGGCGCCGTAGGGATAAATCAACGGCAGTCCGCCCGCCGGCGCCGGCGGCACGATGGCAGCCGGAACGGCGTAAAACGTGGTGTAGCGCGGAACCTGGGCGGAGGTCAGGACGTTCGCGGGATTCGAAAAGCTCTGCGACAATCCAGGCGTGGTGGAGCTGAACGTCTGGGCCAGCGGCTGGCCGATCAGATCGTAGTACATGCCGGCGCCGGCGCGGATGGAGGTCTTGCCGGGACCGCCGAAGAGCAACTTCGAAATGCCGCTCGTGCCGCTCGGCGAATACGCGATGCCCAGGCGCGGCGCGAAGTTCTTGTGGAAGGGATACATGGCCGTCCCTTGGCTCAACGGAATGAAATCGATCAGGCCCGCGTTCTGCTGCGACAAACCTTGTTCGGCAAAGTTCGCGCGCGCGCCCAGCCAGGACGCGAGCGGAATATTCGTGGAGGCCTGCTGCCCGTTGACTTCGTGCACCGGCGGCTCCAGGCCCAGGCGAATGCCCGCGGTGATGGTGAGTTCGCGCGTGACCTTCCAGGTGTCCTGCGCGTACATTTCGGTTTCCCGATTTGCGAAATTGCGGGCGACGGGCGCTCCGAAGGGCAGCACCGTGCCGTTCACTTGATAGTTATAGTCCGCCGTGCCCTGCGCTTCCAGTCCCAGCACCGCCGCCATCGCGTATTCGTAATTCTGTTTGAAGCCGCTCGAAACGCCCAGAGTTGCGGGCAGCAGGTCGTTACCCGAACCGGTGAGCCAGGAAGGATTCGAGCTGGCGGAGCTATAGGAGTTGGCGTAGCTTTGCGACTCGTTCGAAATGTTGCGGAAGTTGCCGCCGAACCGGATGTTGTGCGCGCCGTGATTCCAGGACATATCTTCGCCAATCAGGTGCACCGGAATGATGCGCGCCGTTCCCGTAGTGGTGCCGTAGGGAGTGCTGATGTTGCGGAACCACTCGTAGTTGCTGGTCAGGACGCCGGTAGTCTGCGTTCCGGCCCGTGTGAACCCGTAGTGCAGCGTGCTCACCAGATTGGGAGTGATCACGTCAGTCCAGCCGGCCGCCAGGCCCTTGCTGTTCGCCAGGCTCACGGAGTTCGACGGAAGCCCGGGAAATTGGAGGCGAGCCGTTGTTCGCCCAATCATTCTGCAGATTGCCGCGAATGAACAGCGAGTTCCTATCGTTCGGCGTGGTAATCGATGCTTCGAGATATAAGTGTTCTGAACGTTATGTGCGGGAGAGTTGAAGCTATAGCCCTGCGGTGTTGATGGCATCGCCCACCAGTGTTGTTATTCGGCAACGGCATGGTCTGCATCTGCTTCAGCGCGGCCTGATTGACTCCGATGCCGGCCGGATCGATGGTTTGCGCCTGCGCGGCCGTGAGATTGACAACCTGGCTGCTGGCGTTGGTGATAACCGACGATTCCCGCCCGCAGGTTTGCGGTGGGAACGGTGCGGTTCGCGCTGCTCGCGCTGGCGTCGCGCCGTCCTTCATAGTTGATGAAGTAGAACAGCTTGTTCTTCTTGACGGCGCCGCCGGCCGATCCGCCGAAGATGTTGATCAGCAGAGGAGCGACTCGGCAATGCCGGCCTGGTTATTGAAAAACGTATTGGAGGCCGTCTCGGTCCCGCGGCGGTATTCATAAGCCGAGCCGTGAAACGTGTTGGTTCCGGACTTGGTCACCAATTGGACATCCGCGCCGGAACCGCGCCCGGTGGCCGCGTCGCCGTTGGTGGTGGTGGTGCGGAACTCTTCGACTGAATCGAGAGTGACGCGCAAGCACGCTGGTAAAGGCGGTGCGAGCGTTCTGATCGTATCACGTCCGCGCCATCGAGCGTGACGTAGCCTTGGTCGGGCTTGCCGCCATTGACCGCGCCATCGTTCGACGCCGACCGATGCCGTTGGAGCTGTAGCTGGTCACGCCGGGCTGAAACGCCAGCAGGCTGACCACATTGCGGGCGTAACACGGCATCTGGATGATCGCGTTGGTATCGATCGCGTTGCCCAGCGAAGCGTCCGTGGTATTCACCTGAACCGCCGACGCCGTAACCTGGACCGTTTCGGTCGTGCTGCCTACCTTGGCAAATTTGAGGTCCAACGTGGCCGGCTCATTTACCAGCAACTCGACTCTGTTTACGATAAGATCGGCAAACCCCGGAGCTTTCGCCGTGACCTTATAAAATCCCGGCGGCACCTGCTCAATGGTGTAGCTGCCCTTGCGCATCGGCGGTCGCAGTGCGGTCCGCGCCGGTGTTCAGGTTGGTTATGGCGATATTGGCGTTTGGAATTACGGAGCCCGTTGGATCCGTGACGCTTCCCGTGATGGAAGACGATTGAGCTAATAGTCCCGTAGCAAAGCATGCCACGAGCAGGACAATTGTGGAGACGGTCCCCCAAAGCGAACGCATGATAGATGTACCCCCCTTTAAAAGTGCCAACTAACCGTAAAGCGTCGCAGAAGAATTTCAGCTATCGTAACCGCAAAAACACCGGCGTGTCAATGAAATTCCGGACGGCCGCCTCGTCCGGACGCAGTCCGTGGTACTCTGTGCGCGGTATGGCTCCGGCCGACGAAGAACAGATCGCTCGCGCGGAAGCGCACAGCGCGTCTCTCTCGCGCGAATTGCGATTGGGCGATCTGGCTTTGTTGCAAGTGTTGCTAATTGTCGGCTTGCCGTGGATCGGTTATGCGGCCAAAGTTGGCGGCGCGCACGTATGGTTGTGGCTCGCGGCCATTCCGCTGTTTTATCTGCCGCTGGCAGGTACGGTAATTTACCTCAGCCGCCGTATGCCGCTCGAAGGGGGCGTTTATCAGTGGGTGAAGATCGGCATCTCTCCTGCCGCCGGTTTTCAAGCCGGATGGAACTACGCGTTCCTGTTTATCCTGTTTTATGCGAACAGCGGTTCGGTAGCGGTGAATAGCATCGCTTACCTGTTGGGCCCGCGCTACCAATGGATGAACGAGAATAAGCCGCTGCTGATCGCGATGAATGTTGCGTTCTTCCTTCTAGTATTTCTCGTCAACGTGCGCGGCCTGCACCTGGCGCGATGGTTCACCGGAGCCGGCGGCGCGCTGATCATCGGGCTCTACCTGCTGGTGATTGCGCTGTTCGTTGCGCGCGTGGTGAGCGGCGCGCCCACGCCCCAACCCGTGATCGCCTTCGCGTGGCCGGCGATGACGCTCGCGACGCTGAACCTGTTTACCAAAATGGCGTTGAATGCCCTGAGCGGGTTCGAGCAGGTGGCTATCTTTGCCGGCGAATGCCACACCCCAGAGCGCAATATCGCTCGCTCGGTGTGGATCGCCGGACCGGGAATTGCGCTGCTCTATATTTTGGGCACGTGCGGAATGCTGGCTTATGTCCCGCTCGACAAGGCCGATCTTATCGCGCCGGTTCCACAGATTCTGGGTATCGCCTTGCATTCGTCGGCGCTCGCTTCGGCGCTGGGCGGCGCGTCGATTCTCGCGCTGCTCTTCGCCTACTTCACGCAGACGGTGGCATGCGTGGCGCAAGTCTCGCGACTGCCGATGGTCGCTGGATGGGATGGATTATTCCCGGCGCGCTTCAGCGCTTTGCATCCGAAATACCGCACGCCGGTGCGGTCGCTGGCGGCGGTGTCGGCGATCTGCGTGATCCTCGGCGCCGCAAGCTTGGGGCAGGTGGGCGAGCAGGAAGCGAACCAGATCCTGATTGCGGCCGCGATGGCGTGCTGTGGCATTTATTATTTGGCGATGTTCGCGGTGGTGGCGCGCCAGCGCGGCGCTCCCTCGTGGCTGCGCGTGAGCGTATTCGCCGCGGCGGCGGTGACGGTGGCCGCGGTAGCGATGGACGCGGTTCCGGTGCTGGAGGTCGCGCATCCTCTCGTGTTTGCCGCCAAGGTAGTGGGCGTCGTGCTGGCGCTCAACGCGGTGGGCGTGTGGGCCTACCGGCGGGCGGCCACCAGCGAAGACGACGCGGGTGGCCGAGAGACACTACGAGCGCGGGGCAGCGAGTAAGTGGTTAAGTTGTCAAAGATCCGTGGGCCGGGGCTCCGTAGGCCTTGCGGCGAGGGAGTCGGCGCCGTGCTGCTGGAACAGGGCTGCGTGGAAACTAGCTGGACAGGCTGGAAGCCTGTCCTACGCAGCCATGAAGCGGGCCTTGGCCTCTTCCAGGCGGGCCATGCGACCGATGACGCGAGCGATTTCGGTCAGTGAATAAACAAAGCCACCGCAGAGTTCGGGAGGCGGGAAGTCTTTGGCGGCCTCCGCCGTTTGGCCTTTGGCATGGGCGAGTTGCGTGAGTAAGATTGCTTCCGCTTCGGCTTTGGCGTATGCGGATTTTCGCTGGGCCTGCAGCTCTTTCAATTCGGCAGTGTTCTTTTCGATGGCGCGCTGGATGCGGGTGGCGTAGAGCGCTACGGCTTTCATGCCTTGCTTCGGGTCGAGCCATGCATCGGCGAGGAGGGAGGCGGGGTCAAGGGCCTCGTCCGATTGCCCGAGCATGATTTTAGTGAAGAGAGCATCTTCCATATCATGGGCGCGTTGCTGGCGCCAGTAATTTCGGGCGATGTTGATAACCAAAGTCCGCTCAGGGACGCCGACCGGGGCGTAGGCCTGAATATAGCCTTCCACGTGTTTGGCGACGGCTTCCTTTTCGCCGGGGAGGGCGGGGTCGCCTTTTCCTGTGAGTTGATGTTTGACTGCGTTCGCGGCGACGATTTGGCGGCCTGCGTCGGTGGTTGGGCCCGTTGAACGTTGCGCGTTTTGCTGGTTGGCGGCGATTTGAGCTGGGGTAGACATTCTTCGTTTCTCCTGTTCGTATCAAAAATAAAAGGGCTGCCTGAGGCGCGAATCGCGCCGGCAGCCCTTCTAATTCCAGATTAACAGGAGGGCTCCAAATTTCTGGGGGTGTGGAAGGCATGAAAACTGAAGTTAAGTGCTTTGGCCGCAGAGGATTAAAAATTATTTTCAAAATCTGTGACCGACGATCGCCGGTTCAGGAACAATGAGGAGGTTTCGCTATAGAACCATCGCGCTCGAATGCGACAAGCTGGTCGTATTAGTGGATTACGGATGGCGCAGCGATACTTGACCAATTT